>NZ_JALKBD010000016.1 GCF_023015905.1 Arenibacter sp. F20364 | reverse complement strand
AAAACTAAATTTCAAAATGACAAAGAACGAAATAGGCTTAATGGGCCAAATTTATTTAATTTTTAAAACGTCCCAATTTTAATGGGACACTAGTGATTTAATTTTAAAGATTAACGTATAAGGGTCAAGTTTAGGCCCTTTTCTGAATAAACAATTGTTAAATTCATTCAAAAAAGTAGATTTTTAGATCATTTGTTACCTAATAGACCTTTTTTAAGAATTTTAAGGACCAAGCTATATTAAAAGAAGAAAATATACTTTAATAAACGCCCCCTCTTGTGTCCAAATAGGACTACGAAAGCGGTTTTATAAACTCAATTTAATGACATAAAAAAGGTTTGTAAGGAACAATTCGCCACAAACCTTTTAAAATTATTGCTATAATAGACAATACTTAACTTCTATGATGTTGCCACCCCTAAAGTATATAACTGTTCCAAATTAGGGGAATCACTACCGCCTGCTGGTTCCAAAGTAATTCCAAAGGCCTCGGACTCATTGGGGTTGGCCAAGGCAAATACCTTATTATCATCCTCAACAAAATCCTCTAACAGACCCATACTGGTTGGTGTCAACGGATCTAGTTTCAAGGACCACACTTGGTAAACAAAACCATCTGGAGGGTCGGGTAAGCCTTGAGCATCTATAAATACTTTCTTTTCCTGCTTGTTCCAATAAGCTTTTGCATAGGAGGTAGGGGAGGCGGTCTGCCCACCAAGGGCTACTACCGTTATATTCTTGTCTCGAATGGTTTTCAATAGATCCTCCGTTTTTTCCAAAGAATTTTGGGAATCGGCAATCTGTTGTTCCATAACCTTATTTTCAGTGGTAACCACTTTCAGATCTAACTTCAATTGGTCGTTCTTTTGATAAAGCCATATAAGGCCTGCCAAAAACAACAAGGACGCCGCCCAGCCCAAATAGGCCGTCCAACTTACTTTTCGCTTTATAGGCTCGGTTATGGCTACACCTGTCCTGGCCATTCTATTTTGAATATCCCCAAATCCTTTTGTCCCCGTTGAAACGGATTTGGTCAATGACAAAACAGAAGCTTCAATGTCCTCTATTTCCTTTTTTATCTCGGGATACTTCTCCGCATTCAGATACACCTCTAAATTTTCTAGTTCAGAAAGAGTCCCTGCAACGTAAAGTTCCAATATACCTGATGATATGTATTCCTTTGTATCCATATTATAATGCCATGTTGGTCCTTATTTGGGCAATACAGCTTCTATTTCTAGTTTTAACCGTTCCCAATGGAATATCCAATTCTTTTGATACTTCCTTCTGTGTAAGGCCCTTAAAGTAAAGTAACTCTATAATCTCAACACACTTTTCCTTTAAATTTAGCAATAGTTTCTTTAACCCGATGATATCTTCATTGCCACCTTCACTATCTTCCATACTTCCCAAAATACCTACGAAGTAATCAGCAGAAAGGTTCTTTTTACTGTTTTTGTACGACTTACTGCGAATTTCATCGATGGCTGCATTCCTAGCAATATTTAGTACCCATGTAAAGAATCGGCCTTTGGAGGCATTATAGCTCTCGGCATTGTTCCAAACCTTCATAAATACATCCTGACAAATCTCTTCGGCAACATCAGTATTCTTTACAATAGTATTTATTACACCACAGATATTTTCGGAATACATATTGTACAGCTTTTGAAAAGCTGCAGCATCCTTTTTTTGAAATTGTTCTACAATTACATCTAATTCCATTCAAGAATTTTTTTAAAGATAAAAAAAGCTGCTCAATAAGCAGCTTTATAAATTTGTGTCAAAAAAGTAACTACTCAATAATCCCGGCACAACTTACTCTTCCTCCAGCATCACCGGTGGGTTGGGTAACAAAATCATCTACCCCCTGGTGTACTATAACTCCTTTTCCTATAATATTTTTGGTCTCGTCTTCGCACCCCAAACACCATTGTTCAGTTGAAAATTCGACTTTTGCCTTCCCTTCGGTATCTGCTGTGAAATTCCCAATATCGCCCCTGTGATAGCCCTCTGCCGAACCCCATTTTCCGTGGGCAGCAAAGGTGGGATTCCAATGTCCTCCTGTAGATTTTCCATCGGCCGAAGAACAGTCTGCTTTTTCATGAATATGAATGGCATGCTCCCCAGGAGTTAATCCCGTCAAAGTAGCTTTCATGTAAACCGTTCCATCTTCTTGCGTAAAACCAATTTCTCCCTTAACATTACTATCACTTTTTGGTTCCAGCGAAAATTTAAGGGTTTTAACCTCAACTTCTTCCTTTATGTCCTTCGCCATTGCTTCAACACCTTCCTTCGCTTCCTTGGCTTCTTTTTTTACTTCTTTACATCCATAGGCCGTAATGAAAAGAAGTACCAAGGACAAAAATTTTATCTTTTTCATGTTACTGTATTTTTTCATTATTCCTAAAATTACGAAATAAGCTAACTGTTGTCAAGATGGGCATTGATATGAGGTATTATTCGGATTATTTGAGTTAAAAACAATCCTATGTGAATATAAAATCCCCGTATTTGACGGAAGCAAACACGGGGATTCCATTTATAACCATTGTTTAAAATTTCAGAAAGAGGATATTTTCAATGGGGACTATCCAATCTCCTGTCACTATCTTAATAAGAGAAGGATTTCTATAAAATTATTTTTTTTGTAAAAGGACATCGGCATGTACAGCGACATCACTCCAAGTTTTGCTAACACCATCCTTCCCTGTGTGCAGGACTTCGCAGGCTTTGTTTATGGATGCCACCGCATCTAATGCATCCCAGTTTTCCAAATTCATAACACCGCTAAAAGAATGTCTGTTATCACCAGACATTTCATGTTCTAGGGGAATATTTGCCGTTTTACCGTTTAAGGTAACGTCTATTGAACATTTATCCTGACCTGAAACCTTAAATACCCCTGAAATAAGTTCTGTATTATCCATAACACCGAAAAAGAATTCCAAAATCTTGGGATCTCTGGTTCCGGTAGCGTCATTGGTGAACAAGCTGCTTACTGGAATACTAAAAGTGGTACCATTAAGGGCTTCCATTACGGTACTGCCCTCATTGGAATTGGTAATGTTAATTTTGGTGAACTTACCACCAACAGGCAATTTTTCGGTGGTCTTATAGGCCGTAAAACTTACTTTGGTAGAATCTTTGACAACACTGAATTTTTCGGAAGAGGTGGCCTCCAATTCTACGGCACCACCATCTTGCCCTTTTTTGGCATCCTTACAGCTTATCCCTGTAATTAAAAGTAAACCCAAGCATGCAAAAGCTATTTTTTTCATGATATTTTATTTGAAATATTAGGCCTAAAGTTAAGCATAAAAAATATTGTCGAACAATTCTTTAAAATGAATTAATCATATTTTAATAAAGCCCTCCAATTTTGGACAGTATATTGGAAGTTTACTTGTTCAACAATGTAGTGGCGATGTTTATTTCGCTTTTTAAGGTTTTGTGAACCGGGCATTTGTCTGCAATCTCCATTATTCGTGCAATTTGTTTATCATCCAGGTCTCCAGTTAGTTTGATCTCTCTCTGAAACGTATCTATTTTTGCCTCGCTTGAATCACAGTTCGTGCAATCGGCTGCATGTAATTTTTGATAGGAGGTATGCACTTCCACATTTTCTAAAGGCCATTTTTTTCTTTTGACATACATCTGTATCGTCATTGCCGTACAGGCCGATAGGCCAGCGGAAACCAATTCGTAAGGAGAGGGACCAAAATTGTTTCCTCCATATGAAACAGGCTCGTCTGCGGTGATATAATGACTACCTACCTTCATTTGAGTAGTAAATCCATCCGAAGCATCCAAACTGGACACTACTTCCCGTTCGGTTTCCAAAGCTATGGCCCCGGGCATCTCCAAATACCTTTTGGACCATTTTCCAATAATTTCTCCGGTATAGGAGGCGTCTTTGGGGTTACTAAGCAAATGGTCCGCCCCATCAAGGGAAACAAAGCTTTTTGGATGGTGCGACCTAATATAAATCTCCTCTGCATTTTTAATTTCCACAATATTGTCCTGTGGCGAGTGAAGAATCAAAATAGATTTTCCGATATTCTTTAAAGTTTCCTGGAAAGATTGTGATTTTAAATCTTCCAAAAACTGCTTTTTTATGGTAAAGCTCCTACCTCCAATATTGACCTCAGCAGTTCCTTTGTCCGTTATGGTTTCAATATCATCTTTAAAAATATGTTTTACATGTAACGGATCGGATGGTGCTCCTATAGTTGCAATGGCCTTTATAGAGGATATTTGTTGCGCGGCAAGAATTGCCGCCGCTCCTCCCAAGGAATGGCCAATAATCAATGTTGGTGAAATGTAATGCTCTTCCAAATATTTGGCCGCTTCCAATAAATCTTCCACATTTCCTGAAAAATTGGAATCTGAAAATTCACCCTCACTTTCTCCAAGACCTGTAAAGTCGAATCGCAAAACCCCAAAGCCATCGGCTGTAAGGGCCCGACTTATATTCCTTATAGCTGTAAGGTTTTTGTTACAGGTAAAACAATGGGCAAAAAGCACAAAATTATGTGGGTGTTGATTGGCAGGAAGCGATATGCGACCTACCAAGGTTTCACCATTCCCATTTTTAAAACTTACTTTTTGATGGTTCATGATATTATTTTTTCTTCAGTACACTCCTTAAGTCGGGATTATAGGTAACACCTATCTGAAGTCGGTCATAATGTGCCCCTGAAAAATGATTTTTCAGATAGCCCGCCTGCACGCTCAAATTTTCCGTAACGTTGATACCCAAAGCGGCATAGAGTCGGTTTTGCCCAAAAATATCATCCTGGAGATTGATAAAGATTTCATCATAGAAGTTAAGAAAAAAGGTATTGGTCAAAGGAAGGGTCATCTGCAAACGATACCGCATCCGATGTTGCACATCGTTACTATCCCCAAAATCCAAAAAACGTTGTTCCAAGGTATACCTATGCTCAAAGTTAAATTCCCACACCTTGTTCTTTAGGAAAAACCGTTCAAAAATTCGGTGTTCAATAGAATTCGTTTCATCAGGAAATTCTTCAAAACTGCCGTCAGTAACTATATAACCGTATCCAAAAGTGGCCCATGCGTTGGGGTCAATATGATAGTTTAATCCAGTACGCAAAAGTAATTGATTGAAATTTTTGGCCTGTTCATAATATCGTAACTGTGCTTCTGTGTGGATACTTAATTTATTGCTGATCTTGTTGGTCCCGAAATACATATGCCAGGATCCCAACTTGTTTTCCCCATTTTCTTGTGCCTCTACTGTGAACACTGATATAAGCATCAGCAAGCCTAAAATTTTCCTCATAATGTTAAGTCGTTTCTTTCTATTGTTTTTAAATCTATTATCTAATTTTCTTTTTTATCGAATCTGTCCTACTTCTGGCCCAAAAATACATTTTCTACGGAAATTCCTGATTTTTGGGATATCCGTTAAAATAGGATCCGTTGATTCCCGATTCCGACTCGATGTTGGAATCCGAAATCATGAATACATCTTTTAAATCCGGTTTGTGATTTTTGTTGGACTAACGGATATTAATTGTCTTTGGCATTATATGCTATTTCCTTTAACTTCTCAGCTATGGTTTCTTTGGACAACCATTTTCCCCGGACCATAACACCCGCAATTTCTTTTAGGGCAGAAATATCTTTTAAGGGATCGGAATTCAATAATACCAAATCTGCATCCAGACCTTCTTTTATAGATCCAAAGGTCCCCTCCATCCCAAAGAAATTGGCCGGATTAATAGTACCCGATTGTAAAATTTCCAAGGGGGTAAGTCCTGCCTCCTTCATTCCTTCCGTCTCATGATGAATGGAAAAGCCTGGAACGTTGAACAATTGGGGCGCATCCGAACCTAATAATAGTCCGTGCCCATTCTCCTGTAGTTTACTTATCAACATTCTCCTAATGACCGTAAATTGCTTCCATTGCTCCTCATTGAAACCAGTTTCAGGTTTGGTAGATTCGTCTTTTCTTCTCTTCCAATCCGCTAAAGTGGAAGCTGGCATATATTTCATTTCAGGTTGCTTCAACAATTCATCCGAACTTATGGGGGCAAACCATCTCTCAAACAAACTTTGTGTAGGTACTACCCATACTTGGTTCTTTTTGGAAAGTTCCACCAATTCATCAATTTTGGAAATATCGGCCAAAGGGGTAAAGGCATAGCCGAAAAATCCATTGGAGGACGGATCAACCTCTTCTGAATCCGGCACAAGCCCTTCCAAGTAACCATCTACATGGTCTATGGAAGCATAATTGCTTTCCAAGGCATGACGTATGCCCACCATCACCGGCACGTGGCCAGAAAAGGGAATATTAAGGTCATTGGCCGTTTCCACCATTTGATCAAAGACGTCCAGTTGCATCCCGGGATGAATTTTAAGAAAATCGTACCCCTTATTCTTATAAGCGGTAACTTTTTCCACCGCCTCCTCCTTGGTGGTAACTGAATTACCGTTAAATGATGGACTTGAAGTAAAAATCCGGGGGCTCAAAACTTCCCCTTTTAATGCCTTTTCCCTTAATACCAGATGGGTAGGATGGCCCAACATTCCCCTAATGGTAGTAATGCCATTGGATAGGTATAAAAATAACGTTTCCTCAATGCGGGCATCACTTGTAGGAGGTTGGGGAATATGCGCGTGCATTTCCGCAAGTCCTGGAATAAGAAATTGGTCCTTGCCAGGAATTATAGTAACATAATCATCGGCATTTTCGACCGATTCGACTATTGTCTTAATCGTCCCGGAATCGATCACCACTTGGCGATTTTCTAAGATGCTTCCATTATTGACATCCACTATATTGACATCGGTGATCAGTATAGCAGTAGGGCTAATATTTTTCTTTTTCGGAGCACAGGCAAGAAAAACCGCAAAACAAAGAAGTAAACTAATTTTTTTCATTTCGATATAGGTTTTTGTTTGTACATATTAAGTCTACGCATTTAAGGAAGGGAAACAATTAAAGATAATTTTTTATTCCCAATTTAAATATTTGGCCTTGCACTAAAAGATACTATCTATTTCTGACGTAAATCAATTTAAACCTTCCCTTGACATTTTCACGTTGGTCTATTTCAAAGTTTTTGATCGACTTAATCAAGGGTGTCAATTTTTGAAAACCGTAGTTCCTGGAATCAAAATTAGGCTGCTTCTTCTGAAGTAGGCTACCTACATCTCCCAAGAAAGCCCAACCATCCTCATCGGCAAGGTCGGAAATAGTGGAAGCAATAAGCTTAATTTCCTTCTGGGTAATCTTATCCACATTGTCTTTCTTACCTCTCCTGCTATCCGCTGATTCGGAAGAGCTTTCCTCTGATTGATTTTTTAGAATCTCTATATAAATAAACTTATCGCAAGCCACAATAAAAGGATTGGGGGTTTTCTTTTCCCCAATACCTATTACATTCATACCGGCCTCCCTTAACCTAGTGGCCAAGCGTGTAAAATCGCTATCACTGGAAACAATACAAAAACCACTAACCTTATTGGAATACAAAATATCCATGGCATCAATGATCATAGCAGAATCGGTAGCGTTTTTACCCGTGGTGTATGCATATTGTTGTATGGGAGTAATGGCATTCTCCAGTAAAAGATTCTTCCATTTGGCCAATTTAGGGTTGGTCCAATCACCATATATTCTTTTTATAGTGGGGTTTCCGTATTTGGCAATTTCTTCCATCATCTCCTTTACATAGGCTGAGGGAATATTGTCTCCATCTATCAGTACTGCTAGATTTATTTCCATTTAATATTTTTATTGAATTTAGTATTTCACGTAGCTGAGCATTTAATGATCATTCACGTGTCTTTTTGTTTTCCTTGCAGAGCGATATAATCTCAGTAATCCGCCTCTGTCTAGTGTCTGCCCGTTTGGCTTGTTTAAGCCAATAAAGATAACCTTTTCTATAGCTGTTGGCAAAACCTTGGTAGTTAATATAAGCCTTAGGATGCGCATTAAAGGCAAGTTGTAAATCCTCAGGAACAATACCATTTTCCACATCATCCAAGGCATTCCAGGAGCCGTTCGCTTTTGCCTCCTTAATTTTCGCCAACCCACTCGAATGCATTCTTCCAACCTCTATAAGCTCTTTAATATATTTCTTGTTCAATTTACTCCAAACACTTTTTCTATTCCTTGGACAAAAATATTGACGTCGTTTCCCATCACCAAGGCTTTTGACCGTGCTGTCTATCCACCCATAACAAAGGGCAACTTTAACGGCATCTTCCCATCGCATACTGTCTTGTACATGTGAAATCTTATAAAAAATAAGATAAACCCCAGAACAATTTTCGTGATGATCGTGTAGCCATTTGCGCCATTCCTCATCCGTTTTAAAATAGAATTCTTCGGTCCCTTTCAAAATTATATACTTTTAGTGTCCACATAAAAATTTCCATCCACCTCTACAGTTTGAATATCCTCTTCATAGGTTTTTGATTTCCAACCCGCATTGGGGTAATACCAATCTTCCTTACCATTGATACTCATTTTAACGGGCATATCAAAACCACCAACAATATTGGTATATCTGTATCGTAGTTGTTTGTTCTTTACCTCATATTCCAAAATGGGTATCTTAATGGTCCTGAGGTATTGATCAAAAAATTCTGAAAGGTCAATACCGGAACTTTTACTTATATAATCCTCAATTTCTTTTGTGGTAACCGTTTTATGGTAGAATTCTTTGTTGAGCCCCCTAAGGATGGTACGCCATTTTTCATCGTCTTCAAGAAGTTGCCTTAAGGTGTGCAACATATTGGCACCCTTATAGTACATATCTCCCGAACCTTGTTTGTTAACGTTATAAGGGCCAATTATAGGCTTGTCGTTATTAATATTTGCCCTGGTACCCAATACATATTCAGAGGCAGCTTTTTTACCGAAGTGGTAATCTACATACAAGTTTTCCGAATAGGCAGTAAAGCTTTCGTGTATCCACATATCGGCCATATCCTTGTAAGTTATATTATTGGCAAACCACTCATGGCCCGATTCATGGATAAGGATAAAATCGAATTTTAGCCCCCAACCGGTATTGGAAAGGTCCCGGCCCAAATATCCGTTCTGGAACTGATTGCCATAAGTTACCGAACTTTGGTGCTCCATTCCCAGATAAGGTACTTCCACCAACTTATATCCGTCCTCGTAAAAAGGGTAGGGGCCAAACCAGTGTTCAAAGGCTTCCATCATTAATGGGGCCTGCTCAAACTGATGCTTAGCTTTTTCCAGGTTGTCCCTAAGCACATAATAGTCCATCTTCAATTTTCCTTTTTCCCCATTATAGGTTTCGTTAAAATGGACATAATCCCCTATATTGATATTTACCCCATAATTGTTGATGGGGTTGGCCACATACCAATGATAGGTATTACTATCTTTATTTTCTTCCACCTTTAGAAGCCTGCCATTGGAAACATCCATCAAATCTTTTGGAGTTGTAATGCTTATGGCCATACTATCCACCTCGTCGTACATATGATCCTTGTTCGGCCACCAGACACTGGCCCCTAATCCCTGACAGGAAGTTGCTATAAAGTGTTTTCCATTATTGTCCTTTTTCCATGAGAATCCACCGTCCCAGGGAGCACGCACCGCTACCTTGGGATGACCGGAATAAAAGATCTTAACCTCATTTACATCCCCTTTTATCTGTGGTTTTAGCAACCTAACAAAATGGGCATTACCATTCGATGTTATTTTTAGGGTTTCCCCATCTTGGATTGCTTTTTCAATTATTAACGGAGGTTGCAGATCTACTTGAAGCAATTGCTGCTCTTCCAATACAGTATAGCGAATTAGGTTGTTACCAGAAATAAATTTCTCTTCAGGTACTACCTTTACATCCAAATGATAATAATTCAAGTCCCACCAAGAACGTTCCGGAGTAATACTGCCCCTAAGAGAATCCTGTTCGGTAAACGTCGGCTGTTGTGAAAAGGAGGAAAGAGTCCAACCGAACAACAAGCATATCGTTATTTTCTTCATTTTAAAAGCGATATTAATTTTTTCCATGACTTTTCATAGGCCATAGTATTTGGTCCATAGGCTTCTACAGCCCCTCTACTCATAAAGGCATGACCAACACCTTCATAAATATCAAAGGAATAGAGGTTACCATATTCTTTCATTGCCTTTTCAGTATCCGGAATCGTCGCATTTACCCTGTTATCGGCAGCGCCATAAAAGCCATAGACCGGGGATTTGATATCTTTTAAGGTCGATAATTCCTTGGGTGCCGTACCGTAATACACCACCACACTTTCCAAGTTAGGGTTTTGTGTGGCATAGTTGAAACTTTGGGATCCACCCCAACTGAATCCAATTACGGAGATTTTCCGCTTGCCCAATGTATCATTCTCTACATAATTATAGACCATGTTCAAATCTTTTGTCACTTGCTCCTGGTCCAAGGCATAAATGGCTTCCCTAGCTCTATCCGAATTTTCAAAATCGGTCGTTTTTTCAATACCCTCAACGCAATTGGATATCAGGTCCGGGGCGAGGACCAAAAAACCCTGGTCTGCCAACCTAACCGAAAAGCCCCTGATCCATTCGTTTAAGCCTAAACTATCGTGGATTAGGATAACCGTTTTGGTAGCTGTACCATTTTCGGGGTAAACAACCAATGCCTTAAGTACACTTCCGTTATCCCTTTTGAAATCCACCCATTCCTGTTGTCCGGGTGCTTCGGAAAGCTGCTTTGGCCCTTGGGCCGATAAAAACCCGGTAAAACCTAACAGTACAGTAAATAATTGCAATTTTAATCTCATAAAATTTCGTTCTTAATGTCCTATTTTACCTTAAAATTGCATTGGGAAAAACCACTACACTTTCAAAACCGTCCATTCCCACGGCAGATACCCCAAAGAAATAATTATCCAATACTACGCCCTCAAGGGTAAATTCAGAAATATCGCCCACAAATCTACTATGGTCCCAAGTAGGGGAAGTGGTATCCCTCCAATATATTTTATATCCCTTTGCACCAGGGACCTTACTCCATTGCAACTTTGCCGAGGGTTCTACAATACCTCCGATCTTTACTTCTTTAGGGGCAGGAGGAGCCCAGGCTAAGGAAGCCAGATTAATGGCATTCACTGAAGTTAATTTTTTGGCATAGTCAAAATTCACATGTTCCAATACATCTCCATAGGCAATTCCATTTTCTAGGCGAATATCCTGATGCTGTTGGGTGTAATTTTCATGGGCCTCCATTATCCTTATTCCGGCATAGCCAGCATCATTAAAAGGACGGTGGTGGCCACCGCGGCCAAAGCGGTCCAATCTATAGATCATCATTGGGTTCATTTCCGGCATATAGGTTATCACGTTCTTGTGAACGTATCGTGCCAACTGTCTGGAAATACCGTCCACTTCCCCTCCATAATACCTGCGCATATTTCTTTCCCTTTCTGTCTCGGTCGGGGGTACAGGCTCAGAAAATATCCTAAAATCGGTATTGCTAATAATCCCATCTACCCCCTTTATATTCCCTATCATGTCATTATTGAATATTCCAATAATATCCCATCCCATTTCCTGGGCGCTTTTTACCAGGCCTTGGCCTCCAAAAAGACCTTGTTCTTCACCCGAAAGTCCCAGATATATAATACTGTTCTCAAATTTATATTTCGATAAGACCCTAGCAGCCTCTATGGTCCCTGCCATACCACTGGCATTATCATTGGCTCCAGGTGAATCTGAAGTGTAATTATTGGCATCGCTGACACGTGAATCAATATCCCCGCTCATAATTATATAGCGATTTGGATAGGTAGTTCCCTTTTGAATTGCCACTACATTAACTACCCAAACATCCTTGGGTATCCGATTGCTTTCTTCCTTTTTAACCAAATCCTTTTGAAAGGTAACCTCAAGACAATCATTGCAGTTTTCGGAAATTCTGTCGAACTCGCTTTTGATCCATCGCCTTGCAGCGCCTATTCCCCTGATATCGGAAAGGGTATCGCTCAAGGTATGACGTGTGCCAAAATTTGCCAAAACAGTGACATCTTTTTTAATTCTTTCGGCAGAAACCTCGTTTATTATATCATAGATGCGCTGGTCTGTTTGCCCTAATAGGCAGTATGAAAATAGAAATATACTAACAGCAATTACTTTGTGCATTCGTCCTTGGGTTTTGGCTTGGTAATTTACGTTTATCCGTAAAATTAGCGTCTTAATTATTTGTTAAGTCCTCCTCTTCGTATTGCCAATAATCCGATGATAGGACCAATACTTAGAACTGTAAAAATATAGATAGAATCTACAACTTCCAACCAGTAAGTCAGCAATTGTATGCTGATTATACTGACGAAGAAGCCAATGCAGTTAACTAGGGTAAGTGCCGTGCCCCTTAAATCTATGGGTACTGCAGAAGCAACCATTGTGGAGAATTGTGGCGAATCCGCAACTACAAGCATTCCCCAAAGGCAGAAGGCAAATAAGAATAAGTACGCTGGTAGGAAAAAAAACAAAGGAGAGATTAAACATAGGGTTCCGGAGAGCATCAGTGAAACCACAGCCACTTTTTCACTTCCTAGTCTAAGAGATATATGCCCCCCAAGGGCACAAGATATTCCACCCAAAGCAATAATAATGAATGTCCATATGGAAAACGGAAGTTGAATATTATTTGTGGTATTAAAGGTTTTTATGGCGAAGGGAACAAAGGCCCAGAAAGCATATAGTTCCCACATATGGCCAAAGTAACCTATGGCCGCTTCTTTAAAGGCCGTTATTCCAAACAACCTAAGTCCAGCTTGTAATTGAAGGACAGCGCTCGGCTTTCTATAAGGACCGTTAGGTACCCAGAAATATATGGTGGCCCCACCCATAACGGCAAGTAAAGAGGTTATTTTGATCACTATGGTGTAGTCTTTCCCCAATTGCAATCCCTGTAATAAATGTGGAAATGCAGTACCCAATACCAGGGCCCCGACCAGATACCCCAGAGCTTTTCCAAGCCCTTTTTCATAATAATCGGCCGCAATCTTCATACCAACGGGATATATGCCGGCAAGAAAAAAGCCTGTCCCCAACCTAGCCAAAAAAAGCGTTATGTTAGAAATATCATTGGCCAATAGCACTGCATTGCAGAGGGCCGCCAAAAAGGCGCTGAGCATAAAGACTTTAGAAGGTGAAAACCGGTCGGCAATCATTAAAAGAGCAAACACCAAGGTACCTAAAATGAAACCAAGTTGCACCGAAGATAGCACATATCCTATAATTTCGGTTCCCAATCCGGTTTTCAGGATAAGGTCGTCAATAACCGCATTCCCGGCAAACCACAAGGAGGTGCACGCAAACTGCGAAACTATAATGATCAGCAGAATATAAGACCCCGATTTCAATTTAGTATTGGGTTTCACAATGGACATTCCGGAACAGATATAATCACAAATAGTCGTTACAACCTACAATTGATTACGAAGATTTTACTTTTTTAATCTATAAAATGCTCCAATAACCCGCGAACATTTTTAATACTGTCCACATAATAGCTGGCCTGGGTTTTTTGTCGACCCACCTTTACCGTTATAGCGCTTTCCGGTAATTCCTGAAACATAAACTCATCGGTCCAATCATCGCCAATGGCAAATACAAAATCATAATCCTTTTGGGAAAAAACGCGCATTGCCGCCCGACCTTTGTTTACATTACTGCTCTTAATTTCTATGACCTTATTTCCGTTTAAAATACTCAAATCGTCATTGGCTATAAGACTTGTGAGTACCGTATTGAGTTCTGTGGCCCGTTTTTGTCCAAAATCCGGATCGGTTTTTCGGTAGTGCCATGCCAGGGAATAGTTTTTTTGTTCAATAAAACTACCGGGGGTCCTATCCACAAAGGAATCCAATACGGGATGGATTTTTTCCATCCAGTCTTTTTTTACATTCTCCAGCATTCTAAAATCCTCTCCATTTTCGGAAATCCACACCCCATGTTCTACAATCATATTGTACTTCTTAGGTAGAAACCATTTGGTAAAAGTGTCCTTATCTCGACCGCTTATTAAATAGACATCCGTGTTTTCCAGGACAGTCAAGCGGTCCAGCAGATCATATAATTCCTTATCCGGATTCGCCTTTTGCGGATCGCCGTGAAAACCTGCCAAGGTGCCGTCATAGTCTAGGAACATCAATCTTTTCTTTGCCTTTCCATAATCCTTTGTTATCGTCTTGAGAATGTCATTGGACAATCTGCGCGACTTATAGGAATGGTCTATTAGTTTCTGATTTTGCAAAGAGGTCATAAAATCATTGGCCCATTTCTCAACGTTATATCTTTCCAATCTTTTTTGCAAAATTGCATTTCTTGCCTGCTGCTCTTCCACAGGCATATTGATAGCTTCATATAATGTATCTGCAATTTCTTCAAAATTATTAGGATTTATGAGTAGTGCTTCATTCATTTCATTGGCCGAACCGGCCATTTCACTCAGGATAAGAACACCGGTTTTATCCGTTCTTGTTGCAATATATTCTTTGGCAACAAGGTTCATTCCGTCCCGGATGGGCGTCAGCCAGGCAATATCGCTGGAGGTATATAGATCTATTAGATTCTCGAAAGGCATGGAGCGGTAAAAATACCAGATGGGTGTCCAGCTCACGGTGGAGAATTCGCCATTGATCCTTCCCACCAACTCGTCTATTTCTTTTTTTAATAATTGATATTGGGGCACATTGGATCTTGAAGGCACCGCAAGGATAATAAGCCTTACCTTTTCTTTGTACTGGGGGTATTTGTTTAAAAAGTATTCAAACGCATTGAGTCGTTTTGCAATCCCTTTGGAATAATCCAAACGGTCTATAGACAAAAAGAATTTTGCTTCTAGATCCGATTCTTTGTGCATATCCAGTCTGCGCTGTAATTCCGAACGTTGACCGCTTTTGTTTTCATCATGCTTTTTGGCGGCATCGCTAAATTTCTTGTAATCGATCCCCATGGGAAAAGAATCTACTTTGATGACCCTGTCCTCCAAATAGATATCGTTGAAACTAACCTCCAGTCCCAATAACCTGCGCACCGAACTTAAAAAATGACGTTCGTAATCATAGGTATGAAAACCGATCAAATCCGATCCCAACAGGCCCATTAGAACTTCCTTACGCCAAGGCATGGTTCTAAAGATCTCATAGGAAGGGAAAGGAATATGCAAGAAGAAACCAATGGAAATATTCGGGCGTTCTTCCCTTACCATTTGGGGTACCAGCATTAATTGATAGTCATGAACCCATATCGTATCATTGTCCCCTGCTTCTTTTAAAATGGCATCTGCAAATTTTTGATTAACGGCTTTATAAATATTCCAGCTTTCGATCTCGAACTCCGAATATTCCAAGAAATAGTGAAAAAGAGGCCATATGGTACGGTTGCTAAATCCATAATAAAAACCATCCACTTCTTCCGAAGTTAAATTCACTTTGGACGATCCGTGTTTAGCCAGAGCCTTATCAATTTCAGGAGCAAGTCCGTCAGGAATCTCTTCATCCGTTAATCCACTCCAACCGATCCATAAACTATCACCCCCAGAATGAACAGATTTCATACCCGTGGCCAAGCCACCAACACTTGGTATTGCAGTGATGCTTCCATTGTCAATTTGTAATTGTACGGGTAGTCTATTTGAGATTATGATAGTTTTGTCCATAATTTGGTTTTTTTAAGTGTTATTCGCATTAAATTTCCTTAAATTTCGGTAAAATGATGTGTAAAACCTACTAATTAAAGTTATTTAAAGAATAAATTAAAATATGGACAATTTAGATTACGGAATAATAGGAAATTGTAGAAGTGCCGCTTTGATTTCTAAGAATGGCTCATTGGATTGGTGCTGTCTACCAGAATTTGATTCCTCTTCCATATTTGCAAAAATTCTTGACGAGGAAATAGGGGGGAGTTTTGAAATCTTGGTCGACGAAACCTATACTATCCAACAAAAATATATTCCCCTTACCGCCATCTTGGTTACCAGTTTTACCGATGGTATAAATAGTTTTGAAGTTCAAGATTTTATGCCCCGGTATTACAAACAAAGCGGAGGTTATAATGCACCACCGGAAATTATACGATATATAAAGCACGTTTCGGGCAAACCTATATTTAGGGTATTGTACAACCCAAAATTGGAATACGCTATGGGCAAGACCAATACCTACGTTAAAAAAGGTTTTATCGCCAGTTTAACACATGAGGTAAAGTTCGACACCTTTTTTCTTTATACTTCCTTTGATAAGGAAGATGTCCTGGCACAACGGGAAATTGTTTTGGAAAACGATGGCTATTTTCTCTTGGGTTATAATGAAAAGATATTTGAACCGACTTTGGAAAGGGTTTATCTGGAATTGGAGCGCACCAAGGTATATTGGTTAAATTGGTCCAGCAAGACTCCCACTTATAAGAAATATGACACAGAAATAAAAAGAAGTGCCCTTACCCTAAAGATGTTGAGCTATGACAAGTCCGGAGCCGTATTGGCTGCGGCAACCACCTCTCTTCCCGAAACCATTGGTGAGGTTAGAAATTGGGACTATCGCTTTTGTTGGATCAGGGATGCGTCCATGGTCATCAAGGTAGTTGGTCAATTGGGTCATAAAAATATCGCCAAAAGGTATTTACAATTTATCATAGACCTTATACCCGATAAGGATGAAAAGTTACAGATCATGTACGGCATCAACAAAGAAAAAAAGTTGACAGAGGAAACCTTGGACCATTTGCAGGGATACAAGGGCTCCAAGCCCGTCAGAATAGGAAACGCGGCCTATAAGCAACGGCAGAACGATATCTATGGTATCCTCATGGACGTCATTTACACCCAATTGGAACAATTTGATACGGAAATAGAAAACGGAGAGGAGCTTTGGGGAATTACCAAGGGAATCGTTTGGATCGTAAACAAGCATTGGCAAGAGGCAGATAAGGGTATATGGGAATTCCGCACGGAGGATAGGCATTTTACATTTTCAAAAATTCTGTGTTGGACAGCTATTGACAGGGCCATTAAAGTGGCCGAACTTTTTGGTAAGCAAAGGAAATTGGAAAAATGGCGTACTTTGGAAAAACAAATCAGGGAAGATATCCATCAAAACGCCTGGAATGAGGAAAAACAGGCATTTACACAATCCTATGGGTCACCGCATTTGGATGCCTCGGTTTTATTGATGGAATCCTACGGCTTTATTGATCCAAGAGATCCTAAATATGTCAGTACCGTACTGGCCATTGAAAAAGAGCTGAGCAATGACGGATTACTCTATCGCTATAAAAATGAAGATGACTTTGGACTGCCCTCTTCATCTTTTACCATCTGTACCTTTTGGTTTATAAATAGCCTGTTTAAAATTGGTCACGAACAGAAGGCCATGAAACATTTTGACCGATTACTAAGCTACAGTAACCATTTGGGCTTGTTCAGTGAAGATATTGATTTTAAAACCAAAAGGCTGTTGGGGAACTTCCCGCAAGCCTATTCGCACTTGGCGCTTATAGAATGTGCCATGAACTTCTCCAAAAAACACAGTGAAATGGAAATTTTGGAATCGCTAATGGATCACGATAAATAATTAAACGATACACTGCAGTGGCAACTACCATGATTAAATTATAAAGACTCCACTAAAATACTTTAAAATTTTTCAAAAACACCTAATCCGAACAAGGCAAAATCGTACTTAACCGGGTCGGTCGGGTCCAATTTTCTAAGATGGGCATCCAATTCTGCCAAGGCCTTACCGTCGTTCTGTTTTCTTTGGATAAGGCCAAGTTTACGGGCCACATTGCCCGAATGTACATCAAGAGGACAGGACAATTGTGAAGGGGAAATTTTATCCCATATTCCAAAATCTACTCCACTGCTATTATTTCTCACCATCCACCGCAAGAACATGTTGATTCGTTTGGCAGCCGAGCCTTTTTGGGGGTCGGATACATGTTTTGTAGTTCTAGATTGGTGTTCAAGTTCGAAAAATGTGGCCTTGAAATGGGAAATGGACATTTGTAGGGATGTTATATCCCCTTTTATGGCAAAGGTGTTCTCCAATCCCCCATGTTGGTTGTAGATATTTTTTAAACTGCGAACAAAATACCTAAAATCATCTCCATTAAAAGTCCTGTGTACAAACCCTTGAAGTTTTTCAAGGTCCTTCTCCTGATGGTTCATTATAAAGTCGAAAGGGGAGTTCTCCAACAGGTCCATCATCCTCTCTGCATTGTTAATGATACTTTTTCTATTGCCCCAGGCAATGGTAGCGGTTAGAAACCCGCTGATTTCGATATCCTCTTTTTTTGTAAATCCATGTGGAATCCGGAGAGGGTCTGTCGACAAAAAATCGGGGCGATTATATTGTTCTACCTTGGCATCCAAAAATTCTTTGAGTTCTTGCTGCGTCATTCCAGTGGGATGTTTAGAAATTTGTAAAGAAGTATGGGCAATAACAGTATGCCATTATACATAGCATGCAAGCAAATAGACCACCTTAGTCCCAATTTAACGCGAACGTAACTCAAGAACATACCTAAAATAAGCTGTGGCGCCACTAATAAGGGTGCAATATAATATACTTCCCTGGACATTTCAAAATTGGTCATATGAACGCCCGCAAACAATATTACAGAGCCATAAAGTATAAATTGGAAATATTTTTTGTTCTTGAACCAAACCAGAGGACCCCTAAACAATATCTCCTCAACCAAGGGCGCAAAGACAGCTGCGATAAAGAAGAGGGGGATAATGGAATAGTTATCTAGAAATCTATCTATTGCGTGTTGACCAAGGTCAATGTCCATTAGATCTATCCACCATTGATTTATCATACCAACAGTTACCCCAATCAATATCCCCCATTTCAACAGGGCAATAACAATTTTTAGTTTTAATGGATTTCGGACATGATCCAAGCTTTTATAAACAGGAGCTTTTGCAAATTTCCAGACCCTTGCCAGTATTTTCATCGTGTTATGGAACCGTCCACCATGGTTAGCTTTCTATCGGCCATATTGGCGAGTTCCTCATTATGGGTAACAATGACAAAAGTTTGTCCAAAGGCGTCCCGAAGATCGAAAAACAGCTTATGAAGATTATCGGCACTTTCAGAATCCAAATTACCACTAGGTTCGTCCGCAAAGACAACGGAGGGGTTATTCACCAAGGCCCTGGCCACCGCTACACGCTGTTGCTCGCCGCCCGAAAGTTCATTGGGCTTATGCTGCAACCTATGTGAAAGTCCTAAAAATTCTAGAAGTTCTGCAGCCCGCGATTCTGCCTTTTCCTTATTTGTTCCTTTAATAAATGCAGGGATACAAACATTTTCCATAGCAGTAAACTCTGGCAACAATTGATGAAATTGAAAAATAAATCCAATATGGCTATTTCGGAATTTGGCCATAGCCTTGTCCGAAAGTTTAGTTACGTCCTGGTCGTTAATCAACAAGGTACTATCTTTCCTATTGCTTTGGGTATCCAAAGTACCCAGTATTTGCAAGAGCGTGGTTTTTCCAGCTCCAGAGGGGCCTACAATAGACACCACCTCTCCTTGTTTAATGTGCAGATCAACTCCTTTGAGCACCTGTAGATCACCGTAAAATTTATTGATATTTGTCGCCTTGATCATCGTTTTTAATTATGGGTTGAAAGTAAACATTACCTAGAAGAATACAAAATAGTTATTCTTTTCAAAGTCTGTTCTTTGCCATTTTAAGGGAGGGTATTGTAACCGTAACGATATACTACAAATTCTGATAAAATATTCTTTTTATTATAATACGTTAATGATTATATTGTGATAGCGACAAAAAAATAAATTTAGGACAAGGCATTTATGACACAATACAAAAATTTGGAAGAATACAACCTGGAAATTACCGATGAGGTCAAATCCAGATACTCATCTATTATTAATGAAATAGGAGAGGACTTAAATAGGGATGGCCTCCTTAAGACTCCTGAGAGAGCGGCCAAGGCCATGCTTTTTCTCACACAGGGTTACAAGCAGGATGCTGTGGAAATTCTGAAAGGAGCCATGTTTAAAGAGTCTTACGATGAAATGGTAATCATTAAGGATATTGAGGTGTATTCTTTGTGTGAGCACCATATGTTGCCCTTCTTCGGAAAAGCCCACATAGCCTATATTCCCAATGGGCATATCGTTGGCCTGAGCAAAATACCCAGGGTAGTGGATGTTTTTGCAAGACGATTACAGGTGCAGGAGAGGCTCACCAATGATATCCTGGAGTGTATCAACAACACTTTAAAACCACAAGGTGTAGCTGTGGTCATAGAGGCCTCACATATGTGCATGATGATGAGAGGGGTTCAAAAACAAAATTCGGTAACTACTACTTCCGGTTTTAGAGGTCAGTTTGAAAAAATTGAAACCCGGAACGAATTTTTGAAATTGATAAGTTCAAATTTGTCTTAGCATAGTTGCCTCACTCACAAGGGTGCAAAATATTGGTATCCTATTTGATTTAATACAGTTGTAAATTATTATATGTACATATGTCCACATTAAAAGATCGTAAATTGAGAAACCTATTTTTGGGATTACTTTTTGATGGGATAGGAATGCTCTCTTTCGTTATTCCCGGAATCGGTGAATTTTCAGATGTGATCTGGGCGCCCGTGGCCGGCTGGCTAATGACCAGATTGTACAAGGGTAGGGTAGGACGGGCTGCCGGGGTGATTACCTTTGTTGAAGAAATGTTGCCAGGCTTGGACATTATTCCAACCTTTACCATAATGTGGTTTTATACTTATTTTTTTAAAGCCTCCACAAAAGAAAAATTTATATCTACCAAGTAAACTACCTCGGGGCAAGCCTGTCTACCGACAAAGGCAGGCCCGAAAGGCATTGATAGCGACCTTATTTTAAATTTCGAAGCCCGCCTGTACCGATACGGGCAGGCCCGCCTGAATGGATTCGGGCAAGCAGGTTTTAATCTCGATTACCGAGTAAATTGATTATCAGGTTTTAAAGTACAGTATAGGCCGACATAGATTTATTAAGTGACCAATGTTACTCAACTTTTCGGATATCTTTCTTAGATTTATCTAGTATTATAAATTTAAGTAAATGAAAAGAAGAAATTTTGTCAAAAAAACCACCTTAGGTTCTTTGGCAGGAATACTGGGTATGGAAATTGTCTTTGGTTCCAATATTCCAGAAAATTATACTTTATTGGGGCTTCAGAACCCAGATCCCTTTCAATTGTTCAATAAGCACAAGGAAATGGTTGTCCTTAACAGTAAACCATGGAATATGGAAGCTGTGGCCCATTTATTGGATGATAGGGTAACACCCAATAAATATATGTTTATCCGTAACAACGGATTGGTACCTGAAAATATTGATGCCAAAGAATGGTCCATTACATTTGACGGGGAATCGGTAAAGGAAAAGAAAACTTTTACATTGGAAGAACTCAAATCCAAATTCACCCACCATACCTATCAACTTACCGTGGAATGTGGAGGTAATGGCAGGAGCGAATTCGATCCTCCGGCCAAGGGAAACCAATGGACAATTGGCGCTGTAGGTTGTGCCTCTTGGACGGGTGTCCGCCTAAAAGATGTCTTAAAAGAAGTTGGGATAAAGGATGATGCCGTGTATATTGGTTATCATGCCGCTGACCTACACCTAAGCAGAGATCCCAGTAAGGAACCTATCTCTAGGGGAGTCCCCATATCAAAGGCCATGCAGGACGAAACCCTATTGGCCTTTAAAATGAACGGGGAGGATATTCCGCTAGTGCACGGATATCCTTTGCGTTTGGTATGTGGTGGATGGCCCGCATCTACTTCCGGTAAATGGATCAATAGGATCAGTATACGAAATATAGTCCATGACGGAGAAAAAATGACAGGGACATCGTATAAAGTTCCCTGCAATCCCGTAGCCCCGGGGGAATCGGTTAAGGATGAAGACATGTGCATTATAGAGTCCATGCCGGTAAAATCCCTAATAACCTACCCCAAATCCGGAGCCATGATCTCCATGGGGGAAAAACTTAATATTAGGGGGCATGCCTGGGCCGGAGAATTGGAAATTTCCAAAGTTTCCTATTCTATCGACTTTGGAGCTACCTGGTCGGAATGCCTATTGGAAAAACCTGCAAACCGCCTAGCTTGGCAGCATTTTAAGGCAAGTATAGGTTTTCCAAAATCGGGATATTACGAAGTTTGGGCCCGAGCCACAGATGCCAATGGTGTGAGCCAGCCCATGTTGCTACCCGGATGGAACCCCAAAGGATACTTGAACAATGCATGCCATAGAATTGCCGTAAAAGTTAGTTAAATGAACAAACAGGATAATTTTAGAAAACAGGTCAAGTCCTTTTATGGTGTTTTAGTGATTTCGTTCGCCCTGGTTTTGATAATTGGGGTATTGGGAATTACCTATATGATGGATCCGTCCGTATTTTCTTCCAATGGGGATACTCCTAATTCTGAGGTCATCAATATAACCGACGAAGGTGATGACTGGGACATGATAGAAAACGGCATCCACCTAAGAACTGGATTTAAGGATGGTGAGGGACTAATGACAGTGGTCAACAACTGTACCAATTGTCATTCTGCCCAATTGGTCATACAGAACAGAATGAACGAGGAGCGATGGATAGAAACTATCCGCTGGATGCAAAAAACACAGAACCTTTGGGATCTTGGAGAAAACGAAAAGGTGATTGTGAACTATTTGGTCACCAATTATCCACCCAAAAGTAAGGGAAGGAGGGAAGCACTTACCAATATAGAGTGGTACCCTTTGGAAGAGTAATAGATTATGGGCAAACTATAAAGGAAAAAGATAGTGGAGAAATATTTTGAAGGTTTCATCAATGCCATTGTAGGGACTGCGAACTGGACATGGAAATCCATAATATTCGAGGTTCCTTGGTATACCAATTATTTTTGGGGGCTGATAATTATATCCCTAGTGGTGTGGATGCTGGAAATTTTGTTTCCTTGGCGCAAGGATCAATCCATTTTTAGAAGGGATTTTTGGTTGGATGGCTTTTATATGTTCTTCAATTTTTTTCTTTTCGCCATTGCCATAAGTGGCTTCTACAAGTTATTGGGCCTTCTGTTCAACGATTTGGGAATAAGGCAAAGTAGCCTTGCCCTTTTTGATTTGTCCCAATTTCCCAGCTGGCTCCAATTATTGATCTTTTTTCTTATTTTGGATTTTGTACAGTGGTTTACCCATATTTTGCTCCATAAATATTCGTTTTTATGGAAATTCCATCAAATCCACCACAGTGTTAAGGAGATGGGCTTTGCAGCCCACCTTAGGTATCATTGGATGGAAAACGTATTCTATAAGCCCTTAAAGACCTTTGGAGTAATGATATTGGGCGGTTTTGAACCCGAACAGGCCTATATTGTCCATTTCTTTGCCATAGCCATAGGGCATTTCAATCACTCCAATATTAAAATAACCTGGGGTCCTTTAAAATACTTTTTAAACAATCCGGTAATGCATTTATATCATCATGCCCATGATCTCCCTGAAGGAAAATACGGGGTCAATTTTGGAATAAGCCTCAGTCTATGGGATTATATTTTTAAAACCGATTATATCCCCGAGGATAGTGGTAAGATTGAACTGGGCTTTGAAGGGGATGAAAAAATACCAAATTCTTTTTGGAAACAAATAACCTACGGCCTAAGAAAATCTAAACCGTAGGTATTTATTTTGATTGGCATAATTGTTATGCTCAATTTGGAATATGGCCTCCACTTTGGCTCATTTATATTACAATAGAATGTTTAGCCCTAATACAACCGATCTTCCCATATTTAAAATATTATCACTTTTTAGGCGGGAAAGATGGGCAATATATGCTTTATCTAAAAGGTTATTGGCGCTAAGGGTAATATTCATGGATTTTTTAAGAAATTTAATATCCCCGCCTAAGCCGGCATTTAAAAGGGAGTACCCAGGGGTAACTGTTTCAAAAGTGCTTACTTTTCCCTGCTTAAAGGTGGTATTCAAGGAAACAAAGGCATTGGACCTAAGCCACCATCCCTGAGCATTGTTAAACTCTACCCTCAAGGTATTAATCAATTTATTGGCAGGTATCAAAGGTAAGGGGTCACCGGACTGCAATTCACCGAACACCGTCTGGTAACTACTTTCTATATGTAACCAATCGTACGGATGCGGGTGCAAATGAAATCCAATTTCCCCTCCGTAAAGTGTGGCATCCTGTTGCAGATAGTTGAAAACAGGGGTATCTTCCATAAAGGTTCCTGTAGGTGCTATGTAGATATAATCCTTTATACTGTTGTGAAAACCATTTATAAAAAATTCATAATGTTCATTTTGAAATTCCAATGACAGATCTAGTTGCAGGTTTTGTTCGTTCTTGAGGTTTGCATTCCCTATTTCAAACCTATTGGTACCTTCATGCGTACCATAGGAGGTGAGTTCTGCCAAATTTGGAGCCCGGAACCCTGTAGCAACATTGATCCTCCCGGTAAATTGCTCTGAAAAATTGTTCTTATATCCTAAGGCACCATTAAAGCTATTAAAATTTCGTTTTAAAGGGGCAATATATCCGTCTTCCCCACTAATACCATACGCCTCTCCTTCTATTTGCCTATGGTCATAACGCATTCCCAATTGAAAATCGTTGTTTTGGTCAAGGTGAAAATGTGTGGTCCCCAAAAACCCTATATCTTGGGTAGTGGCATCCGGGATTAGTATCTCTTCCCCATAATTCTTATTGGTTTGATATATACCCTGTACACCTAAAACGGTTTCAAACCTATTCCACTCAGGGAGGTGGTAGAGGACATTGTAATTAAACGTGTTGAGCTTCATGTCCAAGGCAGCCTCTTCATCTCCTTCCTCTTCATGGTCTTCTTCCTCTTCCCCATGGTCTTCCTCCTCTTCCTCATGGTGATGGTGGTCTTCAAATTCCTTACGGTTATTTCCTATGTAGCCCAAGGTGATGTCCAAATTGGAGTTGTTAAAAAATATTTTGGTATTGGAACTCAAAATATGGTTGTCCAATTTTTGATAAGGTAAATCGGGAGTCCTGGAAGTAGTCTGTAATCCTACCTCTTCCGGAATCCCTATATTGGATTGGTTGTAATTATACCTAAATTCACTTTTTAAGGAGGTTGACTGATAACCCAAACCCGCTTTTAAATCTTTTTCGTTGAATCTGGAATTGGTGACCCTATCGCCATCGCCACCTAAATAATCCACATGGTTATTGGTTGCCAGTCGTAGAAGATATTTAAATCTTTCGCCTGAAGTTCTTATGCCGGCTCCACTACTTAGACCTTGGGTATTGCTATTGTAATTAAGGTTTATATCGCCCTCCGTGCTGTTAGGGACGGCAAATTTTTCAGGGTTTAAATAAAGTACTCCGCCCATGGCGTCTGATCCATATAATAGGGAAGCTGGACCCTTAATTACCTCAACACTTTCTATTCCCGCTTCGTTTACACCTAGACCATGTTCTGCGCCAAATTGCTGGTTTTCCAACCGAATACCTTGAGTGTACACCAAAACACGGTTAGAGGTAAGCCCCCTGATTACCGGTTTCCCGATTCCCACTCCGGTAGAAACTACATCCACGCCGGGAATGGCACCAATACCTTCCACAAGAGTAGGGGCTCCCTGGGTCTTAAGGGAGGAAAGCTTGGCAAACTCAACCTTCATAACGTTTTCGCGTTGTAATTTGTGGAATGGGGTAGATACAATAACTTCTTCCATTTCAATGGCACTTGGGGATAAAGAAACATCCAAGGTATTGGCACCATTTTCTATAGTGATATTTCCGGAAAATGTTTGAAAACCTATGTAAGAAGCCACTATTTTATAGGTCCCCGTGGGCAAAGCTTCAATTTTGTATTTCCCATCACTATCAGTAATACCACCCTTTTCCATTTGCGGAAAATATATGGTCACCTGTTCCAAGCCTTGCTGGTTCTCTTTGTTAATTATTTTCCCTATCAGGGTGTTTTGTGAATTTGCAGATATATATGTCAAAATGCAGAGCATTGACAGAATTACATTTTTCATTTATTTTTTTTTAGGTAAAGAATAGAACTACCTAGTGGCAATTCACCTCCAAATTATTATTTATAATAGCTTGGTACTTATATGGACAGCTTTATACCTCAAAGGCTCTAAGAATATTAAAGAATACGGCCTGTCAAAATATCAATATGTATTGGGCCGCCTCTATATTACTATAGCGTTTCTTGGTCACACTGCAAGCATGTCCTAGAATTATATAAGTCCCGTAAAAAGTATTATATAGTGGATGGAGGTCCCCTTCTGGAGAAATGAAGTTTCTGATATTTATTTAAAAAATTATAAAAATTTATAATTTTTTCTGATTTTGCTATTCCTGTAAATGTGGTAAACTCCTGTTGAAAATGCGTGTAATAATGTGTGAGGTTGAATTTATGGTAATCACAATCCAATTCTACCTCATGTATATGTAGCTTACCTTTTTCTTTACAGACAAAGGTATGGTGCTCAAAAATGGCATGTTTTAGTTTTAAAACGGAAGGCAGGATTATTAAACCGACCAAGAGGGCGGCAATAAAAGAAAAGGTTATATTTCTCAAATAATTCTTCACCATTCAAATCTAGAAGTATCCCATCAAAATGATTGTTAAGAAATGTATAATTATTTTAGGATGAACCCTAAGCCCATGCGGCTCAACATTTTTTTCTCAAATTCCCAAAAGAATTTGAACTGACCGAACAACCACCCGTAAATAACTAAAAGGAATTGATAAATGGGAAAAATCAGCAATATTCTAAACGTCAAATAAATAAAACCTCCCCATAGAAAATCAGGGGAAAAATTCTCCCTATATAGCCCGATCCAATTTAGAAACGGCTTTGCAGCATAAACCGAAGATGAACCAGTAATGGAGAATACAATAAAAATTATCGCGAGCTGCAAATTGGAGCTTACTCCCCAACGTTGTTTTAATTTCTTCATACCTTAAAAAATCGTTACAAAGATAACTTTTTATACGCGTGGAACAAATGGTCCCAATCTTTGGTTGTACTTCCGTTGGAAATAAATAAAATAGTTGTACAATTTATAATTTACCTCATACCCATAATCTATGTTCGGGTCATAATCGATTCGGAGCTCATAAAGATTGGAATTATATCTAAAGGGTTGCACAACCCTTTGGTTCCATTCTATTACCATAATTCTATTCCTATTTTCCAGAAAGGATTGGGAATAGTAACCTTCTGGCCTGGCAATACTCTGAAGCCAAAAATCGAAACCAGGTTCGATAATTATAATTTCATATTCAGTTTTATCATCCCTAATGGTTATGGTGTCTCCCACCGTTTGGGAAAAGGCCGCCTTCTCTTCGTCCGTAACCGAGATAGCTTGCTTAGAGCTACCACAATTAGCCAAGGATAAAACAAATAGGGCAGCAAGGCCTATGGTAAAAATAATTTTTTTCATTGCTTGTATATTTTCAAAGGTCAATGATAAGAACTGAATAGTCAATGTTCCTGGGCACTAATAGCAAATACGCGGTACACATCCAATTCCTAAATTTCCTTCCTATAAGATACGAAAAAAGCCATTTGGGTTACAAATGGCCTTCCTTAAATTATGTTAAAACTGTTATTTGCCAAACAAGCCGCCTAGCAAACCACCCAATCCACTTTTCTTTTTGCCGGTTCCCATGACCATCCCGGCAACATCATCCAGTACACTACCATCACCATCTGCATCCAATAGGGTTGTAATTAAACTCTGGTTCTGTTCCGGTTGCCCCCCAAGCATACTGCCCAATAAGCTATTTAGACCATTGGCATCACTTACATTACTTTGTGCCTTTTGCCTACCCAAGTAAGCCATTACCAATGGGGCAGCAATTTTTAGGATTTGAGCTACTGTCCCGGCATCTACTCCTGATTTCTCACTTAAGGCATTTTCAACATTGGATTGCTTCCCACCAAAGACATGGCCTAAAATACCGGCTCCATCCTTAATAACCGACTGATCCACTCCTCCGCCAAACAAACCTCCCAAGTCGTCCAATAAGCCGCCATCGTGTTTGGAGGATAGGGCATTCATTAGGCCTTCGGCGCCTTGAGCTGAAGAAACGTTCTTTTTCATGGCACCTAACAAAAGTGGCATGGCCATACTGAGTACATCTGCAGTTTTGTTTTCCGGTTGTCCAGTTTGACCGGAAACCCCACTAATTAATTGTTTACCCATGGGGCTACTCAAAAGATCCAATAATCCTGACATTTTTATAGTTATTATGATTAGTACGTAATTTTGTCATAAGATACGAAAAAGAGTTCTATAGGATAGATTTTTCCACTAACAGTTATTTATAAAGACTAATAATTTGCGACGCCAGTTCCAACCCAATCCTATCCTGAGCCTCCTCCGTGGCCGCCCCAATGTGTGGACTTAAAGAGATATCAGGATGCATCAAAATGCGCAATTCAGGAATAGGTTCGCTTTCGTAAACATCCAATCCGGCAAAAGCTACCTTTCCGCTTTCCAAAGCATCCACTAGGGCAACCTCATCCAAGATACCACCACGGGCAGCGTTTACTATGCCAACACCGTCCTTCATTAAACTAAATTCTTTTTTGCCTATAATATAGGATTTTTGTGCAGGGACGTGGAGACTAATAAAATCAGCCGTTTTTAACAAATTTTCCAATGGAGTGCTTGTTAGCTCAAAAGAAATTGATCTGTTGTCGAAAAAAGGAACGGTCACCGTAGCCTCATCCAAAAAAGGATCCGTAAATACAACTTTCATCCCAATTCCTAAAGCTATTCTTGCAGTTGCCACACCAATTCTTCCCAATCCAATAATCCCTAAGGTTTTACCTCTAAGTTCTATACCCTTGGCATAGGCGTTCTTGAGTTTCTTAAAATTACTATCGCCTTCCAACGGCATATTCCTATTGGCGTCATGTAAAAACCTCACACCACTGAACAAATGCGCAAAGACCAGCTCGGCTACCGAGGAAGAAGACGCTTCCGGAGTATTAATTACGTGGATGCCCTTGGATTTGGCATATTCCACGTCTATATTGTCCATTCCTACCCCCCCTCGGCCAATTATTTTCAGGGCAGGGCAGCCATCTATTACATCCTTAAAAACTTTGGTGGAACTTCTGACCAGTAGCACTGAAACCTTATTTTGGTTTATGTAAGATACAAGCTGTTCTTGTGCCACATTCACCGCCAAAACTTCAAAACCGGCATTTTCCAAGGTCTGTTTGCCACTTTTTGATATTCCGTCGTTTGCTAAAATTTTCATGCTAAGTTTTGATTATTATATTTTTAAAATCTACTATTGGTACCAAGTCGATCCTTTTGGGTACCTCAAGGAAATAGTTAGATGAAAAGCCCTATTGTTTGCACAGGAACTTTGCCTTGCTATTACAGCGGGCCCAGGCCCTAGAACTAAACTTCTAAGCCTTTCGTTCCAATTCGCTCATTACATCTACCAAGGTACCTACGCTCTCCAAAGGAAGGGCATTGTACATTGAAGCCCTATACCCGCCAACAGAACGATGTCCGTTTAATCCATTTATTCCTGCTTCCCTGCACATTCCATCAAATACATCTTTCAGCTTTTCCTCCGCCAAAGTGAAGGTTGCGTTCATATTGGAACGGTCTTCTTTATGTGCATAGCCGTTGAACAGAGGATTAAGATCTATCTCGGAATACAATAACCTGGCTTTCTTTTCATTTATTTCTTCAATAGCAGCTATTCCACCCAACTTTTGAAGCCACTCCAGGGTTAGCATGGAAACATAAACAGGAAAAACTGCAGGGGTATTGAACATACTTTCCTTCTCTATATGGACTTTGTAATTCAACATAGATGGAATTTTTCTACTCACCTTGCCCAGAATTTCCTCTTTCACCACTACTAAAGTGGTTCCAGCAGGCCCCATGTTTTTTTGGGCTCCGGCGTAAATAAGGTCAAATTGGGAAAAATCCAATTGTCTGGAAAATATATCGGAACTCATATCACAGACCAAAGAAGCTTCCGTTTTTGGGAATTTCTTTATTTGGGTTCCAAAAATAGTGTTATTGGAGGTAAGGTGCAGGTAATCCAAGTCGTTGGGAATGGTATAACCTTTGGGAATGTAACTAAAATTCTCGTCTTTGGACGACCCCACTTCTATGACCTCTCCAAAAAGCTTAGCTTCCTTTATAGCCTTATCCGCCCAGGTACCCGTATTGAGATAACCTGCTTTTTTTTCCAATAAGTTGTAGGCTACCATTAAAAACTCCATACTGGCACCTCCTTGCAAAAATAAGGCCTGATAGCCCTTTCCTTCCAAATCCAAGAGTTCCAAGGCCAGGGATCTGGCTTTATCCATAACAGCAACGAAATCCTTACTTCTATGCGAAATTTCAATTAGGGAAAGTCCCAGTCCATTAAAATCCAATACGGCTTCGGAAGCTTTTATGATTACTTCCTGTGGTAGAATGCAAGGGCCGGCACTAAAATTATGTTTTTTCATTTACTTCTTTTTAGGGTTATTCAAAGAATATATTCTATCTCTGAGAGGTTAAAAATAATTTTGGATTGACTGACAACAATCACTTTAATTATCTAATTCTTATTTGTCCGTGCTAAGGTTGTTCTTGAGTTATTTCTGAATTTGATTACTTTTTTAAAAGGTTAAAGGTCATAAATATTTTAGGAAGTAGGGTAGTGCGCTCCTGAATTATTACATTATGTTTTCAACAAAAAATCAACAGTATCAATATTATCCGCATAATCGGCCAAGGAAGGTTTTTGGGTATGGCCAAAGGGCACCTCATCAACCATAAATCCATTCGCCACTATACATTGAATCTTTTCCTTTTCATTGGATAGTCTAATTTTCAATTCCTCCAATGAATCATAAAATTCATAAAATACGGTGGCGATGGGCGAGGCATAACTTTCATCCTCCTTTAACATAAGGAAACCATTTTCCAGTATCTTAAATAGGCTCATAAGGTATACCGCCTTGTTATAATCATAGTTATTGGCGTATTTATGTTGTTCAATAATGGTATTAAAAGGGTAGAGGGCCTTAAAAAGCGCATCAAAGTTGTAATTTCTTGGTACGAACAATTTGGAAACACTTCTACAGCCCAATCCGTAATACCTAAAAATATCCTCGCCCAAAGCGGCCAACTCATCATTGGTCTCCTTGCCGTTAAGAATGGCTACCGAATTCCGATTTCTTCTGATAATATTGGGCTTGCTTCCGAAATAATGCTCAAAATACCGAGAAGTATTGTCGCTTCCGGTAGCAATTACCACATCAAAATCTTCCAATTTACCTTCCACAAAAGAAATTTGATCTTTTAACAAAGGCTCCATCCCAATTAAATATTGAGCAATAAAAGGCAGTAAAATTTTATCATTTGAGGAAAGTTTTACCATGACCCGGTTTCCTGTTATCAGGGCACTTAAGAAGTCATGAAAACCCACCAAAGGAATGTTCCCGGCCATGATCAAGGCTACCGTCTTAGGCTTGTTTTTCGTCAAATCATAGTCAGAAAGCCAACTTTCGAGTTCTGATAGCGTAAGTAACTCTGCCCAACTCTCCAGACTGTATAAAATATTTTCGGGGGTAAACCAGCCATTGTGATGTCCGGCCAAGACTAGTATTTCATCGAGTTTTACAAACCATGCATGCTGATTATCTTCTATTTGAGTTTTGTTTTTTGCATATTTGCAATATCCTTTAAAAAAACTACCAAGTTTAACAAAAGCATTAAGTCTATGTCTAAGGTCAGTCATTATATTTGTAAAAGATTTTATTAGGCTTTACCTTTGTACAAAAGTATTGATACTGAATTTAAATCAGCATAAAAGAAATATAAAATATGGCAATTATAATAACAGATGAGTGCATAAACTGCGGAGCTTGTGAACCGGAATGCCCAAATACTGCAATTTATGAAGGTGCGGACGATTGGCGCTATAGCGACGGAACCCTTTTAAAAGGGGATGTTGTGCTGCCCGATGGCAAAGCCGTTAATGCGGACGAATCGCAAGAGCCCATAAGTGACGAGATATATTTTATTGTCCCCGATAAGTGTACGGAATGTAAAGGATTCCACGATGAGCCACAGTGTGCCGCTGTATGTCCGGTAGATTGCTGCGTGCCCGATGAAGACCATGTTGAGTCCGAAGATGTTCTTTTGGGCAAACAACGTTTTATGCATCCTGAATAGGATATTTATTACCACATACGAAAATTCCTTGATGCTATTGAAGAAGTGGAATACGAATTTTAATTACCGCCGTTCTTAAAATTCCAGTTCCGGACGAATGACTGATCCAATATGACTATATAAAAAAGGCTGCTCATGTGCAGCCTTTTCCTATTTGGGTTGGATAATCTTTAAAATGTAAATCCTATTTTGGCATAGTAATAAGCCCCGCCAAAGCCCATTTGTACGGAGTCCCAATAACCTCCTCCTTCAACCCAATCGTCCTGTTGGTCGGGATATACATTGAATAGGTTATTGGCGCCAACATTTAATTTAAGCCCATCGCACAATTGATAACCAAAAACCAGATCGGTTACCAGCCTGGGGTCATAGGTGTCCGTAGCCTGATTGATTTGGTCCTCAAAACTGGCATAATCGGAGGTAGGCTCATACATTTGGTAGTCCAATAGTTCCACCTTGCTGAAATGGGTAAAAGCCAAACCGGCATCAAATTTGTCCCTAGCGTAGTTCATATTCAGAGTAAATTTACTTTTCGGGGCCGAGGCCAACAGAAAGCCTTTATCCCTCTCCCCAAAAAAAGTTTCCGCATCCAGGTTTCCATTATTTACCTTATCGATTTTCATATCGTTAATATTGCCGGTAAATGTGGCCGATAGCCTATTGTCATCAAAACTTTTCTTCCAGGCCAAAACAATATCCAAACCAGTGGTTTTGGTGTCCACGCCATTTACAAAGAACTGCGCTGCCTCCACATTGGGAATTTGAGGAGCATCAAAATTACCCGTGAGCACTATCCTATCGTCTACCTTAATATAGTATCCATCAACAGTGGCCGTAAAATCACCAAAAGTTGCGGTAAAACCCAAGCCGGCATTTAGTGCCTTTTCCTCAGTTAACTGTTCAATTCCAAATGAGGCCGTTACAGGACTGTTATTGGGAGACAATAAAGACTCCAAGGCTGCCCCACCAACAAAATTCGTAAACTGAAGATTATAATATTTTTGGGCCAAAGAAGGGGCTCTAAAACCTGTACTTACAGAACCTCTTATATTTACGTTGTCCGACGCTTTTAGCCTAGCGGCCAGTTTACCGTTCAAGGTACTTCCAAAATCGCTAAAATTCTCAAACCTTGCCGCAGCGCTCAAAAGAAAGGTTTCGGCAAGATCAAACTCCCCATCGGCATAAAGGGAAAAATTACTTCTACTTCTGTCCACTTCGTTCGTGGGACTGTATCCAGGAAAACCTTGGGAACCACCGGGACGTGGATCGCCGGAATCCGGATCCGTGGGCTGGGTTTGGCTCGCCGGATCTGTAATTAACAGACCATTTACATCATAAGTCCCCCATGAACCCTCCTCACCAGCGAATATGACAAAGTTTTCCGTTCTATATTCGACACCAAAAGCCAAGTTCATCCCTTCCAAAACATCATCATAATATTTGGAAAAATCTAAATTAACCGTGTTTTGGGTAAGACTATGACCCCCAGCGTCAAAATCGGTGGGAGATACATCCTCCAAAGAGGCATTGAGCGTACCTTTTATGTAATAATGAAAATTGTTCTTGCCATAAGTATTACTGATATCAAGTTTCCAGCCACTTTCCAATTCAGTTCTAAATCCGGCTGAGAAGGAATTATCTATAATATTGGAAGTAATCCTAGGGGTAAAGCCATTCGGATATATAGATGGAATTACCCTATTTCCTCCGTTTCTTGTAAAGGCGTAGGCATCCGTATCCCTATAATTTCTACCTCCAAAAGCGTATAACTCTGAGTTGTCGGACAATGGAACGGAAGCATTCACCATTAGATTAAATCCGTCAATGGCCGCTTCCCCAAAACCTCTCCTGAAATCGAACCCAGGCCTTAACGTCTTGTTCTTGCTAATATATTCCGTGGTGACATTTACGAATCCACCATCTTTGCCAATAGCAGCGCCAAAATTCACTCCCGCTTTTAATGAACCTCCGTCAAAACTCTTATCGCTACCTATGGCATTGCCGTCTTTCTCGGTGTCCAATCGGTTACCATCGGTATTAGGTGTTCCTGCCGGAAAATCTCCTTGTGCATTGGTGTTGTAGGCTCCATAATTGACAAAACCTGATACTTTATTGGTTTGGTCTTTTAGGACAATGTTGATTACCCCCGCAATGGCATCCGAACCGTACTGTGCAGCAGCGCCATCACGCAATATCTCTATTCGTTTAATGGCCGAGGACGGAATGGCGTTCAGGTCGGTGCCGGTATTGCCACGGCCCCTGGTTCCGAAAATATTGATCAAAGAGGATTGATGCCTTCTTTTGCCATTGATGAGTACTAAGGTCTGATCAGGTCCAAGACCTCTCAGAGTAGCTGGATCTATATGATCCGCACCATCCGAGCCCGATTGTTTATTGGCATTAAAGGACGGGGCCGCATACTGCAGCAACTCGTTTACTTCAACACGGCCCGTTTGGGTAGAGACTTCTGCAATGTCAATAACATCCACTGGTACTGCGGTATCCGTAGAAGTACGTTTTGGACTTCTTGAACCCACCAGTTGCACCTCGTCCAACATCATTCCTCCAGACAGGGAAACATTGATAATAGATTTCCCTGCAACGATTTCCTCCTTGGAATCATATCCTATATAGCTGAAAACAAGTATTGCATTGTCCATTACCGATATTTGATAATTCCCATCAAAATCTGTCGTTGTACCGTTAGTGGTACCTTTTTCCACAATATTCACCCCAACTAGGGGCTCGCCACTATCATCCGTAACATTACCTGTTACAGAATTTTGGGCAACTACCAAAGCAAAGTTGCCCAACATAAAAACTGTCAATAAAAATATTTTTTTCATATTAATGGTTTTAAGTGTTTCTACTTCTAATTTAGGTATTTTATTTTTACGTAATTAAGATTGGCAATATATGTTCTTAAACGTACATAAATAGTATCTTTGCAGCTGTTTAAAAAAAGCTGGGAAATAGGATTGAGCTTGTTTCCGACTTAAAATAGATCTAGATCATGAAAGCAGGTATTGTAGGATTGCCCAACGTAGGAAAGTCCACCCTTTTTAATTGTTTGTCCAACGCTAAGGCCCAAAGCGCCAATTTTCCTTTTTGTACTATTGAACCCAATATTGGGGTAGTAAACGTACCGGATACTCGCTTGGAGAAATTGGAGGAATTGGTAAGCCCGGAAAGGGTATTGCCTGCAACCGTAGAGATTGTGGATATAGCGGGCTTGGTAAAGGGAGCCAGTAAAGGCGAAGGTCTTGGCAACCAGTTTTTAGGTAATATTCGGGAAACAGATGCAATTTTACACGTACTCCGCTGTTTCGACAACGAAAATATTGTTCACGTAGATGGCTCTGTCAACCCGGTAAGGGACAAAGAGACCATTGACATAGAACTTCAATTAAAGGATTTGGAGACCGTTGATAAAAAGCTTGAAAAAGTAAAGCGGGCCGCCAAGACAGGAAATAAGGAAGCGCAAAAAGAAGAAGCAGTCCTTCTAAAAATTAAACAAGGTCTTGAAACCGGAACCTCTGTACGCGCCCTGGACATCAACAAGGAAGATAGGGCCGAATTTGTAAAGCCTTTACAGTTAATTACGGACAAGCCGGTAATGTACGTATGTAACGTGGATGAGGATGCCGCTACCACTGGCAACGCCTATGTGGAGCAAGTTAAGGCAGCAGTTGCCAACGAAAATGCCGAGGTAATCTTTTTGGCCGTAGGCACCGAAGCCGATATTACGGAATTGGAAAGTTATGAGGAACGACAAATGTTCTTAGAAGATTTAGGATTGAGCGAACCAGGTTCTGCCAAATTGATCAGGGGAGCTTATAGGTTATTGGATTTGGAGACCTACTTTACAGCAGGAGTAAAGGAGGTTCGTGCATGGACTATTCCAGTGGGCGCTACGGCACCACAGGCCGCAGGGGTAATACATACCGATTTTGAAAAGGGTTTTATTCGTGCCGAAGTTATTGCCTACAACGATTTTGTTTCCTTTGGTAGCGAGGCCAAGGTTAAGGAAGCCGGAAAAATGCGCGTAGAAGGAAAAGAGTACATAGTTAAGGATGGTGATGTAATGCATTTTAGGTTTAACGTGTAATCCCTAACGTCATTTATCAGTTAAAACACCTGTCAATTTCAACTCCATTATCAAATCCCAAGAGATATTATTTCATAATTCTCTTGGGATTTGCTCATTTTAAATCGCTCTGCACCTTAGAATCCAAAAAGGGTACTGAAATTGAACTGGCTTTGGCGCCCCTTCAAAGAATCAATAATATTTTATATTTTTGTGATCGCTATTGTTCTCTTAATTAAGAAATTATTGCACTTAAAACCCCTTACTATCAACAAATCGTTGGTTTCCTTTGTTAATTACTTTAACGCCCAGGGGTTTCATCTTTTTATAACACTTGCTATATTAGCAACACTTTGGATAAAGCCCTAGACCATGTCAGATAACGCCCAATATACAGAAGACAACATTCGCTCATTAGACTGGAAAGAACATATCCGGATGCGTCCGGGGATGTACATTGGTAAATTGGGGGATGGTTCTTCCGCAGATGATGGTATCTATATCCTCCTAAAGGAGGTCATAGATAACTGTATAGATGAATTTGTTATGGGCGCCGGTAAGACCATCGAAATCGTTATCAAAGATAATGTGGTAAACGTGAGGGATTACGGTAGGGGAATACCATTGGGAAAGGTAGTGGACGTGGTTTCCAAAATGAATACCGGTGGTAAGTACGACTCAAGGGCCTTTAAGAAATCGGTTGGACTCAACGGGGTTGGTACAAAAGCAGTAAATGCCCTGTCAAGTTTTTTCAGAGTGCAGTCCTCAAGGGACAATATGCTTAAAACCGCAGAGTTTCAACAAGGAAACCTGGTAGCGGAAGTGGGCCCGGAAGACACTTCAAAACGAAAGGGAACAAAGGTTTCCTTTACCCCGGACGAAATTATTTTTAAGAAATACAAGTACAGGAACGAGTATGTGGAACGCATGCTCAAAAATTATGTATACCTCAATCCCGGTCTGACTATTATCTACAACGGTGAGAAATTCCACTCCGAGAACGGATTAAAGGACTTATTGGAAGACAATAACAACATTGAAGATATGACATACCCTATAATACACTTAAAGGGTACCGATATCGAAATTGCATTAACGCACAGTAAAACACAATACAGTGAAGAGTATCATTCGTTTGTTAATGGACAAAACACCACACAGGGCGGAACACACCAGACGGCATTTAGAGAGGCCATAGTAAAAACCATAAGGGAATTCTATGGTAAAAATTACGATCCATCCGATGTTAGGAAGTCTATCATTTCCGCTATAGCCATCAAGGTTATGGAGCCTGTTTTTGAAAGTCAGACAAAGACCAAATTGGGGTCTACGGATATGGGCGGCGATCTGCCAACGGTGCGAACCTATATTAACGATTTTGTTGGTACCCAGCTCAACAATTACCTTCATAAAAATCCCGATACCGCAGAAAAGCTGCAGCGTAAAATTATGCAGGCAGAGCGGGAGCGAAAGGAACTCTCCGGCATTAGAAAACTGGCCAAAGACAGGGCAAAAAAAGCCAACCTACACAATAAGAAATTAAGGGATTGCAGGGTTCATTTGGCAGATTCAAAGAACGATCGCTGCTTGGAAAGTACCCTGTTTATCACAGAGGGTGATTCAGCCTCAGGTTCCATAACAAAATCAAGGGACGTAAATACCCAAGCGGTATTTAGCCTAAGGGGAAAACCCTTGAACTCTTATGGCATGTCCAAAAAAATAGTATACGAAAATGAGGAGTTCAACCTGCTACAAGCTGCCTTGAACATTGAGGAATCCATGGAGGATCTAAGGTATAACAAAATAGTAATTGCTACGGATGCCGATGTTGACGGAATGCACATTCGACTTTTATTGATAACTTTTTTCCTACAATTTTTTCCTGAACTAATAAAAGAAAATCACCTGTACATCCTTCAAACACCGCTGTTCAGGGTCCGGAACAAAAAGGACACCTATTATTGCTACAGCCCTGAGGAAAAATTACAGGCCATTGAAAAGTTAACAGGGAAACCCGAAATAACCCGATTTAAGGGATTGGGCGAGATCTCCCCGGATGAGTTTCAACATTTTATTGGCGAAGATATTAGATTGGAACCGGTAATGTTGGACAAAGCCATGTCCATAGAAAACCTATTGGAATTTTATATGGGAAAAAACACCCCTGACCGTCAGGAATTCATAATAAACAACCTTAAAGTAGAGGTAGACCTAGTAGAGGAAAACCAATTATAAACCTGTCTGCCGATAGGCAGGCCAAACTAATACGAATCTTTCTTTATGGAAGAGAATGAAGAACTGAACGAAGTACCCAAAGAAAATCAAGAAGAAACCCATGACACCCTTACCAAGGTTACGGGGATGTATAAGGACTGGTTTTTAGATTACGCTTCCTATGTTATTTTGGAGCGTGCAGTACCCGCAATAGAGGACGGATTCAAGCCTGTTCAGCGAAGGATAATGCACGCATTAAAGGAATTGGACGACGGCCGATACAACAAAGTTGCCAATGTTGTGGGCCATACCATGCAATACCACCCCCATGGTGACGCAAGTATTGCGGACGCCATGGTACAAATTGGACAAAAAGACCTCTTGATCGACACTCAGGGTAACTGGGGAAACATCTTAACGGGCGATAGCGCTGCCGCATCCCGTTATATTGAGGCCAGGTTGACAAAATTTGCCCTTGAAGTGGTATTTAGCCCAAAGATTACGGAATGGCAACTTTCCTATGACGGAAGAAAAAAAGAACCCGTAAATCTACCGGTTAAATTTCCGCTTTTACTTGCGCAGGGAGCAGAAGGGATAGCCGTGGGACTCTCCACCAAGGTATTGCCCCATAATTTTGTTGAACTTATCGATGCCTCCATAAAACATCTTAAAGGACAAAAATTTACCATTTACCCAGACTTCCCAACCTCCGGCATCATAGATGTAAGCAATTACAACGACGGATTAAGAGGTGGCAAAATCAGGGTCAGAGCCAAGATACAGCAGCTAGACAAGAATACACTGGTAATCAGGGAAATACCATATGGCACTAACACCTCTTCTTTAATAGATTCTATCCTAAAAGCGAATGACAAGGGGAAGATAAAAATCAAAAAAATTGAGGACAATACCGCAGCGGAAGTAGAAATATTGGTCCACCTACCAACAGGTCTTTCACCGGACAAAACCATAGATGCCCTGTATGCCTTCACCTCCTGCGAATCATCCATATCCCCATTGGGTTGTATCATAGAGGACAACAAACCTCTTTTTATAGGCGTTACCGAAATGCTGCAACGATCCACCGATTACACCGTGGAACTACTAAAGGCCGAATTGGAAATACAACTGGGAGAACTGGAGGAACAATGGCATTTTGCCTCCCTTGAGCGCATCTTCATTGAAAATAGAATTTATAGGGACATTGAAGAGGAAGAAACCTGGGAGGGCGTTATTGCCGCCATAGACAAAGGTCTTGCGCCGCACACCAAACATCTAAAAAGAAAAGTCACCGAAGATGATATTGTTCGACTTACAGAAATAAGGATCAAAAGAATCTCTAAGTTCGATTTGGACAAGGCCCAACAATATTTAGATAGTCTCGAGGACAAAATTGCCGAGGTAAAACATCATTTGGCCAATTTGATAGAATTCGCCATTAACTATTTCAAGTCCTTAAAGGAAAAGTACGGAAAGGGACGGGAGCGAAAATCGGAAATCAGAATTTTTGACGATATAGAAGCCACCAAGGTGGTTATAAGAAACACAAAATTATACGTAAACAGAGAAGAAGGATTTGTTGGAACCTCCTTAAAACGAGACGAATACGTAACCGATTGTAGTGATATAGATGACATAATTGTATTTACCAATGATGGAAAAATGATGATTGCCAAGGTAGATTCAAAGATCTTTGTAGGCAAAAACATCATACATGTGGCCGTATTCAAGAAAAAAGACAAACGCACCATTTACAATATGATCTACAAGGACGGTAAGGGCGGGGCCAGCTATATTAAGCGCTTCAACGTAACCGGAGTTACCAGGGACAAACCTTATGACCTTACCACTGGCAAACCACAATCCGAGGTGCTGTATTTCTCTGCCAACCCCAATGGGGAAGCCGAAGTGATAACCGTCCTTTTAAGACAGGTGGGCAGCATCAAGAAACTTAAATGGGATATCGACTTCGCCGATGTATTGATAAAAGGTAGGGCCTCAAAAGGGAATATTGTCACCAAATACACCGTAAAGCGCATCGAACTTAAAGAAAAAGGGGTTTCTACCTTAAAGCCCAGAAAAATATGGTTCGATGAAATAGTCCGTAGATTGAACGTAGATGGTCGCGGGGAACTCCTTGGCGAATTCAAGGGAGATGATATGCTTTTGGTCGTCACCCAAAAAGGCGTAGCCAAAACCTTTATCCCCAACCTCTCCACCCACTTCGATGAGGATATGGTCATTTTGGAAAAATGGCACCCCAACAAGCCATTATCTGCCATATACTATGAAGGGGAAAAAGACCGCTACTACGTTAAGCGATTTATGATCGAGAATGAAAACAAGGAAGAATTGTTCATTTCGGAACACCCTAAATCCTTCCTAGAACTGGTTTCTACAGATTGGCGCCCCGTAGTAGAGATTGAATTTACAAAACCAAGAGGCAAAGATTCTAAACCTAATCAAGTAGTTGATTTAGAAGCTTTTATATCAATTAAAGGAATAAAAGCTTTAGGTAATCAATTGACTTCCGATAAAGTAAAAAATATTAATGCCCTAGAACCGCTCCCTTTCGAGGAACCCAAAGAAAACACAGCTAACGACATAGAAGTGGTTGATGAAGAAAATGTAGCCTCCAAGGAGGGTCAAAAATCAGACCCCCAAAAAACCGGAACAACTAAAGAAGAACCCAATAAGACCAAGAAATCAAACAAAGACGATGACGAAGGACAGACAGCGCTTTTTTAGAACTTAATGAGGACAAATGCAATTTAACAAAAAAGGGGAGACCTCTTATAATTAACATAAATTAAAGGTTAATTGGAATAATTCCTTCAGAATTCCTCCAATAATAGCCTATATTTGCACAAATTGATTTTTTTATGGATTTTACCAACCCCCTGGTATATGGAGTTCCTTGTTTTATAGCCTTTATTTTATTAGAACTCACTTATAGCAAGACACATGGCGACGACCATCTATATGATTGGAAGGATTTGGCCGCAAGCGGATTTATGGGTGTTGGATCGGCCATTATTGCACCATTGATCAAGGTTATTTCCGCAATTGTCATCTTTGAATTTACTTACGAATTATTCAACCCTATTTCCAATGGAGTCAGAACCAATATTCTTGGATATGAATCCTTTGGATATGCCTGGTATGTTTGGCTGCTTTGCCAACTGGCAGACGATTTTACATATTATTGGTTTCACAGGGCAAACCACGAGGTCCGCATTCTTTGGGCCGCCCACATTGTACACCATTCCTCCGACAACTTTAATTTAGGTACTGCGGTTCGTAACGGTTGGTTTACCATCCTTTACAAGCCCCTCTTTTACATGTGGCTTCCCGCCATAGGCTTTCCTCCAGAAATGGTGGTTGTTTGCTTGGGAATCGAGGCTCTGTGGCAATTTCAATTACATTCTGTCTATATTCCAAAAATGGGATTCATTGAAAAGATATTCAATACCCATACCATGCACCAGGTCCACCACGCCCAAAATGTAGAATACTTGGACAAGAATCACGGCGGGTTCTTAAATATTTTCGATAAAATGTTCGGAACATGGAAAGAGCTGGATGACGACATCGACGTTAAATACGGAGTAATTCACGCACCTAACTCACACAACCCCGTAGTTATCCTAACCCATGAGTTCAAGGATATCTATAATGATGTTAAGAAATCGAAAAAACTTTCTCACGCCCTTATGTATATTTTCGGACCTCCAGGATGGAGTCCGGACGGAAGCACATTGACGGTGAAGCAACAACAGCGACTGTTTAAGCAACAAAAGACCACAGATCCCAAGGTAGCCTTTAGTCGACCTAATTAGCCCCGTATAGCGCTTTTAAACCCTTATAGCAAACACTGTTTGCCCGCAATCAGCAGCAGCCACAGAAGCTGTTAACCGATTTCAAGAGCAAACGGTCCGAAATTCCTCCCCAGCACCCGGTAATACACTAAATTAGCATTGGTCAATTTCGGCATTCACCTATTTCAATAGAGCGTAAGTTTGACCGCAGAATAATTTGCAAAAATCACCGATCCCGTCCAAAAGTTTTGTTTCAACAATATTCCCTTACCCGAAGCTATTCGTTTTAAACCAAAAAGAATACCTAACCAAGCATTTTGTTTTCAGAGCGATCGATAAATGAAACATACCATACAAAACAGCAACAAACCCCTTGCAATCAACACAGTCTATTCCTTTACTTCCACAGATTTTTCCTTGTTCTTTTGCATTCTAATATTAAGGAATTCCACGAATAAGGAGAACGCTATAGCAAAATAAAGATAGCCCTTAGGAATAGCACCTACTTCATTTCCAAAGAATTTAGCGTGACTTAGATGCGCAGCCTCCATAATCAACATAAACCCTATAAGTATCAAGAAAGAAAGTGCCAGAATCTGCATAGATGGATGGGCACTTATAAATTGACGTATGGGATTGGCAAAGACCATCATGATAATAATGGAAATAACAACAGCGATAATCATGAGCAACAGTGCATCACCGGGCTTATCACCGATACCATTGGTCATACCAACAGCAGTAAGAATAGAATCTATAGAGAAAATAAAGTCGATCAGAATAATCTGAACAATGGCACTGGACAGGCTGGAAATTCCCTTAGCGCTCACTAGGTTCTCATCATGCGCAGGCATTTCAATTTTTTCATGAATTTCGGAGGTACTCTTATACAACAAGAAAAGCCCTCCCGCGAACAAAATCAGAGCCTGTCCACTAATGCCCATATAAACCCAAGAGCTCTCAAAATAGAAAAACGGAGTTTTAAGACCTATCAGGAAGGAAACGGCAAAAAGCAATACAATCCTTTGAACCATTGCCAATAGCAACCCTACATTAGTTGCTTTTGCCTGCAATTTTCGCGGCAGTTTGTTAGCAATTATGGAGATAAAAATAATATTGTCTATTCCCAGGACAATCTCCAAAAAGGTTAGGGTAAGCAAAGCCACCCATGCATCCGGACTCGATAAAATTTCAAACATAATTACTCTATTTTAATTGCGGTTCCCTTGGATTTTTTGGTACCGCCAACAACGTTATATTCAAATGTATAAGAATTATAGGTTGTGGACAATATCTTCATATGAATAGATTTCTCTTCCGCCATATTCTTGGGATTCAGCTTTTTAACAATATACTCACAATCATTTATCCATCTAATCGATGAGGTATCCACTTTTCCTTGAAAATAATCCAATTCAATACTGTCCGTCCTTACAAAAGTAGTAGTGAGATTTTCACCATTAACCTCTGCCGTAAAAGAAAATTTTCCGTTTTTAAAATTGGCGCAATTACGCTCAGGCTGATAACAGGAGGACACTCCCAACAACAGGAGCACCACCCCAAAGATCTTGTTTTTAATCATGTCACAAAAATATAGAAATTTGATGCTGATACCACTTAAAAAAGGAATAATTCAACTTCCTTTTTCCGAATAGGATTTAAAACTTCCATCAGAATAGAATATTACAATTTTATCTATAGCCTGGGCAGAAGACAAAGAAGCTAGTGGCGCATCACCCTTTACAGCCACTTCCGATTCAATGCCTACGGAAGGCGAGGCTTTCTCCTTTTTGGGAAAAGAACCCTTGCCATACAACAACCAATATAGATCAACATCCGAAAAAGAGGAAACAACCTTAAGCACAAATTCCAGACTAGGCTTGTTTCTACCAGCTAAAAGATGGGAGATACTAGATCTTTGAACTCCTATGGTATCTGCAAAAGCCGATGCCGACAAATCATGGAATTTTATAATTTGATCTATCCTTTCTATAAAATCAGAAGTATTCACATTTGTAAAATTATAATTACAAAAGTAATCATTTTACACCATAACCCTAAGACAAAAAACACCAATTACAGTCACTAACCTTTAATTAGTACTTTAAGTTACATTATATATAATCTTGATTAATAGTAGACTATTATTTAATCATAATTAAACTATATTTTCCGCCGATTATAAAAAATAAACCTCTGTAAATCCTTGAAATCAACATTATTAATTGTTTACATTTGTAAATAATGTAGTTTACAAATGTAATTTATTTTGAAACTACCTTTGCATGCTACAAACAAAACCAGAGTATTGCGCATGTCGTTAAATTATAAGGATATACAGGAAGGAACGATAACAGGAAGATACGTTACACATAAGGACATTGACCTATTTTTAAGTTCCGTCCCTAATGATTATAAAATACGAACCGAGGGAGCATCGGTAGAAGAAAGACCTATAAAAAGTATTACAATAGGTAAGGGGGAACTGAAAATTATGATGTGGTCCCAAATGCACGGGAACGAATCCACAACTACAAAAGCAGTCCTGGATTTGATGAATTTTTTAAAATCGGATTCCGATCTGGCCAGATCCATTTTAACGAACTGTACCCTTAAAATTATTCCAATATTAAACCCGGATGGAGCCATGGCCTATACCAGGGTCAATGCCAATAAAGTGGATTTAAATCGGGATGCCCAGGAACGAACCCAACCAGAGAGTGTTGTGTTAAGAGAAATATACGGGGATTTTAGGCCGGACTATTGTTTCAACCTGCATGACCAACGCACTATCTTTAATGTGGGAAATACCCCTAGACCCGCTACGGTCTCTTTTTTGGCACCAGCACATGACCCCGAAAGAAGCATATCCAAAACCAGGGGAATTAGCATGCAGTTAATAGTAGCCATGAACGAAGAATTGCAAAAACACATTCCAGGGCAGGTGGGGAGATATGATGATGGTTTTAACAGCAACTGTGTAGGGGATACATTTCAGATGTTGAATATCCCCACCATCCTATTTGAGTCGGGTCATTTTCCAAAAGACTATGATAGGGAGGAAACTAGAAAGTATATTTTTACCGCCTTGCTCAAGGCTATAGAGGTAATTTCAAAAAGTACTATTGGCCAATATAATTTGGATTCCTATTTCGATATTCCGGACAACAACAAATTGTTTTTTGATATTATCATAAGGAATATCCATATTCTTGATTCCAATTCTGAATTGGGTACTAGTGCCGCTATTCTCTTTGTAGAAACTTTGGTAGATGGGAAGATTGAATTCAAAGGGAAATTGGAAGAAATTGGGGATTTGCGAGGTAAATTTGGCCACAAAACCTATAATTGCCTATTTTCTAAGGATTTAAAAGAGCTAAAAAATAAAACCGACATAGTGGAGTTACTCGGATCAAATGGAATATTTTTTTAAAAATTGTAAAAAAGTTACGGTTTTCATAAAAAAGTAATAGATTCATTACATTTAATTCGATATTTTTTTATTTTTGCATTTAAATTAAACACTAATGGGTAAAGTAAAATTAGACGAAATAGACCACCAAATTCTGGACATGTTAATTGACAATACCAGAACACCGTTTACCGATATAGCAAAAAAGCTTCTGATTTCCGCAGGAACTGTTCATGTTCGTGTAAAGAAAATGGAAGAAGCAGGCATTATCAAGGGTTCATCTCTAACTTTGGACTATGTTAAATTAGGGTATGCCTTTATTGCTTATGTAGGTATATTTTTGGAAAAGACACATCAGACCAAGTTTGTATTGGAAAGATTAAATCAAATTCCAAACGTTACTGTAGCCCATATTACGACAGGGAAATTTAATATCTTCTGTAAAATACGTGCAAGGGATACCAATCATGCGAAAAATATTATCTTTAAAATAGATGATATTGATGGCATAGACAGGACAGAGACTATGATATCATTGGAAGAAAGCATTAATGACAAAAAACGTCTTATGCACACTATCTTCAATGAAATGTAATTGATCTTTAAGAATAAGAACTGTTTAAGATCCCAAGCAATTTTTGTTTGGGATTTTTTTTGTATTTATTCAAGGAATTAATGGCGTTGGCAAAGCGTGACCGCTAAGAAACTATAAATTTGAAGAGATGACTAAATCAAGTTTGCCCCAGGAAGTTTACAATCAGTTCTACGGAACCTATCTTTCTGTTTTGGACGACAGAGAATTAATGGACTTATTGACAGCTGGAAAAACCGAGTTCGTAAAGTTTATCGAGAATATTTCCGAATCACAATGGCATAGTTCGTATTCTCTGGGCAAATGGACTATAGCGGAAGTAATTTTACATATTATTGATGCTGAGCGTGTTTTTCAATATCGGGCTCTCCGCTTTTTACGAAATGACAAAACACCTTTGCCCGGTTTTGACCAAGATCATTATGTTCTAAACTCCTATGCAAATACCAGAAGTAAGGAAAGTTTAATTAACGAATTTTCCACAGTGAGGGAAGCATCTATTTCACTATTTCTTAATTTGGACAATGAAGGGTTGACACGTAGAGGGGTGGCCAGTAATATTGAGTGGACCGTTGCTACATTGGGATTTGTTATTTGCGGACACCAAAAACACCACCAACAAATTATTGCACAGAGGTACCTAAACACTAATCCAATTTAGATTCCTCTTCTTCGTGGTTTAATTCCAGCTCCATTTCACCCGAAGGAGTTTCATATGTTTCGGATTCGGATTGATCTTCCAACTCCTTTTCCATATTATCCTCAAAATTTGAAATAAAATTGGCAAGACTTTTACTGATCTTTACAAGATAAATAGTATCCTCTGTTTTTATCTCCACGGCTTCAATAATCTCCCCATGGATATTTTTAAACATAATAATATCTTCATCTCCGTAGCCATAGGGATACATTTCTATTAGGCGGGCAGCTACTTCGTGACTCAGTTTTTTGTAATCTACAAGTTTACGTAACATAACAAGTGGTTTAATCCCCAAAAAATAAGGGTGGTTATTTACTCTACCTAAACTATATAAATTTCTCTATCAACCCTATAAAGAGTTGTAAAAGCCCCAATATTAGTATATGTATCGCTTATTCTGCGTAGTATGCAAAGGCTTGCTCCAGTAAATCAGGCGTTACTTTTATGTCTATCGCCGGCTCCCCAATACTTTTCAACAAAACAAAATTAATATTACCATGCGAATTTTTCTTGTCAAATTTCAATAAGGTCAGAATGGTATCGATATCCTTTTTTACAAAATGTATTTTTTCGTACCTCGCCAAAAAGGTAGCCTTAATATCTTCCAAGGCACTCTTGCTCAGTCCTGTCAACTTATAGGAAAGATAACCTTCCAGTATCATTCCGATGGCAATGGCCTCTCCATGCAAGAGTAGCTCATGTTCCTCACTATCCAAAAAATAAGATTCTACGGCATGCCCAAGTGTATGTCCGTAATTTAGTATTTTTCTTAGATGCTGCTCTGTGGGATCCTGTTGTACCACTTCATTTTTTATAGCCACCGATCTAAGTATATATTCATCCAAATTGTCAAAACCTGCAATTGCCTTTAATGTTTCCCAATAGGCCGCATCGGTAATGAGGCCGTGTTTAAGCATTTCTGCGTAACCACTGTTCAATTGGCGTTGATCCAAGGTATTCAGAAAATCGGTATCCACCACCACTATTTGGGGCTGGTTAATAACCCCCACCTGATTCTTTAAGGAGCCAAGATCAACACCGGTTTTCCCTCCAACGGAAGCGTCTACCATAGACAAGAGGGTAGTGGGTACATTGATAAAATCTATACCCCTTTTAAAACAGGAAGCTACAAAGCCTCCAAGATCCGTAACCACACCACCTCCAAGGTTGATCATTGCACTTTTTCGGTCCGCATCCAATTCGGACAAAACTTCCCAAACCTGTGTACAGGTAGCTATGTTTTTATTGACTTCACCCTCTTCAATTTCAATAATCTCAAAATCGTAATCCCCTTCAATTTTCGACATAAAAATAGACAGGCAGCAATCATGGGTGTTTTCATCTACCAAAACAAATATTTTGGAATAATTGGAGTTTGCCAAATGCTTGTTCAGGGCAACATAGGCCTTTTCATTAAAATAAACAGAGTAAGAGGGAGTCGTAATAGAATTCATTGTTGATTTATTTACGGCAAAATAAACACTATTTTAAATGATAAGAATATAAAATCTGTACTTATATTTGAATCCTTAATAAATTCATATAAATGAAGGAAATTTTTGAGGATACTGCAACAGCATTTGTACTTAAAAGCGACTCAGAATTAGAAAGGGCATATTTTTTATTCAAACTTATCGCAAACGAACCTCTGGTTAAAATAGGCACTGCCGTAACCAATTTTGCTATTAAGGCCCATTTACCTGTTGAAAAACTTATTAGGGCCAGTGTTTTTGACCATTTCTGTGGCGGTGTAAACGAGGAAGAGTGTTTAGTGGTTGCCGACAAAATGTTCGAAAAGGGGGTAAGCACTATTCTGGACTATTCCGTGGAAGGGCAAGAAGTAGAGAACCAGTTGGACTCCTGTTATGAAAAAGCCTTGAAAACCTTGGATTTTGTCAAAGAAAATGCCGCTATACCTTTCATTGTATTTAAACCCACCGGATTTGGACGATTTAAACTCTATCAAAAGATTACAGAAGGCAAAAGTTTGACCCATGATGAAAAGGCGGAATGGCAGCGAGTAGTGAACAGGTACGACAAGGTCTGTAAAAAAGCGCATGACCTGGAAGTTTCTATTTTAATAGATGGTGAGGAAAGCTGGATGCAGGGGGCAGCGGATGAATTGGTCGAATCAATGATGCGGAAATACAACCAAAAGAAGGCCATAGTCTTCAACACACTACAAACTTACAGATGGGACCGACTTGATTATTTAAAAAGACTGCATAAGGATGCCATAGAAAACAACTATTTTATTGGAATGAAAGTGGTCCGAGGCGCTTATATGGAAAAGGAAAATGACAGGGCCGAGGAATTAGGCTATCCATCCCCGATCTGTGCATCCAAAAAAGCCACTGACGATAATTTTGATAGTGTAGTGACCTATATGGTGAATAATTTGGACACCATTTCCCTTTTCGCGGGAACACATAATGAAATAAGCAGCTACCGTTTAATGGAACAAATGGAGGCCAAAAATATTGAGAACAACGACCCTAGAATTTGGTTTGGACAACTTTACGGGATGAGTGACCATATTTCGTTTAACTTGGCTAAAGAAGGTTATAACGTAGCCAAATACCTGCCTTTCGGACCTGTAAGGGATGTAATGCCCTACTTAATAAGACGGGCAGAGGAGAACACTTCGGTAGCGGGCCAGACCAGCAGGGAACTTACCTTATTGAAAAAAGAACGGAAGCGGAGAAAAATTTAGAAAGAGATACTCTCTATAACAGCCTTTTCTGAACAATTTTTCACTTTCAGGATTGCCGCTTTATCCTTTACCACACCTTCAATATAATAGGTTTTACAGGGCTTGGTCTTGGTTTCGCTCTTTCCAAAGTCCACCTCCCCATTATATAGAAAACCGTTTATATCGGTACTGTCCAATTCCTTTCTACCGATTAGCTGGACAATACCTTCAGAATAGGATATTTGCTTGGCCCTAATGTCCTTTAGTGTCCTACAGTTAGGGAAATAGCAAAATTCGGTACCCGTTTCCTCGGATTTTTTCTTTAAAAAAATCGTCAAAAAAACCAAACCAATAGATAATCCAAAAAGAAAGAAGCCCAAACGCTTTAAAAATGCCATAAATTAAAAAATAAGAAAATTAATATCGCTGTACGAGAGGTCGAACCACTCTCCAACAGATTTATTGGTCAAAATACCGTGGTAAAGGTATAGACCGCTGCGCAGACCCTTATCAAATCGCAATGCATTTTCAAAACCGCCATCTTCCCCAATTTTCAATAAATAAGGGGTAAAAATATTACTTATGGAAATGGAGGCCGTTTTAGGATATCTAGACGGAATATTGGGCACCCCATAATGCAGTACGCCATTTTTGACTTTTATCGGTTTGTCGTGGGTAGTAATTTCACTAGATTCAAAACAGCCGCCCATATCAATACTAACGTCGATAATTACTGCCCCTTTCTTCATTTGCTCCATCATGGTAGTGGTAACCACAACAGGGGAACGGTCCTTGCCACGGGTAGCACCAATGGCCACATCGCAACGTTTTAACGCCTTCAATAAATTTTTGGGCTGAATGGTAGAGGTGTAAACGGTCTGTCTTAAATTGGTCTGTATACTCCGTAATTTAGTAATGGAATTATCAAAGACCTTTACATTGGCTCCCAATCCTATAGCAGATCTTGCCGCAAATTCCCCAACGGTGCCTGCGCCGATAATAACAACCTCAACGGGGGGAACACCGCTAATATTTCCGAACATAAGGCCATTGCCTTTATTGGTGGCTGCCATTATTTCAGAGGCGATCAATACAGAAGATATACCTGCAATTTCACTTAAGGAGCGCACTGCCGGATATTTACCATCGTCGTCCCTGATATATTCGAACGCTATAGCAGTAATCCTCTTTTTGGCCAATTCCTCAAAATACTTCTTAGTTTGGGTCTTGATCTGAAGGGCAGAAATAATGGTAGATTGTGGATTAATAAACTGTATCTCCTGTAAGGTTGCCGGCTCTACCTTTAGAATTATGGGACAGGCAAAAACTTTTTTGGTATCCCGTGTTATTTCGGCCCCGGCATTGGTGTAATCCACATCGGAATAATTGGCACCATCGCCAGCACCCGATTCAATTAGAATCCTATGTCCATTGGCCGTAATTGCATTTACGGCATCCGGGGTAAGACAAATTCGCTTTTCTTGATATTGGTTTTCCTTTGGAATACCTATAAAAAGCTCTCCTTTTTGTCTCAGGATTTCCAAAGTTTCTTCTTGGGGCAACAATTGCTGCTTGCTAAACGGTGAGGAATGTTGGCTCATATGGTGTAAATCTGACAGATATAATCCGATATATATCGAAACTACCTAAAGTCAAAATTACAATAATTTTTCTTTTGCCATTTCTTCTTTTTGAAGTCGGTCCTTTTCGTTAAATTCTTTTTCTTTATAGGCCTTCAATTCCCGGTCCATTGCCTCCAGATCAATGCCAAGAACATGCTTGTCAAACAACTTTAAACGAATAAAATAAACAAAGGGTATTACTACAGTCATTATAGGTAACAACCAAAATATTTCAACTTCATCGATAAATCGATCTTCATAAATTAAGGAAACAACCTGAAATACGTACATGGCTATAGGAATCAACAACACGTGGTACCACCAATGTTTACAGGTAAAAAACCATAGGACCAAGAGCATTAAAGGCACAAATTTGGCCATAAACAGCCACATTACGGTAACAATACTTAACTGATATTTGCTTTCATAGGTAAAGAAATACAGATTCAATGTACTACCGGAAGGGAAAAACTTATATGAATAAAATATTAAGGGCGTTAGGGCTATAATAACTGCTACAATACTTCCAATCAGAATACTTCTCGACTTCTTTTTCTTATTGCTTTGGTCGGGGTTACGAAACAGTTTAAACATGTTTTAATTTAGACGGTAATTGTTTTACTCCTATAATAACAAAAAAAATGGGTTTCTAGTATATAGAAACCCATCTAAAAATGTAAAATATGTCCTAACCGTTCTTTGGTACTTTTATCTTTAATATATCTATTCCATTAGCCGGAACCTTAATTTTTAATATATCAATATTCTGTTCGTACAATGAATCGTCTTCAGCTGTGCTAGTTGAGGTACAGGAAAAACTCATTAATGCAATACATGCCGCAAAAGCAAAGCTTAGGGAAGTTTTTTTGATCTTCATGGTTTTTAAATTTTAGGTTCGATAAAGGGTTTAATTTAAAAACAAAAATAGAAAAAAAATTTACATAGCCTGTCGAACATCGATTAAATCATGTATTTTATCTAAAAAAATTGTCAGATGCAAAAATTTCATTTTAAAAAATTCCGTATTCCTATAATCGAAATTATGAATCAATTAAAGTCATAAAATAGATAGCTGCCTGGTTTTTTCATCCAGAATTTCAATCTTAATCTTAGTTGTTGTCTGCGGAAGCAAACCTTCAATTTTTTCCGGCCATTCCATAAATATCCATGCATCGGTATTCAAATACTCTTCCAATCCCAGATCCCAAGCCTCCGATTCATCGTTCAAACGGTAGAAATCAAAATGATACCCCAACAGCTCCCCATTTTTTCTATGATACTCGTTAACAATGCCAAAAGTTGGACTGCTCGTAGAACCGCCACCTTCCAATTCTTTTACCAAGGCTTTTATTAGCGTAGTTTTACCGGCCCCCATCTCTCCATAAAAGCACAGCGTTTTTGAAGAAATATTGGCAATCAACTGTTTGGCCACATCTGATATCTGGGCAATAGTGTAGGTAATGATCATTTTAAAATTTTAAAAATAATCGCAATTTAAAACCTATTGCCCACTAAATAAAAAAAATCTTGAAACGGACTATCCCCGAGAGCGGAAGGTACCCAGTAAATATTTTAAGCCCTCTAGATTCCCATAAGTATTATGTTTCCTCCCTATAAATCCAATCACCTTGGTTCCAAAACCACAAAAGGAATTATCATTTCCTCCATAGAAACCCCTCCATGTTGATACGTATTCCTATAATAACTAACATAGTGGTTGTAATTGTTGGGATAAGCAAAAAACAGATCGTTTTTGGCAAATATATAGACACTGCTCACATTTATATTGGGCAAGAATATTTTCTTTGGATCTTTGGCTTCCAATACATCCTTTTCCTCATAAGTTAGGCTTCTTCCCGTTTTGTAGCGTAAATTAAGACTCGTTTCCTTGTCACCTATTACCTTCGAGGGTTGTTTAACATTAATAGTGCCGTGGTCGGTAGTAATGATCAATTTTAATCCCAGTCCCTGTGCCTGCTGGATTATTTCCAGCAACGGCGAGTTCTTGAACCAACTCTGTGTCAGGGAACGATAAGCTTTATCATTGGCGGCCAATTCCTTAACTACATCCATTTCCGTTTTGGAATGGGAGAGCATATCCACAAAGTTGTATACTATGACCGTAAGATCATTGTCTTTTTGTGATCTAAAATTTTGGGAAAGGTGCTTACCCTGTTTTAGGCTACTTATTTTATGGTATTCCCACTTCAAATCCAGTCCCAATCGCTTTAATTGTGCCTCTAAAAATTCTGCCTCGAATAGATTTTTGCCTCCTTCCTCCGTATCGTTTTTCCACCATTGTGGATATTTCTTCTCCATATCCAAAGGGGTAAGCCCAGAGAATATTGCATTCCTTGCATATTGGGTAGCCGTTGGCAGAATACTAAAGTACGGCACCTCTTTTCTCTTCCTGTAGAAAGTGTTCAAGGTCTCTTCAAAAGCCAACCACTGATCATATCGCAAATTATCTATGACCACCAGTAATGTTTTATTGTCCTTCAATTCCGGTTTAATCAATTGCCCAAACAGGGTATGGGACATAATGGGACCGTCTTTGTCACTAAACCAACTGGGATAATTCTTTTCTACAAATTTTCCGAATTGCTGGTTAGCCTCTGTTTTTTGGGACTCCAAAATTTCAAACATTCCAGAATCCTCTATTTCCTCCAATCTCAATTCCCAGCTAATCAGTTTTTTGTAGAGCTCCGCCCATTCCTCATAGCAGTTTACCATAGCCAGTTCCATGGCAATTTTCCGAAATTCCTGCTGATAGTTTGCGGTTGTTTTTTCAGAGACCAGACGTGAATGGTCCAGATTCTTTTTTAGTGATAATAGAATTTGATTGGGGTTAACCGGCTTTATTAAATAATCCGCTATTTTGGAACCAATTGCCTCCTCCATAATCAATTCCTCCTCACTCTTGGTAATCATAACCACTGGCAGCGAATTATTGATCACCTTTATCTCGTTCAACGTTTCCAAGCCGGAAATTCCGGGCATGTTTTCATCCAAGAAAACAATATCTACATGTGTTTCCTTTAACTCATCCAATGCCTCCCGACCACTTAGACATGTAATAACTTTATAATTTTTGCCCTCTAAAAATAAGATGTGCGGTTTTAATAAATCTATTTCATCATCTACCCAAAGTATTGTTATCTTGTTCATTTAGTCCTTATATTTGCCTGCGTAAAGAATTCTGGTTTTGATAAAATCAAATAAGCTCAAAATTTTCAATGATCCAATTTACGGATTTATCGGAATACCCAATGCACTAATCTTTAATCTAATTGCCGAACCCTATTTTCAGCGGTTAAGGAGAATCTCCCAAATGGGGTTATCCTATCTTGTTTATCCCGGTGCACACCATACTCGTTTCCATCATGCCCTGGGAAGTATGCATCTAATGCAACAGGCCATTCAGGTCCTGAGATTTAAGTCCATCGAAATTACAAAAGAAGAAGAGGAGGGACTTTTGTGCGCCATATTATTACATGATATAGGACACGGCCCTTTTTCGCATGCCATGGAGCACAGTATCGTGGAGGGTGTAAATCATGAACATATATCCTTACTGTTTATGGAAGCCCTTAACCTAAAATACAAAGGAAAATTATCCACGGCCATTGCTATATTTAAAGGACAATATCCCAAGAGATTTTTAAACCAATTGGTATCCAGTCAACTCGATATGGACAGGATGGATTATTTAAAAAGGGATAGTTTCTATACTGGCGTGGCGGAAGGAAATATAAATTCCGAAAGGCTCCTGACCATGTTGAATGTACTCAATGGCGAGTTGGTGGTGGAGGAGAAGGGGATATACTCGGTCGAGAAATTTCTAATGGCAAGACGCTTTATGTACTGGCAGGTTTATTTGCATAAAACTGGATTGGTAGCCGAACAACTTTTGATAAAAATATTACAAAGGGCCAAGGAATTGTTGGCCAATGGTGAAAAAATACAATTTAACGGAGCACTAAAGTTCTTCATGGAGAACAAAATCCCAAAAGAGGATTTTTCCCAGGATAAACTGGATCTTTTTGCCCAATTGGATGATGTTGATATTATGGCGGCCATCAAAAGTTGGCAAGATCATGACGACTTTGTATTATCCAAATTATGCAAGATGATCATTAATCGTAGGCTATTGCACGTAAAACTCAAGAACAAGCCCATTAATGACGCCAAACTGAACAGACACTTTTTAAGCTTCAAAAACGAACATCGATTAACGGATGAAGAAACGGCATATTTTGTATTTACAGGGGAAATAAAAAACCAAGCCTATAACTCCAAAAGTCAGAATATAAACATTCTTCGTGGGAATGGAAGAATTACGGATGTAGCCAAGGCCTCCGATCAACAATATTTGAAAACGCTTTCCAAAACCGTTACCAAATATTATATGTGCTATCCTAAAGTTTCCGTTTAACTATTTTTCTTACTTTTGTCCACATGATATTTACAGCAAGCCAAATCGCGGGTATATTGGAAGGGGATGTGGAGGGCAATCCAGAAATAGCTGTACATAAATTGGCGAAGATCGAAGAAGGTGAAAAAGGAGCACTTACATTTCTGGCCAACCCAAAATACACCTCGTTTATTTATACTACAAAAGCATCCGTAACAATTGTAAACAGGGACTTTGTTCCCGATCATGATTTGGAAACGACCTTGATAAAGGTGGATGATGCCTACAAATCTTTTTCCAAACTTTTGGAATATTACAATCAGGTCAAGAACAACAAAATAGGAATTGAGGAACCTGTGTTTAGAGCGGAGAGCGCCACTCATGGCAAGGATTTTTATTTAGGGGCTTTTTCCTATCTTGGGAATAACGTGAAAATTGGGGATAATGTAAAAATATATCCCAATGTCTATATAGGCGATAATGTCTCGATTGGCAATGACGTTGTCATTTTTGCAGGTGCCAAAATTTATTCCGAAACCCTTATTGGCAACAATTGTGTGGTTCATAGCGGAGTTGTTTTGGGTGCCGATGGCTTTGGTTTTGCACCTAGTGAAAACGGAGAATATATTACCGTGCCGCAGACAGGAAATGTAATTCTTGAGGATAATGTTGATATAGGAGCGGGTACTACCATTGATCGCGCCACCTTGGGCTCAACGATTTTAAGGAAAGGGGTTAAATTGGACAATCAAATTCAGATAGCCCACAACGTAGAAATTGGAGAGCACACTGTAATTGCAGCGCAGACAGGGATCGCGGGATCCACCAAAATAGGAAAGCACTGCAAAATTGGTGGACAGGTAGGCATTGTTGGTCATATTATAATAGGCGACAGAGTAAAAATACAGGCGCAATCCGGCATTGGAAGAAATGTTAAGGATGATGAAATATTGCAGGGCTCCCCAGCATTGAATTATGGGGATTACAATAAATCTTACGTACATTTTAAAAATCTGCCCAAAATAGTAAATAGATTAGAACACATTGAAAAAAAGGATTGACGGTGAGTAATACAACTACAAAACAACGGACAATTGCAAAAGAAATTACACTTAAGGGTGTAGGTTTGCACACAGGGGAAAACGTAACATTAAAGTTTGTTCCTGCCCCTGAAAATTTTGGATATGCTTTTAAACGTGTGGATCTGGAAGGTGAACCTATCATAGAGGCCGACGCCAATTATGTGGTAAATACCCAAAGAGGTACAAATCTGGAAAAACGCGGGGTAAAGATTCAAACTTCAGAGCATGTTCTAGCTGCCTTGGTAGGTTTGGAAATAGACAATGTCCTCATAGAGCTGAATGCCCCGGAACCTCCAATAATGGACGGGTCTTCCAAATATTTCGTTGAAGCCCTGGAACAGGCGGGTATCGTTGAGCAGAATGCCTTGCGGGATGAATTTATAGTTAAGGACGTTATTTCGTACAAAGACGAGGAAACCGGTAGTGAAATAACTATTATCCCTGCGGATAGCTATCAGGTAACCACTATGGTAGATTTTGGTACCAAAGTGCTTGGTACCCAAAATGCCACTTTAGAGAATTTAAGTGAGTTTAAGTCGGAAATAGCGGATGCCAGAACTTTTAGTTTTTTACATGAACTGGAAATGCTGCTGGAAAACGGCTTGATAAAAGGTGGCGATTTAAACAATGCCATTGTTTATGTAGACAAAGAAATTTCCGATTCAACAATGAAAAAGCTGGAAAAAGCTTTTAACAAGAAGAAATTATCGGTAAAACCCAACGGGATATTGGATAATTTAACCCTGCACCAACCCAACGAAGCTGCTAGGCACAAGTTGCTTGATGTTATTGGCGATCTGGCCTTGACAGGAACTAGAATCAGAGGGAAAGTAATTGCCAATAAGCCAGGACATTTTGTGAACACACAGTTCGCTAAAAAATTGTCCAAAATCATTAAAATGGAAAAGAGGAATCATGTACCACAATATGATTTAAGCAAGCCTCCTTTGATGGATATACATCAAATCATGGACATGTTGCCCCACAGACCTCCTTTCCTGCTTATAGACAGAATATTGGAGCTGTCCGATCAACATGTGGTAGGAATGAAGAATGTGACCATGAACGAACCTTTCTTCGTAGGTCATTTTCCTGGAGCTCCCGTTATGCCGGGGGTACTTCAGGTTGAAGCAATGGCACAAACTGGAGGTATATTGGTACTAAGTACCGTTCCCGACCCAGAGAATTACCTTACCCTTTTCATGAAGATCGACAATGTAAAGTTTAAGCAAAAGGTACTTCCTGGAGACACTTTAATTTTCCACTGCAGTTTAATATCGCCGATAAGAAGAGGTATATGTCATATGCAGGCCTATGCCTATGCCAATAGTAAATTGGTATGCGAAGCTGAAATGATGGCTCAAATAGTTAAAAAGAAATAAAGGATGAATCAACCACTGGCTTACATTCACCCTGGGGCTAAAATTTCGAAAAATGTTGTAGTAGAACCGTTTACTACCATACATAACAACGTAGTAATTGGAGATGGTACTTGGATAGGTTCCAATGTTACCATTATGGAAGGTGCCCGCATCGGAAAAAACTGTAATATTTTCCCCGGTGCCGTCATATCCGCACCCCCCCAGGATTTAAAATATGAAGGCGAAGATACTACGGTCATCATCGGCAACAATACCACCATAAGGGAGTGCGCTACCATACACAAGGGCACATCGGATAGAATGAAAACGGTTATTGGGGACAATTGTCTAATAATGGCCTATTGCCATGTTGCACATGATTGCTTGGTAGGTAACAATTGTATTTTCTCCAACAATTCCACTTTGGCCGGACATGTAACCATTGGGGACAATGTAATTTTGGCCGGCTTGGTAGCCGTGCACCAATTTGTATCCATAGGACGCCACGCCTTTGTAACGGGTGGTTCTTTGGTAAGGAAAGATGTACCTCCATTTGTAAAAGCGGCTAGGGAACCCTTATCTTATGTTGGCATCAATTCCGTCGGATTGAGAAGGAGAAACTTTGATTCCGATAAAATCAGGGAGATCCAAAATATTTATCGAATATTATATCAAAAGAATTATAATAATACCCAAGCTGTTCAAATTATTGAAGCAGAAATGGAGGCTACTCCGGAAAGGGATGAAATTTTACAATTTATAAGGGATTCCCAAAGAGGAATCATGAAAGGTTATTTCAGTACAAATTAGAATTTTATGGCATCAACATCAGATATTAGAAAAGGATTGTGCATTAGGTACAATAACGACATTTACAAAATAATTGAATTCCTTCACGTAAAACCCGGTAAGGGTCCGGCTTTCGTAAGGACCAAACTTAAAAGTATAAGTACCGGAAAAGTGTTGGACAACACATTTTCAGGAGGGTCAAAAATTGAAGATGTACGGGTGGAAACCCGCTCCTATCAGTTTTTATATTCGGAGGGGGAAAATTATCACTTTATGAATACGGACGATTATAACCAGATAACCCTTCAAGAGAGTTCTTTGGATGCTCCGGATTTATTAAAGGAGGGTGAAGTGGTCACTATTCTATTCAACACCGAGGACAGCATGCCTCTTTCGGTAGATATGCCTGCAAGTGTTGTTTTGGAGATTACCTACACCGAACCTGGAGTTAAAGGCAATACAGCGACCAATGCAACCAAACCTGCGAAGGTTGAAACGGGAGCAACTGTTAATGTCCCACTTTTCATCAATGAAGGCGATAAAATAAAAATTGACACGGAAAAAGGCGCTTATATGGAGCGTGTAAAGGAATAATACAATTTACAATACGCTTTTTGCTGCTTTATGGCATAAGAACCTTATTATGAAATTTCCATCTCCTTATACGCTTAATCAGATTGCGACTATAATCAAGGCCGAATATGTGGGCCATGATGATTTTCCTGTGTTGGGCATGAACGAAATCCATGTCGTGGAACATGGTGATATCGTTTTTGTAGATCATCCCAAATACTACGATAAAGCTCTAAGCTGTGCAGCTTCCATTGTTTTGATCAATAAAAAAGTAGATTGCCCAGAGGGAAAGGCTCTATTGATCTCCGATGATCCATTTAGGGATTTCAACATCCTCACTCTTTTTTTTAAGCCTTTTTTAAAGGCCCAAAACAACATTTCCAGCTCGGCCAAGATAGGTAAGGACACGATTGTTCAACCCAATTGCTTTATTGGGAACAATGTAGTAATAGGGGACAACTGCCTTATTCATTCCAATGTATCCATTTATGATAATTGTGTTATAGGAAACAATGTTACCATTCACGCGGGTTCTGTTATGGGATCGGATGCCTTTTATTACAAAAAAAGACCGGAAGGATATGATAAATTGATTTCCGGCGGAAGGGTCGTCATCCAGGACAATGTGGACATTGGCGCGCTTTGTACTATAGACAAGGGTGTTACAGGTGATACGATAATCAAAAAAGGGACCAAGCTGGACAACCAGGTGCAAGTAGGTCACGATACCGTTATCGGCGAGAAATGCCTTATAGCTTCACAAACTGGTATTGCGGGTTGCGTAATAATTGAAGATGAGGTTACCTTATGGGGGCAGGTTGGTGTAACAAGTGCCGCCACCATTGGTAAAAAAGCCGTAGTCCTGGCACAAACCGGAGTTTCAAAATCCTTGGAAGGGGGCAAAAATTACTTCGGGAGTCCGGCAGAGGAAGCAAGGGAAAAATTGAAACAGCTTGCTTATGTTAAACAAATTCCTTCCATACTAAAAAAATTAGAAAAATAAATATGCAAAAGAATAGTTTAGAATTCCTTTTCAAAACTTTATTTTTGCAAGAATCAATTAAACCAAATATATAATGAGCGTTTTAGTAAATAAAGATTCCAAAATTATTGTTCAAGGTTTTACAGGTAGTGAAGGTACTTTTCATGCTGAACAAATGATTGAATACGGCACCAATGTAGTTGGTGGTGTAACACCAGGGAAAGGCGGACAGGAGCATTTGGGAAAACCTGTTTTCAACACGGTTGAAGAAGCTGTTCAGAAAGTTGGGGCCGATACCACCATCATTTTTGTTCCACCTGCTTTCGCCGCAGATGCAATCATGGAAGCTGCTAGCGCTGGAATTAAAGTTATAATTACCATTACAGAAGGAATTCCCGTTGCCGATATGGTGAAGGTATATGACTATATAAAACATATGGACTGTCGTTTGGTAGGCCCAAACTGTCCGGGGGTTATTACCCCAGAGGAAGCAAAAGTAGGCATCATGCCAGGTTTTGTCTTTAAAAAGGGACAAGTGGGAATTGTTTCCAAATCAGGAACTTTAACCTATGAGGCCGCAGATCAGGTAGTACGCCAGGGTCTTGGGATTACCACTGCCATTGGAATTGGTGGGGATCCCATAATTGGCACAACTACAAAGGAAGCTGTGGAGTTATTGATCAATGATCCGGAAACTGCTTGCGTAGTGATGATAGGGGAAATAGGTGGACAATTGGAAGCCGATGCCGCTCAATGGTATAAAGCAAGTGGAAGCAAGAAGCCGATCGTTGGTTTTATTGCTGGTGAAACAGCTCCTGCGGGAAGAACTATGGGCCATGCAGGTGCTATCGTGGGTGGTAGTGATGATACCGCCCAAGCCAAGAAAAGAATTATGAGGGAATGTGGTATTCACGTTGTTGATTCCCCTGCCGAAATTGGATTAAAAGTAAAACAAGTATTGGGATAACCCCAATCCAATAAATCAGATTCCGTTTATACTGTCCCGATCAAGTCGGAATTTTTCAGGATAAACGGGATTTTTTTTGTCTTAGATTACCTAGACGATTAAATTTTCTACCAGCATTTAGGGCAAAAATTTTAAAACAGCTGAAACATAACTTATATTTGATTATCAACTAAGAAACTAAAGACAGATGAAGTTACTAGAAGGAAAAAATGCAATAATCACCGGAGCAAGTAGGGGAATTGGAACCGGAATAGCACAAGTTTTTGCGAAGCACGGTGCAAATGTTGCTTTCACATATAGTTCCAGCGAAGCTCCGGCTTTGGCCTTGGAAAAAGAGTTGAGTGCTTACGGCGTAAAAGCAAAAGCATACAAGAGCAATGCGGCCAGTTTTGAGGATTCAGAAAAATTAGTTTCCCAAGTATTGGAAGATTTTGGAGGCGTGATCGATATTTTGATCAACAATGCCGGTATTACCAAGGACAATCTTTTAATGAGGATGAGCGAAGATGATTTTGACGCTGTCATAGAAATAAATTTAAAGTCGGTCTTTAACATGACAAAGGCAGTTCAGCGAACCATGCTGAAACAAAGAAAAGGTTCCATCATAAATATGAGCAGTGTGGTGGGGGTGAAAGGTAATGCCGGACAGGCAAATTACGCCGCTTCCAAAGCTGGAATGATAGGGTTTACCAAATCTATCGCCTTGGAGTTGGGTTCAAGAAATATTAGATGCAACGCTATTGCACCAGGATTCATTGAAACCGAAATGACCGATAAGTTGGATGCCAAAGTAGTACAGGGATGGCGCGATGGAATTCCATTAAAAAGAGGCGGTCAACCTGAAGATATTGCAAATGCTTGCCTGTTTTTGGCTTCGGACCTATCGGCCTATATCACAGGACAAGTTTTAAATGTGGATGGAGGCATGCTTACCTAAGATCGGTTTATTGGCCAGATAGGTCCTGAATTAGTTGTAAATCTGTTTCTATGGCTGACTTCGAAGTGCACTGAACGACCATAATAAACCATACCTGGTTGAGTCCGCTTCTTATATTAACCCATATTTCCAACGACCATATATGATGCAAATACAAACAGTACTTTTTATCTTGCTCGCGGCCATAGTCGCTCTGGCACTTGTACTGTTTCAATATTATTATAAGAGCAAAAGGAAGGGGAAACTAAAGGTTATCCTTTCCTTTTTGCGTTTTTTGGCCATTTTTGGAACCTTACTACTTGTTATAAATCCAAAATTTACCAAGAATGAATATTCACTGGAAAAGCCCAATTTGGTGCTTCTTGCAGACAATTCGTCTTCAATTACCTCAGAGGACAAAGCTCGAATAATCTCCAACTTTTCCTCCTTAAAGAACAATGCCACAACATTATTGGAAACTTTCAATATAAGTAATTTCAGATTTGGAGCAGATTTAACCAATTCCGATAGCCTTAGTCTTACGGAAAAAAGCACCAACATTTCAAAGGCCTTGGCGAGCTTAAATGATATATATACTGGCAGCAATACCGCAGTAATACTATTTTCCGATGGCAATCAGACCATAGGGGAGGATTATGAATTCTACGGAAAACGACAAAAATTCCCTATTTACCCCATTGTTTTGGGAGATACTACCAAGTATGATGATATCTTAATAAGCCAGGTCAATGCAAATAGATATGCCTTTTTAAAGAACAAGTTTCCCTTGGAGGTTTTAATTTCTTATGACGGAAAAACAGAGGCGAGTTCAGAATTACAAGTTCTTGTAGACGGTAGGTTGGCGCATAAGGAAAAAGTTACTTTGTCCAATGTATCCAACGCAAAAGTTATTAGCACTCTGATAGAGGCCAGTACGGTAGGTATAAAAAATATCAAGGTAATTCTAGCTCCCTTGCCCAATGAAAAAAATACGGCTAACAACCAAAAAATGTTGGCCTTGGAAGTCTTGGACGAAAAAACAAATGTAGCCATCATTTCCACTGTCCAACACCCGGACATAGGAGCTCTTAAGAAAGCCATCGAGAGCAACGAACAAAGGTTGGTATCTATTTATAGGCCCAACACCGATTTAAGCAAATTGCAAGAAGTTGATGTTTATATACTTTACCAGCCCGATGCCTCTTTTGACAAAATCTACAAACAAATTCAAGCGAAACAAGCGAACTCCTTTACCATACTAGGGACTTCTACCGACTTGAATTTCATAGATAAAATTCAAAACAAATACCTTATTGAAACCGGTTATCCCGTACAAGAGTTATTTGCGGTCCCTAATACTGCATTTACAAAGTTTGATATTTCCGATTTCTCACTAGAAGGCTTTCCTCCCCTTTTATCTGATGCGGGGCCGGTCAATGTTTTGGGCAAGGGAGAGCCATTGATCAATGTACGTATTAAAGGAGTGGACATGAACCAACCTTTGTTGACCATTACTGAGGATGATAATGCAAAACATGCCATTTTGGTTGGGGAAAACATATGGAAATGGAGAATTCAGAATTACCGAAACGATCAATCATTTAAACATTTTGACGCATTTCTAGGAAAATTAATCCTTTATCTTACGACCTCCAAGGGCAAGAATAGGTTTGTATTGGATTATAATCCCGTTTACAACAACAGTAGTGAAACAAAAATAAAAGCGACTTATTTTGATGAGGCCTTTGCTTTTGATTCCAATGCATCAATCAATATAAAAGTGGTGAATACATCTACCAATGCATCCCTAGAAGTTCCGCTGTTATTAAAAGATGGATATTATGAGGCGGACCTAAGCAATTTGCCAGCAGGAGAATATGATTTTACCACCACCGTAACCAAAGAAAACCTAAGCAGGTCTGGTAGCTTTTCCGTTTTGGATTTTGATGCCGAGAAACAATTCTCTTCCAGCAATTATGGTAAATTGAAACGTCTGGCCAACAATACTAAAGGAAAGCTGTATTTTCCCAATCAAATGGACTCGTTGATCCAAACATTGGAAACTGACCCTAGGTACGTACCAACACAAAAAAGCAAACAAATTGTTGTACCTTTAATCGATTTTAAATTTCTTCTGGGTATCATCATCGCAGCTTTGTCGCTGGAATGGTTCATCAGAAAGTATAACGGATTAACTTAACAAATAAAATAAATGGACAAACTACCAAAAATTGCATTACCCGCTATCTTCGCTTTAATAGTTCTTGTAATATTAATTTCAAAATCTGCCATTACCATTGGGTCTGGGGAAGCCGGAGTGTTGTACAAAACTTTTTCCGGCGGTGTTGTTACTGATGAGGCACCACTGGGTGAGGGATTCCAAATAGTTGCGCCTTGGAACAAGGTCTTTATATATGAGGTAAGACAACAGGAAGTCTTTGAAAAAATGAATGTACTGTCATCCAATGGTCTGGACATTAAATTGGATGCCTCTGTCTGGTTTGAACCTAAAAGGGAAGCTTTGGGCAAACTGCACCAAGAGAAAGGAGAGGCCTATGTACAACGTGTACTTTTGCCTGCCATAAGATCGGCAGCCCGTTCTGTAGTAGGAAGATATACCCCGGAACAACTGTACTCCAGTAAAAGGGATGCCATTCAACAGGAAATTTTTGAAGAAACTGAGAAAATTGTAGACGGACAGTATATTCAGCTGAATGAAATTTTGGTTAGGGATGTAACCCTTCCTGCTACAATAAAAGAGGCTATTGAGAGAAAACTTAAGCAAGAACAGGAATCTCTGGAATACGAATTTAGACTGGTAACGGCACAAAAAGAAGCTGAAAAAGTACGTATCGAAGCCCAGGGTAAGGCCGATGCCAACACAATTCTAAGTGCATCCTTAACCGACAAAATATTACAGGATAAAGGTATAGACGCTACTATTAAATTATCGGAATCGCCCAATTCCAAAGTAATAGTTATTGGAAGTGGAGATTCAGGTATGCCTATTATACTAGGGAATCAATAATAATTTAACAATTTTAAAATAAATTGTTCCGTATAAATTTTCCAAGGTTGAAAAATAGTTTTAATTTTGCCATATCATGAAAAACAACAGGACACATCATCATCATTTCTTTACTTGCAGTCAAGCGAGCTAGGAATGTATTGTTGTATCTAAACTATATTCTAACCCGTTTGAGCAATCAAACGGGTTTTGTATTTAACAACCTGTTAGATTTGTTCAGGCCAAAAACAAAAAACAGTAATGAAAAAAATTAGAATTGCGATCCAAAAAAGTGGCCGTTTAAACGAAGACTCACTTCAAATATTAAAGGACTGTGGTATTTCCATAGACAATGGGAAAGACCAACTTAAGGCCTCTTCCAGAAATTTTCCGTTAGAGGTTTTTTATCTGAGAAATGGGGATATCCCCCAATATCTCAGGGATGGGGTCGTGGATATAGCCATTATTGGCGAAAACGTCCTAATAGAAAAAGGTGAGGATATCTCCATTGCGGAAAAATTGGGATTTTCCAAATGCAAAGTATCCCTTGCAATTCCAAAATCGGTCAAGTACAATTCAGTGAACGACTTTGAAGGTAAAAGGATTGCCACTTCGTATCCCAATACCGTAAAAAATTATTTGGATAGTAAGGGCGTAAAGGCAGATCTTCACATTATAAATGGTTCTGTAGAAATTGCCCCAAATATTGGTCTGGCAGATGGCATTTGTGATATTGTTTCCAGTGGCAGTACGTTGTTCAAGAACAATTTGAAAGAAGTTGAGGTGATGTTGACCAGTGAAGCCGTACTAGCGGTTTCTCCACAAATTTCTCCTGAACGCACCTCCTTGTTGGAAGACTTAAGGTTTAGAATCCAGTCCGTATTGCGTGCCAGACAGTCCAAGTATGTGCTTCTAAACGCACCCAACGAAAGGTTGAACGAGATTATTGCACTATTGCCCGGCATGAGGAGTCCGACCGTTCTTCCTTTGGCAGAGGAAGGGTGGAGTTCCGTACATACCGTAATCAATAAAGATAAGTTCTGGGAAGTAATCCAAGAACTCAAAAAAGCGGGAGCGGAAGGAATATTGGTTTGCCCCATAGAAAAAATGGTGCTCTAATATTCTTTATAATGACTGCTATATTTCAAATAGAGTTCGTTCCCAAGGAGAATATGAATGAAATTTTGCCTTTGGTACAAATGCTCAACAACTATAAAATTCCTGTTGAAATTCTTAAAAAAAGATTGCAGGATATGCTCCGTGACGGATACCAATGTTTAGGAGTTTATGATAGAGAAGTACTAATTGGAATTTGTGGGGTTTGGGTTTTAAATAAATTATATGTAGGTAAACATGTGGAGCCGGACAATGTTTTTGTGATGCCGGAATATAGAAGTTCTGGCGTTGGGAAATTAATGTTGGATAAGGTTTTTGAATATGCCGCTGAGATTGGGTGCGATGCCTCTGAACTTAATTGCTACATACAAAATGAAAAAGGCATTCGGTTTTGGAACAATCTTGGATTTAAGGCGATAGGCTACCACATGCAAAAAGTATTTTAATAATGAATAAGATATATAATCCGGAAAGAGTAGCTTGGAAAACTGTTTTAAAACGGCCAACCCAGACTATTGCCGATATAGAGGAAATGGTCAACACCGTTTTTACGGAAATAAAGGCAGGTGGAGATACCGTGGTACATAACTACACCAAAAAATTTGATGGCGTGGTATTGCAGGACGTCCTAGTATCCGCCAAGGAAATAGAAGAATCCAATAAATTGATTTCCAATGATTTAAAGAAGGCCATCCAACAGGCAAAAAACAATATTGAAAAATTTCACTCAGCGCAAAAAACGGATAGGGTTTCGATAGAAACGGCCAATGGGGTAGAATGTTGGCAGGAAAAAAGACCAATACAAAAAGTGGGGTTATATATTCCTGGAGGTACCGCTCCTTTGTTCTCCACTATTTTAATGCTTGCCGTACCAGCCAATATTGCGGGCTGCAAAGAGATTATTCTCTGTACCCCTCCCAACAAGGAAGGGAAAGTACATCCCGCCATTTTATACACGGCCGACCTATGTGGGGTTACCAAAATATTCAAGGTAGGTGGCATCCAAGCTATTGCCAGCATGACTTTTGGGACGGAAACCATTCCTCCAGTATACAAAATATTTGGGCCGGGAAATCAATTTGTGACTGTGGCCAAACAGATTGCCACTAAATACGGAATTGCCATAGACATGCCTGCAGGACCTAGCGAACTATTGGTAATGGCCGATGATACCGCCAATGCCGCATTTGTAGCTTCCGATCTATTGAGTCAGGCCGAACACGGTGTGGATAGTCAGGTCATTTTGGTCTCCACGTCCAAAAACATTATCGATGCCGTTGAAAAAGAGGTCGCCAAACAAATTAAGGATTTGCCCAGAAAAGAAATAGCAGAAAAAGCCATTGCCAACAGCAAGTTGATCTACGTGGAAAATCAACAGACAGCTGTAGATCTCATAAATGAATATGGGCCTGAACATTACATTTTATGTGTTCAAAACGAGGAATTTTATTTGGAACAAGCTTATAATGCCGGGTCCGTCTTTATTGGCAATTACACCCCGGAAAGTGCCGGTGATTATGCTTCGGGAACCAATCACACACTACCGACCAATGGATACGCCAAGCAATATAGTGGGGTAAACCTGGATAGTTTTATGAAGAGTATGACCTTTCAGAAAATATCGGAAAAAGGTATTCTGGAAATAGGCAAAACCATTGAATTAATGGCTGAGGCCGAAGGCCTACAAGCGCATAAAAATGCGGTAACCCTAAGATTGAACAGTTTAAAATAATGGGGCCACTGTATTAAGGTAAGACACTTTTGATACTATTGAAACCAAATCGCGAATAGCAAAAAGAGAATGAAAACGAAAATATTCAATATAAATAATATAGTACGTGAAAACGTAAAAGGATTGAGCCCTTATTCTTCTGCAAGGGACGAATATGTTTCGGATGGTTCCAAAATGGTGTTTTTAGATGCCAACGAAAATCCATTTGAAACAGGGGTAAATAGATATCCCGATCCACATCAGAGACGCTTAAAAGAGGTGCTGGCAGAAAGAAAAGGCGTTTCTCCCCAACAACTTCTCTTGGGAAACGGTAGCGATGAAGTACTCGATTTAATTTTTAGGGCCTTTTGTGAGCCCAAAGAAGACAATATAATTAGCTTACCTCCAACCTATGGCATGTACAAGGTACTTGCGGGTATTAACAACGTGGAGAACAAGGAGGTTTTACTGACAGAGGATTTTGAACCCAATGTGCCCGAAGTGCTCAAGATGGCCGATGACAGGAGTAAGTTGTTATTTTTGTGCTCCCCTAACAATCCAACTGGAAACAGTTTTTCAAGCAGCGCTGTAAGGGAGCTTTTGGACAATTTTAATGGCTTGGTAGTTATAGATGAGGCGTATATCGACTTTTCAAACGAAAAGAGCTGGATTTCGGAATTAAACAGTTACCCCAACCTTGTGGTGACCCAAACCTTATCCAAAGCATATGGAATGGCCGGGATTAGACTGGGAACTTGCTACGCTTCCGAAGAAATTATAGGAATACTGAATAAAATTAAACCACCGTACAACGTAAATGAATTAACCCAGCAAAGAGCCTTGGAAAGGGTTTTGGACACAAATGCGGTTAATTTGGAGGTATCGGATATTTTAACGGAACGGGAAGCTCTTGTTACGGTATTGGGTCAAGTAGACTTCGTGGAAAAGATATATCCTTCGGACGCAAATTTTATATTGGCCAAGGTGGATGATGCCACCAAAAGATACAATCAACTACTAAAAAAAGGTATTGTTGTCCGCAACAGAACTACCCAGCCACTTTGTGAAAATACTTTGAGATTTACCGTAGGGACCAAGGAGGAAAATAAGATATTAATTAGTGCATTACAGAACATAACAACCGCATAATATTATGAGTATGGAGACCAATACAAATTCTTCCCTTGGAAACAAAAAGGGTAAAAAAGTGCTCTTTATTGACAGGGATGGGACCATTATAAAGGAAACCGTGGATGAACAAATAGATTCTTTTGAAAAAATGGCGTTCTATCCCAAAGCCTTTACTTTTTTGGGTAAAATAGCCAAGGAATTGGATTATGAATTGGTAATGATCACCAATCAGGATGGATTGGGCACCGATATTTTCCCGGAGGATACTTTTTGGCCGGTACATAATTTTATACTGAAATCCTTTGAAAATGAGGGGGTGGTCTTTGACAAGGTTTTTCTTGACAGGACATTCCCACACGAAAATGCCAATACCCGAAAACCGGGAACCGGATTGCTTACCGAGTACTTTTCCGAAGAATATGATCTTGCCAATTCCTTTGTTATAGGCGACCGCCTGACCGATGTGGAATTGGCTAAGAATTTAGGGGCCAAAGGAATCTTTATCAATGACAATACGAATTTGGGAACTGGGGAAATATCCGTTAAAAGGGAAGAATTGGATTCTTACATTGCCCTAGAAAGTAATGATTGGGAAAAAATTTACGAATTTTTAAAGCTAAAAGATCGGGTGTCCGAAATAACGCGTAAAACCAATGAAACCGATATTTTTATAAAACTCAATTTAGACGGTACGGGCAAAGGCAATATTAGCACCGGATTGGACTTCTTTGACCATATGTTGGACCAATTGGCGCGTCACGGGCAAATGGATCTGGAAATTAGGGTCAAAGGAGATCTGGAAGTAGATGAGCACCATACCATAGAGGATACGGCCATAGCCTTGGGCGAACTGTTTCACAAAGCCTTGGGCAATAAATTGGGGATAGAAAGGTACGGATTCTGTTTGCCCATGGACGACTGTTTGGCACAGGCAGCCATAGATTTCGGGGGACGAAACTGGTTGGTATGGGAAACAGAATTCAAAAGGGAAATGATAGGCAAAATGCCAACGGAAATGTTTTATCATTTCTTTAAATCGTTTACGGACGGGGCTAAGGCCAACCTAAATATCAAGGCAGAAGGTACCAACGAGCACCATAAGATCGAGGCCATTTTTAAAGTGTTTGCCAAAGCCATTAAAATGGCGGTGAAGCGCGATGTTGAAAAAATGGTACTGCCAAGTACCAAAGGTGTATTGTAGAAGAAATAAATATGTCCTAGGGACAAAGAAAATGAAAATAGTAATTATAGATTACGGGGCTGGAAATATACAGAGCATTAAATTTGCCTTTCAACGCTTAGGCTATGAAGCCATTTTGAGCCATGATGCGGATGAGATTATGTCGGCCGATAAAGTTATTTTTCCTGGGGTCGGAGAAGCCAGCAGTGCCATGAAGAAATTACGGGAAAGTAAATTGGACCAGATTATTCCCCAATTAAAACAACCGGTATTGGGGATTTGCCTGGGGATGCAATTAATGTGTCATTCCTCGGAAGAAGGGGATACCCAGGGCCTTGGCATTTTTGATGTGGATGTGGTCAGATTTTCCAAAAAGGTAAAAGTTCCACAAATTGGATGGAATGAAATTACCAATCTTAAATCCCATTTGTTCAAGAACGTAAAAGAAAAGGAGCATATTTACTTAGTACACAGTTATTATGCCCCAGTTTGCGAGGAAACCATTGCGGAAGCAGAATACGGTTTGGGATATAGTGCGGCTTTAAAGAAAGATAATTTTTATGGAACTCAATTTCACCCGGAAAAGAGTAGTGAAGTAGGGGAACAGATTCTTAAAAATTTTATTGATAGCATATAGTCCCCAGTAGACCTGCGTAATGATCGGGACTTAATTAAATACAAAAAATGAGAATAATACCTGCCATAGACATCATAGAAGGAAAATGTGTTAGACTGTCCAAGGGAGACTATGATACCAAAAAAATTTACAATGAGAATCCTTTGGAGGTGGCAAAGGAATTTGAAGCCCATGGTATAGAATACCTCCATTTGGTAGATTTGGACGGAGCCAAATCCAAACACATCGTAAATCATAAGGTATTGGAAAAAATAGCCTCCAATACCAATTTGAAAATAGATTTTGGTGGTGGTCTCAAGACCGATGATGATCTAAGGATTGCCTTTGAAAGTGGCGCCAATCAAATTACTGGTGGAAGCATTGCGGTAAAAGATAGGGAAACCTTCATTTCCTGGATCACTAAATACGGTCCTGAGAAGATTATTCTCGGAGCGGATGCCAAGGATGAGATGGTTGCCGTATCCGGTTGGACGGAAGAATCCCAAGAGGAGTTGATTCCCTTTATTCAGGGGTATCAGAAAGAGGGAATTAGAGGGGTTATCTGTACAGATATCAGTAAAGATGGTATGCTGGAAGGTCCTTCCTTTGATCTGTACCGTAAGATTTTGGAAGCTTGTGGCCCAAAATTATTACTGATTGCCAGTGGCGGTATTTCAACTTTTGATGAACTCCCAAAATTGGCCGAGTTGGGCTGTGAAGGAACCATAATTGGAAAGGCCATTTATGAAAATAGAATTAGTTTAACACAATTGGAAAAATTTATTCTCGACTTATAATTTATAAAACATGGTCGTAGAATTATTCGGGCAAGCCATTCATGGTATTAAGAACTATAATAAGTTTTAGCTCCAAATTCCAAAAATAAAAGTACCTAATGTTAACAAAAAGAATAATCCCTTGTTTGGATATTAAGAACGGTAGAACTGTAAAGGGTATAAATTTTGTAGATCTGCGAGACGCAGGAGATCCAGTGGAATTGGCCGAAATTTATGCTAAAACCGGAGCGGACGAATTGGTTTTTCTAGATATTTCAGCTACAGAGGAAAGGAGGAGAACTTTGGCCGATTTAGTGCTGAGAGTTGCTGAAAAAGTAAATATTCCTTTTACTGTTGGCGGTGGCATTTCCTCCGTGGAAGATGTAGACATACTACTGCATAATGGCGCGGATAAGGTATCCATAAATTCATCAGCCGTAAAAAATCCTCAATTGATCAACGACCTGGTCGCCAAATTTGGCTCCCAATGTATTGTTGTAGCCATAGATGCCAAGCAAATTGATGGGGAATGGATAGTTCACTTGGTAGGAGGAAAAGTACCTACAGAACTAAATCTTTTTCAATGGGCCAAGGAAGTGGAAGACCGCGGAGCCGGTGAAATTCTATTTACTTCCATGAATCACGACGGCACTAAGGACGGATTTGCCAATGAAGCTTTGGCAAAATTATCTACCGAATTGAATATTCCTATTATAGCATCGGGCGGTGCTGGAAATATGCAACATTTTACAGACACCTTTGTAAAGGGAAAAGCCGATGCAGCCCTAGCCGCCAGTGTTTTCCACTTCAAGGAAATTGAAATTAAAGACTTGAAGGAAGAGTTAAAAAGAAATAATATACCGATTAGATTATAAAACCATAATGGAAACCAAAATCATGAACATAGACTTTAATAAAAATAACGACGGCCTGGTTCCAGCAATTATTCAGGATGAGATTACCAAAAAGGTACTTATGCTCGGATATATGAATCAAGAGGCATATAAAAAAACAGTGGACAGCCGTAAAGTAACCTTCTTTAGTAGAACAAAAAACAGACTATGGACCAAAGGGGAGGAAAGCGGTAATTTTTTGAATCTAGTGGATATACAACTAGATTGTGACAATGATACCTTATTGGTTATGGTAAATCCTGATGGGCCAACTTGTCACAAGGGAACAGGTACCTGTTGGGGACAGGAAAACAATGCATCCTTCGGATTTCTTTCCGAATTGGAGAACATTATTCAAAATAGAAAGGAACAGGCTGAGGGAAAGGCTGAAATTCCCGAAGGAGTTAAGCCCAGCTATGTCTCCTCCCTATTTAAGAGCGGCATCAACAAAGTAGCCCAGAAAGTAGGGGAAGAGGCCGTAGAGGTCGTTATTGAGGCCAAGGACGACAACGATCAACTCTTTAAGGATGAAAGTGCGGATCTTTTGTTCCATTACCTGATACTGCTACAGGCCAAAGGCTTTAAACTTAACGACATTGTAAAAGTTCTGCAATCTCGGCATTAATCTGTCTATATTTTTCAAATGACTTGAAAAATGTTTAATTTCCGTCATGGTATTTTTTTGTATAAAAAATTAACTTATCTTCAAAATTCCAATGATTAATTAATAACATTAACAAGAGTATAGGCTATGAAATCAAATAGGAGAGATTTTTTAAGAAAAACATCCATTGCAGGAATGGGTTTGGCAATGACCCCGGCATGGTCCAATTCAATAACCGGCAACAATCCATATAATACTCCGCCACCATTACCTGGCGCCATGTATATGGGTGGATTTTCTGCTCCTAAATTGGAAACGGTAAGATGTGCGTTTATTGGTGTAGGGGCCAGAGGATCAGGTCATGCCCATCAGATTGCGGCCATTGAGGGTACAGAAGTAGTAGCTATCAGTGATTTGTACCAGGATCTGGCCGAGAAATCGGCAAAAGTATGTAAGGAGAACGGCGGCGGTACCAGGCATAAAAAAATAAGCTTGTACACCGATGGGGAAAACGACTGGAAAAAAATGCTGAAAAAGGAAAAGCCAGATGCTGTTTTTGTTTGTACCCCATGGAAATTACACGCCCCCATGGCCATTGAGGCAATGAAAAGTGGGGCACACGTTTTTGTTGAAGTACCCATAGCCCTTACCATGGAAGAGATGTGGGAAATAATTGATACCTCCGAAAACACCCAGAAGCATTGTATGATGATGGAAAACGTCAACTACGGCAGGGAGGAATTACTCTACTTAAATATGTGCCGACAAGGTGTTATTGGGGAGTTGCTTCACGGGGAAGCCTCCTATATCCATGAACTAAGGGGTCAAATGAACGAGGTAGAGCGTGGTACTGGATCCTGGCGTACCTATCATTATGCCAACCGCGATGGAAATCTTTATCCTACCCATGGCTTGGGTCCGGTTGCCCAATATATGAATTTAGCTAGGGGAGAAGATAATTTTAAATTTATAAACTCATTCTCTTCCCCCGGCAAAGGACGTAATCTTTATGCCGCCAAGAATTTTCCTGCGGACCACCAATGGAATAAGCTTGATTTTAAAGGAGGGGATATAAATACATCCATCGTTAAAACTAGCATGGGAAGGACTATTATGGTGCAATGGGACGAAACCAGCCCTAGGCCATATACAAGACATAATCTGATTCAAGGAACTAAAGGAACCTTGGCTGGGTTCCCGACCCGAATTGCCTTGGAAGGTGGGGTAGAAGGTGGCCCCGACAACCACCACGAATGGGCAGAAGGCGAGCAATTGCAAAAGATTTTTGAAAAATACGAACACCCCCTGTATGTGCGTTTGGGAGAATTGGCAACCAAAATGGGCGGACATGGCGGAATGGACTTTATAATGAGGTATAGAATCATCGAGTGCCTACGCAATGGCCTGCCATTAGACCAAAACGTTTACGAAGGTTGTTATTGGAGTGCCGTAGGAACTTTAAGCGAGGTTTCTGTAGCCCAAAATGGGGCTCCTCAAGAGTTTCCAGATTTTACTAGGGGCAACTGGAAAACTACCGCTCCTTTGGGAATTGTGGAATAAACCTTTTAAAGCGAATAAAAATTAAAAGTCATTGTATACCTGTTCAACAACTTAAAATTTTGTTGATCTAGTAAACAATGACTTCTTTGCTTTATCAGTATTGGTTATATAACCTAAATACTACGGGGTAATCTCAACTCCTGCCACCTCTGTCCGACTATCCATATAGCTTATTAGGTCTTGGGTGCTGTTGAATACCTTTTTACTGTAATAACGTCCTCTGTCCCAATCCGCAGGATCGGCAGCCTTTAAGGCATCCGCTATAATGTCCTGTACTTTTTCCGACAATCCTTCACATTGACTTCCTTCCAATAACTTAAATAGTTTTTCATAAGACTCCAAGGCCTTGCCTGAATAGTATTTCTGATGATCATAATTGTTAGCCTTCAACGCGCTTTTAGCATGATTCAAGGCATATGAAGCCGTAGAATAGATTGTTTCACAATCATCCTTTGCTTCGGCCATTGAAAAAACTAATAAAGAAAAGAACAATAAATAAATTTTTTTCATCGGGGCTGGGGTTTAAAGATTTGTCATATAAAAACGAACCTTTTATTCCAATATTGCAGACCCATCCTAATCCTATTATTTTTTCACAGCAAAATAGACGTCATGCAAAGGACTATTTTCAATGGTCCTACCACCATAAGATGAAAAGTTTTTCAATAGTCAAATTATCTGATTTCATCCAGAGTAGTGGGGAATTTTTATTTTCCACTCTATTTGAAATCAAATCCAAAATTTCACTATGCACTTGCCATTTAACGCCTAAATGTGGCTCCAAAAGCCATTCTGGCTTGGTAGGTATATAATACTTATGGCTAAAAAACACAGAGGAATTAAATTTTTGGAAAGAAATCCACTTGCCGCTAATACAATTGGCGTTAAGAGGGGCTACATCCATATTACGCTCCATAAAAGGGATAAATAATTGGGATTTAAAACATACCTGATGCTGTAGTTCAGAAGTCCTAATATTAAACCGATGCAACGCAGATATACCCTCAGGCGTCTTTAATAATGGAATTTGGTGATTTATAATCCTTTCTTTCTTGGCATAAAAGGAATCGCGTTTGTTGGGCCCTATCAATTGACGCTCAATAGGTATTGTGTTCTCGGGTATCACGTAAAACTTATAAGTTAATTCAACATGCATAAATTTTTGACTATCAACATCTTGCAATAAAAAATCTATTTCCCCTAAACTAATTTTTTCCTTCCTGATAGGGATATTGTGCGCCACTACTTTGTATTGGGGGGAATGCTGTATAAGTTGTAGAAAAATATGTTCTATTTTGTGTCCCAACCTTAAATTGGAAGGGATGGTCACGGTTACGAAATTTTCAAAACCAACTTCCGGAAACTCAAATTGTCCTAAGCCGTCCAATTCTCCTGTCCATAGTGGGGGAGTGCTAAAAAATGCTTTGTAATATGAAAGGTTTGTATAATCCAAGCGATACTAATATACGTAAACCGTTAAGTTTTCTTTAAAAAGGAAATGGTCTAGACCAAATTAAGTAATTTTATAGTATGGCTATGAATAAAAGAAAAGGGTTTCGATTTTCCAATTATGAAGCCCCAGAACAAACTCCCTTCGAAAAGCTTTTTGATATTTTCAAGGAACTGATTACACATACTTCGGGCGATGTGGATGAGGCTTTGGATTGGTTGAGGGAGTTGGACAAGGAGTACGAACTTACAGATGAGAATTATACCATAGATGATTTTATAGAGGATCTCAAGGCGAAAGGGTTTCTCAAGGAGGATCCAAAAGAAGGTGACGGAGATGGTTCCGGGGGGCAAAATGCCGATTTATCCATAACCGCTAAAATGGAACGAATCATAAGGCAGGCTGCCTTGAACCAAATTTTCGGTAAGTTAAAACGCAGCGGTTCAGGCAATCACAAGACCGGTTTGTCCGGTAGGGGCGATGAGCATACCGGAGAATTCCGGGAATATAGATTCGGGGACAGTTTAGAGCGGATTTCTATGACCGAGAGCTTAAAAAATGCCCAGATTAACCATGGCATTGGCAATTTCAATTTAAGCGAAGAGGATTTGGTGGTAGAGGATACCCAATTCAAGGCACAAATGAGTACGGTCCTGATGATCGACATTAGCCATAGTATGATACTTTACGGGGAAGACCGCATTACACCTGCAAAAAAGGTGGCAATGGCCTTGGCCGAACTTATCACTACCCGCTATCCGAAAGATACCCTGGAGATTTTAGTTTTTGGCAACGACGCCTGGCCAATTCCCATCAAAGACTTGCCTTACCTCAAAGTTGGTCCATATCACACCAATACCGTTGCCGGTTTGCAATTGGCAATGGATATGCTGCGAAGAAAGCGAAATACGAACAAGCAGATATTTATGATAACCGATGGTAAACCCAGCTGCATAAGACTGGCAGATGGCAGCTATTACAAAAATAGTGTGGGCTTGGACGATTATATTGTAGAGAAATGTTACAACATGGCCAGACAGGCAAGAAAGCTACATATTCCAATAACCACCTTCATGATTGCCAAGGACCCCTATTTAACGCAATTTGTAAGACATTTTACGGAGGCCAATAAGGGAAAGGCCTTCTTTACAGGCCTAAAGGGTCTTGGTGAAATGATCTTTGAGGATTACGAACAGAACAGGAGGAAAAGACTCAAAGGATAATAGACCAAACCATTACATTGGTTTGAAAAAATAAAAGACATCAAACCCTGTCGGCCTATATGGACAGGGATACCAAAAAAACAAATTACTCAATATGAAATTGAATTATAAGGAAATCACAAACCTAGGAGAGCTTAAAAAGGCAGGATACAAAACCAAGAAAATAAAGGATGAGTTGAGAGCCAACTTAATTGAAAAAATAAAATCTGATGAAATAACATTTCCTGGGGTTTGGGGCTATGAAAACTCCGTAGTGCCGGAATTGGAAAGAGCCATATTGTCCAGGCACAATATTAATCTATTGGGCCTTAGAGGACAGGCCAAAACACGATTGGCTAGGCTTATGGTAAATTTATTGGATGAATATATCCCAATAGTGGCCGGTTCGGAAATAAATGACGATCCTTTAAGCCCCATCTCTCGATTTGCCATAGAAACTATTAAGGAACACGGTGACCTAACACCCATTTCCTGGTTGCACAGAAGTGATCGGTTCTATGAAAAATTGGCTACTCCTGATGTAACGGTGGCCGATTTAATAGGTGACGTTGATCCCATCAAAGCGGCCAATTTAAAGTTGTCCTACGCAGATGACAGGGTAATCCATTTCGGAATGATCCCACGAGCCAACCGATGTATATTTGTAATCAATGAATTGCCGGATTTGCAGGCGAGGATACAGGTTTCCCTTTTTAATATTTTACAGGAGGGCGACATTCAAATAAGGGGTTTTAAACTGAGATTGCCATTGGACCTACAATTTGTGTTTACCGCAAACCCTGAGGATTATACCAACAGAGGTAGTATAGTAACCCCATTAAAAGATAGGATAGGATCACAAATTTTAACGCATTACCCCGAAGACATTGAAACTGCACGTAAAATTACCGAACAGGAATCCAAATTGGACAATCGACAAAGTGAGGCCGTTTATGTCCCCGATTTGGCAAAAGATCTCTTGGAACAAATAAGTAGGGAGGCCAGGGAAAGTGAATATGTAGATGCCAAAAGTGGTATCAGCGCCAGGATGAGCATAACTTCCTTCGAAAACTTAATGAGCACCGCGGAACGGAGAGTATTGAAAAACGGCCAAGAATCCACCATGGTAAGACTTTGTGATTTTATGGGCGTTATTCCCTCTATAATCGGAAAGATTGAATTGGTTTATGAAGGGGAACAGGAAGGATCGGGAAGTGTTGCTGAAATACTGATCGAAGATGCAGTGAAATCGCTCTTTCAAAATTTTTTCCCAAAGATCGATAAATTGGAGCGCAAGGATGCCGCAGGTCCTTATGACGAATTGATAAGTTGGTTTTTTGATGGTGAAGGTTTTGATTTGTTGGATGATGCTACCGACAAGGAATATCAGGAAAAGCTAGACAGCATTGTTCCCCTTCAACGATTGGTCAAGGAATACCAACCTGATATAAAAAAGGAAGATACCTATTTTCTTAAGGAATTGTTGCTGTGGGGGCTTGTAGCACATAAAAAATTAAGCAAACAGCGCTACACCGTAGGGTATCAGATAAAAGATGTGTACGGCAGTTTTATAAGAGGATTGTAAAATGTAACTTGCTACTCCCAAGCATCGATGTGATTATTCAAGTAATCAAAATCATATTTACCTACCCTTTGCTTTCTAATGACAAAGGACCATATGGTAAGTACGATCAATAAGGATTGCATAGTAATGATCAAAATACCCATGGGTACAAAGGAGCTGGGAATAACATGGTCCTGAAATTCATTTTGGGAACCAAATATTACAATGGTCTCTGATATTTTATATAAATAGACGAGTAATATACCGTACATGATATACTCAATATTTTTCATGATCATATCGGGATATTCCTTTTCGGTTATTTTAAACCATAGTACATATAGATACAAAAAGTGTGTAATGGTCAAAAATGGGAAAAGATAATTTTCTATTTTATTGAAAATGAATGTATTGCCGTACATTCCATAAAAACTCAGGAATATTAGTGAAACCAAGGTAATAATGGTAAGTACTATATTAATTTTGGGAGCCGTTCCTTTGACAGATGTTTCCATAATTAACGATTTAAGATTTAGGACAATTTTCAACATAATTACAACATAAAGCACAAACCTCGGTCCAAATTTCGTTGAATAGGCAGAAATATAAGATAGAAAAAATGGGGCTTGGAGGAAGTGCCAAAAACCACGATGAACTCATGCATATACATTTTAAAAGCACACTCAAAAACCAAACCAAAATCCGGCCCAACCATGTCATTGCCTTGCTAACAGGTTGTTTCGGGTTTAATTACTGAAGCTACAGACCAGATGCAGATACCTCGTTTTTACTATTTAATACGTGTTCAATTTTTAGGTTTCCGTTATAGTGGTTGGCAAAAGCAGCCCAATCAAAAAACGGTGGAGGGTATGCTTGTAAAGACTTTAAAATTTGTTTTGCCCAACTCCAAATTCAAGATTCTTGGAGCCGGACGTACAGATGCAAAAGTTTCTGCCTTAAACACAGCCTTTGAATTATTTTTGGATAAGGCCCCTCTTGAGGACCTTAACACGTTTATGAATGAATTTAATGTAAACCTTCCCCCTGATATTCGTGTAATAAGCGTTGACCAGATTAAGGAAAACTTCAATATCATTCAGGAAAGCAAGCTAAAGGAATATGTTTATCTTTTCTCTTGCGGACAAAAAAACCACCCCTTTTGTGCACCCTTTCTAGCTAATATCATAGACAAACTGGATGTGGATTTAATGGCGGACTGTGCCCGACTTTTCACGGGAACACACGATTTTTCATCTTATACGGCGCGGCTACAGCCTAATACCAAAGTGCTTAGGACTATAGCATCATGTGAAATAAAAAAAAATAAAATACTGGAGGCCAACTTTTTCCCAGAAGTGAGCTACGCGCTGCACATCACCGGGGAAGGTTTTATGCGATATCAGATTAGGATGATCATGGGAGCTTTGATTCAAGTGGGCAAGGGAGAATTAAGCTCATCGCATATTGTAGCATCATTAAAAAGACAATCCAACATTGTGTTGACCTATGTTGCCCCTGGCTCTGGACTAGTGCTGAACGATCTACAGTTTAAATAACACCCAGATCAGATTCTTTGTTTGGAAATCTCAAAAAAATGATATAAAATGTAGTACCGTTGAATTTTGGACGGGGCGGATTGTATAAATTAGTACAAATAACAAAATTATAATAAGGTTACTATTAAGATTCCAAAACCTATGGCCAAAAAAAAGTCGACGCACAAAGGACATTCAAAAAGGCTCGCCAAAACTGGAAAGGCTCCAGGAACCGTAACCTACCTAGGGAATAGGGAAGGAGCCAAAAGTACCATCTATGTATTAGAATATGATGAAAATAGTATCATAGAATCGGGGGTTGATGTGTACACCATCGATAGCTTCGATAAAATTGTGGCCTTCCAAGCGTCTCCCACAATTTCCTGGATAAATGTTATTGGAATAAGTGATGAAAAATTTATAGAAAATCTTGGCAAAGCTTTTTCCTTGAACCCCCTAACTGTTGAAGATGCCGTTAACACCCATCAGCGGCCAAAGATAGACGAATACGACAACTATATTTTTGGAGCATTTAAAATGCTCTATTTGGATGAAAAGAATGATTTGGTAGCAGAACACGTGGCCATTGTTTTAATGGAGAATACGGTTCTTGTTTTTCAGGAAATGCAGGATGATGTTTTCAATAGCATTAGGGATAGGGTAAGGGCCAAAGCCGGACGTATACGAAGCAAGCCGGCAGACTACTTATTTTTCACCCTTTTGGACGCCATAATAGACAATTATTTTGTGGTACTTGAAAATGTAAACCATAAAATAGATGCCTTGGAGGAGGAAGTATATGAAAATCCAAGCTCCAAGACAGCCCATGCCATCCAGGACTTAAAAAAAGAGGTCCTAAGGATAAGAGGATATATGTACCCAATGAGGGAGTTGATCAATAAATTAATAGATAGCGAACATTTGTTAATAGCGAAAGACACCCAATTATTCTTGAGGGATGCCTTGGATCATTGTATAGAAATAAATGAAAGTCTCAATATATTAAGGGAAATGTCCATGAGCCTTATGGAAATGTATATGAGCAACATGAGCAACAAAATGAACGAGGTAATGAAAGTACTTACCATTATGGCCTCTATTTTTATTCCACTTACATTTATTGTTGGGGTATATGGAATGAATTTCGAATATATCCCAGAATTGAAGTACCCCAACGGATACTTTTATGTATGGGGACTAATGATAGCAATCTTCATTGGCCTTTTATTTTATTTTAAAAAGAAGGGTTGGCTATAGCTTCCAATTTAATGGATTCTTATTAATCGAATAGGTCCGAGGAAAGATAACGGTCTCCACGGTCGCACACTATGGAAACAATAATTCCTTCTTCCAAACTTTGGGCCAATTTCACTGCGGCTGCAGCGGCCCCACCACTACTCATTCCTGCAAAAATACCCTCTTCCTTCGCCAATCGCTTGGCCATTTCCCTAGCCTCCTGTTCTGTAACCTCTAAAACCGAATCCACTTTCTTGGGATTAAAAATTTTAGGGAGATATTCTATAGGCCATTTGCGAATACCGGGAATCTTGGCTTCATCGGCGGGTTGCACCCCCACGATTTGAACACTGGAATTCCTTTCTTTCAAAAAGGTAGATGTACCCATTATGGTTCCAGTGGTACCCATGGAAGACACAAAATGGGTAATCTCCCCCTGCGTATCCCTCCAAATTTCTGGACCGGTACTTTTGTAATGGGCCTTCCAATTATCATCATTGGAAAACTGATTGATCATGACATAACCTTCTTCTTTAACCTTTAATTCAGCATAATCCCTGGCACCCTCAATGCCAACATCGGCAGGGGTAAGTGTTACCTTGGCCCCATATGCCCTCATGGTCTGTACCCTTTCCTTGGTGGAATTTTCGGGCATGACCAATTCTATATCCAATCCATATATTCCGGCAATCATGGCCAATGCAATACCAGTATTTCCACTCGTAGCTTCTATCAATTTGGAGTTTACATCAAAATCCCCACGTTCCAAACCTTCCTTTATCATATTAAAGGCCGCACGATCCTTTACGCTTCCCCCTGGATTATTGCCTTCCAGCTTAAAAAAAAGTTTAACATTGGGATTGATATTGACAACTTTTGATAATACCAAGGGAGTATTCCCTATAATATCCAATATACTATGAGACATGCGGCAAGGTTTTTATTTTAATGATAGGAGAATGGTACACAGTTGAATTGGCAGGCACGGATTCTGTAATCCATGCATTTCCCCCAATTACGGAATTTTCCCCAATAACTGTTTCCCCTCCAAGGATAGTGGCATTGGCATATATGGTAACATTATTTTCAATGGTGGGGTGACGCTTTGTTTTTTGCAATTTTTTGGCAACATATAAAGCTCCCAAGGTAACCCCTTGGTAGATTTTTACATTGTTTTTAATTATTGCTGTTTCACCAATTACCACCCCTGTGGCATGATCAATAAAAAAAGAATTTCCTATTTGCGCTCCCGGGTTGATATCTACACCGGTCTGCCTATGTGCATATTCCGTCATTAACCTGGGAACCAGTGGAAAGCCATCAATATAAAGTTCATGGGCAAGCCTGTATATAGCAATGGCATAAAAACCTGGATATGCCATATAAACTTCTTCAATGGACAGGGAAGCAGGGTCGCAATTAACAATGGCCTCGGCATCCAAATTTAATTTTTCCAGAATTTTGGGCAAACGCACTACATAGTTCTCCCAAACCTTTTTGCAAGGTTTATGTACCTGCCAACAGGCCAAATCAACCAAGGTATCAAACTCCTTTTCCAATAGATCCAGATTTTCATCTACCGGTGTATCTATATCGAAAAGGGAATAGAACAAACGATTGGTAAACAATTCAGTTCTTTCCTTAAGTTCAAACCTCAGGTTAGGCTGATTTTTATGCTCCTTGATATTCTTTATTATAGATGCTTTATCCATTTGCACTTTTAATTATACGTTCAAAATTAACCATTATTTCAAAATCGGCTTGTGCTAAATTGGTTAACTTTAGCACAAAGATAATGTGTTATGAGTCGTATACAACAGGAGGTAATTACGAAAGATGTGTTTCAATTTTTGGAAAACCTTAAAAAAAACAACTCTAGGGAATGGTTCACGGAACACAAAAGTGAATTCAAGGAGCTGGAAACAGGGGTGAAAAGTTTTTATACCTCCTTAATGGACAAATTAAAAGTCCATGATGATATTGAAAAATCAAAAATGTTCCGAATCTATAGGGATGTCCGATTTTCAAAGGACAAAACTCCGTATAAGACCCATTTTGCCGGTTCTTTTTCAAGAGCTGGACTACGCTTACGCGGAGGATACTATTTACGTATAAAACCCAATGAAACCTTTATTGCTGCTGGATTTTGGGGGCCCAATAAAGAAGACCTCTTCAGAATAAGAAAGGAATTCGAAACCGACGCCTCGGAAATCCGTTCTATAATGAATAAAAAAAACTTCAAGGAGGTTTGGGGTGAAATGCAGGGCGATGAATTAAAAACTTCCCCATCCGGATTCAACAAAGATCACCCCAACATTGATCTGATCAGAAGGAAACAATTCATTTTTGTTAAAAATTTTTCCGACAAAGAAGTTTTGGATCCCGATTTTATGACAAATGTAGACCATGCATTCCGAGCAATACGGCCGTATTTTGATTTAATGAGCGACATACTCACAACCAATCTTAACGGGGAATCACTTTTGGATTAATCAGTCTAAACCGTCTGAAGTGAAACTTTTTCAAAAAATTGAACCTGATCCTTAATGCGTTCAATGACCATTTGCATCATACGCTTATTTAAAGAGGAGGAATTAAGTATGTACAGTTCATATTCCTCTGTGGTAAATTGGCCTATGACAATTCCTTTTAAGGAATTTCTAAACTTAATGTCCTTTTGGATCGCATTTTCTATAAAAATCAGACGTTTTTGCATCCCTAAGTCATAAAAACTATTTTTATGTTTAGTGATGTAATTCTGAAAGACCAAAAGCAGTAAGGAGTTTTGCATTTTTATTACCGGACGTAAGGTTTGGTTTTGAAACCTCTCATCACTGCTCATAATTTCCGTTACTTTCGCTGAAGGGATTATAGGACGAATTTCCAAAAGACTATGGGACCTATTGCTCATATCATTGGTGTTTTTATAAAGGTAGGAATTAGGGTTTTCCCATATTCGGCAATTCTGTATAGTTTTTAACGAGGTTATGAACATTGTTATTATGCACTAGGAACAATGTCCTGATTTTAGGGAAAAACCAAAAGAAAAAATTTTAGTATTACAAAATAGACTTCAATTTAATCAAGAATAATCCTACTAATATATTGCCCGAGAATTATGGGAATCTAATGATTATCACCCACATTAATTCCCAAATTGAACAAAAAATTAAGATGTAATTTAGATTTACCTAAATCGGTTGACATTTCCACTTGAAGAGTATTATGGGGCAAATTTCTTTACTAATTTTGCAATAAAAATAAAAGACATGAGATTTCATACTAGAAAATGGGTGAAACCGGAAGATCTAAACGCCAATGGTACTTTATTTGGGGGCAAGTTACTTGCCTGGATAGACGAGGAAGCCGCCCTATATAGCATTATACAGTTGGAAAACAAACGAGTGGTTACCAAGTATATGTCCGAAATAAACTTTATGAGCACTGCATTAAAGGGTGATATCGTTGAAATAGGCATAGACGTGGTAAAATTTGGAAAGACTTCCTTGACACTTAACTGTGAAGTTAGGAATAAAATGACCAGGGAAACTATTGTCACGGTAGACAATATCATAATGGTCAATTTAGGTGCGGATGGAAAACCCAAACCACATGGCAAGACCAAAATTGAATTTGTAAGGGATCGTCTGGCTACAGAAGTTTAATTAAGGGCGTAAGCGTTCGCCACTTCCTGTACCTGATCCAATACCCGTAGTAAATTGCCTCCCCAAAGTTGTGCAATTTCCTCTTCAGAATAACCTCTTTTAACCAACTCGAGGGTTACATTGGGGGTTTCGGACGCGTCCGACCACCCTTCAATGCCTCCACCACCGTCAAAATCGGAACTGATTCCCACGTGATCGATACCAATTAAATTCACCATATAATCAATGTGGTCTACAAAATCGGCCACATCCACGGCCTGTGGTTGATCTTTCCTCTTACCAACCTTAGCCTTGGCCATCCCAACTACTTTGGAGTAATTCTCCATAAAGGTCTTTTTCTTTTCTTCGGACAGATCGGCAAACTCATCAAAGGTATACCAATCTATTCCCAAAGAATCGGCTACCTCCTTTTGAAAATCTTTTAAATAGGCAGCATAGACCTCATGCTTTTCTGTATTCAAATAGGAACTAAAGGCCACCGTTTGTACCACACCTCCATTCTCTTTCATGAGCAACAATTGTTCGTCGTCCAAATTCCGGCTATGGTCACATAGGGCCCGTGCTGAGGAATGGGATGCAATAATAGGCGCTTTGGACAAGGCTATCATTTGTTTCATGGATTCTTTGGATACATGGGATACATCGATCATTATTCCCAACCGATTCATCTCCTGAACGGCCTTTTTTCCCAGGTCGCTTAGCCCGTTGTGCAACCATACGCCATCGGCCTCACCAGTGTTGGAATCACAGAATTGACTATGCCCATTGTGGGATAAGGAAATATATCTTGCCCCTAAATTATAATAGTTTTCAAATTCCGACAGATCCTCGCCTATAGGGTAAGCATTTTCAACCCCTATCATGGCTACTTTTTTGCCAGAACCTATAATTTGGTAGACATCGTTGGAGGAATAGGCCAAATCTATCACTTCCGGGGCTATTTCCTCACACAATCGATGTATGGCATTGAACTTTGCCATGGCATTTTCCTTGGCCTTGGCAAACCCAGCCTCGTTTAATTCTCCTTGGCCAGTATACACTATCAACCAGGGAACATCCAGTCCGCCACTCATAAGTTTTGGCAAATTTACTTGGTTGTCCAGTTTCTGGGTATAGTTTATAGTATCGGTAAAATTGGACACATTAATATCAACATGGGTATCTATGGTGATCACGTTTTCGTGTATACGTGCAGCTTTCTCTGGGAGCGACTCTGTCAATTTTTCTTGTTTTTCCTTACAGGCCATAATCGTTAAAATACCTATAAATCCGATAAAATACTTCATACTTAGAGGGTTTGATACATACAAATAACGGCATTTGACAACATAAAACGAAGCGTAGATAACATTTAATTGTAAACGGAACTTTAAAAGGGGAGTTTTAGACTTTCAGAACCCAAACTATTAAAAATTGAAAACCAACAACCTACTATCCCATCTGACAAATCTTGAAGGTCAACTAAACCATTTCTCCTTCGAGGAATTAACCTCTGAGGAAGCTTCCTTATTAAAAAAATCCTTTATGACCTTTAAATATCGTCTTGAGGAAAAAGTCCTGGGACCCAAATCAAAAATTTCCAACTCCAATACCAAAAACAAAGATTTTGATTTGACCATTGGGAATAAACAAAGGCTAAATACTTTACAAAATAAAACCAGCCAAGTGGAAGGCAGGCTTCTTGCAAAAGTAGGTGATGAAATTAGAACCCCAATTAATGGAATAATTGAGTCGGTAGATTTGCTAAAAGACGGCAACCTAAGCTCAGAACAAATATCCCATCTTAATTCCATATCTACCTCCTCCAACAACCTTTTGGAAATAATCAATGAGCTATTGGAATATACCAAGCTCACCTCCGGAAAAGAAAGGTTTGAAAGTATCGATTTTAATTTCTACAGCATTATTAGGGATACCATGTATCTGTGCAACACCCTAATAACTAACAAGGATGTTACCCTAGAGGTGGATTTGGATACCGAAATTCCTGAAATTCTATTGGGAGATCCATCCAAATTGTCCCAAATTCTGCTTACCCTCATAGGAAATTCGATAAAATTGATTGACGAAGGAAATATCCTTCTACAAATTAAGCTTCGTAAGCAGAACAGTAATTACTATGAACTCGATTTTGAAATAAGGGATTTGCCTTCCGGAACATTAAAAAACACCTTAAGGCCCAATACTGTATTAACTGAAGATATGGAAACCGATATAGGCGGTTCAGGGATTGGTTTTGCCATGGTAAAGGGAATAATACAAATCCTAAATGGCTCCTTGACAACAATGGCCACCTTGGGTGATGGTTGTGCTTATAAGTTCACCCTCCCCTATAAAAAAGGCAAACAGATCAAAACATCGGGCCTCCAGTCAGATTCCAATAATACAGATACAACCGATAAAAACATAGAAGGACTACACCTACTTGTCTTTGAGGACAATATACTCATTCAAAAAATAATTGAACAGCGCCTAAAAATTTGGGGGTGTAAAGTATTTGTAACGGATAACGCCCTAGCTGGAATGGATTATATGCAAAATCATAGGGTAGATTTAGTCCTGATGGACCTTGGAATGCCGGTAATGAACGGATATCAAATTACCCAAATAATTCGAGACTCCAGTAATAATCATATCAAGAACATACCCATTATAGCATTGACAGGCAATTTTACCATTAGTGATAAAAACAAATGTAAAGCACTGGGTATAAATGATTATATCCTGAAACCCTATAGCCCAGATGATTTAATGACCACTTTATTTAAATACAAAAAGGATAAAGAGTCCAAATCTCTAATTGAACCTAGTACAGGCCTTGCCCACTTTTCATTAAAAAAGGAAGCCTGGGAAGTCAGCTTAACAGATTTATTGGAAGAGTGCATGGGCGAAATAGACCTGCTGGAGGAATTGATTGGATTATTTAAACAAAATATGCTGGATTTTATTGGTAGAGCCAATATATATATTCCCGAAGGCAATTTTAATCGTTTGGGTTTCGCGGCCCACAAGGTTAAAACGGGACTTTCCATGATGAGAGCGGATCACCTCTATTCCCTTGTAGATAATATTACAGTATGCTGTAAGAACAATAAGGATCTTCAGGAAATTGGAAGGTTATACGACCAATTAATATTGGCATATCCCATGGTAGAGAAGGCCATTGACAGGGAACTGATGCTTATTAAAACAAGGGGAAATAAACATTGATAAAACTAAAAAGTGCGAATAGGTGAATATACCCAAAATACATACCAGTCTGTTATGGGATCTTACGACCTTATTCGTTTTGTTGACCCTGATGTATTTGACTATCCTATTCCTTTTAAGAAGCAGTACACTAATAAAGCGGAACAATAAGGAAGCAAAAATGAAACAAATACGGGGAATAATATGTGAACTATTGCTATATGACCAAGGAAATATTAAAGGAAAGAAAAGGGAGCTGATAGACCTCAAGGTAGAATTATGGAAACTTTTACACCGGACAGACAACCAACAAATCATGTCCAATATCCTCCTGGAAATGTATATTGACTTTGATGACGGTACAAGACAAATAATCCACAAAATGTCCAAAGAGTTTGGACTACAAATAGATGCCTTTGAAAACTCGGAACATTTGGACGCCCAAACCACCGAGAATAGCACCATGCTGAAGCATAACAAAGATGTTAACGACAATTTAAAAGATTTAGAATCAATAATGGAACAACCTAAAAATAATAGGCCTTTGGACAGCAATTCTCAAAATGCCAGTATCAAACCTGATTCATTAAGAGAGGAGGAGCTTGATCTTGACTTTATTCCGTTGGTAACAAATAATGAGGATCCCAATGAAGGTAGCAGTCCCGAAATACAGGAAGTGCTGATGATTACCAACGATTTGGAGTTCTTAAGGGCATGCCTGGGCATGGAAGGTTTTGAAAGAAACCCTTATGAGGCGATCTACGAGGAAATTTACGGGGAAAATGATATGCTTTCCCCTAACAACCCACAGAAGAAGGAGGCCTCTTTTTTAAACATCGATTTTTTGCCCTTAATATTGGAAATCGAAGAAATAAAATCGGAATCAGACCCAATTATTAACCCTAATGATTTTGAAGTGGATTATGAGGTGGTCCTAGATCCCTATATGAAAAAACAAATTAGTGACATATTGAAGTCCCATGTAGAGGAAGAGAGTAGGGCAGAGGCCATAGGGAAAGATGAGAATTTATTGGATCTCGGAGAAATGAAACTACCGGCTGCCAAGTTCTACACCGATTGGGAGTCTAAAAAAGTGAAATTACTACATTCCATTGCAGAAATGGGGGATATTCGTGAAGTCCCTTTATTAAATGAAATGTTGGATGAGGAAGAAAACGAATCCATTGCCAATCTTATCAAAGAAATAATATTGAAGTTCCTTTTTGAGTATCCCATGGATATCGATGAGGAGGATGTCGACAACAATATTGTAGATTTCGGGGAACATTATGTATTTAACCATTTGTTCAACTCTTTGGATAGGGAATCACAACTTCTATTACTTCAAGAGATGCAACAAGTTGGTGATCTTAGCGATTTGTATTTTTTGGAAACCCTCCACAATCATACGGACAAAGTTATTGGGGAAAAGGCAATGTTGGTTTCACTGTATATAGAAGCTAAATTACAGAAGTTGTCTACAGACGGGATGTTAAGCCCTTCCAATCATAACGCGGAATTAAAAAAGGCCATCAATAAACCTCAAAAACTGCATTTAGACCCTTCGGTAACTTTTGAAAAGGCCAAATCAAATTTTGCCCCAAAAGCACCATCCAATAGGAGAACCCCTGAAAACGATAGGGCAGCATCCTCGGATCCTAAATTCACACCTATTGATATAGAGGAAGAAACTTTTGATTATAACGACTTGTTCGAAATCGATTTTGATATTACCACCTCAGAGCATATTACCTTTTACAATAGTAGTAGCTATAAAAGTGAAAAAAATCTGGGGGAATTGGAGGAAATAAATTTCCTGGACCAATTAAAGGACCTAACCAATAAAATTTTTAGGAAATAAGTTAATAGCGCCATTTACAGTTACAGTAATAAGTATGGTCAGCAATTAAATGGAAGTTCTTAAATCATTTGCCCATAAAAGGATTAAACTTTATAAACTGTACACTTTACAACTAAAAAACACTTGTACACAACATTTAATTGGTGTGGAAAGAGATAATAAATATGTTTACCATATGATTATTGACCCAAACAATAATAATAACCTAAACCAAGCCTTACTATGTTATACGACACCTACGGAGAGGAATACCTAGCATTCCTACAAGATTTAAATGAAATTTTAAGTTTGAACGAATTGGCGGAGTTGGACTACATGTAGTTCTGCCCGGAATTCAAAATCTAAAAAACCCCTATTAAGATGGCAAAACAAAATCCAGACAACACAGCTTATTTAAACTTCATTGAAGATTTAAATGAAATTCTAATTGATTTCAATATCAGTAAATTGAGTTATTCTTAATCCAATTGCTTTTAAAAACAAACAGGCCGAATAAATACTATTTATTCGGCCTGTTTGTTTTATACAACCTATCCTAAATAAGTCTTGAGCAACTTGCTCCTGGAGTTGTGACGAAGCTTTCTAATTGCTTTTTCCCTTATCTGTCTAACCCTTTCCCGTGTTAAGTCAAAAGTCAGCCCTATCTCCGCCAAGGTCATGGATTGCTGGTCACCTATACCGTAGTACAATTTAACAACATCTGCCTCTCTTTGGGAAAGCGTATCCAAAGCCCTATTGATCTCGGTGTTTAATGACTGTTGTAAAAGTATCCTATCCGGTCGTGGTGACTCCCCTGAACGTATTACATCGTATAGACTGGAGTTTTCTCCTTCCTTCAAGGGTGCATCCATGGAAACGTGCCTTCCAGAATTTTTTAAAGATTGCTTTACCTCGCTAACGGACATTTCCAATTCTTTGGCTATCTCCTCGGGTGATGGTGGCCGTTGATGGGCCTGTTCCAAGTACGAAAATGTTTTTTTAATTTTATTTATGGAGCCTATTTTGTTCAATGGTAAGCGAACAACCCTGGACTGTTCGGCAAGTGCCTGTAGAATAGCCTGACGTATCCACCACACCGCATAGGAAATAAATTTAAACCCCCGTGTCTCGTCAAAACGCTTGGCCGCTTTAACTAATCCTACATTTCCCTCATTTATTAGATCAGGTAGCTTTAAACCCTGATTCTGATATTGTTTGGCAACCGAAACTACAAATCTTAAGTTTGCTGTAGTAAGCTTTTCCAAGGCAATTTGATCTCCATCCCTAATTTTCTGAGCCAATTCAACCTCTTCATTTGCCGTGATCAACTCTATTTTACTGATATCCTGCAAATATTTGTCTAGTGATTTTGATTCCCTATTCGTAACCTGCTTGATAATCTTTAGTTGCCTCATATATTTTTTATTTGGATTTTGAAGTGTTAATCTCTCATTATACCTTTTTTTTATGTCTTTTCCAAGGGATGCGGCATTAGTTATACATAATTTATGAGAAGTTTATGATATTCACTGTGGAATCCAATTATTAAAATACTAATTTACTTCCTTGTGCCATTTTTTGATATTATAATGGGAAATTGCAATTCTTAAATTCAAATCGATTTAATAGGGAGAATGAGTAAAAGAGCATTGGTAAAATATTTATCCGAATTAAAAAAAAAGGAACTAGAAGAGCAATTGATCGACTTATATCACAGATTTCCAGTAGTTAAGGAATACTATGATTTTGTATTCAACCCCAAGGAAGATAAGCTGGTGCAGGAAGCAAAAATAAAAATATCCAATGAGTACTTTCCAATAAAAAGAAAAAGAGCCAAGGCTAGGAGGTCTGTTGCCCAAAAATATATAAAGCATTTCGTGAAATTGGGCGTAGACCCACATTTAACGGCCGACCTTATGCTTTACAACCTAGAGGTGGCGCAGTCTTTTTCTTTAGAAAAAAATGTCCCTGAGGCTTTCTATAAAAGTATGGGGAATTCCTTTAACGAATTGGTCCAATTTGTTTCATTAAATGCCCTTTTAAGCGATTTTAAGGACAGAATTGTTGTCTGTTATATATTTAGCCAGGATCACAATTGGCCCAATAGGGAGGACTTCTCCAAATCCTTGGATATCATAGATTAACCACAAGCTAGCTTCATTTTCTAATTTTTAAACGCATTTTGTACTACCTTGCCCTAGGGAGTTCTCTTCTTAAATGTACTCCATAAGCAATCCCAATTTCATGTTTTTGCCTTATAAATTTGAAACCGGCACAAAAAACTCTTAATTTTGTAAGGTTTGATTTTTCTTAATTTTAAAAAATTTCATTTCCCGTTTGGAGCTACCTAAAGAAAGTACAGAAAAAACCCTTTATGATTATCAAGAGGAAGACCTGAACACCATTTTTAAGTGTTTGGAGGAATCCCCGGACGATATGAACCTTTTATACCAATTGCCCACAGGGGGTGGTAAAACTGTTGTTTTCTCTGAAATTGCCAAAAGATATATTAATAAGACCAATAAAAAGGTAGTAGTTCTGACCCATAGAATTGAATTGAGCAGCCAAACCTCAAGAATGTTAAAGGGATTTGGCGTTAAAAATAAAATAATAAACAGTGAGGTAAAGGAGCTACACGACCAAGACCAATATATGTGCTTTGTGGCCATGGTAGAAACCCTGAACAATAGGCTTCAGGACGATAAGGTAAGTATAAATGATATTGGACTTGTCATCATTGATGAGGCCCACTATAATTCCTTTAGAAAATTATTCAAATATTTTAAGAAGTCGATTATCCTCGGTGTAACCGCAACACCATTAAGCTCCAACATAAAACTGCCTATGAAGGACCACTATCAAAAATTGATCGTGGGAGAATCCATTTCATCGCTCATTGACAAGAATTTTTTGGCCAAGGCCAATATGTACAATTACGACGTAAGCCTTAAAAGCTTAAAATTGGGCATTAGCGGTGATTATACGGTAAAATCTTCGGATGAGTTATACGGTAACCAGAACATGCTTACCAAATTGGTAAATGCCTATGAGGAGATTGCGAAAGGTACCAAAACCCTTATTTTTAATAACGGCATCAACACCTCACTATATGTTTTGGACACCTTTAAAAAGGCGGGGTACAACATTCGGCATTTAGACAATAAGAACAGTGCGTCGGAACGTAAGGAAATTTTAAAATGGTTTTCAAAAACCCCTGATGCCATACTTACTTCGGTCAGTATCCTGACCACTGGGTTTGATGAACCTACCGTGGAAACCATTATCTTGAACAGAGCTACCAAATCCTTGACCCTATATTTTCAGATGATTGGAAGGGGTTCCAGGATATTGCCGAACAAGAATGAATTTACGGTGGTAGATCTTGGAAACAACGTGGCCCGATTTGGACTTTGGAATGCCCCCATAGATTGGCAGGAAATTTTTCACTTCCCAGATTTCTTCTTGGAAAGCATAAAAAATGATGAAGAGATTGAACGGGAATTTGTGTATGAAATGCCGGCCGACTTAAAGGCCTTGTTTAGCAAGTCCAAAAATATCGAATTCGACATAAAGGCAGAATACAAAAAGGTTTTTGCCCAGGGGCTAAAATCCAAAACCGTTCTGGAGAACAGTATTGAACAGCACGCCACCATATGCGTGGAGAATAGTGAAGATGTTTTTGACGCCCGTATCCTGGCAAAAAAATTAAAGGAAGAGATTGCTTACCGCGTACGGCAGTATTCCTATTGTATCATGAACAATACCAAAAACTACAAAGAGTGGCTGGAAGAGGACTATGAGCGTAAATTACGCTCTAAAATCTCCCAGAAATTCGCCAAGCGACTTTAAAAAGGAACGCTCTCCAAAAATGGATAAAAAAATACTGATCATAGGCTATGTTTGGCCGGAGCCCAATACAACGGCAGCTGGAGGCAGAATGCTGCAATTGATACATTTCTTTCTAACGCAGGGCTATGGGATTACCTTTGCCAGTACTGCAGCTGAAAGCGATTTTTCCTATGATCTCAACAGTCTTGGGGTCAGTAAAAAGGCCATTCTCCTAAACCATTCCAGTTTTGATACCTTTATAAAGCAATTAAATCCGAACATGGTGCTTTTCGATCGTTTTATGACAGAAGAACAATTTGGTTGGCGTGTTGTGGAAAATGCTCCAAACGCCCTACGTATTTTGGACACCGAAGATTTACACTCCCTTAGGATTAGCAGACAGCTGGCGTATAAGAAGTCCGTTCCCTTTACAGAACAATTTTGGTTGGAACAAGATCAGACAAAAAGGGAAATTGCCAGTATTTATAGATGCGACCTTAGTTTGATCATTTCCCTATATGAAATGGAGCTTCTGAAGAGGACTATAAAAATGGATGACGGTTTACTATTGCATTTACCTATTATGTTTGACGCCATTGATGACGAGAAACAAAACAATTGGCTCCAATTCGATCAAAAAAAGGACTTTGTCTGTATCGGCAATGGAAAACATGCTCCAAATGTAAACGCTATCCAAACCCTAAAGAGGGACATTTGGCCTTTTATCCGAAGTGATTTGCCCAATACAGATCTTTTTATCTACGGCGCTTATATGCCGGAAAGCATTAAGCAATTGAACAAGCCAAAAGAAGGGTTTCATATCATGGGTCATGCCGATAATGCAAGTGAGGTTATCTCCAAGGCTAGATTAAATCTTGCCCCCCTAAATTTTGGAGCGGGAATAAAGGGCAAATTACTCCGTGGCATGTTAGTCGGTACGCCGAGCATAACAACAGAAATTGGCGCTGAAGGCATCAGCGAAAACTTGCCATGGAACGGAGTTATCGCCAATGATCCACGTTCTTTTGCAAAGGCTGCCGTTCGCCTGTACCAAAATGAAGAAAAGTGGTCCGTTGCCCGACAAAACGGAACCCACATTATAAATAGTTTTTATGACAAAGCTGTTTTGCAAAAAAAATTAAGGGATAAAATTGAACGGTTAAGCAGGAATATAAAAGGCCACAGGGCTGACAATTTTATAGGTGCCATGCTCTTGCATCATACCTTGGCCGGTACCAAGTTTATGTCCAAATGGATCGCGGAAAAAAATAGCAAACCATAAGTAGAAAATCATCAAAATAAAGAGTATTATCTTTGATAACTGTTAAACCATTTTAGAAATGAGTAAAAAAATTGATTGGAAAGTAGTTAAGGAATTTGAGGATATCACTTATAAGAAATGTGATGGCGTTGCTAGAATTGCCTTTAACAGGCCCAATGTTAGAAATGCCTTTAGGCCCAAGACCACAAGTGAACTATACCAGGCCTTCTATGACGCCCAAGAGGACACAAGTATAGGGGTTGTGCTACTTTCTGCCGAAGGTCCGTCTACCAAAGATGGGGTGTATTCCTTTTGTAGCGGAGGTGACCAAAAAGCTAGGGGCCATAAGGGCTATGTTGGGGAAGACGGCATGCACCGACTGAATATTCTGGAGGTACAACGGTTAATAAGGTTTATGCCCAAAGTAGTCATTGCCGTGGTTCCGGGATGGGCCGTTGGGGGAGGTCACAGCTTACATGTAGTGTGCGATCTAACGCTGGCCAGCAAGGAACATGCTATTTTTAAACAAACAGATGCCGATGTAACCAGTTTTGACGGAGGGTACGGTTCTGCCTATCTGGCAAAGATGGTGGGACAAAAAAAAGCCAGGGAAATATTTTTCTTGGGCAGGAATTATTCGGCCCAAGAGGCTTTGGAAATGGGAATGGTAAACGCAGTTATTCCCCATGAGGAATTGGAAGACACGGCTTATGATTGGGCCCAGGAAATACTCGAAAAATCGCCAACTTCCATAAAAATGTTAAAGTTCGCCATGAACCTCACCGATGACGGTATGGTAGGGCAACAGGTATTTGCCGGTGAAGCCACAAGATTGGCCTATATGACGGAAGAGGCAGAAGAAGGAAGAAATGCCTTTTTGGAAAAACGAAAACCCAATTTTGGCAAGAACAACTGGATCCCTTAATCTTTTATACTTTCCAAAACCTTAGAAACTAAAAAGAGCCTTGTCTTTTAGGACAAAGCTCTTTTACGAGAACACTATATGAAAATGAAAAAATTATTAATTCTTTATTACACGACCAAAGTAGGATAGAAAACCTAGGAGTAAAAACTATTGTTGTGAAGTGATCAAAAGTTGTGGTTAGGCAAGAGAAACTTGTTATTTAACAATTACAAAGAATTAAAATTGGAATAGATAATACTTAATATGGCATTCAAAAAAATACAGGAACAGTTAAGAGAAGTGTTGGGGCAACAGGGAATTAAGGAGCCTCTTCCCTTTCAAAAAGCGATTCTTTCAAAAATTAAAGGGGGAGCCAGTGTTTTTGGTATAGCGCCTGCCGGTGCCGGTAAAACTACGTCGATCATAATCAGTACACTTCAGAAATTGGATTGTGCGGCCTTTGAAGAGGCGCCACGAGCACTCATCTTTGTAAAGGACAAGGAATCCGCTTTGACCCTACAAGGTGAATTTGAACGCTTTACAAGAAGAATGGACCTTCGTATTTATTCCGTTTATGAAGAACACAATATAGAAGCACAACGGAATGAAATTTTTGAGGGAGTGGATATTGTTATCGCTACCCCTAAAAGATTAAGCAAGATTTTTTACCTCAACGGCATCAATTTAGGAAAGCTAAAGTTGTTTATTGTAGACGATGCAGAATTCTTGTCCAAACCCAGCCCTTTTTCCGATGTCATCCGAATCCCTGAAAGTTTGGACAGATGTCAGTATGCCATTTTTTCCACTAAGTTCGATAGCCGAATGGAGCGGATGCAGGAATTGTTTATGGCCAATGCACAGATCGTTGAGGTAGGGGAGTGATTTAATGTAACAATGCCATAATGAAACAATTACTCCTTAACTATTAATAATCCCAAACGGACTAAAACTAAAAAGAGCCTTATCTTTTAAGACAAAGCTCTTTTACGAGAACACTATATGAAAATGAAAAAATTATTAATTCGTTTTTTATTACACTGCTAAAGTATAAGGGTTGTGCCGTTGAAAGAAATTAATGTTGGGAAATAGGCTATTTATGTGGTGAAAGATGCATAATATGATATTTTGATAATTTACCGACTATAAAAAACTGGGAGCTACTACTTGAAATGAATACATTAGAATCAAATTTTTGCCGGTAAAAGATTCCTAAACACAAGGATTGGGCCTCATTCCAAATACTTACGGTCATGACCACCGTAAAAGAGCGTCAACCAATAATGTACCATTACCAGCTGTTTTATATTTACAAGCAAACTCATTTTATTATCTTTAGTACATGCTATTTCCCGATTGGATTTGAGCAAAAAAGATTGAGCTATACGTACGCATGAAAAGTCGATTGCCATTTTTATTTTTATGGTTTGCACACTCCTTTTATTCCTAAACTTCCTAAATTAACATTTCGGGAAGGGTGGCCGATGCAATTTGGGAATGATATATATGTGAATATTGTGTTTCACAAAGAAAATATAGCAATAGAGTACGCTTCGGCCCTTTACAAGGCTATTGCCGACCATTTAAATGTTTTACAGAATTTATATCATCATTTGGATCCAATTTGGGTCCGCACTTAAATTATTCAGATAAATGGAAGATTTCGAATTATTTGAGCCTAAGAGTTGGTTGGAACTTCAAGCGTATTTGTTTAATGAAAAAGACGAAAAGATCGATAGGTTTCGATCTCCGTATGCCTATAGGGGGGTCTATAATGCCCAATTTGGATTGGAGACCAGCCTTCAAAGATTAGGAAGAATAGCTTCAAAAGTAGAAGCCACTATGATTAGAAACTTTAGGAAGTACTCGCCTATTAACACTTTGATCGATGATTATAACAACCTCTGGAACTGGATTTCCTTGGGACAGCACCACGGACTTCCTACAAGACTAATTGACTGGACCCACTCTCCCAATGTTGCCTTACATTTTTTAACAGAGGATATGGGCACTTATAATTTGGACGGAGCCATCTGGATGGTAAATTATGTAGCACTAAGAGAGCATCTTCCGGAAGAGCTCAAAACACCTATATTAAGCAAAGATATTTTCTATTTTAGCTCCATGGAGCTAAAACAAACTATAGGTAATTCCATAGAAGAACTATATGATTTTTCGAGTCGGAACGCCAATACAATGATATTTTTCGAGCCACCCTCCCTTGACGATCGTATAATTAACCAATTTGCTCTTTTTTCATTTATGCTGGATCCGGATTCCAGTCCATTGGACTGGCTTAAAAACCATCCCAAGTATTTAAAGAAAGTAATTATTCCATCAGGATTAAAGTGGGAAATAAGGGATAAGCTAGATCAGGCAAACATTACGGAAAGAATCATATATCCCGGCTTGGAGGGCATTTCCAGATGGCTAAAAAGATGGTATAGTGATAAAAACAAAATCTAATAGTTTTCTAATTACTTAATACCAAACTCTCTATTTTGTTGGTTTTTTAATCTAAATAATTGGTGTGAATAATATTTTGGGTACATTGGGCGCTAAGGGTAGGCAGATTATACTATGGTTGGTTTTGCCGGGTATCCTATTGTCCTTGGCCAGTTGCAAGGAGAAAGTTGTGGATGATGGTTATGTTTGGAAGCCGCTTAGGGTAACGGCCACCGCCTACAATTCCTTTCCCTCACAAACCTCTAAAATCCATCCTGGAATTACCGCTTGGGGCGATTCGCTAAAACCCGGTATGAAAATAATTGCCGTATCCAAAGACCTGATTCCCTTGGGACTGGAGTACAATACCCAAGTAAAGCTAAAAGGGGATACCGGTATTTATTGGGTAAAGGATAAGATGCATTCCAAATGGAAAAATAGGATCGACATCTATATGGGGGAGGACAAGGAAAAAGCTTTGGAATGGGGGCGAAAAAAAATAACCATCCACTACAGGGTAAAAAGGGATTCTACAGAAATAAAATGATATTGTATCTTTATTGCCCAAGTTTATATACTAAAAATAGAATGAAGAAGAGCTTACTTTTGTGCACCCTTTTTATGGCCATCTCATGTTCCGTAAACCGTGAAATAATAGACAAACCCATCATTTTTGATCAAGAACGAAAAGATCTTACCTTGGAATATTTATCCGATCATTACGACCTAATACAAGATGAACCGGTTATAGAACCCAAGATGGTAGTATTGCACTGGACCGTAATCCCGACACTGGAAAAATCGTACCAAGCCTTTGAATTGTCAACCCTGCCAGATTGGAGGCCCGAGATAAGCTCGGCCAGTGGTTTAAACGTATCTTCCCAATTTCTTGTAGACCAAGATGGTACAATATATAGGTTAATGCCAGAAACCACCATGGCCAGACATGTAATAGGTCTAAATCATTGTGCCATTGGCATAGAAAATGTCGGAGGAACCGGGGATACCAAACTCACCAGGGCACAATTAAGATCAAACAAATGGCTGGTAAAATATTTAAAATCCAAATACGATATAGATTACGTAATTGGTCATTATGAGTATACTCATTTTGAAGATCACGAACTGTGGTTGGAGAAAGATGAGGGCTATAGGACCGTAAAGACCGATCCCGGTGAAAAATTTCTAAAAAGAGTAAAAAGAGCAACCAAAAAACTTAATTTTAAACCTACACCACTAGCAAAACAATAATATGACATCACATAAATTTGCCCTAATCCTTTGTTTACTAATAGTATTTTCTGGCTATGGACAGGAAAAGGATTTTACTTCCAGCTTATATGCATCCTATGAAAAATACAAGGAACCCTCATTGGTCAAAAGACGGATAAAGCCTGATGATATTCAGCCACTAATAAACAAACTGTCTGCCCATCCCAAATTCAAGGTTGCGGTTGTTGGGAAATCCATCGAAGGGCGCAACCTTTCCCTAATAAGTATTGGAACAGGTGCTACCGATGTCTTTCTATGGTCGCAAATGCATGGTGATGAACCCACGGCCACCCAAGCTATTTTTGATATTTTCAATTTTTTGACCAGTGGCGATTTCAAGGCGGAAAAGGAGAACATCCTAAAAAATCTAAAATTGCATTTTTTACCTATTCTCAATCCGGATGGGGCTCAAGTATATCAAAGAAGAAATACCTTGGGAATAGATATTAACAGGGACGCATTATCATTGCAATCGCCCGAGGGAAGGACCTTAAAAAGGGTTAGGGATAGTTTGGATGCAGATTTCGGATTTAATCTTCACGACCAGAGCACGTATTACAACGCGGAAAGAACGGATAAGCCTGCTACCATCTCCTACTTGGCACCGGCCTTTAATTACGAAAAGGATATCAACGAAGTCCGGGCCAATGCTATGAAGGTGATTGTCTATATGAATCAAATAATTCAGGAATATGCCCCTGGACAAGTAGGCCGCTATAACGACGATTTTGAGCCAAGGGCCTTTGGAGACAATATTCAAAAGTGGGGAACAAGTGCTATTTTAATAGAATCCGGAGGTTTTAAAAATGATCCTGAAAAACAGGAGATCCGAAAATTGAATTATGTTTCCATTCTATCCGCCATCTACACTATAGCGAATGGGAACTACAAAAATATACCGATTTCGGACTACGATAAAATCCCCGAAAATGATCGAAAACTTTTCGATCTAAAACTGAATAACCTCACCTATAATTTACTGGGTAAAAATTATACTTTAGATGTGGGGATACACCAATTGGAAATTGATGGCACAGCGCATAGAACCTTTTATAACAGTAGTAGGGTAGTAGACCAAGGGGATCTATCTACCTATTATGGTTACGAAACTTTGGAAGGAAAAGGCTACTCCATGGTAGGAGGAAAGGTATACCCAAAAACCCTATCCTCCATAAAAGAGGTTTCAGAGTTAAAGGCATTGGATCTTCTACGATCGGGCTTTACCTACGTAAGGGTGGAGAACATTCCGAAGGGCGAAAATTATGTAACCTTTCCCCTCAACATTATAGGAAAGGACTACAAAATACCACAATTTAAAATGAGAGTAGGCGTTATTCCTAACTTTATATTGGAAGAACAGGGCAAACCCCGCTATGCGGTTATCAATGGATTTTTGATCGACCTAAAGTCGGGAGAAGGGAATTTTAAAAATGCACTGATCTTAAGATAATTCTAATATCCATAAGAAATACGTATACTATCCCCATAAACAAGGATCCAGTAGAGCATTACAAATAGAATGCTTACAATACAGGTGAAAATAGTTATCACAAGGCCCTTTAACCCATTGGATAGCTCGCTGATAGCGCTATACTTAAAAATGTCGTTGATTACAACCATGATATTCTTTTTTTAAAGTGTTACAAAATTTAGTTTTTAGCATTCATTGCGAACATAGGTTGATAAGGGTTGTTACTATTAGAACAATTATCTAGCCAAAAACCCTACCTTCCTTTTTATTTTTTTCGATTTGTCTTGTTTGGAGGTCTTTATAAGCATCTTTTTTCAAGGACCTGTATTTGGAACAGTTTATATCTTGGTTAAGTTATCCCTATGTAACAATTTCTGCCGAAGAAATTATTTAGTTTTGTTTAAATTGGTCCAGCCCATTTAATTGTCTCTGACAATTAAATGGGTAATAAAGTTATTAGCACCTCAAAATTTAGTATCAATAGTCATATAAATAAATTTCAATGTTTAAATCCATTCGCTTTTTTTTATTGCTGTTTTTACTGTCCCTACAAATGGTATTGGGACAGAAAACAAATTCCTTTAAAATACATTCCCATAACGATTATCTACAAACTGCACCGTTTTGGGATGCCTATGCCAATGAGGCAAACTCTATTGAAGTAGATGTTTTTCTTAAGAACGACGCCTTATATGCTACCCATGACGAAGTAGATATTATACCAAGCCACACTATAGAAAGCTTGTATTTGGACCCAATACAAAAGGTGTTGGAGTTAAAGCTGGGCAAGCAACAGGAATTACAACTATTAATCGATATAAAGTCGGAAACCTATAGCACACTAGCGAAGATAGTCAGTGTTTTGGAAAAGTATCCCAACATAATCAACAATCCCAAAATTACCATGGTCATATCCGGAAATAGACCTAAACCGGAAGAGTATATGAAATATCCGTCCTTCATTAAGTTCGATTATCAAACTTTGGACGATATTCCCAGCACTGAGGCCTGGGAAAAAGTAGCACTGATCAGTCTACCTTTTTATAAATTTTCCAGATGGAACGGAAAGGGAAGACTAACCGCCCAGGATCTGGAAAAAGTAAAAACAACGATAGACAAAGCGCATTCTTACAACAAGCCGTTCCGTTTTTGGGCCACTCCGGACTCCAAGACCGCATGGAAAGCCTTCCATGATTTGGGGGTGGACTATATAAACACGGATATGCCAGATAAATCATCCGTATATTTACAAACCTTGGGGGACAGGGTATATTACAACAAGGCTAAATCTGATGTATACAAGCCCTCCTACAAATCCGACCAAACGGAAAAGCATGTCAAGAATGTTATATTGCTCATAGGAGATGGCAACGGGCTTACCCAAATCTCATCATCGGTTTTGGCCAATGGAGGCAGCCTTACCCTGACGCAATTGAAAAGCATAGGGTTTATTAAAACCCAATCTTCGGACGACTTTACAACAGATTCAGCTGCTGCAGGCACTTCCTTGGCCACTGGCACAAAAACCTATAACAGGTCTATTGGTATGGCCCCTAACGGGCAACCCCTAGTAAATATCACCGAATTGCTAGATATACATCAATTTGTAACGGGAATTATCACCACTGATAAAATTGTTGGGGCCACCCCCAGTTCTTTCTATGCCCACCAAAAGGATAGGGATGATACCGAGGGCATCGTCCAAGATTTATTAAAAAGTAAGCTCTCACTATTCGTCGGGGGAGGGGAATCCATATTTAATACAACCGAATTACAGGAAAAGAGTTTTTCCATACTGAAGGATGTTAAAGAATTAGGAGCTAGCAAAAAAGATAAAATAGGATTGTTCATCGCGGAAAACGATGTTCCCAGCTTTTTGGAGGGTAGAGGAAATATATTGGCGAAAGCCACCAAAAATGGACTTCAATTCTTAAACGCCAAGAAAAAGCCTTTCTTTTTAATGGTGGAAGCAGCCCAAATAGACTCGTACGGACATAGGAATGAAGTATCCGGTATAGTCACAGAGGGGATAGATTTTGATGTAGCCATAACTGAAGCCATTAAATTCGCGGACAAAACGGGGAACACCTTGGTAGTCATAACGGCAGATCACGAAACCTCAGGATTCACCATGCCACAGGGGAATATGGACCATAAAATGATCGAGGGCGACTTCACTACCGATGATCATACGGGCACCATGGTTCCTATTTTTGCCTACGGACCCCATTCACAAGAGTTCCAAGGTGTTTATGAAAACAATGAGGTTTATCACAAGATACTAAAGGTGTTGAATATAAAGTAACCAAGAAATAGAAATTTCCTGTACACCATATTTCCTCAAAAAAAGAATAAAAAAACCCCCGATGCGCGCATCGGGGGTTTTTTAAGCTAAAACAAAAATTCTATAATAAATAATATCTTAAAGGGATTCAGCATCCAAAAGCGCAAAAAACTTATCCAAATTTGGAATAATTACGATTCTTGTTCGTCTGTTTATAGCCATGTTTTCCTTACTGTTGTTTTCAACCAAAGGCAAGTAGCTACTTCTACCCGCTGCTATCAAATTAGCAGGATCTACATTGTACTTGTTCTGTAAAAGTCTAACAATGGAAGTGGCTCTTTTTACACTTAGATCCCAGTTATCCTGAAACATTTCGGTGCTAATGGTTTTAGAATCGGTATGCCCTTCTACCATAACTTCCATACTAGGCTCAGAGTTGATAACTTCTGCCAATTTGGCCAATATAGTGTTGGCTTTATTACTTACCCTGTAACTTCCGGAATTAAACAATAATTTATCGGATATATTGATCATTACAACAGTTTTGTTAATGTCAATATTAATATCATCGTCGTCATCAGCAATGGATTTCTTCAAATTGTAAGAAATGGCAAGATTCATGGAATCTTCCAAGGTTTGGGCCTTGGCCAATTCACTAGGATCAATTTTTGCCAAAGTAGCTCTCATTTTTGCCTTTGTATTGTTGCTCATAACAGCAACATCATCTACAGAAGTAAATTGGGAATCATTGATTTCCTGTAAGGAATTTATTTTTTCATTGTATTCCGCAACCCTAGCCTCAATTTTAGAAACTTTGGATTCCAATTCCTCTTTTTCAACTTGGGTTTTTGTCAACATGCTTTTTGTATTGGACAAATCCCCTTCAAGAGCTACATATTTTTTCTTAGATACACAGGAGGCCAAAACCGCCATTCCCATCAAACCAACTAACGTTACTTTTCTCATTTCTTTTTTGTTAAAAAATTTACAAATAGTTTTCTGTAAGGTTATACGGGCATATAGCAGAAAAAGATGTCATGCCTTAAAGAAATTTTAACAAAAAAAAGAGCATCAAAACAATTTGATACTCTAACTCTTTGATTTAAAGAATTTTAAATTAGGTTATTCACAACCTCCCGTAAATCCTTTTGCGTTAAATTTAGTTTGTACCGCACCCTGCCTGTTACCTTCCTTCACTTGAATGGCCAGGTTGTTCTCACCACTTCCATCCCGTTTTGGGCTACAGTATTCAAACAGGTAAAAACTGTTTGCCTGTTCGGAAACCCTGAAGGAAATATCGTTGAAAGTAGTTTCCAATTGCTCTTTATTTCCAGCATACACACTAAAAGTCTTTCCTATTTTTCCCAAAATGTCAGCATCAATTTCCGCTCCCAATCCAATACTAAAGAAAGCAATGTTCTTGTTGGCATTATCCACCTTTTTTAAAGCGGCACTTTGGGTGTAACGGGAAGCCTGATCGGTACCATCGGTAAATATAACTACCGATGCGGCACCAATACGGTCATTAGTGGTACTCTCTGCCAACAATTTTTCGGCCTTGTCCGTAGCTTTAATAACCGCTCCATATAGATCGGTAGATGGATCATTGCTGATATCTGCAGTAATTCCTTGAATAGAAGACACCAAATCCTGCTTTATATGGGTAAGTTCCTTTAACACATGTAGTTTGTCCTCGCCGTCGAACCAATAGATCGCCATTTTAAAAGATTGTGTATCCACCTCTGGCATCACATTGTTTACAAAGCTTGTGGAGGCCGATTTCAATTCTTCCATACTACTGCTCAAAACACTGTTGCTCAAATCCAGCACCAAAATGGTATTGTTGTTGAAAATTTGCGAGTTGGGAGAAATTCTAGCGAAAGATTCGGAAGTGGATATTGTATTAAAACATTCATCATTTCTACCCTGCTCATATATGGTAAACTGACTTGCCTTGAGTCCGGGAACGGGATCCCCATCTGTATCGGAGACCTTAAAAAAGATGGACACTTTACCGGGCAGAGTGGTGTATTGATCTTGTATGGATAGGACCAATTCCCCATCTCCTAAATTTAAACAGTCGTCCACCGGTTCTCCAAGACCCAGATCTCCACCGTTACCATTTACTCCAAATTCAACATCATCATCAGCATTTCCACAAGAAACAAATAAGGCCATACTGAAGCAGATAGCCGCCATTTTCATATATAATTTCATTTTCATAATTTTTAACGTTCACCTAGCAGAACGCTCAAAACTATTTAAAATTATAATTCGATTAAAAATAGGTGTTAATATTTGTTAAAGACTTTATTCACATTTTTTTGAAAACCAATCCGTACACCATATACAATTCAAAAATTAGGTTTTTTAATCGGCAATAGCACGACCCCTTATGGATGTCCAATACTAAAGGTTTGAAAAAATAAGTTGAAAACTTTGGGCCCAAAGCAAGACCAAAACCAAATTTTTGTATTTTAACTATCCCATTGAAAGATAATGCTTGGGCTTGTTATGAAGATACACTACTGTACCGATTATGAAAATATGAGCCAAATGGCTTTTGATTCCCTATTGCCCAAAATAAAAGAGAAGCCACAGCAATTGATCTGTACCGCCACAGGTTATTCACCCACAAGGCTTTACGGGAAATTGTCAGAATCCTACCAAAGCAACCCAAAGATTTTTAAGGAAATAAAGATCATCAAACTGGATGAATGGGGTGGAACCAATGGACACTATACCAGTACCAATGATTATTATCTTGAAGAAAAACTTTTGGAACCCTTACAGATTCCTAAAAGCAATTATATTTCTTTCGATAGTAGCCCAACAGATGCAAAAAAGGAATGTTATCGTATGGAAAATGAAATTCAGGAACACGGTCCAATAGACATCTGTATACTAGGTCTTGGAAAAAATGGGCATTTAGGATTTAACGAACCTTCAAAAACGCTGATTCCTGATTGTCATATTGCCAATTTAAGCGAATCCTCCTTAAAGCATCCCATGGCCAATAAAATGAATACCAAACCCACCTATGGCCTAACCTTGGGCATGGCCAACATTCTAAAATCGAAGAAAATTATTCTTTTGGTAACGGGCCCTAGCAAGAAAAAAGCCATCAAAAAATTGTTGAGTAGGGAAATAACCACTTCCTTACCAGCTTCCTTTTTATGGTTGCATCCCAACGTGGAATGTTATTTGGATAAAAGCTCCTTTTAAATAAAAGGAGTTTTATTATTTGGTTTTTATGCCATGGTGCTTATCAATCCCTATTTAAAGCGACGACAATAAGAATATTATACCCCCCTTAACAAACTGTTAAAATAACACATACTTTTCCTAAATTTGGTAACTTGTAGAGTATTACAATTTTTCAACTTAAAATCATCGACTATGCCAAAATACGACATCAATGTTAACGGAATTACCAAAAGTGTAGATGTTGCGGAAGACACCCCTTTACTATGGGTCTTGCGCGATCATTTGGACTTGTTAGGAACCAAATATGGCTGTGGTATTGCCCAATGTGGTGCATGCACGGTACATTTGGACGGCAACGCAGTAAGAAGTTGCTCTTTGCCGATAGCCTCTGTGGCCGGACAAAAGATCACCACTATTGAAGGGCTATCGGAAGATGGCGGCCATCCTGTACAGCAGGCTTGGAAAGAAGTGGACGTTCCACAATGTGGGTATTGTCAAGCGGGGCAGATAATGACCGCTTCGGCATTCTTGGACAAGAATCCGAACCCTACTTCAGCCGAAATAAAGACAGCCATGCACGGGAACATATGTAGATGTGCTTCCTACACCAGGATCCATAAGGCCGTGGAAATTGCCGCTACCAAAATAGGGTAGTCCTTGGCCAATGAGGGCATCCCAATTACCATATTCAAGTACCAATAAAAAATATATCCTTGAAATACTAGGGATAAAAAACAAAAAATTATGTCAACATCATCCATAACATTTAATAGAAGGTCCTTTATTAGAACTTCCTCACTGGCCAGTGGTGGACTCCTTATAGGTTTCAACCTCTTTACGGCCTGTAAACCCAAGGTGCAACCACCGGTAGATATTTCACAGCTAAATTTTAATGATTTTAATGCCTTTATAAAAATTGCCGATAATGGTGCGGTGACTATTTTTTCGCCCAATCCTGAAATTGGACAGGGTGTAAAAACCGCAATGCCTATGTTGATTGCCGAAGAATTGGATGTCGCATGGAAGAATGTATATGTACAACAGGGTATTTTGGATACCGAGAATTATACCCGGCAGCTTGCTGGCGGGAGTCAATCTATCCGACTTGGATGGGAGCCTTTGAGGCAGACCGGTGCTACGGCACGTCAAATGTTGGTAAATGCCGCGGCCGCCAAATGGGGCGTTGATCCATCTGAATGTACCACCTCGGAAGGGGTAATCACCAATGCCAAAGGGGAGACTTTGGGCTATGGCGATGTGGTAAAGGAAGCAGCGGCTTTGGAAGTACCGGAAAACGTAACACTTAAGAAACCCAAGGATTTTAAAGTTATCGGAACCGATGCACCCAATGTGGATATTGATAAAATAATTACCGGAAAACCACTTTTTGGGTTGGATTATAAGGTTGAAGGCATGGTATACGCCAGTGTGTTGCGCCCTCCTGCTTTTGGTAAAATATTGGATTCCTATGACGATACCAAAGCCAAGGCCATGCCGGGCGTTTTGGATGTAATCAGAATAGGGGAGAAGGCCAAAGAACTTTCAAAAGAAGGGGTAGGCAATTGGACCGTGACCTTGGGTAAAAGTGATAAAGTGGTGGTCATTGCCAAAACTACTTGGGAAGCCCTAAAGGCAAAAGAAGCCATATCTGCTACTTGGGTAGATGACAGCACTTTGGAAAGCACTGAATTTCAGGATAAACAATTACTGGGACTTTTGGATGGAAAGGAGTTCAAGACCCTTAGAAAGGACGGGGATATAAATAAAGCATTTTCCCAGGCCGATAAAATTTTGGAGCGCACCTATGAATCGCCATTCCTTCCACATAATTGTATGGAACCCATGAATTTTTTCGCCAATATTACCGACGAAAAAATTCATTTGGTTGGGCCTGTACAGACACCCGAATTCGCTGCCACTGCGGTAGCGGGTATGTTGGGTAGGGACGTGAAAGACGTTCATTTGGAAATGACCCGCATGGGAGGAGGTTTTGGAAGGCGATTATATGGGGATTTTGTTTACGAGGTTGCTGAAATTGCCAATGCCGTAAAAAAACCTGTCAAGTTGGTATTTTCACGTGAGGATGATATGACGGCCGGCACCTATAGACCGGCAATAAAATATAGAATAAAAGCAGCTATAAGAGATGGGAAAGTATCTGCCTACCATTTAAAAGAGGCTGCCATTGGGGGGAACATGTACGGATTAATACCCAATTTCTTCCCTGCCGGGGCCATAGAGAATTACCAAGTGGATGTGGCCAACTATCAAAGTAACATCACTACCGGTGCCTGGAGGGCCCCCTATACCAATTTCCTGGCCTTTGCCGAACAAAGTTTTTTTGATGAACTGGCAGAAACCATGGAAGTAGATCGCATTCAGTTGCGTTTGGATCTATTGGAAAAAGTTAAGGGAACTACGGATGAACGTATCGAATATTCCCCAGAACGTATGCAGAATGTTATAAAAGTGGCCGTGGACAAATCAGGTTGGGGAAAGAAAGCTGACGGAATCTACCAAGGTTTTGCTGCCTATTATTGCCATAATTCCCATGTAGCGGAAGTGGCCGATGTTGAAATTGAAAATGGGATGCCTGTCGTAAAAAAAGTTACCTGTGTAGTGGATTGCGGAATTGTGGTAAATCCTTTGGGCGCCAAAAATCAAATAGAAGGTGGTGTTATAGATGGGGTTGGACATGCCATGTATGGCGATCTCACTTTTATGGAAGGACAGCCACAATCCCAGAATTATGACAAGTACCGTTTGATAAGGATGGGGGAAATACCGGTAGTAGAATCCCATCTGATACAAAATGAAATAGCACCAACAGGCCTTGGCGAGCCAACATTGCCCCCAGCTGGAGCAGCGGTTGCCAATGCACTTAAGGCAGCTACGGGAAACAGATTTACCCAACAGCCATTTTCAAAATTCCCGGAACTGATGCAAGTACCGGCTAAAGCTATAATTGGATAATATGACCATATTACTTTTTGGTATAACCAAAGACATTATAGGTACCTCAACCCTGTCCATGCCCAGCTCCAGTGAATTTGGGTCGAAAAAATCCAAGACCGTTAAAGAGCTGAAGGATTATTTGGGAAAAATGTACCCTGAATTGAAAAAATTATCATCTCTGGCCATCGCCGTGAACAATTCTTATGCAAATGATGACACCATAATCGATAATTTTGATGAAATTGCACTAATTCCACCAGTAAGCGGGGGATAAGTAAAAAAAGAGGATAAATGCTGATAGACAATCACAATAGGAAAATAAATTATCTGCGCTTGGCGGTTACAGATCGCTGCAACCTGCGATGCAACTATTGTATGCCTTCTGAAGGGATAAATTTTGCCGAAAAAAAATCGCTTTTCACCATAGAAGAACTCTGTAAATTGAGTGAAATCATGGTAGGGCAGGGGATCGACAAAATTAGGATTACAGGTGGTGAACCTTTTGTTAGAAAGGACCTAATGGTATTATTGCGAAAACTTTCCACTTTAAAGGGATTGAACGATATTTCCATTACCACCAATGCCACATTGATAGGCCCCTATATTCAAGAATTAAAATCCTTGGGTATCAAAAATATCAACGTGAGTTTGGATGCCATTGATAAGGAAACCTTTGAAAGGATCACCCGACGCAATCAATATGATACCGTATATGGTAATTTGGTAAAGTTGATAACTGAAGGTTTCAATGTACGTATCAATTTTATCGCCCTCGAAAATCAGAATACCCAGGATATAATACCTATTCTAGAGGTAATGAAGCATTATCCCGTGTCCGTTCGGTTTTTGGAAGAAATGCCATTCAATGGCGGGAGTAAATCCTTCAACACCATTACTTGGGATTATAAAAAAATACTGGACCACATACAATCGGAATATCCAGATATAACCAAATTGGAATCGCCCAAAACATCAACCTCCATTAATTACAAGATAAAAGGTCACCAGGGTACTTTTGGACTAATTCCTTCCTTTACCAGAACCTTTTGCGGTAGCTGCAATCGATTAAGAATATCGGCGACGGGCGATGTAATCACCTGTTTATACGGAAAACCTAGAATGAATTTAAGGGACGTAATGAGAGGGGATAATGCAGAATCCAAAATTAAAGAGCATATCCTTAAGGCTATAGGCAGTAGATCCAAAACCGGTTTTGAGGAACAGGAAAAATATGATGGAATATTTCAAAATTCAATGACCTCCATCGGTGGATAATACCAAATAGCTACTACCAAGCACTATCTTGTTCTTGGCACAGCAATTAAAAGACAACTACAAATAATGAGCTCCTCAAAAATATATGGTCTTGTACTTACCGGCGGAAAAAGTACCAGAATGGGAACGGACAAAGGATTGATAGAATATCATGGTATACCACAACGGGAATACCTATACCAACTCCTGCAGACGGTATGCGACAACGTTTATATGAGCATCCGAGGAGAACAGGCTTCCGAATTCTCGTCAGAGCACCAACTAATTGTTGATCAAAACCAATACAAAGGACCCTATAACGGACTTTTAAGCGCCCACAATTTTAACCCAAATGTAGCTTGGTTGGTTTTGGCCTGCGATTTGCCCTTGATGGACAAACAAGCACTTGAACAGTTGATCGGGACTAGAGATCCTGACAAAATAGCCACTGCCTTTGCCACTAGGGAAAGTGGCCTACCTGAACCACTATGCGCCATTTGGGAACCTACAGGTTTAAAAAAATCCTTGGATTATCTGGAGAACGGGCCAGGTACTTGCCCTCGTAAATTCCTGATCAATGAGAATGTTAAGTTGGTATTTCCAGAGAACGAAGAAGTGTTGTGGAATGCCAACTTCAAGGAAGATTATGAAAAGGTACTGCTAAAACTTTCACCAAATTAATTTGGACCAAAGAGGTATAGAACATGTAAAATTAATATTGTTACCTAGAGATGGATTTCAATAGATATCAAAGACAGACCGTTTTAAAAGATTTTGGACCGGAAGCCCAACAAAAGCTGAAAGACTCCAGTATTTTGGTCGTTGGAGCCGGTGGCCTGGGAATTCCTGCGCTCTTATACCTGAATGCCATGGGGGTAGGCACCATAGGCATTGTGGAACAGGATATAGTTGAAATTACCAATCTTCAGCGCCAGGTCCTATATACCGAAAGTGATCTTGGAAGGCCTAAAATAGAGGTGGTGCTGGAACGATTAAGGCTACAGAATTCAACATCAAAATTTAAGACATTTGACACATTTCTTACCAGGAACAATGCCTTGGAAATCATTTCACAATTTGATATTGTACTGGATGGATCCGATAATTTCCCAACACGGTACTTGATCAACGATGCCTGTGTAATCTTAAAAAAACCATTTGTTTCCGGTGCCATTCAAGGCTTCGAGGGACAACTTAGCGTCTTTAATTATAAAGGCGGCCCAACCTATAGATGTTTGTTTCCAAACATGCCTTCCTTAGAAGAAATCCCGAATTGCAATGATAATGGGGTGTTGGGGGTGATTCCTGGAATCATAGGAAATCTTCAGGCCTTGGAAGCTGTAAAAGCAACAACCGGAGTAGGAGAAGTTCTTAGTGGCAAGTTATTGTTGTTCAATGGTTTAAATCAAGCTTACCAAACCATTAATTTCAATCTTCAACCTAAAAATGCGACTATAAAAAAACTCCTAAAATCCTATGGGGCGGAGCTATGTGAAACAAGTCCAAGCATAAGTGTTGCGGAAATTGAACAGAAAATAAGCAGTGGTAAGTCCGTTCAAATAATCGATGTAAGAACCAAAACGGAATTCGAAAATTTTTCCTTGTCACAAGTAAAAGCAGTAAATATCCCTCTGAATGAGTTAAAGGGCAGAATAAACGAATTGGATTTCCAAAGCCCCGTCTATTTGCTTTGTCAGTCCGGAAAAAGAAGTGAAATGGCATTTAGGCTTTTATTGGAACAAAACAAACAACTTAAACTTTTCAATATTGAAGGGGGAGTGGACAGATTCCTTGCCCTTCACGGATAAAATTAATTTTAACCTGGCTAAGGCTGTTTAAACAACCAAATTACATGGCTAAGCATTACGACCTGGAACGATTGGGATACGGCAAAAATGATATCCTGTTAATGATTCATGCCGATGACGCTGGATTATCCTGTTCGGAAAATGCAGCTACTATACAAGCCCTGGAAATGGGAATTGTAAATTCCTATAGTATAATGGTGCCTTGTCCCTGGTTTCGGGATATGGCCAATTTCGCCAAACATCACCCTCATTTCGACTGTGGTATCCATTTAACCTTGACCTGCGAATGGAAGCACTATAAATTTGGTCCGTTGCTGCCGTATTCCGAAGTGCCAAGCTTGGTGGACGATCACGGGTTTTTCCATGCCAAAAGGGAGTTGGTTAAGAAATTGGCCAAACCCCAAGAGGTTAAAAAAGAACTTAAGGCGCAAATTGATACGGCATTGGCAGCTGGAATCAAACCCACCCATTTGGATTCACATATGTTCACCTTGGGCTTAACCAAAGAACTCTTGGAGGTCTACAGGGAGTTGGGCAAAGAATACCACCTGCCTATTTTTTTAAGCGATCAGTTGCTTATGGATATTGGGAACCCTGATGCGCTCCTAGAATCGGATAACATAGTGAATGAAGTGCACCTAGGTAATTTAAAGGCCATGAAAAGTACCGGTTTGGCTGAATTGTATACCCAAAAGATCAATACCCTTAAGGCGGGCTTAAATGTGATTTTGATCCACCCAGCCTTTGACAATATGGAAATGAAACAAATCTGCGTGGACCATCCCAATTTTGGTTCCCAATGGCGGCAAATGGATTTTGATTTCTTTACTAATCCCGATACGGCAAATTTGTTAAAAGAAAAGAACGTAAAACCCATAACTTGGCGAGAAATACAAAAGATAACCCTTTAACAAATCTCCTATTAATTGTACCTTGTGTTCCATGATTTCCTATAAAGACGCGTATAAAAAAGTATTGGACCTATCCCAGGACTTTGGCAATGAACAGGTTTCCCTACAAAAAGTTATGGGACGTATACTTGCAGAAGATATTATTGCCGATAGAAATTTTCCGCCATTTAACAGGGCAACCAAAGACGGCATTGCTATAAATTACGATGCCATTGAAAAAGGCCTGACTACTTTTAAAATAGAAGGGGTATTGGCTGCAGGCATGCCGTCCCAACAATTAAAGGACAGTGATAATTGTATTGAAATAATGACCGGGGCCGTGGTTCCCAACGATGCGGATACCGTAGTGATGTACGAACATCTCATTATTGAAAACGGATCGGCCACCCTTACCAAAAACCCAACCCGGGGACAGGACATTCACCTGAACGGCAGCGATCAGAAAAAAGGAGATCTGGTTTTGGAAAAACACAGTGCTATTTCAGCTGCAGAAATAGGGGTCTTGGCTGCTGTGGGCAAAGCATCGATCTCAGTAAGAACACTTCCAAAAGTGGCCATTGTTTCCACTGGCAACGAACTGGTAGAAGTAGAAGAGATGCCCTTGCCCCACCAAATACGAAAATCCAATATCCATACCTTGTTTGCAGCTCTATCCCAAGAGGGTATTGCCCCTAACAAACTACACCTGCCTGATGAAAAAGACCACATAAAAAAAACACTTGACAATACATTAAAAGAGCATAACGCCGTGCTTTTGAGCGGCGGGGTGTCCAAGGGCAAGTTCGACTTTATTCCGCAAGTATTGGATGAACTGGGCGTAGAAAAAATATTTCACGGGGTATTTCAACGGCCCGGTAAACCATTTTGGTTCGGAATTCAAAGAGAAACAAAAACAGTTGTTTTTTCCTTTCCGGGAAATCCTGTATCGACCTTTGCTAATTATAATGTCTACTTCAGGGATTGGTTAAAACGATCCTTGGGAGTGCCGCTGCCAAAAATTGATGTAATTTTAAAGGAAGCTGTAGCCGTAAAAGGGGATTTAACTTTGTTGTTAAGAGCTAAAATTGCATTTAACCAAGGGCATTTAATTGCTTCTTTGGTAAAAGAGAATGGATCTGGCGACCTCTGCAGCTTGGTGGATACAGATGGATTTATAGTCCTCGAACCTAGGAGTAATACATATGAAGTAGGGGAGTTGGTCCCTTTTGTCCCGACCAGAGATTTATTATAATTATGACACACGAACTAAAAAAAATTATACGCGAATATCAATCTGCCACTTCCAAGGGCCTAAAATGTGTTTTAGCCACCGTTGTGGCACTGGACGGCTCCTCTTACCGGAGACCTGGGGTTAGAATGTTGATATTGGAAGACGGACATTTGATCGGTGCTGTAAGTGGTGGGTGTGTTGAAAAGGAAGTAGTAAGACAGGCACAGTCCGTTTTTGCCGATGATATATCCAAGGTAATGACCTATGACGGTCGATATAGACTTGGGTGTGAGGGTATTCTTTATATTTTACTGGAGGCCTTTAGACCTGATAAGGTATTCTTGGAAACTTTTGAACAAACCATTGCATTAAGACAGCGTTTTAAAATACAATCCTTTTTTGAAAAAAAAGAGGGCTCCAATGCCAACTACGGCTCCATGGTCATATTTAGTCAAGAGCAATTGCCGCTATTGCCAGGGTTCCGTACCCAAGAGAAGCTTGAGGTATTTGAGCAAAGCATGAAACCCTGTTTTAAGCTATTTATTGTTGGTGCCGAGCATGATAGCGTACAGTTATGCAATTTTGCTGCCATGGCCGGATGGGAAGTCACCATTATAGCCGACCCCTCCGAGGAGAAAAATATTTTGGATTTTGAAGGTGCCCATGATTTTTTGGGCATATTGCCCGAGGGCTTTCCTTTGGCCGAAGTGGATCAACATACCGCCATTATCCTCATGAACCATAGCTACTCTAAAGACTTAAAGTATTTGTTGACATTAAAGGATTCAAAACCCATATATTTAGGACTTTTAGGGCCTCATAAAAGAAGGGAAAAACTATTCAACGAACTAATGGAACTTAGCCCGGAGATTACCTACGATTTTCTGGACGGAATCCATGGCCCGGCCGGTCTCAATATTGGGGCCGAGACCCCTCAGGAAATTGCCATAGCTATTATTGCCGAAATTTTATCGGTCGTCAGGAACAAAGAACCTATGCTCTTGAAAAATAAAGAAACCGGGATTCACGATTAATGACTAAACTATCCAATATAGCCATTTTGATCATGGCGGCCGGGACTTCCTCCCGCATGAAGGCCATAAAGCAATTGTTGCCCTGGGAAGACAGCACTTTTATAGGTAATGCCTTAAAAAATGCACAAAATTCCAAGGCTAGCAACGTGTTGACGGTTTTGGGGGCCTATACCCATGAAATAAAGGAAGTAACCGATTTCTCTGGTACGGCATGCGTCCATAACCCCAACTGGAAAATGGGATTGGGAAACTCCATCGCCTGGGGTACGAAACAGCTTCTGGAGCAGGACCAAGGATATGATGGTATTTTAGTGATGTTGACAGACCAACCCTTGATAGACGTACCATATTTAAATACGCTGATCGATACTTTTTCCAATTCCCAACATACCATAGTGGCCACCCAATATGACAATAGGGTAGGAGTACCCGCCATTTTTGGGAAAATCCATTTTGAGGCACTATTGGAATTGAATTCAGATTTTGGGGCTAGGGATATTATCAAAACCAAGCTTAAGGATGTTTTAAGTATTTCCGCTGACGGAAAAGAGCTGGATATTGATACCAAGGAGGAATACGAGAAGGTGAGAAGGGGCCTAGATTCTGGAGACTAGAGTCTGGACATTTGGTTATTCCCAAATTCCTTTACAGTGTTTCATAATAGAGTTGGCAGTAGCGGTTGGCAGTAGGCAGGTTCAAGGACTCATATATTAACGCTGTCCGTTAAAGCGGAGTCGGGAACTGCATATAAGCAATACTACGGTTTAAGAATTCAAAATGCGTTGGCCAAAACCAAATACCTCATTGCGATCCTGCCTATCGGTAGATAGGGAGCTAGGGCGAAGAAGCAATCTCTTTCTTAATAAGTTGGCAGCGGTAAAAAGACAATCTCTCCATTAACAAACAAATTGCCACGCTACGTCTACCTGGTGGTAGCCTTGCTCGCAATGACGTCAAAAAGTGGTGAGTATTACGGTTCAAGGTGGAAAAAACCGCAATACAGAAAGAGACAAACTCAAAACAACAGTTGCAACCCTATTGGCATGGATTCATTTTCCAAATACTTTTTTGCTTCAAACTTTTAGGTTGTCCGTTATATAACATAAATTTAGAATCTAATTTAATGACGAAATGACTTTTAAGAATTTAGCCCCCCTTTGTATTTTGCTTATTATCTTTTCCAATGAAGCCTTGTCCCAGAACATGAGTTTCGAGGAATACAATCCTGTTTCTACCCTGAAAGTGCCGGGAAAGGAAATACATAGGGCCAAATTCCCATTTATAGATGTTCATGGCCATCAGTATCAAATGCCAACACAGGACCTATCCCTACTTATCAGTGATATGGATAAACTCAACTTGGGAATCATGGTCAACCTCAGTGGTGGGTCCGGGGAAAGGATAAAACAATCTCTGGAAAACATAAAGAACCATTATCCCAACAGATTTGCGGTTTTTGCCAATGTGGATTTTGATGGAGTTGGCAAACCCGGCTGGTCGGACAAGGCCGTGGCCCAATTGGAGGCGGATATTAAGAACGGAGCCAAAGGACTTAAGGTCTATAAGAGTCTAGGGTTACGGAATACCGACACCTCGGGAAAACGATTGGCCGTAGATGATGACCGTTTAGGTGCCATTTGGGAAAAATGTGGTGAATTGGGCGTCCCGGTACTTATCCACTCCGCAGACCCGAAACCCTTTTGGGATGAAGTAAATTCGGATAACGAGAGATGGTTGGAACTAAAAACACACCCCCGTAGAAAACGCTCGGATACAGATCCAGCTTCCTGGGAACAAATTATTGGGGAGCAGCACAGAATGTTTAAAAAACACCCAAATACAAAGTTTATCAATGCCCATATGGGATGGTATGCCAATGATCTGGGTACTTTGGGGAAATTAATGGACGAAATGCCCAATATGTATGTCGGTATAGGGGCCATCATTGCGGAACTGGGCCGACAACCCAAAAATGCCCATAATTTTTTTGTGAAATATCAGGACCGAGTCCTATTTGGTAAGGACAGTTGGAAACCGGAAGAATTCCCTACCTATTTTCGGGTATTGGAATCCGATGACGAATATTTTCCATATCACAAAAAATACCATGCTTTCTGGGCCATGTACGGAATGAACCTACCGGATGAAGTACTTAAAAAGTTATACTACAAGAATGCGTTGAAACTCATTCCTGGATTGGACAAGAGCTTGTTCCCAAAAGATTAAAAATACGCTAAAGGGCTGCTATTTCAGCTCTTCAGGCTTTTGAATCTTTTCGAATTTGCCATATTCCTGAAAAATACCACATGAATCCGGTCTTTTTACAAGAGATAGTTCTTTTTTTCTTTTAGCCAAAGCTTCAATTTGTGGTGATAAAAATGACATATCTAACTTTTTTTGTGATATAAAATTACTTTTTTTTAAGAACGCATTTGGAATTAAATTGTTGTTTAATTGTTAATTTTTTTGCTCTATATCTACGGCTATATCGCTCCCCAGACAATCCCAATAAGGATTTAAAAATATTTTACAATTAGTATTTAAAGTTGTAAAACTATGTAAATCAATTACTTAAATATCATACTATAAACTAATGATCACACCATCAATCCAATGGGCCCTATTCCAATTTTGTTAGAACTTTCTACACTTATAAATGTCTATCATCTAGACCCTTGGTTCTTTTTAATCCCATTTCTCATTACTCCTTGCCTTTGGCCTGATCCATTTCCGAATGGTCAAAAACTTAAGTCTCCTCCCTTGTAACGAAAGGAGATAGCTTCGTTATTGCCGAAAACAGAGGGTTGTGAAAATCCAAAGATTATACCACCGCAGTCACTTCGACATGAGCCTTTTTCAGGCGATTGAGAAGTCGCACATACTACTTATAACCAACTATTAAAATTTCGTTAGAACTTTCTTCTTTCGACACTTATAAATACCTATCATCTAGGATCTAGGCTTTTGGATCTTTGTATTCCCACTTCTCAATACTCAATACTCAATACTACCTTCTTCAGATCCTCCATATCCAATCTTCGATTCTGGACAATTACTTTAGAATGTTTCACCCTATTTTAACAGTTAAATCGCTGTGATTTTATATTTTTCCGCGAAAAACAAACCCATCGCATAAATTTTCCGTAGGTAGAGTATAAAAAAGGTATCCGTGACCCAGAAAAATGTACAAGGCTTGAGGCCGTGGTTGTTCAAAAGTGTAGCTGTCTTTATGGGCATCTGCTATCTAGTGGCCCCCTTGCAGCAGGAATTACCGGAACTGATGCACTTTTTGTCCCATAGACTTCATCAAGGATTAGGTCATCACTCCATTGCCTCCCACACCCACGATTTTAATGACCATGACGGGCAGGGTAAATCCCAAGATGGGACATCAAACTATTCCACAGAAGCCCACGAGCATAAAGGAGCAATTGAAATAGGCCTAAATGGCCATTCCCACCCACACAATTCAGAATCCCACAGTCATGAGGTTATAGATTTCGTGAATATGGCATTTAGCGCTTCTATCCCAGATCATCAAGACAATAAAAAGATGGAAGTACAGTCGGATTATGACAAGCATCTGGTGGTTGCAATGTACATTACTTACCAGCCTATACCGACATTTGAAAAAACCCATTTTTCCAACATAAAGGAAAACACTTCAAAAGGAATACATTATCCATCAGTACCTCCCCCAAGACCACTTTGTTAATTTTCGGGGCATGATAATTATTGAAAGGAATCCAAGGGCTACTCTGTGCTTATTTGGTTTTCCTAGGCATTGTTATTGCCAGCTCCCAAGACACTTTAAAAAATAGGCATTCATCATCTTCTTGTTAAGGCTAAACCCCTAAACAGGATATATATGCCATAAAATATATATCAGGAATAGCGGCTGGCTATTCTGAAAAAAACTATAACAATGATTAAAAATACCTTTTGTTTATTTCTCCTTTTGCTTTCTAGCGCCTTAAGTGCCCATACTATAAATGGAACAATAATCGGCCAAAACAACCTTCCCCTAAGTGGAGTAGGAGTGTACAATAAGAATACCGGAAATTATACCTACAGCAATAATTCCGGGGCCTTTAGTTTGGCCAACGTAAGCATTAATGATCGCATCTATTTTTATAGTCTTGGCTTTAAGAATAAAGAACTTCTCATAACCGAAAGTCAATTGGATACCACTCTTGAGATCGTCTTGGAGGAAGCTGCGGTTTCTTTGGATCAAGTAGTATTGGTATCCAATATAAACGCTATGAGTAGCTTCGTAAACGTAGACGTCAAAAATAACCCCGTCAAATCCTCTCAAGAAATCCTTAGAAAAGTCCCTGGCCTGATCATTGGTCAGCATGCCGGTGGCGGTAAGGCCGAACAAATTTTCCTAAGAGGATTTGATATAGACCACGGAACGGATATCGCTATAAATGTGGATGGTTTGCCCGTAAACATGGTTTCCCATGCCCATGGTCAGGGTTACGCCGATATGCATTTTATAATACCGGAAACCATAGATCATATAGATTTTGGAAAAGGGCCTTACTATGCCGATAAAGGAAACTTTAATACGGCCGGATATGTGGATCTGACCACCAAGAAGACTTTGGATAAAAATGTGGTTAGCATGGAAGTCGGCAAGTATAATACCCTACGGGGTTTGGGGATGCTGAAACTCTTGGAAAGCGATAATGACAATGCCTATATAGCCTCTGAATATATGATTTCTGATGGCGTCTTTGAATCTCCACAGAATTTCAATAGAATAAACATTATGGGCCGGTATAACCATAAGGACGATGCCGGAAACGAAGTGAATCTGACCGCCTCGCACTTTCAGAGCAAATGGGATGCCTCGGGACAAATTCCCCAACGGGCAGTAGACAACGGAAGCATTGGTCGGTTTGGCGCCATAGACGATACGGAAGGGGGCAATACCAGCCGCACCAACCTTTTGTTAAACCATGACAAACAATTGGACCAGCACAGTCGGTTTAAATCCAAGTTTTTTATTTCAAAATATGATTTTGAACTTTATTCCAATTTTACATTTTTCCTTGAGGATCCCGTGAATGGCGATCAAATAAAGCAAAAGGAAAATAGAACCCTCATTGGAGGAGAAACCAGTTATGATAAAACCATACACTTGGACCACAATAATTCTCAATTCCGATTCAATACGGGTATAGGCTTTAGATACGACGACATTAACGAGGTAGAGCTTTCCCATACCCTAAACAGGAAGACTACCTTGGACCGACTTGCATATGGCAATATTGATGAGTTGAATGCCTATGGATTCTTAAATATAAATTACAAAATCAACAAGTGGAACATTAATCCTGGTGTACGTCTGGATTATTTAAAATTCGATTATGAAAATCTATTGACGGAGGCCTATGACCAATCCAGTGAAAACAAGCTCATCATCAGTCCCAAGCTAAACGCTATTTACCAGGCGTCCCAGGACCTTCAGTTGTATGCAAAAACGGGTATCGGTTTTCATTCCAATGACACCAGGGTAGTAACCGCCAATAGCGGTGAAGAAATATTGCCGTTGGCATTTGGGTCGGATATTGGAACTATTTACAAGCCCAAAGACCGATTGGTATTAAATATAGCGCTCTGGCATCTTTTTTTGGAGCAGGAGTTTGTATATGTAGGTGATGCGGGTATTGTGGAACCCAGTGGTAAAACCAAACGGTATGGGGTGGACTTTGGAGCTCGGTATCAGTTAACCGACTGGTTGTACGCCTATGGCGATGTTAATTACACTTATGCCAGAAGCTCGGAAGACCCAAGTGGGGAGGATTATATTCCCTTGGCGCCCGACCTGACTTCTTCTGGAGGAATTACCTTTAAGGGGCTTAAAAACTTCTCGGGGGGAGTGAACTATCGCTTTATCAAGGACAGACCGGCCAATGAAGATAATTCCATTATTGCTCGAGGGTATTTTGTAACCGATTTCAATCTGAATTATTCATGGAAGAATTGGAATTTTGGACTCATCGTAGATAACCTTTTTGATACGGAATGGAACGAGACCCAATTTGCGACCACCAGTAGATTGTTCAACGAAACGGAAGCCGTAGAGGAAATCCATTTTACCCCTGGGACACCTTTTTTTGTCAGAGGCAAGGTATCCCTTAGTTTTTAAATGCAATTGTAACCATTTTTTAGCTCCTTCCCTAAAGAAAGGGCCCTGAACCCCTTCCGTATTCTCCACCTTCCCTTACTTAGGGGAAGGAGCTTTTTTGTTTCGCTCTGATTAGAGGCTTTCAATCCCATCAAGTGTTCTCGATACAAAATGCCTACTGGCATTCCACTCGAACTGACGATGGTACTTTCAACCTTGAACCCTGAACTTCAACCCACCGACCGGAGCTACCCGTCACTTCGAGTGATTTTGCATAACGAAGTGGAGCAAAATTGTATCGAGAAGTATTTTAAATAAGGAACTGCAAACTGCTAACCATCAGCTATTTACTGATTACTGTTTAACACTCCCTTGTAACACCGATTTCGACTACGCCCGCCTACCGGCCGGGCAGGCCTGCCTTGCCGGTAGGCAGGCTCAATCTCCGTCCGGACCTTGAACTTTCTAATGCCCACTGCAAACTCTTTAAGCTGACTAAGCCTTGAACTTTGAACATTCAACTTTCCAACTCCGTACCCTACCTTATAACTCCTTATAAAATCGCCTCCTTTTCAATCACGGTCAGAGCGAGGCGGATGGTAGAATATTCCATTTTTTCTTTAAAATGCTCAAAATAGGGTTTTAGGCCTTCCGGGGTTTTAAGTTCTTTCTTGGCCTTGGCTACCTTGGCTACATCGTCTTTAGATATTAGTCGGTAGATATCAATGTCTTTCCCATCATGGTACAACTTTTCCAAATGGGCCAAAATGGTATTGGGCTTTAGGCCCCTGGTCTCCGCAATTTCTTCCACGGTTACCCCCGTCTTAAACAGCTCATAGGTTTCCAAAGCGGTATCCGATTTTCTGGTCTTCTTTTTCTTCTTCTTGGGTTTTGCTTCTACAAAGGCCTTGATTTCATTGATGAACATCTCCCCATAAACCTCCAATTTGCGTTGGCCCACCCCATTGATCTCTTTAAAAGCTTCACTGGTCACTGGCTTTTTGGACTCCATTTCCTTGAGGGTGGCATCGTTAAAAACCAAATAGGCAGGAATATTCTCCTCCAAGGAAATATGAAACCGCAATTGCCGAAGTTTTTCAAACAGGGAATTTTCATTGACTGGCTTGGACTTACTTCCCTTGCGGACCGCCATTTGTTCTTCTTTGGACAAGGGCTGACTCAATTGTACTTTGGCGTTATTGAACAATACAGCCTTGGCCAAATCCGTCAGACGCAAAACGTTGTTCTTATGGAAGGCAATCTCACAGAGGCCTTGGTTTATAAGCTGTATGGTATAATGCTGCCAATGGTTCCATGAAATATCCTTCCCTATGCCATAGGTCTTTATTTCCTGATAATTTTTATCCAGAATGTTGGCATTTTGGGCGCCCCTCAACACGTCTATTACTGTCCCCGTAGCTTCGGACTCCTTTAGTCTGGCTATAGTAGATAAAACCTTTTGCGCTATTATCGTACCATCAAAAAACTGCGGTGGATTTTTACAGACGTCGCAATTGCCACAATCGGCCTGTAAATACTCCCCAAAATAACTCAATAAAATCTTTCTTCTACAACTCGATGCTTCCGAAAACTGCTTCATGCGTTCCAACTTGGCCAGCTGCACCTCCTCATTGGTGGCCCCTGCGGCAAATCTTTGCAACTGGATTACATCGGCATAACTGTGGAACAAAAGGGCATGCGCCGGTAGACCGTCCCTTCCGGACCTGCCAATTTCCTGATAATAGCCCTCAATATTTTTGGGCATATTATAATGTATTACCCAGCGTACATTGGATTTGTCTATCCCCATCCCAAAGGCAATGGTAGCACATACGATCTGGGTCTTGTCGAAAATAAAATCTTCCTGTACTTTGTTGCGACTTTCAAAATCCAAACCGGCATGGTAGGCCGCTGCCTTGATACCGTTATTGCGGATCTTTTCGACCAGGGTTTCGGTGGATTTTCGACTCAAACAATATATAATGCCAGATTCATCCGGCCGCTGCTCTATAAATTGAAGTATTTGGGAGACCCTATCGTGTGCTGCCCTTACTTCCAGGGCTATATTTTTTCTATCAAAAGAAGCCAAATACTGCTGTGCCTTGGGAATCTGCAATTGTTCCAAAATATCCTGACGGGTTGCTTTATCCGCAGTAGCTGTTAAAGCAATTATCGGCGTTAGGGGCAGGGATGCCTTTAAAAATCCCAATTGTTGGTAAGACGGCCTAAAATCGTGCCCCCAGGAGGAAATACAGTGTGCCTCGTCCACCGCCACACAACTAACAAATTCCTCTTTTAAAATAGGGGATAGGCCCTGTAAACTTTCCGGGGCCACATATAGTAATTTTAGTTCCCCCTTATGGGTGCGGTCCAAAATAGCCTGTTGTTCCTCGGCAGACTGACTACTATTAAAAAAAGCTGCCGGGATACCGTTGGCAATAAGTCCATCTACCTGATCCTTCATCAAAGCAATCAAAGGGGAAATCACTAGGGTAGTGCCATCGAACAAGAGGGAAGGCAACTGAAAACAAATGGACTTTCCACCACCGGTAGGCATGATTACCAAACAATCCTCCTTTTTTAAAACAGAAGTAATAATGGCCTCTTGTTGCTTTCTAAAGCGGTCATAACCAAAGTACTTTTTTAGGTAAGGAATTAATTCCTTCTGGAAATCGGGCATGGGTATCGTTAAAACTTTTGTAAGGAACGAAAATAATCATATTTGAAGTCCTATAACAACTTTCACGGTCTTAAAATCCCAAAAACCAAACCAAGGCCTGGGAAACATGAAAGCAGTGGCTCATGGCCTATGGTTAATGGCTTTTTTATCTTTGCTAAAAAGGTTAAATTTATCCACTGCAACCTTAATAATCGACCAAAATGAACCTTAAACACCGCTATTGTCTTTTTGTTTTCTCCCTTATCACACTGTCCACGGCCTTAAAGGCACAAGAAACCTATGCCCCGCCCAAATTGTCCAATCCGGACTCTTGGTCCATTATATTGGTTCCGGATACCCAGACCTACGTGAAATTTGAAAGAAACCAGGGCACCTTGGAAACCATGACGGCCTGGATCAGTGAAAATATTGATGCCCTAAATATAAAAATGGTGTTGTGTACGGGCGATTTGGTAGAGCAGAACGAACTTCTGGTGCCAGATGACGTAAATGGAAATATGCCCAGTAGGGACCAATGGAGGGCCGTGTCTCACGCCTTTGAGCGTCTGGATGGGAAAGTACCCTATATCCTGGCGGCAGGAAACCACGATTTTGGCTATAAAAGTGTGGAAAACAGACAATCCAATTACGGCCAGTATTTTCCCGTGCATAGAAACTTATTGAATGTAAAGGCCTTACGGGCCGCGGGGAAGAACATAGACGGCCTGCCTTCGGTAGAAAATGCCACCTATGAACTGGTATCTCCCCAACAAAGAAAATTTTTATTCCTGAACCTGGAGTTCGCGCCTAGGGACACTATTTTGCAGTGGGCCAACAATGAGATTTCTAAAGAAATTTATAAAGATCATACCGTGGTAATGCTAACCCATTCCTATCTAAATGCCCAAAACGAGCATATGGAAAAAGAGAATTATCCCATAGCCGATGCCAACTATGGCAAGGCCATCTGGGAAAAGCTGGTGGCACCTTCCAAAAATGTACAAATGGTTTTCTCTGGCCATATTGGCTCCCCTGATAATTTTAAGGCTCATACGGCATTTAGGGTGGATAGGAACGTTGCCGGAAAAAAGGTGAATCAAATTACGTTTAATGCCCAGGCTATTGGCGGCGGTTGGCATGGTAATGGGGGAGACGGTTGGCTACGGATTATGGAGTTTTTACCTGATGGAAAGACCGTGATTACCACTACATTTTCACCTTATTTCGCCATATCGCCCACTACACAAAAAATGGCCTATCAACGGGATGATTTTAACAATTTTAGCTTTCAACTGGATTAACTGCACCATAACATACTGCAAATCAAGTGGTTTTTTAATGGTCCAGATCCAAAAATCAAGGCTAAAATCGTCCTAAAACGAATACCTTTGTAAGATATTTCTTAATAAAACATACTGTAAGTCGAAAAATTGCGTTTTTCTTAACATAATAGTATATAAGGGCTTATTTTAGCCGCGTTAAATATGTTTTAAACCCCACAAACAATGAAAATATTTAATTATTTAGTTTTGATTTTCGGATTTATTTTGATCGCTGCTTGTAGCAATGATGCTGATAACGATTTAAATAATGAAAGTCTTACAAGCGAACAAGTTAAGTCGCAAATGCAGGTCAATTCCATTTCGGACGGATTGGACGAGATGGTTTCCGAATTGTTGATCAACGACAAAGCTGGAAAAAGTAACAAATCAAACACCGACTCTGCTTGTGCTGCCATCACATTTACCGAGGAAAGTATGTCGGTAGCCTATAACCAATGTATTATTCGCGGTAAGACCGTAAGTGGAACTATTGTTTTGACTGGAAACAATGGAAATACGGAGGGTAACACAGGGAGTTTTGAAGTTACTTTTACCGACTTTACCTTTAACGGCCATTTGCTGAACGGCACCAAGACCTTTTCTTTTGACTTTTCAGATTCCAACAGTCCAACCTTTACTGTAGTTACCGATGCCACCTTTGAGGATGCCAATGGCGACATTATTGATTGGAAGGGAAATAAAGTGCTTAGCTGGCATTTGGATCAGATCAATGCTGAAGGAGCCGATGTTACCTGTACAGGAGATTGGGATATTACTGTAAACGGTATTAAGTACGAATTTACAGTGGCCGAACCGCTTGGCGCTAACTTGGGTTGTGCCTTTATTACAACTGGTTTAATGCAGTTGGAAGTTGGTGATATGACGGCTTCCCTGGACTTTGGTACTGGCAGCTGTGATCAAAAAGGCACCGTTACCTATCCCAATGGCGAGACCGAGGAAGTAAGCTGGTAATAGCGATATAAACTTATTTAGATATATAAACCCCGATGAAATTCATCGGGGTTTCTTTTTTGATCAAAATGGGTAGTTATTCCATTGATAATAGAAGGGGAGTTCGGCATAAAAATATTTGTAAGACATTGATTTCGTGTAAATTCAAAAAAAATGTTACTGTCCCCTCGAGCCTGCTTGGTTGGCATCGGCTATTCGGACAGACAGGCAGGCTACCATTGACAACTTTACTAAACATTTTATAACCAATGTTTTGATATGATATCGTTTTAGCGGCCGAAAGTTATTTCAATTCTAATTTGGAGACAACGCTAGTCACTTCGACAGAGTCCCTTTTCGGGACGACGAGAAGTCGCACATACTGGCCGGGAGCTGGATGTGCGATTTCTCATATGCATTCGAAATGACGATCTGGAAACCTTCAGTTTATAACTCATACCTTTAACTGTCTCTCTACCTGT
>NZ_JALKBD010000168.1 GCF_023015905.1 Arenibacter sp. F20364 | reverse complement strand
GTTTATGACTTTACAGGAGATGTATTACCTGTAGAAGGAGGAACTATTAGCCCTAAGCAAGGGACATTTGAGTCGGGAGAAAAGGTGACCATAACGGCAATTCCTTCAAATGGATTCTATTTTAAAAACTGGAGTGGCGATATTTCAGGAACAAATACTCCTTATTCACTTACAATAACATCGGATACAGAGGTTATCGCCGTTTTTGAAAAAAACGATACAGATGGTGATGGTGTTCCGAACGATATAGATAAGTGTCCTGAAACGTCTGCCGGGGAAACCGTAAATGTGGATGGCTGTGCGGAAAGTCAAGAAGATTCTGATGGAGATGGAGTAACAGATGATCTAGACCAATGTGCAGA
>NZ_JALKBD010000167.1 GCF_023015905.1 Arenibacter sp. F20364 | reverse complement strand
TCTGCACATTGGTCTAGATCATCTGTTACTCCATCTCCATCAGAATCTTCTTGACTTTCCGCACAGCCATCCACATTTACGGTTTCCCCGGCAGATGTTTCAGGACACTTATCTATATCGTCCGGAACACCATCACCATCCGTATCGTTTTTTTCAAAAACAGCGATAACCTCTGTATCCGATGTTATTGTAAGTGAATAGGGAGTATTTGTTCCTGAAATATCACCACTCCAGTTTTTAAAATAGAATCCATTTGAAGGAATTGCTGTTATGGTCACCTTTTCTCCCGACTCAAATGTCCCTTGCTTAGGGCTAATAGTTCCTCCTTCTACAGGTAATACATCTCCTGTAAAGTCATAAAC
>NZ_JALKBD010000166.1 GCF_023015905.1 Arenibacter sp. F20364 | reverse complement strand
AACGGTGCCGGTGTAGCTGCGACCGACACATCTTCTAAGACTACTTCTGTACCTACCGGCTATACGGTTAGCATCGACCAGGACCCGATCAACGCAGGGAACCAGACGGCGGTGAGTTTTACTTTTACTGGGGCTACGGTTGGCACGACCTACAATTATAGTTTCAGCAGTTCCGGGGGCGGGACCAACGTTACTGATACGGGAACGGTAACCGGGGCGGGTCAGACCATCTCTGGCATCGATCTTAGCGGTCTTGGTGACGGGACCATCACTTTGAGTGTGACGCTGACCAACGTTAACGGTGCCGGTGTAGCTGCGACCGACACATCTTCTAAGACTACTTCTGTACCTACCGGCTATACGGT
>NZ_JALKBD010000165.1 GCF_023015905.1 Arenibacter sp. F20364 | reverse complement strand
CTCAGGGACAAAACTTTAAAATCCATATTGTTCAAGGCTGCAGGAAGTGCCATACAGCACGATCCACAACTGAAAAGATATTATCAAAGAAAAACCCAAGAAGGCAAGCATAAACTAACAGTTTTAAATGCCGTGGCCAATAAAATCGTATTGCGAATATTTGCAGTGGTGAAAAGAGATGAGCCATTTATAAAATTAGCTGCCTAAAAATTTGTTTTTATCTTAGAATGCTCAGCACAGGTCCAAAGGAAGGAGCCTTTTTTTGTCATTGCGAGCCAGTCTGCCGACTAGGCAGGCGCAGCGCGGCAATCTGTCAATTGTTTGAGGAGATTGCTTCGTCGCCATAGCTCCTCGCAATGACGGATTGATTTTGA
>NZ_JALKBD010000164.1 GCF_023015905.1 Arenibacter sp. F20364 | reverse complement strand
GAGAAACCGAAGCTTGAGCGAAGGTTCACGAATACCCCTAAAATAATTATGCTATGAGCTAAATCACACAAGCAGCTCAACCCAAACATGAACGGGGTTCAATTAAATGTTCAATGTTATAAAGTTCAAAGCCGAATGCCCGTCACTTCGAGTGGTTTTATACAGTGAAACGGAATAAAATTGTATCGAGAAGACATCGCAGTATTCAGTAAGCAGTATTCAGTAAGCAGTTTTCAGTGGGCAGTAGTCAGTATTGACAATTGAGAAACTAGAGCCTAGAGACTAGAGCCTAGACGGTCGGCCCGGCAAGCTTTGTACAAAATCCCTACTTGGAAATTCCGATTATTCCCTTTAGGGTCAGGGAAAAATTAATCGGATTT
>NZ_JALKBD010000163.1 GCF_023015905.1 Arenibacter sp. F20364 | reverse complement strand
GGTGTTGGTACTACTTTAGATCCTTTTAAGGTGGAAGACCTTTCCATCGTTACAGCGAAACTTGGGGCCGATGCGGTTACCAATGCTAAATTGGCCGATAACGCGGTTCAGACAGAAAACATATTAAGTGGAGGTAACGATAAGGTTTTGGTTACCGATGCGGTTGGTACAGTTGTTTGGGTGGACAAGTCCAGCTTCGCTGTTTTGGCAGATCAGGTAACGATTACCGGAGTTGGTACTACTTTGGATCCTTTTAAGGTAGAGGACCTTTCCATAGTAACAACGAAACTTGGCCCTGATGCGGTGACCAATGCTAAATTGGCCGATGATGCGGTGCAATTGGAAAATATAGCTGATGGTACTGTCTCCGGGCAGGTAATGCA
>NZ_JALKBD010000162.1 GCF_023015905.1 Arenibacter sp. F20364 | reverse complement strand
AAGGTATTGGTTACGGATGCAGTGGGAACAGTGGAGTGGATCGACAAGTCGAGCTTTGCCGCTATCGCCGACCAGGTAACGATAACCGGAGCTGGAACTACCTTGGATCCTTTTAAAGTAGAGGACCTTTCGATAGTAACTGCCAAATTAGGTGCCGATGCGGTTACCAATGCAAAATTGGGCGATAACGCGGTACAGACAGAAAACATATTAAGTGGAGGCAACGACAAGGTTTTGGTTACCGATGCGGTTGGAACGGTTGAGTGGATCGACAAGTCGAGCTTCGCGGCCATCGCAGATCAAGTAACTATAACAGGTGTTGGTACTACTTTAGATCCTTTTAAGGTGGAAGACCTTTCCATCGTTACAGCGAAACTTGGGGC
>NZ_JALKBD010000161.1 GCF_023015905.1 Arenibacter sp. F20364 | reverse complement strand
GGCATCGAAGCTCGACTTGTCCACCCAGGCTACCGTTCCTACTGCATCGGTTACTAAAACTTTATCGTTACCACCTGAGGAAATATCCTCTGTTAGGATGGTCCCGTTCAATATATTTTCTGTTTGAACTGCATTGTCCGCCAACTTAGCATTGGTCACGGCATCGGCTCCAAGTTTCGCTGTTACTATAGAAAGGTCTTCCACCTTGAAAGGATCCAAAGTAGTACCAACTCCAGTAATCGTTACCTGATCCGCAATGGCATCGAAGCTCGACTTGTCCACCCAGGCTACCGTGCCTACTGCATCCGTAACCATAACCTTATCGTTACCACCTGAGGAAATATCCTCTGTTAAAATGGTACCGTTCAATATATTTTCTGTCTGAACCGCGTCAT
>NZ_JALKBD010000160.1 GCF_023015905.1 Arenibacter sp. F20364 | reverse complement strand
ACCGGAGCTAAGGGTGATACCGGTGCTACAGGAGCTACTGGCTCTACTGGAGCTAAGGGTGACCAAGGTGATAAGGGTGAAAAAGGAGATACTGGTGCGACCGGAGCTAAGGGTGACCAAGGTGATAAGGGTGAAAAAGGTGATACCGGTGCCAAGGGTGACCAGGGCGATAAAGGTGAAACCGGTGCTACTGGAGCTACTGGTACAACAGGAGCCAAGGGAGATCAGGGAGACAAAGGAGATACAGGTGCAACTGGAGCTACTGGTACTACTGGTTCAACTGGTTCAACTGGTGCGCAAGGAATTCAAGGAGAGGCTGGAGCGACAGGTGCTACTGGTTCTACTGGAGCACAGGGAATACAAGGTGAAACTGGTTCCACTGGAGCCACTGGTTCAACTGGAGCAACTGGA
>NZ_JALKBD010000159.1 GCF_023015905.1 Arenibacter sp. F20364 | reverse complement strand
GGACAAGTATTGACTACTGATGGCGCAGGGGACGTAGTATGGGCCGTTCCTGCTGCTGGTTCAGTTTCTGCCGATGGAACCACTATTACAGGAGATGGAAACATCTCGGACCTTTCAGTTCCGACAGGTGGAATCACTACAGTACAGATTTTGGATGGCACTATAGCAACAGCGGATATTTCCGACAATAACGTAACTCCAGCTAAAATTGAGCAAGGTGCTACCGGACAGGTATTGACCACCGATGGTGCAGGGGACGTAGTATGGGCCGTTCCTGCTGCTGGTTCAGTTTCAGCCGATGGAACCACTATTACAGGAGATGGAAACATCACGGACCTTGCGGTTCCAACAGGTGGAATTACTACAACACAGATTCTTGACGGGACAATTGCTCCCATCGACATTGCTACCAA
>NZ_JALKBD010000015.1 GCF_023015905.1 Arenibacter sp. F20364 | reverse complement strand
TCAAAATCAATCCGTCATTGCGAGGAGCTATGGCGACGAAGCAATCTCCTCAAACAATTGACAGATTGCCGCGCTGCGCCTGCCTAGTCGGCAGATTGGCTCGCAATGACAAAAAAAGGCTCCTTCCTTTGGACCTGTGCTGATCAGTGTTATGAAGTGCGAAGTCGGGAGACTTCGCACAGCCTAGGTCTTTTTATCAAATGTCCATTCCCGAATGCAAAGGGCTCCTTCCCTTGGTTAAGCCTGTCCCGCATTTTCGGCGGGAGGACAAGGTGGCTTCTCTGACGATAGGAGGAGAAGACGGAAGGGATTGAAAACGAAGGATGGTTGTAAAGCCATATTGTTATAAGAATTGCGAAGTCAGGAGACTTCGCAAAGCAGGTGATTACATTGACGTATCAGGCGGTAGGCTTGACCTATCTTAAGAAACTTATTACAACATCTTCAATTGCCGAAGGATGTTCTTGGTGATTTCTTTTCTACAAGCACCAAATTCGGAATTTTTATCTGCCCTATTTTTAATCAATCGGGTAGCAAAAAAATACACATTATCACCTCGTTCCAAATAACCCACCCACCAGCCGGTATCTTTGCCTCCTTCCCTGGTCCAACCGGTTTTGGTGCGTAAAGTATAGTCTGCTGTGTGTTCTTCTACCATCATATCTTTTAAGACCTGAAAGGAAGTCTTTTTAAAGGGTAGGGTTTCCTCATACACCCCGATTAAAATGGCTATCTGATTGGCAGGAGAAATGGCCAAACCTCCAAAATTCCAGAAATCGTCATCGCTTATGGACAGGTCGGCATTGCCATAATTGGAGGCCTCCAAATATCGCTTGTATTTTTTCTTTCCTATTTTTTTTGCCAATTCTACATATACCCATCCCGCTGAGGTTTTAAATGCCTTTTTCATGGACATATCGTGATAAATATCTGGGCGATAACCGTATTTGATGGTGTCCGTTGCCCCCGGCCAATTTATTATTTCATTTTCATTTTTAACCACAGCGGTCTCCAAGGCGATCAAAGTGTTGATGATTTTAAAGGTGGAAGCGGGCAAAGTTCCTTTGTGGCTATCCTCAATATCACTTGAAATCCATTTTTTGGCCTGGTAATCATAAATGGTTGTACTTCCTTTTATATTGCAATCTTTAAAGGGTGTGGACAGCTCCTCCTGACCAAATACGAAGAAAAAACTGCAGTTTAAAACAGCAGCCAAAAGAACTATTTTTTTCATTGTTTCCTAATAAAATAAATATGTTGAAAAGGATATTGTGTGCTCGTTTTCTTAAATCCGCAAGGCCCACTTAAACAAGTGGGCCTATTGGATATTTACTATTTTGCAAGTCCCAAAACCTTTGGATCTAGGTCACTAATATTTAAACTCTTTATATTTGGATCTTAGCGCCCATTACTTTTAAAAATTCCCTTATAAAACTTGGGTGGGCAGGCCAGGCTGGGGAGGTAACCAGGTTGCCATCTACATATGCCCCGTCTACCGGAATGGATTGAAATTCCCCTCCCGCCAAGGTTACTTCGGGCCCCACAGCAGGGTAGGCGGTAAGTTTTCTTCCTTTTACAACACCTGCAGCTGTCAAAATTTGGATACCATGGCAGATAGCGGCAACAGGCTTGTTGGAGGTGAAAAAGTGTTGTACAATTTCCAGCACTTTTTTGTTCAATCTCAAATATTCCGGAGCCCTTCCCCCGGCAATTACCAATCCGTCATAATCGGTCACATTTACATCTGCAAAGCTGTAATTCAAAGCAAAATTATGGCCTGGCTTTTCCGTGTAGGTCTGGTCGCCCTCAAAGTCGTGTATGGCCGTTTTAACGATGTCCCCCTTTTTCTTGTCCGGGCAAACGGTATGTACGGTGTATCCTACCATTTCCAACATTTGAAATGGGACCATGGTTTCATAATCTTCAGTGAAATCTCCAGTTAAAAACAATACTTTTTTCATTGTTATTATTTAGGGTTAAAAAATTATTTGTGCTGTTTTATCGGTACTTAAGATCCTAAGAAAGAAGGCTGGTTGCCCTATACTTAGAATTCACCCTTCAAGTTAGTGAATATTTGGTTTGCTTAAGCCTTTATTATTTTCAAAATAATTTAGCGTAAAAATGTAACATACTGTGGTGGAGGTGTTTATAATGGAATGGTTTTTTAAAAATTAACCTTCTTTTAATACACTTTTGTTGTTTCCTTGGCATTATAAGGGGTTCAAGGTGAAGGTTTAAAAAGGGTTGCCATTGGCAGACGGGGATAGGAGAAATCTTAGAAGTGCAATGTGCACTGATGCAAAAGGCAATTTTATATAGGGGAGTAAAGCTATCGTATTATTTTTTATTCCAATGAAGCCATTTGGGGAGTTAAAGGTGAATCATGGCTAATTTTTCGCTGCAAATACCACTGGATCGGTTCTAGTGAGTTTTAGGGAATTGACCATTTTGAGAGTGCCGTTCTTATATTTTAAAAAATGGGGAGATGTAATGTGCGTGCTATAGGCTTCTGGACTGGCATATATTTCTATTATTGTAATTCTATTGGGTTGCTCTTTGTCCGTCATGGCATAGAAGGACAATACGCCAGGCTCTTTCCTAACCGATATCCGTATTTCTTCCTCCAGTAGTGCCAAGTACGATTCCAGTTGGTTGGGATCTATTTCCAGCTCCGCCAATTGCACAACGAGCTCCTTGTCTTTTTCCAATTGTTCCATATACCGGTCTATTTCTTTCTCCTTTTTGAAGGAGCAACTTATTAGCCCAAAAAGGACTAGACCTTTTAAAATTATCTTTAAGTAGCTATTCTTATTTCTCATGACGGTAGTTTTTAATCATTGGTTCTGGGCATGCGTACCCAAGGAAATAGCAGCTAATGTTCTTAATACGATCTGGGTGGGGTGCAGGGGGTTATTGGTAAAAGTTTTTGGTTTTGGCTCAGCTATTTAACACCTGCAGTACCCGATCTGGAGTAAAGGGCAAGTGCCTTAAAGGTTTGCCTGTTAATTGTAAAAAAGCATTGGCTATGGCACAGGCTACCATGGGCGTTGCCGTTTCGCCCACCCCTTCAGGTCTTTCCGCAGAGGCTATAAAGTCCGTTTCAATACGCTCAGGGATGTCCTGCATCCGCAGCAATTGATAATCGTGAAAATTGGATTGCTGTACCCTTCCATTTTCAATAGTAATCTGTTCTTTGAGCACACTGCTCATCCCCATAATGATGCCTCCTTCCATTTGCGCCCTGACATTGTCTGGTTGTACAACGATCCCAGCATCCAAGGCGATCCAAAATTGGTGCACCTTGATCTTTCCAGTACTTCTATCCACAGAAATTTCGCAGATTCCAGTGCCAAGCGATCCATGTACTACAAAGGCCACCCCTTTTGCCCTACCTTCTTTGGATGGGGTATTCCAATCTGCTATTTCGGAGGCTCTTTCCAAAGTGGCCAAGGCCCTGGGCGATTTTACCATTAATTTTCTTCTGAGTTCTATGGGGTCTATTCCCTGCCCCAATGCCACTTCGTCCAACATACACTCAATGGCAAACTTATTGGGGCCGTGCCCTACGGCACGCCAGTGTTTTAAACGTACGCCATGGGATGCTTCCCTCCATTCCACCAACTGGTTGGGGATGTTATAATGGTCATTTCTGGACCCGCTGGCAACAAGATTTCCGCCATCCCCTACAACAGAATGGGAGAGACCGCTTATATCACCGTTTTTGTCCACGGAGGCGGTCATTCTTTGAAGTGATAAGGGGCGAAAGGTACCATAGCCCATATCGTCCTCCCTTGTCCATATCAATTTAACAGGAAGTGGTGCTATCTCCTTGGCAAGCAAGGTAGCTTCAATAACAAAATCGTTCATACTCCTTCTGCCGAATCCCCCTCCCAAATATTGTAAATGAATGTTTACGTTTTCATGTGGAATTCCCAAAAGGTCCGGTACACCTAGTTTAGGGTCTACCCCCTGTTGACTGCCCACCCAAACTTCGGCGCTTTTTAAATCGGCCGAGACCTGCACTATCGCATTTAGGGGTTCCATTTGGGCATGGTAAACATAGTCGTTCTTAAAATCGGCCATATAGCTTTTGGTCGCGGAACGCATAGCGGCATTTACATCCCCTATTTCTTGAACTACTTTTCCGGTTTGTCTTTGACCGGCGATTTTCTCATAGGTGGGGTATATTTCTTGCGAATTGTAGCCAATGGCTTGGGCATCTCCCCATTCAATTTTTAGCAATTTTTTGGCTTCCAAGGCTTTTTCCAAGGTGTCTGCAACCAATCCTATGGCATAATCGAATGGGATTATTTTTAGGATGCCGTCCATGGCCAAAATTTCTTTTTCATTGGTCAAGGTGGGTTTGGCGCCGTGAAGGGTTCCCCTTTCCAAAACTCCATAGACCATATTGGGCAATTTAATGTCTATTGCAAATTGTGCCGTACCATCAACTTTAGCGGGAATTTCGACTCGTGGAATGGTATTACCTATGAGTTGGAAGTCTTTAGGGTTTTTTAATTGTTCCGGGCTAAAATCCGGTATGATCTCGGGCATTGCCAATACCGGTACCAATTCCCCGTAGCTTATTTTTCTATTTGTGGCAGCGTGAAGTACAGTACTGTTGTTCGAAGAAAGCTCGGAAATGGGTACTTCCCAGTGTTTGGCAGCACTGTTCAGTAAGACGTATCTGGCCTGTGCCCCCGCCTTACGCATTACTGGATAATAACTATTGGTAGATCGGCTCCCGACGGTAAACATGAGCTTACTGCCCGGTGCCCATCCTTCTGAACCATATACGGCCACTTCCTGAGGTGAGAACTCAACCTTTACCATGGACCAATCCGCGTCCATCTCTTCTGCAAATATCAGAGGTAGGGCAGTCATAGATCCCTGTCCCATTTCGGCCGCCGGATTATAAATGGTTATCTCCCCGTCCTCGGTGATTTGTACCCAAGCCGTAATATCATGTTTCTGTAATTGTTCCTTAATTCCTTTTGTATCCTTACATGAAATTATTTGTGGTAAAATTCCTGAGACGCCAATAAAAAGTGCCACTCCGCTGGAAGTTTTTAGGAATTCCCTTCTATTTACAATTTTTGGCACTGAAGACATCACATGGTTTTTTTTGTTTAAAAAATGGATCTAGATCAGATTGTGGAAACGTTACTTTTAGAAGCCAATTCAATGGCCTTGACAATTCGTAAATATGTACCGCAACGGCATAGGATACCGTTCATATATATTTTTATTTCTTCCTTAGTGGGATTAGGGTTTTCCTCTAGGAGGGCAACGGCCTGCATTATTTGTCCGGAATGGCAATAACCACACTGTGGCGCCTGTGCTTCAATCCAAGCCCTTTGTACTGGATGATCCCCTTTTTCAGATAAACCTTCTATCGTCTTGATCTTTTGTCCATCGGCAAAATCGTCTACCTGCAATATACAGGCCTTCATGGGTTTGTTATCGATATGGATGGTGCAAGCACCGCACTGTGCAATGCCACAGCTATATTTGGTTCCCGTAAGGCCCAAATGTTCCCGAAGCACCCAGAGCAAGGAAGTGCCGTTGGCCACTTCCACTTCATGTCTTTTATTATTGATATCCAACGTAAAATTTGCCATGGGAAGGAAAGATTTATGCTTAAGATACAAAAAAAAGAAGTTCAAGCATATTTAAATAGGGGAAGTTTGGGGTTCAATATGCAAGGTTCAATACTGAATATTGATAGTTAAATGGGGTGCTTAACAAAAGCTCCTCCCTGTAGACCTGTACTGAGCATAGTCGAATTGCAAAGGGAGGTAGCTCCGCGAAATGCGAAGTCGGAGAGGTTGGAAGGCATAAGACGTCAGTCTTTGGACAAAGGCGGGCACATCGCCGCCGCAGTAGTGCCAAGTTAGGAGACTTTGCGCAGCGGCTTAGGGTTTTATCTTCAATCTCTATTTATTACTGCCTACCGGCCTCCATCAATACTCGTTCTGCCTGGTCCAAATGGCGTTGATTGTGGTAGATGACTACCCTAAAGGTATCGCCCACCCTAAGTTTGATCCATTTGGAAATTGATATGCCCGTTTTGGTTTTTGTGAGGTCAGCCCGTGAAGCCAGTTTCAATACATTGATTAAGTCCTGTTGTTGGGCAATGAATTTGGTGATCACCTCCTTGTCCAGGCTGCTGCCCTTGGGATTCATGGAGGTAAAGGTTTTCATTTTGTTCAGCTTTTCCTTGGGAAGCATAGCATTGGCAAAATAGTTGCCCAACCAGCCACTTTTGAATATTTCCGCAGGCCTGTACTGGGATGCTGTTATCCGCTTCTCAATTTCGGGAATATAGTAATCCCCATAACGGTTTAAATGTTCCAAACATTCCAAAATACTCCAACTATCAGGGGAGGATTTCCAGTTCAAGGTTTCCAAGGGCAAGGTTTTGAAGCCTTCGGCCTTATGTTTAATTTCCTGTGTACGCTCCAACAAATCCTGCAATAAATTCTTAGAAAGCATGACTTTATTTTTTATGGCAAAATTTGGCATTTAATTATTTTAAAACATTGATCGAAATCAAGATTTTTTAATCCTGGAAAGCGTTTCAGGGGTCATTCTTAAATAGGAGGCTATGTATTTGTGCGGTATTTCCTGAAAGAGTTGGGGAGAACGTTTCAGAACCCGTTTATACCTTTCCAAGGGAGACATGGTCAAAATATCGCGTTCCCTTTCCATCTGCTGTAATACCAATTGCTCCAGCATTAGTTGCCAGGTGGTACTATTTTCTGGGGAGGATTGCATAAACTCCATAAAAGTGGCCTTGTCAATGACTTTAACGGTGGTTTTTTTTAGTGCCTGTATATAGAGATCGGAAGGTTTCTCATCCAAAAAGGAATCCAGCGCGGCTATGAAATTATGGGTATAGCCGAACCTAATGGTGTGTTCCTCATTTTCCTCCACCACATAAATTCTTAAACTTCCCTGCACCACCCAGTAGAGGTTGGTGTGTATGCTGCCCTGTATCTTTAAAAATTGGTTCCTGTCCAGTTCCAGGTGTTTGGTCCATAACCCTTTACGTTCTATGCTCCCAACGAGGTCGGTAATAGGATTCATTTTTTGTGGATTAGGGGTTGATGTTCATTACTATTTTTCCCTTATGCTTTCCATCTCCAAAATATTGGATCAATCGCACTGCATCTTCCAAAGGATACGGACCATCTATTTGGCATTTGATTTTTCCCTGTTCCAATAGTTCACAGATATATTCCAAACCAAAGTTCGATTTTAAGGCGAGTACCTTTAATTTTTTGGAAGAGAATAGTGGTATAATCTTGCCCCACAGCAGTATTTGTAATAAACCGGACAATTTGCCGCCAATAGTCACATATTTTCCATTAGGTTTTAAGGCTTTTAGGTAGGAGAGGGCAGCCTTATTGGTCTTACAATCCAGGATGAGGTTGTAGGTTTCCCCCGCTTTGGTGAAATTTACTTTTTTATAGTCTATTACATGATCATAACCGAGCGATGTCATCATGGCCAATTTCTCTTGGGAATCCACTCCGGTAACCTCACAATTATAAAGTTTGGCCAGTTGAAGGCCGATGGTCCCTACACCACCGCCACCGCCATTGATCAGAATTTTCTGACCCTCCTTTATTTGCCCTATGTCCCTTAAGGCCTGTAATGCTAAACAGGAGGCATGTGGAATGGCTGCGGCTTCTTCAAAACTTAAAGCTTGGGGTTTCGGGATTACCGCCTTTTCATTGATGCTGATATATTCAGAAAAGGTACCAAATCCATATTCCGAGGTGTCTCCCATAACCGCATCCCCAATTTTAAATTTTGCGGTCTTTGCACCCAGGGCTACAATGGTGCCCGACAATTCCATTCCCAAAAGTCCTTGTTTGGGCTTAAGAAGACCAAACATTAATCGGATCAAATAAGGCTTGCCCAAAGCCAAGCTCCAGTCGTAGTCGTTCACGGCAGTGGCGTTGATCTTTATGAGGACCTCATTGTCCTTGGGTGAGGGTGTTGGCCTTTCGGTTATCTTAACTACCTTTTCGGGAGGACCATAGGCTTCACATATTATAGCTTTCATTTGGTTCTATTGATGCCCTAAGTTAATCATTTGACCTTAATTGGCATTTCATATTCTTCGGTCATATTATAGGGCATTTTCCATATGTCGCCCTCGAAATTTCCAAAGTACAGTTCTGACTTACTTAGTTGGTGCGAATGTCCAATGGCCCAGAAAAAACAAAATGGCGGCTTGGAATTTACGGGTCTGCGTACGTAGGAATGACTTAAGGTACTGTTCTCCGTTAAGTCTTTTGTCTTTTTCCATGTTTTCCCTTGGTCCGTGGATTGCCAGAGGGCCAATTCGCCACCAACGCCCCAGTCCTGTGGGCCTTTCTCTGTGGGACCCACAATTTTCCAATCATCATCGCTTATAAAAAGGCTGCCCATATCATAATTATGGTCAGAAGTGGTCACCACATGGGTTTGCCATTCTTTCCCGTTCCATTTTGTGATACACCATTCGTAAGGGGCACTTTTTGGACCAGGTTCGTGTCCGTTACTTCTTATATATAGGCATGCCGGATTGCCTTTGGCATCATAGCCCATATCTTTTAGATAAACATTTTTTCCTTGGGATGCGTAGTCTACCACCTTGGCTGGACTGGCCAAATCCAATAGGGGTACTGTGGTATTTATACCACTGACGGTGGTCCAAGTGGAGCCAAAGTTCATTGATTGAATATAATACAGGTCGGTTCTTTTATCCACATTGCCATTGGGGTGCCTATTGAAGAAGGTGCCCATAAGCTTACCATTATAAATATCGCTGACCTGATAGTGACCGGACTTTTCCCCTTCTTTTTCCGGGATGGCGGCAAGCAAGGTATCCTCAGTCCAATTGCTTCCTTCCTTACTGGTCTCGAAATAGAGTTGGCGCACCCCTGTATATTTTGTAAAAAAATGAAAAAAGCCAAAATCGGTATACCTGGGTTGTGGATAGGTCATTTCCTCCTCCGTAATCGGCACAAATTCCTTTATGGAATATGGTATCTTGCTTTTGTATTTGAAACCTGGTCTAGTAGTGCCCCTTCCACTGATAAATACCCAAATATACCCAGCATTATCGATTAATATGGAGGGGTTGTCGTGGGGGTCGTCTACCCCATTTTTATCATAGACTACCGTAGGTTTGGAAACCATTTCGGTTTTATGGTCAAACTCCCCGATCATACAAAGGAGGTAACGTTGATCTTCTGAAGGAGTGCCCCCATAGACAAAGTAGGTTTTGTCAACTTCGGGTGCGTAAATGGCCAAAGGCACATGCTTTGCGGTGTAGGTGCCCAATGCCCCTGAGTATTTGTCCCCATACTCGTACTTCTGATTTAATTGGAACCAAATGCCCTTATAACCGTTGATCTTAGTATTGGTCAGACTCTGGCCGAAGGTATTTGTAACAAAAGAAATAGCAATAATGAAGGTTAATAAGTTCAAGTCTATTGGAGTTTTAATACCTGTCATTTTTTCAATTTTGATTTGCTAAAGCCTATTTTTTTGATGCCTCCGGTATTTGTATATTGACTTGTCTCATGAAAACCAAACTTCTTGTACAAAGCTATTGCCGGTACATTGGCCCAACCGGTTTCCACAATAAGGGTCTCCGAATCGTCATAGTTTTCAAGGAACAGCAATAGTTTTTGGGCTATGCCCTGTCTAAAGTATTTTGGGTGTACTACTAGACTGCAGATATCAAGCGTGTTTTCAAGTAGGTCTATTTCAACTGTAGCGGCCAAAACACCGTCTTTCCATATCCCGTAGAAAAGGGTGTCACTATTTAGAAAATCTACAATGCTTCTCTTTAAAGGAGGGAAATCCGTAACACCTAATAATTCGGCCTCTTTGCTGTAGGATGCTTGAAAAAGTTTATGAATTTTTTCAGCATTGGAAATTTGGGAATGGTCTATTTTTTCGATCATTGTTTCTTTAAAGGACACGGCTTTTAGGATTAAAATCCCTAAATAAGATATCTAATATAGCAATTCCTTTTCATCCATTATTGGTTCAAGGTTTTACTTTGGGCAATCAACAATTAGCAATCAACAATATTGAACATCCCTGATTGAAGTTGTCCGGTCGAGACCTATTGGCATCTAGAGATATCGGGAGTCCGAAAAAGGGACTCTGTCGAAGTGACTACAACAGATAGTTTGAAGTGCAGCCGTAATGAAGCAATCCCTTCTTTTAAAATCAGCTTGCTGTGCTGCGCTGTAGACTTGTAATGACGATCACAAAAGGTTCCTTCCCTTAGATAAGGGAAGGTGGATTCGCCGACAAAAGGAGGGGAAGACGGAAGGGATTGCAACGAAAAGCTAGTTGTTTTGCGCTAATGGGTTTATGAAGTGCAAAGTCTGGAGACTTTGCACAGCCGGGACTACAACAGATAGTTTGAAGTGCAGTCGTAACGAAAAATCCCTTCAATCAAAAGCAGCTTGCCACATTATTCAGGAAACAAAATTCAAGCCGAGATTGGGGTACCATAAAGCCCGGCCCGCACCACTTTTGGAAATAAAAAATGGGATGTGCCCAATAAAGGAATAAATAAGGCTTTTGAAAGGATTTGGGAAGGACTTTTACCTTATTTGATCATCCCTAGATTGATGACTTCCTGAGGGGTAAGATGTCTCCAATGTCCACGTGGAAGATCTTTTTTGGTAAGTCCGGCATAGACTACCCTATCCAATTTTATAACCTCATATTCCAATTCTTCAAAAATTCGGCGTACAATTTTGTTACGGGTACTCTTAAGTTCAATGCCTACTTCGCGCTTGGGTGAATTTTCAATAAAACTTACGTCATCTACCCTAACCACACTATCATCTATAGAAATACCTTCCTTGATCTTAATTAGGTCTTCACCCCTTAGATTTTTATTAAGTTCTACATGATAAATTTTACGAAGTCCGTTTTTTGGCTTGGTAAGTCGCTTTGTCATCTCGCCGTCATTGGTAAATAACAATAGTCCGGTAGTATTCTTATCCATTCTCCCCACTACCGAAAGTTTGGATTTGGAAGCACTGGAAATTAGGGAGGCTACGGTTCTTTTTCCGCGCTCATCCTTTGGCGAGGTCACAAAATCCTTGGGTTTGTTTAGTAGTACGTATTCCTTTTTCTCCGGATTTAGCAAACGACCATCAAATTTTACTTCATCGGTCAATTTAACCTTGTAGCCCATTTCAGTTATAGGCTTGCCATTTACGGTGACATTTCCGGCAGAGATATAAATATCAGCGTCCCTACGTGAGCATACGCCAGAGTTGGCTACATAACGATTAAGGCGCATTACATTGGGATCCGAAGGTGCCTTTGCCTCCGTTCTTTTTCTTATAGGCGCGTTACCCCGTGCATGGCTTTTTTTTCTAAAAGTGCCCCCTTGTCTTCCTGATGCTTTTTTGTCGTTATTGGAATCTGACCTGCTCATATGTACTATAATTTATTGCAAAGGTAGCAAAGGAAATCGTATGTATAAGCTAATCTAGCGGTTATTAGTGATTCTTAGAGGATTCTGTTCAATACCAGATCAACGTTGATCAATAAAATACTGAATACTCCCAGTGTAATGATCAACTTTAGAATGTTGTGCAGCCAAACGTAGTGTTTTTTGCTGTTGGATTTTACCAAAAGGATCAAAAAACCCAAAAGCAAAAAAATGCACCCTATGAAATAAAGGTACATATAGCCAACATCAAAATATTCGATCAAGAGAAAGGCCGGCAGTAGGGTTAGTCCTATTAAAACGGCTATGCAGGTCTTAGAGAATTTTGCCCCGTACATTATGGGAATGGTCTTGTAGTTTTGGGCCATATCACCCGCAATGTTTTCCAGATCTTTGATCATTTCCCGGGCCAATATCAATAGGAAAAGATATAGTGCGTGGACAAAAATTACGGTATCAAAATTCTTATAATACACAAAAACCGCAAAAAATGGGGCTATTGCCAAGGTAGCAGAAACAAAATTGCCCAAAAATGGTACTTTTTTCAACTTATGGGAATAAAGCCAAATTCCAAAAATATAGGCAGAAAAGAATACAACAGCTTTAAAAGAAACATAGCTGGCAAAAAAGACCGAAAGAAAATTTAGTACAAAATAGGTGGTGAGCTTGGTTCGTTGGCTAACCAAGCGGTCCAACATACTTTTACGAGGCTTGTTGATCAGGTCTTTTTCGGCATCGTAAAAATTATTAATGATATAACCAGCAGCAATGACCAAGGCCGAACTGAGTACAATTACGAACAGATTGCCGTCAAAAACAACCTTGCGCAAGGGTAAATCAGGGGCTAAAATATAGATGGAGGCCAGGTATTGAGCCAATATGATCATGAGAATATTGTATCCTCTGACCACAGAAAACAGGCTCAGAAACTTTAATAGTAAGAGCTTATTCCTTCTACTAAGCATAAGGGAGATGTTTAGAAGTTATATACCACTTCCAAATTATAGCCTTTCAGCGCTTTTTTAGCCTTGTTGAGGTCTTCGGTAAATCCTAAAATATAACCTCCGCCTCCAGAGCCACAGAGTTTTAAATAGTAGTCGTTGGTGTCAATTCCCTGTTTCCAGAGTTTATGGAATTCTGCAGGTATCATGGGCTTAAAATTATCCAAGACTACATGGGACAATTGTTTTAGATTCCCGAAGAGCGATTTTACGTTCCCATTTATAAAATCTTCCACACAGGCATCCGTATGTTTAATAAACTGATCTTTAAGCATGGCACGGAAGCCTTCATGTTTCATTTGCTCCATAAACAAATGGACCATCGGGGCGGTTTCCCCTGTGCTACCGCTGTCCAAAAGGAAAACGGCTCCCTTACCGTCCAAATTTTGCGAAGGAATACTGGTCGATTCTATATTATCCTTGGAATTTATCAGAATAGGCAGGCTTAAATAACTGTTCAAAGGGTCCAATCCCGAAGATTTACCATGGAAAAAGGATTCCATTTTTCCGAAAACAGTCTTCAGCTTCAGTAATTTTTCCCTAGTAAGATTCTCCAAAACGGTGATCTTTTCAATGGCATATTTATCGTAGATGGCCGCTACCAAAGCACCACTACTGCCCACACCGTATCCTTGTGGAATGGAACTGTCAAAATACATACCATTGGCCAAGTCTTTATTCAAGGCCTCAAGATCAAATGTTACCAATTTATGGTCTTTTTGTTGAAGGTTTTTTAAATATTCCGCAAAGCCTTTTAGGCTGGCATTCGATTTCTTTGCCTCTTCCGAATCTTTGTTCTTGGATTTTAATGCCCCCTTAAAAAAGTTATAGGGTATAGAAAGTCCTTTGGAATCCTTAATGATCCCATATTCCCCAAAAAGTAGAATTTTAGAGTAAAAAAGTGGTCCTTTCATTTCTTTAAGATAAGAATAAATAATTAAAAATTAATAATCTATAACTTATAATTATAGTTTTAATGTTTGTAAGATATACTCCAATAAACTTAATATTTTTTCAATTTAGAATTTTATAGTAACATTTTCCGTACGGGCAAATGTCGATCTTTTGTAAAGAACTATTATATTAATGGTAAAATCAAAACTTTTGGTTTTAAGAGTGTTCCCACAGATAATAATCAACGCAAAATATCACTATTAATTATTCATTTTTTACTTTCAAATTACAGCTTTTCCGCTCCATTACCAATTTGATCGCAAATATACTGCCCGTTTTCACAATATGCAACCAACTCATTATTAATAAATTGGTAAACCTTTTCCTTTTCCCTTTCTGGATATAGGACATGTACATTTGCCCCTGCATCCAAGGTAAAACAAACGTGGGTTTTGGAGGAGGCCCTAAAAGCCCATATTTTATTGATAATCTCCAAGGTATTGGGTTTCATCAATATAAAATATGGCATACTCGTCATCATCATTGCGTGCAAGGTGAGTGCTTCACCTTCTACGATTTTGATAAATTCCGATAAATCTCCTTCCTCGAAAACCTTTTTTAATTTGGTCAGATTTTTATGCGCTTGATCGAACCGCTTTTCCGCAAAAGGGTGATCGTGCATTAAATTATGGCCAAGACTGCTGCTCACCTGTTTGGAACCTTTATCTACCAAAAGGATGGTATCTTGAAAATTTTTAAACACCTGGTGCACCTTATAAGGATATTTAATGGCAAAAAGATCGGAGCTATTCCGGGTATCCTTGTGTGCTCCCCATTGCATTAGGTTTCCATGGATACTCCTGCAGGCACTCCCAGATCCCAATCGTGCCAAAAACGAAGCCTTTCTGTTAAAGAAATCCGTATCCATATTTGGGGTTAGTTCTCTTTCAAGCTCCATGAGGCATAGTGCCAAGGCCGACATACCACTGGCCGAGGAGGCGATACCGCTACTGTGGGGAAATGAATTGGAGGTTTCTATGGTAAAATGATAGTCCTTTATAAAGGGTAAATAGGGTTCGGTCCTTTTGAGAAAAGTGCTTATTTTGGGCTTAAAATCCTCTTTGGGTCTACCTTCGAAAAGAAGATCAAAAGAAAAGTCGGATGCTGTATCTTCCAATTTTTTATAGCTGACCGTTGTAGTGGTAGCGCAGGTATCCAAGGTAAAACTAATGGATGGGTTTGCGGGAATCTGATGTTCCTTTTTTCCCCAATATTTCACTAAGGCAATATTACTGGGCGATTTATAAGTAACTTTTCCTTCTGTCTTGCCTGTAGTGTAAGGGGAAGGGATAAAGTCTTTCTCGGTCATAATGGAAACAATTTGTGCAAAGATAGTTTTTAAGGAGATTTGCAGTAGATCCTGTTAAAATAAATTGTTAATTTAGGGCATTAACAACCAACCTTTGAAAAAGCAACTTACCTATATCGCAATTTCTGTAGCCGTTTGCCTAATGATTGGATTTTTGTCCAGTTTTGCAACGCAATCTTCGGTCGATGGTTGGTATCTTGAATTGAACAAGCCCAGCTTTAATCCGCCCAATTGGATTTTTGCCCCAGTTTGGACCCTACTTTATATTCTTATGGGTGTTGCTGCAGGAATTGTTTGGGCAAAAGGGTTTTATCATATTTGGGTAAAAACGGCCTTATATCATTTTGGGATACAGTTGTTGTTCAATGCACTTTGGAGTATAATTTTCTTTGGATTCAAGAATCCGTTTGGCGCTTTACTGGTTATACTTAATTTGTTGGTGCTGTTGATTTTTACTATAAAATGGTTTAAAGTGGTGAGCCAAACTGCCGCCTTGTTATTGATTCCGTACCTGCTTTGGGTATGTTTTGCCACGGCCCTTAATTATAAGATTTGGGAATTGAATTAATATTTTTTTTCGGTGACGTGTATTGTTGGCGGTAAATGAAAAGTCTATTGGGATTATTGTACATTTACGTACTGATTTGACTCCCCATTTCCAACAACTTTATCATGGTCCTGTGGTTTCTTGTGGTGGCGGTCACCTGAAGCTTTTTTTCAAAAAAATTATTGTCGCATTTTGTTTTGCCATAGCCTTGGTCACAACTTAGGTAGACACAGCTATTGGTAATTATAAACCTTTCACTGGGGAATTGTTGCTGTTGTAGACTATGGATCAATTCCCTGTTGGGAGTTTCTTGCAAGATCACATAGTACCATTTTTTCGATTCTGATTCATAGAGTGTCCTAAATGGGGATTGTTTAAGGATTTCGTCAAGCTCAGGCAGGGTCAAGGCCAAAACAGGGACCTCAAAGCCAAAAGCCTTGTATATACCATTTTTGATGATTTTGGAAACTTCATTGGAAGATGAAACTGAACTTTTTAGAACAATATTACCGCTTTGTATATAGGTGCTTACCGCAGAAAAATCCAAGGATTCCAGCATTGTTTTTAACTGGGACATCTTAATTGTCTTTTGTCCACTTACATTGATCCCCCTAAGAAGTACAATATAGTTTGTCATCTTTACCCTTTTTTACTACCGATGGATAAAAATAACAATATTTTGGAATGGAGATATTCGGGGGTTTATGGCATAACCACCACTTTTTGGATTGGTGCCAATAAACACTTTTGTTTAAATCTATAGGTTCTGGTTATTAATTTTTCAATTTTAGTGCCTATATTTTGTTATCTTGATACCCATTTTAAAAGATAACCTACCAATATGGAAAAATATATATTAGCATTGGACCAAGGTACAACGAGCTCCCGTTCCGTTGTTTTTGATAAAAAAGGTGACATCGTTTCGGTGGCCCAAAAGGAATTTACCCAATATTTTCCGAAACCGGGTTGGGTTGAGCACGATCCCTTGGAAATTTGGTCGTCCCAAGCCAGTACGGCCGCAGAGGCCACCACTAAAAAGGGAATTTATGGAGCCGATATAGCGGCTATAGGAATTACAAACCAACGGGAAACGGTAGTGGTTTGGGATAGGAATACTGGTAAGCCAGTGTATAATGCCATTGTTTGGCAAGATAAAAGGACTTCCAACTATTGCGATGAGTTAAAGAGACAGGGAAAATCCAAGCTGATAAGGGAAAAAACCGGTTTGGTGATCGACTCCTACTTTTCAGGGACCAAGGTGAAATGGATTTTGGACAATGTGCAGGGGGCCCGAGAAAAGGCAGATGCCGGGGAATTAATAATGGGAACCATAGATTCTTGGTTAATTTGGAACATGACCAAGGGAGAACTGCATATTACCGATGTTACCAATGCCTCTAGAACATTGCTTTACAATATAAATACATTGGAATGGGATGATGAGTTGTTAGAGCTTTTTACCATTCCGAAAAGTATGTTGCCCCAAGTTAAGGAGTCCAGTGAGGTTTACGGGCATACCAATCCCAATTTTTTTGCGAGTAAAATCCCAATTGCCGGAATTGCAGGAGATCAGCAAGCGGCTCTATTTGGCCAAATGTGCACCAAGCCAGGAATGGTCAAAAACACCTACGGTACTGGATGTTTTATGTTAATGAATATAGGGGAAAAGCCAATTGTTTCTGAACATAATCTGCTAACTACAGTGGCCTGGTCCATAAAAGGAAAAACCCAATATGCCCTTGAAGGAAGTATTTTCATAGCTGGTGCCGTAGTACAATGGTTGAGGGACAGCTTAAAGATTATAAAAAAGTCAGAAGATGTAGAAAAACTGGCTGGTTCTGTAGACAGTACGGAAGGAGTTTATTTAGTTCCTGCTTTTGCCGGTTTGGGAGCACCATATTGGAACCAGCATGCCAAGGGAAGTATTTTTGGGCTTACTAGAGGCAGTACGGACGCGCACATTGCTAGGGCAGCTTTGGAATCCATTGCCTTTCAGACCATGGATGTTTTAAAGGCTATGGAAGCGGATTCTAAAATTTCTATAAAAGAATTAAGGGTCGATGGGGGAGCTACCGTAAATGATTTACTGATGCAATTTCAGGCCGATGTTCTTGATACGGCCACCGTACGTCCAAAAGTGATAGAAACCACGGTCATGGGAGCTGCTTATTTGGCTGGTTTGGCGGTAGGATTCTGGGAGAGTCTTGAGGAAATTCAGGAAATTTGGCAAACCGATGTCAATTTTAATCCCACCACGGAAAGGAAAGAAATAGAACAAAATATTAAAGGCTGGTACAGGGCCATTGATGCCGTAGAATATTGGTCCAAACTAAACGATTAAATAAAAACCAACTATGACTCCATTTATTGCTGAAATCATTGGCACTTTTTTCCTGATCCTTTTAGGGGGCGGGGTTGTTGCCAACGTAGTTCTTGACAAAACAAAATCTAACGATCCTGGCTGGATGGTCATTACTACGGCTTGGGGGCTGGCGGTCTATGTTGGGGTGGCGGTAGCCGCACCGTATAGCGGCGCACATCTAAATCCCGCCGTGAGCCTGGGACTTGCCGTTGCCGAAAAATTTGATTGGGCCTTGGTTCCCATCTATATTTTGGGTCAGTTTATAGGGGCTATGTTAGGCGCTTTGATCGTCTGGCTCTTTTACAAAGATCATTTTGATGCCACGGACGACAAGGACGCCAAAAGAGCCATATTCTGCACGGCTCCGGCCATAAGAAATCCTATTAACAATCTATTTAGTGAGGTAGTGGGCACTTTTGTCCTGGTTTTTGTTGTGCTCTATTTTACGGACGCCTCTATAACGGATACGGAAACCGTTATAGGTCTAGGGTCGTTAGGAGCACTTCCCGTTGCCTTTTTAGTATGGGTTATTGGGCTTTCTTTGGGAGGAACCACAGGCTATGCCATTAATCCGGCAAGGGATTTGGGACCGCGAATAATGCATGCAATTATGCCAATAAAAGGAAAAGGCGGTAACGATTGGGGCTATGCGTGGATCCCAGTTGTAGGCCCCTTTATTGGGGCTACATTGGCCGCCTTGTTGATGTTATTATTGAGTTAATGGCCGCTTATTTAGGCCTGGCAATTGCCTGGGCTGCAATAAATGCCCCGGTCCAGGCATTTTGAAAGTTAAATCCGCCCGTAATGGCATCTACATTGATCACTTCTCCGGCAAAATAGAGGTTTGGGAGCAATTTACTTTCATAGGTCTTAAAGTTTATTTCCTTTAAGTCTACCCCTCCGGCAGTGACAAATTCTTCCTTAAAAGTACTTTTTCCATCTACTCTAAATTTGGAACCTGTTAACTGTTTCGACAATTGTTGTAATTGGGTCTTGGAGATATCTGCCCATTTATCGTTGTCTGAAATGCCCGATGCTTTTACCAGACTGCCCCATAACCGTTTTGGTAGATCAAAGGCTTTGGTCCTAAGTATGGTTTTCCTTCCTTCAACTTCCTCTATTTGTTGAAGTTGTCGTAAGAGTCCTTCTTCATGATAGGCGGGTAGCCAATTTATCTTTATGGTAAACTTGTAATTTAATTCATGCAATAACTGTGCTCCCCAAGCGGATAGTCTCAATATGCCTGGGCCACTCATTCCCCAGTGTGTTATTAAAAGCGGGCCTTCGGATTCTAGATCTGAGGCGTGGATGGAATATTTTTTAAGGGCCGCATTAAATTTTCCGTTATTGACTTTGGAGGGAATTATCTTGATGCTGGCATTGGTACTAACCCCTTGTATGCCGGTTATTCTTTCATCTACAATATTAAAGGTAAAAAGAGAAGGTACAGGGGCTATGATAGTATGCCCCATTTGCCTCAATAATTCCCATATTTTAGGATTGCTGCCCGTAGCAACCAATATTTTTTTGGCTTTGTAGGTATTTCGAATTGTTTTGATTGCCCAGGCGTAGTTCCCCGTCCCCGTATTTCCGCCAAGGGGTGTTATCCCAACAATGGAACTGTTCTTGAGAACTTTAATTCCCAGTCGGTCCGTTTCATTTAGAAAACAATCAATGATGGTTTGGGAGGAGTTGGAGGCCGGGAAGATCCTCCCGTCGGCTTCAATATTCAATTGTATGCCCCGCTTTTCAAAAAAGGCCATGGTATCGCCACTGCAATAGGAGTGAAACGGCCCTACTAGTTCCCTTTCTCCCCTAGGATAATTTTTGGCAAGTTCCTTTGGGTCAAATTCAGCGTGGGTAACGTTACAGCGCCCCCCACCGGATACTTTTACCTTGGTGAGCACTTCTTTGCCTCGTTCCAAGATGACTACTTTTAAATTAGGGTTGCTTTCTACTATGTGTATGGCGCTATAAAAACCTGCTGCACCTCCTCCTAAAACAAGTACATCTAACATTAATTTATGCGTTCTGGATAATTGGTAATTATACCATCCACTCCCAATCTTTCTACAGCCTCAATTTCTTCGGGTTCGTTTACGGTCCATGGATAGATTTTAAATCCGGCCTTTTTAATCTCGTTGACGTTTTCAAGGGTTAAGTCTTCAAAATATGGATTTATAGCAACCGCTTGCAGTTCTTTTCCAATTTCCAAAGCGTTCAATGGATCACCAAATACGAGGATGGCAATAGGGACTTGGGTATTCAGCGCACGCATTGCCTGAAGCTCGTCCCATTTAAAACTGGAAATAATAAATTTGTCAATCGGCCAGCCTTTTTCTTTTATGTAGTAATTCATGATAAAGTTGACCCTGTCTGCTGTATTGGATCCCTTGAGCTCAATATTTAATTGAACTTTTTTATCAATAACATTCAGCACCTCCTGTAGGGTTGGAATTTTATGGTTGCCGATCAGGGTTAATTTCTGAAGGTCTTCAAAATTATAATCCTCGATATTACCAATACTATCCGTTAGTCTTTCCACATCTTCATCGTGGAAAACCACAGTTTCCCCACTTTTTATTTTAAAGACGTCGATTTCTATCATATCCACGCCAAGTTCTATTGCTTTTTCAATAGAAGCCAAGGTGTTTTCCGTTTCATGCCCCATGGCACCTCTGTGGCCAATAACCAAGGGTTTGTTCATATTGTCACAACTTAAAATTAATAGAAACAAGAAAAAAGATCCTACTACTGATGATGTTTTCATAATGTAATGCTAAAAATCTATTTTAAACTTAAAATTAATGATTCCAAGGGATGTATGTCAATTCTTATATGGCCAATTTCATTTTCGACATTTAAGGATAATTCCTTTTCCCCGAACAATTCGTCCTTTACAAGGTAGGTACTATTCTGTAGCCCCCATTCCTTAATAATTTCCCTTGGGAGTTTTAAATCAAATCCAAAGGCTTGACCGGCATCAAAATTAGAAATAACAATGAGTTTTTCGTTCTTTGACCATCGAACAAAGGATAAAACCCGGTGATTGTAATATTCCGTATAGTCTTTATTATAAAAATGAATATCCTTGTATTTTCCCATTAAGGCACTGCTATTAATGGTGAAATTGAGCAAATTCTTATAAAAAGTCCTTAATTCTTTTTCTTTTGTGGAGAGTTGCCCCCCGTCAAATTTTTTGTTGTTCATCCAACGTTGAAAGTGGGGGACCCCAACATAATCGAAGATGGAAGTTCTACTCGGGGAACCAAATCCAGGACTTTCCTCGGCTGGTTCGCCAACTTCTTGTCCAAAGTAGATCATGGTAGGCGAGGTGCTTATGGTGGCGGATACTACCATGCCCGGTTTGGCTTTTTCGGCATTACCCAAAAATTCGGGACAGGCAATACGCTGCTCGTCATGATTCTCAAGAAAATGTAACATTTGGTGCTCAATATCCATGAGCCCGTTTTGGACTACAGGGATATGGTCTGTCCACCCATGGCCCTGCATAATATGTTTTAAGGAATCATAAAATTCTACCTTGTCATAGAGATAGTCCATTTTTCCTTTAAAGATGTAATCCCTGTACAGCTGTGGATTATAGACCTCTGCCATTAAAAATGCATCTGGTTTTTTCATTTTTATGGACGAATTCATAAAGCTCCAGAATTCTACTGGAACCATTTCGGCCATGTCATAGCGAAATCCGTCCACTCCTTCATTTAACCAGAAAAGGGCAATATCCCTAAATTTTATCCAGGAATCGGGGATCTCTTTGCCTTTCCAGAATTCAAAATGTTCAGAAAAGTTTTTGTGGCCAAAATCTTCTGGCAGCGATGCAAAATCGCAACGTCCATCCGGACTAATTCCGTAATTAATTTTTACCGTTTCGTACCAATCATTAAAATCGGGTTTGGACAAACGGGAACCATTTCCGGTCCATTTTGCGGGGGTTTCAGTGAATTTGCCACCGGGAATATTATATTCTTCTCCGCCAAGGGGAAGGTAGCCGTCCCGCCAATCAGGAACGGTAAAGGATTCCCCCGGATTGTAGTAAAAATTATTGTTCTTATCATAGACAACATCGGTGTTGTCATTGGTGCCAAAATCCACTACCCCTTTGGGATTATTATTACCTTCATATTTTCGGGCAATATGGTTTGGAACAATATCTATGATAACTTTTAAACCTTCCTTATGGCTCCTGGTCAATAGGTCTTTGAACTCCGAATTTCTATTTCTCGGATCGTTGGCCAAATCTGGGTTAACGCTGTAATAGTCCCTTACGGCATAGGGCGAACCCGCCCTGCCCTTAACAATATCCGGGTCGTCATTGGAGATGCCATATGCGGAATAATCCCTGATAAGGGCGTGGTGGGGAATACCTGTATACCAAATATGGGTTATCCCAAGATCCTTAATTTCTTTTAAAGCCTTTTGTGTGAAGTCACTTAATTTGCCCACCCCATTTTCTTCTATGGTGCCCCAAGGTTTATTGGTGGTATTGGTATTCCCGAACAATCTGGTAAATACTTGATAAACTACTGTTTTTCGAATTTCAGTGGTCTCTTTCATTTTGTGCTTTCTTTTCGGAACAAAACACTAAGGCTGTTTTGTAAAGCTTTTCACTGCAATATTGGCACTTGTTTTTGGAATTTAGGTTAATTTATTCGAAAATTTTTGTTTCTGCAGTGAGTTTTAGCGCTATCGATCAAAGTTTTTTAAAAATTATCCCAATCATTCATTTTTTAAATGTTCTTAACATTGCCCTGGGTTTAGTTGGCCAGAGAATAGGTTTTCTTGCCAGGAGTTAAAACTACACGTTTTCCGTTTACACGAATGGACATTTCGTTGGTGCCTTCCAAGTCAAAAGTGGTTTCCTTTTCCGAAACCTTTACCTTTAAAATTCTATCCCTAAAATTTACTTTGAAGGAGAAGGATTTCCATTCCTTTGGGATTCTTGGGGTAAAGGACAGTTTGTCCTCCAAAATTCTCATACCCCCAAAACCTTCCACTATGCTCATCCAGGTTCCGGCCATGGATGTAATATGTAGCCCTTCCTTGACTTCCTTGTTGTAATCGTCCAAATCCAATCGGGATGTACGTAGATAAAAGGAATAAGCTTGGTCCATTCGGTTCAACTTTGCAGCCTGAATACTATGGACACATGGGGATAAGGAGGATTCATGCACCGTGAAGGGTTCGTAAAAGTCGAAATGTTTTTCCAGTTCGTCTATGGTAAAGTGGTCTTCAAAGAAATAAAATCCTTGAAGTGTATCTGCCTGTTTAATGTAAGGCGACCTTAAAATCCTGTCCCAGCTCCATTTCTGATTTATGGGTCGATCTTTTTTGTTCAATTCTTTTACGGGGATTAGTTCCTTGTCCAAAAAACCATCTTGTTGCAAATAAACGCCTAATTTTTCATCATATGGGAAGTACATATTTTTGGCCACCTTGCTCCAGTCCTGGGTTTCCTTTTCAGACAGTTTGGTGACTCCAATAATTCGATTATAGTCGTCCGGATATCCCTCTTTTACTTTTTGCAGTTCATGAAGGGCATAATTAAAGCACCATTTGGCAATGTAATTCGTGTACCAGTTATTGTTTACATTGTTTTCGTATTCGTTTGGACCTGTGACCCCTAGAATAACATATTTGTTTTTTTGAGAGGAGAAGGTGGCCCTTTGATGCCAAAAACGGGCTATACCGATCAAGACCTCCAAGCCCATTTCCGGGATATAGGTGTAATCTCCTGTAAAGCGGTAGTAATTGTAAATGGCAAAGGCAATGGCACCATTCCGATGAATTTCCTCGAATGTTATTTCCCACTCGTTATGGCATTCTTCCCCGTTCATGGTTACCATGGGGTAGAGGGCTGCACCATCTACAAAACCTAATTTTTGGGCATTTTCAATGGCCTTTTCCAAATGGTTGTACCTATATGTCAATAAGTTTCTTGCCACCTTTTTATTCTTGGTGGCCATGTAAAAGGGAATACAATAGGCCTCGGTATCCCAATAAGTACTTCCGCCGTATTTTTCACCTGTGAATCCCTTGGGGCCAATATTAAGTCTGGAATCCTTGCCCAAATAGGTCTGGTTCAAATGAAAAATATTGAAGCGGATTCCCTGTTGTGCCTTTACATCACCATCAATTGTAATATCGCTCATTTCCCAAATTTCGGACCATGATTTCTTTTGTTGCTCCAATAGGGCCTCAAAACCTAATTCCGTCACCTTGTGCAAAACACTTTTGGCGGCCAAGATCAATTCATGGGCCCTATGGTTCGTGGAAACCGTATATCCCCCAAATTTTATCAGTGATAGGGTGTCCCCTTTTTTTATGTCCTTTTTAAAGAGATGTACAATATTTGTATCCGATATGGCTTCTAGCGGTTTTTCTTTTTCTATTTCATTGTTATGGTACATTCTGGATTCCATAAACGTACAGGTAGCGAAATTGGTCTTCAGGGTATGTGCCTCAATAAAAGCTTGAAACCCGTCCGAATTAACCCCTGTGGTATTCCAAAATTGGTCGTCCCAATTGGTGTCCTCATTGGTAATTCCACTATCAACATAGGGGTGAAAAGCAATTGAGCTATCCTGGTTGATGGCCGTAATTTGGTATTTAATGGCACCTACTTCATCAAAGTCCAAACTCAGGAATCGGGTAATCTTTACCTCAATTATTGTATCATTGGGCAGAGTAGCCCTGAAGCTCCGGATATACCAGCCTTCTTTCATGTTTATTTCCCTACGAAAATCCGCTACGCTCTTACAGGTATTGAGATCCAAAGTTTCCCCATTGATAAGAACATTGATGCCAATCCAGTTAGGAGCGTTCAATACTTTGGCAAAATATTCGGGATAGCCGTTTTTCCACCAGCCTACACGTGTTTTATCTGGGTAATATACTCCTCCAATATAACTTCCTTGAAAAGTGGGCCCGGTATATTTCTCTTCAAAATTGGCGCGTTGCCCCATGGCACCATTTCCAAGACTGAACAAGCTTTCCGAGGATTTTACTCTTTCTTGTTCAAATCCTTCTTCTATGATAGACCAGTTATCGGGCTTTATATAATCTTGATTCATTGTGCTAGTGTTTCTCGGTTATTGTAATGGGCTTAGGTGTTTTTGTGTCAGATTCTAATTGGGAGGACACCAAATTAATTAATTATTGTCAATGTTCATCGTAGGGTTTATTCAATTAGCCGGTTTAGGAAGACATCATCAATTTCCGTAAAATTTGCGAAAACAAATTTTGCCTCGGAGAGTACTTTTTCCTCCCCAATGCCTATGCTCAACATTCCTGCATTGTTGGCGGCCTCTATTCCGGCAACCGCATCTTCAAAGACCACACACTCCTTGGGATTTACCCCCATTTGTGCTGCGGCCAACAAAAAAACTTCTGGATCGGGCTTGGCTTTGGTTACTTGGGTGCCGTCCACAATAGCATCAAAATAATCCATTAATTTTACTTTTTCCAAAATCGGGCGTGCATTTTTGCTGGCAGACCCCAAGGCTATTGGCATTTTCTGTTTTTTAAGGAACTTCAGTACCCTTTGTACATCGGGCAATATTTCCGATGCGTCCATTTTTTCTATTAGGGATAAATAATCCTCATTCTTCTCCACCAACCATCCGTTGAACTGTTCTTGTGATGCCTTGATTTTCCCAATTTCCAATAGGATCTCCAGGCATCTTTTGCGACTTACCCCTTTAAAAAGTTCGTTTTGCTCTATTGTAAATTCAAATCCCAATTCATTGGCCAATTTTCTCCAGGCCAGGTAATGATATTTGGCGGTATCTACGATAACACCATCCAAATCGAATATAAATCCTATTTTCTTCATTGGTTTAAGATATTGATTAAAATTTGGCCCGATCATAGGAAGACGAGATTCTTGTTAATGAAGTCCTATAGGCTTATAATAGTTTTAGGCGGTCTACAATATTTCTATATTTCCCTCAGTAATTGAATAATTCTTGCCTAGCAATTAAGTGATGTGGGTCCTAGTTGACTGTTGATCCACGTTCTATTATGGTGGGTTCCAAAATCTTGGTAACGAATGTTTCCTCCTCCATATCATTTTCTACTTTTTCTATAAGTATTTCTGCCGCTATTTCCCCCATTTGTTCCCCGTGTTGGGCAATAGCGGTCAATCCAGGAGAGGCGTATTTGGACAAAAGTCCATCTGTGAAGCCTATAAAGGAAATGTCCTCTGGAATTTCTAGGCCTTTACTTTGTACCAACCGCATACTGTGGATGGCAAATATTTCATTAACACTCAGTACGGCGTCTACTTTTTCCCTTTTAAAAAAATCCTCGATCATTTTTTCATCTATTTCCATAGAAGGAAGTTTGAGTATTAGGTTTTCGTTAAATACAATGCCATTGTCGGACAATGCCTGGGTATAGCCCACGGCTCTTTCCCTACTTACACTTATATAGTCATCTGTAGTGATTAGAGCAATTCTTTTTCTTCCGTCATTTATAAATTTGGTTACTGCGTTGTAAGCGCCTTTTCTATCATTGATGTATACCTTGTCGCATTTTATATCCTCTGCAACCCGGTCAAATAAAACTAAGGGTATCCCTTGTTCGGTAACTTCCTTTAAATGGTTATAGTCATTTTTTAATTGAGTGCCCGAGGAGAGGGCCATAATAAACCCGTCTATACTTCCATTGGCAAGCAATTCCATATTTATGACTTCCTTGTCGAACGATTCATCGGAGACACATACGATTACATTATAACCTTTGGCATTGGCGTATTTTTCTATTCCCCTGAAAACTGTGGTAAAAAAATGATGAACGATATCTGGAATTATTACCCCAATGTTTTTGGTGCGCTTATTTTTTAAGCTGATGGCAATATTGTTGGGCTTGTAATTGTATAATTTTGCAAAAGCCTGGACCTTTTCTTTAGTGTCCGATCCAATTTCCTCACTATTTTTCAAGGCTTTGGATACCGTAGAAATGGAAACCCCTAATTCCCTTGCAATATGTTTGAGGGTTATTTTTCTTTTCAAAATTGAATTTTTTTTCAAATCAATATACTACTAAAAGTACAAAAGCATTTGTACTTGATTGGCACAAATTGGAATATTTAATTACAAGATGTAAATGTAATATATTAAGGTTAGGAGTGAAATCAATTTTTGTAAAATGTTAAAATAGTATATGATTTAATCAAAATACCATTGAATATAAAATTGCAGTATATTTGTATGGTACTATTTATTTGGAAATTCAAAGGGGCGAAAATATGTAATTAGCCATTTTGATTTGATATTCCGAAAAGCGCAATTGTACGAAAACGTTTTAGGTGTTTTTTAGACGTTAAATTTATGAATATAACAATAAATGGATATTTTATTATTTATATTCGAATTTAAAACTAGAATTATAAGCAATTATTTAACTCAATTATTATTTAACTCAATTAAAACTAACAATGTATGAATCTTAAATTACTTAAGAGCTTTTTGCTATTTGGAACATTTTTGTGTTTTGGACTAGCTTCAGCTCAAGAAGTGTCAGGTACGGTATCTGATGCTACTGGTCCCTTACCGGGAGCTAGTGTCGTTGTAAAAGGAACTACCAATGGCGCACAGACAGATTTTGATGGTAATTTCACCTTAAGCGATGTGGATGCCAGCGCTATTCTAGTTTTTAGCTATATCGGCTACAAAACGCAGGAAGTGGCAGTAGGCAATCAAACGACCATTAATATTATGATGGAAGAAGATGCACAGGCATTGGCCGAGGTGGTTATCATTGGTTATGGAACCACTACGGTAAAGGACGCTACAGGTGCTGTTTCCGCGGTTACTTCCGAGGACTTTAACGGAGGGGTAATATCATCTCCCGAACAATTAATTCAGGGTAAGACCGCTGGGGTTCAAATTTCCCAAGGTAGTGGGGAACCTGGTTCTGGTGTTTCAATTAGGATCAGGGGTACTTCTTCAGTTAGATCCAATAACGATCCATTATTCGTTGTGGATGGTGTTCCACTTCCTTCCGGAGGTAGTTCCTCTGAAGGTACGGATATAGGTGTGGGTTCTAGTTCTGCCAGAAATCCACTTAGCTTTTTGAATCCAAATGATATTGAAAGCATGAGTATCCTAAAGGATGCGTCATCAACGGCTATCTATGGATCTAGAGGTGCCAATGGAGTTGTTATCATTACCACTAAGAGTGGTAAAGGTGGAGCACAGGGGGGTACTTGGGAGTTTTCTTCTGATCTAAGTTTTTCATCACCGGCCAATGAGTTCGATTTATTGAATAGAAGCGAGTTCTTATCTGCTGTTTCTGCCTTTGGCGGAAGCGCAACAGATTTAGGAAATGATACGGATTGGCAATCGTTGGTCACCAGAAATTCATCTTCGACCAATAATAACTTGGCTTACTCCCAAAATTATGGATCAGGTAACGTAAGGGCAACCTTTAATTATGGGAAACAATTCGGGATAGTGCCAAAATCCTCACAAGAGAGGGTCACTGGAAGGATAAATCTTTCCCAGAGGTTATTAGATGATAAGTTAAGGTTGGATCTACAAAGTACAATTTCCCGTGTAAATGACGAGGCACCACCTTTGAGTGGTAGTGCGGGTTCTACTGGTGATATGTTGGGTTCGGCTTATTCTGCCAATCCTACTTGGCCCGCTAGTAGTTCATTCAATCCCGGGGATAGGATCAATCCCTTGAACTTATTGGAGAACTGGCAAAGTTTAACCTACACCGATCGTTTTCTGATTAATTTTTCAGCTTCCTACGATATTGTGGAAGACTTAACGGCCAAGGCTACTGTGGGGTACGATAAATCCAACTCCACACGTGAAGCTGAATTGGGCAGTAAGTCTTTTAACGTGTCCCGAGGAGCTGGTGGAAATGGTAGAGGCGCCATAAACGACCTTGATTTGGAGAATAGTCTATTGGAATTGACATTGTCCTACAAAAAAGAATTCGATAATTCGGTATTGGATGTGCTGGGAGGTTTCTCTTATCAAGATTTTAATACCAAACAAAGAAATGTTGAAGGTTGGGGTTATTCCACAACCAATTTAAACAGCATGGCCAGGAATTTAAATGACGCGGCTAGCAAGATTGAATCCATGATTACCGGATCCTATCAGCAATATGGCTATGCGTCCGGGGGTGATGCCGATCTTTTTGTGAACAGACTTTTTCCAGAGCCGGTTTCAGACCGCCTAGGAGAGGTTAGTATTCCGGTAAAATCCATTTTTACCAATACTTTTGACAATACGGATGAATTACAATCCTTTTTTGCCAGGGCCAACTACAGCCTAGCAAATAAGTATTTGTTTACTGCAACGGTCCGGGCCGATGGCTCTTCACGTTTTGGTGAAAATAACCGATATGGTATTTTCCCTTCAGCGGCTTTTGCCTGGAAAATAAACGAAGAAGATTTCATGGGCGATGCCATGTCTACCTTAAAACTTAGGTTGAGCTACGGTATTACCGGGAACCAGGATGGTTTGGGATATGGCCGTTTCGCTAGACGGGAACGTTATTCCATTGCAACCCTTGGGGATCCAAATATTAGTGATGGAGGAGGGGTAAGTGTCCCAGGTATTTCTACCGTGGAATTTGCCAATCCCGATTTGAAATGGGAGGAAACTACCCAATATAATGTAGGTCTGGATTTTGGGTTTGCCAATGATCGCTTTAATGGGTCTATTGATGTGTACCGAAAGGAAACAAGGGATTTACTGCTTAATATAGAAGCGGCCCAGCCTTCCCCTCAGCCCACTTTTTTCCAGAATTTGGATGCCATTGTTCTTAACCAAGGAGGTGAATTCTCCCTAAATTACGATATTTTACAAGGAGAAGACTATAGCTGGACCGCTGGATTTAACGTAGCCTACAATAAAAACGAAATTACGGATTTCGATGGAGAGATTGCGGCGGGTACCATTCGTGGTGCAGGATTGTCCAACGCTTTTGCCCAACGCTTGGCGTCAGGACAACCTTTGTATTCCTTCTATTTAAGGAAGTTTACAGGTTTCGATGCAAATGGCAACCCCGTTCATGAGGGAGGTGTGGATAACCAACAGTTTCTAGGTAAGAGTGCGCTTCCAGATTTCACGGGAGGTTTTTCTACCTCGGCAAATTATAAAAATTGGTCCGCATCAATGTATTTTAACGGTCAGTTTGGAAACTATATTTACAACAATACGGCTAACGCCTTTTTTACAGGAGGTGCCATCGGTAGTGGTAATAACGTAACACAGAATGTGGTGGAATTGGCAGGACAGGAAGGTAGATTTGCGGAAGCTTCTGTTTCCTCCAGATTCTTGGAAAAAGGAGATTTTGTAAGATTGCAAACAGCATCCATTTCCTATGACGTTCCCTTAAAAGATGGCTTATTCAAGTCTATGAGACTTAGTCTTACAGGTCAGAACCTTTTTGTAATTACAGATTATTCCGGTCTTGATCCGGAGGTTAGTGTAGCACCGGCTAGTGCTGCCCTATTGAATGGTTTGCCAATTGCAGGTATAGACTATAGTGCCTTCCCAAGACCAAGAACATACACATTAGGATTTAACGTAACTTTTTAATCATAGCATTATGAACATACAAAAATATATGAAACCCGTTTTCGGCTCCATATTTGTGTTGGTAGGCCTTGTAGCCTGCACCGATCTGGAGATAGAAGAAACGGATTCGATCATAAGTAAGGCCACTAGTGGTGGTTTTACACCAGTGGCCAATCCGGCCTCCTCACTAAGTGACCTATACAATAAGGTTGGTACTGATTTTCAAACCCAGGAAACCATGTACGCCATGTCCGAAGTAACAACGGACGAGTTGTTGATTCCAACACGGGGAACCGATTGGGGTGATAACGGGATTTGGAGACAGTTGCATACCCACACTTGGACCCCTGCGCATTTATTTATTAAAAATGCCTGGAACAATTTGAATCAAAATGTTTTTCGTGCAAGTGAGATTATAGAAAGTAGCCCGAGTGCAGAAGTATTGGCGGAAGCTAAATTTCTTAGGGCGTTCAATATGTTTTTTCTTATGGACTTTTTCGGTTCCGTACCTTTTAGGGAGGTAGATGAAGGTCCTGAAATTAATCCAAGAGTGTTGACAAGAAGTGAAGTTTTCAGCTTTGTGGAGTCAGATTTAATGGAAGCACTGCCAGGCTTGCCCGATGGTAGTCCAGGTACCGCCAATACAGCGAACGCTACCAAAGCGGCGGCAAATTTCTTGTTGGCCAAAATGTACTTAAATGCCCATATATATAATGGGGGTGCCGTTGATAACGCCAATATGCAAAAGGTGATAGATCTTGTAGATGATATTAAAGACTTAGGCTTTGATATAGAAACATCTGGCTATTTTAAGATATTTGAATCTGCAGACGATTCAGAGACCATACTTTATTTAAAGAGCGACATTGGCGCTAGAATTTGGAACAGTATGCATTACAATATGAACTCACCTGACAATACTGGTGGGGGGTGGAACGGGTTTTCTACCTTGGCAGAATTCTATGATTCTTTTGAAGGTGCCCCTAATTCTAACTATGTAGGTGATGGCCAAGAGGAACGTAGAGGATGGGTGCCAGATGCTACCAATGCCGATAATATTAATTTAGGTCTTGGATACGGTTTTTTAATTAACCAACAGTATAATGAAGATGGAACCAAATTGAAAAACAGACAAGGTGGAGATTTAATATTGACCAAAGAAATACCATCTTTGGTGGGTAATGGGGAAGCTGTAGGTATGCGTATTCTTAAGTACCATCCATATGATGTTACAAATGAGGGTGGTGAAGTGAACTCTTTTAGAAGGCATCAAATACTTTTTAGATATTCCGATGCCCATTTGATGAAAGCAGAGGCGATGATGCGCATTGGGGGAGACCCTACTGCTATGGTAAATGAACTGCGTCAAACAAGAGCCAATACTCCAGACTTGGCCAGTGTTAACGAAGATGAGCTTTTGGCAGAAAGAGGGCGTGAGTTGTATATAGAATTTTGGAGAAGGAACGATTTGGTTCGATTTGATAAATTTACAGCACCTTGGTCATTGAAGGAAGTAACGGGAGATCCCAACTTAAATCTTTTCCCAATTCCAGAAACGGCTTTGCTTTCCAATCCCAATTTGGTTCAGAATCCAGGATATTAATAATTTAGTTTAGGTAGTTATTTAAAAGAGGGTTGTTCATTTGAACAACCCTCTTTTTTATGTGGTAAAGTTATTTAGTCCTATTGTAAGATTATTGGGATCATACTTAATTGTTATGTTCAGGCAAAAATTATCTTTTTTTATTGGTTCTATTTATTGGAATGAACCGCCTAGAACATATGTTGAAATTATTCTTTCATTTTACTCAAGTGATTTCTATTGTTTTTTATCTGTTTTAGTGAATCTCCGATTTCTTTGCTGTCCAATGAAACCAACGCAGGAGGTTCATGAATACCTTATTCTAAAATAGAAAGGGAATGAATAAAACGAAACAAACCTGCCTCGCCGGCAGGCGGGAGAAAAGCCCCTTCTTCATTATGTGGCTCCTAAAATCTCGGGATTTTAAGGACCGATGCCATGGCCTAAATTATTTCCAAGGCTTCAATAATTCTTTACGGCCATGACACCTCCACTATGGAAGAAGACCGACCCAACGACAGGCTTTGAAAGCAATTTACAACGGTATGTGATAATGGCCAATGGTTGACGGAACAAAAAAACGGCCTATTTTCAATTTCGTCTTAAATCAAGTGGTTTCCACATTGGGCGGTGCGGCCGTGGAAAGTACGTGGATTTAAAGAATTTAAAAAAATTAGCCTACTCCCGATAGTTATCGGGATTTTAGTCCGTTTTTTTGGCGATGCAAAAAATGAACAGTACACAAACTTGGGGATAGTTTATACCATCGTTTTCTAGTTCAGACAGTACTATTGAAATTGATTCGAAACTATTTGGCAAAATAAATATATATTCCAATTACGATGACGCAGATAGCGATCCCTACATGATTTACATATTTATAGGGTTCAATGGAAACTTGCTTGGTGTATTCCAGTTCAAAGGCATCTTTTCTAGGGTAAAACTTCCCTATAAGCAACATGATGCCTGCGTTCAACAAAAAGAGAATGGCATTCACGTGCAGGAAATGTGGGTAGGCATCGGCTTCCACCAATTTTAACGCTGCTGGATCGCTAACGCCTGAAGCCTTAGCCGCTTCCAGCGCTTTTTCTATAAACTGGCCCTTAAGTATAAATTGACTTATTATATACAATATTGAGCCAGAAAAAATACCAATTTTTGCGGCAATGGCAGGAACCCTTTTAGTGAAATATCCTACTACGATAATGGTGAAAATAGGGATACTGTATATACCGTTTATTTCCTGTAGGTAATTGAACAGACTTCCCGCATTTGCAATCATAGGTGCTATAAACATAGCTGCAAGGGCCAAACAAATTCCAAATATCTTTCCGTATTTTACTACCGTTTTTTCCGATGCTTCTTGATTAATATGCTGCTTATAGATATCTATTCCGAATAAGGTAACAGAACTGTTGAGAACACTATTAAACGAACTTAAAATTGCCCCGAACAATACGGCCGCAAAAAATCCGACCAACGGCTTTGGCAGTACGGCCCTGACCAATTCTGGATAGGCAAGGTCACTGGAAGACAAGCCACCATCAAAATAATAGTAGGCTATCATACCGGGGAGAACCAAAATTAAGGGTCCCAGAATTTTTAAAAAAGAGGCCAACAATAATCCTTTTTGTCCCTCGGCCAAATTTTTGGCCCCCAAGGCCCTTTGAATGATCTGTTGGTTGGTTCCCCAGTAAAAAAGTTGCACCAGCATCATTCCTGTGAAAATTGTAGAAAAAGGTACTTCCTGTCCGCGCTCCCCCGTAGAATCGAACCTTGCGGCATCTGAGGTAATTAAATTATCAAGACCTGTAAGCACGTTGCCGTCACCAATGGCCATCAAACCAAATATAGGTATCAGGATTCCGCCAATAATCAGGCCAACAGCATTAATACTGTCCGAAACTGCCACTGCCTTTAAGCCTCCAAAAACTGCGTATATGGAACCTATGATTCCTATCCCCCAAATACAAATTACTAAAGCCGAAGTTTCGGAAACGCCTAAAAGTTCAGGAACATTGAACATGCCACTGATCGCTACCGATCCAGAATAGAGGATAACGGGCAAAAGTACTACGACATAGCCCGTTAAAAACAGACCTGAAGTAATGGTTTTCGTGGTAACATCGAACCGCTTCGCCAAAAATTGGGGAATAGTGGTTAGTCCACCTTTTAAATACCTGGGCAAGAGAAAAACGGCTGTTACTACCATGGCAATGGCCGCCAAGGTTTCCCAGGCCATAACCGACAAACCATCGGTATAGGCACTGCCATTAAGTCCAACAATTTGTTCCGTGGAAAGGTTGGTAAGAAGTAAAGAACCTGCGATTACACCGGCGGTAAGGCTTCTGCCTCCCAAGAAATAGCCGTCAGAGGAATTTTCATCAGTTTTTCGGGTAGCCAGGTAAGCAATAAGGGCAACTAAAAGGGTAAAGCCTATGAAAGAAAGAATTCCTAACATTATAATATGGAGTTTAATTGGTTGTTTGGGCTAAATATATTGGATTATTTGTAATATATGGCATGTATATTTGATTTATCACAAAATGCACTTTAAAAATATATCAATATTATATCAGTAAAACGCAAAAAAATATCAATATTAACAGTTCCGGCACCTGTAATTTATTGAACTTTAATTATCTTGGCGCTAATATTTAAATGTTGGTTTTTTCCTTTGAATACTGGTTTCCAAAACGTTTTTAAATTTTGCGATTGGTGGTCGATAACAGCGTTTTTTCGGACCAAATCTTTTATTGGAATTTACTTTTCTGAGTGACTGAAAAAAATTGTCGGAAAATGAACTTAATTTTAATTTGGTAAAACGGCGTAGACTACATTTAATATGTATTTAGGACCGTCTTTAAAAATAATCACAAAGATTTATGGGTAGATTTAATATAAGGGTAAGCCTTATTTTATTGGTAATATTATCGTTGGGTTCTTGTTCCCAAAAAAAAGAAGTAGATAAAGCATCTGAAATAAAAGAGGAGACATTATTCTCCTTATTGGCCTCCGAAAAAACAGGAATCGACTTTGTGAACAAGGTGGTAAACCAGAAAAACTTCAACATTTTTAAATACCGAAATTTTTATAATGGAGGTGGGGTAGCCATCGGCGACATCAATAATGATGGCCTTCCCGATATATATCTCACCGGGAACATGGTCGCCAACAAGCTCTATTTGAACAAAGGAGGCCTTGAATTTGAAGATATATCTGAAAAAGCTGGAGTTCAAGGCAATAAGCCTTGGTCCACAGGAGTGACCATGGTAGATATTAATAATGATGGCTTATTGGATCTTTATGTAAGTAATGCAGGAAATATGGAGGGGAATAACCATGACAATGACCTGTACATAAATAATGGTGATCTTACCTTTACCGAGAAGGCAGCGGAATATAATTTGGCCAAAACCGGGTTTTCTACCCACGCCACTTTTTTTGACTACGATAAGGATGGGGATCTGGATGCCTATATCTTGAATAATAGTAATGTACCCGTTAGTAGCTTGGGATATGCCGAACAACGCGAGGTTAGGGCCCAAGATTGGGCGGGAGTTCCGGATATCTTCAAGGGTGTGGGCGATATGCTTTTGAGAAATGACAACGGCAAGTTTGTGGATGTAAGTGAAAAAGCCGGTATTTATGGAAGTTTAATAGGCTTTGGACTTGGGGTAATGGTGAGTGATATCAATGGGGATCTCTATCCCGACATCTATGTGTCAAATGATTTTTACGAAAGGGATTATCTCTATATCAATCAAAAAGATGGCACCTTTAAGGAAGAAATTGAACAATGGACCTCCCATTTAAGTTTATCTGCAATGGGTATAGATATGGCCGATATAAATAATGATGGTTATGCGGACATCTTCATCACGGATATGCTACCGGAAGGGGATCAAAGGGTAAAATCGGTTATGGAGTTTGAAGGCTACAACGTTTTTAAATTAAAACAGAGCAAGGATTTCTATCAACAGTACATTCAAAATACTTTGCAGTTGAATAATGGGAACAATACGTTTTCCGAAGTGGCCTATTACAGTGGGGTTGCCAAGACCGATTGGAGCTGGGCTGGACTTCTATTCGATATGGACAATGACGGTTTAAAGGATATATACATTACCAATGGTATAAATCACGATTTGACGGATTTGGATTTTGTTGACTTTTTTGCCAACGAAATCATTCAAAATATGGCGCTCACAGGGGAGAAGCAATCTATAGATTCCATTATAGACAAAATGCCTATAGCTCCCCAACCCAACTACGCGTATAGGAACAATGGAGATATTACATTTTCCAATGAAACCAAGAAATGGGGCTTGGAACTGCCCAGTATGTCCAATGGAGCGGCATATGGTGATCTAGATAACGATGGGGATCTTGATATTGTGGTCAACAATGTTAATATGGAAGCCTTTTTATACGAGAACCATAGCGAAAAAAAGCCGGGAAACAATTATCTTAAATTAAAGTTTGAAGGTAGCGGTGAGAATAAATTTGCCATAGGAACCACCGTTAAACTTTATTTTGACAACCAGGTAATAGTGCAGGAATTAATGCCTTCTAGAGGGTTTCAATCCTCTGTAGACTATATTATGACCATAGGTTTGGGAAAGAATACTTCCATAGATTCAATGCAGGTAATTTGGCCCGATGACCGGACCCAGAAATTCAATAATATCAAAACCAATCAGTTCCTTACCCTTAAAAATTCCGAGGCTCTGGATATATTTGTTCCCAATAATAAGAACATAGTGAATCCACTTCTAAAAGAATTGGGCAATTCCGAATTATTGGTGCATAAAGAGAATAATTACAATGACTTCGATTACGAAGGACTGATCTCAAAAATGCTCTCCCAAGATGGACCGGCTTTGGCTGTGGCCGACGTTAATGGTGATGGTAATGAAGACATTTTTGTGGGAGGTGGTGCTGAACAAGCTGGAGTGCTTTACCTTCATAATGGCAATGGGAAATTGACGGCTACCAATCAAAAGGCCTTTGAAAAGGATGTGACACTGGAGGATACGGCCGCGGCCTTTTTGGATGTAGATGGCGATGGGGATATGGACCTTATGGTAGGAAATGCCGGTAATCAGGTAGGGGATGAAAAATTCTATAGAGCAAGGCTGTATATTAATAACGGTAAGGGTAGTTTTGAAGCTTCTTCCGAAATTTTGCCCAGTACCTTTAAAAATATTGCCGTAATAGCACCCAACGATTTTGACAATGACGGGGATATGGACGTCTTTATAGGTTCTAGGAGTGTTGTGGGAAATTACGGTTTGGATCCGGACCATTTATTCTTGGAAAACAAGGGAGATGGAACATTTATAGACGCTACAGAACGTCTGGCTTACGACACCAAACAAGCGGGCATGGTCACGGACGCTATATGGGAAGACATGGATGGCGATAAAAAGAAAGATCTAATTACCGTAGCAGATTGGGGAAGGCCTGTAATCTATAAGAATTCCGGTAAGAGAATGTCCAAAATGAATACTGCATTGGACAGCCTAACCGGATGGTGGAATACACTTAGTGCCGAGGATTTGGACAATGACGGGGACATGGATTTGATTTTAGGAAATCAGGGAAATAATGTGCCCTATTCCTGCTCCCGAGAGAATCCTATGAAACTGTGGGTCAATGATTTTGATAATAATGGGACCATTGAACAAATTACCACTCGTAATTTTGAAGGAAAGGACTATCCTATTCATCAAAAGAAGGAATTGACGACTCAAATGGTTGCCTTGAAAAAACAAAATCTCAAGTCTTCCGAATATGCTAAAAAAACGATCGGAGAACTCTTTTCTGGAGAAATTTTTGATAAATCCATTGTCAAGGAGGGTACCATTCAGGAATCTGTGATTGCTATTAATGAAGGAGGAGGGAAATTCACCATCAAAAAATTGCCGGGACGTATTCAATTGTCCTGTGTTTGTGGAATAACTTGTGCCGACCTTAATAATGATGGTTATTTAGACCTTATAATGGGGGGTAATAATTTTGAATTTAAACCTCAATTCTCGCGATTGGACGCCAATTTTGGCAGTGTTCTTTTAGGAAATGATAAACTGGACTTTGAATGGCAGAATTATGATGAAAGCGGGTTTTTTATTAAGGAGGAGGTGAAGCAAATTGAACAGTTTAATGACAAAAATGGAAAACGATTCGTCATCGCTGCCATAAATGATAACAAACCAAAAGTATTTGCGCTTGATGAGTAGATTTGCTTTATACATTTTATGCACAGTGGTTCTCATAGGTTGCGGCCAAAAGGAAGGTGAAATTTTCAGGAACCCATTGCCCAGCAATACAGGAATCGAATTTCAAAATACCGTTACAGAATCCGATGACCTGAACATTCTGGACTATTTGTATTTCTACAATGGGGGAGGAGTCGCCACAGGGGATATAAATGGGGACGGATTGCCCGATATTTTCCTCTCAGGAAACCAGGTTAAAAATAAATTATACTTAAATGAAGGTGGGTTAAAGTTTAAGGATATTACCCAAACTGCAGGTGTATCAGGGGAGAGTACATGGAATACCGGAGCCATAATGGGCGACATTAATGGGGACGGATTGCTGGATATCTACGTTTGCGCCGTGGTAGGGATAAATGGTTTTAATGGACAAAACGAGCTGTATATAAACAATGGGGACACAACGTTTACCGAGAGTGCGGCCCAATATGGTCTCGATTTTGATACCTATAGCAGTTCCGCGGCTTTGTTGGATTATGATCTGGACGGGGATTTGGATTTGTATCTACTAAACCATGCGGTGCATACCCAACAGTCATACGGGAAGGCCGAAGTAAGGAATAAGAGAAATGCCCAGTCCGGAGACAAGTTATTGCGTAATGATGGAGGTATATTTGTGGACGTTAGCGCGGATGCGGGTATTTATGGTGGTGCCAACGGATACGGACTGGGCATCGCTATTGCCGATTTTAATCAGGACGGATATCCGGATATTTATGTTGGTAATGATTTTCACGAAGACGATTATTATTATATCAACAACGGCAATGGAACATTTTCTGAGCAATTGCGCAACTATTTTGGCCATACCACCAAATTTTCTATGGGGAGTGATGTTGCCGATATTAACCACGATGGTTGGCCAGATCTTATTTCTTTGGACATGCTCCCCGAAGATGAAAAGGTACTTAAGTCTTCAGAAGGTGATGATCTTACCCAAACTCAGATTTTAAGGGTGGAACGTTTTGGTTATCACTACCAATATTCTAGGAATATGTTGTTTGTAAACCAACATAATACACCTTATTCGGAAACGGCGATCCAAAGCGGAATTGCGGCGACCGATTGGAGTTGGAGTGCATTATTTGGTGATTATGACCAAGATGGGGAGCAGGATATCTTTATTTCCAACGGGATTCCCAAAAGGCCCAACGACCTTGACTTTATAAAATTTGCATCGGACGAACAAATTAGAAATAAGCTGAGCAATACAAAACTTGTGGACCAACAAGCGCTGAATATGATGCCTTCCGGGGTGACCCATAATTCTGTTTTTAAAGGCGGGAAAGACATGAAATACAAGGATATGTCTGGCATTTGGACGGTGAAGGACACCCTGATTTCCGGGGCAACGGCCATGGCAGATTTGGACAATGATGGTGATCTGGATCTGATAACCAGTACCCTCAACAGTCCAACAGCATTGTACATCAACAAAACGGACACCAAGGCTAGTTATTTAAAACTCAGGTTTAATTATAAGGCCAAAAATAAACTTGGTATTGGCACCAAGGTTTTTGCTTATCTAAATGGGGGATTACAGTACAAGGAACTGTATACTGTTCGAGGTTTCCAAGCTTCTTCGGAACCTATGCTCCATTTTGGTTTTGGCAAACAAAATACGGTAGATTCCCTAAAAATTGTTTGGCCTGATAAGACCTTTCAAGTCTTAACAGAAGTGGCAACCAATCAGACCTTGTTGGTTTCCCCTGAGAACACAAAGCCTTTCAGTTACAGTTCGCTAAGGCCTTCTTCCAATAAGATATTCAATAAGGTTGCCGGCAACCTGGGCATCGATTTTACACATATCGAAGACAATTATTTGGACATCAACAGACAAAAATTGATCCCCTATCAGATATCGGATCGTGGTCCGGCAGTGGCTATTGGTGATTTGAATGGTGATGGAAAAGAAGATCTGTTCTTTGGAGGTTCCAAATATATTCCGTCCAGAATATTTCTACAAGGGGATACTACCTATTTGGAAAAGAGAATCGCGAATATTGCCAATGACTCCATAAAGGAAGATATTTCTGCTGTAATAGCGGATTTGAACAATGACAATAGGGGCGATCTGGTTGTTGGAACAGGTGGAGGGGATTTTTATGATGAAATGCCTCCCTTATTGGATAGTTATTATATTCAAGATAGTAGTGGTTTTGTGACTTCTTTTCTGCCTGAATATTTTGAAAATGCGGCGGTAATACGGGAAAGTGATTTTGACAATGATGGGGACCTGGATCTGTTTATTGGCAATAATGCTACAACGAACGATTTTGGCAATGTCCCTAATTCCTATATACTAAGAAATGATAAAGGAAAATTCTCCATAGCGGAAAATAGGGAGCTGCAAAAGGTAGGTATGGTCACTGATGCGGTATGGACCGATTTAAACAATGATGGCGTATTGGATCTAATTGTAGTAGGTGAGTGGATGTCTCCAAAATTCTTTTTGAACACTACTAATGGTAACCTTAAGGAAATTACGCCTCTCGACCGCCCTTATAATGGCCTCTGGGAGTGTATAATCCCATTTGATATGGATAGGGATGGAGACTTGGATTATCTACTTGGAAATTGGGGAGGCAATACCAAGTTTAAGGCCTCGGATAAATATCCAATGAAAATGTTTTATTCGGACTTTGACCAGAACGGAAGTACAGAGACCATTATAGCCACTGAAAAAAACGGCACATATTATCCCTTGGAAGGATTGGATGAACTATCTAGCCAAATGGTTGGCCTTAGAAAGAAATTTTTGACCTATAAGGCCTTTGCAGGTAAACCCATAGAAGAAATATTAGATGAAAATTCCCTTAAGAATAGTACCGTTCTTGAGGTAAATACACTAGAATCCGGTTATTTGGAGAACAATGGCGGAAAATATTCGTTTGTTCCCTTTAAGTCCGAATTACAGGTTGCCCCTATCAGGGCATTCTTGGAGTTCGACTTTGATAAAGACGGGAATACGGAAATTCTGGCTGCGGGGAACTATTTTGGTATTAAGCCATATCACGGGAGATTGGATTCCTTTTCAGGGGCAATGATAAAGAATAAAAATGATGTAATTTTGGGTAACAAATTAGGGTTGGAACTGGAGCTTAAATCTGTAAGACATATGAATATCATAGATTTGAACGGTAAGCCCTTTCTCTTGGTCACCTTTAATGATGACAAGGCTCAGGTTTATACCATGGACCAATAATATTTTAAAATGGCCTAGCAGGTTCTACTATGAATTTTTAAGGGTTAGAAAGAGAGTAAAAATTATTTTGACATAAATTTAAGATGAAACTATATTTAAGATTATTAGTATTATTTGCAGTCGTAATATCGTGCAACAAAAAGGAGGAGCCTATAGTAATTACTTCCCAGGATCTACATAATTCCATACATAAGGTCACGGAAGTGATGATCCACGATATTTTTTCGCCTCCAGTGGCCAGTAGAATTTTTGCGTATCCCAATATTGCGGCCTACGAAATTGTAGCCCTTAACAACAAGGATTATCGTTCTCTGGTGGGGCAGGTTACCGATTTGACCCCTATTCCAGAACCTTCGAAGGACAAGCCTATCAATTATCAAATGGCAGCCCTAATTGCGCACATGGAAATAAGCAAGCGCTTAATTTTTTCGGAGGATAAAATTGAAATGCATCGCGATAGTTTGTATGCAGATTGGCAAAATAAGAACATGACCATCTTCAGCAATTCCCAAGAATACGGTTTGGCGGTGGTAAAACATATCGTGGATTGGTTGGACAAGGATAACTATAAGCAGACTAGGACTATGCCCAAGTTTACTATTAATACTGATGACAATTCTCGTTGGCAGCCAACCCCACCGGCTTATATGGATGGGATAGAACCTCATTGGAGTAAAATAAGGCCTTTTGTGATTGACTCTGCCAATCAATTTGTGCCGGCCCCACCCCCTGCATTTTCCATGGATAAGAGTTCCGACTTTTATAGGGAAGTAAAGGAGGTCTACGATATTAGTATGGAAATCACCGCAAAAGGGGACACCTCGGAAGAGATAGCTATTGCGAAATTTTGGGATTGTAATCCTTATGTGTCCGTCACTAGGGGCCATTTAATGTTCGCAACAAAAAAAATAACTCCAGGGGCACATTGGATCGGGATTACCAAAATAGCTTGTGAAAAAACAAACTCGGATTTTGACAAAACAGTATATGCCTACACCAAAACTTCAATGGCCATAGCCGATGGCTTTATCAGTTGTTGGGACGAAAAATACCGTTCCAATTTAATACGACCTGAAACTGTAATAAATCAATATATTGATGAAAATTGGGCACCGGTCCTACAAACACCACCATTTCCTGAGTATACCAGTGGTCATTCCGTGGTTTCAGGGGCGGCAGCTACGGCCTTGACCAATATTTTTGGCGATAATTTTGCGTTTGATGACGATACCGAAATACCCTATGGTTTACCGGTTAGAAGTTTTACCTCCTTTAATCAGGCAGCGGATGAAGCCGCAATAAGCCGAATGTATGGTGGTATCCATTATAGGGCGGCAGTGGAAGTAGGGGTAGAACAGGGCAGGAAATTAGGTAAATTTATTGTGGACAAACTGCAAATGAACGGGGACAAGGTATTGGCGTCCAAGTAGTATCATTGGCTGGATTCCTATCGACTTTTCTGAAGGTTTCAAGATTAATTACCCAGTAAAAATTACAATTAGTGAGAAACAAAATTGTTTATTTCGTAGCGTTCCTTCTTCTATTATCCTTGGTTTGGTATCTGTTTCTAAAGCCTTATGATTATTCGGTTTCCATTATATCCAAGACATTTCCCGGAACCATTAATCAGAGTATTAAATTATGGGGCAATACCAATACGAATACCGTACTATTGCATGAAAAGGATTTTTTAAATATTGAGCAGCAATTAAAGTTTAACGATTCAATATACCAATATCAATGGAAAATAACTCCTGTTAATGATTCTACAAGTAAGATAAAGATTTACATTTCGGATGCGGATCATAGCCTGGAGAACAGGTTGAAGATTCCTTTTTTCGATACCAATTTCGAAAAACGGACCAAAAGAACCATTTTGGACTTTAACAATGCCCTAAATGAGCATTTGGAAAAATTTAAGGTCACCGTTCTGGATACCCAACAACAGCTTCCCGAAACCTATTGCGCCTATATCCCAATTAAGGCCTCGCAGATTGGAAAAGCAAAGGGGATGATGCAGAATTATCCTATTTTAAGTACAGTGCTGGTAGATAATAATGTGGCATTGAATGGAAGGCCATTTCTGGAAATTACAGATTGGAACAGGGAGATGGACAGTATTTCCTATAATTTTTGTTATCCAATTATTAAAAGTGATAGCCTACCGAAAAATGATATCATAAAGTATAAGAATTTTAATGGCTTTAAGGGGTTAAAGGCGATATACAATGGAAATTATATTACCTCTGATCGTGCATGGTACGCCTTGTTGGACTATGCCAAAAAGAATGGAATGGAGGTAACGGAAAGGCCGGTGGAGGTATTTTTTAGCAATCCAAATTTTGGGGGTAATGAACTTGAATGGGTAGCGGAAATATATATGCCCTTAAAAGAATAATAGGAAGGGATTATAAACAGGGTTATTTTTACTGGCCGACCTAAAAAATTAAATTTTAATTGGATGAAAAAATACTTGTTATTGTTGCTCTTGGGAACCATAGTTAGCTGTGCAAGTAATTATGGACAACTGACCTATGTTACCAAACTTCCCCATAAATTAACCGAGAATTCGGGAATGGTCCCTGCCAAGGACTCCACAGTGTGGTTCATTATGGATAGAGGTAATCCCGACAAGATTTATCAAGTAAATTACGAAGGGGATCTATTAAAGGAATTAAAAGTAAAAAATGCTAAAAATCGTGATTGGGAGGATTTGGCCACTGATGGGAGTAATGTATTCATAGGGGATTTTGGAAATAATAGCAATGACAGGAAGAATTTGACCATATATAAAATTCCCGATCCCAATTTGGAAAAGGGCGATTATCTTGAAGCGGAAAAGATTGAGTTCAATTACCCTCAACAGACCCATTTTCCTCCCAAAAGGAATAAATTACTTTATGATGCCGAGGCATTTTTTTATTACCAAAACAACTTCTATATCATTACCAAAAACAGGACCCAACCTTTTAACGGGGAAGCATTATTGTATAAGGTGCCCGCTATAAAGGGAAATCATGAAGCCCAATATTTGGGTTCATTTGTTCCGCCCAAAGGAAAGAAAAACAGGCAAGTAACTTCTGCCGATATATCTCCTGATGGTAAGACCATAGTACTTTTGGGAAATGGGACTTTATGGGTATTTACCGATTTTGTAATGGACAATTTCTTTTCCGGCGGGAGCTTAAAAACCATAGATCTTGGGGTCTATACGCAATTGGAATCCGTTTCTTTTACTAATAATAACACATTATTTCTGTCGGACGAGGAGTCGGGAAAAACGGGAAGAAATCTTTATTCCTTCGCGTTAAGCAACTAACCCAAGTGTAAAAAAAAGCTAGAGTTGTACATCAGAATCCAAAACCAATACCAAAGGAAAACCTTGGGCCGTCAACACTATTGAACAAGGCTACTCTGGCGGTCATGATATCCGCTCCGTTAAGAAAAAAACCTCCTCCATAGGAGTTGTGCCATTGATCGGAATTTTCGTTGGGTGTCCAAACCCTGCCATAATCAAATCCGCCATAAATTCCCACCGTAACGGGCAGTAGTCCAGTTTTTAATCTCTTTAAGCTGTATCTAAGGTCAGTGTTTTGGTAATAACTGGTCTTGCCGGAAAAGCGTTGATTTCTATAGCCCCTGAGTCCATCTATTCCACCAATACTGGCGGCCTGGTAGAATTCGTATTCATCGCCCAAATTAAAATGTGCTTTCCATTTGGTGGCAAGGACCAATCTGCCGTTCGACACTAATTTATGATCAAAAGAAAGACTGGGAACAATATAGGCATATGCCTGCCCCTGGTTCTCTAAACTGGCCTTGTATCCCAATATTAATCCAGTTGCCGTTCCCATGGTGGGGAAGGCGTTATTGTCAAAATTTTCGTAAGTATATTCCACATCTACTCCAATAAAACTATTCCTATTCTCTTCCCCGTTGGCCAGATAAAAGGTGTTCACGAACCTATCTTCGGTTTCTTCTACTTCTAAACTTTCCAACAAAATACCAGTTCTGAATTTTGCTCCCAACTGTCCTCGCCATATCAAGGAGGGAGAAAAACTTAAGTTTTGAATTTTTACCCTATTGTAATCCATCTCCAAAGTGTCATCAAAATTTTCGGTTTCATTCCCAATTCCAAAAAAATTAACGCTGAAATTAGGACTGGTAAAACGGGCGGCCAATTCCAAATTCCAGTTTTCTACAAAATGGGCAAACTCTCCTTTGTAGCCCAATTCAAAGCCATCGGTTGCAAAATAGTAGGCGGCATTGTATTGGTGCTGGGTAGTGTAAGGGTTTTGTCTGAATCCATAAAAAGTATTTGCAGCATTGAAACCAAGCTTCATTCCATCATCTGGGTTAAATCCGATGGTCGGCACTATCTGCCGGGTACTATTCCTTAGTTTAAGCGGCTGATAGGTGTTGGTTTCATAATCTTTGGTAAGTCTAAGCTTTGCTCCCTTTATTTTCTTGAATGTATTCTTTTTGGTTTTATAGTCATATATCCAAGTATTGGTCCCTCCGGAAATGTCGTAAATATCGTTGTTCTGTCCCCCAATAAGTCTAATTTTGATTTTGTTGCCCTTTGCGCCAGCAACTTCAAAAATATCATCATCGTCCAAACCATAGATCCAAATTTCCTTTGTTATATCGCTGCTGAATTTCTTTTGAAAAAATAGCTTTTCCTTTTCTCCATCTATATTGCGAAAGGCTTTGATCTCCACTTCCAGATCCGACAAATTGTTAATTTCGAACCAATCATCCTTGTCGGTGCCTTTGATAACGACATACTTATTAAGTGCCGTATAGTAATTGTCTGCAATTTTGGGGAGGTTCTTTATTCGGGATATGAGAATTTCTTTCAAACCAAGGATGTTTTCGTCCAAAATTTCCTCTGGTAAGGACTCAAAAGCCTTATCAATGACATTAGGGGTAAGATTTTGCTGAATAAATTGCAGTTGTTTCTCCCAGTCAGCCTTGGTTGTTTCTGCCAATAAAGTTACATCTAAGCCGTAAGCATTTTTATTAAAGGCTTCAACGTCCCTAATGTCCTTATTAAATCCCTCCATCATCTTTAGGGCAGGAATTATTCTTGTAGCTACGCTCATTAACGCCCCATCTCCCCAGATGGAATACACTTGGTCCCGATCTCGTGGAATGGCCTCAAAAACAATCTTTCCTGTTTCCTTATCCTTAATTTCTCCCCAGCGCCATTGGTCGTCATGTCGATCCCAATCGCCCATGGCCATATCAAATAATCGGGTCCTTAGGTACCTATCCGTATTCACCACATATTTTTCGTCCCGTTTAATTTTGTCGATCATGTCCCAGGTACTTTCAATTTTATTGGCATAACCAAAACTGCCCAAATCTCCATGGCCGTCGCCCACCTGCTCTTCCATAATATAAAGTTCATCCCCAAACTCCCCATTAAATTCCTCTAGGGCAGTTTGCTTTGGAATGTAGTATAATTTAGGGTTGGTATGATAAAGGTCTATCGCATCGGAAAGGGTGCCCACGGTAAGAAGACCGTAGGGTAGTGCTCCGGTATAAAAATCCATTAAAAATTTTTCGGTATAGGTGTCCTTAAATTCGCCAATAACATATTTATCCTTAAAAGCCATGGCCTGAAGATATACCTCTGCGCTTTTTTTAACTGCCCTAATAACGTATTCCTTTCCGGAATTATCAACTAGCCGCAAGGATTTGGATTGGTTGCCGCCACCTTTTCGGACCGGTTTTAAACCGCCAAAAACAGTGTCTAATCGAAGGGTAGGCGCATTAACTTCAATGCCGTAATACTTTCTATATCTTTCGCCCCAAATAGTTTTGAAAAATTTACTTTTGTCGATCTCTTCCGGGGAGTAAACAGATGCTTTTATCTCCCTTGGAAAATCTTTGTCGTTAAACACATATTTTTCGTCTCTATCCGGAGGTAGTACCTGTGAGGAAAATAAGGGTTCCGGATCGTAATTTTGGCCAACGCCAAAATATTGGACCTCGGAGGAGCCATCATGGTATACCTTTAATTCGGCATAGCCCATTCTACCTGTGGAGAATTTAGAGCCGTTCAACAATCTTGTGGCCCCTTCTTTGGAACCGGAACCACTAACGATTTGGGGAGTGTTGTCCTCCACAATGTATTGAAGGGTGTGTTCGTGTCCTGAAGTCAATATAACCTTATCCGAGTACTGTGCCAGGGTTATCACGCGATTCCTTAATTCCGTATATCTTTTGTTTTGAAGATCGGCATAGGAGGCACCACTTGTTTTTCTTATTAGGTTTACAAAAGAACCTAAAATAGGGAATGGAAAGTTGCCCCCTGCTGGGTTTAAATGAAGTTTTGCCGAGTATTGTCCGCCGTGCGGTCCATAGCTGAACATGGGATGGTGTATGGCCAAAATGGTAGTCCTGTCCCTGTTTTTTTTGATAAGGCTTTCCAATTCCTCAAAAAATGTTTCACGATCCTTTATTTCGCATTTATCGTTTATAGTGGGGTGTTTGTCCCAGTTGGTCAAGTACCATTCCGTATCAATGGCAATAACGACAATTTGATCATTGATGTCAATTTTCTCAATGGGGCAGCCATCTTCCGGAAAAAAGACCTCTTTGCTTTTTAATTTCTTCTGTATATATTTTTGTTGCCTTTCCAGTCCTTCGAGACCTTCATTGTACCAATCATGGTTCCCAGGAATAAAAATAGGATTGCCCTGAAATTGGGCCAGGGTTTCCAGTTGCGCATCAAGATTGTTTTTGGCTTCCAAATAGGCTTGGGTAGAATCCTTTTTGTCTGGCATTCCCGCAGGGTAGATATTATCCCCCAGAAATAGGGCAGTACTATTTTTATTGGCTTTGCCCAATGCCTTTTGAAAGGCTTTTAGTGCATCGCTCTGGTCATCCATAGGAGATTTTCCGGCATCACCTATCAAATAAAAAGTGTGTAATAATTCGCTCTTTCCGGATATAGGCCTTGAAATACCATCTTCCGCATATTTTGTTTTATATGTGGCACAGCCTACCAAAAGAAAAAGTATGGATATAAGTAGGTAATGTTTCCTCATGTTCATCAGTTTAGAAATCAAAATTTTGTAATTTGTGAGTCATAATTAACTCTTATGTCGGAAATTCTCGAAAAAACTGAAAATTTTGTTGTTGATTTATTATCCAATAAATTAGACTCCAGTTATTTATACCATAATTTGAGTCATACCCGGCGGGTTGTTAAAAGTACTAAAGAATTATTGAACTTTTATAAACTGGGGGAGGATGAAAATGAAAGATTATTGTTGGCGGCTTGGTTACATGATACCGGGTATACCAAAGGTTCGGAGAACCACGAGGAGACCAGCTGTGTTATAGCCCGGGAATTTTTGGCAACACAGAATTACGACCAAAAGAAGATAGATAGTATTTGTAGCCTAATTATGGCAACGAAAAGGTTCTATGAGCCCCAAAACTTGTTGGAGGAAATTATCAGGGATGCCGATTGTTCCCATTTTGGGAAGAAGAGCTATTTGGAAACTTCAGAGTTATTACGGGAGGAATTGGATAATTTAGGGTTGGCAACCTATACGCAAAAGGAGTGGCGGGACGCGAATCTAAAAATGTTCCAAACGGAACAGCGATTTTATACCGATTATGCCCTTCAGAATTGGCAGGATGAAAAGAATAAAAATTTAAGAAGGCTTATAAAGGGTAATAAAGCCGAGGAAAATTTAGCAAAAAAGGAAAAATTAAAGGCGAAATATAAGAGTGAAAGTCCAGATAGAGGTATACAGACCTTGTTTAGGGTAACTCTAAAAAATCATTTAATGTTGAGTGATATTGCTGACACCAAGGCCAATATCCTACTCTCGGTAAATGCCATTATTATTTCTTTGGTGCTGTCCAACCTCATGACCAAACTGGACAACCCTTCGAACAATTATCTGATTTACCCAACACTTATTTTTGTGTTATTCAGCGTTGTGTCAATGGTACTTGCTGTTCTTGCCACAAGGCCAAATGTTACCCAAGGTCAGTTTACCAAGGACGATGTAAAGCAACGCAAGGTAAATTTGCTGTTCTTTGGAAATTTTCACAAAATGAAGCTCGAGGATTACCAATGGGCCATTAACGAATTGGTACAGGATAAGGATTATATCTATTCCTCTTTGACCAAGGATTTGTATTATCTTGGATTGGTATTGAATAGGAAATATAAAATACTTCGATGGACCTATACTATTTTTATTATTGGAATGATTATTTCCGTTTTTGCCTTTGTTGTAGCCTTTAAGTATTTTGGGCCCGATAGGGGTATATGAACAAAAATAAAACAGATTAATTGTTCAGCTCTTCCATTAAGTCCTCGTAAGTATAGGTCTTGTCTTTTTCTTTATGTGATTTATAAAGAATGGAAGCCCTAATGGCCTTTAAGCCCGAAACCCCTTGGAGCCCCTCCAATTCAACAATTTCTATTTTTCCACTAAAATAACCCTTGGATTTTAAGAACCTGATATAACGTAGATATTCCAATTCATCCTTTTTCTGGGAATAAACAATGGCAATTTTACCTGCCTGGGTCAATCTTTCGTTGGTTCCTTTAATGTAAGACTTATCGATTCGTTTTTTTATGATCTCATATCTGGCATTATAGGTACCGTCGACGTCAAAACGTTTCTCGTCCATCCTAAAACGAATGGACAGCGAGCCATTATAGACTAAGATAAGGGATGCCACGTTTAATTGTACCTGCAGCTTGGATTTGAGGTCATAGTGCTTATTTTCCATTTCACAAATAACCTGTAACTGCCATAACCTAAGATTATTGAGGTAAAGTAGATCGAACGGCCTTGCTCCTGTAATAGAATCCCCTATGTACATATTGTGTTCTACGCCATCGGTCTTGTAACGCTCAAAATAGTGGGGATACATCTCTTGTGCTTCTTCCTGTTTCTTGTCGATTACCGAAGCCAACTTTTTGTTGATCAGCATTACGCTTTGGTCATAATTTTTTCTATGATCGTAGTAGGAACGGGTTCCCTTATCTATTTTGGACTCATAGGAAACCAATAGATTTTGGATATGGGTATCTGATTTTTTGATATGTGCAAAAACGGGGTTTATTTCTTCTTGGACAAAATCAAAAATGGCCTGTTCGCTATTGGTATGCAGGATCTCCTTGATCTCTTCAAGATGGTTGTCCACTCTAAATATGAGTTCTTCGTAAATGGGCAAACTATACTTTTGCCAAACCTCGGTCATTATATTTTTAATTTCGGACAACTGGATCATAAGATCCCTTTGTATGGCCGAATTCCGTTCTTGCGAGGAATTTTGGATATCCACTTGTCCATATAATGGATATACTTCGTCAAAGACAATTTCACGAAAAGAGGGTTGCAGCCCCTCTGTGTCTTCCTGTATAAAGCGTTTTGCTTCCTCTTTAAACTTCCAGTAAACGGACGGATGAACAGAGGTGCATTCATTTTGTATTACAGCATCGATTAAATTCTCCTCTTCCTCCAAGGATCGTAAAACCGCTGATACAATATAGGGGACAACGTCGTCCAATTTCTGGGCATTAACATTATTGAAGTCGTTTACCTTATCGGATACCAATTCCAATACTCCCAACAGTTTCCCTTCCTTTGCAATGGGGGCAAAAAGGGCGCTCTTAATTTTTTGGTCGTGCAAACCCTTATAAGGCGCTATACCACCGGAGAGTTTAAAAAATTTATCTACATCCGAAATTACAAAGTAGCTATTCTGATCTATTAGTTTCTGATAAGATTCCTTACAAAGCGATTCATTGCATGTCTCCACCTGCTTGTTTTGTAAAATAAAACTGCACATCCCAATTATGGCTACATTTTCAAATTGTTTGTCATGGGAATTGTAAATGGAAAACCCTATACGCATATTGGGCAATCCAAATAAAGATTTAAAGGTATTTTCAACACCTTGAATGAAATTACCGCCAGTTTTGTCATTAATGATCAGGCTCGATTTTATCTCGGAAATTGAATGTTCCGCGGTAACATCGAACATGTTGGATATTACAAAACCTTTACTGATAAAACTATTGGGTGGAATTTTTTGTTTCCAAAGCTCCACATTTTCAAAATTTTTCAATAACTCATTTACATCATCTTCTGTAATCTCTGGGGGTTTTCCGTTGGGTAAGATATCTATGAAATCCGCATTGTACAAAATCCTGTAATGTTTCATTACTCCTTTTGCATCGGGGATATAATAAAAAAAGGGCCTCTTAAAATCTAACTTAAATCCGTAATAAAAGTTTAGGATTACTACACAGGACATAATATAACTTACCCCCTCTTCCTGATTCCTTATTTCCGGAGTAAAGTTTGGTCCTGCTTCTTCCAAAATTCGCTCAAAACGTTTACTGGAATTAAAAGTAACGTTGGTATAAGGTGTGGAGGCAGTTTTTATTTCATTGTTGGTCAGAACCTGGGAAAAAAGATCTTGCAAGATGATCTGTATTACATCCTTGTGTTTTTCCAATAAGGATATATCCGTAAATCCATCACGGAGTTCCGGGAAAGGAGCTTGGGCATTTAATATATATTTAGCCTTGGAGACAAGAAAAGTATCCTCGCTATTTGCCATATCGTCATATTGCTTCAATAATTTATCAAAGCTTATATGATGCTCCAACGGTGATATTTTATCCGTAAATCCCTTCATTGTTATCTTTAGTCCAAGTTTGGACCGTAAAATTACAAAAGAAAATGCATTCTTTCATTTTTTGGGCCATATTGGAAAAGACTTCTTTTTTTTTGGATATTTATCCTATTTAATTACTGTTGGACGACTAGTTTGGGAATACTCCCAAAGATGTTTAGTTCAACCTTAATCCCTAAACTAAAAAAAGTATTAACTTTTAACCTAAAAGAAATGTCTTCATTTACCAGATTGTCCAGAGCTTATAAAAATGCCAAGACCCTTTCTTTTGACGATACTTCAAAAATTATACTGTTCAGCGATTGCCATAGGGGAGATAGTAGTTTTGCCGACGAATTTGCCAATAACCGCAATATTTATTTTCATGCCCTGAGACACTACTTTAATGAGGGGTTTACTTACTGTGAATTGGGGGATGGCGATGAACTATGGGAGAATATTAGCTTTGATTCCATTTTTAATGCACATAAGAACGTGTACAAACTTTTAAAGCAATTCCATATGGAAAAAAGACTCCATATGATATGGGGAAATCATGACATGGTTTATAAGGATCCCACTTATGTACAGAAGAACCTATCGTCTTATTTTGAACCAATAGAGGACTGTAACAAGGAATTGTTTGAGGATATAAACTTCCATGAAGCCATAATTTTAAAGCATAAAATTAGTCAACAAGAAGTTTTTCTGATTCATGGGCACCAAGCGGATTGGTGGAACTACACTTTCTGGCGTTGGGGCAGATTTCTAGTGCGTGTTTTATGGAAACCTTTACAGGTATGGGGCATTGCCGATCCCACTAGTCCCGCAAAAAACTATAAGGAGCTTATCAAAATTGAAAAGCGAATAAAAAAATGGATTTTGGCCAAGAATGAAATATTGACTGTAGCGGGCCATACCCACAGGCCTCGTTTTCCCAATCCTGGGGATATTCCCTTTTTTAATGATGGTAGTTGCGTTCATCCCCGAAGTATTACGGGGCTGGAAATTCAGAAAGGGACCATTGCCCTCATAAAATGGGAGATAGCTACCAAGGATGATGGTACCTTGCAAATTGTTCGGGTTTTACTGGAAGGTCCTCAGCAGCTGATCAACTACACGAAAGTACGGCCTTAAACTTGCTTAGCCAATGGAATTGATTAACATAGAATATGTATATAATCGTGTTGTTCCCAGATTACTGAAGCCTAAAGGTAATTGGAATGGTATAGGGAACTTTTACGGCCCTACCCCTTTGTTTTCCTGGCGTCATTTGTGGCAATGCGGCAATAATCCGGTTGGCTTCCTTTTCCAATAATTTGTCCGGCCCCCTAGTTCTTATATTGGTGATATATCCGTTATTGTCGATAATAAATTGGACGAATACCTTGCCTTCAATGCCCAACTCCACTGCAACATCCGGATAGGTAAACTGCTTCATGATATGTTCCTGTATTTTTTTCTGAAAGCAAGCTTTTTGGGCTTCGTTTGAAGATTCTTCACAGCCCGGAAAAACAGGAACATTTTCTATAACGGCAAAAGGTACTTCAATATCTTCCTCTTCTTCCTCCGTTACGGCTATATCTTCAACTTTCAATGGTGCCTCTTCCACTATTGTCTCCTGATTAATTTCTGTACTTTGAATCACCGTTTCCTCAATTTCGGCAACATCCTCTACGATTTCTATAACTTCTGGGGCTGCTGGAGGAGGAGGAGGCGGAACGTTCAATATTTCAGTAACCGGTACTTTTTCTTCCAGGTAATCCGTTACCGTCAACTGCTCAATGGCCACATTTTCCTTGGGATACGTTTTTAACTCCAACGCTCTCCATACAAGAAATAGTACTAAGGTCAGACCAATTACAAAGAAAAGGCCACTTTTTTTGTTTAAATCTGCCCGTGGATATTTTTTTGTTTCCATGACACAGTAATTTGATACATTAAGTTATAAAGAATATTGACCAATTCATATGACATAAATCAGTTTTGTCTTGAATTTTATAGATAAATAGGGTTAAATCCGTTATTCACCATGTTTTGATTGGGTATATTTTTGTTATTTTTAATAAAAACTGCAGATTTTGAAAAAATACCATCTAAGAATATTTTGGTTTGTTCTAGGATTGGCTCTTTTGTCCTGCAAGGATGGGAAGAAGGTAGCGCCGATCAGTAGTGATAGGGCCGTAAATGACCTCTATAAGGAAGCTTACCGACCTCAATTCCATTTTTCGCCACCGGAAAAATGGATGAACGATCCCAATGGCTTGGTATATAACCAAGGGGTGTACCATCTTTTTTACCAATATTATCCAGAGGATATTGTTTGGGGTCCCATGCATTGGGGACATGCAGTAAGCAAGGATATGGTAAAATGGAAAAATAAGCCTGTTGCACTTTTCCCTGATGAACATGGATATATTTTTTCTGGAAGTGCTGTCCTAGACTCTAATAATTCCTCTGGGTTGGGGACCAAGGACAACCCTCCATTGGTTGCCATATATACCTATCACAATGCCGAAACGGCAGAAGCAGGACAAGACGATTTCCAGACCCAAGGGATTGCCTATAGCTTGGATAATGGGGATAGTTGGGTCAAATATGATAAAAATCCCGTCATTAAGAACCCTGGTTATAGGGATTTTAGGGATCCCAAGGTTTTTTGGAACCAAAAGGAAAATAATTGGACCATGTTATTGGTAGCAGGAGACCACCTTCAAATTTGGCAATCAACTGACCTAAAGGCATGGATCATGGTAAGCAAGTTTGGAAAGGAACAGGGAGCACATGGTGGTGTTTGGGAATGTCCAGACATGTTCCCCTTAAAGGTGGATGGTACGGATATGGAAAAGTGGGTCCTCTTGATCAGCATTAACCCAGGAGCCCCAAATGGCGGCAGCGGAACTCAATATTTTATAGGAGATTTTGATGGCAGAACCTTTACAAGTGATCAAAAAGAGGATAAGTGGATAGATTGGGGCACCGATAATTACGCTGGGGTAACCTATAACAATGGGCCTAATGATGACCGGATTTTTATTGGTTGGATGAGTAATTGGGCTTATGCCCAGGAGACGCCCACGGAAAAATGGCGTAGTGCAATGACAGTGCCTAGAAAACTCGCCTTGCGTAGCGTTAAGGATAGGGTAGAATTAATTAACTATCCCTTGGGGAATTTTGACAAAATTCCCGTTTTGGGTATCGAAGAGGAAATATCGCTAAATGAAAATTCGGTCAAGACTTTGAGTTTCGATCATTTTAATAGTTCCGAAGTACTATTTAAAACTGCCTCAAGGTCCTTCAATCTGGAGTTTCAAAATGGATTGGGCGAGAATCTGAATTTGGTTCTCGATGGCCCAAATCAACAGTTTGTTTTGGATAGGTCACGTTCGGGAAAAACCTCGTTCGACCAGGATTTTGCCAAAAATGTTCAAACCATGCCCATAACCAATTTGCCCAAGGGGGAATATGAAGTTCGAATCCTCATGGACTGGTCGTCTGTAGAGGTTTTTATAAACAACGGGCAATATGTGATGACCGCCCAGATCTTTCCGAACGAATTTTATAAGAATTTGGTAATTTCCAACCCTAGAGATGCTGTTTTGGAATTGAATGGATTTGCCATTAATGGAATAAAATCCATTTGGTAAATTAAATCGATACCTTTAGATTTAGTCAATAAATGTATTTTTCAGATGAAACGCCGATTATTTTTTAAAAATGCCGCTACAGCTTCAATTGGGTTAGGACTAACCAAGTATTCAGCAAATGACAAATCTGCACGGTCCTCCGAAAAAGACATCCAGTTTTGTGTTACGGTAGAGGAGAATAAGCTTCAATTTTTTTCAGAAGACGTTAAAGAGGCTGTTAAGATTGTCCATATAGCTGACACCCACCTTTTTAAAGACGATGAGCGAGGCGTTCCCTACAAGATGTATAGTGGGCGTATGGCCAAGGCCTATAATCAAACTAAGCACTTTAAAACAGGGGAAACGACCAATCCTGAATTGGCATTTGAAGCTGCCCTGAATTTCGCTAAGGAATCCAAGGCTGATCTAATCACTTTAATCGGTGATATTTTTAGTTTTCCGTCTGAAGCGGCTATCGAATGGGTAGCGGCCAAATTAAAAGAAGTGAACATCCCCTATATCTATGTCGCTGGCAATCACGATTGGCATTATGAGGGCATAGAGGGAACACTCGAAGATTTGAGGGATCAATGGATCAAGGAAAGATTGTTGCCGTTATACCAGGGGAAACATCCATTGATGGCGGCCTACGAAGTAAAGGGAATTCGGTTTTTGGCGATCGACAACTCGACCTATCAAATAAATACAGAGCAGTTGGCCTTTTTTAAAGAACAGGTTTCTAGTGGTGTCCCGTTGGTGCTTTTAGTGCATATCCCTATGTACGCCCCCGGGAAGTCCATTTCTTTTGGATGTGGCAATCCGGATTGGGGAGCTTCCTCAGATGAGAATTTTGAGATTGAAAGACGATTGAGATGGCCGGAAACCGGGCATTCCAAAACCACCTTTGATTTTCATAAGGCGGTGTTCTCCGCCCCAAATCTGTTGGGGGTATTTTCGGGTCATATACATCGTTTTTCAATAGAATCAATTAAAGGGAAACCGCAAATAGTAACCGACGATAATGCTAGTGGCGGTTATTTGGATGTTAATTTTTTACCCTTGGCACCAAAGGACCGATCCCTAATATTTTAGCTTACTATTAATGGAATTTTAGTTTTAGTTGTGCCATATGTAAAATTTGGAGGGCAGAGATATTTGTTTAATAGTCCCTGAAGAAAGTAATAAATAAGTCTATGAAATTAATCTGGTGTTTGTTATTGAGTTTTGTGACCATAGTAGTAAATGGTCAAACCAAAAAGTATGATATTGTCATATATGGGGGTACTTCTGCCGGGGTATCCGCTGCCATACAAAGTAGTAGAATGGGCAAGTCCGTAGTGCTTATAGAGCCTACCAATCGCATAGGTGGACTGACCACTGGAGGACTTGGCCAGACCGATATTGGCAACAAGCAGGCCATTGGCGGGATTTCGAGGGAGTTCTATGAGAACATCAAAAAATATTACGATGATCCTGAAAACTGGAAATGGGAGAAAAAGTCGGATTATTTGGATGGCGGTCAGACACGTACCGAGGCCGGAGAGGCTTCCATGTGGACCTTCGAGCCCTCAGCGGCACTCTCTGTCTATAAGGCCATGATGGACAAGGAGAAAATTAAAATGGTATACAACGAAAGGTTGAACAGGGAATCCGGGGTTAAAAAGCTAAATGGCAAGATTGAATCGATTACCATGGAAAGTGGTAGGACTTACAAAGGAAAGGTGTTTTTGGACGCCACTTATGAGGGAGATTTGATGGCTTCAGCAGGGGTTACCTATGCCGTGGGTCGGGAAAGCAATGATCAGTATGGAGAGACCTTGAACGGGGTACAGGCCAATAGCATAAATACATCATTGACAGGTCTTGTCTCCAGAAATGCGTTCAACCACAATTTTATTCCAGGGGTAGATCCGTATGTGGTAAAGGGCGATCCTTCATCTGGGCTTTTACCAAATGTGAACGAAAAACCAGGGCTTGAGGGGGCAGGGGATGATAAAATTCAGGCCTACTGTTTTAGAATGTGCCTAACGGACCACCCAGAAAACCGTATTCCATTCCAAAAGCCGGCAAATTATGATGAGGTGAATTATGAACTGCTGTTCAGGAATTACGAAGCTAGAAAGGGGCCTATAAGGGAGATGTACAGCTATGGCAATTCGTTACTGCCCTGGATCAACTCCAGTATGCCTAATAGAAAAACGGATACGAACAACAAGTTTGGGTTTTCTACAGACTATATCGGTAAGAATTATGACTACCCCAATGCTTCCTATGCCGAACGGGAAAAAATCATCGAAGACCACCGGAATTATCAGATGGGTTTGATGTGGACTTTGGCCAATCATCCAAGAATACCGGAAGAGGTGCGTGAAGAAGCCTCCAGATGGGGAACTTCCAAGGATGAATTTGAGAGAGCGGACGGGTGGCAACAACAGCTTTATGTCCGCGAGGCCAGACGGATGATCAGTGATTATGTGATGACACAACACAATTGTGAGGCCTTAAAAGTGGCCGAGGACGCCATAGGTTTGGCTGCCTATGGTATGGATTCGCACAACGTGCAGCGCTATGTGGATGCTAACGGATATGTGCAGAACGAGGGCAATGTGGAGGCCCACGGCTTTAAGCCCTATCCCATAAGCTATGGTGCATTGGTTCCAAAAACTGGGGAATGTAACAATCTAATTGTCCCAGTATGTGTTAGTTCTACCCATATTGCCTTTGGATCTATTCGTATGGAGCCAGTGTTTATGGTTCTTGGACAGTCAGCGGCCACGGCAGCAGCCATGGCTATTAATGGGAATACCACTGTTCAGGATGTGCCATATGTTAAACTAAAGGAGCAGCTCTTAAAAGATGGACAAAGATTAAAATAAAATTAACCTTCCTATTTTCTAGATAATAAATTCAAAGACCAAATATAATGACGCAAAGCAGTAAGATTAAATATTTGACCCTCCTTTTGGTAATAATGGGATTTATGGGGCCAATGGGTTGTAAACAATCGGAAAAAAATAGGATACCTATCGCTACTGCTGATATCATTATTTACGGGGGCACCTCCGCTGCGATATCCGCGGCAGTGGAAGCAAAGCGATCTGGAAAATCGGTAATAGTGGTATCCCCTGATGTGCATTTGGGAGGATTGTCTTCTGGGGGCTTGGGCTTTACCGATACAGGTGACAAGAGTGTTATTGGGGGACTTGCGCGCGAGTTCTACCAAAGGGTTTGGAATCATTATAGCACAGATGAGGCTTGGGTTTGGCAAAAAAAAGAGGAGTACGGCAATAAAGGTCAGGGTACTCCTGCCATGGACGGCGAGAATAGGACCATGTGGATCTTTGAACCACATGTTGCCGAAAAGGTGTTCGAGGACTGGGTAAGGGAAGAAGAGATACAGGTAGACCGGAATGAATGGCTTAATAGGGAGCAGGGGGTAGCGATGAAGGACGGTAAGATTGTATCTATAACTACCTTGTCCGGGAAGACTTATTCCAGCAAAATATTTTTAGACGCTACCTATGAAGGGGATCTTATGGCTGCGGCTGGCGTAAGTTATCACGTTGGCCGTGAAGGTAAAGAAGTCTATGGTGAGGAGTGGAACGGGGTACAAACGGGGGTATTGCACCATAAGCATTGGTTTCAATCCGATATATCTCCTTATAGAGTCCCGGGCGACCCAAGCAGCGGCCTCCTGCCTAGGGTGTCGGGAGAGGACCCAGGTGAAAAGTATAGCGGAGATGATAAAATCCAGGCCTATTGTTTCCGTATGTGCATGACCAATCATCCTGAAAATAGAATCCCTTTTCCAAAACCGGACGACTATGATCCCTTGAATTATGAACTCTTGGCGAGGGTCTTCGAAACAGGAAGAAAGGATTGGTTCGAGAAATTTGATGCGGTCCCCAACCATAAAACGGATACCAACAACCACGGACCCTTGAGCAGCGATAATATAGGTATGAACTATGATTATCCAGAGGCAAGCTACGAAAGAAGAAAGGAAATCATAATGGAGCATGAAAATTACCAAAAGGGCTTACTTTGGTTTGTGGCCAACGACCCTAGGGTGCCCGGGGATTTGCAGACCGAAATGCAGAAATGGGGCTTGGCAAAGGATGAATTTACTGATAATGGCAACTGGCCACATCAGATCTATGTTAGGGAGGCGCGACGCATGATCGGGGAATTTGTGATGACCGAAAACGAACTTCTTAAGAAAAGTCCAACTCCAAACTCTATTGGTATGGGATCGTATACCATGGATTCGCACAATGTGCAACGCTATATTAAGCCGGATGGGTTTGTTCAGAATGAAGGGGATATAGGGGTAAGTACCAATGGGCCTTACACCATTTCCTATGGCTCTTTGGTTCCAAAAAAGGACGAATGTAAAAATTTACTGGTTCCAGTATGTGTATCTTCGAGCCATATTGCCTTTGGTTCTATCCGTATGGAGCCAGTGTTTATGATATTGGGACAGTCGGCCGCTACTGCAGCTGTATTGGCAATTGATGCTCAGACTACGGTACAGGAAGTGGACTATGATAAATTGAGGGGCCTTTTATTGGCTAAGGGTCAAATTCTGGAATAAAGTTGGGCCATGTATGCATGGGCCATAATTTTGATGCTAATTTTTTGAATTTAAAAAAAAGGAATGATTTATTCTAACACATTAATGAAACGGTTTTTAGTTTGCGTCATGTTTGCCTTATGGGTCCATTCCCTGTTGGCCCAATCCACAAAAGAAAAGTTGGAGGGTGCACAACCATTGAATTATATTTTTGAAGGAGGCCAGGAAAATTATAATTGTTTTCGTATTCCCGCTGTAGTTAAAACAAATAGTAACACTTTGCTGGCTTTTGCGGAGGGTAGAAAAAATGGTTGTAGTGATACGGGCAATATAGATTTGGTAATGAAGCGATCAACGGATGGAGGAAAAACTTGGGGCAAATTGGAAGTACTTTGGCAGGATGAAGGCAATACTTGCGGAAACCCTTCTCCAGTTGTAGATCGTACTACCGGTGCTATTTTTTTGCTATCCACATGGAATCTGGGGTCGGATCATGAACCGGACATTATTGCCCAAAAGAGTAAGGATACGCGAAGGGTATTTCTGATGAAATCTAGCAATGATGGCAAAAGCTGGAGTCGTCCCAAAGAAATCACCTCGGATGTAAAATTGCCCAATTGGACATGGTATGCTACGGGACCAGGGTCTGGAATCCAAATTCTTGGAGGTAAGTATAAGGACAGGTTGGTTATAGCATGCGATCATATCGAGGCCGTTAGCAAAAAGTATTACTCGCACACCATTTATTCCGATGATCATGGTGCTTCATGGGAACTGGGAGGTGTCAGCCCGCGTGATCAGGTTAACGAATGTGAAGTGGTAGAACTTTCCGATCATAGCCTTATGCTAAACATGCGGAATTATGATAGAAATATGGACAGTAGGCAATTGGCCTACAGTAGTGATGGTGGCGAATCATGGAAAGATATGCGTCATCATGAGACTTTGGTGGAGCCTATCTGTCAGGCCAGCACTCTGCGCTTTGGTGTGGAAGATCGGGTATATTCCCTTTTTGCCAATCCGGCCGATGATAAAAATAGGGTGAATATGACACTCAGACTAAGTAAGGATGATGGGAAATCTTGGCCTATTGAAAAACAAATATTCCCAGGGCCTTCCGCTTATTCCGATTTAACCCCAATTGATGGGGAAAATATTGGTATCTTATACGAAGGTGGGCGTGAAAGCGCCTATGAAGGGATAGTTTGGGAGTCCTTCGGCATAAAGGAACTCTTAGGGCCGTAAACATCTTCTTGGGTCAATTTTAGTCCGATAATACAAATGTGTTTTTATAATTGAGGCAATCGGCTATAACGGAAATGCTATAAAAAGGGGTGAAAATAAAAAAAGCCCTTGAAAATCAAGGGCTTTTGAGGTGGTGCCTCCAGGAATCGAACCAGGGACACATGGATTTTCAGTCCATTGCTCTACCAACTGAGCTAAGGCACCAAACGCTGTAAGCGGGTGCAAATATAATTTCAATTTTATGATATACAAACAAAAATGAAAAAAAAGGCTTTTGTTTTTTTTAGTTTTTTGATCTTTACAGTATGAACTTGATCGTAGATGTGGGTAATACCCTAGTAAAAATGGCGGTTTTCGAAAATGGTAAAATTATTTCCTATCGAAAAATTCCTAAAACGGATTTTGCAAAAAATGTGAAATCTATTTTTGAGGACTACTTCCGTATTCAAAATGCCATTGTTTCCAATGTTGGAGGGATGAGCCATGAGGAAATAGCCATGTTATGCGTGTTTTGTGAAGTTCATGTACTTAGTTACAATTCTAAAACCCCTTTTAAAAATTCCTATGCTACCCCACAGACTCTTGGGGTAGATCGGATTGCCCTGGCAACAGCTGCCTTTTATCATAATCCCAAAGGAAATACCCTGGTCATAGACGCAGGTACCTGCGTTACCTATGATGCCATTAACGATTATGGAGAATATCTGGGCGGTGCCATTTCGCCCGGAATAGCAATGAGGTATAGGGCCATGCACGAGCAAACCTCCAAATTGCCTTTGTTGAAAAAAAAACCAATTTTGGATATTATTGGAAACACTACTGAAACTAGTATGCATAGTGGTGTGATCAATGGTATTTGCAATGAAATTGACGGGGTTATTGATCAATATAGAAGTAGATTTGTCGATTTAACAGTTATTTTAACAGGAGGTGATGCTCAATTTTTGTCAAAACGATTAAAAAATACCATATTTGCGCATTCTAAATTTCTCCTGTTGGGGTTATACCATTTGTTAGAATACAACAAGCGCTAGATGATCAAAAATTTTATTATTGCAATTTTATGCGTAACTTCGGTAAGCATATATGCTCAGAATAGTACTGCTTCCCCATATTCTTATTTCGGTGTTGGGGATTTAAAGGCTACCGGCACAGTGGAGAATCAAATGATGGGTGGGTTGAGTGTTTATACGGATAGTATTCATATCAACCTTAATAATCCAGCTGCATATAGTAAGCTGCGGTTAACAACCTACACAGCGGGACTTTCCCGTAAAGAGTACAGGTTTGAAACCAACGATTCCAAAGAAAATGCCTCCCTTTCAAATTTAGACTATTTGTCATTGGGCTTTAATTTGGGCAAAGGTTTTGGAATGGGTTTTGGAATTATGCCGTATTCTTCCGTGGGGTATAATTTTCAATCGGAAAGAACTACCGATCAAGGACTAGTTTCGGAATCGTTCAATGGTGAAGGAGGGTTAAACCGAGTTTATTTCTCTTTGGGCTATGAACTTTTTAAGAATTTGAGTTTAGGAGTTACCAGTAATTTTAATTTTGGGAATCAGAATATCAATAGTTACCAGACTATTGAAGACGTACAATTAGGTTCTTTCAATAGGATAGAATCTAGGATCAAAGGCTTCGATTTTAATTTTGGAGCCAGTTTTACACCGGCCATCAACGAAAAACATACTCTTTTTACCAGTGTTATAGTAAATACTCAGGCCAATTTGGTATCTGAGAATACTAGGTCAATAGGTTCTTTTTCTACAGTGAGTGGCATTGATATTGAGGTTATTGAAGTGGATTTGGCAGCACAGGGTTTGGCGCGCACAGGAGTACAAATACCAACGACCGCCACATTGGGCGTGGGTTATGGCCAGGATAAGAAATGGTTTTTAGGGGCAGAGTACAGTTTTCAGGAATTAAGCTCTTTTGAAAATGAGCTTTCGCCTGCCAGTAATTTGGAGTACCAAAATGCCGAGACCTTTAGACTGGGGGGATATTATATCCCTGATTATGCCTCTTTTACAAGTTATTTAAAAAGAGTGACCTTTAGGGCAGGAGCAAAGGTCTCCAAATCGGGAATAGTGGTAGATAATAGGGAGATAAATGATTTTGGCATAACTTTTGGAATGGGTTTACCACTGGGTCGTAATCTTTCAAATATTAACCTTGGCTTTGAACTTGGAAAAAGAGGAACCAAATACGGGGATTTAGTAGAGGAAAGTTATTTCAAAGTTAATGTGGGCCTATCTTTAAACGATAAATGGTTCATACCAAGAAAAATTAATTAAAAATTATTACTTTAACCACCTTAAAATAAACAGACAGATGAAAAAGAAACTCTACATCACAGCGATAGCCGCCATGGGATTTGTGGGTTTAGGGCATTCTCAAGCTCAAAACCCGGAGTGTATGACCAATCTTTCCATTTACACAGAGCATGTAAAAGTTAAGAATTATGAGGCTGCTTATACACCATGGAAAATGGTATATGACAATTGCCCTACATTAAACTGGGCCAATATATTATATGGTGAGCGCATACTAAAAGATAGGCTGGCTAAAGCAACAGGAGCCGATAAAACTGCGAATATCAATGCTTTAATGGAATTATACGATAATAGGGCCAAATACTTTCCTGCAAAGACAGATGTTGCGGAGACCATTATTGATAAGGTATTGTTGAAGTATGACGAGAAGATGATTACCGATGATGAAATCTATTCTCAGCTAGACAAAGCCTTTACAGAGGATAGGGCGAATTTTAAAAACCCTAAAGCCTTGTATTTATATTTCTCCAGCTTGGTTGATTTAAATAGTGCAGGTAAAAAAGAATTGGAGGAGGTATTTGAAAAATACGACAATATCACCGAAAAGATCGATGAAGAAAACGAGAAACTTACTGAGGTTATCAATAAGCTTCTACCTAAGGAAGATGCCGGTACTTTGACTTCCAAAGAGAAGAGACAGCTGAGTTCTTACAATAGTTATTCTGAAAGCTATGGTAAAATAGCTGAAAGTATAGATAGCAAATTAGGTGCATTGGCAAACTGCGAAAACTTAATTCCTTTGTATGAAAAGAATTTTGATTCAAAAAAAGGAGATTTAACCTGGATTAAGAGAGCTGTTGGAAGAATGTACAGTAAAGAGTGTACCGAAGATCCAATGTTCAAAAAGCTTTTTGAAGTACAATTGGCCATGGAGCCTTCCGCCAGTGCATATATGTATGCTGGTGCCCTTAAGAATAATGCAGGGGATAATAGTGGTGCTCTTGCAGATTTCAATAAGGCATTGGAGTTGGAGACAGATTCCAGAAAAAAGTCGAACATCGCTTATAAAATTGCTACAAGCTATAGAAGAGGTAGTAAGTCCACTGCCAGAAGTTATGCCCAAAAGGCAATTGATGCCAACCCGTCCAATGGTAAGGCTTATTTGCTGATTGCAAGTTTGTATGCCGGTAGCGCCAATGAATGTGGTAGCACTCCTTTTGAGAAAAGGGCTATCTATTGGAAAGCTGCTGATTTGGCTCGCCAGGCAGGCCGTGTAGATCCCGCCCTAAGTGGTAGGGCTGGTCAGGCTGCGGCAAGTTACAGTGCCAAGGCACCGTCCAAAACGGATATATTTAATTCCGGTATGGCCGGTAAAACAGTTAGTTTCTCTTGTTGGGTAGGAGGTAGTGTAAAAGTGCCCAACCTATAAGATGAAAAAAAAAGGTTTATATAATTTAAGGAGCATTGCCATAGTTTTTTCTATGGCAATGCTTTTTTATTCCTGTGCCGACAATTATAAGAGAGTCGGTGACGAAGCAATAAAAAAGATATTTCCAGGTGCTATTGCAGAGGATTTTACCTTAACTTATACGGAGACCGACGAACTTGAAAAAAATGAAGGTGTTGTTTCTGCGCGTGTAATTGCCGTACTAAAAGGTCCAATTTGTGATGATTTTAATAATTTGGTCTTTCCTTATTATGCCTTCCCGGAAGGACTCCTTGTAGAGTTTTTTGATGAAAAAGGAGAAAAAAGTACGGTTACTGCAGATTACGGCATTATTTATTCAAGTACTAATTTAATAGATTTGCAAGGTAATGTGGTCATTGAAACCAGTGACGGTAAAAAATTGGAGGCACCGCAATTATATTGGGATAGAACCAATGATTGGATTTTTACGCAACAGAAATTTAAATACACCAATCCGGAGGAAGGAACCATAATGGACGGTGAGGGAATGGACTTTAATAGGGATTTTAGTTTTTTTAACGCTAATAAGACCTATGGTTATATGAGTATAAAAGAAAAGACGAATGATTAAGATTTTAAGATATACCGAATACCTTTATTTGGCAGTGGCCGTAGTGTCGGCTTTTGAAATTTACGAGCAATGGAACATAGATAGGCAAAGGGCCTATTTATTTGTCTTCTTTGGGATAGTTTCCATAGGGATGTTCATTTTTAAAAAAACCTATAGAAAAAGGTTCGAAGAGCGTCAAAAAAACAATAAACAGTAATCTTGGAGGCATATATTGTCATTATCATTGTTATTTCCTTGCTGTTTTCCGCTTTTTTCTCGGGAATGGAAATCGCCTTTATTTCTGCCAATAAAATTCACATAGAGATAGAAAAAAAGCAGGACGGTTTGATGCCGAAAGTGCTGACCCGCCTTACCAAGAAACCTTCAAAGTTCATCGCAACCATGCTTATTGGGAACAATATTGCCTTGGTGGTCTACGGACTTTTTATGGGAGATCTTCTTATGAGCCTATTTGAGGGAATCGAGTCGACCCCCGGCAGCTTTTTAAGTTTAATGCTTACAGATTTTAGCCTGGTGACCCAAACGGTTATCTCTACCCTGATTATTTTGTTGACCGCTGAGTTTTTGCCCAAGGTATTATTTCAGATTTATAGCAACACAATGCTAAGGTTGTTGGCAATACCTGCCTATATTTTCTATGTATTATTTTCAGTAATATCGGATTTCGTTATTTGGATTTCCGATATAATTCTTAAGGTGCTCTTTAAGACAGATGGGGATGAGGTGCAATTGGCCTTTAGTAAAATAGAATTGGGAGATTATATTACCGAGCAAATGGAAGCTGTAGAAAAGGAAGATGAGGTGGATTCCGAGATACAAATTTTCCAGAATGCTCTGGAGTTCTCAGGGGTAAAAGCTAGGGAAGTAATGGTTCCTAGAACGGAGATTGCCGCGGTAGAACTTCATGAAACACCAAAAAATTTGGCAAAGCTTTTTACCGAAACGGGCTATTCCAAAATATTGGTGTTCAAAGATACCATAGACAACATTATTGGATATGTGCATTCCTATGAACTTTTTAAAAAGCCTAAGACCGTAAAAAGTATCCTACTTCCCGTGGAGTTTGTTCCGGAAACAATGCTCATAAATGATATTCTTAATATTCTGACCAAAAAAAGGAAAAGTATTGCCGTTGTTCTGGATGAGTATGGGGGTACTTCGGGGGTTATGACCGTGGAGGATATTGTGGAGGTGCTTTTTGGCGATATAGAGGATGAACATGATACTACCGATTTACATGAGGAGCAGCTGAATGAAAATTCCTTTAAGTTTTCTGGGAGGTTGGAAGTAGATTATATTAATGAACAATATAAGTTGGAACTTCCAGAAAGTGATGAGTACGAAACCTTGGGAGGCTTGATCATTAATGAAACCGGGGAGATTCCAGAAAAAAACTCCGAAATTAAGATCGGGAATTTCCTTTTTGTAGTGTTGGAAGTTTCAAGTAATAAAATAGATATGGTATCCTTGGTAGTGCTGGACGATGAATAGGCATTTGAGGGATTTTTTTTGGTTTTTTTTAGTTTTTATTATTTCAAAAGAAAGTAGTAATTTCGCCTCCCGATAGTAACGGGATAAATTTAAACAGTTTACATAATGGCAATTTTAGAGAATATAAGGAAACGAACTACCGTTTTAATTTTAATCATTGGTTTGGCTTTGTTCGCATTTGTAATTTCAGGTGTGTTCAGTAGTAATGAATTGGGTGGTGGAAAGGTTGGTTCTTCCGTGGCAGAGATTAATGGGGATGAAATTTCCATAGATCAATTTAGAAGGGATGTGGAGGCCTATTCTAGAATGGCCGGCCCTACAGCCTCTTCTATGCAATTGGTCAATCAGGTTTGGGATAGGGAAGTCAGAAATACCATTCTTGGTCAGCAATTTGAGGAGTTGGGTATCAATATAGAACAGGATCAGATAATAAACTATATAAAGACGATTCCTTCTTATGTTCAAAATCCTGAATTTCAGAATGCGAGTGGTGTTTTTGATGAGAATAAGTTTAGGGAAGCCGTAGCAGATTGGAAAGCAAACAATCCAAATCGCTACGCTTTATGGTTACAGGATGAGCAGGCCATCATTCAAAATGCAAAGGAGCAGACTTATTTTAATCTTATAAAAGCAGGTGTTGGCTCAACATTGAAAGAGGGGGAATTGGATTATAAGTTGGCGAATGATAAAGTTGATATCAAGTATGTACGTGTGCCCTACACTTCAATAGCCGATTCTTCCATAGCGGTTACCAAGAAAGAGATTGAGGCTTATATCAATGAACATAAGAAAGACTATAAACAAGATAAGGCTAGGGATGTAGAATTTGTCTATTTTGAAGAAAAAGCTTCGTTGGAAGATGAAAATGCGGTAAAGGAAGAAATTTCAAAACTTTTGGAGGACCGTGTGGAATACAATGCACAAAAGGACGCAAACGATACCATTAGAGGTTTTACCAGTACTACTGATATGATGGCCTTTTTGGATAGAAATTCGGATACAAAATTTGACACTATTTATAAAGCCAAGAAAGATTTGCCCGCCAAATTTGCAGATACGCTTATGTCTTTGGAAAAGGGAAGTATTTTTGGTACTTATCGTGATGGGGATTACTTTAAGGTTTCCAAAATGATGGATAGAAAGGCAAATGGTACTGTAAAATCCAGTCACATCCTAATATCCTATGTAGGTGCTCAACGTGCCAATCCGGAGGTTGCCCGAACCAAGGAGGAGGCCGAGAAAAAAGCAAAGGAATTGTTGGCTGAGGCAAAGAAAGCGAATACTGTTTTTGCAGAATTGGCCAGGGATAATTCAGACGGACCTTCAGCGCCCCAAGGTGGTGACCTTGGATATAATCAAGAAGGGGTAATGGTAGCGCCATTTAACGACTTCACTTTTAGTAATCCAGTGGGTGCCATAGGTTTGGTAGAGACAGATTTTGGATTCCATATCGTTAAGATAGATGACAAACAGGATATTGTAAAAATTGCCACCTTGGCAAGGGAAATAGAGCCTTCCGAAGAAACTATCAATACCTTGTTCACCGAGGCCACCAAATTTGAAATGGAAACTATCTCGGATAAGGATTTTGCGGTAGCTGCCAAGGAAAGTAATTTTGTGGTTAGACCGGTAAATAAGATCAAGGAAATGGATGAAAATCTTCCAGGACTTTCTGCCCAGCGTGCCATTGTTCAATGGGCTTTTAACGAAGATACTAAATTGGGAGAGGTTAAAAGGTTCAATATAAATAATGGTTATGCCGTTGTGCGATTGACTGCGAAGTATGCTGAAGGACTTATGAGCGTTGAAGATGCATCGGCTTTGGTTCTTCCAAAATTGAGAAAGGAAAAAAAGGCGGCACAGATCATAGAAGCCAATAAAGGTAAAACTATGGATAGTTTCGCCACGGATAATAATGTTATAGCTTCTACAGCTACGGCTTTGACAATGAAGTCACCTATTATTCCAGGTGCTGGATCCGAGGCCTTTGTTGTTGGTACTGCCTTTGCGATGGAGCAAGGAGCTACCTCTGATTTAATAAAGGGAGATAGTGGGGTGTATATGTTAACTGTCGCCAAAAAAGAAGAAGCTGCTAAATTGGATAACTACAGTACTTATGCCAAGAATTTACAGGCTGGTGCTGCTGGAAGAGTAAACTTCGCGGTTTACAATGCCTTAAAGGAATCTTCTACGATAGAAGATAAAAGAGCAACATTTTATTAGTGGAACCTTAGTGCTCCAAAAACAATAATGCCTCCTTTTTTGGGAGGCATTATTGTTTTTGGTTAAATGGTTTCATGGCAATAATATTGGTCTTGCCCATTGGGTATTTGGATTATTTGACCATTTTTACATAAGGGATAACAGTGGTATACCCTTTTTCCTTAAAGTAATCTGGAGTAGTTTTGTTACCTGTTGCCAGTATAAAATCGCCACCCCAGGCCCCTAGACTTTTAATAGCACCCTTGTAATCTGGAAACAATCGTTCTTTAACTGTTGGCATTCCCAGGATCTCGCTTACAATTGCCTCATGTTTTTTAATGAGCTTGTCAAATTGGGATAGGCGTGTACAGGTCAATATGCGTTGGGTAATGCTATTAATTTGGGATATGGAGGAAAAAGTATTGAAGTCTTTTTTGCGGTATTGGGCAATACCGTCCCGACTGTTCTGTTTTTGATTCAGATGTACAAAGTATAGGTCGTTTTTAAATGGGGGGTTGAAGGTTACTGACTGTACATTAGGGCCGTTATTTTTTAATTGGTAAATAATAGGGCTGTTGTTTTGAGCACAGGCTATGTCGTACCCACTACCAGAAAAGGCATTCCAAAGTAGTGCGTAGGCATCTATCTGAGCCCATTGGGCAATGTTGTTGATCAAAGTGGATGATGATCCCAAGCCCCATTCTCTTGGAAAGTTTAATGCCGTGGTAACTTCATACCCTTGGGAGTCTGATAAAAAACTTGGGTTTAATTTTCTAGCTTCCAAAAGAATTTTTTTGAGGATACCCGAGATAGTTGATGCTTCATCAGAAACAGAAATTTTGGAAACATCACTAAACCCCTCCAATGAATAAATACTTTCGAACCAGGGCTTTCCTTTTTCGTCCAAACTTTTCCAAGTCAGCAGAGTGTCCTCATTCTCTTTTACCGATAGGGATTGTCCGTATAGGGTGGGTACCGCTAAACTTTGGGCGCCATCCAAAACCAAGTATTCTCCCGTTATAAGGAGCTTGCCATTGCTGTAATATTGTTTTGTCATTTTTTATTTCTCAACTCTTCAAAAGCGACCACTACTGCGCTGTGGGAGGCCGTATGCTTTTTAAAATAGTCCACCAAGCTTATTTTTTCTTCTTCCGTAGCCCCCAATTGGTTCAATATATTCAATAAATGCATTTTCATATGCCCTTGTTGGATACCCGTTGTTACCAAGGAACGCACTGCGCCAAAGTTTTGGGCCAGTCCGGCTACGGCTACTATTTGCATGAGTTCATTTGCCGTAGGATTTTGTAAGATTTCCAAGGCGAGTTTTACCAGTGGGTGCAAATTGGTTAGGCCACCCACAGTTCCCAGGGCTAAGGGAATCTCTATCCAAAATTTAAAAATCCCATTTTCTATACTCGCATGCGTAAGACTGGTATAACGTCCATCCTTGGAGGCATACGCATGTGCCCCTGCTTCTATGGCTCTAAAATCATTTCCTGTAGCCAAAACTACGGCATCTATTCCGTTCATGATTCCTTTGTTATGGGTAACCGCCCTATAGGGTTCAACTTTTGCAATATTTACGGCACGCACCATCTTTTTTGCAAAATCTTCTGCGGAAATTCCGTGGTGGCCCTTCAAATCTGTAACCGGACAACTAACTTCTGCCTTAACCACACAGTTTGGGATGTAATTGGAGAGAATACTCATGACTATTTCCATATCTTTCTCCCCTGCCGTAAATGGACCATAATGTTGGGCCTCCTCTTTTAAGCATTGGGAGAACCCTTCCAAACAAGAGTTTATGAAATTGGCACCCATGGCATCCAATGTTTCAAAAGTGCAGTGCAATTGGAAATAGCCCTCCAATTCCGAAGTTTTATTCCGAAGTTGAATGTTCTTGATTCCGCCACCTCGTTTTTCCATGTTTTTAATAATGGAAGCAACACTATTGATCAATTTAGGCTTCACAAACTTGAAAAAGCCGGTAAGTTTTTCTACACTGCCATGATACATAAAATGTACTTGCCCTACTTTTTCAGTACCCAAAACGGTAGTCTTAAATCCACCGCGGGTCTGCCAAAATTTTGCGGCCTTGCTTGCAGCTGCAACTACGGAGCTTTCTTCAATTGCCATTGGGATGGCATAAAGTTTGTTGTTTATGAGAAAATTGGGGGCAATACCCAAGGGTAAATAAAAGTTGGTGATGGTATTTTCTATGAACTCATCATGTAAATTTTGTAATTTTTCATCAGGGTTCCAATACTGTTTTAAGATGGCAACGGTTCGCTCACTATTTTGGGTGTAATGTTGGGCAATCCAGTTAATTTTGTCCTCTTTGGTCAGTTTGGAAAATCCTTCTATAGGTGCGGTCATTGAACTATTGGTTTCTTTGTGCAAAGATAGTAATAAGGCGTCAAAACATTGGATATCTTAAAACGGCCATAAAAGAAGTGAAAAATGCTATTTTTTTACTTTATAGAACTCACTTATGTGAATTTTTTAGTAATCTTGGAGATTTGAATAAATTTTTGAAAATACTGAAATGTTTTCAGGTGTTTTCAATCTATTATATATTAATTAAACATTAGTATTTGTGAGAAAAACCCCCTTATTATTTCTGTTGCTATTTATCCTTAACAGTTTTTCATTGCTTTTGGCCCAAAACAAGAAGATCTCTTTGGAAGAGATTTATGACGGCACCTTTCGTGTTGACGGCTTGGATAAATTACGATCCATGAAAAATGGAAAATACTATACCATTTTAAGTGTGGACAGGGAGAGAGCTACTTCCTCTATTGAAAAGTATGACTACAAAACCCAAAAAAAACTGGAAACCATAGTTTCTTCTTCAAGTTCGGTGCCATATTTTACTTCTTATGAGTTTAGTGAAGATGAATCCAAAATAGTTTTGGCCACAGAAGTTGAACCTATTTTTAGGCGGTCAACTTTAGGTTTTTTCTTTGTCTACGATCTCAAATCAAAAAAAATTTCCAGTGTTTCCGATTTTAAAATACAAGAACCCACCCTGTCTCCCGATGGTAGCAAAGTGGCCTACGTTAAGGATAACAATATTTACGTTTTGGACATAGCAGCCAATAGAACCAAACAGCTAACTGTGGATGGGGAAAAGAATAAGATCATCAACGGGATAACGGACTGGGTATATGAAGAGGAATTTGCCTTTGTAAGGGCATTTGAATGGAACTCAGATGGGTCCAAATTGGCTTTCATACGTTTCGATGAAACCAAAGTTCCGGAATTTTCCATGGATGTTTACGGCAGTAATCTTTATCAGACCCAGACGGTGTTTAAATACCCTAAGGCAGGGGAGGACAATTCCCGGGTTTCACTGCATATAGTGAATATGGACACTTACGGTAAGACCGAGGTTGATTTGGACGATCCATACTATATCCCTAGAATAAAATGGAAGAACAACCCCAACTATCTAAGTGTTCAGACCTTGAACCGCCATCAGAACAAACTAAGGTTGTATACTGTAAATGCAAAGAATAATACCGGTAGTATTTTACTGGAGGAAACTGATGATGCCTATGTTAGCGTTACTGATGATCTTACTTTTTTGGCGGATGACAGCTTTATCTGGACTAGTGAGAAGGATGGCTTTAGACATATTTACCTGTATGATGTAGACGGCAAATTAATGCATCAAGCTACCAAAGGCCCTTGGGCAGTAACCAAGTATTATGGTTATGATCAAAAAGAAGATTTGATCTATTATCAATCTACTGAAAATGGATCTATAAATAGAGATGTGTTCAGTGTAAGTAGTAATGGAAAGAATAAAAGGCGTCTGACTATCAAATTAGGGCAGAATACTGCCGATTTTAGTGATGATTTCACCTATTTCATCAATTCGTTCTCCAATGCATCCACTCCCCCGGAATATACCTTACATGATGCCCTGAATGGTAAAAAAGTAAAGGATATATTAAATAACCAAGGGTTAATATCTAAATTGGAAGATTATAGGATTAATTCAAAGGAATTTTCTACCATCGCCATTAATGGCAATGAGCTGAATATGTGGATGATAAAACCATATGATTTCGATCCTACTAAAAAATACCCCCTGTTTATGACCCAATATAGTGGTCCGGGTTCGCAATCTGTATCCAATACCTGGATGGGCACTAACGACTATTGGTTTCAGATGTTGGCCAATGAAGGGTATGTTGTGGTATGTGTAGATGGAAGGGGCACTGGATATAAAGGAGCAGATTTTAAAAAAGTGACCTATATGGAATTAGGGAAGTACGAGGTGGAAGATCAAATAGCTGCGGCCAAAAAATTAAGTGAATTGCCTTATATTGACGAGTCAAGGACTGGGATTTGGGGCTGGAGTTACGGAGGATTTATGTCTACCAATTGTTTGTTAAAAGGGAATGATACCTTTGAAATGGCCATTGCTGTGGCACCAGTGACCTCATGGAGGTTCTATGACTCCATTTATACGGAGCGTTTTATGCGTACACCTCAGGAAAATCCTAAGGGTTATGATGAAAACTCCCCGTTTAATTATCCCGAACTTTTAAAAGGCAAGTATTTATTGGTTCATGGCACAGCGGATGATAATGTGCATGTTCAAAATACGATGAGGATGGTAGAAGCTTTGGTACAGGCCAACAAGCAATTCGATTGGGCGATTTACCCAGATAAAAATCACAGCATATTTGGAGGCAACACCCGCCTGCATCTGTATACAAAAATGACCAATTTTTTGATAGATTATTTAGAAGAAACCAATAACAACAAAAAACAACAGACAAATGGAAACTAAAGCCGAATTTATGGAGGAACAACAGATGTTTGGACATCCCAAAGGATTGTTTTACCTCTTCTTTGCCGAGCTCTGGGAGCGATTTAGTTTTTATGGAATGCGGGCCCTGCTTACACTTTATATGGTCAATGTGATTTTTGAAGCATTGGCACAACGTGATTATGCCGCCGCCGCTGTTTATTCTTCTTATGGCTCCTTGGTATATGCTTCTACCGTAGTGGGAGGTCGCATTTCGGATACTATTCTCGGAATGCGGAAATCAATTTTTCTTGGAGGTATCTTAATGGCCCTTGGACATTTTGTACTTGCGGTGGAACACAATGTGGCTTTCTATCTGGCCCTGGCTCTAATAGTGGTGGGCAATGGGTTTTTTAAGCCCAACATCTCAACCTTTGTGGGTTCACTGTATCCAGAAGGAGATACCCGAAAGGATTCGGGATTCGTCATCTTCTATATGGGGATTAATATTGGCGGATTTGCTGCTCCCTTACTTTGTGGGTGGCTGGGCAGCGAGTACGGATGGCATTATGGTTTTGGTCTTGCCGGTATAGGGATGTTGACGGGACTGATTTTCTTCTGGAGCGGGATTCGTAAAAATGTTTTCGGTGACAAGGGGATGGCTCCTAGCCAGGAAATATTGGAGAGGAAAGTTGTTGGAGTAAAGCAAAAAGTATTGGTTCCCTTATTGGCCTGTCTCGCGGCACCAGTAATCGCTATCCTCTTGTCTTCCTATCGTCCTTTGGGCGAAGAAGGAAGTTTTTTTGGGGATCAGAATATTGTGAATGTCATTTTTAAAATGGTGGGGATATCCATCTTGTTTTATATGGGGTATATTATGTATAAAGCCACATTGGATGAACGTAAGAAACTTTTTATGGCAGTTTTGATTACATTTTTTATGACTATTTTCTGGGGTTTTCACGAATTATCGGGAAGTGTGATTACTCTTTTTGCAGAACGTAATGTGAACCTCAGTATTGTGGATGCAGCACAGACCAATGCGCTTAACTCTATGTACATTATAATCCTGTCCATTCCCATCTCCTTATTGTTTACTTATTTGGCCAAGAAGAAATTAAATCCACGTACTCCCTATAAATTTGGATTGGGTTTGGCTTTTGCCGGTATCAGTTTTTACATTTTGGCACTAAGTGGAGGTAGTGCAGATGAGAATGGTATGGTTCCTTTTAGCTATCTGCTGATTATGTATTTTCTTATCTCCGTGGGTGAGTTGTTAATGTCGCCAGTAGGCTTATCAAAAATTACGGATCTGTCGCCAAAAAGAATTGTAGCTTTTATGATGGGGGTTTGGTTTCTATCCTCGGCGTTTGCTTTTCAGGTGGTTGGTTTTATTGGGAAACAGTTGGCTGTTGAAAGCGATGACGCTAATGTTGGCGGCTTTGAATCACTTGAAACCTATATTAACGGTTTTGAGCTTATAGCCGAATATGCACTGGGAGCGGCTTTGATCGTTTTGGTCACAGCACCGTTGATGAAGCGCCTTATGGGCAATGTGCACTAAGAATATTATCGCCGGTTAACCAGCGATTTTTATGTATATTAGGCAGGTATTGTGTTAGCTATTTATAAAGCATTTCTATGGTTGGTTAGCCTAATGGGCGTCTTTCTTAATTTGGAATAGCCAATCCATTAATACTAAAATCATCCTTTATATGAATACCGATATTGAAAATCTTTTTAAGGATAAGGTACTAGGGCATCCTGCGGGGCTATTTGTATTATTTTTCACTGAAATGTGGGAGCGTTTCTCGTTTTACGGGATGAAAATTTTACTGGTATTGTTTTTAACGGCTCCCATTATAAGTGATAATCCTGGATGGGAATGGCCTAGGGAACACGCCCTGGCTTTGATTGGAACCTATGCTTCCCTTCTATATTTGGCCCCTATAATCGGTGGGTATATAGCGGATAAGATTACCGGGTATAGGGTGGCAGTGGTCATTGGTTGTTTAATAATGACCTTGGGCCATGTGGCTATGGCGCTGGAAACTACAACATCTTTTTATCTGGGCCTTTTACTTCTGATTGTTGGAACGGGGTTCTTTAAGCCCAATATTACTTCCATTATTTCCGAAATGTACCATGGAAAAGAGTCCAAAAAGGATGGGGCCTATACCATATTTTATATGGGTGTTAACGCCGGGGCTTTTTTTGGAATGATGCTATGTGGGTATTTGGCCGAAAATTATGGTTGGTCCTGGGGGTTTGGTTTGGCAGGTTTTTTTATGCTAATTGGCATGCTCCAATTTTGGCTGGCAAAGGATCTGTTTGGTGATATTGGAGGTAAACCCCATAAAAAAGAGGAAACCGTACTATCTGTGAATGAAGCGGAAAATAGTGTAGGGAAGCAAGTGGAAACAGAGGTAGAAACCAAATTGAATCCCTTTAGCCCTTTCGATAAGGTTTTGATGGTTTTATCCTCTGTTGGCGGGCTACTCTATTTATTTAACGATCCCTTTGAAAAAATACAAGGAAGCAGTTTGGCCCCGTTTAGTCTAGGAGGCCTAAGTGGCACCAATGTAGTTATTTTGTTCTCCCTGGCCTTGTTTCTAATACTATTGGTTGCTAGGATAGCTAGATACCTTCCGGTGGTAAGGGACCGAATTATTGCCGTGTCTATCTTTGGGTTCTTTACGGTATTCTTTTTTGCTTTTTTTGAACAGTCATTGGGTTCAATGACCATATTTGCACGGGATTACACCAACAGGGACCTCGTTGGCCAGTCGGCCATGATCTTTAAGATAGTGGATGCTTTGTTGACAACGGTTCCCTTGATGATTATAAGCTGGGTCTTGGTATTGTTGGCCAAAAAGACCTTTAATCGCATAGGCTTATCCAATATTACTTTGGCCGTCGCATTTCTTGGGCTTTGGGTATTAGTCATTTTTAGATTGGTCGATAAGTTTTCCCAAGAAGGAAATCAGGTAGACGCTTCATGGTTTGCCATTCTAAATTCATTCTTTATTATTACCCTGGCACCTTTTTTTTCCAGATGGTGGGAAAGTAAATTTAATCCCAGTGCTGCCATGAAATACGGAATAGGCCTTATTTTATTGGGATTGGGCTTTGCTGTGTTATCCTATGGCGCCTCTGGGATCCCTTCTGGTGCACAGACCGCTTCTGTGAGTATGATATTTTTGATCTTGGCCTATTTGTTACATACCATGGGGGAGTTGTGTATTTCCCCGGTAGGGCTTTCTTATTTAAGCAAGCTTGTGCCGGCACGTATGATAGGTTTTATGTTTGGGATATGGTATTTGGCCATTGCCATTGGTAACAAGGCGGCAGGAACTATGGGCGGAATGATCGATAGGATTTCCGAGCAATATTCCATGGGGACGTTCTTTTTAATTTTTACCCTAGTGCCCGTAGGAGTTGGTCTTATTTCGATAATTTTAAACCCACTCCTAAAAAAATTAATGCACGGCATTAGATAATTTACCATTCAAATAGAAAGGCACCCTTTTCGCCCGTATAGTGAAATGGGAGCTGTTTCTTATAGCATGTCGCTTTCCATAATTCTATATAACTTCTGTAATTACTGCCATCAGCAATAACAATTTTTGGCGAAATTGAATCCAATAGCCTTTCAAAATTTATTTTTGGGGATTGGGTCAATACTAAGGTAGATACCTCATAATTTATTGGAAGTTCCATATTGGTACTATCCAGAATAACCATTCTCTTCCCTCCAATTAGATAGCTGTTTATTATAGGTCGATGCTCCAATTCTATGGTGTTTTGGGCAATGGCATAATCGCTGGCCATTCTAGTTGTGGCTTTTGGATCGTGGGCAAAAACCGTAATTTTTTGTCCTGATTGATGGATTATACCACTATTTCTTGCAATATGTCCTATTACTAGGGATTCTTTGTTTTGAGTGAGGTGCCTAATATTCAAAACATAGGCTTGAAAACAAAGGATAATTACCAGGAATACGATGACCCTTTGGTAGGATGCTTTAATGAAAACCAAGACCATTGTTATGATTATACCATAGCTGAGAATTAATTGAATGGCATCAAAAGAAATATTCCTGAAAAGGAAGTTTTCCTGCCGGGCAACCAGCCCAATGATTGAATTCATCCAGCGTATAACCGTATCGTATATAGTTACCAGTACAGAGGGTAAACTGTTGGTCAGTGACAGTACTATAACCAATATTCCGAACCCTAAAATAAAGGTCAAAAAAGGAAGTATCAACAGACTTGAAACCAAAAATAATCCTGGGAATTGATGAAAATAATATAGGCTAATTGGTAATACTCCCAGTTGGGCCGCAATACTTACGGAAACCAACTCCCATCCTTTTTTTGTAAACCAGTATTGTGGGGTCCAGAGTCTTTGTAATAAGGGGTATATCCAAACAATGGCAAAAACTGCGGCATAACTTAGTTGAAATCCTACCTGAAATATAAGTAAAGGATCCAACAGTAATAAAATAAAGAATAGGGACAATGCCAAGATATTAAAATGACTTGTAGGCCTGTTTAGGTAAAGGGCGTAGGCTACAAAGGTAAACATGGTTGTTGCCCTTAGATTAGAAGCGGAAAGTCCTGCCAAGAGGGCAAATGCCCATAAAAGCAAGACAATAACAACTAACTTTATGGTTCTTCCTTTTGGAAGGAATTCCAAGGGCCGCAATATAAAATGGAGCAATCCCAAAAGAATCCCAATGTGCAAACCTGACAGTGCCAAGATATGATAAGCTCCCGCCTCCTTGTAATCCGCATCAATTTCGGGTGTAATCTCATTTCGCTGGCCAAGGAGAAGGGCTTGTATAACACCCAATTCTTCGGCGCCAAAATTCTCTTTTTTTAGTTTTTTAATGATGCGATCCCTTATTTTGTAAGCCATTCCAAAGAGGGTAGTGGTAGCATGGGGCTTTACATAGTACTCGTCCCTTGCAAGTTTTACCTGATGTTCAATTCCTATGTTGGACAGGTATTTTTTATAATTGAACTGATGTGGATTTAATGGAGGGTGAATGGTTTGGAGGTTGGTGAAAATTACTATTTCGTCATCGGCCATAAGAGATCTAACAGAGGAATCCGCCGTTATATTCAATAGTACTTTGCCTGAAACCTGTAAGCTGTCCATGCTTTTAATATGGACTACATATCTATCTGAATAGCTATTAGGTTTTAAAACTTCTCTAATTTTTAAAGTAAAGAGCCTATTTTCTTCCGACAATTGTTGGCTGTAATGCTGGCCAATGTTTTTGGATTCACTTAAGCTTAGGCTAAATATGCCAATGGCTATAGTTAAAAATCCGGTTAAAATTCCGAAAAGTAGTGAGGGAGCTTTTTTGTTATTTACAAAAATAATTCCCAATAGGATTATTGAAACAAAAACTATGGAAAAAGATAGTGGAAGTGGCGGACGTAGGTAATATCCAATTAAAATTCCACAGATTAGGCATAAGGTGAGCTTTACGGCCGTAAACTGCAGCAATCGCATGCTACAGGACCCGGGCCGCCTTGATAAAGGCGTAGTTCCAATAACCCTCCTGCAAAGAGGAAACTATAACACCTCGGGACGAGGTGGAATGAATGAATTTTATATCATCCCCATCTACCTGGACCACCAGGCCTACATGGTTTATGTTGTTTTTTCTTCTGGAGGTTCCAAAAAAAAGTAGGTCGCCCTTGTCAACCTCCTTCAAATTTATTTTTTGACCTTCCTCTGCCATTTGATAAGAGGCTCTTGGCAATTGAATATCGTGTTCACCGAAGGCTACGTATAACAGGCCCGAGCAATCCATGCCATTGTTGGTAGTACCTCCGAATTTATAGCGTGTGCCCGAAAATGTAAGGGCTGTATTTATGATTTGTTGGGTTTTTTTTGCAAGTGGTTTACTTATTGACTCCCTGCCCAAAGGCGTTTCACCTTTTATCTCGGTTGGTTTTTCCGAAGCTTCAACAGTTATTTTCCTTTCTTCGCGTGAGGCATTTTTATTCTTGGCCGCACCGCAGCCAACCAGCAAAATAATTAGGAATAAAGAAAGAAATCTTTGAATCATCCAAGTAAAAGTTAGTGCTCTTGGATATCAAATTTAAATAATTAATTTCAAATCCGTCATTTTTTTCGGAAAACCCTTATAATCACCTCAAGTTAAATCGCCATTGATTCCTTTTTTTCAAGCTTGGGTCGGCAGTTTCATTATAGTCAAAATGGAGGGCAAATGTACCTTCAAGTGTAAATTATTTTAATGATCCAATTGGGCGCTTTGGACAATTAAAGATGCTGCTTTCTCACTGGCGCCCTTGCCTCCAAGTTTTTTTTCCAATTCGTAATAGGCTTCAAACTGCTTTTTTCTTTCGGGGCCGTTCAAAATTTTGTCGAGCTCCTTGGTCAGGTTTTTGGTATTCAGATCGTTTTGGATAAGCTCTTTCACAACCTCTTTGTCCATTATTAAATTTACTAGTGAAATAAACTTTAGGGTTATGATTCTTTTTGCAATTTGGTAGGAGATCCAATTGGCCCGGTAACAGACTACTTGGGGTATCTTAAAAAGTGCCGTTTCCAAGGTGGCGGTCCCGCTGGTAACCAAGGCAGCATAGGACAGACTTAATAGATCATAGGTCTTGTTGGAAATTAAACTTACCTGGGACGATTTTAGAAAAGGCTGATAAAACTCCACATCCAAACTGGGTGCCCCTGCAATTACAAATTGATATTCCGGGAAAGATTCGGTTACCGATAACATGAGGGTAAGCATTTTTTGAACTTCTTGTTTTCTGCTCCCCGGTAATAAAGCAATAATAGGCTTTTGCAAATCTAAATTATTCCCTTCCCTAAATTTTTTATCGGCTGTCCTGGGAATATCCCCGATAGCGTCTATAAGCGGATGGCCAACAAAATTAACGGGATAGTGATGCTTTTTTTCATAAAATTCCTTTTCAAAAGGAAGAATTACGTGCATTGCATCGATATCCCTTTTAATTTTATGGATTCTTCCTTCCCTAGAGGCCCATATTTGTGGAGAAATGTAGTAATTGGTTTTAAAATGATTTTTCTTTGCCCAAGAGGCTATTCTAAGATTAAACCCGGAATAATCTATAAAGACTATTACGTCTGGATTAAAATCGCTAATATCTTCCTTGCAAAAGGCGATATTTTTGAAAATTTGATTAATATTTGTTATGACTTCGAGGAAGCCCATAAAGGCCATTTCCTTGTAATGTTTTACCAGGCTACCTCCTGCGGCTTTCATTAAATCGCCACCCCAACAACGTATATCCGCTTCCGAGTCCTTTTTTTTGATGGCTTTAATGAGGTTGGACCCATGTAGGTCCCCTGATGCCTCCCCAGCGATGATATAGTATTTCATCCGTTTAGTTTCTGTGGTTTATTGTGTTGTGCCGCCATTATCGGGAACCTAAAAAACTTTATAATACAATATTAACATAGCGGTCAAAAGGGTGGCTATCATAACACCCCTGGCCCTATAATCGCGACGTAATCTTAAAAAACCAAAAAAAGCAACCAAATTTAGGATGGCCCCTAAGGCTAATAAACTGCCTACGTGTCCCTCCTGAACTGCAGCATGGTATGTTTCTACAATGCCTAAATCCGAAAAGATTATTATATACAGTAAGGTTCCAATGGTATTGGCAATGATACCAACAATTAATCCGATAAATATTTCTTTTTTAATCATTTAGTGTCCAATTGTTTATGTGTTGAATGGCATGGTGGGCCGTTAAGTCGAATTGGGTGGGGACTACCGAAACATATCCTTGGGACAGGGCATATTCATCTGTATCCTCTCCCTTGTCCAACAGTTCAAACTCTCCGGTTAGCCAATAATATTCCTTGCCACTGGGGTTGGTTCTTTTGTCAAATTTTTCTTTCCAATTAGCACGTGCCTGTCTGCATATTTTTATGCCCTTGGGTGTCATATTGTCGGTTTTGGGAATATTTACATTGAGTACAACCCCTTTGGGGATACCATTTAATAGGGCTTCCCGGACTATTTTTTGGACTGCTTCCTTGCTGGCTTCAAAGTCAGCATTCCAGGAATAATCACATAGGGAAAAACCTATGGCGGGAATTCCTTCGATACCGGCTTCTATAGCTGCACTCATGGTGCCCGAATAAATCACGTTGATAGAGGAATTGGATCCATGGTTAATACCACTTACACAAAGATCTGGTTTTCTGCCCAAGAGTTCCTGCAGCCCGAGTTTTACACAGTCGGCCGGCGTTCCGCTGCAACTGTATTCTTCAATGGAGCCGTTGTCCAAATCTGCATTGAGCTTTTTTATGTAGAGGGTGTTGTCTATGGTTATGGCATGCCCCATTCCCGATTGTGGACTGTCCGGGGCCACTACCACCACATCTCCCAATTCCTTCATAAATCGTATCAATGCCCTTAAGCCGGGAGCTGTAATTCCGTCGTCATTCGTGACTAGGATCAAAGGTTTCGTCATGGTATATAATTTATGCTGCAAAAATACGTTTTTAATCTATTATCGCTTTTTCAATTAAGAAGGGTAAATATTGGAATTTCGCCCTGAATTTATGGAAATTGAACTTTAGCTCCAACCTTTGGGATTGTCCTGGACAATTGAGATATTAACAAAAGATTAATGACATATAGGTATAATATGGCACGATTTTTTCGTTATCTTAGGGTAATTGGCATGTTAGACCACTTTTATATGGCAAAACTTGGATTGCAGTGGTGGTTTGATTAATTTTAGATGATTACAAGTTTACAAAAGGGAGGGGTGATTTTTGTTTTAAAAAACACCCCAAATGTGGAAAAATAATAAAAAAGAATAGATGAAAAGAAATTTAGCCTACGCATTAATTGTAATGCTTGTTGCAGTAGCTTCATGCAGTTTTACAAACAAATCATTTGAAACCGATGATAAGGACAAATTGTTATTGGACCTTATCACTTATGTTTTGGAACGAGGCCATTATCAGCCAAAGGATATTAACGATGATTTTTCCGTTAATGTTTTCGAAGGCTTTTTGGATATTTTGGATCCCACCAAACGATATTTTTTGGAAAGTGACATTCAGGAATTTGAAAAATACAAGTTTCAATTGGATGATCAGATAAAGAATACAGATATAACTTTTTTTGATATGGTCTACCAGCGCTTATTGATGCGAATGGACGACGCCAAAGAAATTTATAAGGAGGTTTTGGAGGAACCTTTTGACTACAAAGTGGATGAGACCATTGAGATCAATTATGATGGACAAGGATATGTGGACTCCCGTAAAGATCTTAAGGAGCGCTGGAGAAAGCAGTTAAAATATGCCACTTTGGGAACTTATGATTCCAAACTGAATTTGAACAAAGAATCTGCCATAGCCGCTACAGAGGGTGATGAATTTGATGCCGTGGCCGAGGAAAACAGCACTGCGGAACCATTAACCCCTGCAGAAGCTGAAAAGGCTGCCAGGGAATCTACCAAAAATACCTTGGATGATTACTTCGATTTTGTGGATGACCTTGAACGTAAAGATTGGTTTGTACAATACCTGAATACTATAGTTGAGGTGTTTGATCCTCATACATTCTATTTTGCTCCAGATGACAAGGAAAAATTTGATACCAGTATGTCCGGTAAATTTGAAGGTATTGGAGCCCGATTGCAAAAGAAAAAAGATCAGACTAAAATAGTAGAGATTATATCCGGTGGGCCGGTATGGAGAGATCAGCAGTTGGAAGTTGGTGATGAGATTTTGAAAGTAGGACAAAATGGCGAAACACCCGTCGATATTGTAGGTATGCGTTTAGATGATGCCATTAAATTTATTAAAGGCCCCAAAGGTACTATAGTAGATTTGACGGTTAGAAAGGTGGATGGTTCCCTTGTGGTAATCTCCCTCACCCGTGATGTAGTTGAATTGGAGGAGTCTTATGCCAAATCTGCCGCCATCATAAAGGGCAATCAAAAATATGGACTCATAAATTTACCTAAATTTTATGTGGATTTTGAGGACTATAATGAAAGAAATGCCGCTACGGATGTGGCCCAAGAAGTGGAAAGATTAAAACAGGCCGGAGCCGAGGGACTAATCCTAGATCTACGTGATAATGGTGGAGGGTCTCTTAAAACAGTTGTTGAAATGGCTGGTTTGTTTATTAAGGACGGACCAATTGTACAGGTTAGGTCTACCGATAAAAAACCTGAGGTTTATAATGACAAGGATGAACGTATACAATGGGATGGACCTTTGGTAATTTTGGTTAATGAATTATCGGCATCTGCTTCTGAGATTTTGGCCGCAGCCATGCAAGATTATAAAAGAGGTGTGGTTATCGGTAGTAAACAGACCTTTGGGAAAGGAACGGTTCAAAATGTTATCCCCTTGGAGAATATTGTAAGGGGCAATGAGCACGGAGATCTTGGAGCTATAAAGCTTACTACCCAAAAATTCTATAGAATTAATGGGGGGTCAACCCAATTGGAAGGTGTTAAGAGCGATGTTGTTGTTCCAGATCGTTATAGTTATATTGATCTTGGGGAAAGGGATCAGGAAAATCCGCTAACCTGGGATAAAATCTCCCCGGCGGAGTACACCCCTTGGGAAGGCTATATTGATTATGAGGCTACCATCGCCAGCAGCACTAAAAGAATGGCACAGAATCCTCAGATAGGATTAATCGAAGAAAATGCACAATGGATCAAAAAAGCGCAGGATGAAACTGTAGTTTCTTTGAAATATGAGGAATATAAGAAGGGATTGGAACTGGATAAAGAAAAGGCCAAGTATTTCAAAAAGATATCGGATTATGATTCCCATCTGACATTTGAATCCTTGCAGTATGAAAAAGAATTATTCACACAGGATTCTGTTTTAAGGGAAAAGCGCGACCGTTGGCATAAGGATTTGGCCAAGGATGTATATGTAGAGGAAGCTGTTAACGTTTTACAGGATTTAAAAATTAGCAATATAAATAACTCTAAATTGGCCAGTGTAAAAGGTTAATTGTGGATAGCAATAAGAAGATAAAACCTGCTCATAGAGCAGGTTTTTTTATGAAGTTCATTTTGGTGATGCCTATTGTAGCAAGAGGTGATTATTCAAAAAGTCGATCACCTTTTCTGCCGTCATTTCACAGGGGTTTAATTTTTCTACCTTTTCCGAATGATAAAAGTTAAAACTTATAAAATCGTTGCCGCCCAATTCCTCTGCATAAATCTTGATACTCTTGCCCTTATTAAAATCGGTACGGGTAAGGGCATATTTTTTGTTCCGAAATAGGACGGAGGAGTAACCCAATGGAATGGCTTTAATTTTTGTTGATAGCATAGTGCCAAGAAGTTAATGGTATCCGGGTTTAGGAACTACAGGAAAGCATGGAACACCCTACTTTGTGTCTTGCCCATTCCGGTCGTTTCGCGAACCATTTTTCGGCTGTGGATTGTTCTTGGTACGGATGCTTCAAAAGTTGGAAAAATTCATTTATTAGTGTGTGATCCCCTTTGTCCGCCCCGTCTATGGCCAATTGTGCCATGTAATTTCTTAGAACATACTTTGGATTTACCTTATTCATTTTTTCAGCTCTTTCCCCATCACTGATACTTTCCTTTTGCAATCTACTTTTATAGTCGGTGAACCATAACTTCCATTTTTCAAGGATATGGCCCTTAACTTCTTCTTGGACGTAAAAGGCATCCCATACGGGGGCTAAGAAGTTGTCATTTGTAGGGCTATCTTTAGCTATGTGGCTTAGATTTCTAAAAAAGATGGTCATGTCCGTTTCTGTCAATTGCAAATTGCTCTCCAATCTGGCCAATAGTTCTGGGTCGTTCCCGTCCGGTTTAAAAAGTCCAATTTTCGATTTCATCATCGACAGATATTTTGTGGCATAATTTTCAAGGTATTCCTTCAATATCGCTTCAAGTGGTTTGGCATCCTCTATCAAAGGGAAGAGGGCATTTGCCAATTGGTACAGATTCCAAAGGCCAATGTTTATTTGATTACCATATCTATAGCGTTTATATTGTCGGTCTGTGGTATTGGGGGTCCACCCCTCCTCATAACCTTCCAGCCATCCGTAGGGACCGTAATCTATGGTGAGGCCAAGAATGGACATATTATCCGTATTCATTACCCCGTGTACAAAGCCTACACGTTGCCAATGAATGATCATATCCAGAGTACTATTGGTAACCTCCCTAAAAAAGTCAAGATAACCTTCTTTTGTGCCCTCCTTTAAGTGGGGAAAGAAATGCCTTATGGTATAATCGCTGAGTGTCTTTAAAGTCTTTTTATCCTGTCGGGCCGAAAAAATTTCAAAATTTCCAAAGCGTAAAAAGGTAGGTGCCACTCTACATACCACGGCTCCTTTTTCGTATTCGGGATTGCCATTGTATAGCACATCCCTTAAAACCTGGTCTCCTGTAAGGGCCAATGATAATGCTCTGGTGGTGGGCACTCCTAGGTGGTACATGGCTTCACTGCACAAATACTCCCTAATAGAGGAACGTAATACCGCCAGCCCATCGGCGGTTCTGGAATAAGGGGTTTCCCCGGCACCTTTAAGTTGAAGTGCCCATTGTTTATTATTGTGGTTGACTTCAAATAAATTAATGGCCCTGCCATCTCCCAGTTGTCCGGCCCAATTGCCAAATTGGTGCCCGCCGTAGCACATGGCGTAAGGATTCGTGTCAGGTAATATCGAGTTTCCGGTAAATATATTTTTGAACTCCTCCGACTTGAGATCATTTTCGGTAAGCCCAAGATCCCGGGCCAACTCCTTCGAAGCATGGACTATACCTGGTTTTGAGGTTGATTTTGGTGTAACAAATGAGAAGCATGCCTGCATAACCTGTCTTCTCGTATTTTCCTTGAGATGGTCTGCTGGGAGTTCAGTATTAAAGGTGTCCTTAATAGTAAGGTTCATAGGGTGTTTATTCAATTATAGAGTTCCATTTTTCACTTCTTCTAGCAACGGCCTTTATGTAGGAACACACGGCAACAGCCTTATATCCTTCTTTTGTTAACTGCTCAAAGGTGCCCTCCACTAGTTCCTTGCCATACCCTTTGCCCCGGAGCTTAATGGGTACCTCCGAATAGGTCAAAAACATTTTATCTTGGTCTAGTTTATATACTACTTTGGCAATTTCACCATTAATAGCCATGGTGAATCTATTGTTGTCTTTTTCGTGCTGTACCGTCAAATTATCTGTGTCTATGTTGTTATGCATTTTTATTCCCTTTAAATCTTTATGAACTTAATATCTTCAGCGGGCGGAATTGGTTTTTGGTGCCCATGGTTTTGGATATATACGGAATAGCCGAGATTAATAATTGGCCTTACGACATCTACATTATCTGGCACCTTTGTAATTGGTCCTAAACCAGGCTATTGGAGTATTAAGGGTTCTTATACCTTGACTTTTTTAATTTTATCGGCATGCATTTTTCTGAGCTTGCTCAATTTTGGGGAAATAACAGCGCTACAATAGCCTTGAGTGGGATTGTTTCTGTAATAATCCTGATGGTACTCCTCTGCTTCATAAAAGGTTCCCAAAGGACTTATTTCCGTAACAATAGCTTGCTCGTAATAGGGTGCTACTTCTTTTAGGACCAACCCGGCAATTTCTTTTTGGGTCTTATCATGATAGTATATTACCGATCGATATTGTGTCCCTGTGTCTGCTCCCTGCCTATTTATGGTGGTAGGGTCATGGGAAGTCATAAAAATGAGCAATATATCTTCATAGGTGATGATCTTGTTGTCAAATGTTATCTGTACCACTTCCGCATGGCCGGTTAGTCCAGAACAAACTTCCCTATATGTTGGTTTCCCTGGGGCATTTCCGCCGGTATATCCCGAAATTACCTTCTGTACACCGTTGACCTCTTGAAAAATGGCTTCTGTACACCAAAAGCATCCGCCGCCCATGGTCGCGATTTCTAATTTTTTATTGTTCATCTGTTACTCTTTCTTTTACTATTTTCATGGATTCTGAATTAATACAATAGCGCAATCCGCTGGGTTCCGGTCCATCGGGAAATACGTGCCCCAAATGGGCATCACAGGTATTGCACATTACTTCTACCCTAACCATACCAAAAGAAGAGTCTTTGTAGTACTTAATAGCGTTTTCTTTTATGGGCTGAGTAAAACTTGGCCAGCCAGTACCGGAGTTGAATTTAATTGTGGAATCGAATAAAGGAGTGTTACAACAAATACAACTGTACTTCCCTGCATCATGGGTACTGCAAAGGGCACCGCTATGTGGCGCTTCTGTTCCTTTGTTTCTTGTTATTCTATATTGTTCTGGAGTTAATAGGTCTCGCCATTCCTGTTCTGTTTTTTCCACTCTTTTGTCGGGTGGCGGATTTCCCTTAACACTGTAGTTAATAACGTCTTTCCAAGTTAGCATGAATATTTTCCTTTCTTTTTTATTATTAAAAATTAATAGATATAGTAGGTGTCTTTGGTGGTATTGGGAGCGTTAAAACAATTCTGTGATGAACATTTTGTTTAGAAAATTGGTCGTACAAAAAGCCCAATACTTACACCTGCCGAAATTTCCGAATGGTAGTTTTAATCTATATTTACACTATGAATAAATATAGGAAAAATAGGATAATTTATACCACTCTGCTACTAGTTTGTGTGGTCCTATTTTGGATGTTCGATAATTTTTACACACCCGCCCCTTATTCCTTACCTGAAGGGGAGGGGTATAGGACTGAAATTCCGAAATGGCTATGGCCTAGTTCTAGCACTGGTGAAATAGTGCAGCACGCCCATTTTGCCCTATCTTATAACGAAGCTTATGAACAGGCGGAGTGGGTGGCCTATGTTTTGGAAAAATCCCATTTAACCAAGGACGATAGAAAAAGACCTCTTTTTCTTGAGGATCCCAAGGTAAGGACGAAATCGGCAGATTGGAGGAACTATAGGGGTTCGGGATACGATAGGGGACATTTGTGTCCAGCTGGGGATCGTAGATTTTCCGAATACGCCTACAATGAAACTTTTTATACCAGCAATATTGCGCCACAGGATAGAGAATTTAATGCGGGTATTTGGAATAGGTTGGAGCAGCAGGTGCGGTATTGGGCCAAAAGGGAAGGGCCATTATTTGTTGTTACTGCGGGGGTTTTGGAAGGTGGCTTGTCCAGTATAGGAGAGGAAGATGTGGCAGTTCCAAAGTATTTTTATAAAATTATAGCCCAGGGGAAGGGGGAAAACCTAAAAATTATAGGGTTTCTTTTTCCCAACCAGGAAGATGAAGAAAGATTGGATCACTTTGTGGTGCCGGTGGATAGAATTGAAAAATTGACAGGGATCGATTTCTTTTCCGGTTTGCCTGATGAACAGGAGGCTATTTTGGAAGCCAGCCTTAGCACCAGCGGTTGGAGATTTTAGGTTAGTTCATTTAACCTATTGGCATCCAATTTTAGGAAAATGAACAAGAGCGCCGTAAAAAATAATAAGCCGGAACCGCCATAGCTAAAAAAGGGCAGCGGTATTCCTATGGTAGGCAGAACCCCTGTAACCATGCCTATATTTATGAAATAGTGCACAAATAAAATAGAGATAACCCCGTAGCCGTACATGCGGCTGAAAGCGTTTTTTTGGCGTTCGGATAAATATACTAGGCGCAACAGCAAGGCGGTAAAGAGAATTACGACGGTTGCGGTACCAATAAAACCCCATTCTTCCCCTACGGTACTAAATATATAATCGGTATGTTGCTCGGGGACAAAATCGCCTTTGGTACGTGTGCCCTCCAGAAACCCCTTGCCATATTTTCCCCCTGATTCTATGGCTTTTTCGGATTGATATGTATTATAGCCTATGGTTTTTCTAATCTCCTCCAATTTTTTAGGGTCTTTTTCCAATCGAAGCCAAAGACTAAATCGATCCCTATGTCTTTGTTCAAAAACGGAATTAAAAACGAAATTGACCGATAGGGAGAAGAGTATTATAACGACATATATAAGGGCAACCGGGATTATAGGGACCTTGAAGGAGGGCTTCTTCAATAGGAGGAACAATGCCAATAATAGCCCAAGGATTATGGTTATCCAAATAGTACCGAACATCAGCGTTAAAATAAATATAAGAATCACCATAAACCCTATTCCAAGATAGTAAAGAGGGAGGCCTTCCCTAAAAATTACAAAGATCAAGGCAAAGAACACCAAAGCACTGCCTGGATCTGGCTGGGGTATGATCAAGAAAGCGGGGATCAATATGATCAATATTGAGATCATTTGGTCTTTCTGGCGCTTTATATCGGTCTGTATATCGCTTAAATACTTGGCCAAGGCAAGTGCAGTGGCAACTTTGGCAAATTCCGAGGGTTGTAGGTTAAAAAATCCAAGGTCGTACCAAGAGGTTGCGCCGGCAATAGTTTTGCCAAAGACAAATAGACCCAATAGCAGAACTATGGATATTATATAAAACAGACTGGAAAATCGTTCGTAGAAATTGGCCTCCAAGGCCAGTATGATAATGATGGAAACGGCACTTGTACCTATAAAAAACAATTGTTTTCCATGCAATGAAGCAAAGTTGAATATAGAGGGGTTGTCCTCGGTAAAGGTGCTGGAATAAATATTTACCCAACCAATAAAGACTAAAGAAATGTAAATTAGAACGCTAAACCAATCCAAGCGTTTAAGGACACTTTTACCAGACACGCTCATTTATTTTAAAGGGTTGTCCGCTGTAGGGTTTTGCGTATTCTTCTTCCAGCGTTTTTTCCAACATTCTTTTCTCCAGATCAACTCTGGTAATTTCGCCTTTTAAATATTTTTCAATCATTAAAGAGGCTATGTGCCCTGCATAACGAGACCCAAAGTATCCATTTTCAATATAAACGGCAATGGCTATTTTGGGGTTGTTTACTGGTGCAAAGGCAACAAAAACAGAGTTATCGGTAAGTTGGGTACGTACCCCATTTATTCTTGTGAAGTTTTCTACAGTACCTGTTTTACCTGCTATTTCAATCCCTTCAATTTGGAGCCATCTGGCCGTACCTTTTTTGTATACTTCGGCCATTCCCTGTACAACAGGTTCAAAATATTTTTTGTCGATAGTGGTATGCTTGGCCTCGGTGAATTCTGGGATACTGATATCGTCAGCACCTATTTTTTTAAGTACATGTGGTGTAAAATAATGCCCTCTATTGGCAATGGCGGCGGTCATGTTGGCTAGTTGGATGGGGGTTACTTCTACTTCCCCCTGGCCTATGGAATTGGATATTATTGTGGAAGACGACCATCTGTTTTCGCCGTAAATGCGGTTATAATACTCCTTATTTGGAATTCGTCCGGGCCTTCCTGTAGGAAGATCATATCCCAAAAATGTTCCCAAGCCAAAGCTTTTTATGTGTTTTTCCCAGACATCCATACCTTCCGCGGAAGTTGGAAATTGGTCGTAGATTTTACGAAAGGCTCCCGCAAAATACGCGTTACAGGAGAGGTATATGCCAGAGTTCAAATTTCGTGTCCCTCCTCCGCAATGGCAGCCTCTTTTTCTTTTTCCAACGTAGAATCCGTTGTAGCAATGAATAGTAGTTTCAGGGGTAATTGCACCTTCCTGAAGCGCTACCAGAGCGTTTAAGGTCTTAAATGGCGACCCTGGGGATTGTGACGCCAATATGGATCGGTCAAAGGTGGGTTTTGAAATGGTGTCATAATGTAATTTGCTATAATTCTTGGATCTTTCCCTGCCGACCAATAGCGCGGGATCGTAGGAGGGACCTGAAATTAATGCCAGTATTTCGCCGGAGGCCGGCTCCAAGGCTACTATTCCTCCATGTTTCCCAATCATCAATTTTTCGCCGTATTCCTGAAGAATTTTGTCTATAGTGACGGTTATTTGTTTTCCCTGCTCAGGGAGGGTGTCCAATGCACCGTCCTTATAAGGACCAATATCCCTGTTAAATCGGTCTTTTTGAATCCATTTCACCCCTTTTCGACCTCTTAGGATGGTCTCGTATTCTTTTTCAATTCCGGTAGTTCCCTTTAATTCCCCGGCAGCGTATGATGGGTTTCGTTCCAAATCCCATTCGTTAACTTCGCTGATGTATCCCAAAACGTTGGCACCACTGTTGGTGTCGTAATATCGCAAGGATCTTTTTTGAATATAGAACCCTTCAAATCTCCGCATTTTTTCCTGAAGCCTTCCATAGTCTTCTTTGGAAAGCTGAGGCACAAGAACAGAGGGAAGTCTAGGGGAATATACCCTGGCTTTCTTTAGCTGGGATACAAATCTATCCTTATCAATTCCTAGCAGGTTGCAAAATTCGAGAGTATCCAACGGTTTTACCTCCCTTGGAATTACCATAACGTCATAGGCTGGCTGGTTTGCTACCAGTAATTCGCCATTTCTATCGTATATATAACCCCTTTCCGGATAATCATAAACTGCTTTTATGGCCGGATCTTCCAATATTTGATTGGGGGAAAAACTAAAAATCTGGAGATAGGACAATCTACCGATAAAAGTTATTCCAACCAATAATATAATGGAGGATAATAGGATTTTTCTCATTCTTTATTAACACTAAAAAGTGAACTTAATAGCAAGCACAATACTAATGTGGCTATACTCATAGTCAATACTTTCCTCAAAATTAACAGAGTATTTTCAAAACTGAAAATTTCTAGGGTAAAGAAAACTAGATGGTGTATTATAATTAATAACGTTAAAAATGTAATTTGTTGTGCCCTGGTGGTGTTGGTTAGTTTAAAATTTTGAAATTCATAATTTACCCCAAAACAAAAGCGCATAATTGTGGGCCTTAAATACGCAATGGTAACGGTGGCTGCCGCGTGTATGGCAACGGTATCCGAAAATAAATCGACCAAAAAGCCAAGCAGAAAACTTAACAGAAGAAACAATTGTCTCTTTTGCTTAATGGGATACCAGTACAGGAATAGAATATACACCATAGGGTTGATATATCCAAAAAAATTGAGCTTATTAAAAATTAATACCTGCACTAAAATCAATAGCACAAATCTAATTATGTTAATGAAGTAGCTATTGCGAATCATTGTTGGTCTTGGCTTCTAGTTCTATTATTTCTTCCCTTTGAATATTGTTCACTAGGTAAATACTTTTAACCGTGGCCATATTGTTAAAGAGTTTAATATCTATATTATACGAGTTTTGGGAATTGTTCAGATCGAAATTTTTGACGATCCCAATGGGAATGTTTTCCGGAAAGATGCTGGAACTGGCACCGGTAACAATGGTGTCCCCGAGTTTTAACGGTACCAATCTTTCAATGTCGGCCAGTTGAACGGTGTTATAGTCCTTTGTGTTCCAAACCAATGAGCCGTAATGGTTGGTATTCTTGATTTTGGCGTTGATCCTCGATTTAGTGTTCAAAATGCTTTGAACCGTTGCAAAATTTTTGGATGTATTTTCTACTATACCCAGAATACCATTGGCAGTTATGACACCCATATCGGGTTTTATCCCATGTGCACTTCCTTTGTTGATGGTAATATAGTTTCGCGGTAGACTATAACTGTTTTTGATAACTTGGGAAGCAATGACCTTGTACGTAATATTGGCGGTGTCCAATTGCATGGAATCCTGCTTTTTTTGGTTAAAAAGAAGATTTCGCAAACGCTTATTTTCCTCTACCAATTTTTTGTTTTCCTCCCCTAGGCCAAAATAGGTGGTTATATTGCTAGTGGTCTCATAGATATTGCCCGTTAGCCAGTTGGAGGAATTAAAGTACTTGGAACGGTGATAGGAATGGGACTGTATGGTAAGCGCTAAGGATATAATCAACAAGAAAAGATAGAGCAAGAAATTTTTATATCTTAATATAAAGTCGATAATCTGCCGCATTCACTTAAATTGTTTTGTAAGCCTTATTTGGGTAATTACCAATAAGGAATTAAGGCCTGTTTGCTATTTGTTACCTTTTAAAAAGGTAGTGCCGATTGTATGGTGCTAAAAAACTACTTGATCAAAATACTCTTGTATCTCTCCAAGTTTTTTAAAGCAATACCGGTACCCCTTACAACTGCCCTTAATGGATCTTCCGCAATATATACGGGTAAATCCGTTTTTTGGGACAAACGTCTATCGAGTCCTCTGAGCATAGACCCACCTCCGGCTAAATAGATACCTGTATTATAGATGTCCGCAGCCAGTTCTGGCGGTGTTTGGGATAGGGTTTCCATAACGGCATCCTCTACCCTTAAAATTGATTTATCGAGCGCTTTGGCTATTTCACGGTAGGAAATTGAGACTTGTTTTGGTTTACCGGTCAATAGATCCCTACCTTGAACGGACATTTCGTCTGGTGGCGTCTGTAAGTCTTCCGTGGCGGAGCCAATGGTAATCTTTATATTTTCCGCTGTACTCTCTCCAACATAAAGGTTGTGTTGCGTACGCATATAGTAGATAATATCGTTTGTGAAAACATCACCTGCAATTTTGACCGATTTGTCGCAAACAATTCCGCCCAAGGCAATTACCGCAATTTCAGTGGTACCTCCCCCTATATCAACGATCATGTTCCCTTTGGGCTGCATTATATCCAAGCCGATACCAATGGCAGCCGCCATTGGTTCATGAATAAGGTAGACTTCTTTTCCGTTAACGCGTTCAGCGGACTCCTTAACGGCACGCATTTCGACCTCGGTAATGCCTGAGGGAATACAGATAACCATTCTCAGAGCCGGTGGAAACCACTTTTTCTTTAAAGCGGGTATGTTCTTGATGAACATATTGATCATCTTCTCCGAGGCGTCAAAATCGGCAATTACCCCATCCTTTAAAGGCCGTATGGTCTTTATGTTTTCATGGGTCTTTCCTTGCATCATATTGGCTTCCTTGCCCACGGCAATAATTTTGCCGCTAATTCTGTCCCTGGCTACAATAGATGGACTGTCTACCACTACTTTATCGTTGTGAATGATGAGGGTGTTGGCAGTACCTAAGTCTATTGCAATCTCCTCGGTTAAGAAATCAAAGAATCCCATTTTATGTTGTTATATTTCGGTTTAAAAGTCAGTTTGATCGTTAAAAGTAATAAAATTAATGTTTAAAATGACGTGTGCCTGTCATTACCATTGCAATTCCATTTTCATTACAATAATCGATACTAAGTTGGTCCTTTATGGAACCTCCAGGTTGTATAACGCTGGTGACGCCACTTTTATGCGCAATTTCTACACAATCCGGAAAAGGAAAGAAGGCGTCACTGGCCAATACGGCCCCATTAAGGTCGAAATTAAAGGATTGAGCCTTGTGGATAGCCTGGTTTAGAGCGTCTACACGAGAAGTTTGCCCTGTTCCACTGGCGCATAATTGTTTGTTTTTTGCAAGGACAATGGTGTTGCTCTTTGTGTGTTTGCACAATTTGGAGGCAAAGATCAGATCTTCCAATTCCCTATCCGTTGGTTTTTTATTGGTGGCATTGCTAAGGTCTGAAAGTTGATCGGTCTTTTCATCCTTTTCCTGCACAAGAACACCATTTAAACATGTTCTAACGGTCATTTTTGGAAGTTCAACTTCATTCTGTACAAGAATAATTCTGTTTTTCTTGCCTTTTAAGATGTCCAAGGCAACTGGAGTGTAACTAGGTGCGATTACCACTTCGCAGAAGAGATTGTGTATTTCTTCGGCTGTTGGCTTGTCTATTTCAACATTGCTGATCAATATTCCGCCAAAAGCGGAAACAGGATCCCCGGCCAATGCATCAACATAGGCCTGATGGATTGTTGGCCTGGTTGCAAGACCACAGGCATTATTGTGTTTTAGAATAGCGAAGGTGGGAGCGTCATTCTTAAATTCTTGGATAAGATTTACGGCAGCATCCACATCCAGCAAATTGTTGTAGGAAAGTTCCTTTCCGTGAAGTTTCTGGAACATGGCGTCAAAATCACCAAAGAAAAATCCTTTTTGATGTGGGTTTTCACCATAACGCAAAATTTGACCGTTGGTTTCACTTAATTTAAAGGCAGCTTCTTCATGGTTCTTGTTGAAATAATTAAAAATGGCCGAATCATAATGCGATGAAACATTGAAGGATTTTGTCGCAAAACGTCTACGGTCTTCCAAAGTAGTGCTACCATTTCCGTTGGTAATCATTTCCAAAACTTCATCGTAATCGTTCATGGAGGAAACACAAAGTGTATCCTTGTAATTTTTGGCGGCCGCACGTATTAAAGATATACCACCTATATCTATTTTTTCAATAATATCCTGTTCCGACGCCCCACTGGCAACTGTTTTTTCAAAAGGATATAGGTCTACTATAACAATATCCAACTGTGGAATTTCAAATTCCTTCAATTGTTCCTGATCACTCTTGTTGTCCTGACGATTCAAAATGCCGCCAAATACCTTGGGGTGCAATGTTTTGACCCTACCTCCTAAAATAGACGGATAGCTGGTGACGTCCTCCACAGGTACTACATCAATTCCTAAATCCTTAATGAATGTTTCAGTACCGCCTGTAGAATAGATGGTAATTCCCAATTCATTAAACTTTTTTACCAATGGCTCTAGGCCATCTTTGTGAAAAACAGATATTAAGGCTGAGGAAGCTTTTTTAGTGGTACTCATTTTGTTGTGATTGTTGTTATGGATTATAAGGACACAAAAGTAATTTTTTTGTGCTTAAAAATCAGCACGTTTATTAACAATCGCCCTAAAGTTTTAAAGAATTTTGGATACCTTTTGGTTTACGTATTCCAAAAAGTGTTCATCCTCTTTGGAAAATGGGTCCGGAGTGTTGGAATCTATGTCTATTTGGCCAATATTTACGCCATTTAAAAATAAGGGGACTACTATTTCCGCCTTAACGGTTATACTGCAGGCTATATAGTTGTCCTGGGCCTTTACATCCGGAACTACAAAGTTTTGATTGGATACGGCTACCTGTCCACAAATACCTTTGCCAAAAGGAATTATGGTGTGATCTGTAGGGGCACCGGCATAAGGACCCAATTTTAGCTCTTCTTTGTCGCCATTTCTGAAATAGAAGCCTACCCAATCGTAATAAGGGACTTTTTCTTTCAGCAATTCGCAAATGGCCTGCATTTTTTCCGGGGTACTTTTTTTTGTACTGTTTGTGATTGCCGATACCTGTGGTCTTAATGTGCTAAGCATACGATAATTTTTTGCAAAAATAAGGCTATTTCCAAATGGTTTGGTTCATAAGCACTTTAAACTTCCGATATGTTATTGTTCTGTACAATTTTGGCCCTAAATTTTAGTTAATGTTGTACAAGGAAAATGGAAAGTTATGGCTTTTGATTATTTTTGTCTTGATGAAAGTAATGATCCACAAAATACTGGCCCTGCTTATGGCAGTTTTTATGCTGGCCTCTACTGTTTCTTGGACGATAGAGAAACACTACTGCTTTGGTACGGTGGTGGATGTCGCCCTCTTTCATGAGGCGGACACCTGTGGCATGGATATGGGATCATTAAATGATCGTATAAAGTTGGATAAGGATTCCAATAGCTGTTGCAGTGATGAAATTATTTTTGTTCCGGGCCAAGATGATCTAAAGATGTCTTATCATGATCTTGACCTTGATCAGCAATTTTTCTTGGTGGCCTTTGCAGGTTACTATTTGGATTTATTTCAGCCTGTGTCGCAGCCCCTTGTTCCACATGCACATTACCCACCGCCCATACTGGTAAAGGATATCCACATCTTGGACCAGGTCTTCCTCATTTGATTTTTTATTGGTAGTAACCTCGATTTTCCATGTTTTGAAATTGGAGAATTTGATGGTTTTTTATGATTTCTATTATCTGCTAATATTATAATATATCAAGTGAAGAATTTTGTTATAAGTATGTTTTTATGGATTCCATTGTTGGCTATTTCCCAGAACAATATTGAGGGTATGGTCATGGAAACCAATCCTGGTAACGAGCACATTGGGCTGGCCGGGGCCAATGTATATTGGTTAAATTCACAAACCGGGACCATGACCAAAGAGGATGGAAGCTTTGTTATTCCATTTAAAAAGGAGTATGATCAACTTGTCATCAGTTATGTGGGATTTGAGTCGGATACGCTGTTCATTGATTCCCCTAAAATGGTACACCACTGGTTAAAACCTGCCAATGAGTTAAATGAAGTGGTGGTCCAAAAAAAGCGTGATGCCGTACAAAAATCGTATTTCAGTCCACAAAACGTGGTCACCATAAATAGTGCCGAATTATTAAAGGCGGCCTGTTGCAACCTCTCAGAAAGTTTTGAGACCAATCCGGCCATTGATGTTAATTTTTCCGATGCCTTGACCGGGACCAAACAAATACAGATGTTGGGACTTACCAGTCCTTATTTATTGATCACCCAAGAGAATATCCCTATGGTAAGGGGTGCTTCACAGGCCTACGGACTAACCTTTACGCCAGGAACTTGGGTAGAGAGTATACAGATAACCAAGGGGGCTGGCAGTGTGGTCAATGGTTACGAGAGTATTTCTGGACAAATTAATACCGAGTTGGTTAAACCCTTAACGGATAAAGCACTATTTGTTAATGGATATGCCAACATGAACGGTAGGTTGGAATTAAATACCCATTTAAACAAGAACTTGACCAACAAATGGAGTACCGGGCTCTATGTCCATGCTAACCGTAGGGATGCCAAGGAAGATGACAATGGGGATGGGTTTTTGGATGCGCCATTGGCCAATCAAATAAATGTATTGAACAGATGGCAGTACCAAAACCCAAATACGGGTTGGGTGAGTTTTATTAATCTTCGGTTTTTGAATGATGAAAAACAGGTAGGACAAACCAATTTTGACCCCGCTACCGATAAATTCACTACCAATTCATGGGGAAGCGAAATAAATACCAGAAGGTTTGATACTTCATGGAAATTGGGCTACGTTTTTCCCGAGCTTCCTTTTCAAAGTTTTGGTTTTCAAACGGCCTATAATATTCATAAGCAGGATTCCTATTTTGGATTTAATGAATACAACATAGATCACGAAAGTGTCTATTCCAACCTACTGTTCAATTCCATAATTGGGGATACCAAGAGTAAATTTAAGACGGGCTTGACCTTTGCTTATGATAGCTATGGGGAAATGGTGAATACAGAGGATTTTTCCAGAGTGGATAAATCCATAGGGGCATTTTTTGAATATAGCTATGACAATTTAAAGGAATGGAGTTTAACCGCTGGCATAAGGTTAGACAATCATAATAATTTGGGGACTTTTATAACGCCCAGATTGCATGTACGATACATGCCTTGGGAAAGGGGTAGCTTCCGGATGTCTTTAGGGCGTGGAAAACGGGCCGCCAACATCTTTGCCGAAAACCAACAGCTATTTGCATCATCACGCCAAATAAACATATTGGGAACGGACGGGAATATTTTTGGATTAGATCCTGAGGATGCCTGGAATTACGGTGCCAGTTTTATACAAGGTTTTAATTTGTTTGGTAGGTCCGGTAACTTAACAATAGATTATTATGTTACCAATTTTAAGAATCAAGTGGTGGTGGATTGGGAGAATCCTACAGAGGTTTCTTTCTACAATTTGGACGGAAAGAGCATCGCCAATAGCTTTCAGGTGGAATTAAACCATAACATTCTTAGAAACCTTGAATTAAGGACGGCTTACAAATTTTATGATGTGGCAACGGATTACCAAAGTGGCAACCTTCAAAAACCGCTTCAGGCGCAACATCGATTTTTTGCCAATTTGGGGTACAACACCGTTCCTAAGACCAATGGGTCCCAATGGCGGATGGATTATACCTTGCATACCTTGGGGAAACAGCGTTTGCCCAACACTGACATTAGCCCGACGCCATATCAGCTGGGGGAATTTTCGCCATCCTACAGTTTAATGAACGCGCAGTTGACCAAGGTGTTCAGTAACATTTTTGAGATCTATGTAGGAGCGGAAAATTTGACTAATTTTACCCAGGATAACCCTGTGATAGCTGCCGATGATCCATTTGGCGCCAATTTTGATACTACAATGGTATATGGGCCCATCATGGGAAGAATGTTCTATACGGGATTTAGGTATAAATTATAAGTGTATTATAAAATCAATGATTTAACATATTAAATATATTACAATGAGAAATTTAATTTTAGGAGCCGTGTTTGCTTTATTGACGGTATCTGGCTATGGCCAGGAGAAAAATAAGAAAATGAGTTTCGAGGTCAATGGAAAATGTGCCATGTGCAAAGAGAGGATAGAGGAAGCAGCTTTAGGGGTGAAAGGGGTTAAATATGCCTTATGGGATATTCCTACCCATCAATTATCGTTGATTGTTGATGAGCGAAAAACAAACTCCATGGCTATAAAATCGGCAATTGTTGGGGTAGGTCACGATACCAAGGAACTGAAGGCTACAGAGGAAGCTTACCAGAGCGTTCATCCTTGTTGTAAGTATCGTGAGGATAATTCCGACGATGGCCAGCATCATGAGTAGGATTACTTGATCAGAGATAATCAATAAAAAACCGCATTTGGAATTCCAAATGCGGTTTTTTTATAGTCGTAAATTTTAAAACTTACATCATTCCTGGCATTCCGCCTCCCATTGGGGGCGCCGCAGGAGCGTCTTCCTTTATATCGGTCAAGGCACACTCCGTAGTCAAGATCATTCCGGCAACAGAGGCAGCATTTTCCAACGCAATTCTTGTTACCTTCTTGGGATCAATGATACCTGCTTTGATCATTTCCACATATTTTTCCGATTTGGCATCATAACCAAAATCGCCTTTGCCTTCCAAGACTTTGGCAACGACTACAGATCCTTCTCCACCAGCATTTTCAACAATGGTTCTCAAAGGTGATTCTATAGCTCTGGCAACGATTTGCACTCCTGTTTCTTCATCGGAATTTTCAGTCTTGATTTTTGAAAGAACAGATTTTGCCCTTACCAAGGCTACACCTCCACCAGCAACGATTCCTTCTTCAACAGCCGCTCTTGTAGCGTGAAGGGCATCATCAACTCTATCCTTTTTCTCCTTCATTTCTACTTCGGAAGCAGCACCAACATAAAGAACGGCAACACCACCGGCCAATTTGGCCAAACGTTCCTGAAGTTTTTCCTTGTCGTAATCAGACGTGGTAGACTCGATTTGTGATTTAATCTGGTTAACCCTTGTCTTGATAGTTTTTGGGTCACCTGAACCGTTTACGATAGTCGTATTGTCCTTGTCAATGGTAATTTTTTCACAGGTACCAAGCATGTCCAAGGTAGCGTTTTCCATAGTAAAGCCTCTTTCTTCAGCTATTACTGTTCCGCCTGTAAGAATAGCGATATCTTCCAACATTGCTTTTCTTCTGTCACCAAAGCCTGGTGCCTTAACGGCAGCAATTTTCAAAGATCCTCTTAATTTGTTTACAACCAAGGTAGCCAAGGCTTCTCCGTCAACATCTTCAGCAATGATCAAAAGAGGTTTTCCCGATTGTGCTACTGGCTCCAATACTGGCAACAAATCCTTCATTGAAGAAATCTTCTTATCATATAATAATATGTAAGGGTTCTCAAGATCTGCTGTCATTTTTTCTGAATCCGTAACGAAGTATGGAGAAAGGTATCCTCTGTCAAACTGCATACCTTCTACAACATCAACGTAAGTATCCGTTCCTTTGGCTTCTTCTACAGTAATAACCCCTTCTTTACCTACTTTCCCAAAAGCTTGGGATATCAGGTCACCAATAGTTTCATCGTTATTGGATGAAATAGCAGCAACTTGTTTGATTTTTTCTGAAGAATCACCTACTTTTTTGGTCTGTTTGGACAAATCTTCTACAATAGCTTCTACTGCTTTGTCTATACCTCTTTTAAGGTCCATAGGATTTGCACCTGCCGCTACGTTCTTCAAGCCTTCTTTTACAATAGCTTGGGCAAGAACAGTTGCCGTAGTGGTACCATCACCTGCCAAATCATTGGTTTTGGAAGCAACTTCCTTTACCATTTGGGCCCCCATATTCTCTAGAGGGTCTGCCAATTCAATTTCTTTGGCTACGGTAACACCATCCTTTGTAATGTTTGGAGCACCAAACGATTTACTGATGATTACGTTTCTACCTTTAGGTCCTAAAGTTACTTTTACCGCGTTTGCCAATGCATCGACACCTCTTTTTAGGCCGTCTCTTGCATCGATATCAAATTTTATATCTTTTGCCATAATTTAATTTCATTTATCATTCCAAAAAAAACGGAATGACATTAGTTATACTTTTAGTTTGTTGTTTGGAATTTTCCCAACCTTTCGGGAAAAAGGGCAATATTATATAATTGCCAATATGTCGCTCTCGCGCATCATAAGGTATTCGGTACCTTCAAGCTTTAGCTCAGTACCGGCATACTTACCGTATAGCACCGTATCTCCAACTTTAACGGTCACTTTTTCATCTTTGGTACCAGGACCAACGGCAACTACCTTGCCTTTTTGTGGTTTTTCCTTTGCGGTATCAGGGATGTAAAGACCAGATGCAGTCTTTGTTTCGGCAGCCATAGGTTCTATTAGAACTCTATCTGCTAATGGTTTAATGCTAAGTTTAGCCATATTATTTAGATTTTATGTTTTTAAGTTTGATTATTGTAGGCAGAAATTATGCCATTGCCTTAAAACTGACACTTTGTTAAAGCAAAAATGCCAGCTTGTCACTTAAGCTGGCATTTTTAATATTTTAGATTTGTTTTCTCTTATTATTGAACACTGTCAGTAGTGTTTGTACCGTTAGTGGCAGGTGCAGAGATTGGAGTTTCGGGCAAAGCATCAGGTGCAGTTGTTTCAATAGGGTCACCGTTAAGCAATTTTGAATCGGAATCACTGAAGCTTCCCTTTAAGGCTACATTGGAAAGCAAAATCAAGACGACCAATATGGTGGCCAATGTCCAGGTGCTCTTGTCCAAAAAGTCCCCTGTTTTCTTTACGCCCCCTACAATTTGGTTGCCGCCACCTCCAAAGGATGAAGATAATCCGCCACCTTTAGGGTTTTGTACCATAATCACAAGCATCAATAGGATGCAAACTAAGATGATCAGTACCAAGAATATTGTAAATGTTGTATTCATTATTTAATTATTTTCTTGTTGTATCTTTTCTACCGCTTTAATTCGGTCTGCAAAGAAACTACTTTTTTCTGGATATTTCAAACTTAAAATTTTGTAGGCCTGAATGGCCTTTTTATACTTCTTTTGTTCCAAATAAACCTTGGCCAAAGTGACTGTCATCAATTCATTTTTATCGAACGTCAAAGAATCTTTTATAGGTACCTTAACCGTATTTTTTGTAGGGACTATTTTGGGGTTGCTTTCAATGAATTTGTCGATAAGCTCAAATTTTTTCAGTTTTAGCTTATCTGCCTTTGGAGTTGATTTTGCTTCCTTGGATATTTCTTTTTTTGTGGTATTGGGTTCAGACGTTGGCTTTTGTAGTTTATCCGAGGTTAATTGAAGCCATTCCCCAAAGGAATATTTTTCTTTTTTGGTAAAATTCAATGGTTTTCCAATTTCCAGTGTCTCTTCAGCTTTTTTTTTATTATCAGAAATAGATTTGTCAATTTTAGGGTCCTTGGAGGAAAAAAGTGAAGGGTCCAAGATGTCGTCCGCATCCTTTGCCGTTCTGGGCAAGGGTTCATCGGCCGATTCTTCGATCAAAGCACTTTCTTTTTTAAATTCCGAAACAATCTCCTCCGAAACGGTGGGTGTGTCCTTTAGGGAAGTAGTTTTTCCTAAAATGGTGTCTGCAATGGTATTTTGCAGAAAATCTTTGGAAGTGATAAAATCAAAAAGTATATCCCTATCCGCTGTATAGGCGGCAGTTAATTTTAGGGCATTGTTATATTTAAAACTGTTTAGGTTTTTAAGGCCTTTTAGATGCATGGCCCGCGCAGCTTGAAAATATGGATACTCGGCCAGAACATCTTCCAGTTGATTGGTCTGCACTGGAGAGACTACCTTGTCCGGGTTCTGAAGTAGATATGTAAAGTCCTGTACGTTCATAAATTACCAATCTGCCAATGATTTATTAAAAATGTCCTGGGTAATACGTTCAAAAATTACCTGATGGGCCTCATCCTTAACGCTTGCCAATTGTGAATTAGCCGGATAGTCGTAAAAAAAGGAAAATCGTTGTTCAAAATCTACATCTTCCTTGGTATTGTTAAAGAACCTGACATTTACCGCAATGCTCAACCTGTTTTGTGCCGCGGTTTGTTGGGAGGTGGCCGACATGGGAGAAATTCGGTACTCCACAATTTCTCCTTCGTACAATAAATCCCCATTGGATTTGACAAGATCCAAGCTGGTCTGGTTTAAAATTAAATCCTGCAGGGCCAAGGTAAAATCCCTATCCATTCCCGGTTCAAAAGTGGATCCCGGGTTTTGGGAAGCGTAGTTTTGAAAATAAGGAACCTGAAAGGTCTTTGCCGTACCTACGTCACCCCCAGTAAAGTTGTATATGCCACAACCAGAAATACTGGCTATAAAAACAAGCATTAAAATAATATTTTTACTCCTGATCATTAATTTTTTTGTATTTGATTGCTCCCTTTATTTTTGCCTACTGCCTACTGCCTACTGCCTACTGCCTACTGCCTACTGCCTACTGCCTACTGCCTACTGCCTACTGTCACAGGTCATACTGTTTTATTTTGCGGTATAGCGTGCGTTCCGAGATGCCCAACTCCGCAGAAGCTGCCTTTCTTTTGCCCTTATTGCGTTCCAAGGATTTTTTTATGAGCTCTATTTCCTTATCCTGTAAAGATAGGGTTTCTTCCTCTTCTATTTCTTCCGCAAAGTGATACTTGTCATCCTGTGGGGTTTTAACTATGGGTTTTTCTATGTAAGGCTCGGGAAGCTGCAATATTTTGCTTGTGCTGTCCTCTTGTTCCGTATATTCTTCCTCCTCATCGCCATAGATTTTTCGGATAAGATTTTCGTTTTCTTCCTGTACTTTCTCACTGTCGTTATGTTTAAGCAACTCCAGTGTTAGCTTCTTTAAATCGTTCAGATCGCCTTTCATATCAAAAAGCACCTTGTACAATATTTCCCTTTCGGTACTAAAGTCGCCCTCTTTTTTTTCTTTGCCCACGATGGCCGGCAGATTGGTATTTCCAGAACTGGGAAGGTAACTGTTTAAGGTGGCAAGGGAAATAAGCCTGCTTTCCTCCAATACGGAAACCTGTTCAGCAATGTTTCTCAACTGTCTAATATTTCCAGGCCATCTGTATTTTATTAGCAATTGAACGGCATCATCATCCAAGCGGATAGTGGGCATTTTGTATTTCTGTCCAAAATCCGAGGCAAATTTCCTGAACAATAGATGTATGTCGTCCTTGCGTTCGCGTAATGGAGGTATGTTTATTTCAACGGTACTTAGCCGATAATAAAGGTCTTCCCGAAATTTTTCCTTTTTAATGGCTTCGAACATATTTATATTGGTGGCCGCCACTATTCTTACGTCCGTTTTTTGCACCTGGGAGGAACCTACTTTTAAAAATTCTCCATTTTCCAAAACTCTCAATAGTCGGACTTGGGTGGTCAAGGGCAGTTCGCCAACTTCATCCAAAAAAATGGTGCCGCCATCGGCTACCTCAAAATACCCACTTCTGGTAGAGGTAGCGCCGGTAAAAGCTCCTTTTTCGTGCCCAAAAAGTTCACTATCTATCGTGCCTTCAGGAATGGCTCCGCAGTTTACGGCAATGTATTTTGCGTGTTTTCTATGTGAAAGGGAATGTATTATCTTTGGAATTGCTTCTTTACCAACACCACTTTCCCCAGTGACCAATACGGAAATATCCGTAGGTGCCACTTGAATGGCTTTTTCAATGGCACGGTTAAGTTTAACATCGTTACCAATAATTTCAAAGCGCTGTTTTATAGATTGAATCGATTCCATTTTCTAATTGTTATTGGATAGCCCAGTAGGTTTTCCTATTAAAGTTCCCGAGGTACAGTCCGTAATTTCAACATTTACAAAATCCCCAACCTTGTAATTTTCCTTAGGGAATACTACCACAAAACTCTGGGAATTTCTACCCATCCAATCCAAGTTCGATTTTTTTGAAGATCCTTCAATCAGAACTTCAACAGTTTTTCCCAGCTGTTGTCTGCTCCTATTATGGCTATGTTCCCTCTGCAGGGCTATGATTTCCGTTAATCTTCTGTTTTTTACTTCTAGGGGTACATCATCTACCATGTTTCTGGCGGCAGCGGTACCCGGTCTTTCCGAATAGGCGTACATATAACCATAATCGTACTGAATCTCTTTCATTAAGGAAAGGGTATCCTGATGATCTTCCTCTGTTTCGCTAGGAAATCCAGTGATCATGTCCTGAGAAACTGTGCAATCTGGAATTATTTCCTTGATATTCCTCACCAGTTCAAGGTACTCCTCGCGAGTATGCAACCTGTTCATTTCCTTTAGGATCCTATTGCTACCGCTTTGAACAGGCAAATGAATATAATTACAGATATTTGGATAGTTTGCTACAATTCTAACTACATCCAAGGTCATGTCCTGCGGATTGGAAGTCGAAAAGCGGATGCGTAATTTTGGTTGCGCCAATGCTACCATCTCCAATAGGTTGGAGAAATTTACGGCCGTTGCCTTTTGCATTTCGGACGCTTTTTCGAATCCCTTTTTTAATCCACCACCATACCAAAGGTAGCTGTCCACATTTTGTCCCAACAGCGTAATTTCCTTAAATCCCTTATCCGCAAGGTCATTGACTTCTTCCAGTATGGACTGTGGATCCCTGCTGCGTTCCCGTCCCCTGGTAAAGGGCACCACGCAAAATGTACACATATTGTCACATCCACGTGTAATGGATACAAAGGCGGTAACGCCGTTGGTATTGATGCGAACGGGGGAAATATCCCCATAGGTTTCTTCTTTGGATAGGATGACGTTTACTGCATTTCTGCCATCATCCACTTCTTGGATAAGATTGGGCAGGTCCTTGTAGGCATCCGGACCTACTACCATATCCACAATTTTTTCCTCTTCCAGCAATTTTGTTTTTAGTCTTTCGGCCATGCACCCAAGAACACCAACCTTCATATGTGGCCTGTGTCGTTTTACGGCATTAAACTTTTCCAGTCTCTTGCGAATGGTAAGCTCGGCCTTTTCCCGAATAGAACAGGTGTTCACCAAGACCAAGTCGGCATCTTCCAATTCCTGGGTGGTGCTAAAGCCTTCATTGGACAGTATAGAGGCAACAATTTCACTGTCTGAAAAATTCATGGCGCAGCCATAGCTTTCTATATAGAGCTTTCTGGAACTATTTTCCTTTTCCGCAATAGTTATGGCAGTTCCTTGAACGGATTCGTCTATGATCTTCTCCATTTTATTATGCATTCATCGTCATCTTTTAGAGGTTGCAAAGATAGTATAATATGGTAAAATATGACATATTGACAGTTAAATATTTCTCAAAAATCAACGCAACGTTATGCGCTTACTTGTATCTTAAAAAGGTGATCCAAATACTTTTACAGATATGAGAAGTACAATTATTTTGTTTTTTACGCTAGCTGCCTTTGGGTTTGTTTCCTGTAACGATGAGGATGATGGTAAATATGAGGAGTATTTGGTAGCCAAACCTTTAAAGATGAGCAAGGCCGAATTTAAAAAGGCCATAGATGTCATAGCTCCTATCCCTTTGGACGAATCCGGTAAGATTTATGTCTATGGGGAATATATATTTATCAATGACAAATATAAAGGGGTTCATGTAGTTGATAATTCCGATCCCAAAGCCCCTGAAAAAATAGCTTTTATTAAAATACCGGGAAATGTAGATATCTCTGTAAAGGGCAATTATCTATATGCCGATAGTGTTACCGATTTGATAGTTTTGGATATATCGGACATCAATAATATTAAAACGGTTAACCGCTTGGAAAATGTTTTGAGGGACAACGTGATTTTTCCATTTGAGGTAGATATTTATGAGTGGCAGGATATAGACTATGAAAATGATATTGTGATAGGATGGGAAACCGTTAGGGAGAGAAGGTTGATTGAAGAAGTGCAGGTAGATTTTTCACGTGAATTTGATGTAATGTTGTCCAATGCCGCCCAGAATTCGGCCCCAACAGGGCAGGGGGGATCCTTGGCGCGCTTTAAGATCGTAAACGAGTACCTGTATGCCGTAGATAGTCATAATATTAATGTATTCAATATTGAAGATCTGGAAAATCCCAAGGATTTGGATGATGTTTATGCCGGTTTCGACATTGAAACTATTTTTAACCGGGGCGATCAATTGTTTTTGGGAAGTATGCGCGGTATGTATATCTATGATATCTCTTCTCCAGCTACGCCTACTTTGATTTCCGAATTTCAGCATGGTACGGCCTGTGACCCGGTAGTGGTTGATGGGGATTATGCCTATGTAACCTTAAGGGGTGGCAATATGTGCGGCGCTACGGAGAGCGGACTCTTCATTGTGGATATTTCGGATATTACCAACCCAGAATTGACAAAGTCATATCCTATGGACGGCCCTTATGGCTTGGGGGTAAAGGATGAAAAGCTGTTTGTGTGCGATGGGGCTTCGGGGCTTAAGGTCTATGATAAGACCGATGTTCAGAATCTGGTTCAACTTAACCATTTTAAGGATATAGACACTTTTGATGTGATTCCCATGGAGGATAAATTGTTGATGATCGGTGAGGAAATCATTTATCAATATGAGTATAAGGAAAATAAAATTAAGCTGATAAGCACATTCAAGCTTAATTAATCGCGGTCAAAATATTTAAAACACCCCTAAAATAGGGGTGTTTTTTTATGGTGACACAAATGAAAATCCATTAAATAAAAAAATTGATATACTTTTGTGTCACCAAAAACTAGTTAATGGCAAAGAATTTAGTAATCGTAGAGTCCCCGGCTAAAGCAAAAACAATTGAAAAATTTTTAGGAAAGGAATATAAGGTAGAGTCCAGTTTTGGTCATATTGCCGATTTGCCTTCCAAAGAATTGGGAGTGGATGTGGACAATAATTTTGCTCCTAAATATATTGTTGACAAGGATAAAAAGGCACTTGTAAAAAAGCTGAAAGATTTAGCGGACAAAGCGGATACCATATGGCTTGCGAGTGATGAAGACCGTGAAGGGGAGGCCATTTCCTGGCATTTGGCGGAAGAATTAAAATTGGACAAGAATAAAACGAAGCGGATAGTTTTTAACTCCATTACCAAATCTGCGATTCAAAGGGCCATTGAAAATCCTAGGGAAATTAATTACAATCTGGTAAACGCCCAACAGGCAAGGCGAGTTTTGGATAGATTGGTGGGTTACGAACTTTCTCCGGTTTTATGGAAAAAAATTAAACCGGGATTATCGGCTGGTAGGGTTCAATCCGTAGCGGTGAGGCTAATCGTAGAAAGGGAACGGGAAATAGAAGCTTTTAAACCAGAAGCTGCTTTTAGGATATCGGCAGAGTTTAAAACCAATGAGGGCAGTATTTTTACGGCCAAGTTGAATAAGACCTATGCCAGCCAGTCAGAAGCGGAGGCTTTCTTAAAGGAAAATATTGGAGCAAATTTTTCGGTTGCCAGTCTGGATAAGAAACCGGCAAAAAAATCGCCTGCAGCACCATTTACGACTTCAACACTGCAGCAGGAAGCTTCTAGAAAATTGTATTTTTCTGTTTCAAGGACCATGCAGGTGGCACAACGCCTGTACGAGGCGGGGTTAATAACCTATATGAGAACGGATAGTGTAAATCTATCCAAGGATGCCATTGATGCTGCCAAGGATGCCATTATAAGTAATTACGGAAAGGAATATAGTAAGGTTAGGAATTTTACTGGAAAATCCAAGGGAGCCCAAGAGGCCCATGAAGCCATTCGCCCTACGGAAATGACCAATCAGTCCCCGTCGTTGGAAAGGGATCAATCCAAATTATACGAGCTTATTTGGAAGCGTACCCTGGCCTCACAAATGAGTGACGCCGAATTGGAGCGTACCAATGTTAAAATAAAAACCAATACCCATAAGGAAGAATTTACGGCCAATGGGGAGGTTATTAAATTTGATGGTTTCCTAAAGGTCTATTTGGAAGGTACCGATGAGGAGGACATCAGTGAAGAACAGGAAGGAATGCTTCCTGCAATGAAGGAGGGCGAAAAGCTTTTAAACAATTATATAACGGCCACTGAGCGTTTTTCAAGGGCACCATATAGGTTTACGGAAGCTTCTTTGGTCAAGAAACTGGAAGAACTTGGAATAGGAAGACCATCTACCTATGCCCCTACAATTTCCACTATTCAGAATAGGGGTTATGTAGAAAAGGGTGCCATCGAGGGAACGGAAAGGAATTATGTGCAGTTGCTTCTGAAATCAGATAAACTTACTGCCAAAAATTTAAAGGAAAATGTTGGTTCCGATAAAGGTAAAATGGTACCAACGGACATAGGAATGATTGTAACCGATTTCTTGGTAGGTCATTTCGAAACAATTTTGGATTATCATTTCACTGCCAAAGTGGAGGAGGATTTTGATGAGATTGCCTCCGGGGATGAGGATTGGCAAAAAGTATTGAAGAATTTTTACGGGGATTTTCACCCCAAGGTCTTGGACGTGGAGGAAAATGCCGATAGGGCAAGTGGCGAACGTGTTTTGGGGACCGATCCCAAGACGGGAAGACAGGTTTCGGTCAGATTGGGCCGTTTTGGGCCTATGGTACAGGTGGGCACCGTAGATGACGAAGAAAAACCGTTGTTTGCCAGTCTCTTGCCGGACCAATCCCTAAATACCATTAGCTACGAAGAAGCTATGGACCTATTTAAATTGCCTAGAAAACTTGGTGTCTATGAAGGGGAAGATGTGGAGGCCAATGTTGGAAGGTTTGGTCCTTATATAAGGTTTGGTAAAAAGTTTGTTTCCCTAGGTAAGGATGAAAATGCCATGGATATAGATATGGATCGCGCCATAGAGCTTATTAAAGAAAAGCAAAAAGCGGATGCCCCCATAGCAATTTATGAGGATAAGGAGGTGACCAAAGGGGTCGGAAGATTTGGCCCATTTATAAAATGGGACGGAATGTTTATCAATGTAAGTAAGAAATACGACTTCGATAGCCTTTCCAAGCAGGATATAGAAGAGATTATAGAGGCCAAAAAACAAAAAGAAATCGATAAATTGGTCCAAGAATGGCCAGAAGAAGGTATTCGTATAGAAAAGGCTAGATGGGGCAGGCATAGCATTATCAAGGGTAAGATCAAGGTGGAAGTTTCCAAGGATGTGGATGCTACCAAGATTTCCCTTAAACAGGCGCAGGAATTAATCGAGAAAAAGACACCTAAGAAAAAAACCAAAGCAAAACCTAAGGCTAAAAAATAATATGGCGTTCGATTTTTTAGTACCCGTTAGCGACAGGGTATTGGCCCACTGCGAATTACTTCCGGCCCAAGCATTGGGGAAACACATATATATGCATACTGCAAGGCATGGGCTTCCGGTGTTGGCTAATGTAAGTGTAGCAATATTGGGGGTCAATGAATCCAGGAACGCTTTTGACAAAAAACCCGAGCGCCTGGATATATCGGAAATTAGACTTCAGTTGTATAATTTAATGATGGGGAATTGGAATTCCTCCATCATAGATTTAGGCGATATTGAGGAGGGGGAGACCGTAGAGGATACCTATTTTGTGGTCAAGGAAATAGTTGCCGGCCTGCTGGAGGAAAAAATCATCCCCATTGTAATAGGTGCAACACAAGATCTGACCTATCCAACCTATAGGGCTTTTGACGGATTAAAAAACATGGTCAATTTGGTGTCTATTGATAGCAGGTTCGACTTTGGAATGGACGAGGAATTAATTTCATCCCATTCCTATATGAGTAAAATAATTTCAGATAAGCCCAACAATCTTTTTAATTTCTCCAATATTGGCTATCAAAGTTATTTTAATTCCCAAGAAGAATTGGACCTTATGGAGCGTCTTTTCTTTGATTCTTACAGGCTTGGGGAATTAATTTCCAATATAACCTTGGCAGAGCCAGTGCTTAGAAATGCCCACCTAGTCAGTTTGGATGCACGTGCCATACGTTCGGCAGACATAGGATATTCCAAGAATTTTTCACCTAACGGATTTACCGGTAGGGAAATTTGTGCCATTGCCAGATATGCCGGTATAAGTGATAATGTATCCGTATTTGGAATATACGAGGCAGAAAATCACAACCAGTCCTTTCAACTTATTGCCCAAATAATATGGTATTTTATAGAGGGCTTAAATTTTAGGATTCAAGAAACTCCCAATAGTAATAGTAACGACTTCACCAAGTATACCGTACCTACAGAAGATGAGTCCCTTATCTTTTATAAAAGTCATCTCAGCGAAAGATGGTGGGTAGAGGTACCTTCAATTTTAACTTCACATACTAAAACAAATTCACCCGCGTTATTACCATGCACTGAGTTGGATTATCTGGATGCATGTAATCAAAATATTCCTGAGCGGTGGTTTAAAGCCTACAAAAAAGGGTTTAATTGAAATAAAAAATTTAGGGTATAAAAACAATATTTATACAATAAATTATTTAAAAATAAGTTTTAGAGAATAATACTTGTGTTTGCATTTATAATCATAATCGAAATTTAACCTAACGTATGAAGAAGCTATTGTTGTCATCTATAGCATTTGTTTTTTTACTCTCAAGTTGTGGGTCCAAAACAAAAGGAGAGCTGGTCGGAGCTCAAGGAAAAAAGTGGTATCCCGAAAAACCCTATGGAATGGAATTGATTCCGAGAGGAGCATTCATCATGGGTAAGAGTGAGGAAGATCAGGCTAAGGTACTAAACGCCCCGACAAAAACTGTAACTGTTCGATCTTTCTACATGGATGATACTGAAATTACGAATAGTGAATATCGTCAATTTGTAGAATGGGTAAAAGATTCCATTGCAAGAACCCGTTTGGCCATTTTGGCCGATGAGTTGGGCCTAGGTCCAGAGGACGGAGGAATTGGGGATTATGCTTTTAGTGATGCAGATACCACAAGATTGTCTGCCTACGATAAGTATATGCTCAACAATTATTCCGGAATGGGCGAAACAGGCTATGAGGGAAGGGCATTGAACAGAAAAGAAAATCTAACATGGGATACATCCAAATATCCGGACGAGTATTATGCCGAGGTAATGGACTCCTTGTATATCTCTCAAGAGGAATCCTATAATGGCCAACGCCATATAGATGTAACCAAATTGAAATATAAATATACCTGGATGGATATAGAGGCAGCTGCCCGTGCCAAAAAAGGAAATAGAAAGAATTTCATTAAAAAGGAAGAATTGGAAATATATCCGGATACCACAGTATGGATAAAGGATTTTTCCTATTCCTATAATGAACCAATGCACAACGATTATTTCTGGCACGATGCCTACAGCGATTATCCTGTTGTGGGTGTTTCTTGGCAACAGGCCCAGGCTTTTTGTAACTGGAGGACCAAGTTTAAGAACGACGATCAAAAAAGTAGGGGCAAGCAATTTGTAAACCGCTTTAGATTACCTACCGAAGCAGAGTGGGAATATGCTGCCAGAGGAGGTATAGAAGGAGGTACTTACCCTTGGGGAGGACCGTATGTAATCAGTGATACCGGGTGTTTTATGGCCAACTTTAAACCACAGCGTGGGGATTATGCAGCCGATCAAGCCTTGTATACGGTAGAGGCTAAAGCTTATGAGCCTAACGATTACAACCTTTACAATATGGCAGGTAACGTTTCCGAATGGACCAATAGTAGCTACGACCCAAATTCATATGAATATGTATCCACTATGAACCCGAATGCGGAATCTACCCAAAATGCTAGAAAAGTTATTAGAGGTGGATCTTGGAAAGATGTTGCTTATTTCCTACAGGTAAGCACCAGGGATTACGAATACCAGGATTCGGCCCGTAGTTATATCGGTTTTAGAACCGTACAGGATTACATGGGAGAGGAAGACTCGACCAATTAAAATATAAAATAAAGAAGACCTTTATATTGAATCAAACGTTAAACCAAATACTTATTATTAACATTACTTAATTAAATTTAAAATTATGGCACAGTCAAAATCAACTAAGAAATTATTTAACATGGCCTACGGCCTTGGAGCATCTATCGTAATTATAGGTGCCTTATTTAAAATTCTACACTGGGAGTTCGGACCACTTACAGGAGGTCTCTTATTAGCAGTAGGACTTATTACAGAAGCATTGATTTTTGCGATTAGTGCATTTGAACCCATCGATGATGAATATGATTGGTCATTGGTGTATCCAGAATTACAGGGAGGAGCATCCTCTGGAAAATCAAATCCCAATGCGGAAATGAAAGAGGCAGAAGCTTCTTTGTCCAAAAAATTGGATGACCTATTGAAAGAAGCTGGAGTTGACGCGGAGTTAATGAGCAGCTTGGGTAGTAGCATCAAAAATTTTGAAGGTGCAGCCAAGGGTATAGCTCCAACAGTAGATGCTATGGAGTCTACTAAAAAGTATTCTGATGAAATGGTACAAGCTGCCGCTCAAATGGAATCTTTGAACAGTCTTTATAAAGTACAATTGGAAAGCGCTAGCAGACAGGCTTCCATCAACGAAGAAGTGGTACAGAATTCAAGTGCCCTTAAGGATCAAATGGAATCCTTGGCAACCAATCTTTCTTCTTTGAACGGAGTTTACGGTGGTATGTTATCTGCAATGAATAGAAACTAATTAGTTAGAATTCAATAACCAAACCCAAATCAATTAATAATTAAAACTAATTAGAAAATGGCAGGAGGAAAACAATCACCACGTCAGAAAATGGTAAACTTAATGTACTTGGTCTTCATTTGTATGTTGGCCTTGAACATGAGTAAGGAAGTACTTGCAGCTTTCGGTCTAATGAACGAAAAGTTGGAGACATCCAATACCAAAACAACACAGAATAACCTTGCCTTCTTGAGCGGCTTGGAAACAAAAGCCGGTGAAAACGAAGAAAAATTCGGTCCGCTTTTGGCAGACGCCAAGAAAATAAAGGCATTGTCTGTGGAGTATTTTGACTATTTGGAGAATCTTAAGAAAGAAATGCTTGTGGGTGTAGAAGACCCTAAGGATTATCAGGTCATGGATAAAACAGATTATCTAGATCAAAAATTCTTTCAAGGAGATAACTTAGGACAGGAAGGAAAGGAATTCATGAAAAGGATCACGGATTATCGTTCCCAGGTTACCGCTGTTTTACCGGAGAGCATGCAAGAAGTAAGAGATGCCGTAAAGGCACGATTTGAAACTGGCGATGCGAATGGTAAAGTAGAGAATAGGGATGGCATCAAAGTAGATTGGTTGGCTTATCATTACGAGGGGTTCCCTTTGATAGCTTCTTTAACCAAACTTACTGCGCTTCAGGCCGATATTAAGTCAACGGAGGAAGATGCCTTGAAAGCTATGTTACAAGGACAGTTGACCAGCGAGGTATCAATGACCAACTATACCACTTTGTTGGAGCAAGAGAAATCTGCTTTTTACGCTGGTGAAAAATTCGCTGGAAATATAGTTTTAGGACGTAAAGATGCCACTACAAAACCTAACGAAGTTAACTTGACCCTTGATGGTAGAAAGTTAAGTGAAGGTACCGATTATGTTATCGAGGATGGTAGGGTAAGGCTAACCGTAAGTGCTGGAAGTGCAGGGGATCATAAGATTGCTGGTAACTTAGTGTTTATGCAGGATGGAGAGCGTACAGAAGTGCCGGTATCCTCTACTTTTGCAACTATTACCAAGCCAAATGCCGCTGTTATTTCAGCCGATAAAATGAATGTTGTTTATCGTGGTGTTTCCAACCCAATAACCATATCCATTCCCGGTATTCCTGATAACAATGTAAGTGCATCCGCTCCAGGACTAAGTAAGCAGAGTGGAAGTAAATACGCCATGAATCCTGGTAAAGGAAGAACAGTATCAATAACTGCTTCAGGTAAATTGCCTGATGGACAAATGATCAAAACTTCTTCAGAATTTAGGATTAAGGATATTCCAAGACCTTCAGGATCCGTAAGAGGGGAATCAGGAAGTGCTAAAATGGGTAAAAACAACCTAGAAATATCTACTATTGGAGCTTTATTGGAAGACTTTGATTTTGATCTTAACCTAGCGGTTAGCGGATTTAAATTTAAGGTTCCAGGACAGCCTACTGTAGATGTAAATGGTAACAAATTGGATGCTAGAGCCAAGTCTGCCTTAAAGAGAGCAAGCCGTGGAGATGCTATTCAGATATTTGATATCGAAGCCTATATTACAAATAACAAAAGCTATAAGCTTAAAAAGGTATCTCCTGTTGTTGTGGAGATCACAAACTAGAAAAATGTTGTGAGGTAGCCATGGCAAACGAAGAAGGTTTACCATGGCTAATTCACCAGTCTGCTGTGAAGCGCGACTGAAGAATAAAAACAATAAATTTAAACAGATGAATTGGAAAAATGTTTTATTAATTGGAGTAGTGGTCCTGTTGCCATTGTCTATTTCCGCCCAGGCAAATATTTTAAATGCCAAATTACCGGAAGAGATAGGGAAGAAGACAGAGGCGCAAATTGCGAAAGATAATGACGCTCCTTTACCCTACGCTTATGTGGACGACAGGGATATCCTCTGGTCCAAAACCGTTTGGGAGGTTATCGACTTGGACGAGCGTGTTAACTTTCCACTTTATTATCCTTTGGATACTATTGACATAGGTCCGGACAGAAGGTCCTTATACGATGTGTTGATCAAGAACATCAAAAACGGAAAATTGGAAGATGTATACGTAGATTCCTATTTTACCGAAAAAAGAAAGTTCAGTGATTTGGCAGCAACTTTGCAAAAAGTGGATACTACGGACTACGGATATGAGCAATACAACGCGGGAGAGCCAATTTCTCCTGAATATATTAATCGCAGGAACCTTTCGGCTGCCGATTTGGAAGAATACCTTATTAAAGGAATCTGGTATTTCGACAAAAGGTTGGGAGAGCTAAAATACCGATTGTTGGGTATAGCACCTGTGGCTCCGGACGTTAACTTTATAGATGATGAGTCTATGGATTTGGCCGAAGCAAAAGTTCCATTGTTCTGGGTATGGTACCCAAGTGCAAGACAAATATTACATGAGGCCAAAGTGTTTAACCAAAGGAATTCCGCACAGCCCATTTCTTTTGATATGTTGTTGAATGCAAGAAGATTCAATGCAACGATCTACAAGGAAGATAACGTGCACGGGGATCGTGAGGTTAAGGACTATATAGCTGATAATGCCCTGTTTCAATTATTGGAATCCAAACGAATTAAAGAGGTTATCCGAGATAGGGAACAAGATATGTGGGCCTACTAGCCTTAATAATATTCCAATTCACATATATAGTTAAGCGCCACATCTTAAGATGTGGCGCTTCTTTTTTTTAGATGATTTCGATTTCATAACGCACAGCACGTTCTTGGTTTTACTCGATAATCCAGATTTAAACCTGCCTATGTCGGTCAGGCAGGCTTGCCCCGAGGTAGTTTACTTTGAATAATTGGTTAATAAAGAAAAGGCGCTATGAGGGAAGAATTCTATATTTCCAAAGCCTCTGAACTGTTCGCTCCAACCATCTGCGCAGTTTTCAGCTTCGCGGACAGTTTATCTTTTTTTTGAGTTTTTTACCCCTTGATCATTAACGCTGCGAAGTTGCGGACTTCGCTCGGCATCTTGAGCCAATCCCGAACTGACATTGCTCTGGGGTTCTTAATTTCGTAATCAACAGTTGTGAAAGATAAGGGAATAAAGAAAAGTTGCTTTTAATGGAAGCCATATGATTAATATTTCAATTTGACCAAGATTTAAAATTCCTTCTCTACTTTTGCAAAATGGTAGATTATCTAATTGTTGGTCTGGGCTTGGCCGGTATTTCCTTCTGTGAGGTATTGGACAGAAATAAAAAATCATTTAAAGTAATCAGTGATGATTCCCAAACCTCTTCCGTGGTTGCAGGTGGACTGTACAATCCTGTTACCCTGAAGCGCTTTACCTTAGCCTGGAATGCCAAAGAACAGTTAGACCTGGCCATTCCCTTCTATTCCCAATTGGAGCAAAAATTAAATGTTCAATTGGATTACAAAATTCCGATCATGCGTCGTTTTGCCAGCATAAACGAACAGAACCTTTGGTTTGAGGCTTCGGACAAACCTAATCTGGGTCATTTTGTGGCGCCAAAAATATATTCTAACGATAATCCCAATCTTGAATCGCCCTATGGTTATGGCGAAGTGTTGTATACGGGTAGGATAGATACTGCCGTTTTATTATCGCACTACAGGCAGTATCTGATGCATAAAAATTTAATGCTAAGGGAAACTTTTGATTTTGAAGTCCTTAAGATGGAAGATGGATTTGTGGAATACCGTGGATCAAAGGCCAAAGGAATAGTTTTTGCAACTGGTTTTGGAATAAAAAAAAATCCATATTTCAATTATCTGCCTCTTAACGGTACAAAAGGGGAATTGTTGACCATTAAGGCACCGGCTTTGAAAGAGGAGAGGGTTATTAAGTCCTCTGTTTTTATAATTCCCATGGGTCAGGATCTTTACAGGGTGGGGGCTACCTATAAATGGAAAGATAAAAGCAATACTCCCACTGAAGAATGTAAACAAGAACTTTTACAAAAGTTAAACACCTTTTTAAAATGTTCCTATGAGGTTGTAGATCATGTAGCGGGAATCAGGCCAACGGTAAGTGATAGGAAGCCACTGGTAGGTAGGCATCCCGAATATGAAAACATGTATTTACTCAATGGTTTGGGTTCCCGTGGGGTCATGATAGCACCAATGGCATCACAGCAATTATATGGTTTTATAGAAAATAAAGAGGCATTGGAACCTGAAATGGACCTGTCCCGTTTTACCAAGAAACATTTTAGGATTTAACCTTAGTAGTAGCCTGTGGGTCATATTTTATAAAGAAATTAATCCATATATTTCGTGAAACCCTAATAATAAACGGCATAAAAACGATCATTGTAACTATAATGGCGATAAAGGTATTTATCAAAGAAGCCTTGAAAAATAAAAAGGCTATCACGAAAGCGGCCACGGCAAATGCCACACCAACACCATAACTAACATACATGGCGCCGTAAAAAAAAGAGGGTTCTATTTTATATTTGGTCCCGCAATGCGAGCAACGCTCGTTCATTTTAAAAAGATTCCCCAAATGATAAGGGTTTTTGTCCTGATACATACTCTCTTCGTGACATTTAGGACAAGTTCCTGTTAAAATGCTGTAGAGTTTGTTTCCTTTTTTTAACATTTGCAAAAAGTTTCAACAAAAATACATTTTTGTAGAATTAATCAGTGTAACATTAGTCACCAAATATGCTTAATATCCATAACCTCTCCGTTTCTTTTGGAGGAGAATACTTGTTTGAAGAAATATCTTTCCGTTTAAATTCCGGGGATCGAGTTGGTCTTATAGGAAAAAACGGGGCGGGTAAATCTACGCTTTTGAAGATTCTGTCCAAGGATATGCCCATAGACTCCGGAACTATAGCTTCGGATAAAGATATTAAGATGGGATTTTTACGGCAGGATATCGATTTTGACCTTGGAAGAACGGTACAGGAAGAGGCCCATCAGGCTTTTGAGGAAATAAAGGCTTTGGAGCAAAGGTTGGACGAGATCAATCATCAACTGGCAGAAAGGACCGATTATGAAAGCGAAGGGTACAATCAATTGATAATAGATTTGAACGATGTAACCCATCACTATGAAATATTGGGGGGTTACAATTATCAGGGAGAAACGGAAAAAGTATTATTGGGCCTAGGCTTTAAGCGTGAGGATTTTGATCGTAAAACGGAAACTTTTTCCGGCGGTTGGCGGATGAGGATAGAATTGGCGAAGCTTTTGTTACAGAGCAATGACGTGCTTTTATTGGATGAGCCAACCAACCACTTGGATATCGAATCTATAATCTGGTTGGAGAATTTTCTAAAAAATTATGCGGGAGGTGTAATGATCGTCTCCCACGATAAAATGTTTTTGGATAATGTTACCAATCGGACCATTGAAATTTCCTTGGGTAGGATATATGATTACAATAAGCCCTATTCCAAATACCTGGTACTGAGGAACGAAATAAAGCAACAGCAGTTAAATGCCCAGAAAAATCAAGAGAAGGAAATACAACAGGCGGAAAGGTTGATTGAAAAGTTCAGGGCCAAATCCACAAAAGCTTCCATGGCTCAGTCCCTGATCAAGAAGCTCGACAAAATGGAACGGATAGAGGTTGATGAGGATGACAACAGTGTAATGAATTTGAGATTTCAAATTTCGCTAACCCCTGGCAAAGTAGTAACGGAGATTGAGGGTTTATCCAAGAGTTATGGGGAGAACCATGTGCTTAAGGGAATAGATCTTTTAATAGAGCGTGACTCCAAGACCGCTTTTGTTGGGCAAAATGGACAGGGAAAATCTACTTTGGCCAAAATAATGGTAGGGGATCTAGACCACGAGGGCCATTTAAAATTGGGACATAATGTGCAGATAGGTTACTTTGCCCAAAATCAGGCAGAATATCTAGATGGCGAAAAGACTATTTTAGATACCATGATAGATGCGGCCAATGAGAAAAACAGGAGTAAGGTAAGGGATATTTTGGGGTCTTTTCTATTTAGGGGAGATGAGGTGGAGAAATATGTAAAAGTACTTTCAGGAGGGGAGCGGAACAGATTGGCCCTTGCTAAAATGCTCCTACAGCCTTTTAATGTGCTTGTGATGGATGAGCCTACGAACCATTTGGACATTAAATCCAAAAACGTCTTAAAACAGGCCCTTCAGAATTTTGATGGAACCCTGATCCTAGTGAGCCACGATCGGGATTTTTTACAGGGACTTACCAACAAAGTGTATGAATTTAAGGATGGGAATATTAAAGAATATCTTGGGGATATCGATTTCTATTTGGAACAAAGAAAAGTAGAGGATTTCCGGGCAATAGAAAAGAAGCAGACGGTAGTCCAAAAAAAGGAAAAGCCCCAGGAGAAGCACATCGATTTTGAAGATCAAAAGAAGATAAAATCCCTAAAAAATAGACTTAGTTCAACGGAAAGTGATATTGCCCAGTTGGAAAAGGAAATAGCAGGTATTGATCATGATCTGCTTATGAATTATGATGCAACAATTGCCAAGGAGAACTTTTTTGACTCTTATCAGAAGAAAAAAAAGAGCCTCGAAAATCTGATGAAAACTTGGGAGAATATAACCTTGGAACTTGAAGAATTTACCTTGTAGGAAAAATAAACTAAAGGGCTATATTTCTTTCACCACAACTTTTTGCACTTTCACAACAAAAATAGGGCTTTCGAGCTTTTTTCATCGAATATTTTTGCAGTTTATCGGACAATAATCTTATTTTGTAGGGTAATTCTTATTCCCTAGTTGGATAATAGTGAAAATATGAAAAAAAGCATACTTATGCTCTTAATGGTTATTGTGGGGCAATTTTTGTCAGGGCAGGTTACCGGTCTGGAAAAAAATGCGCTAATAGACCTATATAGCAGTGCTAAGGGTGATGCCTGGATCAGGAGTTGGGATTTAAAGTCCCCAGTTTCTACTTGGGAGGGCGTAACGCTTGAGAACAATAAAGTGGTTTCCATTAATTTAATGAACAACAATCTCAGCGGCAGCATACCAAATTCAATAGGAGACCTAAAGGATTTAAAAGTGTTGAACCTTGCCTTAAATAATCTAGGAGGGAGTATTCCTGAAAGTATCACCAAATTAGAAAAATTGGTTGTACTAAGATTGGGTAAAAATAAGATAGCGGGGAAGATTCCTGAGAATATAGGGGATCTGGAAAAACTTGTTGTATTGGACCTTTTTTATAACGGCCTTTCCGGAGAATTACCTTTAAGTATTGGTGAGATCAAAAAGTTAAGGGTAATATTACTTTCCCATAACGGATTAAGTGGTTCTATTCCTTTGACCTTTGGGAATTTAAGATATCTGGAACGTTTGGAGCTTGGAGATAACAATTTTGGAGGTTTAGTGCCGGACAGTTTGGAGAACCTGACCAATTTGAAAATGCTTGTTTTGGCAGAAAACCGTTTTAGGGGGGAATTTCCAGAGGATATCTTGAGCCTTCCTAACCTAGAACTGGTGCAATTACAAAATAATAGATTTGGTAAAAATGATTTTAATAGCGAAAACGGTAAAAATAAATTTGCGCTTTTTGATTTTGATGAAAGTAATCAAAGAATGATTGATTTTAGTAAAATAAATAGTGCCAAGGACGTAAGAACCGCTGAGACTAGGTTTGAGGATGCTGTGGAATAAAAAAATTATGGATATGATGAAACGAAAATTAAATATTGCAAACTTTTTGATGCTGCTTGGGTTTTGTTTGGTTTTTACCAGTACAGTGAACGCCATGGTTCCAAAAAGCGAAAAAAATGTGCTGCTGGAACTCTACAAAAGTACCCAAGGCCAAAAATGGAACAACTCTTGGGATGTGAATGCCCCAGTTGACAGTTGGTATGGTGTAACGGTAGAAAACGGTCATGTGGTGGCAATAAACCTTTTTAGGAATAACCTTGTGGGTAGCCTGCCAGAAAGTATAGGTGAATTAAAGCACTTGGTACATCTAAATCTTGCCTTTAATACCATTAGTGGTGAGATTCCTAAAAGTATGGTACAGCTTAATAAATTGGAGGTTTTGAAATTGGAGATGAATAGGTTGGAAGGAGAAATACCTGCGGAAATGGGGGATATGAAATCCTTGACAATATTGTCCGCTTTTAACAATTTCCTTTCTGGAAAAATACCGGAAAGTCTTGGTAACATTCAGACCTTAAAGGAGCTTAATTTATCCAGTAATAATCTTACGGGGCGTATACCAAATTCATTGGGAGAGCTTTCAAAATTGGAGAGTCTGGGACTTTTTGAAAATAAATTGTACGGTTCCATTCCTGGAGAATTGGGTAAATTGGGGCAATTAAAGGAATTGGTGCTGGCGAATAATGAACTTGGTGGAGAAATTCCAAAAGAGTTTGGACAGTTGGCAAGCCTGAAAGTCCTTCAAATTCAGAACAACAATATTTTCTCTTTTGATAATATGGAGAGCATGAATTCTGGTCAGTTCCTTGTCTTTGACTATGATAAGAAGGAGGTAGAAAAGGAAAACAAGTATAAGGATTTTGATGTTATTAAAACAAGAATGGCAGATACGAAGTTTGAGGATGAAATGGAGGAGTAGTAATTATTTAAAAATAAGTTGGTTTGGTTAGAAGGAATACAATTTGTATTCCTTTTTTTTTTATTATTCCTGTATTTTGGAACTTTAAGATACATTTAACAAAAATCCCTTAAACTAATAGATAGTTTTGCAGTCAAACCCCCTTTATTAGCCTTTTATGAATTCTAGAAAAATTGTTTTATCCATTATTGGGGTTCTCCTAATAATAGGCTCCTTTTTTGGGGCTAGCTACATTGTCAACAGTAAGAAGACACCAAAACCACGACCCGAAAAAGTGATAAAAACGGTGGTGGTAGAGACTGTCAAAAATGGCAATGTACCCATTATTGTTCCGGCAAACGGAAATCTTGTGGCCAAAAGAAGGGTAGAGCTTTATGCCGAGGTCCAAGGTGTTTTTAAACCAGGAAACAAATTATTTAGACCAGGACAGGAATACAGGGCAGGGGAAGTACTTATAAGAATAGACGCTGCAGAATATTATGCCAATGTTCAATCTTCAAAAAGTAATCTTTACAATTTAATCACTTCCATAATGCCTGATCTTCGATTGGACTACCCGGAGGTTTTTAATAAATGGCAGACATTTTTGGCCAATTTTGATATAAATAAAAGTATTCCTCCCCTTCCGGAAATGTCCACGGAAAAGGAGAAGTATTTTATTTCCGGTAGAGGTATATTGACCAATTACTACACCATAAAAAATTTAGAGCAACGTCTGGCCAAATACACCATCGCAGCACCGTTTAATGGGGTACTTACAGAGGCATTGGTTACAGAAGGAACCTTGGTTAGGTCTGGTCAGAAATTGGGCGAGTTCATCAATAACAATGATTATGAACTGGAAGTTGCCATTAGTAAAACATATAGTGATCTGCTGAATGTTGGGGAAGTGGTTGAGTTAAGAAGTATAGACAGGAACAAAACCTACCAGGGAAAAGTAACTAGGATCAATGGTCGTGTAGATTTAGATTCCCAGACCATTACAGCATTTATAGAGGTAAAGGATCCGGACCTAAGGGAAGGGATGTACATGGAGGCCCATCTTAAAGCAAAGGAAGAGACAGATGCAATTGAAATAAACAGAAGTTTATTACTGGAAACCCAACAAATATTTGTCGTTAGGGATTCCGTATTGGATTTGATACCGGTAAAACCGGTTTACTTTTCGGATAACAAAGTAGTTTTGAAAGATGTTCCGGACGGACTAACAATTTTATCCAAGCCAGTTATGGGAGCCTACTCCGGAATGTTGGTAAAAGTATTTAGCGACCAAGAAACCAACAATCTAGACTAATGAGGAATATTATAGCCTATTTCATAAAGTACCATGTTGCCGTAAATGTCATCATTGTGGCTTTCCTTATTTTTGGTATTGTTGGGGCATTGTCATTAAAATCTTCCTATTTCCCACTTACAGATTCCAAAAATATAAGCATAAATGTAACCTATCCTGGTGCTTCCCCCCAAGAAGTGGAGGAGGGCATTGTGCTTAAGATAGAGGATAACCTAAAAGGTTTGGAGGGAGTGGACCGGGTTACTTCCACGTCAAGGGAAAACAGCGGTATTATAAATGTCGAGATAGAGAAGGACAGGGATATAGACTTTATGCTCTTGGAAGTTAAGAATGCCGTGGATAGAGTGCCTTCTTTCCCAACAGGTATGGAGCCCTTGGTGGTCTCCAAATTGGAGGCAGTAAGACAGACGATTAGTTTTGCCATTAGTGGTGAAAATATAGGCTTATCGGCGCTGAAGCAGATAGGCAGGCAGGTAGAGAACGATATAAGGGCCATGGAGGGTATCTCCCAGATCAATATTACCGGATATCCCGATGAGGAAATAGAGATTGCCGTAAATGAAAATAGTCTTTTGGCTTATAATGTGTCATTTGACGAGGTAGCCCAAGCGGTCTCAAATGCCAATATTTTGGTCACTGGGGGTAATATTAAGACTAGTGCGGAGGAATTTCTGATCAGGGCCAATAATAGGTCGTATTATGGAAATGAATTGTCAAATGTGATCGTCAGGGCCAATGCTTCTGGTCAAACCGTAAGGCTTAAGGATGTGGCGGTTATCCGAGATCGTTTCTCAGAAACGCCCAATGCTACTTATTTCAATGGAAATTTAGCAGTGAATATCGCCATTACCAGTACCAATACTGAAGATTTAATAACATCATCCGAAAAGGTAAAGGAATATATAGAAGAGTATAATCAAAAGCATAACAACGTAAAGTTGAGCGTGATCAGTGATCAGTCAGTTACACTAACCCAGCGCACGCAATTGTTGACCGAAAATGCCATAATGGGAATGATTCTAGTACTCGTCTTCCTTTCCCTGTTTTTGAATACCAGGTTGGCGTTTTGGGTGGCCTTCGGATTGCCAGTAGCATTTTTGGGAATGTTTGTATTTGCTGGATTCTTTGATGTAACCATTAATGTTTTGTCCCTTTTTGGAATGATTATCGTAATCGGTATATTGGTGGATGACGGTATTGTGATCGCCGAAAACATTTATCAGAACTACGAAAAAGGAAAGCCCCCTATTCAGGCGGCGGTAGATGGTGTTATGGAGGTATTGCCTCCAATTATATCGGCCATCATTACTACGATATTGGCATTTTCTATTTTCCTATTCTTGGATAGTAGGATCGGCGAATTTTTTGGTGAGGTATCCGTAATTGTGATACTTACTTTAGTGGTTTCCTTGGTTGAGGCCTTGATTATTCTACCTGCCCATTTGGCCCATTCAAAAGCCCTGCAGCCCTTGGACAATAAGCCTAAAACTGGCATAGCAAGGCTATTTGCAAAATTAAGGGTTATAAACGAATGGGGCGATAGCTTTATGATGTGGATGCGGGATAAACTTTATGGCCCCGTTTTGCGCTTTTCACTCCGCTATAAATTCTTGATGTTTTCCATCTTCGTAATGCTACTGTTCTTAAGTTTCGGTTCCATTGGGGGAGGAATTATCAGAACTTCGTTTTTTCCGCGTGTGGCCAGTGATAGGGTATCGGTAGACTTGCTTATGCCCAATGGGACGCACGAACGGGTAACCGATTCCATTATAAGCCTTATAGAGGAAAAGGCTAAAATTGTGGACCAAGAGCTAACGGAAAAGTACTTAAAGGGTACGGGGAAACAGCTTTTTGAAAACATGATTAGAAAAGTGGGGCCCGGCTCTTCAACGGCTTCGCTGGATATTAACCTTTTGCCAGGAGAAGAAAGGCCAGACGAGATACGATCGGATTTGATAACCAATAGATTGCAGGAATTGGTAGGTCCGGTTATTGGCGTAGAAAGTCTTATTTATGGTTCAGGAGGTAATTTTGGGGGCAGCCCCGTTTCTGTTTCCCTGTTGGGAAATAATATAGGAGAACTAAAAGAGGCAAAAAAAGAACTCAAGGCCATTTTGGAAAATAATGCCCTGCTAAAGGATGTGGCGGACAATGATCCTGCGGGGATTAAGGAAATACGGATGGAGCTTAAGGAGAACGCCTATTTAATGGGGTTGGACTTGAGAAGTGTTATGAATCAGGTTCGTGCCGGATTTTTTGGGGCACAGGCACAACGTTTTCAACGGGGACAGGATGAAATTCGGGTTTGGGTGCGTTACGACCGTGCGGACCGATCATCCATTAATGATCTGGACGATATGAGGATTACCACTCCCAGTGGTAATAAGGTGCCCTTAAAGGAAATTGCAAGCTACGTTATAGTGAGAGGGGACGTTGCCATTAACCATTTGGAAGGTCAGCGCGAAATTCAGGTTTCTGCCGATATTAAAGACGATAAGACCACTAGTGCCACGGATATTATGAATGAAATAAGAACGGTAATAATGCCGGATATTCATTCCAGATATCCTACGGTAACGGCTTCCTATGAGGGTCAGAACAGGGAGACCGCTAAACTTTTTGGTTCATTAAAATTTGTGGGGCTTTCCGTTTTATTGTTGATCTATATAACGATTGCCTTTACCTTCAGAAGTTTTAGTCAACCCCTAATGTTGATTATTTTGGTGCCTTTTAGCATTACCGCTGTATCCTGGGGCCATTGGATCCATGATTTTCCTATCAACGTTTTGTCCATGTTGGGAATTATAGCCCTAATTGGTATCATGGTAAATGACGGCCTGGTGCTGATAGGGAAATTTAACGGCAATCTTAGGGAAGGAATGAAATTTGATGATGCCATTTATGAAGCCGGGAAATCTAGGTTTAGGGCAATATTTTTGACTTCTATTACCACTATTGCAGGTTTGGCCCCATTGCTATTGGAAAAAAGTCGTCAAGCACAATTTTTAAAGCCAATGGCCATTTCCATTGCCTACGGTATTGGGTATGCAACCGTATTGACCTTATTGATGTTACCGTTGTTCCTAGCCTTTAGCAATAAGATGAAAGTTGGTTCCAAATGGTTGATCACCGGAAAAAAAGTAACCAAGGAAGAAGTGGAACGGGCAATAAAGGAACAACAGGAAGAAGGTCATATGCAAAATTTTGAAAAACATGAGCAGAACGGTCATTCTCAGGAAATAGCAACATCGTTAGAGGATGAAATTGTAATATCTAACGAATTGGAAGACGATAAATAAATGGGATATAAATATTTGATCGCAAGCCTACTAATAGGTTTTAGCGGAATTTTAAGTGCACAAGATAAGTTATTGTCCAAGGATGACGCTGTTTCATTGGCCTTGGAAAACAATTTTGGAATTAAGGTAGCCAAAAATCAGGTGGCTATTGCCGATAATAATTCGGGAATCCTGAACTCTGGTTATTTACCGAGTCTTACGGGTACGGCTGGTGCCACTTATAACGAATTTAATAGTAATACGGAGTATCCCGGTCAATTTGAGTCCAATGGGGATCCCAGGGCAGATTTGGAGATCAATGATGCGGAATCACAGGCTTATAATGCCGGACTTAGCTTAAACTATACCTTGTTTGATGGTATGGGCAGACTTTATAATTTTAAGAGATTAAAGGAACAGTATCAGTTATCGGAGTTGCAAGCCAGGGAAACCATAGAGAATACAGTTCTGCAGTTATTTAGTGTCTATTACGAAATTGCTAGGCTAACCGAAAACGAAAATGTTTTAAGACAAGCTCTACAAATTTCCAAGGACCGGATAAAAAGGGCGGAGTATTCTTTTGAATATGGGCAGAATACAAAATTGGACATCTTAAATGCCCAGGTAGATGTTACCAACGATAGTATTAGCTTAATGAATACTCAGCAGAGTTTAGCCAATACGAAACGGGATTTAAATGTGGTCCTCAATCAAAATCTCAATGAAAAATTCGTTGTGGATACCCTAGTAAGTTTTATTCCCAAATTACAGTTGGAGGATTATATTGCCCAGTCCAAGGAGAACAATGTGGCCATACTTCAGACAGAACGCAATTTGGCTATAAACGATTATGATATTAAGGTAAATAGATCTGGATACTTGCCTACTTTGGGGTTGAGCGGGAGTTATGGATGGAATTTGAACCAAAGTGCAGCAACATCCTTTCTTCCGGGGCAGATTATTCCCGGGAGCAATAGGAATAGTTATAATTTGGCCTTGGGGGCCAATCTTACATGGAATTTGTTTGATGGTGGCGGAACAACCGTAAGGGTGAAAAATGCCAAAATAGCCTATGAAAATCAGGAAATACTCAAGGAACAAGTTTCACTTGAAGTGAATAGGGATATTTTAAATGCCTTGGGAATCTACGAAAATAGGTTGCAGATATTTCAAATTCAGGAACAGAACGTCGTAACCAATCAAAATAATTTTGAGCGGTCCAAGGAACAGTTTCAATTGGGTAGGATAACATCCATAGAATTTAGGCAGGCCCAAATAAACCTGTTGAATGCTCAGACCAACAAAAATTTGGCGAAATATGATGCCAAGTTGGCTGAATTACAGCTGTTGCAATTAACAGGACAGTTGTTGTCGGTTGAATTTTAGACAGAATTGCTCTAAATGTACAATAGCTGACGTAGGCCAAGAGTTTTCAAGCTGGTAAATTTTAAACATCCAAGACATGTACGAACACTTCTTTCAATGCCCCTATTGTTGGGAAGAAATATCTATGTTATTGGACCCTTCCATCTCTAGGCAGACCTATGTAGAGGATTGTGAGGTTTGCTGTAATCCTATATCGGTTACCCCGGTTTTTAATGAGGGGGAGCTAAATGCCTTCGAGGCTTTGGATATTGGGCAATAATCTGTTAGGCTATTTAATCTTCCTCAAAAAAAAAGACAGTCTAAATATGTTGATTTTTAAACTGTCTTCTTAAGGTAGGTATTATAATTCGTACTTATTTCTTATAATCCCCGGCATTGATTACCGTCCAATTCTTATAAGGTTTAAGGTATTTTAGAATGGCCTTGTTAATATCGCCTATGGTCAAATTTTTCACTTTTTCTTCCAAGTTCTTCTGGAAGTCCATGGTACGATCGTAGTAAATGTTGTTGTTTATTAGGCCTGCGAGCTCGGCATCTTTGGCGCGGGAAACATTTTGCTCCTGTACCCAACCGTTAACAGCATTCTGCAATTCTTCCTCCGTTATACCATCTTTAATAAAACGATCCAATTCCTCTTTAAATCCTAGTTGCACCTTGTCATAGTTCTCTGGGGCATATATGGCATATAGGTACATGGATGAATTTTGATCATCAGCATTGGAATCGGCTTGGAATCCAGCCCCTGCACCATAACTAACACCGTCTTTTTGGCGCAACCTGTCCGCAATCCTTGAATTTAGAAAACCACCTCCCAATATAGTAGCTGCCATATTAAGTGCAGCATAATCTTCATCGTCCTGACTGATTTTAATATTTAGGTTTCCGAGGGTCATGGCATTTTTCTTGTCCGGGGTAAGAATGTCCTCATGTATTTCCGGGGAATGGGTAAATGGATCTTTAAGCCTCTCGTAGGTATTTTTGCTCTTGAAGTTGGCGTACTCTTTTTCCATGTAGGTCTTTAATTCCTTGGGCTGCATATCGCCTATCCCTACCAGAATGGACTTGCCTAGGCCATAAAACGCCTTGTGGAAGCTTTTGATCTCCTCTATGCTGGTTGCCCTTATGGCTGCTTCTTCCTCTTCCACTGACATGGAGTATAAAGGATGTCCCTTAGGATGGGTATTGTTTAATTGGGATAATCTTTTGGAGGCCAAAAATTGGGGTTCTGTCTTGTTGCTTTCCAAATATGCCAAAGACTCAGTTTTTAATTTTTCCAATTCTGTGGCCTCAAAGGAAGGGGTTTTTAGCATTTCCGACATTAGGGCCAATGTGGCCATTAGGTTTTCTTCGGTAGAGACTATATTGGCATAAACATTTCCATTACTAGCTCTAAAGGATACCGAAGATTTCAATTTGCTCAATTCGTCCTCAATCTGTTGTCTGGTTTTGGATTTTGTACCTTTGTTTAGCATGCTTGCGGTAAAAGATGGTACAACTCCTTTGTTGTTAAGGGATTCCATGTTACCATTTCTAATACTAAAACTAAGCCTGACTGTTTTTCCTCGGTTGCTCTTTTCAATAAGGCCATATTCAATTCCATTGGAAAGTTTGCCTGCGTCCAGTCTGGATTGAATGGCATCATAGGAAACATCAAATGCCTCACCGGTACCCATATCTTCCTTGCCTTTATAGTCTGACACAAGGGCATCAAGATTTTGCGTATGCTCAATTGCTATTCTCTCCGGATTTTTGGTGGGATTAAATCTACCGATGGTTCTGTTGGTGGTGATCAAGTATTTTTTGGCCACTTCATTTACCGCTTCCAGACTGGTGTTCTCAATTCTATCGCGCAATATAAACGCCAATCTCCAATCCCCTGCACCAATGAATTCGCTCATATAGGTTCCTAGATAGGACGAATTTCTAAAGATTTGATCGGTTCGTTTTAAAAGGTTGGCTTTGGCACGATCCAATTCATCCTGGGTGATGGGTGAGGTCTTTACGGCATCCAAAGTTTCTTTAAGTACTTTTTCCACTTCGTCCGCATTCTTATCCGAAGGTACATCTACGTTGAGGTACAAAAACCCGGGCTCTTTGGTGAAAGGGGAAAAAGACCATACCGATGAAGCTTTGTTGGCTTCTATTAAAGCTTTGTATAGCCTGCCGGAAGGTTCATCCGATAGGACGTTTTCTATAAGCGAAATGGCGGCATAATCCTCATGGGAACCTGCGGGGGTATGGTACATAGCCGAAACTATTTGTAAATCGCCAACACGATTTAGTTGTACCGTTTTTTCGCCATCTTGTGCCGGCTCTTCCGTATAGGAATCCCTTATTGGGGTGGCGGGTTTTTCAATTTCACCAAACTTTTTTTGGATCAAGTCCAGTGTTTTGGCTTCATCAAATTTGCCGGTAACCATTAAAACCGCATTGTCCGGGCGGTAGAATTTTTTATAAAATGCCTGTAGGTTTTCAATGGGAACACGTTCTATATCGGATCTATTTCCAATAGTGCTATTACCATAGTTGTGCCACATAAAGCCAGCATTGATGACGTTCTGCATAAGAACCCTTGAAGGATCGTTTTCACCACTTTCAAATTCATTTCGAACTACACTGAATTCGGACTCCAAATCCTTTTTGGCGATATACGAATTCATCATGCGATCTGCCTCTAGGTCCAAGGCCCAATCCAGATTTTCATCGGTGGCATTAAAAGTTTCAAAATAATTGGTCCTGTCGAACCAGGTAGTGCCATTGGGTCGGGCTCCATGTGAACTTAGTTCTTTTGGGATGTCCGGATGATTGGGGGTGCCTTTAAAAACCATGTGTTCCAATAGGTGGGCCATTCCTTTTTCCCCGTAACCTTCATGCCTGGATCCTACTAAGTAGGTAATGTTAACGGTTATGGTCTGTGAGGAATTATCTGGAAACAGAAGAACCTTAAGGCCGTTGTCCATTTTATATTCCGTAATTCCCTCCACGGAGGCTGATTTTTGCAATTGCCCATAGGAAAAACTGCTAAAAATTAGGCCGATCAATATAAGCGATAAGATTTTTGTTCTCATAGGAGTGTAGTTTGTGATGTTCAATAATACAAAAATTAAAGGGTGTTTTAGGAGTTGTAACCTTAGAAATTTTGAGTTTGAGAGGTTTAAATAGGACATAGGGATGGCTCTTTGAAAAAATAGTAATATTTTTAGGCCATCAACCTAAACTAATTTTTCAAATGCTAAGAATTACCTCTAGATTATTTAATCTACCTCTTTTTAGTTTTCTCTTATTTACATCTTTGACGATCTCTTTGGAGTCTTGTAAATCTGGGCAAGCCGTTGTTGCTGCTCCAGATAAAAAGGAGCAGGCTACCGAAATTTTTACGGAGAATATTCCAGCTACCGATATTTCTTTTGACATGGTATTGATTCCTGAAGGAGAATTTAAAATGGGTAGCCCAGAGGATCAGCCCAACAGAAAGCCTGATGAAGGTCCCATGAAGAATGTTGAATTGGATGCTTTTTATATGGGAAAATATGAACTTGGTTGGGAAGTTTTTGAGTTGTTCTTTAAGCAGAACAAGAATTTGTTCGAGAATTTGGAAGCAGATAAGTTAAATGGAATAGACGCCATTACAAGGCCAAGTCCTCCTTATGAGGACCCTTCTTATGGTATGGGAAAGGTAGGATACCCTGCAATAAGCATGTCGACCTATTCTGCCCTTGTGTTCTGTAAGTGGTTAAGTACCGTTACCGGAAGGTTTTATAGATTGCCAACAGAGGCAGAATGGGAATATGCTGCCAAGGCCGGGACCAACACGGCCTATTCATTTGGAGACGATGTTTCTAAAATTGACGATTATGCAGTTTACTATAAAAACTCCAATAATCAGTATGCCAAGGTGGGAAGCAAATTGCCAAATCCTTGGGGATTGTACGATATGCACGGAAATGTTTCCGAATGGACCCTGGATGAGTACAAGGAAAATGCCTTGGCTATTGCAGAGTCCAAGAACCCTTGGGTAAAGCCGACCGTAATACATCCCAGGGTAATCAAAGGAGGGTCATGGGATGATGATGCAAAGACACTTAGGTCGTCTGCTAGGATTGCATCAAGTTTGAAATTACAGAAGAGGGATCCGCAGATTCCAAAAAGCTTTTGGTGGAACACAGATTCCAACTTTATAGGGTTTAGATTGGTGAGTCCAAAAGAGCAGCCCTCCGAAGAGGAACAAAAACAGTTTTGGCAAACCGTATTGGATGAGTAGGCCTAGGGCTTATGCCTAATAATAAAAAAATAACGTTACAGATGAAAAATATACTTACCTTATTATCATTACTCTTTTTGGTGTTTATTGGATATGCCCAAGAATCATATACCTTGTCCAAAGAAAGCGTCCTTAAAATTAATGGTTCTTCTACCATACATGACTGGACCGTAACGGCCAATTCTATGAAGGGATCCATGAACATGAATGCCAATACTATAAAGAATTTGTTATTTCAGGTAGAGGTGGCCCAGATTAAAAGTGAACGTGGGGCAGCTATGGATAAAAAAATGCATGCGGCCTTAAAAATGGAAGATCATCCTGAGGTATCCTTTAAATTACAAGAAATAAAAAAAACTGCCGGTTCGGAAAATACTTTTCAGATTAACGGGATGCTAAATATAGCAGGTGTTGAAAAAGCTGTAGCTATTACATCAGAATACCAGGAAGCTGGTGGGAATTACGTTTTTAAGGGAAGTAAGGAAATAAAGTTGCAGGATTATGATATGGAGCCTCCAACGGCAATGTTTGGCCAAATAATAGTTGGGGATAATGTCACTATCGACTTCGACTTGGTCTATACAAAGGGATAGGGTCTATTTTTTATGGGTCTGTTCCAACACTTTTAAATAGAATTTTTTATCGGTCGTCTTTAGGGCCAATTTAGATTCTTGGGTTTTCGTATTTATTTACACCGTTATTTTTGCAAACGCTCTTCTCTAAAAACTCCTGGGGTTTTTCCTGTATGGTTTTTAAATATTCTAGTGAAATAGGACGGGTTTTCAAGCCCCACTTTTTCCGCAATTTGCTTTAGGGAATTGCTTGTGGAAAGCAATAGTAATTGCGCTCTTTCGATTCGTTTGGATTGAATGTATTTGTTGGGCCGCATACCAAAATTTTGACTGAAGACCCTGGAAAAATAGTCGGTGTTTAAGTGACAAAAGTCGGCCAACTGTTTCACTGTTAAATTCTCATGGAGATTTTCATGGATATAGTTTAGGACCATGCCAAATTCCTTTTTTACACTGCTTTTTGGGGATTGGGAGTTGGCGGCCCCGATAAACCTGGATAGGATTATTTCCAAAATGGCATGGGTTTCCATGTATGCCGAAAGACTTAATTCTTCGTTTCTCTTTTCAAATTCCATCAGTGTAGGTCGGTTGTCATAAACTTTTGGGTTATTGTTTTCCAGCTGCCTATTTGGATTTAATTCCAATATGCGCTTAAAATAATACAAGTCCATAGGGTTTGCTTTTGACTCATAAATAAAGCTGCTAAAATTAAATATGGAATAACCATTTTTTATCTCCTCCAAACAACTAATGTAATATTGTTCGTGATATTCATCGCATTTATACCTGCCGAAGGTGTAACTGGGGATGAGGTAAATATGTCCGGGCTTCAATTCAATGGCCTCATTGCTGTGATAGACCATTGCGCTCCCTTTGGTGATGTAATAGAGGCGAATAAAAGGGCTAATAACGTCATCATAGTCCCATAGGGGATCCAATTTTGCGTAACCCGTGTTCAATAAGGATAACTTTAAAGATTGAAGTATTTTAGACATAAGCGGGATTTTGTCGGATTTGGAGTAAAAGAAATTTGTGGATCACCATCCAATATATAGATAATTATATACTAATTTAATAAAAAATATAGATGGAATTAGGAATTGGGCAAGTGTTAATGTCGGAAATGTGCAATACTTAAACTGATTTGAGTGTATATTATGAATCCTTAAATTTTATCTTTGAAAAAATAGCAAATTGATTGGTTGGGTATGACAATTATTAGGAATCTTTTGGTTTATATATGGTTATTTTTATTTTTTTCCTGTGGAGGTCCGGATATACCGGAATTGGTATCGTTGGAATATGAAAAACTACCAAGGCAGGTGGATTTCAATATCCACGTAAAGCCTATTCTCTCGGATAAATGTTTTATTTGCCATGGCCCCGATAAGGCTAAAATAAAGGCTGACCTTCAATTGCATACTCCGGAAGCGGCTTATAAGGAATTGGTGGAATCTCCTGGAAAGTTTGCGTTAAAGCCAGGGAATCTAAACAAAAGTGAAGTGTTCCATAGAATTATCTCGGAAGACCCCAACTATGTGATGCCGGAACCGGATTCCCATCTATCCCTATCCGACCATGAGAAGGCGGTTTTGATAAAATGGATTGAACAGGGAGCCGAATATAAGGATCATTGGGCATTTATTAAGCCAAAGGAATACGATGAACCAAAAGCCCAGGATAAGGAAGGTTTGGTACAAAATCCTATCGATAATTTCGTACTGGCCCGCTTGGAGCAGGAGGCCCTGGAATTTTCCCCTAAAGCGGACAAGGAATTGTTATTGAGAAGACTCTATCTGGATCTTACGGGACTGCCTCCAACTTTGGAGGATATGGATTCTTTTATGAAGGATACTTCGCCCGAAGCTTACGAAAAGGAAGTGGACAAATTATTGTCCTCCCCGCACTACGGAGAACAAATGGCATTGGACTGGATGGACTTGGCCCGTTTTGCAGATACCCATGGTTATAGTGTAGATCGGTATCGGGATATGTCGCCGTGGAGGGATTGGGTAATAGATGCCTTTAACAAAAATATGTCCTATGAACAGTTTATAACTTGGCAATTGGCAGGAGACCTTATTGAAAATCCCAGTCGCGAATCCATTTTGGCCACCGCCTTCAACCGGGTTCATCCACAAAATATGGAGGGTGGTATTGTAAGTGAAGAGTTTTTGGTGGAATACGCAGTGGACCGCGCAAGTACTTCCGGACAGGCATTTATGGGGTTAACCGTGGCCTGCGCCAGATGTCATGATCATAAATACGATCCCATTTCGCATAAGAACTTTTACGAGCTTACCAGTTTTTTCAACAATGTGAACGAGTCTGGACAGATTTCGTGGAATGATGCCACCCCGGTGCCCACATTAATGTTGACTACGGAAGAGGAAGAAAAAGTGCTGTCCTATATGGGGAAGTTAATTCAAGAGACTGAAGGGGAGATTAAGAAAGTGGAGCAAAAGGAAATTGCCTCGAATTTTGATAAGTGGCTAACCGAAAAGCAATATACGGCCCTTGGAATGAAAGTTCCTTCCAAAGGTTTAACGGCTTATTTTGATCTAAATAACCAAAGTTTAGGAAATGCCATCGATCCAAATCAAAAGGGAACCATGAAGCGGGAAGGTACTGAAGGGCAAAAAATAAACCTTTCGGAAGGAAAAAAGGGTAAAGGGGTTTTGTTCGATGGGGATACTTGGTTGGATTTAAGAAAAACAGGTGTATTTGGAAGAAACGATGCCTTTAGCATAGGTTTATGGGCCAACATTCCCTCCAATATCGAAAATGGTAATATTTTCCATAAGGGAGACGGGGCCATTTTGTACAATTGGCGTGGCTATCATCTTAAGATCGTTGACAATAAATTGGAACTGATGATGGCGCATACGGCGCCCAACAATGCTATTGTTGAGATTGCCAAAAATGCCTTTCCAAGGGATCAATGGGTACATTTTGCCGTAACCTATGATGGTTCCAGTAAAGCTGAAGGGTATAGGCTATTTGTAAATGGTAGGGAAATGGAGACCTTTATGAAAACTGATAACCTATACAAGGACATTCTTTTTAGGAATAATAATGAACCAGGACTGCAATTGGGCGCTAGGTTAAGGGGAAAAGGAATTAAGGGGGCTGTTGTAGATGAGATACGGGTTTATGAAAGGGATCTGTCGGCTTTAGAGATCATGCAACTCGCAAATGATCTTCAACTAAATGAACTGGTAAAAAAAGAGGTCGTTAATCTTGGGGCCGGAGATAAAAAATTATTACAGGAACATTATTTGAAGACGGTTTCACAAGCTGCCAAATTACAAGAGGGCAAATTGGCAGAATTGCGCAAAGCTTATGTGGATAGTGTGGAAAAGGTAAAAGAGGTTATGGTCATGGAGGAGACTCCGGAGCCGGTACCGTCATACATATTGGATCGTGGAGTATATAATGCAAGGGGTGAAGAAGTGTTTCCCAATACCCCTGAAGCTATATTGGCCATGCCAGAAGAATATCCAAAGAACCGATTGGGGTTTGCCAAATGGCTGTTTCATAAGGACCATCCTTTGACTGCTAGAGTGGCGGTCAACAGATTTTGGCAGCACTACTTTGGGTATGGTCTGGTTAAGACATCTGAGGATTTTGGGAATCAAGGGGAAATGCCCTCCCACCCAAAATTGCTCGACTGGTTGGCCTTGGAATTTAGGGATTCGGGATGGGATGTTAAGGCATTTCAAAAATTGATCGTGATGTCCCATACCTATCAGCAATCTTCAATGGTAAGTGAGGATTTGATGGAAATGGACATTGAAAACCGACTGTTGGCAAGAGGCCCTTCCAAAAGATTGTCTGGGGAGATGTTGCGTGATAATGCCTTGGCCAGTTCTGGATTGCTAAACAAATCCATTGGCGGGAAAAGTGTAAGTCCTTATCAGCCTGAAGGGCTGTGGAGGGTGAACAATGCAACCTATAGGCAGGATACCGGAGATAAGTTGTACAGAAGAAGTATGTACACCATCTGGAAACGATCCGTACCCCATCCTACCTTGGCTACTTTTGATGCCCCTGCACGGGATGTTTGTACTATTCAGCGACAGGAAACCAATACTCCGCTACAGGCTTTGGTATTGCTCAACGATCCCACTTATATTGAGGCAGCGAGAGTTTTAGGTAAGCGTATGAGCGATTCGGGAGATTTAAAATTGGGTATTTCCAATGTGTTTAGGCAGCTTACGGGGAGGAAAATCATGGAAAATGAGCTGCAATTGTTGCTTGAACTTCAGGAGAATGAATATAAAAAATTTACTGCCAACTTGGAAAGGACTAAAGGTTGGCTAAATACTGGTGAGTTCAAATTGGAAAATGGGGATGATAGGGCATTGGTGGCCGCTAATGCCGTTGTGGCCAATGCCATTATGAATGCGGATGCCTATATCACTAAAAGGTAATAAGTTAAAAGAAAAGTAGCGTTAAACAAGAGGATATGTGTGATCATCATGATAAATTAAGATCGAACAATAGGGATCTTCAGAGCATCGAAAAACAATTGGACAGAAGAGAGTTCTTTAAAAAGACCTCACTTGGGATAGGAGCTATAGCACTTGGTTCCCTATTGCAGTCGGAAAAGCTATGGAGTGCTGTGAACCCCATGGCTGATGCAAATGGATCTTTGAATGCCTTTGCTAAAAACAAACTGGGGTTACCCCATCATTTGCCCAAGGCCAAACGTATAGTTTACCTGTTTCAAAGCGGTGGGCCATCACAGTTGGATCTGTTCGATTATAAGCCAAAGCTCAAGGATATGTTTGGCCAAGATTTACCGGATTCTATAAGGGCCGGGCAACGCCTTACCGGGATGAGCGCCGATCAAACGGCTTTCCCCATTGCTGCATCCACTCTGAACTTTAAGCAGTATGGCGAGTCTAGGGCCTGGGTAAGTGATGCTATGCCTTACCTGTCCGAGGTTGTGGATGACCTTTGTTTTATTAAGGGCATGCATACCGATGCCATTAACCACGATCCGGCCATAACCTTTTTTCAAACGGGCAGTCAACAACCGGGAAGGCCTTCCATAGGTTCCTGGATCAGCTACGGTTTAGGATCCGACAATGACAATTTGCCAACTTTTATTTCCCTGGTATCCAAAAATGGTTCAGGGCAGCCTTTATATTCCCGTTTGTGGGGCAATGGCTTTTTACCAACAGAACATCAGGGGGTACAGTTCCGATCCGGAAAAGACCCTGTGCTATATTTGGGAGATCCGGAGAATTACGACGGAAAGGACCGTAGGGAAATGTTGAATTATTTGAACAAGTTGAATGGGATAGCATATGATGCCTACGGCGATCCGGAAATTAATGCGCGGATAGCGCAATATGAAATGGCATATAGAATGCAGACTTCCGTACCCGAGGTAACGGATGTATCGGACGAACCGGATCATATTTTTGACATGTACGGACCCGATAGTCGAAATCCTGGAACTTACGCGGCAAACTGTCTAATGGCCCGTAAATTATTGGAAAAGGACGTAAAATTTGTGCAATTGTATCATCAGGGATGGGATCAGCATGGCAATTGTCCCGGGGGTGTAAAACACCAGAGCAAGAATACCGATCAGGGAACGGCAGCTTTGATCAAAGATTTAAAACAGCGGGGCATGCTGGAAGATACCTTGGTGGTATGGGGCGGTGAGTTTGGCCGTACGGTCTACTCCCAAGGTCAGTTGACAGATACCAACTACGGAAGGGACCATCACCCTAAAGCTTTTACCATGTTTATGGCGGGGGCAGGGGTGAAACCGGGATTTACCTATGGTGAAACAGATGATTTTGGGTATAATATTATTAAGGATCCTGTACATACCCATGATTTTCAGGCCACCTTACTGCACCTTTTTGGAATAGATCACGAAAGATTGACCTATAAACATCAAGGACGTAGGTTTAGACTTACTGATGTACATGGAGATGTGGTGAAAGATATTCTTACCTAATTCAAAACATATCGACCTAAATTAAAAATTAAATGAACAATTCGAGAAGAAAATTTATAGGCCGTACCGCGATGTTGGGAACGGCACTGGCAGCGACCCCGTCCTTTGGTTTTCATATTATGAAAAAAGAAAATCAAGAGGACAATATTGTTGGTCATGGAGATTTTAAATATAAGGTTCACAAAGACTGGGCAAAAATTTCCACCGCACATAATCCTATCCTTAATTGTCATGAAATGCAAATGGATAGCAAAGGAAGGTTATTAATGATCGGGGATCATACGGACAATAATATTTTGGTATTTGACAAATCAGGTAAATTACTGGACTATTGGGGTACTGGTTACCCTGGAGGACATGGTTTAACTCTGCACAACGAAGGAGGGGAGGATGTGCTTTATATTGTGGATTGTGGATATTTTGTGGATAAATCTGGAAAATACCATGCACAGGCCGGTCAGGTATTTAAAACTACTATTGATGGGCGCTTAATTTTTCCCTTGCCGCATCCGCATACCATTGGGGTATATAAACAGGAGGAAGCCTATATGCCTACGGAAACGGCCATAGGACCAAATGGGGATATATATGTGGCCGATGGCTACGGATCGGATTATATCCTTCAATTCAATGACAAGGGCGAATTTATTCGAAAATGGGGAGGAAAAAATAATGACGATAAAAACTATAATTTAGTAAATGCCCACGGGGTAGCTGTTGATTATCGCGATAGTAATAATCCGGTATTAGTAGTAACTTCAAGAACAGAAAACGCCTTTAAATTTTTCACGCTGGACGGAAAATATATCAAAACATTGAACTTGCCCGGTGCCTTTGTTTGCAGGGCTGTTTTGGATGAGGAAAATATCTATTCCGGAGTGTGCTGGTCGGAAACTAGGGATGGTAAAAAATGGGTCAGGGATACAGGTTTTGTAACCATATTGGACGGTAAAAACAAGGTCGTTTCCAATCCTGGGGGCGAGGCTCCCAATTATATTGATGGGGAACTCCAAACCATGCATAATTCCAAGGTGCCGATTTTTAACCATGGGCACGATGTTTTTGTGGATCCGGACAAAAATTTATATGTATGTCAGTGGAACGCCTATAATACGGCGCCAATAAAATTGGAGAGGGTATAAAAAGATATTACTAGAATACAAGAGAATTAAAAGTTAACCATGGAAAGTACTGTGCCGGATTTTATTTTGTTTTTAGGTCGATTTCACCCTCTTGTGGTGCACTTGCCCATTGGGTTTTTGATATTTGCCTTTCTTTTGGAAATCTATGGGCGCAGGCATATAAACCCGGCCTTGTCCACGGCCATTAGTTTGGCCTTGTTTGGTGGGGCAATAAGTGCTTTGGTGGCCAGTGTTCTGGGATATATGCTTTCCCTTAGCGGCGACTATGAGAAGGGGATGTTGGATACCCATTTCTGGTTTGGAATAGCGACGACCCTGGTAACATTTTTTGCATGGTCTTTGCGTTCGGGAAAACTAAGTATACCAAAATTAAGCGGTCTAAAACCTAATATGGCCACGCTAACCTTGGTGGTCGTTTTGGTTGGTGTTACCGGTCATTATGGGGGTAATTTGACCCATGGAAGCGATTATTTGGTGAAATATGCTCCTTTTGGAAGAACGGAAAAAGTGGTGCTGCCCCCAATTGCAAAATTGGAGGAAGCCGCTGTCTATGATTATCTGGTAAACCCTATCCTTGAAACAAAGTGCAATAGTTGTCATAATTCCAGTAAGAAAAAGGGTGGACTCTCATTTCAGGATACCCTTGCCATAAAAAAAGGGGGAAAAAATGGCGATGTTTTTATTGCTGGGAATGTGGCCGACTCAGAAATGATAAAACGTGTTATGTTGAATCCGCACCATGAGGATTACATGCCCCCAGAAGGAAAGACACCCCTTACAGATGAGGAAAAATCAATTTTATCGTTTTGGATAGAAAAGGGCAATGCCAATTTTAAAGTAAAAATAGGGGAGTTGGAAACTCCGGATGAGATAACGAGTATAGCATCCACAATGTTGGGCTTGGAAGACGCCACTGGTAAAAGTGGAATACCCTTGCCCAAGGTGTCACAACCTACAGCTGAAATTCTAGGGGAAATTACGGACGCAGGTTTTAAAATACGCGAATTGGTATTCGAATCTGGATTGTATGACGTTGTTTTACCCTCAAAATCCATTTTGGCAGGGAATGAGAGTGAGTTGGATATAAAACTGAAGAAGTTACTTTCTATAAAGGACAATATAATATGGCTTTCCGTGAAGGATAATCATTTACAGGATAAGCACTTAAAAACTATAAGTCAGTTTGTAAACCTTCAGAAACTGGAGATTGAAAAAAATCCGGTAACGGATAACGGAATTAGTGAAATAACGGCTAACCAAAGTTTAACGGGACTCAATTTATACCAGACTAAAATTACTTCATCGAGCTTTGAGAGTTTTGTTAAAATGAAAGGATTGAAAAGGGTGTATGTCTGGGGTACGACCATTACAGAGAATGAGGCAGCCAATTTTAGGGCTCAAGAAAATCGCCCCGAAATAATAATGGGGATGTAATATTGGAATATTAGGGTAAAGATATTAATTATTTAAAATTACCCATATTGAAATAGAATTCCCGAATGAAACAAAAAGTTAGTATAGTATTGATTTTATTGGGTCTGGTAGCCTTGTTGTTTGCCCTTAAGTCGGGGTTTTTCAAATCCTCGGACGACGGGTACGTGAACCAGAAGCTGCCCGAGGTCGTTGACTATAATTTCCATATAAAGCCGATACTATCGGACAATTGCTATACCTGCCATGGACCTGATGCCAACAAGAGGAAGGCCGGCCTTCGCCTGGATCTGGAGCAGGCGGCACTTTCGGAACTGCCGGAGAATCCGGGGAAATATGCCGTTGTTGCGGCCCGGCCCGGCAACAGTCTTTTGTACCGGCACGTAATCTCGGACGATCCAAAACTACTGATGCCCCCACCGGATTCGCAATTGGCCCTGAATTCGTATGAAAAGAAGCTATTGAAGAAATGGATAGAACAGGGCGCCAAGTTCGAGAAGCACTGGGCCTT
>NZ_JALKBD010000158.1 GCF_023015905.1 Arenibacter sp. F20364 | reverse complement strand
GTAACCGGTGAGAAAGGTGATACTGGAGCAACGGGAGTTCAGGGTCCAATAGGATTAACTGGTGCTGACGGAGCCAAAGGAGATACAGGTGCCAAAGGTGATACTGGAGCTAAAGGAGATACCGGTGCTAAAGGCGACCAGGGAGATACTGGTGCGACCGGAGCCAAGGGTGACCAAGGTGATAAGGGTGACAAAGGTGATACTGGAGCCACTGGCGAAAAAGGTGACAAAGGAGATACAGGTGCCAAGGGAGATCAAGGCGACAAGGGTGAGACTGGTGCTCAAGGCATCCAAGGGGTAACCGGAGCTAAGGGCGACAAAGGTGACAAAGGTGAAAAAGGAGATACTGGAGCGAAAGGCGACCAGGGCGAAAAAGGTGAGACAGGTGCTCAGGGTCCGATAGGACTTACTGGTGCAACCGG
>NZ_JALKBD010000157.1 GCF_023015905.1 Arenibacter sp. F20364 | reverse complement strand
TCAGCACCAGTTGCTCCAGTAAGTCCTATTGGACCCTGAGCACCAGTTTCACCTTTGTCGCCAGTGGCTCCAGTTACACCTTGTATACCCTGAGCTCCGGTATCTCCTTTTTCACCTTGAACTCCAGTTGCACCAGTGTCTCCTTTAGCTCCAGTAGCTCCGTCCGCACCAGTAGCTCCGGTTTCACCTTGGATACCCTGTGCTCCAGTCTGTCCTGTTGCACCAGTTGCTCCGGTAACACCTTGGATACCTTGGGCACCTGTATCACCTTTTGCTCCGTCAGCACCAGTAGCTCCGGTCGCACCAGTGTCTCCCTGATCTCCCTTGGCACCTGTATCTCCTTTGGCTCCGTCAGCACCAGTTGCTCCAGTAAGTCCTATTGGACCCTGAGCACCAGTTTCACCTTTGTCGCCAGTGGCTCCAG
>NZ_JALKBD010000156.1 GCF_023015905.1 Arenibacter sp. F20364 | reverse complement strand
ACAGGTAGAGAGACAGTTAAAGGTATGAGTTATAAACTGAAGGTTTCCAGATCGTCATTTCGAATGCATATGAGAAATCGCACATCCAGCTCCCGCCCAGTATGTGTGACTTCTCGTCGTCCCGAAAAGGGACTCTGTCGAAGTGACTATCGTTACCAATTCATATCATTCATATTGAGACTATTAATAAAGCCGTCACTTCGAGTGATCCGACGAAGGAGGATTGTATCGAGAAGTAGACGACGTGCACTTGACCAGTTCTCGATACAAAATGCCTATCCCCCGTCACTTCGAGCCCGCCAGCCGGTCGGGCAGGCCCGCCAGCCGGTCGGGCAGGTAGTTTTGCATAACGAAGTGGAGCAAAATTGGTTTGAGAAGCACTCGAACTGACAATAGCGTCTCGAATTTGGGTAACTGTCAAATTCCCTCCCCCTT
>NZ_JALKBD010000155.1 GCF_023015905.1 Arenibacter sp. F20364 | reverse complement strand
GTTATCGTTACCTGGTCGGCGATAGCGGCAAAGCTCGACTTGTCGATCCACTCCACTGTTCCCACTGCATCCGTAACCAATACCTTGTCGTTGCCACCACTTAATATATTTTCTGTCTGAACCGCATTATCCGCCAATTTAGCATTGGTAACCGCATCTGCAGCCAATTCGGTAGTTCCCACGGCTCCGGCCGCTATCTCCAAGGTAACATCTCCCAATAGAGCATTGGCATCACCCCCTACGGTTAGATCCGACGAAGTAATGTTACCATCCCCAGTGATTGCTGTTCCGTCAACTTCCAATGCTCCCGTGGCTACGTTCTGTACCAACCCGCTTCCAGCAACGTCGGAATTGATCTTGGCAGCCGTTACGGCATCATCGGCCAGTTCATTCGCCGTAATTCCGCTTGCAGCTACATCCAATGTATATGGATCAGCATTAG
>NZ_JALKBD010000154.1 GCF_023015905.1 Arenibacter sp. F20364 | reverse complement strand
AAAATGCTGAAAATTTAAAATGCTATCCACCATATCCATTTTTTCCAGGATTAAATTTGCCATTTCCAAATCTTTAAATCAACTCATTATCAAATTACCTCTTGGCTCTTCCGTCATTGCGAGTCTACACTTTGCAAGTCATTGTGGCTTCGACTACGCCCGCCTGAACGGATACGAGCAGGCTCAGCCACCGGGTTGAGTACACAGAGATATCGCCTAACTAACGGTAGACAGGCGAAGTCGAGACCTCATTCGGTGTGCCAGTATTGAGAAATGAGAATCTAGATTCTGGAGCCTAGAAACTGGAGCCTAGACGGTCGGCCCGGCAAGCTTTGTACAAAATCCCTACTTGGAAAATCTGATTATTCCCTTTAGGGTCAGGGAAAAATTAATCGGATTTTCAGCATTTTGTTTTCCCCGTCCCTAAAGGGTGAAAAATGCTGAAAATTTAAAAT
>NZ_JALKBD010000153.1 GCF_023015905.1 Arenibacter sp. F20364 | reverse complement strand
GTAACCGATGCAGTAGGAACTGTAGCCTGGGTTGACAAGTCGAGCTTCGATGCCATTGCCGATCAGGTAACGATTACAGGAGTGGGTACTACTTTAGATCCTTTTAAGGTGGAAGACCTTTCCATCGTTACGGCGAAACTCGGGGCTGATGCCGTGACCAATGCTAAATTGGCGGACAATGCCGTCCAGACAGAAAACATATTAAGCGGAGGTAACGATAAGGTTTTGGTTACCGATGCGGTTGGAACAGTTGTTTGGGTGGACAAGTCCAGCTTCGCTGTTTTGGCAGATCAGGTAACGATTACCGGAGTTGGTACTACTTTGGATCCTTTCAAGGTAGAAGACCTTTCCATAGTAACAGCGAAGCTTGGCCCTGATGCGGTGACCAATGCTAAATTGGCCGATGATGCGGTGCAATTGGAAAATATAGCTGATGGTACTGTCTCCGGGCAGGTAATGCA
>NZ_JALKBD010000152.1 GCF_023015905.1 Arenibacter sp. F20364 | reverse complement strand
TAGCGTCTCGAATTTGGGTAACTGTCAAATTCCCTCCCCCTTTCCTGCCCGGTCTTTTGGCGGAGTTAGGGGCGGGTTTTTCCAAGGAAGGGGGGCATTCCTGCATAAAAATCAATAATTAGAAATGACCATGTTCCCCTCTTGGGAGGGGCCGGGGGTGGGTTTTTCTGGGAGGTCAGGCTGCCTGCCGCAGACAGTGGGTGTGTTTCTTTACCAAGATTTATGATTTATCCCATGGCTTGGACTTTCAAAACCCTCCGTCTTCTCCTGCGTCGAAGCAACCTCCCTTCGTACTTCGGCTCCCCTCAGCACAGGTGGAGCTTGTGTGGTCGTCACTTCGAGCCCGCCCGGCCGTAAGGCGGGTGATTTTGCATAACGAAGTGGAGCAAAATTGGTTTGAGAAGCACTCGAACTGACAATAGCGTCTCGAATTTGGGTAACTGTCAAATTCCCTCCCCCTT
>NZ_JALKBD010000151.1 GCF_023015905.1 Arenibacter sp. F20364 | reverse complement strand
CCAGTTGCTCCAGTTGCTCCAGTTGAACCAGTGGCTCCAGTGGAACCAGTTTCACCTTGTATTCCCTGTGCTCCAGTAGAACCAGTAGCACCTGTTGCACCGGTATCTCCTTTATCACCTTTCTCACCTTGTGCTCCAGTTGAGCCAGTATCTCCTTTCTCACCTTTGTCTCCCTTAGCTCCAGTTACACCCTGAATACCTTGAGCACCGGTATCACCTTGGTCACCCTTAGCTCCAGTAGAGCCAGTAGCTCCTGTAGCACCGGTATCACCCTTAGCTCCGGTATCTCCTTTAGCTCCGGTTACCCCTTGGATGCCTTGAGCACCAGTCTCACCTTTGTCGCCTTGGTCTCCCTTAGCTCCAGTTACACCCTGAATACCTTGAGCTCCTGTATCTCCTTTGTCACCTTGGATACCTTGGTCACCCTTGGCACCTGTATCTCCTTTTGCTCCGTCAGCACCGGTTGCACCAGTAAGTC
>NZ_JALKBD010000150.1 GCF_023015905.1 Arenibacter sp. F20364 | reverse complement strand
CAAGGTGAAAAAGGTGACACTGGTGCCCAAGGAATTCAAGGTATTCAAGGAGAGACTGGTGCCACAGGTGCAACTGGAGCTACTGGAGCTACTGGTACAACTGGCGCCAAGGGAGATCAAGGCGACAAAGGAGATACCGGAGCAACTGGTTCGACAGGATCTACCGGTGCTACTGGAGTTCAAGGTGAAAAAGGAGACAAGGGCGACACCGGAGCTACTGGAGCTACTGGTACAACTGGAGCCAAGGGAGATCAAGGCGATAAAGGAGATACCGGAGCTCAAGGTATTCAGGGTGTAACTGGAGCTAAGGGAGACAAGGGCGAAAAAGGAGACACTGGTGCGACCGGAGCCAAGGGTGACCAAGGAGATAAGGGTGACAAAGGTGATACTGGAGCTACTGGTGCTACTGGTGTAACCGGTGAGAAAGGTGATACTGGAGCAACGGGAGTTCAGGGTCCAATAGGATTAACTGGTGCTGACGGAGC
>NZ_JALKBD010000149.1 GCF_023015905.1 Arenibacter sp. F20364 | reverse complement strand
TATTCGGATTAATGATGATTAATTCAGGATTAAACAAATTCTTCAACTATATGCCTATGCCTGAAATGTCTGAAGAAATGATGCAAATTATGGGCGGATTTATGACAATTAAATGGATTTTTCCGCTTGTAGCAATTATTGAAATCATTGGAGGTACTTTAATAGCAATCCCAAAAACAAGAGCATTGGGTGCGCTAGTAATTCTTCCTGTAATGGTAGGAATATTTGTTCATCATTTAATACACGACCTAACAGGAATTGGAATCGCATTAATACTATTCGTAATTAATATTTGGGCAATAGTTGCCAACTGGAATAAATACGAACCAATCATAAAAGGCGAATAGAAAAGAATAAAAAGAGAATTCTATTCTATGATTAGGAAGTAATTAAAACACTACTGCCAATAACTAAGACTTCGTGTGGTCGGTACGGCCAAACATGAAGACCGTGTTGACTGAACCGGGTCCTGTTTTCCCTTACTATGGGGATTGCTAT
>NZ_JALKBD010000014.1 GCF_023015905.1 Arenibacter sp. F20364 | reverse complement strand
AATTCAGAGGCGTTAGAAATACAGAATTCTTCCTGTTTAGGTTAACTCAGTTATTTGCATAAATATCCAAATACCCAGAAATTAGGCATGATCCTTTGAAATTATTAGGAAGTGGCTTATACTGATCTTTAAAGTCATTTTCTTCTATCCATTCGCTTAATCCCCAAAATGTCAAAGTGTTCTGTTTGTTGTACCGGACAGATAAAACCGTTCCTTCATCCTTCATACGCCTCATTACGTTCACTAGCTTATGGTATTCTTTGTTGAGTTCAGTATACTTATCCTCTAGTTCAGACATACGAACAGCCCTTTGGAATATATTTTTGAATATGAATTTGATTTTAGCTTCTCTATTCCCTTTAGTGGGGAATCCATTGGAGGACTTATCTAGTCCATCCAATAAACCCTGCCAAATATCCCTTTCGTATCGATTATCTATAATAGCCTCCTGAAGACGAGTGTATTTACTGTCTATTTCTTCAAGCTTTTTGCGATATTTTTGCTCTTCGTTCACTACTTATTTAAAATCATTCAAGCAAATATATAAAAACGGAACGAATACGGAACTATAAAATGATTTATTTTTAAGAATACTTTTTAACACACATTGTTAAAATCTATAATTAAGCGTTAATTATTTATCTAAAACAAAAACACACCATTATGAAATTTGACCTAATCGAAATAAATAGCAGAGAGACTATTGGGGATATTACTCTTAAAGAAACACCAAACAAAGATGAATCCATCCTATTTAAGGATGTAATATATAAGGTTCATGATATTCTACATAAAACTGATGGAAAATCACTTATTGTTAATGTGAATCCAAGGTTTGTAGAAGGGTTTACTTTTTAATCTTTTTTGCATTTTTAACCAACTCCCTATAAGACTTAACGCTTTCTTCTATTTCATCAAGTAGTGAGGATATTTCTTTTAATTGAGTTTCATATATAATACCCTTTGGATATGGAAGGGATATCTTTTTCATTTTTTTAATAACGTAATCTGCGCTTGTTTTTTCTAGTGTGCTCATTTTATTTTATTTTTTAGTGTTTGTCCCACAATGTATATAGATGCCCATATTACGGTTCATAAACTCCACAGCGATAAATCAATGGAATCCCTTATATTTAGTACGAAATAATCCTTTCAAAAATCAAAATATGGAGACCCTTTCAAACATTTTTATAGCTATTATAGCCCTTGAACACCTGTATATTTTATATATGGAAATGTTTGCCTGGGAAACCTTGGGCAAAAAAACTTTTAGAAAAGCACTTCCGGAGCATATGTTTAAACCCACCAAAGGCCTGGCTGCAAACCAAGGACTCTATAATGGCTTTTTGGCAGCAGGACTCATATGGACATTTTTTATCGAAGACCAAACTTGGAGTACAAACATCTCCATTTTCTTTTTATGTTGTGTAGCCATTGCCGGTATTTTTGGTGCGCTGACCGCCAGTAAGAAAATATTTGTTGTCCAGGCCCTCCCCGCAATTATAGCGCTCTTATTACAGTTGTTAGTTTCTTACTCTGTTTAAGTTAATTAAGGTCCAAATAATAAAAAGAAGCAGTATCAGGTTGCCCTACCGTAAGAATTACTTCCGTTGACCTTTGCCCCCATAATAAATAATAAAATGCCCAAAATTCAAGTAGCCGCATGAACACCCCATTTATTACCGACCGAAGCTTTAAGGGAATGGATTTTACCACCAAACGCCTGGAGAAGGGCGAATATGAAAACTGCGTATTTGACTCCTGTAGCTTTTCCAAAGGGGATATATCCAACATCGCCTTTATGGAATGCATTTTTACCGATTGTGACCTAAGCAATGTAAACCTTAAAAATACCACCTTTAAGGAAGTAGTTTTCAAAAGGAGCAAACTACTAGGGATACATTTTGACCATTGTAATGATTTTCTACTTTCCTTTAATTTCCACGACTGTACCTTAGACCTGTCCTCTTTTTATAAATTGAAACTCAAGAATACTATCTTCAATAATTGCAAAATGATTTCAGTCGAATTTACGGAAACCGACCTAACCGAAACCATATTCGATTCCTGTAATCTTGAAGGTGCCCTCTTTGAAAATTGCAATCTGGAGAAAGTCGATTTCCGAACGGCCTTGAATTATTCCCTGGATCCCGAAAAGAATAAAATTGCCAAAGCAAAATTCTCCAAGGAAGGTGCCCTGGGCTTATTAAAGAAGTACAATATCCAAATCACCTAAACCACAACAAAGAATTAATCGTTTGTAATCGGATAATTTGTACCTTATTGGTCCTAAAACGGATTCACAAATGAAATGGACCCTAATCCTTTTACTCTTTGTCTATATTCCTTCTTTTGGTCAGAATACCATTTCCTTTACCAACAACAACCCCCCTCCCAAGGCCAGCCTATCCGATGTGGCATGGATAGCAGGACACTGGAAGGGAGAGGCCTTTGGCGGAATAACCGAGGAAATATGGAGTCCACCTTTGGGAGATTCCATGATGTTCGTGTTTAAATTGGTTGTGGACGAAAAAGTGGCCTTTTATGAGGTTGGCCATATTAGACAGGAAGGGGAAACGCTTATCCTTAGACTGAAGCACCTTAATAGTAATTTGACAGGTTGGGAGGAAAAGGACAAGACGGTGGACTTTAAATTGGTGAAATTGGAGGGGAATCGGGTTTATTTTGACGATTTTACCTTCGAGAAAATAAATGAGTCAGAAATCAATATTTATGTTGTTATTGAACAGGAAAATGGTTCCAAAGAAGAGGTAAAATTTAATTATAAAAAATGACCCTAAATAAAGTACACCATATTGCCATCATATGCTCGGATTATAAAACATCCAAAAAATTCTATGTGGAAGATCTAGGCCTGGAACCCCTGCAAGAAATTTATAGGGAAGATAGGGACTCCTACAAATTGGATTTGGCATTGCACGGAAATTACATCATAGAACTATTCTCATTTCCCAAACCACCTCCCAGATCCACTAGGCCAGAGGCAACCGGATTAAGGCACTTGGCCTTTGAGGTGGATGATCTGCAATCCCAATTGTTGGAATTATCCAAAAAAGGCATTGTGGCAGAACCTGTTCGCACTGACGAGTTTACCCAAAAAAAGTTCACTTTTATATTCGACCCTGATAATTTACCCATAGAACTATATCAAAAATGAGTGATATAACGGAGTATATAGACGATTTTTATAGTCATTTCCCAAGCCAGAACGGAGTTCTACCATGGGAAATTACCCCATACATATCAACTATTATATCCAAGAAGATCCTGGAGCTTAATACTGATGATTATGCCATTGCAGCTGGTATTGCCATCCATAAAACCGCCATTATCGAAAAAGGGGTAATTTTAAAAGAGCCCGTTATTATATCCGGAAACTGCTTTGTTGCAAGCCACGCTTATCTGCGCGGAGGAGTGTTTTTGGGCGAAGGGGTTCGGATAGGTCCGGGAAGTGAGATTAAGTCCAGTTTTATTGGCAATAATTCGGCCATGGCCCATTTTAATTTTATTGGAGACAGCATAATTGGGGGGCATGTAAATTTTGAGGCGGGAGCACTTATTGCCAACCACTATAACGAAAGGTCGGACAAGACCATATGGGCCCAAGTAAAGGGTAGCAGGACCAATACCGGCTCCGTTAAATTTGGTGCCTTGATCGGGGACAATTCAAGAATAGGAGCCAATGCCGTACTTTCTCCCGGCACCATATTGCCCAAGGGATCCATAGTAAAACGATTGGAGCTTATAGAACAAAATAACTGAACGAACCATGGAAAAAAAATGCTTGGAATGCGGAGATAAAATTTTGGGCAGGATAGACAAGAAATTCTGTTCGGACTATTGCAGAAATGCCTACAATAATAAGCTGAACAAAGACAGTAAAAACCTGGTTAGGAACATAAACAACCGCCTGCGCAAAAATTACAGAATCCTGGATAGCTATCCCTTAACCGAGGGCAAGACCAAAACTACCAAGACCAGATTAATGGACAAGGGTTTCGATTTTGAATATATCACCAATTTATATACCACCAAAAAGGGAACCACCTACTATTTTGTATATGATCTAGGGTATCTTCCCTTGGACAATGATTATTATATGATAGTAAAAAGGGAATAGGGGCTAACTTAATAAAGAATGCCCTTGAACAATTGCTAGAAGCTGTTCAAAGGCAAAAAAATTATGGGTGTCGTTGTATTGTTAGGTATCAGCTTCAATGCGAAGCAAAAATAGTTTACTACTTATAGTTATGTCCACTTAATTTAAGGGCTGCAATTACAATATCCTTGCGACTAATTTGCCCTACCAAAATCCCGTTTTTCATAACTGGTAATCTTCTTCTTTTATGCTTGTCAAATATGCCGGCGGCATCAAAAATAGACATATCATGAGGTATGGTCTCCACCTCTTTTGTCATGAATCGCTCAACACTCTTGTCCAAGATAGGTTGATTAAAATAACGGCTTTCCGAAATCTGTTTCATACAATCCGCCTCGGAGATGATACCCACCAAAAATCCGTTGTTATCCAATACTGGACCTCCAGAGATATGATATTTGGCCAAATGCTCCATAACCGTTAAAATAGATTGATCAGGACTAAAGGTGATCAGTTTTTTTGTCATATAGTCCTCTACTAAAATGGGAGCATCAAATTCCTTTTTTACGACCTTGCGAACTCCCTGAAAACTTTTTATTCCCATACCGTTTATTTTTAGGTTAATTTGAAAGATAGTATTTTTTAAATAATTACACAACTATTTAAGATTTAATCAATTGTATTGATAAATATTAGATTAAATTGTTGCGTATAATTTAAAATTAAAAAATCCTAAAAACCACAAATTATTGGTTATACCGCACACTTTAATGTAATACAGGGATAATTTCTTACTTTTAAGTTTTTACCAAATACTATGAAGCAATATTCTTCTGCCATCACCCTTCTCCTTGTTCTGCTTGCCATATATTGGAGCTTTGAAGCCTCCATGCCAAGCTACACTCCGGATACCAATATTGAAAATATTTCATTTTCTACGGATAGGGCGCTTGTCCATGTAAAAAATATGTCCCAAAAACCACATGCCGTGGGTTTTCCTGCCCATTCCGAGGTAAGGGAATATATTATATCGGAATTGACCAAGCTGGGACTGGAAACATCTACCCAACAAGGTTATACCGCAGGGGACTGGGGAAATTTTAGCAGTGCAACCAATATATTGGCCAGGATAAAAGGCAGCGAAAAGGGAAAGGCCCTTCTTTTACTTTCACATTATGATAGTAATCCCCATTCATCTTTGGGTGCCAGCGATGCCGCCAGTGGGGTGGCAACCATATTGGAAGGGGTAAGAACCTTCCTAGAGCAAAATAAAACACCTAAAAACGATATCATTATTCTAATTTCTGATGCCGAGGAATTAGGGCTTAACGGAGCTGATCTATTTGTAAACCATCATCCATGGGTAAAGGAAGTAGGATTGGTATTGAATTTTGAGGCAAGGGGCAGTGGCGGACCCTCCTATATGTTACTGGAAACCAATAGGGGAAATTCCAAGGTCATAGATGAGTTTATTAAGGCTAATCCAAAATACCCTGCTGCCAATAGCTTGGTATATAGTGTTTACAAAATGCTTCCTAATGATACCGACCTTACCGTGTTTAGGGAAGACATGGACATAGAAGGACTCAATTTTGCCTTTATTGACGACCATTATGACTACCATACCGCTCGTGATAATTATGAGCGACTGGACCGCAATACCCTTGCCCATCAAGGCAGTTATCTGATGCCCTTGCTGAAGCATTTTAGCAATTCCGACCTCACCAACTTAAAAAGCCCAAACGATTCCATATATTTTAATATTCCATTCTTCCGACTGGTCTCTTATCCCTTCGATTGGATTTTCCCAATGCTGGTACTTGCCATAGCAGGCTTTCTGGCCCTTTTGTTCCTCGGACTTAGAAATAGTTCCTTGGAAATTAAAGAAATTGGAAGGGGCTTTGTTCCCCTGTTCATAATTTTGGCCATTAACGGGCTGGTAGGTTACTTTGGCTGGACCGTTCTTAAAAATATTTACCCACAATACCAGGACATACTTCATGGTTTCACTTATAACGGTTATGCCTACATAGCGGCTTTTGTTCTATTTTCAGTGGCAGTCGGTTTTTGGGCCTATCATAAATTTGGAAAGGCACAGACTCAAAACCTCTTAATTGCCCCATTGTTTCTATGGCTAATTCTTTGTGCCCTGGTTGCCGTATATTTAAAAGGTGCCAGCTTTTTTGTAATCCCCGTATTCGCATTGCTCGCCTCCTTGCTTATCCTAACACATCAAAAATTGCCCAGTCCTTATCTGCTGTTGATTTTGACTTTGCCAGCCATATGGATCTACTCCCCGCTTATTAAAATGTTCCCCGTGGGGCTCGGCCTTAAAATGATGATTACCGCTACCCTTTTGACCTCTTTGGCATTTTTCCTGTTGCTTCCTCTTTTTGGCCCCCTAAAGAACAAAAACCGCCTAGCCTATTTATTTCTAATACTCTGTTTTGGTTTTCTGTTGTCCGCCCACTTTTCATCGGGTTTTAATAAAGAAAATGCTAAACCTACCAGTTTGGTCTATATACTGGACGCCGACAAAAACACTGCGCAATGGGCCACTTATGACCATGTGTTATCCAGTTGGACATCACAGTACGTAGAGGCCAATAAGGCAGAGCCCAAAAATCCAAGCTATGATATCTTAAGCAGTAAATATGGAACAGGGTTCACTTTCATGTCAGAAGCTCCGGTAAAAAACATTGCCCCTCCTAAAATAGAAACTACCTTGGATACCATTATTGGCGACCATAGAAAATTGGAAATTTGTCTTACGCCACAGCGAAGCACCAACCGTTTGGAAATATTTACGAATGATGTAGAAATTACTAAGGCCACTATAAATAGGATTGAACTATCCGAGTACTATCTTAAGAACAGGAAAAACAGTAAGTTGGTCACCCACTATGTCAGCAATAACGATTATACCGAATTACAGATCACTATCCCCAAAGAAAGTGCTTTGGAACTGACCCTATATGAGGCCTCCAACGATCTATTGAACAATCCCCTATTTACAGTGCCCCCAAGGCCAGAAAACAATATTCCTATGCCATTTGTCCTAAACGATGCTATTATGGTAAGCAAAAAGATAAAATTTTGAACAAAAAGATCGGGGTACTAGGTTGTGGATGGCTAGGTCTACCTTTGGCCAAATCCCTTGTCGCTGATAAACATACCGTGTTTGGGACAACCACTTCCGATTACAAAATAGGGGTATTGCAGAAAGCGAATATAATAGCATACACCATAGGTCTAACGGAAAATGGCATTGAAGGACAGATTGAAAACTTTTTAGGGGAATTGGACGTCTTGATCATCAATGTTCCTCCAAGGCTACGTTCGGCTCCTAAAGAGAGTTTTATAAAAAAAATGCTGCATTTATATGACGCAATAAAAAACACCGCGCTGGCCCGCATAATTTTTATAAGCAGTACCTCTGTTTATGGGGACATCGACGGGCTTGTCACAGAAGACTCCCCTACCCGACCCAATACAGAGTCTGGCAGGCAACTTCTGGCTGCGGAAAATATTTTTTTGAACGATGGGGCCCTGAATACCACCATTATACGATTTGGAGGCCTAATTGGCCCTTCCAGGCACCCGGTAACCCATCTTGCCGGCAAAACCGAACTTACCAATGGCAATGACCCGGTAAATCTCATACATCTTTACGATTGTATCGGGATTATCAAGATGGTCCTAAATGGGAATTGGGAAAATAAAGTAATTAATGGAGTGTATCCCCACCATCCTACAAAGCAGGCTTATTATACTTCGGAAGCAATAAAAAGAGGGCTTTTGCCACCCAGTTACATCAAGAATTTAGAAAAAATAGGAAACAAAAGCATTGAAAGTAAGTATTTAAATGTTAAAATATACCCTTATAACACCTCAATTGTAAGTTAATTCACCACACTTTTTTGAACTTTCACAACAAAGTCATCCAGTTTTGGTTAAATTATATCCTTGATTATTAACCGTTTATCGATTAGTCCGTATCTTTAAGTAAACGAATAAATTCAATTATCATGGAAAATTCAGGTCTAAAAACAAGAGTACTTACCGAAATTGAAAATTTAATTTCCAAAAGCTGCTCCAAAAGCAAAATGTCCCAAAAATTTCAAAATCTGCATGTTGCCATATTGAAAAAATATTACAATGCAGCAGATGTATCCATAGACTACCACAGAAAGAGAGTCATTATGGATATTGTTATGGATGATAGCTGTTATGACCCAAAAAAAGTGAATTCCAGCCTTCCTATTCTTAGGGCAAATTTACTTTTTAAGAATTTAAAGGAGTTTTTAAGTTCTAGCTTGGACAAGGACAACGTGAGCATTGCATTTTATGCCAGATTATTAAGGGCATACGAAAACAGGAATGTTACGCTTACCGTCGTTTAAACAAGACCCAGACCAACCATATTAGAAAAAAGGGTGCCGATCGGCATCCTTTTTTATTACCTATCCAAGGTTTAAGACATTCCTTAACAAATGGTTAGAAATAATTTACTAGTTTTGGCACACTAAAATTTAGAACAATGAAGAAAATTGTACTGATTCTGCTAGTTATGGCAGGATTTACAGCAAATGCACAGACAAAAAGTGATTTGCTTAAACATTATGAGGCCTATTATGACCAAATGAGACAACAGGGGGATATAAATGGTGTAATTAGCGCCATAACCCACCTAAACATACTTTCCCCAAGCAAAGAGCGCAATGATACCTTGGCTTACATTTACACCACGGACAATCAACATTTACAGGCGCTAAACACAATCGGGATTGAAAAAAACGAATCTGACTCGGATTTGGCGGTCCAGGTAAAAGCTATTTCCTTAAAGGCATTGAACCAACCAAAGAGGGCCTTGGAACAGTTTGAAATTCTTAATAAGAGAGGACCAAATCCATATTTAGCATATGAATTGGCAGATTTAAAAATTCAGACCGGTGACAATGAAGGTGCAGCCGTCAATATTGAATATGGAATTGCCAATGCCAAAGACGATATGAAATATGCATTCTATGAAAGGCAACAGCCATACGAGGTTGCTTTAAAGGCTGCCTTTATCCATTTGAAGGCCCTGGTAGAATTCAATAAAGATCAAAACGACATAGATGGAGCTCTGGCTACCATTGATGAAGCATTAAAAATAGATCCCAATTTTAATTTGGCCAGTCTAAGCAGACAAGCTTTACAGTCCAGAAAGGACAAAATTGAAAATAAAGAAACCAAGGAATAGCCAATATCTGCGCGCGTTTAAGAGCATAAAAAAACCACTGTACAACAGTGGTTTTTTTATGCTTTAAAGATTATAAGCTCCCCATTTTCACAGAGATTTACTGTTTAATTAACTCTTCAATAATCCTGTCATCCTTTTCCTGTTTGATCAGGATTACCTCGGAGACATTTTCATTGGGAATCACGAGAGACAATACATAGTGCGCTATTTTCCAATCCCCGGACTCCTTTCTTAGCACCCCGGAGCCGCGACATAATTTCATCTGGGTATCCAACAATTCATCAAACCAAGCATAATCCCCCTCATCATTGACGTATATTTGCCGTTCCACGGCTTTGAAGTTCCACGCCTTTCCCTTATCAAAATGAGGCTTTGCATAGGCCTTAAATTCTTCGATCTGCCAATTCTCGGAAGCATCCGTACCAATAAACACGGCATCGGAAGTCATTAAATTAAAATAGGCATCAAAATCGGCACTTCCTGCCGCTCTATGCCAGCTATCCAAGATTTTCCCTATTTCTTTTTTATCCATTTGCACCTGAGACCTGAGCTGCAAGGACCAAAGGACTGCAAACACAAGCAGCAGGGCCCTACTCACTCAAAATTAGGGTAGTGTCCAATTGGCTATTGACAATAACATTGAACTGGTTCCTAAATGCATTATAAGCATTGATCATTTCTATAGTGGACGCTTTGGTACCCGACCTATACTCCAAATTTCCCTTTGTTTTAAGAATATAGGTCTTAAAGACCTTTTGCCTGCTCTTAATCTGGGGCTTATCAAATGTTGCTGGATATGTAGATGCTTCCAGTGTTTTTTGTTTCTCGATCAAGTCTTCAATGACCAATTCCAAATCCTCCCTATTCGCCACCCTATACAACGATTCAAAAGTAGTTTCCAAACCATTGAATTCCTGCCATTCCTTTAGAATAGTCAGGGCCTGATCATTAATTTCATTGGGTTTGGGGAGTGAATCCACACTGAAAAATTCTTCTGCCTTTTCTATAACGGCCTCTGTGCTTGCCTGCTGTTTACAAGAGCCCAACAATATGAAAACAATGAGGTAAAACAATATTCTTCCCATAGGGCGAAGGTACAAATTTTAATAAACGCCAGCTTTGTCAGCATTTATATTTAACTAGGTTTTAATTCAAAAATCAGTCCAATCATTGAGTGATATAGCCAAATTGGGAAGGCATGAACATTGGCCACGCCTTCCCAATTTATTTTTTTTCCTCTTAAAACTAGCGGCTAGGAGTTAAATTTAATCTTAGTTTCTATAGCCCTGATCATAATACTGGCAATATCCTTCCCTGTAGCATTTTCAATTCCCTCCAATCCCGGGGACGAATTTACTTCAAGCAACAAGGGCCCTTTGTTGGAACGGATGATGTCCACACCGGCAACTGCCAGGTTTAGGACTTTGGCCGCCTTTACCGCCAACTTCCTTTCCTCGGAAGTAATTTTTATAATTGATGCCTTGCCTCCTTGGTGCAGGTTAGCACGGAATTCCCCTTTTTCGGCTTGGCGCTGTATTGAGGCCACTACTTTTCCGTTGACCACAAAACAGCGGATATCCTGGCCGTTGGCTTCTTTTATGAACTCTTGTACCAAAATATTGGTCTGCACACTTTTAAAGGCGTTGATAACACTTTCAGCGGCCTTGTTTGTTTCTGCCAAAACTACGCCCTTACCTTGGGTACTTTCTAAAAGTTTTATAATCAAGGGAGCCCCGTTGACCATCCTGATAAGATCTTTGGTATCCATGGGAGATTTGGCAAATCCGGTAATAGGGATATGTATATCATTTTTGGAAAAAAGTTGGGATGCGAACAATTTATCCCTGGACTGGGTTATGGCTTCTGCCGAATTTAAACAATACACCCCAAGATTATCGAACTGCCTTATCAAGGCACAACCGTAAAAGGTAACCGCCGGTTTTATCCTAGGAATTATGGCATCGAACTCATTTAATATGTTCCCTCCCCTATATCTGATCTCCGGTGAATTGGCATCCAGTTTCATATAGGCGTGCTCCACATTTAAAAATACCATATCATGACCCAAGGCCTCACCGGCTTCCATTATTCGCTTATTGCTGTACAACATTGGGTTACTGGCCAACAATGCAATTTTAAGCCCCGTTTTCTCCTTAAAATGAGAGGAATATCTCTGATTTATTTCAGTTGCTGTGAACTCCCCCATATTAAAACTTATCGCGGGGTTTACCACAAAACGTTCATTTAGCGCCTCCCTGCCCAACAGCATACGGTATTCCATAGTATCCCTGTTGGCCAAAGTGAGTTCAATTTCGAAGGTAAGGCTGCCTACCCTTACCGGGGTCCTTATCACATAACGCTCCTCCGATATCCCTGAAGAACTCTTAACCGTCCTTCTGTCTACCAAACGCGCCTTGCAGTCTATATTGATACCCCTATTGTCCTGTAAGGGGTTAACCTCGAACTTTACCCATTCGTGGGCCCCTTTGGTATACACTTTTATATTATTTGCCTGTATGGACGAGGTTTTTGCCCCGGAATCTACCCTGGCCTTTATAGCGGGAATCTCCAAATCCTCAAATACACACCATTCCTCACTACCAATAATATCCAGGTCCTTATACTTCATTTCTTTGTCTAAATTTTCTTTTTAATTAATTGCAAAATAAAACACTTGACCCCTGGGAATCAAGAATTATTGATTATTAATTTATTAAATAACGGTTGGCTTTCGGAGATAATCCTGAAAATCAGGACAAGAACATCTCTTTAGGCTTTTTGAAACATTTAAATTCTACCATGTGTCCATTTGGATCCTGAATAAAAAAGGACTTATGCTCCCCTATTTTGTCCTTTAAAAAAACGACCTCGGTGGTAAGTTCATATTCCGACTTTGTTAATTTGGCATGCAAATTATTCCAGGTACTTTCATCCACAATTACCCCAAAGTGAAAAGATGGCAGCACCGTATCTTCAAACTTATAGGTCTTAAAGGTAAAATTAAAAATGCCGGCTTTGGTAAACGTAATCTGGTTTCCAAAGAGATTGATATCCAGCCATCGGGAAGAGTGCCTTCCCAATTCGGCACCGATGACGTTTACGTAGAAATCTTCTGTTTTGCTTATGCTTAGGCAGGGCAATGACATATGGAAGGGTGCATTTTTCATCTGTTCATATTTATTTGTTAACAATTAGTCATCACTTTACCTATCAGGGGCAATCTGCCATTGATCCCTACATCTAGAAATATATCGGAAGATTTCTAGGAATAATATGGCGCATTGCTTAAGGCATTGATTTAATGTTGATCGTTTAACTAAGGTAATAAAAAGATCAATGGCAATTTACCTCCACAACCTAAACACAAAAAGATCTAAAACCTCTACCAAAATCAGGATAATAATGACCCACTCCAATCTACTGCTTTCCCTATGGTCCCAGATATCTTTAAACAACTCCAGGTTTTCTTTAATGATTCCCAATTGTTCGTGTATATTTCTATACCTTATCTTTAGGTCGAACGTTTGTTTCAGTTCTAGGTTTAACCTATTCAGCTGCTCATTTTCCCACGTACTTTCCGGCTCATCAAAAATATATAGGTTTTCGGATATCTGATTTTTTATATTCAATACCTTCCCTATAAACTTCTTGAGCTTAATTCCCGAAATATTGAGCTTTCCCTTTTTTTCCAAATATTGGGTGTGTTCATTGGTTTCTTCCAATAGTTGTTGGGTAATTTCGGAATATTGGTCTAAGGCCACCGATTGGGAAGTATTCAGCATTACCAATCTAATAAACTCGGAATCAAAACTGGGCAAGATTACTTTATCGAAGGCCACCTTTTGGTGACCTTCGATTATTTCCACTTGAATAGTTTCCGTAAATTGGGGAGTGCTGTTCTCCTTGGTAATTGCGGATAGGGTATCTAGAATTTTCGCTTTTTCATTCTCGGAATGATTAAAAAAAGACACTAGACCATATTGAAATATATAAACGAATTTTTTTTCGCCGTTTTTCAAATAGAGCTCATCACTGTCCGAAAACAATATTTTTAAGGGCAATTGTAATTTACATTGCCTAATATTGATCGATGATGCTACATGAACGGCGGCAACCTCAAACATCCCCGTTAATCATCGTCCTCATCTCCCTCTACTCCTTCCATATCCACATCTGGAATGGCATCTGGATCGTCATCATCAAAATCCTCATAATCATCCTCGTCGTAATTGGCCATGGTCTTTTCCAACTTGGCGCTAATCTTGACTAGATATTTAGTGTCCTCGGTGGTAACCTCAACGGCCTCAATGCGCTCCCCTTGTGCATTCTTAAAGGAGATAATATTAAGATCGTCGTAGCCATCCGGATACTTCTCAACCAAAAGTTTCAAAACTTCGGGAGTAAGTTTTTTAAAGTCTACAATAACTCTTTTTAAATTGTCCATATACTACATGTCTAATAGGTATGCAAAAATTAATGGCGCAACAATGGTTGCATCACTTTCAATAATAAATTTCGGGGTATTTATATCCAATTTTCCCCATGTAATTTTCTCATTCGGTACTGCTCCCGAGTAAGAACCATAGCTTGTGGTTGAGTCACTGATCTGGCAAAAATAACTCCAAAACGGTGTATCTGTCCTTTCAAGATCTTGGTACAGCATAGGTACAACACAAATAGGAAAATCTCCGGCGATCCCACCACCTATCTGAAAAAATCCAATCCCTTTTTCAGAATTGGCAGTGTACCAATCCGCCAGAAAGGTCATATATTCAATACCGGACTTCATGGTACTGGCCTTTAACTCACCTTTTACCACATAGGAGGCAAAGATATTCCCCATAGTACTATCTTCCCAACCTGGGCAAACAATAGGCAGATTCTTCTCCGCTGCGGCATACATCCATGAATCCTTTATGTCTATTTCGTAATATTCTTCCAAAACCCCGGAAAGCAAGAGTTTGTACATGAACTCATGCGGCAAATACCTTTCCCCGGCATCCTCGGCATTTTTCCAAATTTCAAAAATATGCTTCTGTAGCCTTCTGAATGCCTCATGCTCCGGAATGCAGGTATCAGTTACCCTGTTCAAGCCCTTCTCCAACAGGTCCCACTCATCCTGAGGGGTTAGATCACGGTAATCCGGCACGCGTTTATAATGGGAATGTGCCACAAGATTCATGATATCCTCTTCCAAATTGGCTCCCGTGCAGGAAATGATATGCACCTTATCCTGGCGGATAACCTCAGCAAATATCTTTCCCAGCTCTGCGGTACTCATGGCGCCAGCCAAAGAAACCAACATCTTGGAACCCTGCTTTAGTTGATCCTCATATCCTTTTGCAGCATCCACCAAAGCGGCTGCGTTAAAATGTAAATAATACTTTTCAATAAAATTGGAGATCTCTCCTTTAGTCTTCGTCATCGTCGAATTTTAAATTGTTATTGCTTCCCACTTTGGAATCAACGTCATAAGTGTTGTCGTATTCGTCCTCTACGGCCTCACCCATAAACTTATAGCTCAGCATTTTATAATATAATTTGGCCGCAAGAAAATCGGAAGACTTATCCATCTTATTGGGACAAAGTTCAACAATATCGAATCCTACAACATTTTTATCTTCAAATACCTGTTTTAGAAACTCCAAGGTCTCATAGTAAAACAGCCCCCCAGGTTCCGGTGTTCCGGTTGAAGGCATTATGGACGGGTCCAATACATCCAGGTCAAACGTTATAAAGACATTATCGGTCATAAGATCAATGACCTTATCTGTCCAATATTCATCGTTTACCATATCATGTGCGAAGAAGGTTTTTTCTTCATCAATGAAGGTTTTTTCAATGACATCCATACTGCGTATGCCCACTTGGATAAGATTTGTGGTCTGACTTGCCTCGTGAACAGCACAGGCATGATTAAATTTACTTCCATTATACGACTTCCTTATATCTGCATGTGCGTCTATATGCAACACGGTCAGGTTGTCAAAACACTCATTAAAAGCCCTAATGGTACCTATTGAAATTGAATGCTCGCCTCCAAAAATGGTAACAAACTTATTCCTTTTAATATATTCCTTGGTCGCCTTGTGTACGGCATTTACCATGGCCTCTGGAGAACTGTCCTCGTCTATGGCATTGGCCAAATATATCCCTTGTTGATATACTTCCGTATCGGTTTCAATATCATACCATTCCATATTTTCGGATGCATCCAAAAAAGCTTTGGGTCCCTTGTCCGCACCTTTCCCCCAAGTACTAGTTCCATCATAAGGCACAGGTATCAAAACTACCTTTGCCTTTTCCAATTGCGCAAACTCGTCAGGTATGCCAGCGTAATTGTTAGTTGTGTTCATTTGTTTAAAGTTTATTGATTTTAAAGGTCAGATTTAATTGGTTTCTCAATGCTTTCACCAACTTTAGCTTTGGCACTGGGTTTCATATCGTATCCTAAAATATTTAGCAGATCCTCCGCCTTTTGTTGTTCGCTAAATAATTTGGTTGTTATATTTCCGTTTTCGTCCTTATCTATTAGAATATGTTTTGGATGTGGTATTAAACAGTGCTGTAGTCCGCCATAACCTCCAATAGTTTCCTGATAGGCCCCAGTATTGAAGAACCCAATATACAAAGGTTTATCCTTTCTATACTTGGGCAAATAGATCGCATTCATGTTTTGTTCACTATTGTAATAATCATCACTATCGCATGTAAGTCCACCCAATAATACCCGTTCGTATTCATCTTGCCAACGATTAATTGCCAACATGATAAAGCGTTTGTTAATGGCCCAGGTATCCGGTAAAGTGGTTATAAAGGAGGAGTCGATCATATTCCACTTTTCACGATCGTTCTGCTGCTTCTGATATAATATTTCATAGATAGCCCCACCACTCTCACCTACCGTAAAACTTCCAAACTCGGTAAAGATATTTGGAACTGCAACATCCGCTTCCTTACAGGCAATATTAATTTGATTTATAATCTCATCTATCATGTATTGATAGTCGTACTCAAAGGCCAAGGAATTCTTAATAGGGAAACCACCCCCTATGTTAAGACTATCCAAGGATGGACATATCTTTTTAAGCCTTACGTACACCTTTAAACATTTTACCAATTCGTTCCAATAATAGGCGTTATCACGAATACCGGTATTAATGAAAAAGTGTAGCATTTTTAACTCAACCTTGTCATTGTCCTTAATTTGATTCTCATAAAAAGGTACAATATTTTTGTATCCGATTCCCAAACGGGAAGTATAGAATTCGAATTTTGGCTCCTCCTCGGAAGCAATTCTGATCCCAACCTTAAAAGTATCGTTGATAGCGTCTGACAAAAGATCTATTTCCTCATAATTATCTATTATAGGAATACAATTCTGGTGTCCTCCGTTTATTAGATTGGCTATATTGGTAATATATTGATCTCTTTTAAACCCATTACAAATTACATAGGTATTGTCCTTGATGGTGCCCTTTTCCTTTAATTTTTCAACAATGTTTATATCAAAGGCAGAAGACGTTTCTATATGAATGTCATTTTTTAAGGCTTCGTTCAACACAGGTTTAAAATGGGAACTTTTGGTACAATAACAATAATGGTATTTACCTTTGTAGTTATTCTTTTCCATGGCTATTTTAAACCATCCCTTTGCCTTGTTTATATTTTCGGAAATTTTAGGCAAATAGGTAAACTTCAAAGGACTACCATACTCCTCTACCAAATCCATAAGTGAAATGCCATGGAACTTTAGGTTTTCTCCTTCCAATGAAAACTCCTCCTGAGGAAAATAGTAGGTTTGATCTATAAGATTAATATACTTCGTGTTCATTTAAATAAATATATGAATTGTAAATAAGTAAATAGCATTGCCAAATGCAAATAATATTAGGAATAATAACTAAATCTCTAAACAATTATCTGCTTTTCAGTGGTCGGGATAAAAAAATAGTCGTGCTGACTGCTCACGATGGAAGAAAAATTAGGAATACGTAGTAAATTTTGGCTATCTATACCACTAAATATCAGTTGCCTGAATCCTCCTGCTGCCAGAAGCCCAAAATTATAAATATGGTTCATTGTACTCAACTAGGTGCTAATATCAAGATAAAATTTAAGGCTAATTTGATGTGGCAAATGAAAACAAAAAAAATGAAAAAACAAGCGTTTTAAAAAATTTTACAGTAAAGTAAAAAATGCATTTACTTTATAGTAAAAAATTAACTAAAAATTAAATTTAAACCGTTGATTTTTAACCTTTTCTTGACTATTTTTAAATAAAAACCAGATAGTCATGAAGCTTACAAAAATTAGTGTTTTTATTGGTCTTATTCTCTTCCTCTCTTTTTTTGATAAAATTACGGCCCAAATTCCTGCCAACGTCTATCATTTTGAGGAAAAAAGCAAGGATGGAACCCTTCATCACGAGTTGAAATTGGACGCGGATTACTATGTGCATACCATCTATAAAGAGTCCCCTGCAGAATTCATAAAAACGATGGGGGGCTACTACAAGACTTCGGGCAATAACCTAATGGTTGATCTTGAATTTAATTCCAACCATAAAGAAGACAAAATTACGAGTATAAATGTACCCTATAAGCTAAAAAAAGGAAATTTGATACTGGAAGGGGCCAAGCCCATGACTTTTACGCCCACTAAACTAGGCACCCAGGATCTGGACGGCAAGTGGCTGATGGCCGGCCGGGTAACAGAGGAAGGGGAACAAAGAAGGGATACTACCAGACCAAGAAAGACCATGAAATATTTATTGAACGGGCATTTTCAATGGATTGCCTACAACACCGAAACCTTTGAGTTTTTTGGTAGTGGGGGAGGTAGTTATGATGCAACCAACGGTAAATATTTAGAAAAAATAGCCTATTTTTCCAGGGACAATTCGCGTGTAGGGGCAGCACTGGATTTCAATTATGAATTAAATGGCAACGATTGGTACCATAGCGGTAAAAGTAGTAAGGGCGACCCCTTAAATGAAATATGGACCAAAAGGGTTGCCAAATAACTGTTCATAATTCGTTGACACCTCCACTTCGATAAATAAAAATAGCCTAGGTTCTTGGAAAAAATTAATTCTTCCATTGCCTAGGCTATTCCCTAATTGCATATATAGTGGTTAAGCCACTTTAGCGCTTTTTAAAGATGTTGCCACTGCCCCATTGATGGTGGCACTCCATTTTTCGGCTCGGACAAGTTCATAATCTTCCATGTAAATACTGTTAATGTCGTAAAAATTAAGGGCCTTAATGGGCTTGTCATGGTCTAAAAAGCCGATCTCCAAATCCAATTTCTCCAAAACGGTCTCCTTCTTATTTTTGGACCTGAGCTCATAGGTTTTCTTTACGATTTTGATATTCGACACCTCATTGAGATCAATATTTTCCAGCGCTACAACGCCATCGAATACTTTGGAAAAAATAAGTTTCTTATTATTCGAATCCAGGCCGATAAAAGAATTGCCCCAACTTTCCTTTAAGTCGAATTTCAATTTTGATTGGACCATTATGTTTTTAATTTCCTTTGACATTAATTTTAAATCCCCTTTTCCTGATTTATTGAGGATTACAAAAGGTATGATGGTGCAAAGCACCAATAAAGCTGATACCAATAGCATTGATACATTCATTGTATATTTTTTTTAAATTATTCCATTTACTAATTACATCCCCACTTATAAATGTCAATGTATGGTATGGGGAAATTTCCAAAATTGCTTATTCTGGAATTACATATGACCAATGGAAAAATTTATAAAAAAGTGTGAAAGGGATAGATAATGGTAAGCCCATCCAAACTAGCAATAATTTGGGCCTCCTTTTTTATGGACATAAGTTCCTTTTCCTTGAGTTCGGAGAGGCAACTTATGGCATTGGGATATAATAAATTGAGATTGGGCCTTAATTCGTTGACCGTTGGCAATTGATAATTGCCTTCTACCAACAGCATGGTATGCCCAGAATTTGGCATCTCGTAGCTTAAATGATGGTCCGTTTGGATCTCACCATTAACCCCAGTTATAACTTCCTTGGCCTCCTTGGGGGTTGCCAACGATACCTGGCCTATACCAAATAAGAGTATAACAACCAGAAACCTCAAAAGATGTAAGCACCTTGATACTTTCATACCACAAAGATATACAGAGTTCTTCCAAAAGATTTGTTAAAAATTAAAAGTGAGGATTACTCATTTATACCAATATCCGACTTGCCCCCCGTTTTCTTTAACAGCTTAATATTTTGGATTTCAATTCCTTTGTCTATAGGCTTTAACATGTCGTACATATTAAGGGCTACTATACTGGCGCCGTGCATAGCCTCTACTTCCACCCCAGTCTTGTAAATGGTCTTCACCGTAATCAAAACCGTAATCTTTAAACCGTCTATAGAGTAGGAAATATCGGTGTATTCTATGGGCAAGGGGTGACAGTCGGGCAATAGGTCTGCTGTCTTCTTAACTCCCAATAAACCGGCAGCCTTGCTCATGGCAAATACATCCCCCTTGGGGACCGTATTATTTTTTATCGCCCTTATAGTATCCTCCGTACTTACCTGGACTATAGCCTGGGCAACAGCAGTGCGTAATGTGGCTTTTTTATGGGTAATATCTACCATTATTATTTATTTACTTTCCACTGATAGGAATCATCCTTAAAAACTTCCTTTCCAAAAATAGGAACCTGATTTTTTATTTCCTCCACAACATGATGTAGGGCCTCAAAAACTTCTTTTCTATGGGGTGATGACACAAAAACAAACAGGCATATTTCTCCCGCGTTTACCCTTCCCGAACTGTGATAGATATGCATACAACTTAAGTTATATTTGGCAAAGGCAGCCTCCCTAATTTCGTGAAACTTTAGATTGGCCATTTCCTCATAGGCCGTGTATTCTATAGCGGCTACTTCCTGCCCGTCAATAAGATCTGCCCTTACTTGGCCCAAAAAAATATCGTGGGCGCCAATTGCGGTTTTGGATTGGTGCTTGGCAATGGAATTGGCAATAAACTCCGGGCTTATTGCACCTTCTACAAATACATTTTTGATTTTGCTCTTTTCCATGAAAAATACTTTAGTGCTAAGGTAATCAACATTCAGGAATTTTAGGGTATGAACCAAATGGATAGCATATCCGGCAGAGAACAATCTCCTATTTAACATAGGCATAACGGTAAAACCACTTAATTATGGCAATAGCGTCGCTGACTGCTGCTTCGAAATTACTTAGATAGATGGTCTGTTCGTTCAACAACAATTGGCAATCCTTTCTTTAAGGCAACATTAAGGTAGTGTTAAGACATCATTAAGGCCATTCACAGAAAACCTGACCCCGTTCACTTAAAATACAAAAATGGTATTGAACAAATGCCAATATTTGTGTAGGGTCCCAAACATGGGATGACACAACAATAACTCCCGGTTCGTGGAATTTGGCATAACCCTAGCTTAAAACCTATTTAGAGTTTCGTATTATGAATTTACAGACAACACACATCATTAATGACTTCGACAGTACTTCCTTAGAAGAGATGAACAGTGTTTCGTTGATGAAAAGGACCGACACTAAATTCATAATCCACGAAAAGGATATGACCGCGGTTTTAAAAAAAATTAGAGGCCAGTACAGGGTTCTGGAAATAGATGGGCGAAGGATGATGACCTATTCATCCCTGTATTTTGATACGCCATCCAAAAAATTCTACCATGACCACCATAACGGCAAGGTAAACAGGACAAAGATCAGAATCCGAAAATATGTTGAATCCGATCACTGTTTTCTTGAGGTGAAACAAAAAGATGGCAAGGGAAAGACCACTAAGACCAGAACCCCGATCCCTGATTTTGAAACAGATCTCTCCGATGGGTCCTTGAATTTTATACAGGAAGTAACACAAAGATCATTTGATCTGCAACCTATTATATGGAACAATTTCAATCGTATCACTTTAGTCAATAAAACGGCCAAGGAACGTTTGACCATTGATTTTAACCTTTCCTTTAAACTCAACGATTCAACCAAAATCTACGAAAACTTGGTGATTATAGAGGTTAAACAGGAACGTTTTAGTAGGACTTCTCCCGTGGTACGTCAATTAAAGGAAAAGCAGACGAATCCGTATAGCCTAAGTAAATATTGCATAGGGATGATAAGTATGTATCAGGACCTCAAGTACAATCGTTTCAAAGAAAAAATAATAAAAATCAATAAACTCACAGCTTAGCAGATGGAATTTTTAGAAATCCCCTTATTCGATGATGACTTTTTTAAGATGATATTTCGTTTTATTATAAACTTGATATTCTTAACCACCATCATACGCTTTATATACTATCCTTCCTCAAAACGAAAGGACTACGTTTTCACCTACTACCTCATAAGCATTATTGTATTTTTCCTCTGCTTTACCCTTAAAAAATACGAACTGGATATAGGAATGGCACTGGGATTGTTCGCCATCTTCGGGATCATCCGCTATCGCACCGACGCTATCGACATTAAGGAAATGACCTATCTGTTCGTGGTCATTGGCGTATCGGTAATCAACTCCTTAGCCAATAAAAAAATGAGCTATGCCGAAATAATTGGGGCCAATGTCCTAATTATATCAATACTGTACGCAATAGAAAGGTATTGGGCCTTAAAACAGGAAGAATCCAAATCTGTGGTGTATGAAAACATAGAAAATATAAAACCCGAAAATTACCAAATACTCAAAAGGGATTTGGAAAATAGAACGGGGCTACAAATCAATAAAATTACCATCGGCAAGGTCGATTTTTTAAAGGATACAGCCGAATTAACCATCTTTTATTTTAGGAACAACATATAAATCAAAAGTGCGAAAATTATGGAATTGATCAGGAAAGGATATACAGCTCACATGGTATTGTTGGCTACTTTGATGGCATCAACATTTGGCTTCTCGCAAACCGGGGATAATTCTGACTTGCAAAGTTGGAACACCTTGGGCCTGGAATATGAACCCAATAAAAAATGGTCTTTTGGACTGGAACAGCAGTTGCGTTTAGACGAGAATATGTCAGAAATAAGTGAATACTTCACACAATTGGAAACCAAATATGCTATTACCAAAAAGTTTGATATAGGTCTTGGGCTAAGATATATACGGGAAAACGATAATGAAGGCGATGTTCAAGGGTACGAAAACCATTTTAGGTTTAATGTAGATGCTTCCTATAAACATAAAATAAATAACTTGGAATTAAAATACAGACTGCGATATCAAAACAAAAATGAACTAGGTATCAGTACCTCAGAAGGTGATTATGCCAAACAATACCTTAGACTAAAGGCGGCTGTTGAATATGATTTCGATAAATGGAAATTGGATCCGAAATTTTCCGCTGAAATCTTTAATCGTTTTAAAAACGGTGATGTAGATCAATACAATAAATACAGATTAACCTTCGGCACTGATTACAAAATAAAAAACTTTGCCAAACTAGGGGTCCAGTACAGGTATGAAAAAGGTATAAATGTAGACATGCCCCAAACCACGCATATTATTGGATTGAAATATACCTACACCATCAAAAACAAGAAAAAATGAGAGCACTTGACCGTCTGCTGTTGATTTTTACAAGCAATAATCTTTTAAAAAACCATGACTCTCTAGATTGGCCAAAAGATTGTTCCAAATATGACCATAAACAGGATGGTGCCGCACCCCTGATTCAACTTTAATCAGGCAAGCCTTTATAACTATAGAAATGGATGTTTTTGTGCTTTAAACTTTAGTTGCTACAATAGTTAATCACAACCACTAATTCTCCTTGTCCTTCTTCTTTTTCTTCCTCCAAAGGATATAAAGGATGATCACTAGAATCGGCAGAATAATGAATACAATGACATCAAATGCACTTGTAAGGTCGATAGGACTATTGTCATCCGGGTTTCGAGTGCCTATAGGCAATTGTAGTAGTAAAGGATATAGTGTGTTTAACATTGCTTTTTTTGCTCTTTTACAATTTAAGAAATTTAATAGATCAATCCCTTTCAGTGGACAACCTAAAATTCACTTCATTTCAATAACAGGTAACGGAGATATATAATCTTTTCATAAGGCAGTAAACCATATACCTACTTTTTATTTGAAGGCCAATTCATTATTTCCTCATGTATCTTCTCAAGGGTTTGCTGTCTTCTCTTTGCAAGCCTATTTATTAGAGCACTAAAACTCTTTTTGTCATAGGTGGTGTCCATATCGTTTAATTCCGGGAAATTTGCGAGATAATTATCCCGTACGGCCAACCATTGCTTTTCCAAATGCGCATCATATTTTGAGGTTACTACCCCGCCATTATCAACGGGTTTACCAACCGCTTCATTTGAATCTTCACTAGGGTATCTATCTTGGTTAATTCCACGATTTTGTTGAACCTTATTATTCAAACCCTTGGAAGCGAACTTCTTATCTTGATTTTTATTTTCGCTAATCATTTGAATAAAATTTTAATATTAATTACCTATAAATTTAGTAAAGAGGACATTACTATCTTTGCTCTAACTGTTTAATAATTAACGTTATAAAGTTGTACAGCACATTTAAACATAAAAAATCCTTTTATTGCAGCAGTTCTATTTCAGGTTTAGAATTTCTACTTTTTTTATTCCCCCGCTATTTTTTTTGATCCAAGAATAAACCATAAATAGCTGCGGGTATAAAAGCAAAGAACTTTCCGCTCATGAAGTACTTCAAATAAATATTGACAATTTGGGAAGTCGGTCGTAATACATTCACGACACCCTGTGGCACAAGAAATAGTAGGTAAAACACCAAGAATCACTTCGATGACCCTCAGTACAGGCTCCAATTTAAAAGCTGGCGCTTTTGGCGCTGTGCACCCTTGGTTCGTGACCTCACCAAGAATCGAACTTCTTTTTGTGAGCCCCTTATTTTTAAGGGTTTCGCATTTTTTTAATTTCTAATGTTGACGATTTGTGAACTTTTTTCAGGATTTATCTTCCGTCATTACAAATGTAATCAAATGGATGTAAAAGGTATTGTTTAAAACTACCCTTGTTTAAAATCGAATAGTAATCAAGGTAAATTCCATCACTTATGAGTTAATCTGTGACTGAACTATCGCATTTACTGCGACCTCCTTATTTTTAGGGGATATTGTCGAACGTCGAAAACATCAATGATTTCAACTTGATTTTGGTCTTTGTTTACCCAGTAAATAATTTTATAATTTTTTTTGTAGATCAGATATCGAAAACCTTGCCCCCTGTCTTTTAATAATTCTTCGATTTGGCCAATTTCAGGTTGGATATTTAATTTAGAAGGCTCATTAAAAATTCCGTCCACAAGTTTTTTGGCTATACGATTACCTGCTTTTTTCTGATAATGTTTAAATATACTATGAAGTTGATCCTCGGCGAATCCCGTCCAAAATATTTCTAAACCCATTTGTCGATTTTGGCTTTTAAATCGCTTGCCTTGATTAGTCGCCCATTTTTAGAATCGTCCAGCGATTGATCAATTCGGTCATTAAACTCTTCAATCGTCAAAGGCTCAAACTCTTCGTTAGTTAAAGTTTTGGTTTCTTTGCTCAATATTTTTTCAAGATGGGATATGACCTCTTCGCTTTGTAATTTCAAAAACTCCTGTACAAACTTAATTTTTCTAGATTGTAGGTCCATTTTAATTAGCTTTTACTCAAAGATACAGAATTATTGAATTTGTGACCTAATCCTAATGATTTGATGATGGTTAAAGCTTTTGATTTGCCCAGACCATTTTTCCCCAAATCTTACCATGACTAACCTTGCGCCGGATCCTGTTTCGATTTTATAGGGTTCCGGTAGATAAGCGTTACATAAAATCGAAATAGGGCGCTTTATGCTATGATCCTTAATTATATTAGAAACATGTAAACAACTTATTTGCAGGTCATTTTAATTCTTATCCTTCTTCTTTTTCTTCCTCCATAGAATGTAAAAGATGATCATTAATACTGGCAGAATAATATATACAATGATATCAAATGCGCTTGTAAGATCAATGGGACTATTGTCATCTGGGTTTCGTGTGCCTATTGGCAATTGTAATAGTAAAGGATATAGTATGTTTAGCATTGTATTTTTTGAATGGCTGTTATGCAATTTACAAAATTAAGTAGACTGTCAACTTCAGGTTCATCGCTTTTTCTATTTTTTTTTAACCTTCTTTGCAACCATCGGGAGCAAAGCAAGATCGTCTTTGTGGCAACAAAGACACATCTTGAATTCCTTTCCCAACGGGTCAAAACTATTACGTGATCTACCGTGTTTAGACCTCAATAAATTACTTGTAAAAATGTGACTTTTTTCTGTATTTCGTATCTTAAAATAGGTTACTAGTGAAAAGAAAAAAAAGATTTGACTTGTTCCTTACAACCCAAAGTTTCTCTTACCGAATATCCGTAATACTGAATTAGCTTTATAATTATTTTTAACATGTGTCGATAAAATATAAAAAAATCGACATATATTTGTATTGTGTCGATATCATCGACATAGTTGTATTTATATGTCGAAATTATGTATAACCCAAAAGAACCGTATAACGATTTACCACTATTGCCTCCAAAAATAGAACTTGAAACTAAGAAGGTTCTGAAGCAAGCCATTGCGGCAACACGAGTACTGGCTGAGCTAAAAGGTAGGGCAAATGAGATTCCGAACCAATCCATGTTGGTCAACGCGATTACCTTACAGGAAGCGAAGGACAGTTCAGAAATTGAAAACATAGTTACTACCCAAGACAACTTATATCAGGCATTTTCGGCAAATATTCAAACTACGGATGCGCAGACCAAAGAAGTATTAAGGTACCGACAAGCCTTATGGGAAGGATATAGCAATTTGGATAAACGCCCACTTTCTACCAATACCTTTGTTTCCATTGTACAGACCATAAAAGAAAATAATGCCGGGATTAGAAAAACAACAGGCACCAGAATAACAAGTAATAATCAAACAATTTACACACCACCGGAAGGGGAAATCGTAATTCGTGACTTATTAAAGAATCTAGAAGACTTTATCCATTCAGAAAATGGCATTGATGATTTGGTGAGGTTAGCAGTAATGCACTACCAATTTGAGGCGATACATCCATTTCCCGACGGTAATGGAAGAACTGGACGGGTTTTAAATATTCTTTATATGGTGGAAAAAGGCCTGTTAGACGCACCAATTCTATACCTAAGCAAATACATTATTGAAAATAAAAACCAGTATTACATAAAACTCCGATCGGTTACTGAAAAGCAGGATTGGGAGGGATGGATTCTATTTATGCTTAGAGGGGTTGAAGAAACGGCTATTTATACTTTGAAAAAGATAAATGCCATTAATGACTTGATGCAGGAAACCATAGCCTTAGCAAAGGAAAAATTACCCTCCCGTGTATATTCCAAAGAGTTAATAGAATTGCTTTTTGAACAACCATATTGCAAAGTGAAATTTTTGGTCGATAAAGATATTGCGAAACGCCAAACCGCAGCAGAATATTTACATGAATTAGAAAAAATAGGTATTCTTAAATCGAAGAAAGTAGGTGTTGAAAATTTATATCTGAATAAGCAATTGTTTGAAATAATGAAACAATAAGAATTAAAGAACCAACTTTGGAAATCTTATTTAGGAAACATTGAAGATGCCCTGTGCCAATGTGACTATTCCGTGCATTCTGTTTTGTAAATAAGGTTGCTTGTGAAAAGAAAAAAAGATATGGTCCTTTTGAAACTAATAACAGGTTTATCTTGCTGAAAAACTTTATATAAAAGCAGTCCGTTTAATCTGGGCACTCCCGAAGTGGTTTGCCCGCTATTAAGTTTATTAAATACATTGAAAGAGGCTTGGGTTTCTGACCTGAAAGGACTCAGGAACCAAGCTTCTTTGACCGATGTCCGGGTGGGAAAGTGCCCGAGTTTTGCCAGCGCCTTTTCGATGGGAAAATCCCGGGCTGTTTCACACCGTGTACTAAATGTTTTTTTTCTTTTCATCAGCCGGTTCTTTTGTTGGGTTTTCTCTTACCTTCTTACCTAAGTCCCTGTTTATAAAGGTTAAGGGCCTAGGTAGTTATGATTTTAATGTTACCCATCCTACCCTAAAAGGTAGGTTAGGTAATACCTAGGTAACCAAAGGTTAATGTATCCTACCTAGAGGTAGCTCCCGCTGTTGGGGAGGTCATGGTCCATTAGGTAACTAGGTAGGTGCTTATGCACTTTTTCTAAACTTCCATCTCCAGAGGGCTATCAATAAATACAGGTTTTGCCAGATACCCATAGACCTGCCGCTTGGGATGTTTTACCCTTTGGAAGTTGAACCCGGACAGTGCCCGCCCTAGGTTGATCTGGTTCAGTCTCAGATTGAGGTGCCTTAACTTCACCAACACGTCCGAGGCTGTCACGAAATCCACTATGTCGTTGGATTTTTCAAAGTATTTGGAGACCAGTTCCTCCTCGGTGGTCAATTTGGTGTATTTTTTATTGCGCTCCTCGTTCTCCAAAATATCGGTCAAGGTGAGCTCCGGATTGAAATTGGGATCATGATAGGCGAGATGGTATGCCTGCATCCAGACGTCCTTGATCTCCATTTCCTTGGAATAGGAGAAATCGATCCTGTCCTTGAGTTCGAAGCAAAGCCACCGTACCGATCCCGTCTCGTCGTTCAGAAAGGAGGACATATTGGTGGAGCCTAAAAAAGAACAGATCCTGGGAAGGGTCGTGTTCTTCCTGTCGTAGGGCAATCGTTCATAATCTTCTAATCCTTTTCCGTTTGTCTGTCAGTTTGGTTATTGCAATTAAAATTCTCAATAAGATCCGTTTTCTAATTCCGATATGCCAATTTCGTTATCTACTTCCAATTTCTCCCTTAACAATTGCATATCATCGGATACCTTTCTCTCGATCACCTTAGCGTAAATTTGAGTTGTTGCCAGTTTGGTGTGGCCCAACATTTTGGAAATGGTTTCAATGGGCACCCCATTTGTCAGGGTGACAGTTGTTGCGAAGGTGTGTCTCGCCATGTGAAAGGTAAGGTTCTTATGGATTCCTGCCGGCTGTGCTATTTCTTTTAAATACGCGTTCATTTTTTGATTTGAAATTTTCGGGAACAAGGTGCCATTGATCATAGACCGTTTATCGTTCATGTAATGTTTTATCAAGTCGAATGCTTTTGATAGCAGCGGGATTTTGACCGCATTTCCCGTTTTTTGTCTTTTGGTAATAATCCAATAGGTTTTATCCATTCCCAAAACAACACTTTGCTTGGTCAGTAGCATTAAATCCGCATAGCTGATGCCAGTATAACAACTGAATATGAACAGATCCCTTACCGTTTTTAACCGTTCAGAATCAATACTTAATTGCTCCAAGCTCTCCAGCTCTTCGGCAGTTAGGAATCCCCTGTGAGTGGGCACCAATTTTTGTTTGAATTTACGGAAAGGGTCCTTGTCTATCCATTCAATGTTGTAGGCCAGGGTAACCATTCTACGAAGTCGCTGTATATGTTTCATTACTGCATTGTTCCCTATTTGCTGTTGATAGTGTCTTGGGGTATGGCCTCGTAGGAAACTTTCAAAATTCAGGATAAACTGGTAGTCAAGTTCCGCCAGCTCCATGTTGTCCACCTTGTATTCTTTTTTTACAAAAAGTAGGATATACTTTTGGCTAATGAGATAAAGCCGGGAAGTATTATGGTGTAGTTTGTGGAACATCTTGGTATTGTGGTAATTGATAATATCCTTTAAGGTGTAATGCACTACTTTGGCATCCCCAAGGAATTTGGATTTGATTATCTGGGGAGTGATACGCCTATCCTCTGCCCTTAATTCCTGATAGCATTGGAAGAGTTTGGAATGCACCTCGTTCAAGTACTGATTGAGGTCCCTTGCATTTTTGCCCGTTCCCTTTATCCGTTGCTTCTGAGGGCTCCAAAGCTGTGTATCAATTCTCATTTTAAGGCTAATGTTGAGCTTTTTCCCATCTACGGTTATCCTAGCGTAGAGTGGCGCCAGGTTGTTCTTTGTTCTTTTAGCGTATATCCAGAATAGGATAGAAAATGTTGTGGTAGAGCGCATAACAATCATCTTTAAGTTAAACTTAATTGAAGACGAAAGTCAAATCACCAGCAAAAAGTTCATCTTAGAACTTGAAAACAAGTAGTTTCAAGTTACGAAAACATTTAGAGAAAAATGTTGACGATTTGTGAACTCCATCGTTTGATATCAAATGATGCCATTTGATATCAAAAAATACCTAAAACACTGTAAATCAGCTTAATTTGTAATAAATTAGGCTACTTTAAATGTTAAAAAGTGACCTCACCAAGAATCGAACTTGGATCTAAAGTTTAGGAAACTTCTATTCTATCCGTTGAACTATGAGGCCATTCGCAGTTCAATATCTAAAACCGCGGGTGCAAAAGTAAAATTTATTTGATAAAAAAACTCGATACTTTATGGATAGTTTTTGAATAATTGCAATGGACTGCGATTTTTCGATGCCTTGCAACCTTAGAACAGCCCAAAAATTCCGTTTTTAAGCTTCAAAATTCCACATTTACTCACCAATATCCCCATTTGTTAAAAAATTGGATTTATAACAGCAGTATGGAGATAATTTTTTACATTGCTTGCTTAAACGTTTAAATTAATCTAAATAATTCATCCAAACCACTCATGCAAAACCGGAAATATACCCTTGGGGTCGACTATGGAACGGATTCCGTAAGGACCATGATAATAGATACCAGCAATGGCAAAATTATGGGTCAGGCCGTTGCCTTATACGAAAGATGGGGCAAAGGCATGTACTGCCAACCGGAAACCAACCAGTTTAGACAACACCCCTTGGATTACATTGATGGCCTAAAAAAAGCCGTCAAAGAGGCCATAGCTCCACTTTCCCAAGAAGTCATAGACGGTATAGCCGCTATTTCCGTGGCCACCACCGGCTCAACGCCAATAGCTATTAACCAGGAGGGAACCCCCTTGTCAATGCTCCCGGGATTTGAAGAAAATCCAAACGCCATGTTTATCCTATGGAAAGACCATACAGCCGTTGGGGAAGCCAAAGAAATCAACGCATTGGCACACCATGAAAATGGAATTGACTATACCAAATACAGTGGAGGGGAATATTCCTCGGAATGGTTTTGGGCCAAGATCCTACACACCCTGAGAGTAGACAAAACCGTCCGCCAAGCGGCCTTCTCATGGATAGAACACTGCGACTGGATTCCGGCCCTTCTTACAAGAAATACCGACCCCCTAAAATTAAAAAGAAGCAGGTGTGCGGCAGGGCACAAAGCCATGTGGCACCCCGAGTGGGACGGATTACCTCCCGACGCATTTTGGACAGAGTTGGACCCTCTATTGACCGGATTAAGGGATAGGTTATATACCGATACCTACACTTCCGACCATGCCGTGGGTACAATTTCCGCGGAATGGGCAGAGCTACTTGGCTTGCCCGAAGATGTCATCATCGGCACCGGATCTATTGACGCCCATATTGGGGCCATTGGCAGTGCCATAAAACCATATCATATGGTGAAAGTGATAGGTACCTCTACCTGCGATATGATAGTTGCTCCCACAGAGGAAATAGGAAAAAAGGCTATCCGCGGTATCTGTGGACAGGTAGATGGCTCCATAATTCCAAACATGATAGGGCTGGAAGCCGGACAAGCCGCCTTTGGCGATCTTTATGCCTGGTTTAGGGAGTTGTTGCTATGGCCCGCAAACAAAATTATAGGGAACAGCAACTTAATGGAGGCAGAAACCAAAGCCAAATTAATGGAAGAAATGGCCGATGGCATCCTTAACGAATTGACATTGGCCGCCAGTAAAATAGAAATCGACACCTCTGGAATAATTGCGCTGGACTGGATGAACGGCAGGAGAACGCCGGACTCCAATCAGAATCTTAAAGGCGCCATTCAGGGCCTGACCTTGGGAACTACGGCCCCGCACATCTTTAGGGCCTTGGTAGAGGCCACGGCTTTTGGTTCCAAAAAAATAGTGGAACAATTCCAAGCAGAGGGAGTCCGTATAGACGGCATTATCGCCATTGGCGGGGTGGCCCAAAAGTCGGAATTCGTAATGCAGATCCTGGCCGATGTCCTAAACTTTCCCATTCGGATAATTAAATCGGAACAGACCTGTGCCCTTGGTGCAGCCATGGCAGCAGCGGTAGCCTCGGGAATCTATAAGACCTTTCTTGAAGCACAAAATGCAATGGGCAGCGGATTTCAAAAAGAATACCTCCCCATCCCGGAAAATGTCAAAAAATATATGGAGCTGTATGAACAATACGGCACCTTGGGCGACTTTATAGAAACCCAAGAATTACAGAAAGTCTAAAAGATAAAATTCAATACACAAAAATTAAAGTAATGCAAAACAAACACAACCATCTAGGAGCAATACCCAAAGTAGGGATAAGACCTGTAATCGATGCCCGTCTGGGCGGTATAAGGGAATCATTGGAACAGACCACCATGGCCATGGCCGAACGTGTGGCCAATTTCCTTTCCAACAACCTAAGAAACTATAACGGCAGCAGGGTAGAATGCGTTATTGCCGACACTACCATTGGCAGGGTCCCGGAAGCACAGAAATGTGAGGAAAAATTCCTTAGGGAGGGCGTAGGACTTTCCATTACGGTAACTTCTTGCTGGTGCTACGGCACCGAGACCATAGACATGAATCCAACCCGACCAAAAGCCATCTGGGGCTTCAACGGTACCGAAAGACCCGGTGCGGTTTACCTAGCCGCCGCCTTGGCCGGCCATGCCCAAAAAGGAGTCCCGGCCTTTAGCATCTATGGTAAAGAAGTACAGGACGGCGACGATGAAAACATTCCCGAGGACGTACAAAAACTGTTGCTGCAATTTACCAAAGCCGGACTGGCCGTAGCAATGATGAACGGAAAGTCTTACCTATCCATAGGCTCTGTGTCCATGGGAATTGCCGGATCTATTGTAAATGAGAGCTTCTTTCAGAACTACTTGGGCATGAGGAACGAATATGTGGATATGAGCGAGGTTAACCGCCGTATGCAACTCGGAATATTTGATCCCGAAGAATTTGAAAAAGCCCTAAAATGGACCAAAGAGCATTGCAAAGAAGGTAAAAACTACAATGCGAAAGAAATACAGAAATCCAGGGAGCGTATGGATGAAGAATGGGAGACCGTGGTAAAAATGACACTTATCTCACGCGATCTTATGATCGGCAATCCCAAATTGGCTGCATTGGGCTTTGGGGAAGAGTCCCTGGGTCACGGTGCCATAGCCGCCGGATTCCAAGGACAACGACAGTGGAACGACTATATGCCGAACGGGGATTTTATGGAAGCCATACTAAACTCCTCCTTTGATTGGGGCGGAATTCGCCCCCCCTATATGATGGCGACCGAAAATGACAGCCTAAACGGCATCTCCATGCTATTTGGCTATCTACTTACCAACCAGGCCCAGATGTTTTCGGACGTTAGGACCTTTTGGAGTCCGGCTTCCGTAGAAAGGGTAACCGGCCATAAACTACAAGGTAAGGCGGCCAATGGAATAATACACCTCATCAATTCCGGTTCATCAACACTGGATGGTACCGGACAACAGAAAATAGATGGGAAACCCGCTATGAAACCCTTCTGGCAAATTTCGGAAACCGAAGCGGAAAAATGCTTGGAAGCCACAGATTGGCCACCGGCTATGTACGAATATTTTGGAGGTGGAGGATACTCCTCCCATTTTGTCACCAAAGGCGAAATGCCCGTAACCATGTGCAGGATCAACGTGATAAAAGGCCTCGGACCGGTTATGCAAATCGTGGAAGGATGGACGGTAGATCTTCCTGAGGAAATACACAACACTTTGGATGCAAGGACCAATCCAACCTGGCCCACCACTTGGTTTGCACCGAGATTGAACAATGACCAAGCATTCAAGGGTGTGTACAGCGTTATGAACAATTGGGGAGCAAATCATGGAGCTTTCAGTTATGGGCATTATGGGGACGAAATAATAACACTCTGTTCCATGCTCAGGATTCCGGTAAATATGCACAATGTTGAACCCGAACGTATTTTTAGACCCAAGGACTGGGCTTCGTTCGGCATGGATCAGGAAGCTGCCGATTACAGGGCATGTAAGAATTACGGCCCGCTTTATTAATGAAAAACGTAAGTTCGATAGATTTTTAATTGTTGATCAAATGTTCTAGATAATGTTGTCCGGTCAAGGGATCATACAAAAAAATCTCAAGCGACTAAAATTGCACTATTTCAAAACATTGATTTTAGGACGCATAATAAAGACGACACTGGCAGAGAAATAGTTGAAGGTTTCTAGATCGTCATTTCGAATGAATATGAGAAATCGCACAACTAGCTCCCAACCTGTATGTGCGACTTCTCGTCGTCCCGAAAAGGGACTCTGTCGAAGTGACTACCGTTGACCAGTCGAAATTAGTGATTGAAATAATTTTCAAGCAGCCAATATGATATTATTTTATATCATTGGTTTTAAGGTGTTTATCAAAATTGTTAAAGATAGATTGCGGAAGGTAAGCTATAGGAGACAAAAACATTAATTTTAATTATTTAATACGCGTTGATATGTATTTTATTTTAAATCAAACTTATATTGAAAGGAATCATGACGGCTAATAACAACATTCGTATTCTATATATTGGGTATTAAAATTCAGACCGAAGCCATCAAATAACATACACAATGAGAACAGAATTCACCTTGGTTACACTACTTATATCAATGTTCATGTTTACCAATTTCTATGGCCAGGGTGCCCTAGAAAATATTAAACATGTAAAAGTCTATTATGAACCGGGCATGTTCGGCGGCTGGCCGGCCAACCATGGGGTGTGGAATTGGGGCGATGAGATTTTGGTTGGTTTTTCCAAGGGTCATTACAAGGATTTGGGACCCGAGCGTCATAATTTCGACAAGGAAAATCCGGAGCTACATGTGCTGGCACGAAGTCTTGACGGAGGTGAAACATGGAAGTTGGAAGACCCTGGTGTTGGGGATGGAGACCTTGTGGTTCCCGATAACGGAAGTTATCATGGCCTCATAAGAAAAGATGTTAAAGCACCTGAGCCGATTCCAGCCGAACAAATAGATTTCACCCATCCCAATCTGGCTTTCACTGTACGTATGACGGACCACCACGGCGCCGAATCCCGTATTTGGTATTCCTATGACAGAGGAAAGGACTGGAAGGGCCCATTTGGTCTTCCCAATTTTGGAACACCGGGTATTGGGGCACGGACCGACTATATCATTGATAGCAGAAATGAGTGCATGCTTTTTCTTAACGCAGCAAAGGCCAATGGAAAAGAGGGTCGGGTTATGGGTGTAAAAACTATCGACGGGGGGGAAAATTGGAACTTCGTTTCTTGGATAGGTCCGGAACCTGATGGTTTTTCAATTATGCCCGCATCCGTTAGAATATCCGATACGGAAATATTGGTCACCACTCGCAGAAGGGAAGAATCTGGCCGATTTATAGATGCCTATCTTTCCCAAGACAATGGTGCAACTTGGCAACCCTTGGCCAACCCGGTGGAGAATTGTGGCCAGGGCAATCCCCCCGCCATGGTAAAAATGAAAGATGGAAGAATTTGCCTGATCTATGGATACCGGGCCCTGGAAGAGGACATCAAAAACAATCGGGACAAGAGCGAGATCAGGGCCAAAATTAGTAAGGACAATGGTAAAACATGGAGCAAAGATTATGTGCTGCGCGATGACGGTTCGGGAAAAGACTTGGGCTACCCACGGGTAGTACAACGGCCAGATGGTAAAATAGTATCCCTCTATTATTTTATGGACAAGGAAACAGGTCCCGAACGCTATATTGCGGCAACCATTTGGGATCCTCCATCAATTGAAGAATAAAGTTCATTATTTTAACCATACAAACTAAGTTATAAATCCCCCATTTATTGATTGTCAAATAGATAAAACAAAAATCACCATGAAAAGCATTTACTATTATTTAACCGCACTTACCTTTATCATTTTCTCATGTAAGGATAAGGCTGAAAAAACCACTCCGACCGAAGCGGTTAAAAGCAGCAACGACATCACCGGAAATTTTACCTTACCTCCCTTGGCCCAACTAGGTCAAGGAGCCTATCTAAGTGGAGAGCTTATCTACCCCTTGGACAATAAGCCCACTCCGGAATGCCACGCCTCTACCATAGTGGAAACCCCCACTGGACTGGTAAGTGCTTTTTTTGCGGGTACCCATGAAAAAAATCCCGATGTCGGGATCCGGGTTTCCAGAATGGTGGATGGTAAATGGACCTGGCCGAAAGAAGTTGTAAATGGGGTGCAAAACGACACTTTGCGTTACCCCCTATGGAATCCGGTGCTATTTCAGCCTAAGGAAGGACCACTCTTGTTGTTTTATAAGGAGGGACCGGACCCAAGGACTTGGTGGGGCATGTTAATGACCTCGTCAGATGACGGAAAAACGTGGTCCAAACCGGAAAAAATGGGAATGGACGAAAAAATTGGTCATTTGTTGGGCCCCGTCAAGAACAAGCCTATTCAATTGGAAGACGGCACTATCATTAGCCCTTCTAGTACAGAGATTAAATTGGAAGATGGCGATGTGGATTGGATGGTACATTTTGAAATAAGCAAGGACAATGGTAAAACCTGGGAAGTAGTAGGACCTATTAATGACGGGAAGGAGTTTGATGCAATTCAGCCCAGTATACTTACCTATCCCAATGGGAAAATGCAGGTATTGTGCAGAACAAGGCAAAATGTAATTTCCCAAAGCTGGTCAGAGGATCAAGGCAAGACCTGGAGCAAAATGACGGCTACCGAACTTCCCAATCCCAATTCGGGAACCGATGCCGTAACCCTGACAGATAACAGGCAATTACTTATATACAATCACACCACAAAGGAAGGGGAAGAGCCCAAAGGCAGAAATATGATAAATCTGGCCATTTCCGATGATGGCATCAATTGGGAACCCGTTATGACCTTGGAAAATGTACCGGCAGAGTCTGGCTATTCCTATCCGGCCATTATACAGACTTCGGATGGCTTGGTGCACATCACCTACACCTACCTAAGACAGTCCGTAAAACATGTGGTCATAGACCCTAAGCAGTTGTAGTTAGTAAAAGATAAAAAGAAGAATGGATAGTACGGGAACGCTTTTTATAACCAAGAAATGAAGATGAAAAATTTGAAGGGTTTAGTAAAATTGTATTTCACTACTGCTCTAATGCTGTTGTTTACAATTTCCATCATGTTCTTTGGTTGTAAAGGGAGTAAAACCATAGATTATCCAGATCCGGTTACCAATCCAAGTTCCAAACTGATGCTAGAAGGAGATTGGCTAAAGGACCCCCATCAAATTTATTTTGATGAACTTCCCAAGATCCCTCTGCAGCATGCTGTGGTAAGCGATGTTACCCCAGAGGGAGTTAACCAACACAATTATCTGGCCTACTATGACAATCGTTATTGGCTTATGTGGAGCGATGGCCCAGGGGTTGAGGACAGGGTGGGACAAGTTGTAAAATACTCCACCAGCACGGATGGCCTAAACTGGGAAAAACCAAAATTCCTTACCTCCTATCCTGAAGGTTCAGAGCCAGGATCTCCCCATTACAATACAAGAACGGATGAGGGCCTAAGGTGGATTTCAAGAGGATTTTGGGAATACAAGGGCGATTTTTTGGCCTTGGCCTCCTTGGACGAGGCCGCAGGTTTTTTTGGTCCCTCCCTAAGTCTACATGCCTTTAAGTGGAACAAAGAAAGCCAGAGCTGGGAACCCCATGGATTAGTTATGGAAAATGCAATCAATAATTTTCCGCCCAAGAAATTGCCATCGGGCGAGTGGCTAATGTCGCGCAGATCTTTTGATTATGTGGAAAGAGGGGTCGATTTTATGGTAGGGGCAGAAGAGCGTTTTAATCAGTGGGAAGTCTACCCAGTTTTTGGAACAAGTACACATCTGGAAGCGGAAGAACCTTACTGGTGGATCTTGCCCGACAATAAAAACCTAATGGCGCTTTTTAGGGACAATCGCAAAAGCGGGTACTTGTATCGCTCCTTTTCAACCGACAATGGCCGTACTTGGAGCTCACCTGTACAAACCAACTTTCCGGACGCAAGGTCCAAATTCCACGGCCTGCGGTTACAGGATGGGAGATATGTTCTTGTTTCCAATTCCAACTATAAAAAAAGGGACCCTTTAACCTTGGCCATCAGCGAAGATGGCATGGTATTTACAAAAATGGGGTATTTGGTTGGAGGAAGACACATAGATTACCCCCATGTGTTGGAACACAATGGATATCTATTGATAGCCTTTGCCGGAGATGCCAAACAGAAAATAGAAGTGGTAAAAGTGAAGGTCTCGGATTTGGATACGATCAAAATGAAATAGGTATTATAGTTGGCCTCCAAACTATGGGCCCATTTAAAATTAAAAATACCTTACCAAATAACATTATAAGCTTATTTATCATGAGGCACATTTTAAAAACAATTTCAGGTTCTCTGCTTATTCTATTTATCACCGCTCAGGCTTTGGCCCAAACGGAAACCGAAAAATTAAATGTGGTATTTATACTTGGGGACGACCTAGGTTGGTCAGACCTGAGTGGATACGGTAGCGATCTACATGAAACTCCTAATTTGGATCGTTTGGCCAAGCAGGGAATGAAATTTACAAATGCCTATGCCGCGGCTCCTATTTGCACTCCCAGCCGGGCATCCATAATGACGGGAAAATTTCCCGCGAGACTCCATATGACCACCTGGCATGAGAATTCAGGAACCCCAACCCCCAACAACAGGGATAAATTAGTACCTCCGGTTACCGTTGGTAATTTACCATTGGAAGAAACCACTATTGCCGAAGTCTTTCAAGAGGCCGGCTATTTCACGGCCCATGTTGGAAAGTGGCATTTAGGAGACGCCGCCCATTATCCACAAACACATGGATTTGAAGTTAATATTGGCGGAACAATGTGGGGAGCCCCGGACACCTATTGGTCGCCCTTTAGAGGGCAAAAATTTCAAAATGAGTATAGGTATATCCCAGATGTAGGGTCAGCGTCCACTGATGAAAAAAATAAGGCCCCCGCTTACCTCACCGATGCACTTACGGATAAGGCGGTACAGATCATAAAAGAAAACAGTAATACCCCATTTTTTCTAAACCTATGGTACCACACCGTGCATACCCCTATAGAGGGAAAGCCTAAATTGGTAGAGTACTATAAAAAAAAGGTTAAACCGGGCATGAAAGATCAGAATTATGAATATGCCGCCATGGTCTCCAGTTTGGATGAAAATGTCGGCCGGGTACTTAAAGCCATTACCGATGCCGGAATTGGTAATAATACTATTATTATCTTCTTTTCGGACAATGGTGGAAGAATTGGCAAATACAAGGACTGGGAGACAGTTGCCAACAACTCTCCTTTACGTTCAGGAAAAGGATCCTTATATGAAGGAGGAATACGGGAACCCCTAATTATAAAATGGCCAGGGATTACCAAGGCCGGAAGCCGCTGTGATTCCCCTGTAATTTCGAACGATTTCTTTCCCACTTTAATGGAAATTCCGGCATTGAAAAAGGCAAAAATAAAGCCCGACCAGAACGATGGAGTCTCGCTATTGCCCCTTTTGAAAAATCCAAAATCGCGCCTGGAAAGGCAGGCACTTTTTTGGCATTCTCCCCATTATTACACCACTACCTCCCCAGTTAGTGCCATTCGTGAACAGAATTGGAAACTGATACATTTCTTTGAGGACGACCATTTGGAACTTTTTGACCTGAACAAGGACTTGGGCGAAAAAAATAACCTTGCAGATACCTATCCTGAAAAGGCAAAAAAATTATATGAGGAGCTAAAAACCTGGCGTAAAGACATAGATGCCCAATTACCCAGTTTTAATCCTTTATATGTGCCAGGGAATTGGTAGGGCGAGGCTTAGCAGAAAATAATAATTTCAGATTTCGATAATTTCAAGATATAGCATCAAATAAAACCCTTTCCTGCTAGGGAATATGAAGATTGTTAAATTTAAACCACAATCAATAGGCTTCTTTCAAAATAAACCTACTTTCTTTTGAAATCAGGAAATAATTAATTATCATTGCTTAATCGATAAAGCAAAAATTAACAGTCTGAAAATCCATTTTTTTAATACGATTCATTAATCCTCTGTTTTGACATTATAGCAAATTGAGGAATTTACAATTAACCAACACTAAAGTAGCGCGAATATCCTACTTTTAAAGCTTATACCATATAAACCTAATTAGCCAACACCAATGAACAGTTTAGATTTAATCGTATTCTTCATTTACATAGGGGGCATAGCTCTTTTCGGAGGCTCATTTTTCAAAAAGAGCAGAACTTCCTCTTCCTACACCATGGGCAACAACGACATCCCGGGATGGGTTGTGACCATGTCCATTTTTGCCACCTTTGTAAGTAGCATAAGTTACCTTGCACTACCGGGAAACGCCTATCAATCCAATTGGAATGCTTTGGCATTTAGCCTGTCGCTTCCCATTGCCTCCTTGATTGCCGTAAAATATTTCGTTCCCCTATATAGAAAGATCAACAGTCCCTCAGCCTACACCTATATGGAGCAACGCTTTGGGGCTTGGGCCCGAATCTATGTATCCTTGTGCTATCTATTGACCCAATTGATGAGGATAGGAACCATTTTGTACCTATTGGCCCTTACCCTGAATGCAATTGTAGGTTGGGATATGGTTACCATAATTATTTTTACCGGCCTGGTTGTATCCATTTACTCCATGTTGGGCGGAATTACGGCCGTATTATGGACCGATGCCATCCAAGGTATTATTTTAATAGTTGGTGCTCTGGTCTGTGTTGGTTTTATTCTCTTTAATATGCCGGAAGGTCCAGGACAGGTATTTAGCATAGCAGCTGAAAACGATAAGTTAGGACTGGGAAGTTTCAGTCTTAGCCTCACCGAACCCACTTTCTGGGTGGTACTCGTTTACGGTGTATTCATCAATTTACAAAATTATGGTATAGATCAGAATTATGTGCAGCGCTATATGGCCTCGAAATCGGATAAGGAAGCCCAAAAATCGGCACTGATAGGCGGTCTGATCTATCTGCCCATTTCCGCTGTATTCCTTTTTATAGGAACCTCGCTTTTTGCCTACTACCACTCTGCCGCCACTTTGCCACTAGAGTTGCAGGATATCAATAAAAGCGACAGTGTATTTCCTTATTTCATAGTAAATGCCTTGCCTGCTGGTATAACGGGCTTAATGATCGCCTCCATCTTTGCGGCAGGAATGAGTACCATATCAACAAGTTTTAATAGTTCGGCAACCGTTTTTCTAACGGATTATTACAATAAATACTTTAAGAAGACCGCATCGGACAAGGAAGGAATGCGAGTACTCTATATTTCATCAGCTATCATTAGCGTTATCGGGATTGTTATCGCCATAGCCATGATCAACGTAAAAAGTGCCTTGGATGCCTGGTGGAAACTCTCTTCCATTTTCAGTGGGGGCATGCTGGGGCTACTTCTGCTAGGCCTTTTTTCAAAAACGAAAAATGTAAAGGGAGCCCTTATAGGGGTATTGGCAGGTATAATGGTTATTATCTGGATGAGTCTTTCCGGCACCCTTTTTGGCGAGGATTCACTGGGAGCCTCCTTCCACACCTATTTAACCATAGTATTTGGGACAGCGGCCATCTTTATAGTAGGCTTCATAATATCTATAATCAACAAGAATACCGATGAAATCTATGAGAATTAAATAAGTAAGTAGTTATATGGGATTGAAAGGGCGCGACAATACGAATATGTAAACAAGTACCAAATAAGGTCGATTATCTCTATTCAGTATGAATTTCGTAATTTTAACATCTTAAAGATATTTAGCCCCAAACTTATAACTCACGTATTAACAACATATTACACAAAGAATTGGCGTCAACCCGCCAGTTTGAACCTAAGACGAAGATGAAACCTAAAACATCATTAAAGGATATCGCAAAAATTGTGGGTGTTTCCATACCCTTGGTTTCGTATGTTCTTAGCAATAAGGGGAAGGAAAATAGGGTATCCGAAAAGACCGCCAAAAGGATAAGACAGGTGGCCAAGGAACTGAACTATCATCCCAACTGGAATGCACGGAGCCTTAAAACCAATAAAACCAGGTCTATTGGAGTTATTGTGGCCGATATTTCCAACCCGTTTTTCTCCCATTTGGCCCGAACTATAGAGGACGAAGCATTTTCACAAGACTATACGGTGATATTTGGCTCATCGGACGAAAAGGTGGAAAAATTCAACAAGGTTTTGGATTTTCTTAAAATGAGGCAGGTCGATGGCTTTATCATCGCGGCCCCCGAGGGATCCAAAGATATTATTTCCGATTTGGCAAAAGCAGGGATTCCCTTTGTGCTTATAGATAGATTCTTCAATGACCTTAACACCAATTATGTCACCGTAGACAATTATAAGGCCTCTATGCAGGCCACCAATTATTTGCTTGGAAAGGGAAACAAGAAAATTGGAGCTGTACTTTATGACTCCACCTTGCACCACTACCAAGAAAGACATCAGGGCTACGCAGAAGCTCTTAAACAGGCTGGATTGCCCGTGGATACCGAATTGATAAAAAAAATTAATCACGGGTCCTTAAAAGCCGATATGAAAAATGTTGTAAAAGAATTGATACAGGATGCCGGAGTGGATGCCATCTATTTTCACACCAATACCTTGGCAGAGGAAGGACTGACCCAAATGCTGGGCTTGGACAGAAAGATACTTAAGAAGGTGGATGTGGTGGTATTCGACCAAAATTCGTCCTACAATTTCTTGGAAGACCCTATCCCATATCTTCATCAACCCATAAAGGAAATAGGGCAAAAAGCATTGCGTATCCTCATAGAACAGATCAAGGAGCCTACCCAAGAGCTACAACAGATATCTTTTGATACCAGATTGGAAAGTAGTAGTTCATTGGAACCCAAAAAGAATTAGGGTCCCAACGCCTACTAACCCATTAATCTCCTCAAAGAAAAGAACTCCTAAATAATGTGATTGGGGAAATCCTTTACCTCTTCACAGCAGATTTGCTCCATTACCTGTTGTAATTCTGTTTTTAAAAGTGAAATAGTATGGTCCCCACCTTTAGCACCCAATGCTGCCACGCCGTACATAAAGGAACGCCCCATAAAGGTAAATTCGGCACCACTTGCCATAGTTCTGGCAATATCCGGACCGCCCCTTAGGCCACTATCCATCATTACCTTAATTTGGTCTCCATATTTTGCCGCTATTCTAGTCAAAGGTTTTATAGTAGATTCGCCAGCATCCAATTGCCTACCCCCATGATTGGAAACAATTATACCATCCAATCCCAATTTGATAGCACTTTCCGCATCGGCCTCGTTGGCAACTCCCTTGATCACCAATTTACCCTTCCACATATCCCTAATAGGCTTTATTTTCTCCTCATTTAGCCTCCCTGAAAAGGTTTGATCCATAAATTTACCAAGCTGTGCCAAATCCAGTCCTTTAGGCATGTACGGTTTAAGGGTTTCAAAATTTGGTTGCCCGTGGATTAGGGTCCTCATAGCCCAATTTGGTTTGCCCAATATCTGAAGTATATTCTTCACTGACATTTTCGGAGGCATGGCTAATCCGTTCCTTATATCCCTGGGACGGAAACCAAAGGTGGGTACATCGGCCAAAATCACCAGTACCGGACATTCAGCAGCTTCGGCCCTTTTTATAATATCGTTTCTAACGCTATCTTCGGTAGGATGGTAAAGCTGAAACCAGGCCCTCCCCTCGGTTATCTCGCTTATACGTTCGATACTACTTGTAGTCACCGTACTTAAAATAAAGGGAATATTATGCTCAAAGGCCGATTTAGCCAATATTTCCGGGGCATTGGGCCACATTAATCCTTGGAGTCCCACTGGAGCAATTCCAAAAGGGGCGTCATACACATGTCCGAACAATTCGGTCTTCATACTGGATCCAGTATGTTTACTAAGGTAATAAGGCAGTAGCTCTATCTCTCTAATTTCAGAGGTATTCTTATGTAGGTTTACATCTTCATTACAGCCTCCATCCAAGTACTCAAAAGCGAACTTGGGAATCCTTTTTTGGGCTTTGTTCCTTAAATCGACAACAGATGGATATTTGCTGTTGATCTTTATTTCTTTTTTTTTCTCCATGGCATTTTAATCTGCAATTGTTCTTGAATGTTTTTCTTTTGTTTTCCTGCTCCCTAATTAATATTACATAATCTGAAGGGAGAAGATATTTATATTTACTATTCCCCGGATAATTCTCTAATGGATACTCCCAATATTCCTTTAGCCAGATTGTCCAGTTCACCTAGGTCACCCATAAAATGAAAAGTCTGGTGAATATGGCTACTGCTTTCATTGGATTTGAGGTCCATTGCCGGGGACGAACTTTCCAATTCATAGAATGGACCCAAAGCCCCTCCGTCATTATATGCATTTACAGCATCACCTGAAAACGGAAACTCCTGTATCTCCCAAAGGGAATTAACATAGTCTGTTGTACCCTCCCGAAGACTGAACCAAGCAATGGTAAGCACCTTGTTTTCGGCATCAAAACTGCCCAAAACCGGTAGTGCCCTTTGGGGAGAAATACCAATTTTCCCCCTTTCTTTTCCATCGGCTTTAAAGAATAGGACACTATCCTTTACCTGTAGACGCTCCTTGGGAATTTTTCCAAAATAATCGTCCGTAACCTTCTTGCCCAACATGTCCTCATCTCCTTTTTTAAATGGTACAATTATAGTGGTCTGGTCCGAAGCATTGAACATGCTCAATATCCAGATGGACATTAAGCCAGTTTTTTTGTCCCAATCTTCAGGCCCTATATTGATCAAGTTATTTTCCGAAGCAAATCCGACCATTTTTACGGTTTCAGGAATATTGACCCCTAGAATTTCACCGGCATCTTCCCTGTCCAAAAGTGTAATATTCCTTTGAACACGCAATTCGAATGTGGTTCCGGTATAATTCACCAATTTCATATCCCTTTCAAAGAAGGCGCTGTTTTCACTGCTCCGTACCAAATTAAAGGCTTCGGTATCCAATTCCTTAGGTACAAACCAATCGTCCAATTCAAACTTGGTGTCCTTTTCAAAGTAAAGGGCAAACTGCCCACCCTCAGGTCCCAACCAAAAACGCTCTTCACCGCCAGTAGGGTTAAATTGTTCGTTTATTTCCCCTGATGCGATCAGATCATGATTGATCCACCCAAAGCTTTTTCCTTCATCCCCATTGGCCGTACTCGTCATTACCCGACCCTGAAGCTCTGGAGAAATCAAGATGCTCGACTCCCCATTTTCCAGAACGACCAAGTGCTTATAGTGTTTTGACAAAAACTCCCTGTCATATCCAAAGGAGCCCTTCACTAAAGTCGCTTCATCTTTCACTAAAGTATTTACACTTTGGTCATTCTTAGTTTTACAACCTAATGAACACAGGAGAGTACAGAGCACTAATGATCTGAAAACGATTCTAAATTTGAAAAAATTAAATACACTTTCCAAGTTGGTATTTTTTAGTTTTTGCCTACGTTTTTGATTTCTATAATTGAAAAACCTTTTCCATAAGCATCCATTTTTCCCCAGGTTTAGCAAATGGTAGCGCCTGTTGATATTTCCACATCAACTCCTCCCACTTTTCATTCTCAGGATACTTGGCATCCACCTTTGCCTTTTTCTCAAAGGAAAAACTTTCATCTGCATCAATAATCATAAACATACGGTTCCTTACCCTATAGATTTCCATGTCCTTTATCCCCGATTCCCTAAGGCTTTGAAGGATCTCTGGCCAGACCGCCTTATGGTAATCGTCATACGCCTTGATCAACTCGGGATCATCCTTAAGATCCAACGCCAAACAATATCTTTTCATAACTTTAAATTTTTTAGTTAATAATTATTAATATCCTCTCTAAGTAGCAGAATTGTACCCTAAGCTGCTAGTTCATATTTTTTAAATACCCTTAATCCGTACCATGCGATATAGACAAAACACAAGGCTGGAAGGATAAAGGAAAAATTAACCTCGGTGGCCCCCATTATCTTTATATCATTTACTGCATTTCCCCCGGCATCAATAATCATTCCCTGCAGTTTAGGCATTAAAGCCCCCCCTACAATTGCCATCACCAGACCTGCAGCGCCAATTTTGGATTCTTCCTCATTGAGTCCGTTAAGCGCAATGCCATAAATGGTAGGGAACATTAGAGACATAAAAAAAGTTATACCGACCAAACAGTACAATCCTATCATTCCCTCAATATAAATGGTACCTATACAACACAGCGTTGCAAAAACGGCAAAGTACATCAACAGTTTACCCGGGCTCATAAATCGCAACATATAAGTTCCAATGGCCCTTCCCACCAAGAAAAGGATAAAGGCGGCAAATTGGTAATTGGCGGCATCCTCGCTAGAAATCCCTATGGCCTCCGCGTATTGATAAATATAGGTCCAGCACATGATCTGTGCCCCTACATAAAATATTTGTGCCAAAACACCCAGCACATATTTCTTGTTTTTGAACAGACCACTAAAGGTATCTCTCAAACTTGGGATACCTCCTTCATCTTTGGCCTGCGGCATTTTACTGATGACTATGAGGACAAAAACCGCCAAAATTACCAAGCCCAAAATAACATAAGGATCCCTAATGACCATTAGGTCCGTAGTCCTGATCAATGCTTTTTTGGCCTCATCAAGGGATGAATAATCCGCGATATCATCCGACTGCAATTTCTTAAGTACAAATTGCTGCGCCACCAATAAGCCCAACAATAATCCTACTGGATTAAAGGCTTGGGCCAAATTTAAACGCTGGGTAGCCGTTTCTGGGGCTCCCATGGCCAAAATATAGGGATTGGCAGTAGTTTCCAAAAATGCCAACCCAAAGGTAAGTACATAGAGCCCCAAGCAAAAAAACCAAAATTGTTCCGTAATGGCCGCGGGATAGAATAACAAAGCCCCTCCTGCGTATAAGGCCAAGCCAATTAATACCCCCACTTTATAGGAGTATTTGCGCACAAAAAGTGCTGCCGGTAGGGCCATACAAAAGTAACCGCCATAAAAGGCCATTTGCACCCAAGCAGCCTGCGAATTGGAGAGTTCCAAAACCTTTTTAAAGGCTTGCACCATTGGATCGGTAACTGCATTGGCAAAACCCCAAAGTGCGAATAGGGAAGTAATTAAAATAAAGGGAATTAGTACCTTTTTAGATACTACTACTGGTCTTTGGTCTTTCATTGGATTGTTGATTATTGTTATTGATTAATACCTTTAATATGATTGTTGTTATAATTTTATTCATGTGTCTAAGTGATCGACCTATCCAAATGGGTATATCCCCCGTCAACGAATAGTAGTTGCCCTGTGGTGTGACTGGATCTATTGGAAAGTAAAAAGGCCACCATACTTGCAATTTCCTCCGCCGTGGTCATTCTTTGTCCCAACGGAATTTTATCGGTTATACCCTTTAATTTTTCTTCTGGATTGTCAAAAGTCTTTATCCATCTATCATATAATGGGGTATAACATTCGGCCACAATAACCGCATTGACCCGTATATTGAACGGAAGCAGTTCCACGGCCCATTCCCTTGTAATGGCATTACGCCCACCATTGGCCGCTGCATAGCCCGAAGTACCCCCTTGCCCGGTCACCGAGGTCTTAGAACCAATATTGACAATAGACCCCTGAGTTTTCTTTAGTTCCGGCAAGGCATAATGCGCCATTAAATAATAGTGGGTAAGGTTGCGGTTGATAGACCTTATAAAATCTTCATAATTCCCATTCTCCAGTCCAACGCCGTCATTGACCCCAGCATTGTTTACCACACCATCAATCTTACCAAATTTTTCAACGGCGCTTTCAACGGCAAGTCTACATTGTTCCGGATCGGTAAGTTCTGCTGTAGCAAAAGAGGCTTTTCCACCACTTCTTTCGATATCCGCAACCACCTCCAACATACTTTTTCTGTCCCTTCCAACAATGACCGGAATAGCGCCTTCGGCAGCCAATAGCATGCTTATACCTTGACCAATTCCTTTGGAACCCCCTGTTACCAATATTACTTTATCCTTCAGTTGTAAATCCATGTTTTTATATTTTAACTTCCATTTTCAGCAACAAAATAGGCACTCATATTCTTAATTTGCGCCAAACCGTCCGAATCTATAATTTTTATTCGTAATCTACTTAATTTTATAGTGTCAAATTTCTCAATTCTTTTGTTTCCTATGCTCTCCCCATTGGCCAAAGTAATCCAGCGACCACCGGAGTAACCTTCAATTTGATATTTCCTTATACGTTCGCCCATGGCAATGTCTTCCTGAATTATTACATGGTTCACTGGCAGGGATTCCTTTAACTTTAATTCCAACACCTTACCCATGCCTTTTGTGGAAGCCAAAGGATTGGAAAACCTTCTATTTATCTCCTCTCCCCATTCCTTTAAGCGCTGCACATCTGGCTCTGGAAGCAATCCATCCGGGTCAGGGGTAAGCCCCATTATCAAAGTGGCATTTCTCCCTACCGATTTATAGTACATATCCATTAAATTTTCCAAAGGAAATATATGGGCCTCATCCCCAGGTTCCCAAAACCATTCATGCCGGCCATTATAACCCCTTAGCGGAGCATCTGCCATGGCAGGCACCCAGAATTTACCCTTGGCATCCCCTTCTTTCAGTAATTGAAAATTGTTATCTGCTATATTCTTTTTGGCAGTTTCACCTGCCCCTGTGGCCCTATATGGAAAAGTGGACCAATTGGGATAGGCAACCGTTCCAGATTCAGACCCTCCCCAACGGGCCTCTGCCAATTGCCCATTGTGGTAAAACAAACAATTGGGTTGGTACTGCCTTACTATGGGCAAAACATCAGGAGCCCCATTTTTTGGATGGTCCGCGCCCCCATCGAACCAAATTTCAAACAGTTCCCCATAATTCGTACATATTTCCTTGACCATTCCCTCTACCATCCTATTGTACCATTGCTGTCGGTTCTTCTTAAAATCGCCCTCCCCGTTTACTTTAAAATCGTGCACTCCCAAAAATGAATTCCACCTGATTCCCAGGTAAATCCCCGGCTTAATTCCATATTTCCTGCATGATGCTACAAAATCCGCCACTACATCCCCTTTTCCATCCTTCCATTTTAAGGCCTTTACACTGTATGGATTAACGTTCGATTGATACAAGGCGAATCCTGTCTCATGAGTGGCCGTCAAAATTGCAAAGGTAGCTCCAGCATCTTTGGCTGCCTTTACCCATTGGTCGGTATCCAGTTTTTCTGGATTAAAAATTTGATAGTCCTCAACAGGATCTATCCTATTGTTTCCCTGCCCATATTTTATTCCATCGAACACGTGAAGGTCATAATGAAACACCACCCCAAGCTCTGCTTCTTGCCATACCAATTGTCTTTTATTGGGAACGGGAAATTCATGTTTGTTTATGGGAATAAAAACGGTATAGGATTCGTCCCCCTTTTTTACCGCTACGGACAAAACTGTCGGCTGGCCATTCTCCTTATAAATAAAAGGTCGTTCCATCCTATCTGGCACTAGTGTAGTACCCTCTTCCAATAAAATTTCTTTATTTTTAACAACAAACTCATTGGCCTTTTCCCAATCGGTTCCGTCATTTGAGGTTACTAGTCCAATATAATTATGGGCATGGAAAACGCCATAGAACCTATCTCGATTTTCATCGTACCAAATAGACATATCCTCGGTATCCATATAATCTATTACCGGATTCCCTTGAATAGTAAAAGGCCCGTCAGGATGTTCCGCCACCGCCACCGCCTGGTTCCTAACAAAATTCTTTTCGTTGGGCTTATCGCCTTTTATTATTAAATAATACCTACCATCCTTGCCGCGATCAATAGCCGGATTAACCGTAAGGGTAGCTATGGGTCCAGAGGGCTCCACCAAGGGTTTGTCCATTCTGGACCAAGGTCCATTAAGCGAATTTGATACGGCCACCCCTGTCCTTTGATTGGGGCGTAGTAATTTCCAGTTGGGGTGACTATAACCGGTTTTAGCAGTTTGCACCAGATCATTATCAGTATAATCCTTGCCTCCCAAATTGGTCGCTATATAATACAAGTAGTACTTGCCCTCAAAATATTTGATTTTTGGATTGTGTGCAGTAATAGCATCCCAGTAGCCATTGCCCCTACCTTTAAGTACAGTTTCCTTAAATTTCCATGGCCCGGCTGGACTTTTACTAGTGGCATGGGCTATTTCCGAATGGGTAAGCCATCCATAAAACCCGTATTGTTTTTTCCAGCGGGAATAAAATAGATGATATTTTCCGTCCCTTTCCTTGATGATGGAACTTCCCCAATTATAATATCCTTCCGTTTTAAATATATTTTCTTCGGACACCGCCTTAAAATCGTCATATAGGTACAGATCATCCTCCCCATTTTGGGCATTGGCCAGCAGGAGACTGAAGCAGAAAATAAAGAGCAGTCTAAGTTTCATATCCATATTACATTTTCTGGGAATTCAAAACCTCATCAGGATAGGCAATCTGCTCCCCAGTATCTTTTCGTGAAGGTATTTGGGCCTCCACTTTTCTTAGGTAATTCGCTAATGTCTTTGCCAACTCCCGTGCTTTTTCCGGCTGCTCTTTTACCAAATTCTGCGTTTCCCCAATATCCTCCTTTAGGTTGAACAACTCCATACTACCGTCATTGTAGTAATAAATAAATTTCCAGTCGCCCACCCTGGTGCTACTGGAAGCCCCAATCCCGGGACCTGATGGCCCCCATTCATTGGGATAATGCCAAAATAAGGGTCGATTGCCGCTACTGCTGTTTCCAGAAAGTACCGGCACAAAACTAATTCCATCTACCTGCTGTATTGTTTCATAGTTTTCAACACCTGCCATTTCCAAAATGGTCGGGTAAAAATCTTCGATAATTACTTGTTGATCTGTAACGGTATTGGGAGCTATTTTTCCAGGCCATTTTACCAACATGGGCTCCCGGATCCCCCCTTCATGTGCCGAGCCTTTTCCACTGCTCAAGGGTTTGTTATGGCTGTGCTTTTCACCTCCCCTGGCCAGGGCACTAAGTCCGCCATTGTCCGACATGAAAAGTATAATGGTATTGTCCGAAATATTTTTGTTGTCCAGATAATCCATAATATCTCCCAAACTCTTATCCATTCCCTCTACCAAGGCAGCGTATTTGGCTTCGGTGGAATCTAGCCCTTTGTCATAATATTTCTGCACAAATCTGCTATCGGCCATTATGGGGGTATGTACGGCATAATGCGCCATATACAAAAAGAAAGGCTTGTTTCTTTCCAAGGCCGAATCCATGGCCAGTTGTGCCTCTTGGGTAATGGCCTCCGTTAAAAATATATCCTTGCCGTGATATTTATCCAATCCCGGTACCGCCCACACTTCCTTACCTTCAATTCCATTCCCAAAATTATCGGTCCCCAAGTAACTCCCAGGGGCCCCAGCCGCATGGCCAGCAATATTAATTTCAAATCCAAGTTTTAAGGGATCTTCCCCTGGTGTACCTATGGCTCCCAAATGGGCCTTTCCGGCATGTATGGTATGATAGCCTGCTTCCTTCAAAACCTGTGGCAAGGGAGTTGCATATACTGCCTTTTCTATCCCTGCAACCGGACTCAAACCATTTACGTTCCACTCTGGAAAATGAAGGGTCTTATGGTTGGTTTCCATGGGTTGTAGTTTATCCTTTTGCAAGGTCCAGTTGGTGACTCTATGCCTGGCCGCATTCATGCCCGTCATTAGACTTACCCTTGTAGGTGAACATACTGCTGTTGAATAGGCCTGGGTAAATTTCATTCCTTCCTTTGCCAATCGCTCCATATTTGGGGTTTGGTAGAGCTCATTATAAGCGGTTCTTCGACTCCAAAAGGGGACCGATGTATCCTGCCAACCCATATCATCCACGAAAAAAAGTATCATATTAGGTACTGAGGGTGCACTATCATCCTTAGGAATCACTTTCTCCTTACAGCCCAATATTAGAAGGCCAACACTAAAACACCACAATACGTATCTTTTCATCTTTGTACTTTTTCTTATGATGGCCTAATTACTTTCTATCACCGCACCATCTTCGCGATATAGATCTACCTCGCCATCCAACATTAAGGCTAGAACGGTCATGTTTTCATCCAGAACATGTTCCGGTAACTTTATATAATTAATACCTGGGTAATGGCTCCAATATACCTTACCAATTACCTGATGTGATAGCTTGGTACCCTCGCCCACCACATAAATGCGGTTTATCTTATTTTTAAGTCCTCGAATAACGACCTCACCATTGGGGTTGCCCTTTACAAATAAATAGAGAACTTTTCCGTCTTTGGACAAGGTAGTGGGGCCATAGAAGTGTTCTTTAGGAATCCCGGAGCGGGTACCGTAAATGGCTTCCTTGTGTTTGCTGGTCCACCTACCCAATCCTTCCAAGATGGCCACCTGCTCCTCCGGAATACTACCATCGCCTTTGGGACCTATATCCAGTAACATATTGCCCCCGTTACCAATGACATCTACAAAAATTCCAATTATTTGGTCAGTGGTTTTGTAGTTGTGATCGTTTTTTTGAAATCCCCATGAATCATTCATGGTAAGACATAGTTCCCAATACTTGTTTTTTGGCCGAGTGATCGGCATCCCCTGTTCCGGGGTAGCGTAATCCCCTTGCTCCCGCAATCTAGAATTTAAAATGGTATTGGGATTTTTATCAAAGAGCATTTGCCTCACCTTGGGCACTTGCCATTCCTCCGAATTGTGTTCCCAATCCCCATCAAACCAATACAGGTCAGGATTATAATTATTGGACAATTCCTTTAATTGGCCTTGATAATAGTTTAGGAACTTGTTCCATCGCTTAGGTTCTTCAGAAATTTGATATCGAATGGAATCCCGCGTAAAATGGGTATAATCATCGTATGACCAATCGGGTAAAGAATAATAGATCCCTACTTTTAAATTATTTTTTCGGAGTTCCGATACAAAGGGGGTAAGCACGTCTTGCTTGGAGGTGGCTCCTTCTACCGCATTAAAATCCCCAAACTTGGTATTCCAAAGGGCGAAGCCTTCATGGTGTTTGGCGGTAATGACCGAATATTTGGCGCCACTGCGCTTTATCAAATCCGCCCAAGCTTGTGGGTTGTATTTTTTGGCAGTGAACCCCTTGGTCTGTTTTAAATAATCCTTATGGGAAATATACCCATTGTAAAATGACCAGGATTCGTCTATTCCATTGACCGAATACAAGCCCCAATGGATAAAAATTCCCAATTTGGCATCCTTGAACCACTGCATTTTCTGTTCTTTTTGCAAAACGGTATCCGTAAGCTGTTCTTGGGCAGAAGTTGCCATGATCGTCAATAGTAAAATAGAGGTAATAAGTTTCTTCATGTATAAAAAGTAAGCAATTTAATTTATTTCAATTTCCACTTATCCGTTCTAAAAGCGGAGGCTGGTAGGCCCTCTGAATTGTATAGATTGGGCAATGCCCCATTGGTAAAAGCAAACCGCACCGCTGCTGGTTTTTTTACTTTTGAAGACGACACTTCTACAGTATTACCCTTAATTTTAGCCTTGGCGGGATAAAATATTTGGTCTTCACCTGCAATAAAAAATTCTCGTAAGTCTTTTCCTTTTTTCATTAAACCCTTCTCGGCATGATTAAAATTGAGGACAACTTTTTTATTCTTTATTTCCATGGATTTATAAACAGGTCCCGAATATTCCAGCCCATCCCTACCATAGGTTTTGCCCAAGGCCCAAAGTGCCAAACGATGTCCTACGTCCTGCTTATTGGTGGGGTGGATGTTCTCCAGGTTCCCGATATCGTTAGTAACCACCATGCCCGTATTGTCCAAATTTTGCATGGTATACAGTTGTGCATCCCTTACATGTGCCGCATCCGTAGCCATGGGGTCGTCATATTTATAAGGGGCTATTTGCACAAAATAAAATGGCAGATCCTTGCCCCATTCCTCCCTCCAGGATTCGATCATCAAAGGAAAGGATTTGTAATAGGAAACAGGATTTACCCTATTGGATTCCCCTTGGTACCAAATACACCCAGCTATATTGAATTTGGTAATCGGATGTATCATGGCATTGTAAGCAAAACCCGGATCGCTGGGCCACCAAGCCACTTCATTCAGTTTTTCCGCGGCTACTTTCAATTCGGCATCTTCCGATATCAACTCCTGTTTTAACCAAACTTCCACCGGTGTACCACCCCAACTAGAATTGATCATACCTACAGGTACTGCCAAATTCTGGTGCAGTTCCCTACCAAAAAAATAAGCTACAGAACTAAACTTCGACATAGTTTCCGGTGTACAAATCTCCCATTTACCCTTTAGTTGGTCTTGAGGATGGTCCGATATCTGCTGCGCTACCTGAAAAAAGCGTATCTCCGGATAGTTCGCATTTTTTATTTCTTCCTCGGCATTCTCCAAGCCGTTTTTTGGAGTCCATTGCATATTACTCTGTCCAGAGCCCAGCCATACTTCCCCTATCAATACATTCTTCAGCTCCAAGTTCTCGTGACCCTCCACCATAACGCTATAGGTGCCCCCTGCTTTGGGTGTTGGTAGCTGCAAAGACCAGACCCCTTGATATGCTTTGGCAGTCACTTTTTCATTGTTCCAAGTACCATATACCGTAATTTCCTCACTGGTAGCCGTGGTCCACCCCCAAATGGTAACATTCGATTCTTGTTGCAAAACCATATTGTCCGAAAGAATGGAAGGAAGCCAAATTTCTCCATAAGTATTGGCTGTAAAAAGCAAAAGCAGGAATCCTAATAACTTTTTCATCTGTTTATATTTAATTGTTTTTTATAGTTCTTGTCAATTCCCGGAATTCTATGGTTCTTTTAATCCTCCAAGATTCCATCCTATCCTTATTTAGTAATAGCATTATACTTATCCCTGATAAATCTTCCCCAAACTTTATAGCCCTCCGGCAATAAATGAATGCCATCCTGGGAATAAAGATCTGTCCTTAAAAATCCTTTTATATCTGAAAATTCCTTGATCGTATTGTAATAAAAAACATTCTTCTGGTCTCCAAATTCCTTTATAATAGAATGAATTTTATTGTATTTCTCCCTTCTTTCCGTGTTCAGATCAAGGCCTGTAGGCAAGGGCCCAAGAAATAATATTTTTGTGGAGGGTGTAAATTTCTCCTTGGCTACTTTCAATACCTCCCTAATACCCTCTACAATTTCCTCTGTTGTATTATCTTCAAAATTATTGACTCCTATGGCCAGCACTGCCACTTTTGGCCGTGAAGACTCATAGTTTCCCTTACTTAAGCGATATAAAATATGCTGGGTTCTGTCCCCTGAAATACCTGCACCGATCCATCTTAAATCCTTAAAATATAACTCAGCGGCCTCCGTTCCTGGTGCATGGGTGACATTGGGCCTATTTCCTCCCCACCCTTGGGTGATGGAATTCCCGATAAGGAGTAAATCAATTTCTTTGTAGTCAAGACATAAGGAATCAATATCATTGGCCTGTGCCCACCAATCCTTTCCTTCCTTCCAGCCTGCGGCAGATCTATATTCAGCGCTAGGTGCAGGTACAAGGGCGAAATTTACTTTTTTACCCGTTGCCCTTAGGATAAAATCCACAATAGGACTGGGATTCTCCAGGCTATGGGGGTGATGACCTACACCCTCCTTGTAAACAACATCGATAAGACCTCCGAATGCTTTGATTCCTGTTTCGAAAGGCTTTGTATTTTCATCTATGGGTACCACCCCATCGGCAGCGCCACATACGTGCATCATGGGATAACCCCCGTGGGCGATTGATTTTATTTTATGAATAGGATTTCCTTTAAATTTGGAAACATTCCCTTCAGTCTTTAAGTCATATACTTTTTTAAAGGTCTCCCAATCTGCAAAACTTCCCTTGCCATTACCCAATCCACCTGGCCAACTCTTTCCATCCAGTACAGGTGCATCGGCATAGACACAGGCAACCTTTTCAGGATTTTTTTCTGCCCAATTATAAACGATCAAACCTCCTCTACTCATTCCTTCCAACACTACTTTTTTGGAAAGTCCGGCCTGGGTCAATAACCTATAAAATCTATCCCAACGCTTTACCGCTTCGGGACCACCAAACAAATTTGCCACATCGCAATAAGCAATATGAAAACCTCTTTCCAATAAGGCAATATCCGTTTGTGGTTCATGACCCCAAAAGCGTGCCCTCAGTACCCATGGAGCTCCTGGAGCCCCTTTTTTGGGCTTGACAACCTTACATAGGATACCTTTATATTCAAAATCTGTGAGATCGTAACCATAAAAATTTTCGGTTTGCAAAACTTTTATCTCCTTGGATTTTAATATTTCCAAGGGTTGGATTTCTTTTTGGATTACCGTTTCATACAAGCGTTTAGCTATTACCGTTGCCCCCAAAGAAGACGGATGAACATTGTCTGGCAGTAAACCCGGTTGATCTATAAACAAATGGTATAGATCCAATACCTCCGATTTGGTCTTATTGGCAACCGACTGTGTTAAAGGGATAATTTTCTTTGTAATGACCTGGTTCCAAATCCCCGTAGTATCAGTTGTAAAGGCTGGAACCGGAAGCAAAAGAATTATCCGGGCATCTTTGTTTGTCTCGATAAAACTGTTGATCAGGTCTATATAGTCCGTCTCGAAATCGGCCATATGTACCCGATTTTGAAGTTTACTATCATTGGTGCCCAATTTAATGAATACCACATCAGGCTTAAACTGAAGGGCTTCTTCATAGGCTTTGGTTTCCCAGTAGGGCCTATCTCCCTTTTTCAACAGGGTACGTCCACTAATCCCAAAATTCCGTACTGTATACTGTTCACCCAACATAGCCTGAAGTTGCGCCGGGTAGGCATTTTTTTCTTTATTGGCCACTTGCGACCCGTAAGTGATGCTGTTCCCTACACAGGCAATCTTTATAGGTTCCTGAACGGTTGCACCTACGGATTCAGATATTATAAATAATCCTAAAAATACATATAGTAGCCTCTTACCTATCATATCTTTTTATCCAACCATTTTTTAAGAAGGATATTATTTTGTTTTAAATTCCCAAGTTACTTTCTTGTTATAACCATATGGCTTGCCTTTTTCTGGAGTGCCTATACTACCTCTTAGATTTCCTTTACGGTCTTTTTTTACCTTTATTTCGACCTCGGAAAATTGTCCTTTTTCAAAATCAAAGCTTAACCCATCATCATCATAAAGTGTATATTCCCCTTCCTTCGTCCCATAATGACGAATGATCAGGTCCACCTTTTCTCCTATTTTTGGAGCCTGTCTCTGTATGGGCCGCATGGGAACAATACCACCATCCCTAACAAATAATGGAATTTTTTCCAATCCTGGAGTTACGGAAATCACCTGGTTTTCCCCAACGAATTCCCCATTGTAGAAATCAAACCATTTTCCTTTGGGAAGAATAACCTTTCTTTCCTTTTTCCCTACAAACATTGGGGCTACCAAGATATTGTCGCCCATCATGTATTGATCCTTTATTTCACTCTTAACAGCTATTTTATAGGGATTGTCCGTAGAGTCCAGTTCACCTTCAGACACCTTTTGGTCATAGGAAAAACCATCCACCAAATTCATTGCCCTAAATGGAGGCAGGCCTTTAAAATGATACTGTGAAAAAGTAGAATAGATATAAGGCAATAACTGCATCCTTAAATTAGCGACATCCCTCACGGCCGATTCCACTTCGGGAAATGACCAAGGTTTGGTTCCATCTGCCCAAGCATTCAGCATGGCCATGGGTGAGAAACAAACGGATTGCATTCTTCGCAACCACTCCTCGGCAGTTTTTGAAGCACGTACCTCAGGCGTCCACAGCACGCCTATAAAACTACTGTTTACAAGGGCCGTTATAAAATCTTTATGACTGTAATAATCGTTGTAAATTACATAGGGCAAAGGACTGGCCCCAGCATTTGAAGCCCTGACCAAACCATAGGTCCTCTGATTTTTTTCCTTGAACCATTTTGCGGTCATATCCTGGATCAACAGACCGTAGACCTGTCGCATTTGTTCGCCACTATAGCCGGAGGGAAATGTAGCCACATCCGGCCATACCCAAAAGTCAAATCCGTCAACCTCATCTATCTTATAGCCACTGACACCAATACTTAAATGATTTTCAATAAAGTGATTCTTCAAAATATCCCGAGTTTCGGCTAGCATCAAATCGGGCACAATTCCATTCCAAACTGTATGCGAAGCAGAAAGACCTTTCAATTTAGGATATAGGGAACCCACCGGGGAAACATAGGGATTCAACCATAAATTGGTCCTTATCCCCTTGGCCAATAATTCATTATTAAATTTTTCAGGATCCGGAAAGCGTTTTTTGTCCCATTCAAAAGTACAGGGATAGGACATACTGTGCCAACCTGGTTCCACTCCAATAAAATCTAAGGGAAAATCGTGATCTTCAAACTCTTGGGCTTCCCTGGCTATATCATCTTGGCTATATAAGGTGGGTACTCTTTGGGTAAATCCCAAACCCCATTTCGGGGGAATATAACCCCCGCCGTTGTATAAATTATAGCGTTGTACCGCCTCCATAGGGGAAGAGCCCCCATAAACATAAACATCGGTTCCTTTAGCCGGTACCAAAATTTCGACAGCGTCGGAATAGGGTTGCGCCTGCCATTGCTTGTCAGTGTTCCTGTCTCTCAAAACCGGTTTATCATCGGCATCGACCCTAATACCTGTGCCGGCATACACGGTGATATACCTTGCAGCGTCTATCAAGACACCATAACCTTTGGAAGATACGTAGAACGGAACTGGGGCGTGGGTACGACCGTCATCACGGCCACCGTAGTGATCCACGTGCAATTGCATAATTCGACCTCTTTGATGTACTGTTTTAAAATTGAGTCCCAAGCCATAAATTTGTTCTTCCCTGGCTAAGGGAAACTGCAAATAGGTCTTTCCATCGATAATTTTGGTTTTGATCTTATCCTTTAAAAAAGGAAAAACTGCCGAGGGCAATTTGTCAAGGGCCTCCACCTTGGGCCTTACATCAGCAGCCGCAAGTAAACTTATATCCTCTGGCTCCCCAACACTGGTTTTCCAAATTCCATTTTCAATTTCGGCCCACTCCAACTCCTGTCCAAAGTTGGGAGAGACATACAAATTAGTTATAAGACACAAAATAATTACATGGAATTTGGAATTCATGCTACTTGGAATTATTAAATTAAGTCACCGTCACAAATTTAACCAGATCAACAAAACTTATGACCTCTATACTCCGGTCAAGGGGACACTATTATGATTAAACAAACATTATCCGGCCGAGCCTGCCTAGAGACAGGCGCAGTCGAGACCTCAATGATTCTAAAATTGAATTATCAGGATGGACCAGACCACAAAAATTGCGGTAGATCCAAAATTAGTCTAATCCTATTTCCCGCTATATGCCTTCGCAGTTTGCTTGGAAGTTCCAAGTCCCTCTATCCCCAACTCTACCACATCTCCTGCTTTCAAATATTTCGGTGGATTAAACCCAAGTCCCACTCCAAAAGGAGTTCCAGTTGAAATAATATCCCCCGGCAACAAGGTCATAAACTGACTGATATAGCTCACCACCTCTTGTACATTGAATATAAAATCGGAGGTAGAACTATCCTGAACCGTTTCCCCATTTAATTTTAACCATAAGTTCAGGTTATTGGGGTCTTTAATTTCATCCTTTGTAGCGATGAAAGGTCCAACAGGAGCAAAAGTATCACAACTTTTTCCCTTTACCCATTGTCCTTCCCTTTCAATCTGAAAGGCCCTTTCACTGTAATCGTTGTGCAATACGTATCCTGCAACATGATCTAAGGCATCTGCTTCAGACACATAGGATGCCTTCTTACCTATAACCACGGCCAGCTCTACTTCCCAATCGGTTTTTTCGCTTCCTTTTGGAATAATAACGTCATCATTGGGCCCAACGATTGCGGAAGTAGCCTTAAAGAACAATACAGGTTCCTTGGGTACTGCCATACCACTTTCAGCAGCATGTTTGGCGTAATTGAGACCTACACATACAATTTTTGAAGGTCTCACCAATGGAGCCCCCAAACGAATATTATTATCCACTTTAGGACAGCTACTTTCATTTTTGGCCAACCAGCTTTTTAGCTGGGCAACGCCATCGGTACCAAAAAAATCCTCGTTGTAATCCCTTCCAAAAGCAGATATGTCCAATCGGGTACCATTTTCCAATTGCACTCCCGGTTTTTCTTGACCTACTTCTCCAAATCTTATTAGTTTCATTTGTTCCTATTTATACAGTTAATATTTCTTTTATTGTTTATATAATATTCCGTTACTGGTTTCTAGTTTCTAGTTTCTAGTTTCTAAAAATCCTTTTTTTTTAATTTTCAAATCAATTATAGAATACCTCCAATTGCTTCCATTCCTTGCTGCCATAACCATCTGGGTCGTTTTTTTGCTTTTCTCCTGGATTACTTCTGCCATTTTCAATATAGGAGACCATTAGTCTGGTCAGTGCACTTTCCACATCATGAAACTGCCCATAAACATTATTCTTTTCCTGTGGATCCTTGCTTAGGTCGTACAACTGAAATTTAGGCAGATCGCCTATCCCTTCCGAGTTCGGTTTTGGCGCACTCCAACCCCCTGAACCTGGGCAAAATATCATTTTCCAATTATCCTTTCTTATTGCAAAACTTCCATTAATGGAATGATGTACCGTAGCTTCCCTTTTATAATCGGGCGAAGTAGGATTATTGAATAAGGGCAGCATGGAAAAACTATCCTCCCCTTCGGAATCCTTCAAATCAACACCCACTATTTCAGCACAGGTAGCCATCAGATCTGTTGTACATATGGTTTTATCCGATTGGGAATCTGGCTTAATCTTAGAGGGCCATTTAACCATAAACGGCACACGATGGCCTCCTTCAAAAATATCTGCCTTATGGCCTCTATAGATACCTGTTGGATTATGCCCTTTGGCCATCATTTCATCAATACCGGCAGCTGGGGAGCAGCCATTGTCACTTGTAAAGATCACTATGGTATTTTCTTCTATCCCAGCTTCCTTTATCACGGCCGTAAGTTGCCCCATATAGGCATCGATCATCATCATAAAATCCCCGTAAGGAAGTAAATCACTTTTTCCCTGCCATTCTTCTGTGGGAAGAATGGGGGTATGGGGAGAAGGCAGTGCCAAATACAAAAAGAATGGAGATTTCCCTTTTGCCTTTTCTTTGATGTAACCGAAGGATTTTCTAAAAAAGTTAGGAGTAACATCGTCAAAATCAAAATCCCGGGCGGTAGGCCCCTTGCGCCACCAACCATATTTTGTCTTACTTACCGTAACCGAATCGGGAACCATAGTTGGCATTCCGTTTTCCACGTACACATATGGGGCCATATCCAAAGATCCACAATGTCCGTAAGAATATGTAAAACCAAGTGTATTGGGAGAGTTACCCACCTTCTTGGAAAAATCTATATTATCGAAGTCGCCAGGATCCCAGCCCTCACCAGATTCCACTGTTGGATCCTTTAATGCCCAATCCCATCCCAAATGCCATTTGCCTATAAAAGCCGTTTCATAGCCTTCCTTTTTGAGCAGTGAAGCCACGGTAGTCCTTTTTTGAGGAATCAAGGCCTTGGAATTTCCTGTGAGGACCGAACTTTTTAAAGGACTTCTCCAATTATATCTTCCGGTAATAATCCCGTATCGGGTAGGAGTACATACCGCCGAAGAGGTATGGGCATCCGTAAATATCATTCCGGCTGCGCCCAAAGCATCCAAATTGGGGGTGCTTATTTTACCTTCTGGATAATAGATAGAAATATCACCATAACCCAGATCATCTGCCAAAACGTAAATAATATTGGGACGTGCTTCCTCTGTCTCCGTCGTTTTAACACTTTGGCAATTGACGGTTACAACAAATAATACAGCCACAAAAAAATACTTATACCAACCCTTCATAATTCTGTTCCTTTATTATTTTTTAGTTGTGAATGATACTTCCTTTTCTTTTTGATTTCTAAATATAGTTAGATTCAATTTCCCTTTCCAATTATTATTTTGATAAGATTTCATTAAATCTGCCACTGTATTTATTTCATCGCCTTCGGCGGATATAATAACATCCCCTACCTGAAGGGGAGAATTTCCTATAACGGTCTGTGGCTCTATTGAAAGCAGCAAGACACCTGCAGTCTTGTTTAAACCTGAAGCCGACCTTTCGGCCATAGTAGCAATACTTTTAATTTTTGAGCCCAGCCAATCGAACTCCACATCCTTTTCATTGTTATTGCCAAAAAACATTGTGGGAATAGTAGGGGATTTGGCCAAAGACTTTAGCCCACTATTGGTAACCCCAAAACTATCCATATCAAAGTTTTTAAACCCAACTTTATGAGCAGCTGATTCTTCTTTTACCGTATAGTTCCCCAATTTGGCATCCACAAATAATGCATCACCGAAAATGCTGTTTTCATCCACACCCTTATTTTGGGTTTGCAGCAAAGTTTCGGCATCAGGAAAAAGGTTATAATCCACTTCCTTACCCCATTCCTGCAATCTTATGTCCTTGTGCTCCGTAAAAACAATATTGTGTTTAAAAACATCTCCACTGTTCTTGAACCATACATGTGGATGGAAACCGTTATTTATCATGATGTTGTTTTCCACAGTGCGATAGAAGCCTTCGCGTAATTTAATACCACCATTTAAACACAGATTGTTATAAATGTGGTAATTGGACGAACCATCGTCTAGATCTATATCCCATCCATGATCGCAACGAAACCTATTATTTCTTATTACCGTGGTATGAATGGCATCCCATTTGGGCATCTCCGGGTTGGCGGCTACCATTTCATTCAAAGTTTCGCGGTTTGGATGCCAAAATCGGTCCCTCCCCCAAGAATTAAATGCGCCGTGATCCCCAGATTCCAGGACGGTATTAAAAACATCATTGTATTCAATAATATGTCCGCCCCAAGTACCATCACCAATATTAATCCCGGCCCTTGGAACATCATATATACTATTGTGACTTACTGTAATATCCATGGCCATGGCAATTTGTACTCCGGCCGTTTGCTTTTCCACCCTCCCTATGCGATAGATCAGATTGTTCTCCGCCACCGAATTACTGGGATATTTGTTGGATTTAGGACCTAGAACAGTATCCAGTTCCACCAAAGGAATAAATTCATCATATTGAAACGAAGGCGACCTTACCGCTTCGGGACTACCTACAAAACTGATCCCAGAAGCGCCACATTCGTGAATATGGTTATCCACAATGCGCACCTCCCTGTTAAAGTTACTTACCAATATGGCGTTGCCGCCCAAATTGGTAAATTCACAATTTTGGATATTTACTTTTTGTGCGCCTTCCATAAAAAGGGCTGCCCCCCTATATATGGTCCAATCGCTTCGCAGCAAGGGTTCATAATCCTCGATAAAAGTACGCTTGGCATGTTCAAACCTAATTCCACTTATATTAATATCCCGAACAGGGTCTTCCTCGGAGCCAACAACTTCTAACAAATGTTTTTGTTGAACCCCTTCTACCAAGACATTGGTAATATCCGTTCCCAGGGTAGGCCAATAATATAATTTATAGTCCTTGTCCAAGTACCACTCCCCTGCCGCATCCAATTCTTCGAATACATTTTCTACCATACGGTACTTGGCGTGCATCTTTGAAGGACGATTATTCTGATATCCCCCGGACAATATAAGTTCCCCATTTTCATCAACACCAGTAGCAAAGTAGTGAAATCCACCCCATTCTCCGCTGTGCATGGCATGCACTATGGCGCCTTTGGGGTTGGACCAAGTTTCCACCCTTTCCAGAGCAATAGCATCTGCGGCATGACCTTGCCAGTGCCCTCCGTTTTCGTCATAATTGGGATAACGCGCCAATATTTGTTTATTTCCGTCAATAAAAAGCTGGTCAAAATTATCCTCCTTTTGCAATTGTGCCACCCAAATATGGTCATTGTACTTTTCCCATTTAGGGTTGAGCACTTTGGATCCTTTGATTACCGATTTATCAGTGCCTTCTCCTTCAAGACTCAAAGGACCAAGTTCTGGTGTTATCCTTATGGGAGTGTTTATTCTATGTTCTCCCTTCATTATATGTAGGGTCAAGGTATTTTTAATTCCCTCTTTTCTGAGCTGGGCCACGGCATTTATTCCTTCTCCAATAGAAGAATAAACTAACTCCCCATTACTAAATTCCTCTTTATTGGCAGCAATGTAAACATCAGAAACGGTTGGTGCGCAACCAATTAAGGACAGGGCAATTACAAAATAATACAGTGCTTTTTGGTTCATTAAGTTTTAAAATGAAATGGTAATCATACTATTAATCCAATAAAAAATCCAATTCCGCAATGGCAGCAGTTTTGCCATTTCCGGCAATTACTTTGGATTCAATCCCGATATATCTGGCATTGATCTTGGACTGGAACATATGGGTTCTGGTAGTTGGGTCATTTATCAAGTTTCCGAACTGGAAATCCTCAACACTTTTCCAAGTTTTTCCATCGGTACTCATCCTGACTGTACCCTTTTCTATCATCCCGTCAGCGGAAAGAACTTGAGGGGTGTAGGTAAAGCCGGTTATGGAATATTCCTTACCAAGATCTATATTGATAAAGTGTTTTCCAGCTTTATCACTAGAGCTCCAATAGGTATTGGAATCACCATCAAAGGCATTTTGGGCAACATTTTCCCCCTCAAAACTATCTTCTCCGACTGACTTCCAATCCTTTTTTACAATTCCGAAAAGCTGCGAAGCAACACTCCCCAGTTTTCCATTTACCTCAGCTACCGCCTGAATCTCTCCTGAAGGTATTTTAAAAGGCCCAGTATAAATTTCCGAAGCTACAGTAGGTTCGCTTCCATCCGTAGTGTATCTAATGTTGTATCCGGAATTTATGTTTCCCGCAATATCTTCCCCATGGGGTTTCCAACCAAAGGTGTCTTTTTTGGGGGATATGGCTACGGATCCCTCAACCGATCTTTCAATACTGAGTTGGGGAGGTCTTGCCTTATAATAATAGGCCGAAACGTTTGCAATGGCAGGATAAAAACGGGACTCCAAAATTCTAATTCGCAATTTTTGGGTAGTAATTTCTGGGAATCGTAAAATTCTTTTATACCCAATATTGGTAGCTGTAGCAATTTCTTTCCAGGTATTGTCCACCCAAGCATCCACGGCATGTTTCTCTACCCTCTCACTATGGGTATCTATAGCTTCCTGAATAGCCAATCTGTTGACAGTGATCGGAGCATTGGTTTCAACAACCATCTCTTGGGCTCCCCCACCCAATAACTCGAAACTTGACGGGTCGTCATCCAAAACCCCTTGAGGTCCATTGGCCCCGGACAACAAGTTTTCTCCGTAGGTTTCTTTGATCCTTTCACCCACTTCTTCCAATACGGAGACATCCCGGGGAGAAAAATTACCCTCCCTATTGGGCGGAATGTTTAATAGGAAGGTGGAGTTTCCACCAACGGATCTTTCATACATATCGAACACATCGTCCGTACTTCGTACTTTCTGATCCGTGTCATCCCTATAGAACCAACCTTCCCGAATGGAGGTATTGGTCTCTGCCTGTTGATAATGAAGATATTTCCCCTTATATAGGTCCTCCCTGCTACCCAAGGATTCCTCGGTTAAATCTGCAAAGCTGTTCATCTGATCGGGATCTTCTTGATAGGGGATTACATTCCATTCCGTATCCCTGGTCTTCCCTGCTTCATTACCACACCAACGAATATCCTCTTTTCCAAAAATGACCGCTTTAGGCGCCAAAGCCCTAATCAATTCTTTCCATGCCAAATAGTTGTAGGTCTGCCCCCCTTTTCTTTTTGGGTGTGCACCATCAAACCAAACCTCATGTATAGGCCCGTATTCCGTAAGCAATTCAAAGAGTTGATTTAGAAAATACTCATTGTAGTCGTCCACTTCAAAAGTGAATTTGGTCTTGTTCTCAAAAGGCCTTCCTTCTACCTGTCTTGGGATGGTTCTTTCTGTATACTCACTTAAATTGCCATAAAGCCCTTCCTTGTTCTCTATTTGGAACAAATCTGCCGGAGATAGGTACACCCCTAATTTTAGCCCATATTTTTTACAGGACTCGGATAATTCCTTCAGGACATCCCCCTTTCCATCCTTAAATGGGGAAGACATTACACCGTGCTTGGTATAGCGGCTCTGCCACAGCACAAAACCATCGTGATGCTTGGCGGTAAAAATTACCATCTTCATCCCGGCATCCTTCATAGCCTTGCACCACTGATCCGTATCCAAATTCTGCAGGTCGAATATTTTGGGATCCTCCATCCCATTTCCCCACTCCATTCGGGTAAACGTATTGGGTCCAAAATGAATAAAAGCTATAAACTCGTTCTGCAAAGCATCAAACTGATTGGAAGTTGGCACTACATGGGCCGCCTTAAGCAAAATAGTATCCTTACTATCGCTCTCCTGTACTTTAATGGTATTGGAGACGGGCAGTACCAAGGCATTAGGCTCCGATTTTTGGGAACAGGCGGTCAAAAGAGCTATCAGAGCTAGGTATTGAAATAATTTAATCATTAATAGTACTTGTTTTATGTAAAATTCCTATTTGCTCCGCGAGGGGAGCAGATTCTAGTTTCTTAAAATGGAGCTGGAACATCAAAATTGATATCCAGCTCCATTTTCAAATCAGCCTATAAGCAGATTTTCAGTTTAAACCTATCCGTTCAATTTTATATAACCGCCGTCTATGGGGAAATCGGTACCGGTTATAAAGGAAGCCTCATCCGAGCAGAGATAAACCGCCAAATTGGCCACCTCTTCTGGTTTTCCCATCCTGCCGATAGGCTGGGATTTGGAAAGCTTTTCGAACATTTCCGCTTCTTTCCCTGGGTAATTTTTCTTAATAAATCCGTCTACAAATGGCGTATGAATCCGTGCTGGGGAAATGCTATTGCAGCGAATACCCTGTTCCAAATAATCCCTTGCTACCGAATAAGTCATAGTCAGTACGGCTCCTTTGGACATGGAATAAGCAAATCGATCAACAATACCGACAGAGGATGCAATAGAGGCCATATTTAATATAACTCCACCCTTCTCCTTCATCTTCGAGACAACCGCGTGCATACAATTATACACCCCTTTGATGTTTACATTATAAATGCGATCCATATCCTCTACGGCAGTACCTTCCAAGTTGCCCACATGGGCTATCCCGGCATTGTTCACCAAAATATTTATATACTTATTGGCACTAATAGCGGCAATTATTTCAGCGACTTGGGCATTGTTGGATACATCACAAGCGTGAAAAGTAGCCTTTCCGCCCTTTGCTTCTATTTCCCCAACAACCCGTTCTCCATTTTCCGCATTAAATTCCAAAATGTGTACATCGGCCCCTTGGCCGGCAAAAGCTTTGGAAATAGCTTCACCTATACCACTGGCGCCACCGGTTACGACCGCGGTTTTGTTTTCTAAACTAAAAAGTGACATATTATTCTTTAGATTATTTATCTTATTTACAATTTAATTTGATTGCCGTTATTTGGCCGTTACTTCTTCTTTCCAAATTACACCATCAGGGAAACTATAGTCCTCCAAAGATTGCTCTTTCATGGTAATACTATAACCCGCCATGGACGGTGGCATATAGGCCCCGTTTTTTATAACCACCGGGTCATAAAAATGTTCGTGTAAATGATCTACATATTCAATGATACGATTCTCCAAAGAACCGCTTATCGCTATATAATCGATCATGGAAAGATGCTGTACGTATTCGCAAAGTCCAACCCCTCCTGCATGTGGACAAACAGGAATATTGAATTTTGCGGCCATTAACAGGATTGCCAAAATTTCATTGACCCCTCCTACCCTGCAACTATCTATCTGACAGATCCCAATGGCATCGGCCTGCATTAATTGCTTAAATACAACCCTATTCTGACAGTGTTCTCCTGTGGCCACTTTAATAGGATGTACAGCCTTTGCTATTTTTGCATGGCCCAAAATATCATCCGGACTGGTAGGCTCCTCAATCCACCAAGGATCGAACTTCTTGAGCTCGGCCATATTCGCAATGGCCTCGTCCACATCCCATTTCTGATTGGCATCCATCATAAGTTTTAAATCGGTACCGATCTCTTCACGGATTATTGCGGCCCTGCGCATATCATCCTTTAAATCTGACCCCACCTTTATTTTCATATGCTTAAAGCCAGAAGCTTTCGCCTCCTTGCACAACCTCCTCATTTTATCATCAGGATACCCCAACCAACCGGCAGAAGTAGTATATGCAGGATACCCATCCTGCAGGAGTTTATCTATACGTTCCTGTTTACCGGACTCTTTAGCCTTAAGCAATTCCAATGCCTCCTTCGGTGTAACGGCATCTGTAATGTAGGTAAAATCTATACATGATACCAATTCTTCCGGAGTCATGTCCGCCAATAATTTCCATAGTGGCTTCTTTTCTACTTTGGCGTAAAGATCCCAAACGGCGTTGACCACGGCACCTGTAGCCAAATGAATCACACCTTTTTCAGGCCCCAACCATCGCAATTGACTGTCGCCGGTGATCATTTTCCAAAATGCACCCATATTTGCGGTAAAACTCCCTAAAGATTTTCCTTTCACCAAGGGCGCCAATGAATCGATGGCAGCCGCACATAACTCATTCCCCCTACCGATGGTAAAGGTTAAACCATGCCCCTCCAATTTATCCGGATGGTTGGTTTTTAAAATAACGTAAGCCGCGGAATAGTCAGGATCTGGATTCATGGCATCCGATCCATCCAAAGATTTGCTCGTAGGAAAACGGACGTCTTTCACCAAAACATCCGTAATTATAATTTTACTGTTCATTTGTATAATATTAATTGAACAAATCTAAATCCAAACCTGGTCCATTCCCACCACTAGAAGGACCAATTCCGATACTTTTTTGACCGAAATTAACATTTTTATCAATTTTGAGTATGAAGTTTAATGTAATCAGAGGGCGACATCCCAGTTATGGACTTAAAGTGTCGGTTAAAATTTGAAATATTGTTAAATCCGGATTCATAACATACCGGAGTAATGTTGTTCTTATTCTCGATCAACAATTTACAGGCGTACCCAATGCGTATTTCATTTAAATAACGGGTAAATGTCTTCCTATGAATACGTTTAAAAAATCTACTAAATGCAGAGGGATTCATTTTGGCAATTTCCGCCACATCTTTGGAACCAATTGGCTGATTGAAATTTTTAAAGACAAACTCATAAATTTCATCTAATCCTTTATTATCAGTTTTATTGAAGGAATTTAAAAATCCCGGACTTGACAATAATTGATACTCCTCATGATTTGCCAATTTGTGCAAAATTTCTATGAGTTTTATAGTTTTTTCAAAAGGCTCGTGGCTATGGAGTTTCTTAATTTTTTCAATAAGTTTAGCATCAATATTGGAAAATTTTATGCCTTGGCTTGCCCTTTTTATCAATTGCAATATTGGTTTCATCTCTATGGCATTTAGAAATTCCATCCCCAAAAAATCTTCCTTAAAGTGTATCGCAATTGCCTCAGAAATCAAGCCCGTATCATCTTCGAAATAAATTTCATCATTTAACCACATATGCGGCAGGTTTTTACCTATCAACACAAGATCTCCTTCCGAGAATTTCTCAATTCCGTCACCAATAAAACGGGTCCCCGTACTTTTGGCAATATAAACCAATTCCAATTCTGGGTGGTAATGCCAAATTTTCAGAAAATGGGAATACTTGTTTTGAGTAACTGTAAAGGAACTGTTCTGTAAACTGGCCCTATTAAGAAGGTGTAATTTCATAAAAAAAGTAAATAGCAAAAAGTATAATGAGATTTTAAATATACATCTTTTTTTAAACAGATAAAATTATGGCAAAAAAAGTATTGCTAAATGTGCAATTTTTAGTTGAAATGAAAGAAATTACATCTTATTTTCGGCTGTTACCTTTAGGTTGTTATTTTTTTCCAAGAAATAACTTACCTTAATTTTCTAAATAAAACTCAAATCATTTAATTGCTTTCTAAATGTCACGACAACCCTTAGACCAATTGATAGCTTCCTTGATAAAAGGAAATAGGGCGGCATTCAAGACCATATTTGAACTGTACGAAAAAAGGTTGTATTATTTCATACACTCAATAACGAAGTCGGATTATGCCTCCGAGGAAATTCTTCAAGAAGTATTTATAAAGATTTGGACAAAAAAAGAAACCATTAATGAAAAACATTCTTTTGATGCCTTTCTTTTTACTATTGCAAAAAATTCAACCTACAACTATTTAAGGAGTATTGCCTGTCAAGAATCCTTAAAAAAGGAATACTGGAAAAACATTAGTTTTTTAAACGAGGAAACCGAGAATACCATTCTTCTTGCCGAATATGAGGATATAGTAAACGACATCCTTGATAATATTCCCACTCAAAAGCGAAGTATATTCATTATGTCCAAACAACAGGGAAAAAGCAATGAAGAAATTGCCGATCTTTTGGGAATCACTCAAAAAACGGTTAAAAACCATCTGTGGAAAACCCTACAAACTATTAGAACAGAATTAAAACCTCATATGGCAGACACCATATATTTTTTTCTAATAAATCTCCTGATTTTTACATAATTTGACTATTTCGTAAAAAAACACTCCTAATTTGGGACTTTTGCATTTTTGAGGTGTATTACTTATACAGCCCATAATACAGCTATTTAAATATTCTAGATGCACAACGAGAACAAATTGGATAAGCTCTTCCAAAAATTGGTGGACAATACCATTTCCGAAAAGGAATTGGATTGTTTAATGGAGCTTATTGATAGTTCCGATCCTGATGATGTTAAGAATAACATATTGGCCAAGCATTGGGAAAATGTAAAAACAGGAAACTTGCCCATTAAACAAAGAATAAAAGGGGATTCTGAAGTTTTGTTACAGAATATACTATTCAAAATAGAGGACATTGAAAAGAAAAAAAAAGTTAGAACTTTTTTACCGCACCCTAATATTGGATTCTGGTCCGGAATTGCTGCTACCTTTTTATTGCTGGCGGGCGTTTACTTTTACAACCAAAATACAGTAGAAACATCGACCGTGCCAATTTCTATTGAAAACGACCTGAATTCCGGCGTTATTACATTGCAGTTGGACAATGGCACTATTGAAACCATTTCTGAAAATGGGGAGCGAAAAATTACCACTACCAACGGAAATTTAGTTGCCTCACAGCAGGGAAACACACTACAATATACAGCTGCCGAAGATCAAAACAAATTAGTTTACAACACCCTTAACATACCATTTGGGCGACAATTTGACCTTGTCCTGTCCGATGGCACCAAAGTAAAATTAAATTCCGGAAGCTCCATTAAGTATCCGGTCCGTTTCCTAAAGGGTCAAGACCGAAAAGTTTATTTAACAGGTGAAGCTTATTTTGATGTAACCACAGATAGGGCACATCCATTTATTGTAAATGCGGACGAAATGAACATAAGGGTATTGGGCACCCAATTTAACCTTTCCTTCTATCCGGAAGATGAGGACATCAGCACCGTTCTGGTAGAAGGGGCCGTAGTACTTTACAAGGAAGGGGCCAACATAAATACAAATTCCTCATCCCAATTGGCACCTGGACAAAGAGCGGCATGGAACAAGGCCAACAATACGATGACTATAAAAGAGGTAGACACCAACATCTATACCGCTTGGAAAGACGGCTATCTTTTATTTAAGGCAGCCCCCTTTTACAACATTAGATCCAAACTGGAACGTCATTTCAACATTACCATCGAAGATAAAAGCGGCCGACTGGACAACCAAATATACACGGCTACATTTAGAAATGAGACGATTGAAGAAATCTTGGAAGCTTTCAAAGAGGACACCTACTTTGAATATAAACACGATGGTTCCAAAATTATAATACTCGCAACTAATATTAACTAAAAAAAGATGCCAATGAAAATGAATTAAAAACATGAGCACTAGACATATCACTTTTACAAAAAAAAACCGGAAAATGTTGGCGCATTCCCCGGCATAAGAAAGTGATATAAACAAACGAAATGTTTAATCACCAAACCTTTACAAAAGTATGAAAAAATTAAATTTAGTAGGGCCTTTCCATTCGGATTGGCTAAGCAAACATCATTTAAAGATGAAACTAACGACCTTATTACTAATAGTTTCTCTATTTAAAATTCAGGCCAACACCTATGGACAGAATACTAAAATCACATTAAACCTAAATAACGTAAGCGTTCAACAGGTTTTTGAGGAAATAGAATCCCTTTCGGATTTTAGATTTTTGTACAACCATGAAAAGGTGAATTTAAAGAGAACCGTTTCTGTAAATGCGAAGAAAGAACCTATTTCCAATATCTTGGACAGGATATTTGAAGCAACGGATGTTTATTTCACCGTTAAGAACAAGCAGATTATCTTAAATACGGGAAAATTGGATAAATCCGTTTCCCCAATAAAAACTGTCATTGACCAACATTCAGTAAGCGGAACTATTACCGATACCGACGGCAACCCCTTACCTGGGGCAAACATTGTGGAAAAAGGAACCACCAATGGGGTTACTGCAGATTTTGACGGTAACTTTACACTTGATGTAGCCAATGAAAATGCAACCTTGGTGGTAAGCTATATTGGATTTGCATCAAAAGAAGTACCTCTTAATGGACAATCCTCTGTTTCCGTTAGTTTGGAAGAAAGTGCTGCAGGGCTGGATGAGGTAGTATTGATCGGATATGGTACACAGAAAAAAAGTGACCTTACCGGTGCCGTAGGTTCCATTAAGTCGGAAGAATTGGCTGAAAGACCGGCTGCCTCATTGAACCAGGCCATGGCCGGTAAAGTAGCAGGTGTAAACATCACTTCCGGTTCTGGACGACCAGGAGGAAGAACCGTGGTAAGAATCCGTGGTAATACCTCGGTAAGTATTGCCAATACACCACTATACGTAATAGATGGTGTAATCCTAAATGCGGCCAATTTACCTAACGGTAGTACCCCTATAGATTACCTGAACCCTAATGACATACAATCTATTGAAGTTTTAAAGGATGCTTCCGCGACAGCCATATATGGTGCAAGGGGCGCCAATGGTGTAATTCTTGTATCTACGAAAAAAGGTACAACAACTGGTGAAACCCGGCTTAATTACGATGTGGATTTCAGTTTAGGAACCTTACCCAAAAAGCTTGATCTTTTAAATTCTGAAGAGTTTCTTCTTGTTGAGGAAATAGCATATGCCAATGCTGAAAAATTTGACCCTGAGGGATGGGCCGGTGGAAGATATACCGACCCAAGATTAAAGAGAACCGACCCAAGACTTTTTGATGCCAGCGGCAATCCACTTTATGATACCGATTGGCAAGATGAAGCTATTAGGGACGCAATTACCCAAAATCACCAACTCTCTTTTACCGGTGGTAACCAAAAATCCAATTTCGGCCTATTTATGGGCTTTAGGGATGAAGAGGGACTTATCGTAGAATCATGGTTGAAACGTTATTCAGGTAGATTTACTTTGGATACCGAGGTCACCGACTGGTTAAGAGTTGGAGGTAGCCTTAGCTACAACGACCAAAACGAAAAGCAAATAGACCAACTAGGTGGTGGTGGTATCACTACAATGCGTCAAGTATATGAAGCCCTACCTATTATACCAGTCCGTTACGAAGATGGCACTTGGGGCTCCAACATACACTATCCAGGAATGGAAGGTGGTGGTAGCCCAGTGGCAGTTGCGAACGATCGTAGATATTTCCTTAAGACCCAGACCGTTTTGGGTAGCTTCTACGGAAATATTGAATTCAATAAAAACCTGGTATTACGCACTACAATAGGAACCAATATCATTAATCAAAGAAATGATTATTACGGAGGTAAGGACTTAAGATATATAGCCATGCCAGATGGTGCCGCCTATGTAGATAACTCCCGTTATAATTCATGGCAATTTGAAAACTATTTGACCTATAACAAAGATTTTGACAGCAATAATTCATTAACAGCTATGGCAGGACTTTCCTGGCAACATGTTGATCAGTTTGGCTCAAGGGCATCTACACGAGGGTTTGCCGATGACTTTTACGGTTTTAACAATCTAGGTGCAGGGTCTAACCCACAGACACCAACCTCGAGCAAAACTGCTTACGGACTAAACTCTTATTTTGGGCGTGTCAACTATAACTACATGAACAAATACTTGTTGACCCTTACAGGAAGGGCTGACGGATCTTCTAAGTTTGGACCGGAAAATCAGTTTGCCTTTTTCCCATCGGCCGCATTGGCCTGGAGGGCTTCCGAAGAGGATTTTCTCTCAGAGAACGAAACCATTTCCAATCTTAAAATTAGAGCCAGTTACGGTGCAACAGGTAACTCTGAATTACCAGCTTACCAAGCATTGGCCGGCTTGTCCAACGGTTCTGTAATTTTTAATGGAGCCCGCTCCGCCTATACTGTACCAGGTCGTATGGCCAATCCCGATTTGAAATGGGAAAAAACGGAACAGGTAGATGCCGGTGTTGAATTGGGTCTTTTTAATAATCGTATCGGGTTAGAGCTTGATGTGTACCGAAAGTTGACATCCGATATGCTTCTTAATGCTCCAGTTCCCTCTTCAAGCGGTTTTACCAATGTATTTAGAAATGTTGGAAGTTTGGAAAACAAGGGTATTGAAGTTAATTTGAATACTGTCAATTTTGATAATGAATTATTTGGATGGAGCAGTAACTTCAATATTTCAATCAACAAAAACGAAGTAACTGCTCTTTCAGGTGGTTCCGATATTTTCTTGGGGTCTACATTGATCCGTGTTGGCGAACCGGTAGGTACATTCTTCGGATATATTGATGAGGGTACCTGGAACACCGATGAAGCCGCACAGGCAGCCATCTATGACAGATTGCCAGGTGATATCAAATACCGTGACCTGAACAATGATGGGGCCATCAATAGCGATGACCGTGCCATCATCGGAAAGGGTATTGCCGACGGTTTCGGAACCTTTTCAAACACCTTCAGATATGGTAATTTTGAACTACTGGTAGACCTGCAGTTTCAATACGGCAATAGTGTAATGTACCGTGACGAACACTCTGCAGAAGACCGTCAGACAATTGCCAACAGCTTCAAGACCGTTCTAAATGCGTGGACTCCGGACAATCAAGATACCGATATTGCCCAGATAAGACCTATTGCCGCTGGATACGATACCAATAACGATTCAGGAAAATTAAAGGACGCTTCCTTTTTAAGGGGAAGAAACCTGATGCTTTCCTATGTCTTCAAACCTGAATTGGTGGAGCGTTTACACTTAAATCGTCTTAGAGTATATACCTCTGTGCAGAACTTTTTTGTAGCAACGAAATATCCAGGGTATGACCCTGAAAGTTCGAATGGTGGCGGAGCTTTCGATCAAGGATACTCTCTTTATGATTATCCGAGACCTCGAACCTTTATGATAGGATTAAATGTTGGACTATAACCATATAAAAGATAAAAAAATGAAAATCTATAGAAACTTTATAAGAGCTATAGCCGTCGTAACCGCAATTTCAAGTATAACGGCATGTAGTAATTTTTTGGATGAAGAAGATGAGTCCAACTTCACAACGGACACCTACTTTACCACGGCTGCGCATGCCGAGAGTGCCGTTAATGGGGCATATGAACCATTGGTTTCGATTACCAATAGTGGTTTTGGCGGAGGCACATGGATGATGCTCGAGTTCGCTACGGGCTTGGCCAATACCTCCCTAGGGCAAGCTACCAATATTTATTTGGTAAAGGATTTAATTAATAACTCGGACAATGGATATGGCAACAGTTTCTGGACCGAATATTACTTAGGCATCTCAAGGGCCAACTTGGCAATTGAAAAAATCCCTGAAATAAATATGGACGAAACTCTCAAGCAAAATTATTTGGCGGAAGCTAAATTCTTTAGAGCCTACTATTATTTTGGCTTGGTACGCATGTTCGGAAATATTCCTATCATTACCAATTCGGTAGATTTGGGCTCTGAGCAATTATACCCTGAACAATCTTCGCCAGAAGCTGTCTATGACCTAATTGTCAATGATCTTATAGAAGCTGAAAGCGCTGGCCTAGCTTGGAGAGTTCCATCGGGCAGAGTTTCTTTGGGCGCAGTTAAAACCTTATTGGCAGACGTATATTTGACCATGGCTGGCTACCCGCTCCAAAAAACAGAAAATTACGCGCTTGCCGCTGCCAAGGCAAAAGAGGTCATGGATTCGGACCAGTTTTCTCTTTTTGATACTTATGACGAGTTGCACGACCCTGCTACCAAAAACACTGGCGAATACATCTTTATGACGCAATTTTCGGCAGGTATTCAATCAGGTAACTGGCAGCCGGGAATTTTACCATATAACTTGGGAATTTCGGCCTATTCGGCCCAAACTGGAGGTATCTTTTCAACAAATGCCTTTGTAGACTCCTATGAGGTAGGCGACAAAAGAACAGAAGAAAAACAGTTCTATTTTACCAGCTATTCATTGGAGGCCGATCGCAACAGCAGTGTTAACCTGGGAGCGCCATATATCTTTAAACATTTTGATATTGAAGCGAACGAAGGAAGCGCCCAATCAGATTTAAACTGGTGCCTATATCGCTATGCCGATGTATTGCTTATGTATGCGGAAGCAGCAAACGAAGCGGAAAGCGGACCTTCAACCGAGGCATATAACGCCGTAAACTTGGTCAGAGATCGTGCCGAACTTGCGGGCTTGACCGGTCTTTCGCAAGATGCTTTCAGGGATGCGGTAAGAATAGAGCGTATTCATGAACTGAGTTTTGAAAACAAGACATGGTACGACATGGTAAGATGGAGAAAAGCATATAACACTGAAACCAATGTATTGGAAGATTTTGTTGGCCATAACTTTTCTTACTTACCAAATAAGGCACTAACGGCAAGGGAACTTTTGTTTCCGATACCAACATCTGAAATGCAGAACAATCCTAATCTAGTACAAAATACAGGATACTAATAAATAGGCTTTTTTGAAAACCCAAAAGGTTCATTAAAAAAGTAACTAAACAAGACACGGGCAGGAAATTTCCACCCGTGTCTTTGTTTATAATACTTTGATGCCGTTTCAATAATTATGGCCTTACAACAAATAATTTAAATCACCCTCCAGCACAAAAAATAATAAGGTCAAAACCAATTTAATTGCCATTGATCCTTCCATTCCTAGGTGTATTCCAAAATGCTATTAACCTCAATTACTTTTCAATTTCATGTATTATAGCATTTAGACCTATAAAAATACAACTTACACCATGCCGAAGTGCCCATAAAAACACAGATTGCATACAACAGACGTCAAAATAGTTTACCCTTCTTTTATGAGGTTCATATTCAAAATATATACCGCAAACTATACTATAAAGCCATAAGTGCAAAAAAGATATCGGTGATTGTCAGGAAATTGGTAGCTTTTAAGGTACTAAGCTCTTATCTTGCATAAGATTTTAGTTACGAGATTAATTGCTAAAATATTAGAGTTTTAAAATTTTTCAGGTTCACTTCATGTTCCTCTAGGTGGACCTGATAAAAGTTGAGTTGAGTTAGTTTTGAAAAATCCGGACACCTGTAAGGTTCCGGATTTTTTTTGAAGTAGCTTGAAGATTAAATCAATGCTCCATTATTCCCTTTGCAAACTTTTATAGAATCTGGGTGTAGTACCCGTAAACCTCTTAAATGTAGTGGCAAAATATTGGGAGGACCCAAAACCCAGACCAAATGCCACTTCAGTTACCGTTTTACGAGCCAACAAATCAATTTTCGCCTGTTCTATCTTTAGCCGGTTCACATACTCCTTGGGCGGCATCCCCGATTTCGATTTAAACCATGCCTTAAAATACCCCTCGGACATGCCCACTAAATTGGCCATTTCATCTACATAAATCACTCTATGTAAATTTTTATGAATATAGTTGTCCAATTCATAAAGCTTAACGGACGGCGTGCTTTCTTGGGGCTTATTGGAAAGTATAACGGTTTCCAGCAACAATTGGGCAATCAATTGATCAATCATTATTCCGGATAACATGGAACGGGAATTCTCCAACTGACCGACCAATTTCTCCAGAATAAACTTTAATTGAAACGCACCCTTAAATATATATTGGGATTTATCCAGAAGTGCAGCGAGCAAAAAATCCGATTGTTTCTTAGCCATATTGCAAAGTTGACCCTTTGAGCTGTCCATAAGCAATTGAATCCAAAACAATTCTCCCTTATCTTCGGGAAATTCTCCCGTACTATGCATGGTACTTGGTGGCACCACAAAAATATCGTTCCCGGTCAGTTCATATAATTGCTCACCAACTTTATAATGCTGCTGGCCCTTCATACAAAAACAAATTTCCAAAGCCCCTTCATGCTGATGCTTCTCAAGACCCGGTTTTACTTGTTTGTACCTATAATGACCAAAGGACAATCCCCTTTTAACTCCATAGTTCTGTAAATTGAACACTCTTCTTTCATTTGTTCCCAAGTCCATGACAAAAATGTATAAAAAAGTAATATAGTACAAAATTGATAGATATTTATGTTTTTTAATTACATCTTTGAAGCCTATAAAATACCACAATGGAAACCAAAAGATCAAAGTTCATTAATGATGGTTTTATTAAAATAGACCAATTAATCACCGCGAAGGAAGTGGACACCCTTAGGACCATTTATGACGAATTGTTACAGGACAAAGTTAAAACCGCCCACCTAAGAAGTGACCTTGCCGGAGCGGATAATGGTGAAGACAGAAAGATGGAGCGTATTACCCAAATTATGAGACCCAGCACCATAGCAAAGGAACTTATTAAAAATAGTGCCTATAAAAAAGCGGAACAATGGGCAAAAGCTCTACTTGGCGAGGATATGGAACTGGATTTTGACATGATGATCAACAAGGCCCCCAACACCAATACACCCACGCCATGGCATCAAGACGCCGCCTATTGGATTGCCATGCCCGACAAAAGATCGGCTAGTTGTTGGATTGCGTTGGACAAGGTATTTGAGGAAAATGGATGTATGTGGTTTATCCCCAAAACAAAGGGCAAACCCATTCTACCCCACAAAAATCTGCCCAATGGGGGAGCACTATATTGCGAAACCGACAGCTCAAAGGCATTAAGTATTCCCTTAAATCCTGGTGGATGTACTTTTCATGATGGTTTTACGCTTCATTTTAGCCAGGGCAACACTACCGATACCCAAAGAAGAGCTTTAATTTTAAACTTTAGACCCAAAAAAATGATCGAATTTGAAATGGAACAAGGGGTAGATCATACCGGGGAAAGAAAACAGAGAAATTAAAACAATACAATGCGTGCAAATTAAATTTATATATCCACGTTGGGGAAGTTCTGAAATACCTTGGCCCGTTTTTTTAAACAATATAAAAAAAGCCGGCTATCAAGGTGTAGAAATAGACCTTCCCCTAGAAAGCATTAAAAAGAACGAAATATGTTCCATGCTGAAGGATTTGGAACTGGATTTTGTAGCCCAACATTGGGAAACCAAGGAGGTAGATTTTACCAAGCATCAAGAACAGTACAAAAGGTATTTGTACAACCTTGTGGAAGCCAGCCCCCTATTCGTGAATTCGCATACTGGCATGGACTTCTTTACCCGCCGCCAAAACTCCGCCCTAATTGAAACGGCCCATGAAATAGAATTGGAATCCGGAGTTACCATTACCCACGAAACCCACCGCTCCAGGTTTTCCTTTGCTGCCCATGTCTGTTTATCGTATTTGGAGGAATATCCTTTTCTGAAACTCACTTCGGATCTATCCCACTGGTGTTGCGTTGCCGAATCCTTATTGGAAAATCAGGCCTATACGGTTGAAAAAGCCATTGAGCACACTTATCACATTCACGCAAGGGTAGGGTCGGCCCAGAGTCCACAGGTCATAGATCCTAGGGACGGAAATTATAAAACTGAGCTACAACGCTTTACCGAATGGTGGGGTTTAATGATCACAAAGGCATTGGAAAAAAAACGCTCCTATTTAACCATTACCCCTGAATATGGTCCACACCCCTATTCCATATACAAGGCCAATACTAAAATACCACTGGGAGATCAATGGGAAATTAATAATTTTATCAAGAATCATCTTGCCCAATCCGTTAAGCATATTCCTAAGATTATATGCCCATAGTAATTCCAAACATTCTTTAAAATTCTCGTTTACCCTAACGAAAAAAAACTACCCCAAACCAACCTATAAAGGCGAAAACAGTAACATACCTCGTTAACCCTCTACTAGCCCAAATTTCATAATCCAAGAACAATTGCCAATATTCCGTTACTAAGCCATTTGAAATCGTTATTGGTCGATATATTTATAGTGACTTAACAAATAGCTAATATTTTTAATAATGTATACAATGGAATTTTCACCATAATACAAATAGTTACTAAATTTAAAAACCTATAAGTCGGCAATTGCCAACCAACTGCTAGGAGATCTCTGTTATTAAAAATACATTTTTATTGTACCATAAGAACCTAAAAACACCATAATTAAGATATAAATCCCAATGCAATTCCTAAAAATATATTTCACACTTTTCTTGTTATTCTCCATAACTACCCATGCCCAGCATTCCGAAAAAGGGACTTTGAGCCTATCCGACTTGGATGTTGATAAACAGGAACAGGCCTGGTGGCCGGCCCAAAAAGACAAGGCCATAAACGGACTGCCTATACAAATAGGGGGTGAAACTTTTAAAAAGGGAATTGGTACCCTGTCCGGAAGTAAGTTATTTTTTTTCTTGGGCGGCAAGAGCCAAAGGTTTCGCACTCGGGTAGGAATACAGGATAAGCAGGACTTTCCACAGGATGTTGAATTCAATACCCTAAGTGATGGCAACAAACTTTTCTACACCCTAAATAATGATGTCAAGACCTTTGTAGGGGTAGCCAATTCATCGGATACCATGGACAAAGGCAGTGTGAGATTCATAATAAAGGGAGATGGCAAAGTATTGTGGCAAAGTAAAAGAATAAGCGGTGGCAGCAAGGCTATAGCAGCTGATCTTGAACTCACAGGAATTCAGGTCTTGGAGCTCTCCGTGGAGGATGTGGGCGATGGTATCTCTGGCGATCATGCCGTTTGGGCCGAGCCCACTATACATTACGGCACCTTTAAACCCCAATTGGTAGATGCCGATTATTTCAATAAATTAAAAACCGTTGATACCTCTTTTAACAAGCACATAAAACCTCTCATTCAAAAAATGCCCCTCGGCCAAGACGTATATAAGCAAGGGGTAAAGACAGACTGGCTGATAGAGAAGGTAAATCTCCCGTCCGTAATTTATCAACAGGCCAATGGAATGGAAATTGTTATTTCCAACGGCTTGATCAGTAGAACTTTCCGTCTTACCCCTAATTGTGCCACCGTTGGACTCATCAACCTGGTGACGGGAGAATCCCTGCTTCGCGGGGTTAGTCCGGAGGCCATGCTTACCATAGACGGCCAGGAATATCCCGTTGGTGGTTTGGACGGACAAATTGAATACGGCTATTTAAAGGAGGAGTGGTTGGACCAAATGTGGAGCCCGGCAGGTTCCTTTCAGCTAAGCGATTTTAAAATTGATGAAATACAGGAACGTATAAACTGGCCCAACAATAGATGGTCCTCCAAACCAAAAAGTACTACCAAAGGAAAGCGCCTTAGTTTTTCCTATTCACATCCGGAATTTCAAGATCTACTGGTGAAGGTACACTATGAAATCTATGACGGTATTCCTTTGATCAGCAAATGGTTCACCATTGATAACCATGGAAACAAGTCCGTTGTTCTGAATAATTTTAAGAGCGAAATCCTTGCCATGGTGGAGGCGGAAAGTGCAGTAGAAAAACAAAGAGGATGGGAAACTCCCAACATACATGTGGAAAGCGATTTTGAGTTTCATTCCATGTCCATGAAAAATGCAAATAAAGTTGTGCACTGGGAAAAAGATCCACGTTATACTTCACAGGCCAGTTATTTATTATCCACTCCCTGTTTATTGGAATGTAAATTACCGATCGGACCCAATGAGACTATTGCCCCAAGCACCAATTTTGAATCCTTCAGAATCTGGGAAATGCCTTTTGAAAGTCACGACAAGCAGCGTAAAGGTCTATATACCAATGCCATGTATTCCAAAATTGCGCCATGGACAACAGAAAATCCCTTGTTTTTACATTTGACCACCACCGACGATAATAAAGTAAAGGCAGCTATTGATCAATGCGCCGAAACAGGTTATGAAATGGTCATTTTAAGTTTTGGCAGCGGCCTGAATATGGAAGACCTGTCCGATACCAATATTGCCAAATTCAAGACCTTGGCAGATTACGCCCATTCCAAGGGCATAGAATTAGGTGGATATTCCCTGTTGTCCAGTAGGTGGATCAGTGAGGAAGTAGATGTTATTAATCCAGAAACTGGTATAAGAGGTGGCGTAATTCACGGTAGTTCTCCCTGCCTAAACAGCCAGTGGGGAATAGACTATTTTGAAAAATTGAGGACTTTCTTCGAAAAAACAGGCTTTGACCTATTGGAACACGATGGTTCCTACCCAGGTCAATTATGTGCCTCCACAGCCCATGTAGGCCACAAAGGGGTAGAAGATTCCCAATGGAAATCTTGGAAACGAATTACCGATTTCTACAAATGGTGCAATGAAAATGGCATCTCTTTAAATATACCAGATTGGTATTATCTTAGTGGCAGCACCAAAAACGGTATTGGATATAGGGAAGTCAATTGGTCCCTACCCCGAGAACGCCAGTTGGTGCTCGGGAGACAAAATATGTACGATGGTACTTATGACCGACTTCCGAGTATGAGCTGGACCTTTGTGCCCCTTACTGAATATCATGGCGGGGGAGCGGAGGCTACCATTGAGCCTTTGGACACCCATTTAAACGCATATAAGGCACATATGGTGCAGAATTACGGGATGGGAGTACAAGCCTGCTATAGGGGACCGCGATTATATGACACCCCAAAAACGAAGGAAACGGTAATTGAAGTCGTAGATTGGTACAAGAAATACCGGAACATCCTCAATGCGTCCATAGTCCACATAAAAAGAGCCAACGGAAGGGAAATAGATGGAATTATGCACGTTGACCCGGAATTGAATGAAAAAGGGATGGCCTTGTTCTTTAACCCAACCAACGAGACCTTGACCCAAACCATAAAACTCCCCCTATATTATACTGGACATACCGATACGGTAAGTATTCAGGAAAAGGAAGGAAAAAGAATAGAATATAAATTGGCAAGGGATTATTCCGTGGAATTAAAAGTGGAAATTCCCGCCAACGATAATACTTGGTTTGTAATATATTAAACACTAAAACAAAACACATGAAAGCTAAAACAATATGCCTCCTGGCCATAGTTATCAGCTTATGGAGTTGCGAATCTGAACCAAACGAACTGGAACTCGACCGACTTCCTAAATACCAACTAGAGTTCGATAAGTTGGCCACTAGTTGGGACGAAGCTATTCCCTTGGGAAATGGAACTGTGGGAGCCTTGGTTTGGGAAAATGACGGAAAGCTGCGATTATCCTTGGACAGAGCGGATCTTTGGGACCTACGGCCCATGGAAAATCTAGATTTCGCGAACTACGGTTTTGATTGGGTAAAGGAGCAATGGGAAAAAGACACCTATAAAAATGTACAGGATCGTTATGATGTGCCCTATGATCAATTACCTGCCCCTTCCAAAATTCCTGGCGGTGCTTTGGAATTTGATGTTGAGGCCCTTGGAGAAGTGGAATCCGTAAAATTAAATTTGGCTTCAGCAATATGCGAAGTAAAATGGAAGAATGGCGCCATCCTTAAAACCTTTGTCCATGCCACGGAACCCTTAGGCTGGTATACCTTTGAGAATGTAGGCGGGGATTTAAATCCAAGCCTAATTCCCCCGGCCTATGTCTCTGTAAAACCTGCAGGTGCAGACGATCCTGTAACCGGGCAAGACCTCCGAAGGTTAAATTATGATGGAGGTAGGGTGACCCAAAAAGATCATGTTATAACCTATGACCAACAGGGATGGTCCAATTTTAAATTTCAGGTACACACCCAGTGGGAGCCAACACCAACTGGATTACAAGGCAGTTGGAGCATAAGCTCCCAAACCTCCAAGAAAGAGTCCAAAGATACGGCTGAGAAAGTGGTGACAAATTCGCTTCAGCAAGGAATAGCATCGTCCATGGCAAGTCACCTTGCTTGGTGGAATTCCTTTTGGAACCAATCTACTGTAAAAGTTCCCGATCCTGTATTGCAGAATCAATGGTATATGGAAATGTACAAGTTGGGATCGGCAGCCAGACAAGGGGCTCCACCCATATCCCTGCAAAGTGTATGGACAGCAGATAATGGCAAATTACCACCCTGGAAAGGCGATTACCATCATGATCTTAATACACAATTAAGTTATTGGCCCACCTATTCTGGAAATCATCTGGATCTGGAAAAAGGTTTTATTGACTGGCTTACCCAATACAAGCCTACTTTTAAAAAATATACCAAAGATTTCTACGGCACTAACGGACTTAATGTACCCGGGGTAACCACTCTAACGGGCGACCCTATGGGAGGGTGGATCCAGTATTCCTTCGGCCTCACTGTAGGGGCTTGGTTGGGACAACATTTTTATTTGCATTGGCGCTATACCATGGATCGTGATTTCCTAAAGAACGAGGCTTATCCGTGGATCAAGGAAGTCGCTATTCATTTTAATGAATTGTCGGTTTTGGGTGAGGATGGAAAAAGAAAACTACCTCTAAGTTCCAGCCCCGAAATCCACAATAATTCCCGTGAAGCCTGGTTTGGGGAAATAACGAATTTCGACCTTGCTCTGATCAAATGGACCTATTCCCATGCCGCTGAACTTGCCCTTGAATTGGGACTAGAAAAGGAAGCAGAAAAATGGAAGGCCGCATTAAATGAATGGCCGGATTATGCTGTGAACGAACATGGACTTATGTTTTCCCCTAGCCTACCTTTCAACGAATCGCACCGGCACTTCTCCCATTTAATGGCTATTCATCCCCTAGGGCTTATAGACCCTTCAAACGGCTCAAAGGATATGGAGATCATTGAAAAAACCATAGCCAACTTGGATGCCACTGGTTCCAGTCAATGGGTAGGCTATTCCTTTAGCTGGCTGGGAAATCTAAAAGCACGGGCTTTTAATGGGGAAGGAGCTGCAAAAGCACTGAAAGATTTTGCCACCTCTTTTGTTCTGCCCAATAGTTTTCATGTCAATGGTGATCAATCGGGTACCGGAAAATCAAATTTTACCTATAGGCCATTTACCTTAGAGGGCAACTTTGCCTATGCTGCTGGCCTACAAGAGATGCTGATCCAGAGTCACACCGGAACGGTACGGCTTTTTCCCGCCATTCCCGCTGATTGGAAAAACGTTGGATTTAGCAAATTGCGAACAGAGGGTGCTTTTTTGATCTCCGCTCAAAAACAGGACGGGAAGCTAAAATGGGTAAAGATCGTTTCTGAAAAAGGCGGGGAGATCCGACTTCACAATCCCTTTACGAATAAAGAATTTTCAAATAAAGATGAAGTTAACTCCCATTGGGATGGCGATATATTGATAATTGAAACCCAACCTGGTCAAGAAATATGGCTAAAGCCATGATGCAATAAGCCATTTTGCACCAAATGCGGTGCTCAGAATTATCCAAAAGGTCTACACCAGTAGTCAAGGTCCAACATGGAATAAAATTCCCAATAGAGAACCTAAAGTAAGGCACCTTCCCCTAGGTAGGGAAAGTGGATCTTCACCCATAGGCTGAGGGGACGGAAGAGGTACATTATATTGGCACGGAAATAGTTCCATTTAAAGAAATAAATTGTCCTTTTACAACTCTCGACAACCATAGAGAAAGAAGTCGCACCTGCAGTCGGGAGCTAGATATGCGATTTAGCCAATGACATTTTTATTTTAGGGGTATTCGTGAACCTTCGGTTTCTCCCTCTGGGCGAAATGACTGCTGTAGTCACTTCGACAGAGTCCCTTTTTCGGGACAACGAGAAGTCGCACATATTGGTTTTGAGTGGGAGTAGTCGGTAGTTAGATGTTGTGTGCTAATTTTAAGTGCACGCTTGGCTACTTGTGAGATTTAACCCTTTTTTTTTATTTCTGGGATATTTCTGAAACTTCGGTTTCTTCCATAAGGTAGAAATGATTGAGGTGACCACAGCAACATTGAACTTTCCCAAAAAACCCATTACCTTCATCACGCCAAAACACCACACAATTTCAATACCCTTATTATCAATATTTTAAAAATCAACAAATTACTAATATGCATCAACTTTTAACCATTAATAATTATTAGGTATTAAAAATAAGGCTTAAAACGGCAAAAATAACTTTTAAGAACCCATTTTTTGGACGTGGAGTAGCTTGAAAAACATTAAACCTAGGTGTTCCACGATATTTTCTATCTTTAACCGTATCAACCTATTCAAAAATTTAGATGAAATCATTTATTTTCCTTATCACCCTATTCCTCTCTATGAACACTTACGCCCAAAACACCATACTTCCACTTTGGCCCAACGACATTCCCAACTCCATCAAAACCGACGAAAAGGAAGAGATGGTTAGTGCTGACATTGTTAGGATTGCCAAGGTTCAAATACCCCAAATAGAGGTTTATCTGCCGGCCAAGAAAATAGCAACGGGACAGGCGGTGTTGATTTTTCCCGGAGGCGGTTATGGCATACTGGCCTACGATTGGGAAGGGACCGACTTTGCAAAATTCCTAAACGCCAAGGGTATTGCCGGAATAGTAGTTAAATACAGATTGCCCGGTTCCAAATCGGTCACAGAAAAACATAAGGTTCCCCTTCAAGATGCCCAGCGGGCCTTGCGGCTGGTTAGATCAAGTGCAACCGAATGGAATATAGATCCAAGCAATATTGGCATCCTAGGTTTTTCCGCAGGAGGACATCTGGCCTCTACCCTGGGTACCCATTATAACGAAGAGGTGTATGCCAAACAGGATGACATTGACCAACTTAGTGCACGCCCAGACTTTATGACCTTGGCCTATCCTGTAATCACCTTTGGGGAATTGAACACCCATGGCGGCTCCAGAAAAAACTTATTGGGCGAAGACCCAACACAACAAATGGTAGAACATTTTTCCAACGAATTACAGGTTACTGCCGATACCCCTCCAACATTTTTGCTGCACGCCACGGATGATACCGCAGTTCCTGTAGAAAACAGCCTTTTGTTTTATAAAGCACTTCTAAAGCACAAGGTTCCTGCCGAAATGCATATCTATCCCACAGGGGGCCATGGTTTTGCCCTTGGATTACAGGATTCACATTTGGCAACCTGGACCGACCAATGGATCGGTTGGCTTAATAGCTTAACACAATAATTCTGTAGGCCATTACTGAATATCCTTTTAATAATTATTGAAAAATAGTGCCGATAAGAATGTAAGGAAAAAATATATCCCCGACAATAACAACATGATAGTTATCATGTTTTGAGATAAACAAAGGCTTTAGTTTTACCATTAAATATTCTGGAATGAAGAAGTGGATTTTAATTATGGGGTTGTTGTTTTCTAGTCTTATAACTGCCCAAAAATGGGAAAGCGATTGGTCGGCCGCGGCTGCACTGGCCAAACAAAACCACCACAATGTAGTGTTGGTCTTTTCAGGGTCGGATTGGTGCGCCCCTTGCATAAAATTGGACAAGAGTATTTGGCAGTCCACAGAATTTCAAGAGTATGCCAAAGACCATTGGACCATGCTAAGGGCAGATTTTCCCAGAAAGAAAGCCAATCAATTGGCAGAAGCTCAAAAGACTAAAAACGCCCAACTGGCTGAAAAATATAATAAAAATGGCTACTTTCCATTGGTTCTGGTTTTAGACCCCAATGGCAATATTTTGGGCCAAACTGGATTCAAAAATGTATCCGTTAAGGAATATATTGCACTCTTAAAATCGTTCGAAGGTTGAAAAACCCATTGTTTATAGGGATTGCTCTTATGATTCATTGTTTCGTTTTTTCGCAGGAATTGGCACAAAGACGAACCACGAAACTAATGGGGAGCAGGTTCGATATTACTTTAGTTGCAAAAGACGAAGCTACCGCCAACCATTATATAGACAAAGCCATTGAAGAAATCACCAGAATAGAGAACTTGATTTCCTCATGGAACCCTTCCTCACAAACTTCCAAAATCAATAATAATGCAGGTGTGAATCCAGTAAAAGTTGATCAGGAATTAATAGATCTTATTGAGCGATGCATCACCGTCTCCAAAATTACTGATGGTGCCTTCGATATTAGCTATGCCTCAATTGACAAGGTATGGAAATATGATGGCAGCATGAAGAAGATGCCGTCCAAAGAGGCCATAGAAAATTCTGTTGCCAAGATAGGTTACCAGAACATTATACTCGATAAAAAGGCACAAACGGTATTCCTAAAATTGGAAGGTATGAAAATAGGTTTTGGAGCCATTGGAAAAGGCTATGCCGCCGATAAGGTGAGGAGCATGCTAAAAGCAGAAGGGGTCACCTCTGGAATTATAAATGCTTCAGGAGATTTAACCACCTGGGGGAAACAGCCCGATGGTTCGGATTGGATGGTAGGCATTACCAACCCTCTTAACAAGGACAACATATTTTCATGGTTCCCAGTGGTCAATGCGGCAGTTGCCACTTCCGGAAATTATGAGAAATATGTAATCTTAGATGAAAAAAAATACAGCCACATCATAGATCCCAGAACAGGATACCCATCCACAGGGATCCTTAGCGTCACCATTTTTGCCCCTAGTGCTGAATTATGCGATGCCATGGCCACCTCCGTTTTCATAACAGGGGTGCAAACCGGTCTCAATATGATAAATCAGATTAAAGGGGTGGAATGCATCATTATTGACGATGAGGACAACATTCACACTTCCAAAAATATAGAACTTAACAAAACCCAATAACATTATGCGATGTTTACTCATACCCATTATTGGCATATTATCACTCTCCTCATGTGTTGCCGTAAAAGAATACGACAAGGTATATCTCAATGACGAAGAAATGACCTTGTCGACCAAAAGCTTGGAGCGTTTTGAAACTAATTTTCACATTTATCGGGAAGCTGCTGCGGGCGCCAATGGAGGCAAAACAGGTGGTGGATGTGGATGCAATTAAAATGATAATGAAAAGAATAGGACTTATATTATTTTTTGGGCTGATTTCATGGACAGGAATTTCCCAGGGCAACAACCAAGAATATATAAAAAAAGTCTTGGAAACTACCGAGGTGGAACTCCTTTACAGCTATTACTCCCAAGATGGGGATAATGCGGCGGTTACCGGTGGGGAGGGAACAGAAAAATTGACGGACATGACCCCTACCATTATTGTTAGCATCCCAATAGGTGAGGACAATGTGCTTACTTTGGATGCGGGATTATCGGCATATACTTCCGCCTCGTCGAGCAATATTAACCCTTTTGACGGTAACAAAACAGCCAGCCCATGGGTGGAATCCTCGGGGGCCTCAAGAAGTGATGCCCTAACTTATTTTCACCCTACCTTTACCCATAGTTCCAAAGACAGAAATAATATTGTTAGCGGCAACATTGCAGTATCTTCTGAATACGATTACTTTTCAGTGGGTTTTGGAGGTGGTTACACCCATCTGATGAACGAAAAAAATACCGAATTGGGCATAAGTGGACAGGTGTATTTGGACACCTATAAACCACAATACCCCATTGAATTGCGCAACGGCTTTTTTGATAGCCGAATTACAGGGACAGGGACTTATTCGCCACTGTTTAACGAATTTAAGGACTTAAATAGAAATTCATATTCCCTTTCCCTCAATTTTTCCCAAATCATTAGCAAGCGCTTCCAAGCATCCCTTTCGCTGGATTTTGTTCTTCAAGACGGACTCCTTTCCACCCCACACCAAAGAGTCTATTTGCAGGATAGGAACGACTTTTTTATAGAGGAATTTCAATTGGCGGACAACGTTGAATTATTGCCCTCTTCCAGGTTCAAATTACCCGTTGGAGGGAGATTTTCGTACTACCTCAACGAACTGTTAAGCCTACGTGCCTATTTTAGATATTATTATGACGACTGGGGAGTTACCGCTTATACAGGAAGTTTGGAAATACCTATAAAAATATCGGAAAAATTTACGGTATTTCCAATGTATCGTTATTACACCCAAACAGCCTCCGATTATTTTTACGCCAAGGAAACGGCATTATCAACCTACCAGTACTATACCTCTGATTATGACCTTTCCGAATTTGATAGTAATCAATACGGCTTTGGTATTACCTACAAGGATATTTTTACCCAGTCCAAAGTATGGAAATTTGGTTTAAAGAGCATTAGTTTCAGATTTAACCAATACGAAAGATCTACTGGACTTAGCGCCAGCATATTTGAATTGGGAGCCAAGTTTATAATGGACTAATTTTTATAGTTACCAAGGGTTTCAATTCTGAATCTCTGCAATAACCCTATGGCACTGTTTCCTAGAGCCTGCCTGCGTAAGGCAGGCGCAGTGGGGAGATTTTAGGCAATTGAGGTCACTCCCGATAACCATCGGGATCCGCTTGACCTGACAGACAAACCCCGACTGTGCTATGCCTAACAATAACGATGTTTATTTAGTTAATTAGATAAAATCACTTACAATTGCATAAAATCTTCGGCCATAATCTTCTTGAGGTAAAAAACTAGTTCCTTTGCATTTTCCTGGGAAAAGACCATAGGAGGCTTAATTTTCAATACGTTGTGGTCCGGTCCATCAGTACTCATAAGGATCCCATGATCCTTCATACGGTTGGCCAAATAATCGGTCTGGGCCCCCAAAGGTTCCATTTTACCGTTTACCAATTCAATCCCCAAGAAAAGTCCCTGTCCCCTTACATCTCCGACGATTGGAAAGTCCAATGCCAAAGCCATAAGTTCCTTTTTCAAATAGGTTCCAATCCCCAGGGCATGTGCCTGTAGTTTTTCACGTTTTACAACTCTCAAGACCTCTGTCCCTATGGCACAGGAAACCGGGTTACCACCAAAAGTGTTGAAATACTCCATTCCATTGGCAAATTTTTCGGCGACCTCACGCGTACATACCACCGCCGCCAAAGGGTGACCATTGCCCAAGGGTTTGCCTATGGTAACAATATCAGGAACTACCCCATGTAGTTGAAAGCCCCAAAAGGTTTTGCCCATACGACCGCAACCTACCTGAACCTCATCGGAAATGCACAAACCGCCCGCATCCCGCACATATTGGTATGCCCTTGACAAGAATTCTTCCGGCAACTCTATCTGTCCCCCACAGCTAATGATGGGCTCAATAATAAACCCTCCTACTCCCCTGCCTTGGGCCTCTACATTGTCTATTTGTTCTTTAACCTCCTTGGCATATTCCTCTCCGGTATTTTTTCCTCTGTATTTCCCCCTAAAGGCATCGGGAAGAGGGAAAATATGGGTATGTTCAGGGGCACCTTGCCCACCCTTGCCATCAAACTTATAAGAACTGATATCAATGCACATATTGGTATTTCCGTGGTAGCCGACTTCGGAGGCTATAATATCGCGCTCCCCGGTAACCGCCTTTACCATACGGATAGCCAACTCATTGGCCTCACTTCCCGAATTCACAAAATGGAGTACACTAAGTTCAGGCGGTAAAGTCTCCAACAGCTCCCTGGCCAATTCATTGATATTTTCATGCAGATAGCGACTATTGGTATTGATCAAGGCCATTTGTTCCTGCCCTGCCTTCACTACTTCCGGATGCTCATGGCCAACATGAGCCACATTGTTTACGGTATCCAAATATTTTCTTCCGTATTGATCCATTAGGTAGGCACCTGCTCCACGCACCATTTTAATGGGCACTTTGTATTGCAGGCTCAAACTTTTTCCCAAATGTTCTTTTCTATAGGCGATAATATCCGCGTTGGCAACCTCCCGAGCCAAAGCCAAAGCCGTAGTTTTGAATAACAAATTGGGATCTGGACAAAGACTTTTCCACACTTCAATTTGATTGTGATAGCCCACTCCTGGAAAATCGATTTTATAATCGAGCATGGAAAGCATGATCTGAAAATGCAGATGCGGGGTCCAATTGCCATTCTCTGGCCAATTCCCCAAAACCCCAATAGAATCGCCCGACTTTAATTTGGCTCCTACCTCATACCTTGTAGCACTGGCCACGGACAAATGTCCGTAAAGTGTATAAAACTCCAAGCCTTCTTCCCGATGTTTTAAAATGACCAATCCACCGTATTCCTTATCCCCTTCATCATTGACAGCGGTAACCACTTCCCCATCAAAAAGGGCATGTACAGGAGTATCCGCGGGCAACCAAAAATCGACCCCCAAATGAACGGACCTACTTTCACGCCCCTTATTCCCTATTTTATCGTAGGATGAAGTAGTGTAGATAGGACGGGGCTCCAAATATCCCCCTGCCAAAATTTTGGAAGGGTGCTGCCGCTGTAGTTTATTGAGTTTGTATTGAAAAAAGGGCAAATCGTTAAAATCCTTTTCATGCCCTATCCATTTGCTGGACACACTTAAATCCAAAGCGTGTGTTTCGTCTGCCCCAACAGTCGGAAACAATTGCCTCAAAGAGAGGTTTTGTTTCTTGACCCAAGCTCCAAATTTTTTTTCATGGGGATGGGCAGAATACCCACAGGCTTCCCTAAAACTAAAATGGGCGAAATCGGGATTAATGGTTCTCCATTTTCGAAGCAGCATCCAAGCCGGCTTTTCACTGATCAAAAGATAGGTATTGTCCGGCTCCACCTTTTTGTTGATTGCCGATTTGGTTACGGATATTACCAAACGCATAGCGATGGCCATATACAAATGTTCCAATTCGCTTTCTAACAAGGGAAAGGCATCGTTATAGCCCCGAACAATAGGCAACGCCGCCTCCAAGGGATCATTATGGTGCATTATGGCATAGGCACAGGCAATACCCACATCATTGATAATTTGGGTGTAAACCGAATCCCCAAAATCTATGGCCGAAACCACGACGGGCTTTATCGGATTCTGGGAAACTATAACATTATTGTCGTTGGCGTCATTGTGCACCACAGCTTTGCGAAGTAGTGAATAACTACGTTGAGCACTCGTAAATTTGTTTTGAAAAAAGGCTATTATCCCTTTTTCCTCCCCTTCAAATAGATGAAGATGAGCAGTGGTCCATTCGCCTTGTGCCACATCCCATAGAAATTCCCTATGGGCTTGGGGGTGATCAAAACCTTGAAGGGCCTGGGTTAATCTTCCACAATAATTCCCCAAACTATAGCGCAGATCGTCCAATTGAGGATTTACGGCACTCCATACCCTGCCAGATATCCAAGACAATAGTCTAACCTTCCTGATTTGACCAAAATCGTCCTTGATTTCAGAAATTGGATTCCCAAATGCATCTGGAATCACTATGGGAGAGGTTAAATCCTTACCGTATTCCGAAGCATACTGCAACAATTTCTGCTGAAAATCCAAATACTCAGCGTTCTCATCGGGCCGGGATATTTTTAAAACATATTCCGTCCCGTCCGTAGCATCGATCTTAAAGTTAAAATCGATTTCCCCTGGAAGTGAATTGGCACAACCCTGAATACTAAAGTTTTCAGAGCCAATTTTAATAGCTTGATTCTCCGTTATTTTGATTTTGTTATACTCCATTAATCTTACTGTAAACAATTGAACATTCCATGTATAAATAATACAAGAACCAAAATAATCATAATATGGCCATATGCCCCCAGCCCAAACAAAAACTTGCAACCTAAAAGGACATTAAAAAAAATTTAAAGGCATGCATCAATAGTGCAACCGATTCCCTTAATCCCTAGTCCGATCAATATCACCAAAATTTAAAGACACTGCAGCCAGCCTCATAAACATTAGGAATCAGATTTAACGGATTTCGCACGACTAAGCCAACTTACCGTTATAATTGTTTAAATTGCCCTAAAGTGTAAGCCTGTGTGCTGATTTTTGAATATACAGCCCCAATCTAAGTGATTGACATCTTAAATATATAAATGGGCAATACCATATGATGTAGATAAATACCCAAAATTGGCATAAAACGCAAAAAACCGTACATACCTTACTCCAAATTTGAGGTTTGTTCAAATAGATATAACCAACCAAAAGCAAAGCCAATGCAAATAGTATCGAAATTAAGAATTTTGTTCTTAGTCATCACCTTTCCTGCCTGGTCGCAAGTGGGAAATACCATTACCCATGGACCCATTTTGGGCCATATTAGCCATAATTCGGTCCGTATTTGGGGAAGAACATCTACCCCAGGCCCGTTCAACATCGTCTATCAACAAACTGAAGTTACTTCCCAGACCCCCAAAAGCGTTGAAGTCAATTCATTTAGAGCCGACGACACTACCGGATGGACAACCTTGACCAATCTGGAACCGGATACGGTCTATTCATTTTACCTTCAAGTGGACGGGGACAAAAGCAAGGAAGGTAGTTTCAGAACCTTGCCGGACTCCAAGGATTATGTAAACGTAACACATAACCCGGAAGGGCTTTTCAACTTTAAGTTTGAATACGGCTCCTGTGCCAGTCAAAATCCCGACAACGGTATAGGTCCCAGCCTGCCCACTTATACCACCATGCTAAAGGAGGTTAAGGACGAAGTCAATTTCGCCGTTATGAACGGGGATTGGCTGTACGAGGAAAAACGCGACTATCCGCTGACCGAATGGCTAAAGGCCAACAACCTTAAAAAAGCCGAGCAACCCAAGATGGTTACCCATGCTCCAACCGTTGTGGGGGTTTGGGAAAACTACAAGTCTTATTTGGACAGGGCCGAAAATTTGGCCGAATGGCACCGACATGTGCCCTCCTACTTTACTTTTGATGACCACGAACTGATCAATGACATTTGGGGAGCGGGCACCGCAGGAAGACGGGATCGGCGAACCGTTTTTAGGGATATTGGTACGGCAGCCTGGTACGACTACCTAGGATGGGCAAATCCCACGGAATTTGATCAGGATATCCATTTTGGGAAAGGGAAATTCAGAAAGGGTTCCGATATTCTTACAGACCCCAATGTAGACTTTACAATATTGGACCTAAAGCAAATGGGCAATCTACATGTACTTTGGGGCACTCCTACGGCAGGAGTGGATGAGATTGCCCTGGATTCTGTCGACGATGGCAATCCAAATTCCAAAGTATACGATATAGTAGAGATCATCAATAAACACAAATTACGGATTTCACCCGCTGCAGTTGCCAACGGTTCCGGCGATTACTCTATAGCCCGAAAATCCTATTCCAAATTTACAGTAGGGAATTGCGATTTTTTCCTGTTGGATACCCGAACCCATCGCGAATGGCACGATACCCAAAATCGGGACCAACCTGGCCTAACCCTCCTTGGCAAGGACCAATTGCAGTGGCTAAAAGAGGAGATGAAAAATAGCGAGGCCGATTTCTTTTTCCTTTTTTCCTCGGTACCCTTTATGATCCCCCATATCGGAGCTGGCGGCTATGCCATGTCCAGCAATAAAGACGAATCTTGGACCGTCTTTTTGGATGAACGCGAAAAGTTGATCAATTTCTGGGAGGAGCTGGAACAACCCGTATTTGTATTGACCGGTGACCTTCACAATAGTTTTGCCGTTAAAATCACCGACCATATATGGGAATTTTGTGCCGGGCCACATAATTCGGTAAACCACCGATTGTCGGATGAAGGCAATCGCCCAAAATCGGGCCTATACCAATTTGACAAAAGGGAGATGGACATTCGTTGGTCCAGTTTTGTATTGGACGACATCCCTCGTACAGAGCGGATGTATCCCCATTATTGCGTGGTACAGATAAACAATGTTTTTAACAACCCTCAACAATTGGGTGAAAAACGCTGGGTAGCCTATGAGCACCCTCAGGTCATTTTCCAGTTCTATGACGGAAGAACTGGCGAATTCAGATATTCGGAAACAGTATCCACCAAAAGAAGAAAAAAATGACCTTCACAATAAGCAACTCTTTGTGTTTAGTGTTCCTTGCCCTATTTTGCTCTAGCTTGTCCAGCGCCCAAGAGCCCAAACAAAAACGTCCCAACATTATACTCATCATGGTAGATGACTTGGGATACGAGGCAATAGAAAGCTATGGCGGAACCTCTTACAAAACCCCAAACATAAATAAACTGGCAGCAACGGGCATGCAGTTCAATCAGGCCTATGCCCAACCCCTGTGTACCCCAACCCGAATTAAATTGATGACTGGTCAATACAATTTTCGCAATTGGGAAGCCTTTGGAATACTGAACACTAAGCAAAAAACCTTTGGTCACCTTATGCAAGACGCAGGGTATGCCACCTGTATGGTAGGTAAATGGCAATTACAGAGTTATGACCCCCCGGAATATCCGGGATCCGAATACCGCCGGGGAAGGGGAATGAAGGTTAGTGATGCCGGTTTCGACGAATACAGTATGTTCCATGCGGCCCATACCGAGGACAAAGGTTCCCGTTATGCCGACCCTACCATTTTTCAGAACGGTAAAATCTTGAGCGATACCAAAGGCAAATATGGTCCCGATATTTTTACGGGATATCTCAATGATTTTGTGGGCAGACAAAACGAAAAACCTTTCTTTGTGTACTATCCCATGGCCCTTACCCATGGCCCCTTTACGCCCACCCCCAATAGCAGCGCATGGGCAAAGCCTGAGAACAGATTGGAAGACAACACCATCCATTTTAAGGATATGGTGGAATACCTGGATAAGATAATAGGGGATATCGTCACTAACTTGGAAGAAAAGGGACTACGGAAAGAAACGCTTATCCTGCTGTATTCGGACAATGGTACCCACCAAAGCATCACTTCCCAAATGGGAAATAGAACGGTCCGTGGTGGCAAAGGACTAACAACCGAAGCCGGTATAAAAGTGCCCTTCATTGCCAATTGGCCCGGCCAAATAAAGGCTGGTGGCAACAGTGATGAGTTTGTGGATGCGATCGATTTTCTACCCACCATTCTGGAGGTGGCCAAGACCCCGGTACCCAAAGGTTTTCATACCGATGGGGAGAGTTTTCTATCTGTTCTTAAGGAACGGCCTGTCCTTAGACGCGATTGGGTCTTTATGAGCTATAACCCCAAGCCTGGCTGGGACAAAGATCAATTTGCCCTGGCCGAATTTGTTTTAAACTCCCATTACAAATTATATGGGGATGGCAGGTTCTACGATATTAAAAATGATGTCCTTGAAAAGGACACTCTTGCTACCACAAAAATTAGTCCCCAAGCCAAAGCGATTAAAGATCGATTTGAGGTGATTCTTGATTCCCTTAAAAAGTATCCATCCTATGGTTGGATAGAACGTTTGGATCCCGCCTTGGATTCCCTGGTATCAAAACACGCGAGAATAGAATTGGTGGCCGAGGGCTTTAACTGGTCCGAAGGTCCCGTGTGGGAACCCCAGGGTCAGAAAATTCTTTTTTCGGACGTCCCGGAAAACAAGATCTACCAGTGGAACAATATAGACGGACTAAGCCTTTATATGGCTCCCTCCGGATATACAGGCTCCAATGCGGCAATAAAAGGTAAAGGATCCAATGGATTGATTCTGGATCCCAAGGGGGATTTGGTGCTTTGCCAGGTGGGCGATAGGGCCATAAGCAAACTCATCAGTTTAAAGGATTCCCTCAGTCCCAAATTCCAACCCATTATAACCCATTACAACGCTAAAAGATTTAACTCCCCCAACGACTTGGTATATGACAACAATGGCAACCTATATTTTACCGATCCCTCCTTTGGCCTGGGGGATAAGAAAAGTGACCTTGGATTTAATGGGGTCTTTTTCTATGGAAAGAACGGAGAACTTAGATTGTTGGACGATAGCATTAAAGCTCCAAACGGCATAGCCGTATCCTTGGACAATAAGACGCTTTACGTGGCCGACTCGGACACTAATTTTCCCAAGATTTTGGCCTATGATCTGGTAGCTGATGGAAAAGTAAGCAATAAACGGGTGTTTTTTGACGCTACCGAACTCAGAAACAATAGTATCAGTAAGCAATCCCCGGACGGGATGAAAATAGATGTGCATGGAAACATTTTCTTGGCCGGCCCGGATGGGGTTTTGATCATCTCCCCCAGTGGCAAACACTTGGGAACTATAAGAACCGATAAAAAAACCGGGAACTGCGCCTTTAGCGATGATGGTCGCTATCTATTTATCACCGCCGATGATTATCTACTCCGTGTTAACCTAAACCCATATTCCAAATAAAACCGTTATGTATAAATACATCAAACTCTATTTACTATCTGTTACAGCCTTGTCCATCATTTCTTGCGCTTCCAAAAAGGAGAAAAAAAATCCCGAAGTCGAGACGCCAAACATCGTATTCATAATAGCCGATGATATGGCCTGGGACGATAGTGGTGCCTACGGACACCCAAATATAAAAACTCCCAATATAGACCAACTGGCCAGGGATGGGATGCGATTTGACAATGCCTTCCTAACTGCCAGTTCCTGCAGCCCCAGTAGAACCAGTATTATAACGGGACTTTACCCGCATAACACCGACGCAGAACAACTGCACTGGCCCTTGCCAACTAGCAAAAAGACCTTTGTGGAAGAATTAAAGGCTTCGGGCTATTGGACGGCACAGGCAGGAAAATGGCATTTGGGCGAGGCCACAAAAGATCGATTTGATCTTGTAATGGATGTGGGAACCACAGGGTTTCAACTATCAGCCACTGGAGAAAAAACCAAACAAAAAGGAGACGGCAGTGGCTGTGAAAATTGGGTACCGGTCTTACAACAAAGACCCCAAGACCAACCCTTCTTTCTATGGTTGGCAGCAGTAGACCCCCACCGCCCGTATACAGAAGGAATCATAGACAACCCCCACGAACAAAATGATGTAATTCTTCCTCCCTACTTTCCGGATACCGATGAAGTAAGGCAAGATTTTGTACACTACTACAACGAAATTACCCGCTTGGACAACTACGTGGGCAAAGTTATAGCGGAATTGGACCAACAAGGGGTTACGGATAACACCTTAATACTTTTTATTAGTGACAACGGCAGGCCATTTCCAAGGGATAAGACAACGCTCTACGATGGGGGAATTAAAACCCCGTGGATCGTAAAATGGCCCAAGGTGGTACAGGCAGGCTCCAGCTGTCAAAACTTGGTTAGTGCCGTTGATATTGCACCAACCTTTTTAAAGCTCGCCGGTTTGGAAGTATCGCCAACCTATGAGGGGGTAGATTTTTCAGCCCTATTGAGCCAACCAGAAAAAACGTCCAGGGAAATGATCTATGCTGAGGACCACTGGCACGATTACGAGGATTACACCCGGGCAATACGTACCAAAAAGTACAAATACATTAGAAACTTCTATCCCGATCTGCCAAACACCCCATCGGCCGATGCCTTTGTAGGCGGCACCTTCCAGTCTATGCTAAAACTAAAGGAAAAGAATCAATTAACCGGGGCCCAGATGGGCTGCTTTATATCCCCCCGTCCAGAGGAGGAACTTTACGATATAGTTCACGATCCCTTTGAACTGAAAAATCTGGCCGGCGACCCGAAATTTAAAAATGAATTAATCGCTTTGCGGGCAGAAATGAAAAACATTCGTACAATGACCAAAGACAGTTTACCGTTATTTAGGACCCCGGATGAATTTGACCGCCAAACCGGAAAATCCAATCCCTTTAGAAAACGGCCCCGCCCTTCAAAAGTTGAAATGGAGAAAATTATCATGGAAATGAATAAAAAACCAAAACCTTCTTCCCCCAATTAACAATTTTTTATTCATAAATAAGATTGATATACTATCTTTAGCTCTTGATCAAACTTTACCAAAACATATTCATGAAAAACATTATTTCCCGCCCCGTTTTACCTTTCTTATCTATGATCGTTTTATTGGGGTCATTAACAACGCAATGCAAACAGAAATCTCCAGAAAAACCTAAACCCGTTAATGAAACCGACATTGTTATCCCAGAGGGGTTTTCATTGCAGGTGGTTGCGGAAGATTTGGGAAATCTACGACATATGACCGTCTCCAAAAACGGAGATATCTATGTAAACAGATCCAAACTAAAGGACGACAAAGCCATTGTGTTATTGAAGGACAATGACCAAGACGGAAAAATTGATGAAAGTCGGCAATTTTCCGATCTCCCAGGTACAGGAGTATTAATCAAAAATGGTTATTTATACACCTCTTCAAATTCTGGTGTCTATCGCTATAAATTAAATGAAAAAGAAGAAATAATCGATATTGATAATCCAGAGAATATAGTGGAGGGGTTAGCTGATATGGGACGTGATAACGCAAAGCCATTTGTATTGGACGAGAATGAAAATCTTTATATTACCATAGGTTCCTGGAACGATTCCTGTCGTGAAGAGGGTACTGGGAACGGTATTATGCCCTGTACCATCCTGGATTCTGCAGGTGGAATCTGGCAATTCAAGGCCGATAAATTAAACCAATCCTTTGCTGATGGGAAGCGTTATGCCACTGGAGTTAAAAATGCCGTGGCCATTGACTGGAACGAGAAAACCAACTCCTTGTTTGCAGCCGTTCATGGGCGTGGGGCTTTCCATGATTTTTATCCTGAACACTATACCGCCAAACACAGCGCTGAACTTCCAGCCGAAACTTTATATGAACTTCATGTTGGCGACGATGCGGGTTGGCCTTATATCTATTACGATCAATTTGAGAACAAGAAAATGCTTGCTCCGGAATATGGCGGAGATGGCAAAAAAACGGCCGGGGAAAATGCCATAGACCCTATAATGGCATTTCCAGCGCATTTGGCGCCCAACGACCTGCTTTTTTATACCGGAGAAATGTTCCCGGAAAAATATAGGAATGGTGCCTTTATTGCTTTCCATGGACAATCTCCTGAACTAAAAAAGGGATATTTGGTGGCCTTCGTACCTTTCAAGGATGGCAAGCCTAATGGAAATTGGGAAATATTTGCCGATAACTTTTCCGGCATTGACCTTGCAAATCCCAGTGGCCCAATTCAGCATAGGCCATGTGGACTGGCACAGGGTCCCAACGGGGAACTATATGTTAGTGAAGACCTTAAAGGAACGGTTTATAAAATAACTTATTGATCTTCAAAGAACTGCCCTTAAACTAATTCAACGTTAAAAGTCGGCTAATTGCACCCGAAAGGGCGCTATGGATTTGTTTTAATAAGTCTGGTTGAATATAAATCCCCTTAAAAGTTTTTCTAAGGGGATTTTTTTTTAATTTATAAATCTCCTATCAATATAAACGTATTTCCTCTAAGAGTCATCGCAAATTCTCCTCCTCCCAAATTGGACCTATTCCCTGGCCGATTTAAGAAAATCTTAAGACATCAAATATCCGGTTTTTGTTATTTTTAAGCGGTAAAAATGATTAAATAATTAAAAAACACCTTAAAAACTATGAAAACAGTATTAACAGTACTTTATTTTATTTGTGGAGTAACATTACTGCAAGCCTCGCCGACAACCGAAATTGACGATTTGGAAGTTGGTTCGGTATTAATGATCGGAAGTCCCTCGTCAAATCTATATGAACATATAGAAGTACCGAGGATGAATTTTATCATTAAAAAAGGGGGGATCCCTAACTACAAAACACTTTTCGAAAGCAAAGTGATCATTTCCAAAGTAAAAGAGATGCCAGATGGTAGCAAGATAGTCCACCTAAAGCGTCAAAACGGTAAGCGTTTTTTTAATAGCCATAGCTATATAAAAGCGAAACTTAAAGAAGCCATAGCTTCTGAAGAGTTGGTGAGACTTTAGTAGGTACACCAAATGCTTCCGCTGGGCACCTTCATTGGTGCAGTCCAGCAAAACATTATTTAATACTTAATTTAAAAACCCTTAATCCTAAGGGTTTTTTTTATTGTTGACCTAATCGATAAATGCAAGGGTCCCAACTAAGTCTTTCATAGGATCTATTTTTTCTAATAGCCTTGCTCGGTTGAACCATGGAAATCCATCTACCTTCCACATGACCTAAATCATTGTTCCTCCCTTCTATTCACCCTATCTTATTAAATGACGGTATAACCCAATAATTATTTTCCCAATCGTAAAAGGCTCCCCCTGTGCCGTTAAACTGTTGCGAACGTATGTTTTAGGTAAGTAATAATTCTTGAGATATACCAAAAGGCCTATGAACGTAAAAAAACAGTATTATGCTAGAAAAAGAAAAAAATAATACAATAAACATTCCCCTGAAAAACGTAATTTTAAAGGGCAGTTTACATCTCACGGAGAATGCCCAAGGATTGGTTATGTTCTCCCATGGGAGTGGTAGCAGTAGGCTTAGCCCCAGAAACAATTATGTGGCCAACATACTTCATCAAAAGGGATTGGCTACCTTATTGTTCGACTTGTTGACGGAAAGAGAAGATGATAACTATGAAACCAGGTTCAATATAGAACTATTGACCCAACGTTTGATAGCCACAACAAAATGGGTACTACAACTAAAAGAAACCAAAGGGCTTTCTTTGGGCTATTTCGGATCCAGTACGGGAGCGGCATCTGCCTTAAAAGCGGCAGCTTTTTTTAAAAATACAATAAAGGCCGTTGTCTCCAGGGGTGGAAGACCCGATCTTGCCCTCTCAGAAATACCAGAGGTTACGGCCCCCACACTATTTATTGTGGGCGGAAAGGACACTACAGTAATTGACCTCAATATCCAGGCCTATGCCAAAATTGAATGTGAACGAAAACTCGAAATAGTTCCTGGAGCGACTCATCTTTTTGAGGAACAAGGAAAGCTGGAAGAGGTAGCAGAACTCTCCGCAACTTGGTTTAAGAAATGGTTGATAACCAAAATAGATAAAAATGTTTAAAGACAGAATCGACGCAGGGCTGCGGCTAGCGGATAAGCTGAATGCTTACAAGGATAATGGCAAGGTGGTAATTCTGGCGATTCCTAGGGGTGGATTACCTCTGGGTGCCATTGTCGCCAAATCTTTGAACGCCAAGTTGGATGTTGCCCTTTCAAAAAAAATAGGTCATCCGTTCAACAAGGAATTTGCCATCGGGGCTGTTAGTCTCAATAATATTATTCTCGACGATAACGTTGAAATTTCGATCGGTTATATTGAGAAAGAAAAGAAACGTCTTCGCGAAAAGCTAAAAAAAAGACAAAACCAATATTTCAAGAACAGATCTCCCATAGCCTTAAAGGATAAAATAGTTATCATAATCGACGACGGTATAGCCACAGGAAACACTATACGGGTCACCGCACAGCTGGTCTATGACCAAAAGCCGGAAAAAATAGTGATCGCCATTCCAGTGGCACCCAAATCCACTGTACCAAAATTAAGGGCCGCTCCCTATATAGACGAAGTTGTATGCTTGGAAACCCCCTTTAATTTTCAGGCCGTGGGACAGTTTTATATGGATTTTGATCAGGTGTCCGATGAAGAAGCAATCAAAATATTGGAAGAATTTAATGCTTAAAAATCAGAACAATGGCCAAAAATTCCCCAGGGTTCAATCCCAATAATAGATATTGAAAATAACCTACAATAAAATAATGGCCAAAGTTCCTCTACACCTCGGATATTACTAGGGTTCAAAGCCCCTAATGCATAAAGAATGAAAAAAAGTTGCCTGAACTGATCTAGATCATTTTGCATATGGGTAAGGTATTATATTTTAGCAGTGTTATTAAAAGTTAAATAGTTCTTTGAAAAAATACAGAGGAGTTTTGAATCAAAAAGCTTAAGATTCCTAAGAAACAGAAACGGTCAAGGGCACCCTTTAAACCATTTGAATTGCGAACGGATCTAGTGATAGTTCCTATTAGGGATCAGTGTAAGAGGTCATTGGGCAGAATTGAAAGTTTCTTGGAAACCGGAACATCTAGGTGTTCCGGTTTCTTTAAAGTATTAAGTCATTGATCGCTATCATCGCAAGGTGTTAACGATCCTAGTAAAGGAGTGGCCAAGGTAAACTCCGTAATTGAACAACTAGGGTATTTTAGCAATAGAATGACCTAAACGTCCAGTTATGGGTAAAAACGTAGTCCATTGCTTTATGGGAAACAGGAGGTTTCGGCCTCCTGTTTTTTTCTTAAACCACAAGACCTACAAACCTCTAAGCAGTAATGCCTTAGAGGTCATATAAAGGTATCGCGATTTTTTCCGTTGGTTATAATAACATCCAAAAAAAAAACGTAGCTAGTACGTTCCAAATTGGTTTTTGTTGACCAGAAGGACATAAATCAAAATACCTGAAGGACTGGCATATCCCAGATATGCCGGTCCTTTTTATTTATATATATATTCTAAGAAATACTTCTTAAGTAATTACTCAAGACCATTCCATGGATCATAAATTTTCTTGGTAACGGATTATACGTCTTTTCCAAAAAATAGATTTCATTATATTTTTAACAAGAACGTCACATCTTGGGCGGAATAATTTGTATACTGACTTTAATCATTGAAGTAATCCACCCGCTTTAGTATATTTGGCTAACTTTGATAGTGCTTCGTACAAGCCATTATTAGTATACCATGACAAGACAAAAAGCGACCAATACTACCCCGGCCCATAAAAAAAAAGCATCCATAAAAAAGAGAGGGCCAGTACAGGACAAGGAAAATGATTTCCTAATAGTGGGTATGGGTGCCTCTGCAGGAGGATTGGAAGCTTTCAAAGAATTCTTTGAAGCCATGCCTTCAACATCGGGAATGGCTTTCGTATTGGTACAGCATTTAGACCCCACACATAAAAGTCTTATGGTTCAGCTTTTGAAAAACCATACCAAAATGGAAGTAACCCAGGTTAGGGACAACACAAGGGTGCTCCCTAACCACGTTTATATAATACCTCCCAACAAGGACATGGCCATTTTTCAGGGGGTATTGCATCTTATGGAGCCAATGGCTCCAAGGGGCTTTCGTAAACCGATAGATTTTTTCCTGAGATCTTTGGCCGAAGACCAGACCGATAGGGCTATAGGAATTATCTTATCTGGTACCGGAAGAGAGGGAACACTTAGCTTAAAGGATATAAAGGGCAAAGGCGGATTATCTATAGTGCAGGACCCCGAAACCGCCAAATATGACGGTATGCCAAGAAGTGCCATAGAAGCAGGGGTAGAAGATTTTATATTACCGGTTAAGAAAATGCCGGAGGTGCTCTTAAAATATGCCAAGAATCGGAAATTTGAACCAGAGGGAATTCCAATTCAGGTGCAAACGCCCAACCAACTTTTGGAAAAGGTATTTATCCTTTTGCGCAATGAAACCGGTTGTAACTTCGCCGATTATAAAAGTAGTACTGTTGTACGCCGCATTGAAAAACGTATGGCGCTCAATCAGATCGAAAAACTGGAAGACTACATTAAGTATCTCCAAAAAAACCAAGAGGAAATACAAAAACTGTTCAAGGAACTGCTTATAGGCGTTACCAGCTTTTTTAGGGACAAGGAAATATTTGACAGCCTAAAAGAAAAAGTAGTTAAAAAAATTATAGCCAACAAAAATGATGGTGACACCATTCGTTTGTGGGTCCCAGGATGCTCTACCGGGGAAGAAGCTTATTCCCTGGCCATACTATTTGATGAAGTTATAAAAAATCAGTCCAAGGCTTTAAAGGTTCAAATTTTTGCATCGGACTTGGACGAAAATGCTATTTATACCGCCAGGCAGGGAGTTTATCCTGAAACCATCGCAGTCGATATTGAACCTGAAAGATTGTCCCACTATTTTCAAGGGGACAAACATACCTATAGAATAAAGAAAGGGATCCGGGACCAAATCGTATTTGCGGAACACAATATTATAAAAGACCCCCCCTTTTCAAAACTGGATATGATAAGCTGCAGAAATTTGCTTATTTATCTAAATGTGGAAGCACAAAAAAAGGTTTTTGCCATATTCCATTATGCCTTGAATCCCGAAGGCATCTTACTTTTGGGAAATTCGGAATCCCTAGGCGATTATGCCAGATTCTTTGAGGTGTTGGACAGAAAACATAAAATTTTCAAATTCAAGGATGCCCAACGAGCGGATATGCCAGATATTGGACATCTTTTCCAAGAACCCATTCCCATAAAAACCGTAAACATCCCTGCCCAAAAACGGGAATGGCAGTCCAGTTTGGCCAATATAACCTCAAAAGTATTGCTGGCCAACTATGCCCCCGCCTGCGCTATTATAAATTATAAGGGAGATGCGCTATATTTTTCAGGGAATACGGGTAAATACTTACAGCCCTCTCCTGGAGAGGCTAGGCTGAACATTATAGACATGGCACGCGAAGGTCTTAAAAGCGATCTTAGCGCCCTAATTTCCAACAGTCGCAAAATCAAAAAAATGGAAATCAGAAAAAATGTCCTTGTAAAGACCAATGGCACTCTGCAGACCATTGACATAACAATCCGACCCCTGACCCAATTGGATTCCAACATGGAATATTGGATGGTAACCTTTGAAGATGTAGAGACCCCAACGGAGAAACCAAAAGTTAAAGTTGAAAAAAAACCTGAAGATATTACAGAAATTCAGGCATTGGAGCAAGAATTGGCCGCTACGAAAGAGTATTTGCGGTCTACCATAGAACAATTGGAAGTATCCAATGAGGAACTGAAATCCTCCAACGAAGAACTCCAATCCAGCAATGAGGAGTTACAGAGTACCAATGAGGAAATGGAAACCTCCAAAGAAGAATTACAAAGTGTAAACGAAGAAATAGTAACCGTAAATACGGAACTCCAAGGTAAAATAGACGAGTTGGCCAGGGCCTATGACGACATGAACAATTTACTTGCCAGTACCGAAATTGGAACTATTTTTCTGGATTCCGATCTAAAGATAAAACGGTTTACACCTGCTATGTCCAAAATAATAAATCTTATTAATTCGGACGTAGGCAGGCCTATAGACCACCTGTCCTCCAATCTCATCTACAACGGTATTACCGAGGATGCCCAAACTGTGCTTAACAAATTAACCCCCTATAAAAAAACTGTAAAAAGTAGTGATGGACTTTGGTACCAGATGCAAATCATGCCCTATCGCACCTCCGAAAATGTTATTGCGGGCGTTGTTATAACTTTTGTAGACATCACCCAAGAAAAGAAGTTGGGAGAACAATTGCTCGACATTAAAAAAGAGTACGAGCATATCCTGGAAATGACAAAAACTGTGGTGTATACCCAAAACGATCAGTTGATCTATACCAGTATGGCCAACATACATTCAGATTTCCAGTTTAGAAATATAATAGGGAAAAAAGATGGCGATTTATTTTCCAAGGAGGATGCCAAAAAATTGGATAATATTAAACGAAAAGTACTAGATACGGGCAAACCCCAAAGGGCCACACTGGAGTTAAAAATTAGTGGGGAAGCCCGGTATTATGACCTAATGGTCCGCCCCATTGGCGAGGATCAAAAAATAACCGGAGTAGCTTGTTCTTCCATAGATATTACAGATCTTGTCGCTGCTGAAAAAGAATTAAAAACCCTAAAAGATTATAAAAATGGTCGATAAAGGTTCCCATTCCAGCAACTTGCGTTCCAAAGCAGAGGCCAAGATAAGTACAACACCATCAGGTGGACCGGAACTAACCATAGAGGAGGCCAAAGAACTAATGCACGAACTTGAAGTGCATCAAGTAGAACTGGAAATGCAGAACCAGGAATTGCGTGAAGCCCAGCATCGCTTGGAGGACATTCGCGATCAATATACGGACCTTTTCGATTTTGCACCAATAGGTTATATCATATTAAATGAAAAGGGAGAAATAGAAAACATAAACCTAACCGCCTGTTCCCTGATAGGTATTGATAGAACGAAAATTATAAAAAGAGCGCTATCTGCCTTTATGGGGGCAAACGAGGCTCGCGTACTCTATATTAAATTGAAGGAAGCTTTCCAAAATGGGATATTAAAACCCTTCGAACTAGAAATTAACCGAAACAACAGTGGCTCTTTTCATGCTCTTGTACAGGGCTCCATTACAAAAAACATAAAGGGGCTATTGCAATGCCGCCTGTCCATGCAGGATATAACGGAGGTTAGACAAGCCAGAATAATTCAGCGACAGCACAAAGCCCTTCAAAGTGAAAAGGAAAAAATTCAACAGTATTTAGATCTAGCCCCGGTAGTTTTTATACTATTGGACAAGGATCACAAAATTCAAATGATCAATCAAAAGGGATGCAACCTATTAGGTTACGATAGAGTGGAACTATTGGGCCAAAACTGGTTCGATTTTCTAATATGTAAAGAAAACGGAAAGGAATATGATCCAAACCTAATAGATTTTGAACGTAAAATAAAATTATTGTCCCCTGAATTGGAGTGCAAAGTGAGGTGTAAAAACGGGGAAGAACGTATGATGTCTTGGCACAATACCACCTTTTTGGGCAAGAATGGCGACCAGATAGGGGTACTTAGTGCAGGTGAGGACATTACCGTGCGAACAAAACTGGACGAGGAAAAGCAGATATATACCGACAATCTAGAGTTAAAAATAGAAGAACGTACCAAAGAGTTGATCAAAGCCTTGGAAGCGGAAAAAAGGATCAATGATTTAAAAAGTAATTTTATTACCATTGCCTCCCACGAATTGCGCACTCCCATTACCATTGTAATGTCGTCCATTATTTTAATTGAAAGATATAATAGCTTGGGGCAGTATGATAAATCCAACAAACATATTGCCCGAATCAAATCATCCGTGGACCATTTTGTGAATATTTTGGATGACTTTTTATCCTTGCATCAGTTGGACAAGGGAATTATACAGATCCACAAGGAAGTCTTTGATCTGGAGCCCTTTATACAAAACATTATCACCGATATGAAAGGCCTTCTCAAAAAAGGACAGCGTATCAATTACAGGCATACGGGGTCAAAAAAGCTTAATTTGGACCCAAAAATTCTAAGGAATATCATCCTAAACTTGCTGTCCAATGCCTTGAAATACTCTAATGACCAGATAAACATTAAGAGCGCACTCAGGACAGATCATCTTACAATAACCATTGAAGACCAAGGTTTGGGCATCCCGGAGGAAGATCAAAAAAATCTCTTCACAAGTTTTTTTAGAGCTAGTAATGTAGAACACATCCAAGGTACGGGTTTGGGACTTAGTATCGTTCAACGATATCTGGAACTATTCGGTGGAAATATTAAATTTAAGAGTATTCTAGGAAAGGGCAGCGCTTTTACAATTGTAATTCCAATATCCTAAATCCTCCATAAATTGCCTTTACAAATCTAATTTTCATTTGGTCCCATTTAACATAACAGCTAAGATTATTGGCATTTTAGTCAAAAAATCATTAATTTAATACTATCTCATTAACGCCCTAAAAAACTAATAATGAACCATGGCTACCATTCTAGTTGTTGAAGACAATCGTACCATACTTGAAAATACTGCAGAACTATTGGAAATGGAAGGTTATTCGGTTATAACGGCTACCAATGGAAAGGAAGGCTATGCCAAAGTTTTGAAGTTCTTGCCGGATCTTATTGTCTGCGATATCTGGATGCCGGAAATGGATGGCTTTGAACTATTGAAAAGTTTGGGAACCCATGCCGATCTGAAAAATATACCTTTGATTTTTTTTAGCGCTAGAAGTGAAAAAAAGGATATCAAAAAAGGTATTGACATGGGGGCCTATGACTTTATTGTAAAACCATCTGACCTATCAGATCTCCTAGTCTCGATCAAAAATTGTTTGTTAAGCAGAAAACTTATTTAGGTTGCAGTAAGGCATGCTTGCCCAAATCTAAAAAAACCTTTCAATCATACGATACCATAGGTGTTTGGATCAATGTCCGTTATCCATAATAATGTGCAAAGCCTTTATAAATGTCTTTGGAAAGACAAGCTGCAACCTAATATGTACACAGATATTTTATTCTTTAAAATCCATTGCGCGGATAGATAAAACAATCAACGCTACAATAATTGTCCAAAAAAATTGGATACTACTTTAGACTATGCCATACTTTCAAAGGATAAATAAAGAAAAATTAATACCTGTAAAGGGCATTAATTTTGGAAAACGCATTCGGCATATCTTCTTTTTCCATTAAATAGACCTTTCCTCCATTCAAAAACGTCTTCATAGCCACCTTATTTAAAAGGGACACATTGGAAGGAAGCAATTCTTTATCCACTCTAACCGAATATTTTTCAGGCTCATAAATCCCCCATATATCTTCATTTTTCTGAACAAATAAAGTATCTATTTTTCCTTGAATGGCAGCAGGCAAAATTTGCTCTATATTGCTGGATGTTCTTGCGGTCCCGTCAAACTTTTTAAAATTATCTATTTTTTCCAAACGTTCCTTGTCGAAAACAGGACTCAACTTATCCCACGCCAATTCCCGTAACTTGGACACATCCATTTCCGTTGGATCCAATGAAATATGATCTGCCAAGAGATATTTGAAGGTATTTACCTTCTGATAAATGGGGAACAAATAATCCTGACAAGCTATAATCAAAGGTTTGTTTTCATTTTGAATTAGGGTCATTAGGCCCCTGTCCAAAGCCGAAAAATACCTCCCAATCTCATTCTTACGATCGCGGTCTGCCTCTTCATGACCATGAAAAGTAGCCGCACCGTGCCCTTCCTGCTGACTTCTGAACTGCAAGCTCTTCTGTTCAAAATCATACCCCACCCTCTCTTCAATTCGACTCGGGATTATATTCTCTATGTACACTTCGGCACTACTGTATCGGGTGTTTTTATACAATTTTACCTTTTCCAATTGTAACCAAAGTAAAAAAAAGGATTCGTCCCCTGTAAAAAAAGGCAGCAATGGGGTAAGATATAAACTGTTCGCCACATGGTTGAAAGATTCAAAGGGAATAGGAAGCGAATACATTTTAACGATACCATTGGTTAGAAAAAGTGCCAATCCATTGGATTGGTGTCTCCAAAACTCCCCGTCGTGGATCAGTTCTTGAATAGGGGCAATTAATTCTGCAATTTCTCTATTACCCAAAGGTTCCCGCTCCAATTTATTTTTAACTTCCTTTAAATGATTTTTAAGCATTTTTGCATCCTCTTGTTGTAAAACCTCTTCGCCCTTTTGATGGGTAGGCATATAAATAGATATGCAATGCACATTGCGAATGCTTTCCAAATCCTGTATCTCTTTTTTGGTTAGAACTGTCATTTTACGATGTTTTTTCAGATTATTTACTTTCAAAACAAGGTAATTGTTCTTAGAAATTTTTGAAATGATTTAGGTCAGGAATATCCACATTTGTAAGTAATGCCCCTTAGAATTAGGTAGCCCAATAGTATAAATAATATTAGTCACAAATACCACGGTATTTTATTCCGCATCATTAGGCCTCAAAGAAAATTGCACAAGTTGATCCCCCTCTATGTCAAAAAGCGGTGTGCCCACAAAATCTGGTTCCACTTTTTTAGAGGCTTCACTCTTTAAATAAACCAACGATCCCTCAAAATTTGGATATTTCTTCCTGAGAATATCGTACTCTGGATTAACACAGTCCTTTCCCCATATGCCCAACATGAATTTCAAACCGGCCTCATCCTCTCCATACTGTCCTTTGTCATCGGTTTCCAAAACCCATTGATTCAACACAGAACGGTATTTCTCCAATACTTTGGAATATTGAGGATTTTGCGCCAAATTGTTCAATTCAAAAGGATCGGCATTTATATCATACAATTCTTCCGAGGGCCGCACAGCGGCCATGAAGCGATCTTGTGCCTCATTCAACTTTCCTTCCGCATGCAATTGTTTCATTACCCCTACAAACTCTACCATATCAAAATCCATATATGTAGGTTGTGTATAAGGCCTGTCCGTCATAAAGTTTCGGATATACTTAAACTCCTTGGACCGCACGGACCGTATCCGGTCTATAGTAAAATCGCAACGATCTCTGGTAGAAATCACAAACTCCCGAGGGTCTATGGACGCATTAAAAATATCCCTGCCTTCCATATTTTCCGGAATAGGAATTTTGGCCAAAGCAAGGGCAGTTGTTCCCAAATCCAATCCGGCAATCAGGTCGGAATTCACCGATCCATTTTGTATTTTTGATTTCCCTTCCCTAAAATCGGCAATGATCAAGGGCACCTGTAGTCCCCCATCATAAAGGAATTGCTTATTCCTGGTCAAACGCATTCCATGATCGGAAAAAAAGAAAACTATAGTGTTCTTTAACAGATCGTTTTCCCTGAGTTTACCCATAATCTCACCTACTTTTTCATCGGTAATCTGAATGGCATCCAGATGGTTGGCGTACTCTTCCACTATAGCCGGGTGATGAGGCAAATAAGGTGGCAGTTTTATCTGGGAACGGTCCACCGGGGAAGCCACGTTCTCCTTGAATTTGGAATTGAAAATTTCCTTTCCCCCGTACATCTGAATCTGCCCAAAAAAGGGTTCTTTCCCTTTCAAGCTAGCCAGATCTAACCGTTCACCACTTTTCCCATACAAGGGATGGTATACATACTCCTGATCATACAGGTCTTTCCTATCGTACACAAAATTATAATCGTCCTTGCCATTATTGAAGGTGAAATATCCGGCCCCTTTAAATAGTTCGGGAATCGTTTGCGCCTGTTCGGGCAAATATATGGCCGACTCAGTAGTCCTGGAACTATGATGGTTTTGTGCCCCGAAACTAGTAGACATCATACCCGTGATGATACTGGACCTACTTGCCGAACATACAGGGGCGGGCATAAATACATTTTTATAGAGCACTCCCCTTGTGGCAAGACTGTCTATATTGGGAGTATCAACCAATGCCGCACCATAAGAGCCCAATAAAGGTGCCGTGTCCTCCAAATAAATCCAAACAATATTGGGCTTATCGGAAGTGTGGTTCCCCTTAGTTTTGTCCATTTTATCACCTTTACATGAAAAAAGAAATGTCACTGCCAATGAAAGCTGAAAAATGATTTTTAAATTCATTTTATGGATTTAGGATTATGATAGTTGTTCTATGTATAAACTAAGACAAGGTATTGAGCATAGCTATACCCCGAATATAAGAATTTTATCATTGTAGATTATTGGCACAGCAATTACCAACTAAATGGCCCTTCATATCTTTGCAATTGCAACTTGGAAACCATGAGGATACAATAGGGTTTTTCACACTAAAATCTCCAATATCTTATTGTGCTTTTACAAAATTGGAAGCAAATTCTTTGTCCTATAAAATAATATGTATACCATTATCGGCCTCCCCTACCTCACCATTATTCTTTCTATTAATGTTTAAACTAAATAGTTATATTTATGAAAAATATGACTTTTAGCCCAACAACATGATAAATCCACTTCGGATGGTCCGTTTCCTTGCTACATTAATAATCCCCATATGCTCCATATTCCTATTCACCCAATGTGAAACCCAAAAAAAAGAACCCGAGTTTTTGATGCGGACCGCTCTATTGGTCAATGAAGATCATGCCTGGTACAAGGCCTTTGCTTATTTTGCGGAAATTGTGGAGGAGCGTTCCGAAGGACGCATCAAGGTAGAGCTGTACCCCTCGGAGCAATTGGCCAAAGAGATCGAGGCCATTCGCCTGATCCAGGCCGAAGTTATCGATTTGACCACCACCGGATCCACTTTGACCAATTGGTTCGAAGTGGCTACTTTTTGCGAGTTGCCCTTTTTAATGCAGGACTCTACCGATATGAACCGCTACATAAATGGTCCGGTAGGCAGATTAATGGAGGAAGAAATGATTAATAAGGCCGGATTGCGTGCCCTTGGCCATTTTGAAAGGGGGCCACGACATTTAACTTCAAATAGGCCTATACGCCATCCAGATGATCTTAAAGGCTTAATTGTCAGGGTACCCAACGTTCCCGCATTTGTAACTACCTGGGGCGCCTTGGGTGCCAAACCTACCCCAATGGCCTTTTCAGAAGTTTTTACCTCACTGCAACAAGGCACCATAGAGGCCCAGGAAAATCCTTTCGCCATGATCGATAATGCCGGTTTTTCGGAAGTTCAGAAATACCTCAACCTTACGGGTCATGTTATTAGTTGGGTGTACCCCGTAGTGGGTGAAAGACAATTTCAAAAGCTACCCCCGGACCTTCAGGAAATATTCTTACAGGCAGGTAAAGAAATGCAAGCCTATGAACACCAGCTCTATCTTGAAAACGAAAAGAATGTCCAGGAAAAATTAAAGGCCGATGGGATGCAATTTATAGAGGTGGACAAAGAAGCCTTTGCAAAAAAAAGCGAAAAGGCTATTTATGAAAGCCTATCGCCCGAAATGCAAAAAATTTATCGAGAACTCAAAAAAGAAAAAGACAATGCCAAATAAAACTATTGGGCGCCTACTTAAAATAGGAACTTTATTAAGTACATATGGACTGCTGTTCACTGTTCTGCTTCAAATAATTTGTCGTTTTACTCCTATCAATACTCCTCCTTGGACAGAGGAGGCCTCACGTCTCTTCTTTATTTATGCCATGTCTTTCGCCGCAGGTCTGGCTATGAAGAATGAATTTTATGTGCATTTGGACATGTTTTACCATCAATTCCCAGAAAGGATCAAAAAAATATTGAATCTGGCAGTACCGGCAATTACCCTGGTTCTTTTCGTAGTCATGGCCATATACGCCATTAAATTCGTGATTTTGGGAATACCGGAAAAATCTCCCAGTATGGGCTTCAATATGGGCATCGCCTTCTTTAGCATCTTTATAATGTCTGCATCAATTACTTATTACCTCCTAATAAAAATTATGAAAATTATGAAAAATTCTAGACCATGATTTGGATATTGGTTATCGTTTTTATTCTTGGTCTGATACTTCGCTTTCCTATTGCCTTCGCCTTAGGACTTGCCTGTTTAAGCTATTTGGTTATCAAAGGGGTTCCTTTGATCATTGTACCCATGAAAATGTACTCGGGCATAGATGTCTTTGTATTGCTCAGTGTTCCTGGGTTTATACTTGCCGGAAATCTGATGAACCAAGGTGGGCTCACTGAAAAGATAATTAAGTTCTGCAACCATCTTTTAGGTCATATTCGCGGTGGACTTTCCCTGGTCAATATTGGTGCTTCCATGCTTTTTGCAGGAATTTCGGGTACGGCCATTTCAGATACGGCAAGTATGGGTTCCATTATGATCCCTGCCATGAAAAAGGAAGGTTACGATACGGACTTTTCATGTGCCGTTACAGCAGCTTCCTCCACCATAGGCCCCATAATTCCACCCAGTGTGCCCATGATCATAGCCGCAACCTTGAGCGGCCTGTCTGTAGGGAAATTGTTTTTGGCAGGCGCACTCCCTGGTTTGTTATTGGGCGTTGGACTTATGTTCACCGCCTATTTTATATCCAAGCGAAAAAAATACCCAAAGCACAAGCGCAGCAGCTTAAGGGATGTGGCACGCAGTTTTGTAGATACCTTTTGGTCGCTATTGATGACCTTTATTATCCTTTATGGAATTGTGGGCGGAATATTCACTCCAACAGAGGCCTCTATTATCGCTGTAGTCTATGCTATGATTATTGGAAAGTTCGTTTACAAAAAATTGAATTTGAAAAACACACAGGTCATTATCCTGGACAGCATGAAGACTTCGGCCTCCTTGATGGTCTTGGTAGGTTTTGCCAATCTATTTGGATATATCTTGATTACAGAGCAAATTCCTCAGGAGATATCCGCTGAAATTCTGGGGTTTTCGGACAACAAATATGTGGTTTTACTACTGATCAATTTGCTTTTGATCGTAGTAGGTACCTTTATGGAAACCATTGCCGCATTACTGATACTTTTCCCAATTTTATTAAAAGTGGCTATGGCCGTGGACGTGGACCCCATACATTTTGCCGTGATAGCCGTGCTGAACTTAATTATAGGATTAACTACTCCACCCGTAGGGGTTTGCCTTTTTGTGGCTTCCAGTATTGGGAAGATTTCCATTGGAGCGGTAAGCAAGGCCGGACTACCATTTTTGTTGGTCAGTTTTTTGGTGTTGATTTTGGTTACCTTATTTCCATGGTTCTCATTGGCATTGCCCAACTTATTTATCGATTAAATTGAGATGACCAGGAGCATTTTGAAATTGCTAGGGAATAGAGCATTAATATTGAAAACTTATATATTATAATTAAAACCTTTAAACCAATGAAACCTATAAACACAGCTTTATGCTCTTTCGGAATGAGCGGATACGTTTTTCACGCTCCCTTCATTGAGGTACATCCGGCCTTCAATTTATACGGAGTTTGGGAAAGGACCAAAAACAACGCCCAGGCAAAATATCCAAACATAAAAACCTTCCGCACTTTGGAAGAAATGTTGGCAGACCAAAATATTGAACTGGTAGTTGTAAATACCCCAAGTGTTACACATTATGATTTTGCCAAACAGGCCATCAATTCCGGAAAAAATGTAGTTGTAGAAAAGCCGTTCACTGCAACTGTTGAACAGGCGGAAGAACTGATCCAGTTAGCGAAGGAAAAAAATGTAGCACTTTCCGTTTACCATAACAGAAGATATGACAGTGATTTTAAAACGGTCAAAAAGATTTTGGATGAGGGATGGCTTGGAAACATTGTTGAAGCAGAGATTCATTATGATCGTTATGACCCAGGGCTGAGTTACAAGCTTCATAAGGAAATACCCACAGCCGCCGTTGGAAGTATATATGACTTGGGTTCACATTTGATAGATCAGGCATTGGTGCTGTTCGGTATGCCAAATGCAGTCTTTGCCGATCTGGATACCTATCGCCCCAATTCCAAAGTAGGGGACTACTTTGATATAAAATTATTCTATAGCACCCATAGGGTCATTTTAAAATCCAGCTATTATGTCCGAGAGGCTTTGCCAGGAAATATTATGAACGGAACCAAGGGCACCTTCATTAAATCCAAAGCCGATATTCAGGAAGCTGAACTTCAGGCCGGAAATATACCGGGATCCAAGGATTGGGGCGCAGAACCGGATAAAGAGAAAGGACTATTGCATACCGAAAAAGATGGTAAGATCATAAGGGAACAGGTCCCTACCCTAAATGGGGATTATATGGAATACTATGAAGGTATTTACCAAGCCTTGCGACATAATGGGTTAGTCCCGGTCACAGGAACGGAAGGCATGGATGTCATTAGAGTCATAGAAGCCGCACTAAAAAGCAATAGGGAAAAGAAGGTCATTGATCTATGAAAATCAGAAATTTCAACCCCTGTTTTTACTTAAACAGCTAAAATCAGGGTCAGTAACCTTGACTAGCAGGCTACAACAAGCTGGTGCCGTATATAGGTTAAATAGTGGATAGGCAATAAAATTATGCGCTAACCTACTTGTAGGCTTATGCATCTTGAAAAATAAACAACTCAGATCCAATTTCAAAAAATTGGAATTATCATAATTTATACTACTTTTGTGCAATCGATTACAAAGTGTTGATTGTACTGAGCATTATGGCTTTGGGAATCACATACACGGAAAACCAACAAAAAAACAGAAGGCCACAAAAATTATCAAAAGAAAGACCATGAAAACATTGAACAGAAAAAACACCAATTTAGAATCGACCCCGCCAATTAAAATCATACAATTTGGTGAAGGAAACTTTTTAAGGGCCTTTGTAGATTACGCCTTCCAAAAATTAAATCAAGAAGCCAATTTTGATGCGGGCATAGCGGTGGTGCAACCCATAGACCGGGGAATGGTAAAAATGCTGAACGATCAAGATGGACTTTATACTCTATTTTTAAAAGGAATTCAGAAGGGCAAGGAGATTCAACATAAAGAGCTTATCACCAATATTGTAAAAGGAGTGGACCCTTACAGCAATTTTCAAGACTACCTGAGCCTAGCCAAAGAAGAGGAGCTTCAGTTTATTATTTCCAATACTACGGAAGCGGGTATAGCGTATGTAAATACGGATACAATGGATATGCAGCCACCGAGTTCATTCCCCGCCAAACTCACCCTGCTGTTACACGAGCGCTTTAAACATTTTAAAGGGGATGCCAATAAAGGTTTAACTATAATTCCTTGTGAGTTGATCAATCATAATTCGGACAATCTCAAGGAAATAATATTGAAATATGCCGATGACTGGAAACTGGGAGAAGACTTTAAAACTTGGCTTAATACGCATTCCACATTCCACAATACTTTAGTAGACCGAATAGTACCAGGATATCCAAAGGATGAAATTGAGACTTACAATTCCCAATTGGACTACAAGGACAATCTAATTGTAGCAGCAGAAACATTTTTTCTTTGGGTGATTGAAGGTGATGAAAAACTTAAAGAAAAGTTGCCCTTTCATAAAACCGATCTGGATGTAAAGATTGTTGCGGACATGCAGCCCTATAGAACAAGAAAGGTTCGTATCTTAAACGGTGCGCATACCGCTATGGTGCCCTTCTCCCTCTTATATGGAAATACTACAGTAAAGCAAACGGTAGACAACGATTTTACGGGTACATTTGTTAATAACGCCATTTTTAATGAAATTAACCATACGCTCCCAATGGCCAAGGAAGAGCTGGACAGCTTTGCAGAAGAGGTTTTGGACCGTTTTAGGAATCCGTTTATTATTCACAACCTATCCAGTATCGCCCTAAATTCTGTTTCCAAATTTAAGGTGAGGGTCTTACCCAGTTTATTGCAGTATGCAGACACCCATAAAAAAATACCCACCAATCTCACCTTTTCCTTTGCAGCCCTTATTCGTTTTTATAAAGGCAGCTGGAAAGGAGAGAATCTACCTGTAAATGACAGTGATGACATAGTGAATGCTTTTGCCAAAATCTGGGAATCCAATAATTATTTGGAAATAGCCAAAAAGGCCTTGAGCAATGTAGAGTATTGGGGAGAAGATTTAACTCAAGTCGTTAATCTTACAGAGGCGGTGGCCCTTGCTTTGGAAGAAATTGACACAAATGGTATTGAAGTTGGATTTGCCAATTACAGCAAAAGGTATTAGGCCATTAAAACAAAACTAATTAGAAGTCATTAAAATGAAAAGTAAAATTATAAAAGTAAATTCATCGGATAACGTTGCAGTTGCCTTGGTCAATTTAAAGGCAGGAGAGGTAATTTCCTTTGAAGGCGAGGAAATTACAGTGATATCGGATGTCAAATCCAAACACAAAATTGCCCTGCACAAATTTGAAGCCGGGGACAGTATCTTTATGTACGGAGTGCTTGTTGGAAGTGCCAATGGTAGAATTGAAAAGGGAGATGTTCTCACCACCGAAAATGTAAAACACCAAAGCGAAAAGGTTTTTGGAAAAACGGAAACCATTGGTTGGACCGCTCCCAATGTCGAAAAATGGAAAAGTAAAACATTTCTTGGCTATCATAGGGAAGACGGACAGGTAGGAACGGAAAACGTATGGCTATTTTTTCCTTTGGTCTTTTGTGAAAACAGGAATATAGAAATCCTCAAGGAAGTTTTTGAAAAGGAGCTTTTGAAACAAAAAGTGAATCCCCACCAGATGTTGCTTCGCTCCTTGGTGAACAATAGCCCTGAAGAAGCCTCGGTAGAAAGCAATTCCACTAATGTATTCGATAATATTGATGTGAAATTTATAACCCACCCAGGGGGCTGTGGCGGTATACGACAGGATTCCGAAAGCTTGGCCAAACTATTGGCGGGCTATGTTAACAATCCCAATGTGGCCGGAGCCACAGTATTGAGCTTGGGCTGCCAAAACCTGCAGATAAGTGTTTTTAAAGAAGCCTTGAACACCATCAATCCAAACCTCAACAAACCTGTTCTTATTTTTGAGCAACAGCAAATGGGTACGGTAGATGAAATGTTATCGGCCATTGTAAAAGAGTCCTTTGAGGCCATTAAAAAAGCCAATAATGCCGAGCGTAAACCGGCCCCTTTGTCCAAATTACGGGTTGGGTTGGAATGTGGTGGATCTGACGGTTTTTCAGGTATTTCAGCAAACCCCACTTTGGGGGCGGTTTCTGACTTGTTGGCTGCTTTGAACGGAACGGCCATATTATCCGAGTTTCCAGAATTATGCGGGGTAGAACAGGAATTGGTAAACCGATGTGTGGAAGATGAAAAGGGACAGAAATTCTTAAAGCTAATGAAGGCCTATGAGAAATCGGTAGTAGATGCAGGTTCAGGTTTCGACATGAACCCATCACCAGGAAATATTAAGGACGGCCTTATTACAGATGCAATGAAATCGGCAGGAGCCGCCAAAAAAGGGGGAACCTCCCCAGTACAGGATGTTTTGGATTATGGGGAATACATAACCAAACCCGGCCTTAACTTATTGTGCACACCTGGAAACGACGTGGAAAGTACCACGGCCATGGTAGGCTCGGGGGCCAATGTGGTCCTGTTTACCACGGGATTGGGGACACCAACAGGAAATCCTATTGCCCCAATTATTAAGGTCTCTTCAAATACGGAACTCATGGAAAGAATGCCAGATATAATCGATATTGAAACCGGAGCGGTAATACGCGGTGAAAAAACCATAGAGGAAATGGCGGAAGAAATGCTGGATTTTATAATCGAGGTAGCCAGTGGTAAGATTCAGACCAAGGCCAAATTGTTGAATCAAAACGATTTTATTCCATGGCGTAGAGGAGTATCCTTGTAGCCATAGGCTTAATAATTATATTTTGGAAGGTTGAAGTAATAGATAATTACTTCAACCTTCTTTATGTTTTAAGGACGATTTTCTTACAATCAATTCAGGGGTAAGCACTATATTTTTGGATATTTTGGTGTCCTGGGTATTGCTTACCTCTTCCAAAAAAACTTGGGCCGCCACTTTCCCCATTTCCATAGGAAACTGGTCTACTGAAGATATAGTGGTCAATTCCATAAATTTGGTAAATGGTTCGTTGGAAAATCCAACAATACAAATGTCCTCCGGAATTTCAAGTCCACTCTCCTTTATTTCCTGTAAAGCTCCTAAAGCCGCAAAATCACTGGAAGAAAAAATAGCATCGGGTGGTCTGTCCATATCCAGCAATGCCCTAGCGGATTTTCTGCCCTCCACCACCTTACTCATGGTTTCTATAACCAGACTTTCGTCGAATTCAATACCATTATCAAGCAAGGCCTGTTTATATCCTAAAAACCTATTGTTGAAAATTTCAAACTGTCGGTCGTTGGACAGGTGGGCTATACGCTTGCACCCTTGATCTATTAGGTGCTTGGTGGCATCATAGCCACCCTTAAAATCATCTATAGTCACTGAGCTAACCCCTTTTAAATCCTTTTTTCTATCAAAAAATATTAAAGGAGTCCTTTTACTTCTAATTAACTTATTAAAGCCCATATTATCCTCCAAATTGGCGTTGGAAATAGACATTAAAATTCCATCTACCTGTACATTTAAGAGCGAGTTTATTTTTTCAATTTCTATATTTTCCTGATTGTTGGTCTGACAGATTATGACGTGGTAACCCTTGGGATACAGTTCTTCTTCAATACCACGTATAACCGATGAAAAGAAATTACTATCAATTCTAGGAACAATGACACCTACATTATAACTTTTCCCACTTTTTAAGGCCAAGGCCACTTTATTCTGTTCATAATTCATTTCCATAGCCGTGCCCAGAACAAGCTGCCGGGTATTTTTGCTGATCTTCGGATTATCGTTTAAGGCCCTGGACACAGTCGCAGCCGTAAGACCAAGTTTGGCCGCAATGTCGTAAATGGTGGTTTTCTTTTTCATTAACTAAATCAATTCCAAAAATCTGGTTTGGTATCCTTTGCAAAATTGGATGCCTTGTTGGACGATATCTCCAACCCACTAGGTTAAAGTAGTTGCAAAATTAGCGTAATTATACAACACCTTGCTATGCTGGACTGTTCAATCATAATTCTTAATACCTATACTCGATAATCGAGATTAAAACCTGCCTGCCTTTGTCGGTAGACAAGCTTGCCCAGAGGTAGTTTACTGTAATATAATAAAGGGCTACAGCTTGATTGACATATATGGTTGGTAAGATATAATTTTTTATCTATATTGGTGTAATCGATTACAAATATTGTTTTAAAAGAAATCCAATAGGTATCTTACACTACTCCTGCAGATGAAGTATGAACCCGCACAAAACTCACAGTAATGCTCTTTTCCAACAAAACCTTCCTTCTAATTTTACTAGTGATGCCATTTAATGGGGCCCAATCTACTTCCCCGCATGACCTATGGCCACAATGGATTGCCTATGTTGAACCTTATGAAGTTACGGTAGCCAAAGATGGCAGTGGAGATTACACAACTATTCAAGCCGCTATTAACGCGTCCAAGGCATACCCTTCCCCACGTGTAATCATAAAGGTAAAGGCGGGAATATACAAGGAAAAAGTACATGTATACTCCTGGAACCCAAAATTGTCCCTTATCGGAGAGGATAAAAATAACACCATAATTACTTATGACGACTATTTTGACAAAATAGCTCTGGGTAGAAACAGTACCTTTCATACACCTACCCTTCTTGTGGAAGGGAACGATTTTTACGCTGCCAACCTAACTATAGAGAATACGGCCGGACCAATAGGCCAGGCTGTTGCCCTAGCTCTAAGTGCCGATAGGGTTTTGTTGGAAAACTGTAACATTTTGGGAAATCAGGATACCTTGTATACCTCTGGAGAAGGTTTTAAACAATATCTCAAAAACTGTTTTATAGAGGGAACCACCGATTTTATTTTTGGCAATGCCACGGTTGTTTTTGAAAAATGTACGATACATAGTAAATCCAACTCTTTTATCACAGCGGCCTCCACGCCCCAAGGCATAGGCTTCGGTTATGTCTTCCTAAATTGCATACTTACGGCTGATCAACAGGCCACAGAGGTCTATTTGGGACGACCATGGAGAACCTTCGCCAAAACAGTTTTTATCGAATGTCACATGGGCAATCATATACTGCCCATTGGCTGGGACAATTGGTCCAATACAGAAGCGGAAAAAAAATCGTTTTATGGGGAATATAACTGTGATGGTCCGGGTTATCAACCTACCACAAGAGTCGCTTGGTCACACCAATTAACTAAATTGCAGGTAAAAAAGTATACCTTAAATAATATTCTGGCAGAAAAAAACCCTTCTTTGCCAACGCATTGGTATCTAGATTCCAAAATTGATTGAAAATAACTCCCCATATAAGTTGAACTGTACCTTTAAAAAAACTAAAGATTAGCTTATGAAATACCTTATAGTTTGTTTTTTCGCCTTTAGTGTTTTGGGATATTCCCAAGAAAAACCTACCTTATTCCTCATTGGGGATTCTACCATGGCCGATAAACCTGACCCTGAACACAATCCAGAGCGCGGTTGGGGGCAGATGCTGCCCCACTTATTGGACGGTGCTGTCCATATACAAAACCACGCCGTAAATGGCAGGAGCAGTCGTAGCTTTATTTCAGAAGGGCGGTGGCAAAAAGTATTGGATGCCATAAAACCTAAAGACTATGTATTTATCCAATTTGGCCATAATGACCAAAAGCAACAAGATTCAACCCGATATACCAACCCGTATACCCAATACCGTTATAACCTCGAACGCTTTGTAAATGAAACTAGGCATAAAGGGGCTTTCCCTATTCTTTTAAGTTCCATTAGCAGACGAAATTTTAATGAAAACGGTGTATTGATAGACACCCATGCCGCCTATCCTTTGGTAACCAGAATGGTTGCCAAGGATTTAAAAGTGCCTTTTATAGACTTACAATTACTGACCGAACAAATGGAAATATCCTATGGTGTTGAAGGTTCTAAAAAACTCCATCTACATTTTGCCCCTGGAGAAAATGCGCATAGGCCAGATGGCATTGAGGACAATACACACCTATCAGTAACTGGTGCAACCTTGGTTGCCCAAATGGCCTTAGATGAAATGGAAAGGCAACATATAAAATTCTAAATTCCTTCAAGAAAGCCCGAAACTATTAACACCTTTTATTATTGCACAAAATTACTTGCTATCAACCACCTTTTAAGGGACTCTGGCCAATAAGTATTGGTTCCTTCCCTACCCAATCCAAAACCATGGCCTCCATTTTCATATATATGCATTTCTGTAGGCACGGTATTCTCCTTAAGCCCTAATAGGTAATTAATACTATTTTCTACAGGTACAGCCTTATCATCCACAGCATGTATCAGAAAAGTTGGAGGTGTTTTGGAATCTATTTGTCTTTCATTGGAATATTTATCAATTACATCAGCACTGACATTGTCTCCCAACAAATTTTTTCTGGAACCATTGTGCGTAATACCATCTTCCATTGAAATTACCGGATAAATTAAAATAGCGAAATCTGGCCTGGCGCTTATGGTATCGGATGCATAAACCTCTTCCCCGTAATGGGTGGCAAGCGTTGAAGCAAGATGGCCACCGGCAGAAAAGCCCATTATGCCAATTTTGTTGGGATTCAATTCCCATTTGTCCGCATTCCGCCTTAGCATTCGTAAAGCCTCTTGTGCATCTTGAAGGGGCCCGATAGTCTTGTCTATCATAATAAGGTCACTAGGCAGCCTGTACTTTAAAACGAATGCCGATACTCCAATACTATTAAACCATTTAGCTACTTTGTACCCTTCCTTATTAATGGCCAAATGGGAATAACCTCCTCCTGGGCAAATAACTACGGCAGTACCACTGGATATATTTTCATCGGCCAAATAAGCAGTCAAGCTAGGGTTGGTAACCTTACTGACTCCCCTAATTTCTTGGGCATCATCAAAGGTCAACAGCTCTTTGTAATCCTTATCCTCAATGGAATTTGGAACTGCAGCGGGCCAAACGGGAACAACTTCTTGGGCCTTTACCGATAATCCTCCAAAAAAAGTAAAAATTAGAAATATTAAATAGGTGAATAATTTTACTTCCTTTACCCGGATCATATTTTCATTTTATATATTTCGCTTCCTGCCAACAAAAAACATCCTAAGCCATAGTCCTCAAAATCAGGGACCTTATCATAGGACAGTGGCTGACCATCCTTTGGTTCTTTACCGGTAGATTGCAGATATCCTAAAAATCCATTGGTATGCATACCTTCCTCAGTCATAGCTTTCCAACCTTTTTCTATAACAGGAAGATAGGTGTTTTTGTCCAAAATTCCATTATTTACACCATAGGTCATGGCATAAATAAATAGGGCGGTACCCGACAACTCCTTTCCTCCATAATTCTTGGGGTCATGCAAACTTACATTCCAAAATCCGTCTTTTCTCTGAATAGGGACCAGGGCTTCCGCCATGGACTTCAGGTCCTTAATATACTGATCTCTATGGGGGGCATCATTAGGGATAATACTTAAAACTTTTGCCAAGGCCGCTATTACCCATCCGTTTCCTCTACTCCAATAACAATCTTCACCATTGGGTTCCGCATAAGGTGGATTAAAATCGGCATCCCTCCACCAAAGTCCATCTGTGGGATTAAAAAGTCCGTTATCGCCGTGCTTGTTCCTGGTATATACATACATCCCGTACATTTTCTCAAAGTATCGGTTGTCCTTCTCCAAAACGCCCAATTTAGCAAAAACGGGCATTCCCATTTGAATGGCATCTATCCAAGACCAATCGTCCAATTGCGGGGTGTTCAGCAGCATATTAATACAGGCCTTGGTGTTCTTCAATTTTTTGGGGTCCGGCTCCAAATTGTACAGATCTATATAGGTCTGGGCAGCACAGTAATCATCCGCGTTGCGATTGGCATTGCCATTTCTAAAACCCCATCCGTGAAATTCCGCCCAATCATAGGCATAATCGTAATAGGCTTCCTTAGGATAAATTTCATGTAATGCCATAAGGCCTTCATAATATACTCCCCGTGTCCAAATATTGCTTGGGCGTTCCTTATTGGTTATGATCGTTTTGCCTACATCTGGCCATTTATTCATAAAATAATCATTGGCCAATTGCATTTGCTCCAATACTTGGGCCTTATCGGAAATCTGGGCAAACATCGATTGTAATGTTATGGCCGCTAAACATATAAATAACAGTTGCTTTTTCATTTTTTATGAGTTTAATTCATCTAATTCTTTTTTAAGGGAACCAAAGTAACAGGGCCTAAAATACCCGAGGGCATTGGTTTCCATTGGGTAGCATCGAACTTTTTGTAGTCCTTGTCTACCATATTTATTTCGTAGAAATTTTTCCATTCCTCACCTCTAAGTTCCATTGCCCTGATTCTATTGGCGGACAAATTTGTAACCTCAAGTGTTATTATATTGGTGCCCTGGTGGAGTGCCCCAATGTTTATTTCGAAGGGATTGGCCCATAAAGTTCCAAGATAGGAACCGTTGACCCAAATTTTGGCACTTTCACGTACTTCACCCAACTTTAATAACCAAGCATGTACAGTGTTGTCTGGATTTTGAAACTCCAATTCATATTTGGCTGTCCCGGAAAATTCCTCTGCATCCTTCCCTAAGGAGGTCCAAGATTTTAGGGCGCTAATAGTATCATTTTCAGGCAAAACTGGCCCTCCCCTTAAAAAAGATATCTTCCAAGGTGTCGATAAACCGTAAGTAATTTCACCAGCTTCAAAATATTCCCAATCCTTGTACTCGGAGTTTTCTCCTGTTTTCAAAAATAATGTTTCGCCGGGCTTCAATTGTACCTTCACCATCGTCCCAACATCCTTAACCTCTATTATTGCTTTCCCGTAATTGGATGTATTGGGGTCGAATATAAGCACCTCCTTATATATTCCGTTTATTGGAATGTATTGGTCGATGGCTTTTGAGGTGTGATTTACCAGATAATAAATTTTGTCCCCTTCCAAGTCCCTTCTGATAAATTTCAGGCCGCTTTCCACCAACTTTTCGGGCAGAACCTTAGCCATTTCCAAATCGGAAAATATATTCCCTGAAAGAGAAATCAGCGATTTATTTTCCAACAGCAATTGACGCATTTCACTATTCCCAGCCTCATAGTTATTAAAACCTGGCACGTTTTCGGGAAGGTTTTGAAAAATAATATGTGCCCCCTGCCTTTTTAGATCCACTAGCTTTTTCAAAGTGTTGAGTGGCATATACTCGGTGGTAGGAACTACCAAGCTTTTATAACTCCCTCCGGGCAAATGAATTTCTCCATTCCCAAAATGTGCCTTTTCGATAAATCTATCGGAAATAAAATCCAATCCAAAACCCGACTTTATGAGACTCTGTGCAGTCCCGTAAAAAGGTTGATTGTGCAGCCATTCCTCCAAGGAATGTATTTTGAATTGGAAGAACAGGTTTCCCTCCAAATAACTGTTCCATACATCGTGGATAGGCCAATACAACAAGGTTTCGTTGTCCGGTTTGCCTGCTTGCAAAAAGGATTGGCAATTGGCGATATAAGAAAACAATTGCTCTTCATCTTCTCCCAAAGAAAGATTGGGGTTGAAATTTACTGAGGCATAAAATTTCCACCCTGGCCATTGGGCACGTTCCGGAGAATAGGTAGTGCCATGTAAAAAGACATGATTCACGCCGTTCAGAAAAAGATCTTCCACTTCTGGCTTACATTGGGACAAGGCAGTTTTAAAATGATCCCGCAACCAGGTAAAGGTCTCCGAGGAGGTGAAGGGCTTTCCTGCAATATGAGCCGCCGAGGAAGAAAATTTCAGCATTACAGGATCTGCATCGCCTTGTCTAATATCTTCCATTTCCCTACGCAGTCCTGGTATATCGTAAGGCATAGATCCGAAAGTTTCACATTCAGGAATATCTGCCGAGGCATAGAGATCGATCAGATTTCCGGGAGAACCATGTGCCTGAAGTCGCGACTTAAAATTTTTACTGTGGGCCCAATCGGTCCAAGGATTATCAAAATTTAATAACAACAAATCCGAAAGCGTTTCCCTATAATCACTTTTTATCCTATTGCCCTCTTCCTTATCCTCCTTGCTCAACAATAATGGAAGAAAGGGTTTTAGATCGTAACCTCTATACTTTTCAAAGGCTTCAAAAAAACCAGGTGTATAATCGGTCCCATAAACTTCATAGCTATCATTAAAAATGGAACGAATTCTACCTTCAAACCCAGTTAAAGCTTCATTAAAAGGTTCTACATATGCCTTAAGTGCATTGGTGGAATAATGATCAAGGGTGAAACCACTACCACCTGGAGCTGCCCGCTTTACCTCCTGCCCTGTTTTACCCTCAAATACGGCATATATGGTGTAGTCTTCTTTTTTTGCCTTCCATTTTATTGAATTCTCTTTTAATAAAGGGGTCAAGTCCGTATACCCCCCTTTATTTCCATAGGCCAGTAGGTATTTTAAGGTGGCGGGTTGCTTTTCCTTAAGATCCTTGACCTGTATGTCCTCGGAAAAAACTACGCCTCTTTTCACCTTATAGGTCTGGGCAATCAGCTTGGTTGCGGCATATTCAGGGGTTACTTGTGGCCCACCATAAGGCCATCCGGTCCCCAAGGTTAAATCTACCTGCATCCCTAAACTATCTGCAGTGCGGATTGTATAATCCAACATGTCCATCCATTTGGGAGAGAGGTAATCTATAAAATTTGGCTCTTCACCTCTTACCCCGTATATGGGGGCAATTTCTACCCCTCCTATACCCACATTGTGCAAGTCGATTAAATTCTGTTTTAAATTTAAAGTATCCACAGCACTGCCCATCCACCACCAGCGGGTAAAGGGCTTTACGGTTTTGGTTTGGCTGGGTACAATTCCGGTGTAATCTTGGGAGTACCCCATTAGAACAAGGAGAGAAAACACTATTAAGGCAACTCCCGTTTTGTTGAATGACCTACTGTTCATTTTGGATTTAGTTTTTAATTTCTAATGTTCGAATAAGCAATCCTATTATATAATAAGCTTCGTTTTTATTGGCAGTATACATCTATTACCGGTACCCAGCAAGACCTCTTCTAAAAGAAATTAACCATATGGTAATCGATTACATTAGTTCCAATAAGAATAAGAATATTATTTCAAAAACCTAAAAATAGTATCTTCATTTACTTCCGGCATCCTGTGCCATCCTGTATTCTTCTATTCTTCAAAATGAAATTGATTGGTAATCTTTCTTGCACAATAAACAGTGCTTCACATTTATGTTACAGCATAGTACAGGATACTAGTACAGAACCAATCCATTATCTTTAGTCGTTTCATTACTCAATATTATGTTCTATTTTTTATGTTTTTCTTTCCATTTTAGGTAGTTCCCCTTCATACAATACACTCGGCTATTATGGATGGCCCCCCAATTGGAACCAACTAAAATTGATTACTGAGTTGGGCCAGGAGGATTTTTATTAAGAATTTAACAGTCCATATATTAAATAATAGAGACCAGATTAAATAGCGTTAACATATCCGAACAACCAAAAAGACAACCTTATGAAAGCATCTCTTTATTCCCTATCTCTTGTTTGGCTGATTGCCTTTACATCCTGTAAAAAAGAAGTGGAGAAAGGCCAGCTCATACAATTGACCAATACGTCAGAAGTGGAATTACTGGACAAGCCCGTTTCCATTGGGAAAAAATTACTGTCACTGAACGACAGCCTTGTAAGGTATCCCCTTGTTTTATCCCAAACAGATACCATTCCATCACAGCTCAATGACACCGATATGGACGGACAATGGGACGAGCTTTTTTTTGTGGCCGATTTTAGGCCAAAAGAATCAAAGTCCATTACACTTATTTGGACAGATAAAGAACCTATTTACGAGCCCAGAACAAGTGTCAGGTTTGGCAAAAGAACGTCTGTGGACAAAGCTGTGCAACCAGCTACCAATGAAACCATGTTGGCCAATGAACTGCCCAAAAGCCTAGGCTATCAGCAATATCAGACAGATGGCCCATCTTGGGAAAATGATAGGGTGGGGTTTAGACATTATTTGGACGGCAGGAATGCAAAGGACCTTTTCGGCAAAAAGACTAGCAGCATGTCTCCCGAGGATGTTGGTCTAGATGCCGCTGGTGCCGTTGAGGATAACTACCATGTTATGGAAGATTGGGGCAGGGACATTCTTGCGGTTGGCAACTCTGTAGGATTGGGTGGATATGCCCTTATCAACGAAACCGAGTTTATGAGGTTGGGGGTAACCGTGGAAGATTCTATAAACAATGTGGAAAAAACTACCTTCCACATAGATGTCGAGGGACCGGTAAATTCCATAATATCCTATACCTATAATAATTGGAAGCCCAATAACAGGACCTATTCGGTAAAGGAAACCACCTCTATCTGGCCCGGCATCTACGGTTTTAAAAATACGGTATCCGTATCCGGACTTACAGGCGATGAAGATTTAGCCGTTGGACTGGTGAACATTAATACGGACCATTCATTGGGCGTTCTTGATGAAAACAGTAAATACGTGGTTTTGTACACTCATGACAAACAGACCTATAACAAGGAATGGTGGTTGGGCATGGCCTTGATATTGCCAAAAGACAAATATTTGGGATTTACCCAAGCCCCAAAAACCGGACCGCTTTCCAATAGTTTTCTAGCTAAACTTAAAATCGAGGACAACCAACCTGTAAGCTATTATGCCATTGCCGGATGGGAACTAAGCGACGAAAAATTTAGTAACGAAACCTACTTTACGGATTATCTAAAAAAACTAACCGGGCAACTCTCCGCTGTGGTCGAAATAGAAGTAAAAAATTAATTGAAAATTAAAAAGAAAATGAATTTACCTAAACGTATAAATATCAAAAATTTGTCCATCCTACTATTGGCACTTTCTGCACAAACGGAAACTATAGCTCAGGAGCCTGCCAATGATGTTACCACTCCCCTACATTTGTTGCAACCGGACTACCCCACCCCCTACGGCGCCAAATCTGTAGAAGAAATCACTGCAACCTTGGATAGGGTGTATAATTTTTTGGATGCTTCAACGCCCGCAACCTTAGTGGACAGTAAGTCCAATAAGGAAGTTACCAACCTAAAAAAGCTGGATGAAAATACCATTTTCGCCCCTGGTGCATTCCGACTTACCAGTTACGAATGGGGTGTTACCTATGCGGGTATGTTATTGGCCTCAGAGGCTACTGGCAACCCTAAGTACACCAACTACACTAATGATAGGATTAAGCTCATAGCCGACATTGCCCCCTATTATTGGGAACAACTTAAAAATAATAAGGATTTCCCCTCTCCCATATCCTCTGTTCTTAAACCCCATGCCTTGGATGACGCAGGTGCTATCTGTGCAGCCATGATCAAGGCGGAAAGGGCAGGTATTAAAGCCGACCTAAGGCCGCTCATAGATAATTTTATAGATTATATAAGCAACAAGGAATTTAGGTTTTCAGACGGAACCCTGGCCAGAAATAGACCGCAACCCAATACTTTATGGCTAGATGATCTATTCATGAGCGTCCCGGCATTGGCCCAAATGGGTAAATTGACTGGGGAAGCAAAATATTATGACGATGCCGTAAAACAAGTGGCCCAGTTTTCCGAGCGTATGTTCAACAAGGAAAACGGTTTGTATATGCATGGCTGGGTAATGTCCATGGAAGAGCACCCGCAATATCATTGGGCCAGAGCTAACGGTTGGGCGGTAATGACTATGGTGGAACTACTGGAAGTATTGCCACAAAACCATCCTGGATACACTAAGGTGCTGACTCAATTACGTGACCATATAAAGGGATTGGCACCCTATCAAGACGGAACAGGATTTTGGCACCAGCTTATAGACCGAAACGATACCTATTTGGAAACTTCCGCAACTGCCATTTATACCTATGCAATAGCGAGGGCCATAAATAGGGGATATATTGATAAGCTGGCCTATTCACCAGTAGCCTTATTGGGCTGGAATGCCGTAGCCACAAAGGTGAATTCCAAAGGACAGGTAGAGGGCACCTGTGTAGGTACTGGAATGGGTTTTGATCCAGCCTTTTATTACTATAGGCCCATCAATGTGTTTGCTGCTCACGGATACGGTCCCGTAATGCTGGCAGGTGCCGAGATAATACACTTATTGAAAAATAATGATTTTGAGATAAACGACAGTTCCCTACAATTGAAAGTCAGGAAATAAGATTTTAATTAGTGGACCAAGCTCTCAAAGAACTAAAACATTATATCATATTTAGTTGCTTATAGGCGGTGGTATACCTATAAAAATTAAAGGAAATAACCCTAGCGCCATCGCCCTTGTCATTTTTATCCGTGAAATTCCATACAAGTAAACCCAGGCCTTGAAGCAAGCAGTCGGCTACCTTGAAAGAAGCGCTCACACCAAAATGGCCTGTAAGAATGGTATAATTTTCAACTATTTCATGTTAAATAGTTCTTCAATTTAACATGAATTAGTTGATACACTTGTCCATTCAGAAAAGGAATAAGGTCTCTGCTAGTTTTCTTCCTAGGTCAAAAGAGGATCCTTTTCCAATAATTATTTGTTCAGTACTAAACTCGCCAATATAAACGGTCCGGTTCCCTTAGGGTCGTTGGGGCGAATAATTTCGTTTACATAATATTCATATGAACCATCCCTATACGGATCCCCTCCCAAACCGGCCACACCGCAAACTTGATTTAGATTAACCACACCGTTATCCTCAATAGAAATTAGATTATCCAATATTCCGGCATAGGCCTTTTCCGCAACCTCTAAATATTTTTCGGGCAAATATCCTTTCTGGGCGCCTTTTGCAAAGGCGTAGGTGAACATTGCACTACCAGATGCCTCCAAATAGTTACCTTCACGATTACCTTGGTCCAGCACCTGGTACCATAGACCTGATTCATCCTGATAGTTGGTTACAGCTTCAGCAAATTGATTGAGGTAGGTAATTATTCTATCGCGACCAGGGTGATCCTCAGGTAAAAAATCCAGAACATCTACCATGGCCATTCCGTACCAACCCATAGCCCTGGACCAGAAATGCGGGGAGGTCCCAGTCTTTTTATCTGCCCATTTTTGCTCCCTACTTTCATCCCATCCATGGTATAAAAGGCCCGTTTTTTCATCACGACTATGCTTTTGGATCAAATCGAATTGAAGTAAAATGTCATCGTAGATTTTTTTGGCCTCAGCCGGATCATTTTCAAATAGGTTAGTGTAACGGGCGTGAAAAGGTTCTGCCATATACAGCCCGTCCAACCACATTTGGTAAGGATATCGCTTTTTGTGCCAAAAACCACCATCCGAAGTTCTGGGCTGGGACTCCATTTGGCTACTCAAGGTCTGCATGGCTTTTAGAAAACGCTCTTCCCCTGTCTTATCGTAAAGGTATAGCAAAACATCCCCGGACTTGATCATATCCAAATTCTGGTCTTCCAGGGAGTATGTTTTTATAGTCCCTGTACTATCTATTAAATCATCGGCATACGCATAGATATAATCGTAATATTCTTGCTTGTTGGTCTGTTCGTAAACCTTGATAGCGGCAGATAGGACCAAGCCGTTGGTATAGCTCCATCGGGGTTTATCTACAAAGTCGAGTTTGGTGGCATCGGGAAAACGTTCAATTTCAGAAATCAACATTCTCTCCGACCATTTTAAATCTTCGGGAACCAATAATTCGGCCGTGGTTGCCGTATTAGTTTCTTTGGATTTATCTTTTGCCTCCTTACAAGAAGTGGCCCATAAACCAATAACTATAACAAAGGCAGAGAGAAAAGTTCTTAAATTTTTCATGATTTATCAGTTTAACAAGTTGGTTGTATTTAGTTTTTCCAGTTTTTTATCCAAATCCAAAATAAACGAAGCCCGGTCCTTTATACCATTGGGTTCCTGATCCCATGCTCCGAGAAAGTAGTAAGCAATTTTTTCCGTGGTCGGTTTAAAAACTACAAGGTGGTCATTGAGCCCTTCCTTTTGCTCCACCACCTCATCGATTTTATAAAAAACAGCCATTCCCAATTTATCGGTTTCTGTGGCCAAAGTTTGGGTACCATAAGTTGCAATATACGCCCATTTTACCCCATCCTTTTTGATTAAAGGTATATTATCGAATTTTACTATTCCCGTACATATGCCGGAAATATCCTTGGAGGGCGTCAATGTTGCTTTGGTAAACCTGTCTTCCTGATAAATGGTCAATACCACATCCAAATCTATGCGCTCATCACCGGTATCCCACCCCTCATAATCAATATGTACAGAGGAGCTATTTTCCGAGTTTTCAATTCTGGCATAGGTGTTATCTACCTTTCTAAAATGGGCAACCGTATCGTTTACCAATCTGCCGTAACCTCCTATTCCCATAGATTTTCCCGCCTTTAAAATATCCTGCCCCCAGGGGGCGGGTTCATGATAGGAGTCAAAACCATCTTGGCCGACATAGGGCAACACCAAAGAATCTACCTTCTTGCCATAGATATCTATGGCGTTTCTCCAGTCCAAATATAACCTGTAACCAACTTGATTGTTTTCCCATCCCGGTCCCTCATAGCGGATAAAAAAAGAATGGTCTGTGTGATTTTTTGGAACTTGAAGTTCCTGTACATTCTTAAAGCTATCCCCGCCCACATATTTTCTTCCGTTCCATTCCCCGCCTTCCTTAATGGATATTTCAGCATAGGTTTTAAGCGGTTTGCCGGCAACAAGCCCGGCATTTTCCTCTACATCAGTATTGATGTCGTTTTTGGATGCTTTCTCTTTGCAAGCCATCAATGCTAAAAAGGCGAGACATAAAATTGTAATTTTTTTCATGAGATCTTAGTAATGGTTAGTTATAGTTTAATAGTCAACTCCGTTAATAGTGGTATTCTTAAAGATAATGGGTTGTGAATTTTCAACTGATAGCGGTGTTTTTGCTCCTTTTATATGAACATTGGTCAGGGTAACATTTTCAACCGGGCTCTCCACCCTTCCTTTAATTAAAATCCCATATTCCCCACCATTTTCCACCTCAACATCCTCTAAATGGATATTTTTGATCGAAGGAATAAAATCGCCCTCCTGATTGGCATAAATGGCGTAGTAGGTATTAATTTTGAGCACTGCCTCCTTTACTTGCCCGACCTTAATATTTTTCACAAAAACATTTTCTACAAAACCCCCTCTCAGCGTATTGGTCTTTATGCGAATGGCCCTATCCAGATTGGGGCTGTCCATATTACAGTTTCTAACATAAACATTCCTTACTCCAGCAGAAATTTCACTTCCAATAACAACACCACCGTGACCATCCTTCATTTCGCAGTTCTCTACAACAATATTTTCACTCGGTATATTAACCCTTCTTCCTTCATCATTTCTCCCAGACTTAATGGCAATACAATCGTCTCCGGTATCAAAAACACAATTGGCGATACGAACGTTTTTGGAATACTCAGGATCGCATCCATCATTATTGGGCCCATGACTTTTTACTGTTACCCCATCAATGGTAATATTGTTTGATTTAATAGGGTGCATCACCCAAAAAGGGGCATTGGTAAAAGTTACCCCTTTAACCAGTATATTTTCACACTCGAAAGGTTCAAAAAAGCTTGGACGCAATTGGTAACCTTCCCCAAACAAACGGTTTTCAACCGGTGTAGCCTCTTCATTCATCTTACGTAACCTGGGCAAGTTATGGTCATCCTTTTGTTGAGGTTCACCATCAATATAACCATATCTCTCCGCGCCACACCATGGCCACCAATTTGCTTTATCCGCTTGACCATCAAAAATACCCTTACCGGTTACTGCAATATTCTTTTGCTTGTAGGCATAAATAAGTGGAGAGTAATTCATGAGCTCCACCCCTTCATAAGAAGTATGCACCACCGGCAAATAGGCTTTGGAATCTTTGGAAAACAAAACCACGGCCCCTTCCTCCAAATGTAGGTTAACATTACTCTTTAGATGTATGGGTCCGGTCAAGAAACGTCCTGAAGGAACAATTACCTTGCCGCCACCCTCGGTGTGACAACTTTCAATGGCCAGTTTAATGGCTTGGGTATTATCGGTAGTACCATCGGGTACTGCTCCAAAATCCATAATACTATAATTCCTGTCGGGAAATTCCGGCACAACAATATCGTTGACAATCCTATCGGCCACTGCAAATACATCAACAACCTCCAATTGCTTTTTTTGTGCTTCCTTGCAAGAGTTAAGGGCAAGACCTGAAATTAGAAAAAAGAGAAATATACCTATGGAAAATAGTGGTCTGGTTGTCATAGTCTTAAATTTATGTAATCGATTACGCTAAAATAATAAAGATGTGCATGCCAGCATAATTTTAGACGTTAAAATTGAGGTGAACCAGAAAGTCGGAACCTAGCTATCCGGCGTCTTTCATCTTAATAAGAACTTATCCCGGTCCGCAAACAATTGATAAAATTGGAAAATAATGGAGAATCCCAGACCATCACAGCCCTAAGCCCATTACAAAATTTATATTCAACAAATAATTACTTCAGGTAACGCTCTACAAAATCTTCCCTATAGGCCCTACCAATGGGTATAAAATTTTCTTGGTCAAAGAAAATACGATTCCCAGAAACCTTTACGATATGTTGTGTATTTACAATATAGGATTTATGTACTTGCGCAAATTTTCCGGTTGGGAGTGTCTGTAGCCAATGCTTCAAGGAGTGGGAAGTTAAATGTTTCTTTCCGGAAGTAAAAATTTCGGTATAGTCCGCTTCCGACTGTATGTAAAAAATATCTTCGACGGCAATTCTCAAATGATCATAGCCCGATTTTATAAAAAGTACCTCCGTTGCCGACCGGGGCTTGGTCTCCGGCACAAGGGCCTGCTTTAATACACTGGGTGCCGGTACTTTGGAAACGGCCTTTACGAAGCGTTCGAAGGAAAAAGGTTTCAAGAGATAATCCAACACCTGATATTCATAACTTTCAAGCGCATATTCAGAAAATGCGGTCGTTAAAATTACATGGGGTTTGTCGTGCAGGGCCTTTAAAAAATCCATCCCGGAAATCTTCGGTAAATGAATATCCAAAAAAATCAGGTCTATAGGCTCTGTTTTTAGGTAATCCATAGCCTTCAAGGCATCCGCGAAAGTAGCTCTCAGCTCCATATTGTTCATTTCGCCAACATACTTTTGCAGTACACGCTGTGCCGGTGGTTGGTCCTCAATGATAATACAACGAATCATGCACTTCCCTTTTTAAGTTGAATGTTCAGCCTAACGGAGTACAAGGTATCAGTTTCTTCAATAGAAAGGTTATGCGCACTGGGATAAATAAGCTTTAAACGCTTAATTACGTTTTGCAGACCTATCCCTTTAGAGAGGTCATCCGTATTTGTTTCCCTACGAAAAGAGTTGGTACACTCAAAATCTAAAATCCCGTTCTCCGACACTTTTATATCTACGCGAATAAAAATATCCTCGGATTGACTCGCTGTACTATGTTTAAAGGCATTTTCAACAAAAACAGTCAAAATCAAAGGGGCAATACGATATCCCGAGCCTATAATTTCAGTACTAAATTCAACCGTACCACGGTCCTCGATCTGAAGCTCACTAAGTTGGGTGAAATTTTTTAGGTGCTCTATTTCTTTGGATAAGGGCACGAATTTCTCCTTACAGTCGTAAAGCATATAACGTAACACAGAGGACAGTTCCAAAATAATCCTGGGCGTTTTGGAAGAATTGTCGATTGCATAAGAATATAGGTTGTTCAAATTATTGAACAAAAAATGGGGATTGATCTGGGATTTCAGGAACTGCAGCTCACTTTCTTGGGCCGTGGTCTTTAGTTTTTCCACTTCGTTTTGGGAGGTTATTGCATCCCAAGCAAATTTGAACCCCGCTAATATGGCAATTATGGGTAGGACATCAAAAATGGCAAAATAAATTCCCGGAACAATTCTCGCCCTTTTGGTACCTGGATAAAAGACCACTTCCAATAGTTCTTCGGCCAATATAACCACAAACAATACCAAAACAACCATTCCCACAAACTGCCAATATTTCTTTCGGTATAGTAAGCGGGGCATCAAAAAATAGGTGATAAAGGCCGCCGCTATGGCATAGACCATAAAGAAAATCACCTGATCGAAGGTAATTCCGGGGTTTTCCCTATCAAAGGAATAGAAAAGCAGCACCAGTACATGGAGCACGACTTGAAAGAAAAGTTCTTTCTTTGAAATCATTACTTTTTTCATCCTTCAAAACTAAACTATTGTCCCCAATTCATAAAATAGAGCTGCCCCAACGGCAGAAATTGGCCTGTAAACAGCGGTTGTTTCCATTAAAAACCCTTTGCTGTCGTTTAATGGAATACTTTTGTCGTTCACAGAATATTGCCATCCACTCTTATTAAAAAAATGAATCTTTGTAATTGTTAGACCTCCGATTAAACTAAAAAAAAGTAAATGATGAAAAAAATATTGGTACAAATGTTTATTGTTAGTTCCTTAATGCTCTATTGCCCTGTTGCCATGGCCCAGCAAGGCAGGCTGACCATAAAGGGAACTGTGGTTGAGGAATCCACTGGCCAGCCCATTCCCTATGCTACGGTAATGGTGGGTGACAACGAAACAAAAAAGCCATTGGAAGGTACCACGACATTGGATAACGGACGTTTTTCTTTGGAGACCAATGCCTCGGATTTTTATATAGAAGTGAGTTTTCTGGGTTTTAAAACCAAGACTTTTGGACCACCCCCTACGCCTGGTAATACTATAGATTTAGGTGAAGTAATGCTTTCTGAAGATGCGGAACAATTACAGGAAGTAGTGGTGCAGGGAGAAGTTTCACGTACGGAATTTAAGTTGGACAAACGCGTTTTTAATGTGGGCAAGGATCTAAGTACCACTGGGGCTAGCGCCCTGGATGTGCTTAACAACGTCCCATCCGTTAACGTTAACATAGAAGGTAGGATTAGCCTCAGGGGGAGTCAAGGCGTACAAATTTTAATCAACGGCAAGCCATCCATCATTGCCAGTGAGGAAGGAAATGCCTTGGGAACCATTACCGCAGATATGATAGATAAGGTCGAAGTAATGACGAACCCTTCCGCCAAATACGATGCAGAAGGTACTTCGGGCATTATCAATATTGTGTTGAAAAAAGAGGAACGAAAAGGCCTCAATGGGTCCATCTCGGTAAATACCGGAGCACCCGATAGCCATAGTGTGGGAGTGAGCCTAAATAGACGGACAGAGAATTTCAACCTTTTCACCCAACTCGGTATTGGACTACGGGAACTGCCGAACGACATTGAGACCCGGAATGTAGACCTGGAAAACAACACCACCATTCTCAGCTATGGTACAGAATACCGAAACGAGACCTACTATAATATGGTTTTGGGCACAGATTACCACATTAACGACAACAACGTATTAACGCTTTCCGGAAACTTCGCCATGGAAATGGAGGACCAACCGTCCAACACCACTTTTGCTGCCCTAGATTCCAATGACGCCATTACTTCCGAATGGGTGCGCACCGAGGTTACCGATGCCAAAAATCCCAAATTTCAGTATGAACTACAATATAAAAAGGACTTTGAAAACCATGAAGATCATACCCTGCTTTTTAGCGGTCTGGGCAATTTCTTCGGCAAGGACCAATCCTCAGAATTCCTAAATAGCACCATTTCGGGAGATGATAATGATTCCAGACAACAGACCAGAACCGATTTTAAAGAAGCTATATTTACCTTTAAACTAGATTATACCAATCCCATTTCTGAGGAGTGGACTCTGGAAACTGGGGCCCAATATGTCATGAACGACGTAAGCAATGATTACGAAGTAAATAATTTCACCAACGGATCCTTTGTTAACGACCCTGGACTGACCAACGTTTTTGAATTTGACCAAAAGGTATTGGGACTATATGGCACCGGCTCCTATGAGGGCAAAAAATGGGGAATTAAGGGAGGATTACGATTGGAACAGACCGATCAGAATACCTTTTTGGTTACCACCAATGCCGCCAATGACCAAAACTACAGCAACTTTTTCCCCAGTCTACATACCTCCTATAAAATTAGCGACAAGATATCTTTTCAAGCCGGCTATTCCAAACGTATATATCGACCAAGGATGTGGGATTTGAATCCCTTTTTCAACATCCGAAATAATTATAGCGTACGCCAAGGTAATCCGGAACTACAGCCAGAATTTACCGATTCCTATGAAATTACCAGCATTTATATCCTGGGTGCGGTCTCATTGAATTTTGGCGTATACCACAGATATACAACCGATGTAATAGAACGGATTACCACCTTTGAAAACAACGTTAGCACCTTTAAGCCCGAGAATATTGGGACCAATAAGGCCACTGGAATTGAATTCAATGCCAAATACAGCCCAGCAAAATGGTTGACCTTGAACGGGGATTTTAATTATAATAAGTTTCAACGGGATGGTGTCTTTGAAACTACCGTTTTCGATTTTGGCAATGACCAATGGTCTTCCAAATTAATGACGAAAATTAAACTTCCGGCAGATTTCGATTTGGAAATGACCGGGAACTATCAATCCAGTTACCAAACGGTACAAAGTGCGGTTAGCGATAATCTATTTATGGATTTGGGGCTTCGAAAAAATATAATGAAAGGCAAGGCCGTACTCAATTTAAGTGTAAGGGACCTGTTCGCCTCCAGGGTGGACGAGAGCCAAATTGCCCAGGCCAGTTATGAGGTGTACAATCGCCGTCAACGAGGCACGTTTGTGGCCCTTGGCTTTAGCTATGGCTTCGGTAAGGGAGAGGCCATGCAGTATTCCGGGCAACGTCGAAGATAATATAAGCCCTCATATAGGCCAACATAAAAATCCAACCTATTCAAAGGTTGGATTTTTGATTTTGCTCCTTTCTGTGTCTCCCTTCGCCTCCATCCAGGGTAGCTTTATCTTACCAAATGGACAAAAAAAGACAGCCTTTATGACTGCCTTTCCAAGTAATTATTAACCTGTGCTGTTGTTATTGCAAAGAACATCATGAGTTATCTTCAACTGTTGCCTCAGGGGCATTTTTCTTCACCGAAGCTATCCCATTTTCCATGGCAGTGGTACTTGAATACATTTCACTTTTCCCGATGACTTGACCATTGGAAGCCTTAAGGTTAAAGTAAGGGCTGCCATCCTTGGCCGTATTGCGCTCATATCTGCCATCTTCCTGCGAATTATTTCTTACGGATGCTATCCCATTATCACAAGCTGCTTTCGTGGTGTACGCCTCACTTCCCAAAATGATCTGTCCGTTGGATGCCTTTAAATTAAACCGAAACTGTCCGGATTTGTCTTTCTTAATTTCAAATTTTCCCATTGTAATATTTAATTATTAGACTTAAATATAACATTTTTTTTTGGACAGCCATTTGAATAAATTAACCCAGTGCCCTCGAAAAGATCTGATATAACATAATGATAACATGATACAAGCGAGACATTGAATTATCTAAAAGAACTAGTCTGGTAACGATATAAATTTAATTATTATCCTAGCTCAAAAAAAGGATCCCCCGAGATTTGAGGCGGTAGCCTATTAGCTAACCTTTTATTCCTCAATAACTCGGAAAGTTGGCATTTGGTTATAAAGTACAATTAGTGCTCATAATACAGTTCGGTAATGTAGAATATACCTTAAACAAAAAAACCAACCTATGATTGCCCTTCCGACGGAGTAGGTTTATTCCCATCGACGAATTCATCATTCAATTGTTTCATTTCTTCAAGGTCAATGGCATGGTACATTGAGGCAAAAGCAGCAGAAATCCATATAATGGAAAATACAATCCCAACGATAAAACAGAGGAGTCCACCTATAACTATAGGAATTACAAGCAATCCCATTCCAAAAATTTGCCAACCATGTCCTTTGGTCATTTCCCAGCTTTTTTCAATGGCGGCAACAGGTTCCATATTTTTATCCATGACCAGATAGGAAACGAATGCTAACCTACAGGCCAGAATAATTCCGGGTACAATTAGCAAAACAAACCCTAAACCTATAATCGCAAAGGTGAGCAAATTGGCAAGGATGATATTGATGTAATTCTTTTTAAAGCCATCGAACATCTCACTGATTTCGAATTTTTCATTACGAATGGCACGTAAGTACATTAAATTGCCACCGTATTTCACGACGGAAAAAACCAACAACCAATAAACCGCTGCCAGAATCTGTAAAATTATCATTCCAGGAGAATTCTCGGCATCGGAATCCCGAACAATGGAAGTGGGAGATTCGGCAATACCCACAATGATCATCACTAAAAATAAATACAAAAAGTGTTTCCACATCTGCTGCCAACCATAACCGTAACTTCCAGTAATAGTTGCTTCAGGCTTTCTTTCTTCTTTGATGATTTCCATAAGTATCGATTTTAAATTCATACAAATTTAAGACCGACTTATTCAAATTCATACCAACTATAGTAGTGAAAATAAAATCACTACTTAGGTAGGGGTTGGTATTAGCTACATTTTTATACTTTTATCCTATAACAGACGTATAGTTGCTCAGTTTAACCTTCATAGTCGTATTTGTTTTTTGTGCCGCCATTGCAGCGGCAAGTATATTGGTGGGCCACCAATTCATTACCACTTACAATACCGAATTTAATCGCAACTACTTTTATTATTTGGTCACCTTTTTTTCATTTGCCTTTTATGGTATTTGGGCACCGATCATAATGCGGGTTATACTCACTTCAATTGAGGTTGATGCTTATTCCGTGAAAACGGTAACCAATTTTTTACCTGTTCTTGGTGTACCCTTTTTGCTTATTTCCTGGTACATGTTGGTTAAAATGGGATTTTCCCTGGTTGGCGAGAAATCAAAGGTTAAAGCGTTTCGTAACTATGCCTATTTTTTGGCCATTGTAATCGCTGTAGTTACAGTAATATACTTTTTAGTGGATCCTATTCCAGCTTTTATATTAGAACATCCCATTAAAACTGAAATGGCCATATTCCTTGGTTTGGAAATTGGCTATATGCTCATATTCGCGGGCATTGTCCGGCACTTTTCAAAAAGTCAAAAACAATCCAATAAAAAAATAGTGATCCGTTTTGGTTTCTTGATGCTTTTGGCACTCGCATTAAGAGTGGCGGTATTGCCCTTTGCCTTTACTAATCCCTGGGTAGTTGCCCTATTGATATTAGTGTATTTTATTTCAAATTTTATCCCCTTGTTCTATCTGAAACTAAATGCCCAATTCGTTTTTACCCCTTCTAAGGCCCAAAATCCAAAAAAAGATAGAAAAGAATATATATACCGTAAATTTGAAATCTCGAAGCGTGAAAGAGAGATTATTGAGCAAATCTGCTTAGGTAAGACCAATCAACAAATAGCTGACGCACTGTTCATAAGCCTTCAGACAGTAAAAGACCATACGCATAGGATTTATAGCAAAATCGGTATTAGTAATCGTATGAAGTTGATGCAAATGGTGAATGGGTAGCATTGAAATTCATTACAGCTATAACCAAGGTAGTCCCCATGTTTACTAACCTAAAACAAAAAAATCCAACCTAAACAAATAGATTGGATTTCTATAAAAAGCTCCCCCTCTTGGGCTCGAACCAAGGACCCTCTGATTAACAGCCTCAAAAGTGGTGGTTTCTTGTAGCGTCATTTGTCTTCTTATAATCTGATTATCAATATTTTATGAAAAATTGTTTTGTATTTGGTAATATAAATTTTACATTTATTATCCCATTTGTTTGACCTATGTTTGACCTAATTCCAAGTAATAAGTTTCAGGTATTAAGCATGTTATGGACTAATAGCACCGAAATGTTTGACCTAAAATACTAAATATGGCTAATTTAAAAATTGTTGTAAAGAAAAAAAAATCAGATGTGAATGGGCATCCTGTTTATTTACGTGTAACCAAAAATAGACAATGTAGATATTATAAGACTCCTTATACGGCAACAGCGGACGAATGGGTAGCTGTTAGTGAAAAATTTAATAAACGTAATTCCAATTATGTACAAAATAATCGACTGCTCATAAAATTTAAAGAAAGAGCATACAAAATTGTTACCGAATTGGAAATTGAAAATCCTGACTATACCTTACAAGATTTTGATAATCGATACAGAATTACTTTCAATCCTGTCAGTAACGATGTTTTTGCTTTTTTTGATGAAATTATAAAAGAAATGACCTTTGCCGGACGTATAGGAAACGCTAAATCCTATAAGGACACGAAAACTTCAATTCAAATATTTTATAAAATAAAGAAGCTCAAATTTAGGGATGTAAACCATACTTTTTTAAGTAAATATGATGCATTCCTACGATCTAGAGGTGGCACTGATGGCGGTGTTGGTGTAAAAATGCGTGCTATAAGGGCATTGTTTAATAAAGCTATAGCACGTGGTGTCATCAAGGAAAATCTATATCCATTTAAAACCTATAAAATATCGAGGTTAAGAGGCAAAGGGTTTAAACGTGCATTGGATTATGAAGAAATCATCCGTATCATCAATTTAGATCTGTCTGACCACCCACATTTAATCAATACCAGAAATTACTTTGTTTTCAGCTTCTATACGAGGGGAATGAACTTTGCGGATATGATGTGCTTGGAATGGAAAGATGTTGAAGCAAATGTCATCTATTACACCAGAGCGAAGACCAAAGGAAACTTCTCCATAGCCATTATGCCCCCTGTTCAGAAAATATTGGACTATTATCGAGAACATGGTTATGGCAACAAATATGTACTTCCCCTGCTTTTTCGCGAAGACTATTCCCCCACCCAACTTGCTGATCGGAAGCATAAAATGTTGGGGATTTATAATATAGAGCTCAAGGAAGTAGCTAAACTGTGCAATATCACCAAAAATGTAAGCAGTTATGTTGCTCGCCATAGTTTTGCCAATTGCCTCAAACAAAAGGGTGTGGCCACTGATGTAATCAGTGAATCCCTGGGACATCAGAATTTAGCGGTTACCCAGGCCTATCTTAAAGAACTGGATACTGATATTGTGGACAAAGCCCTTGAAGTACTGCTGCAACCAACAAGGTAAATAATCAGAATAGTTTCCTAAAATAGGATCATCATGTTCTATTAAAGGGTCAACCCAATCGGCCTTTTTCTTTGCCCAGTAAACTAAATCTGCGAAATTATCTTTCATTCCAGAATCTTTATTCTGTTGCTCAATTACCGTGATATATTTTCGTAACTGCTGTGCTTTATCATAGCGTAAAGAGTTTTCGTAAAAATTATTGAATTTTTCTTTTTCGGCTATTATCAGATTTTGCTGCCTTTCCTTTTCCAATCGCTCCTGCTCCTGACGTTTCATATTCTCTTTATGGATAATTTTCAATTGATTTCTCTCATCAGCCTTTTCCTCCAAATAGCCTATAATGTCTGGTATCTTTTGTACTAAGGTCTTATTTTTAGTACTTACCCATTCTCGATAGGGATATCCCCGTGTTTTAAAAATAAGGGTACCTGTTGGTACCATCTTATAAGACTCATAAACTGAATCCGTCTCTTTTGATCGCTTGGATTTTTCCCTTAATGAAACCTCAAATTCTATGTTCCTTACTCCCATAATGGTGCCATAATGCTTTTTATAGCCTATAGTATGGTTCTTTGCTTCTAAATATTTAATTAGTTTGTCCATAAAAACCAAAGACTTTTTAATCAGGTTTGGACTTACTGTGATATCTATTTGATTCCTGCCAGTAGTAACCATTTGAGGAGAATTATACAAAAACATTGGTTTGGCTTGCTTTAACCCTTCCCTAGCTTCTTTAATCAGTTGATGTGGTTTAGTTAAACTGAAAGACTCTGAAATAAACTTGGATTCCTTTATTGCTATTCCCTCTAATACTATTTCTCTTTCTAAATCACCACTTAATTCGGGTTTGAATGCCGGCTTGCCATGCTTAATTTTTATCCAATACCCAGCATGCGGCGTTGGAATATCTTCCTCCACACAGATTTTTTTCAGATTTTGTGATTTAACATTAATTTGTTGTGCTACATTTCGTAGATTTTTTTCCCAAATTAAATCGTAAAGTGCTTTTCTTGTAATGGCTTTTGTCTTCATATTCTATTTTCAGTTAATTAATTAGCTTTTTCATTTAAATGGTAGAGCTTGGCAGGTACAATGGTAAATAGAAGAAAAAGGTAAGGCGGAAATTAGTATATAATAATTTTATAATTGGCAAATATGCCAATTATAAAATTATTTTCTATCTTTGTTTCATAACTTTAAAAGTGGCGACAACACGATAAATACGGCAAAAAAATTATGATACAATCAACATTCATAGATGACTTTACTATTGAAGTTACTGCTCAAGACGGAGAGAAATTCATTTGGAAAACTCTTTTTCCAACTCCTAAACAAGACCAAAAATACTATGCTGAAAGATTAGCATATTATTCTGAAAAATATTCCAAAGATAATATCGGAGATAATACAGGTATGGGTATGCAATATTGGATTTGGATACAAATGAATTATTTCGAAGGACTAGCAATTAATGGAGGAAAAGGCGATAGGGAAGATGAAAGAATTTTTCTTCATCAAGAAAGAATAAGAATTGGAGCCAAAATACGTGAATTACGAAAAGAAAAGAATATTGAAGCAAAAATACTTGCTCAACTGGCTAATATAGATGCAGCCAACCTTAGCCGGATTGAACAAGGACGGTATTCTGTTGGTCTAGATGTACTTTCGAAAATTGCTCTTGCTCTTGGTTCCAAAATAGAAATGATTGGTTTCGTTGACCCTAAAAATTCTTAAATTATGGTCAATTTAAATTACTTTAAAAAAGAATGCGAGTGCATATACAAAGACGAGCATTATTCTGTTAGAGACAACGGTTCAATCTTAAGATGTCAAAAATCAAACAAAAGAAAAAGACCTCTAGACGAAAAGTGGACTTTTGGCAAACCTTGTAAACAAAAAGGATATATGAACTTTTCATCAGAAACAGTTCATAGGATTGTGGCAACTGCTTTTCATGGAAAACAGCCATCGGAAAAACATATTGTCGACCATATTGACACTAATAAGAAAAATAATAGACCTGACAACTTAAGGTGGATAACAAGATTAGAAAATATTCTAATAAATCCAATAACTCTATCTAAGATAGTCTACAAGTATGGTAGTATTGATAATTTCCTTTTAAATCCTTCAAAACCATTGGATGGTGAGCTTGAACAAAACTTTGATTGGATGCGAACTGTTACAAAAGAGGAATCAGACAACTCAAGAAATAATTTACTTCATTGGGCTAAAGAGGGCAAAATCCCAACTGGTGGGCAATTAGGCGAATGGATATTTTCAAATTTTGGTCAACAAATAGATACTTTTATTGAGGAAAAACCACTAATTAAATCTTTAACATCTAATGCAATTCAAAAAAACTGGAAAACTCAATCTGAATTCCCAAATTGTCCAAAATCATTAACCGATAATTCTATTAAAACTTATAAGGGAAAACTTGTGAAAGGAATCACTTTTTCAATGCATCAATATGGAGAATCTACTGTTGTGAACGCAGAAACATCTGAAAACGAAAAAGAATTGTTAGTTATAACCGCTAGCGATAACATAAAACCATTTGCACTGGCTAAAGTATATATTGAAACTGAAAAATTTATTCATGAAAGCCTCGGCACTTTTTTCACTTTAATCGGAGCACAAAAACAATTTAATTTAGCTTTAGGACTTGAATGGAATGGAGAAGATTCTATAGATGATTATTGTTAAACGCTAGATACACGCCGTATAAAAATAAATGCTACATTGTGCTTGACCAAAAGTCGTTGCAATTTTGTAACATCTGATTTTCCTTCGGAAAATCCTCGCAAATAAACCGCAACTATTCTTAAGAAGACCGTTGTAACAAATACTAACAAGAAATATTAGAGTATTTCATGGCCAAAAATTTTATTACTAAACCAACTACAATTGCAAAGGCAAATGAATTTGTAAAGGAAAACCATAGACATCATAGGCCGACAGCTAGAAACGGAGGTAAATGGGCATTATCCGCTATTGACAAGGAAAGCGAAGAAATTATTGGTGTTTTAATTGCTGGAAATCCAGTTTCAGCAACTTATATGGATGGAAAAACACTTGAGGTCACTAGACTTTGTATAAAAGAAAATGCCCCTATGGGTGCTGCGAGTTTCCTTTTATCTAAATGTAGTAAAATTTGGAAAATTATGGGTGGGGACAGGATTATCACCTATACTTTACAAAAAGAATGTGGTGCTTCATTAAAAGGAGCTGGATGGGACAAAGTTGCAGAATTAATGCCTCATAATGACTGGAAATACAAATCAGACAAGGATGGAAAAAAAAGAGATAAATTGGAAATTTACCAATTGAAAAAATTCAGATGGGAAAATATTATATAACTTTATAGTATGGAAACAATGATTTGTTCATATAGTTCAGATGCAAGAACATTGTACAAGGCGGATATCTATAAGGTATTATCCATGCCTAAGGGATTTATTGTTCATTTTAGGTATAAGAAGAAATATGTTGATGATAGTATTGTAACCCAATTGAACGATTACATTGGGAAAGAAGTAATAATATTCTACACCCTTACTAAAGAAAATAAAAATATTCCTATCCGAAAAGCAAAACTTGTTAAAGTAGAGATAAATGAAGAAACTGGTTTGTTTCATGCCTATATGGAACTTGATAAGTTTACTAACCTCGAATTAGAAAAAGAAAAGCCAACAGATAAATTTTTTACTTCTCAGAACATTAAATTCAAAAACGAAGACATTAATTGGATTGATAAAATAGAACAAGTAAAAGATAGTTTTAAAGATATGCTGTTCTACCACATTAAATCAATAACCGATTACAATGGAAAAGTAATTCCTATAAAACACAGAAAGGACAAAAAAGCAAGTTGGTATAAATTAAGTCACGGAAAAAAGTATTTCATAGAATTGTCAATTGGCAACCCAAAAGAATCAGAATCTAAGTTGTCTTTTACGTCATCATCAATGGATGTAACAGCAAATATTTCTAACCCAATTGAAATTACCGCACAGTATGATGATATATCGGTACCCATTTATATAAAAAGTTTAAATGTCTCAAATGATTCTTCGATTATTTCGTTTAGCCCAACAAGTGTGGATAATTTGATTAATACGGAATACAATTTAAATATTGAAATCAGTAAAAGTATTGGATATTTTAAACCAATCGCTTTTGGAATTTTAACACTTTTAGCCTTGGTTGGTTTCGTACTGGTAAAAGATGGCTATGATTCATTTTCTAGGTTATTCAGCTGGCAATCTCCAATTGACTCAGGTCTTGTGCTGGGCGTTTTTTTACTAGTTTTAAGTTCTACATTATTATTTTATTTTTTCAACAAGAAGTAAAAAAGTACGGGATACAGCAAAACCCATCAACAAAATGGGCTTTGGGCTAAATCGAGGGGGTTTCGTATTTTTATAAAGTATAAATAACTTTTGGTTTTGCTTTTAATCGGGACAAAAATTAAAAACAAAAGAATTTGCTAAATGCATGGCGGAAAGTAAACACTAGTTTGCTCACGTACAGTGCATAGAGCTAAATCGCTGTGCCTTAGCGAACAGGAAGAGCAACTACACGATGATAAACAGAAATAATTAATATGGGGACTTATTGTTCAATAACATTTGACGATTATTCGGCATTTAATAATAAGAACTGGTATTTCCAAGAAATAGTGAATTTAATATTCCAACCAGAAGATTTTATAGTGGAGCATCGAAAGAATTCATCAAAAAACCAAATGCTTTGGGGTGACAGATACGAAGGAGATGAAGAATTATATGAATTTAAAGGTTTTAAACAGAAGGCTAAGGTTTGTCGGGAAAGGCTTGAGATTTATGGAAATTCGCCAAAAAAAGCAAGAAAAGATTTTATTCAAGCAAAGAAAATTGCGAAAGAGGAAGCTTTTTATAGTTTTCCGTTAAGTCAAGTTTCCTATGACAAGTATAAAAAAGAAATAAAGACAATAATCTCACAGAAATCGAAACATTATGATGAGCTATTTACAAATCTTAAAGATAGTCTAATAGCTGGGGACCTTGGTATTTACGGGCAATCATTAGAATGCCACTTACATTCAATTCTTAGCGTCATAGACGATAACGCATTTGTGGAATATGATTTATCAGGTGTTATTGAGAATGGCTGGTTAGATGAAGAAGTTGCAAGAACTGTAGATTATGAAAAAATAATTGTACTTACAGAAGGTAAGACAGACGTTGAATTTATTTCACAGAGTATTGAAAAACTATATCCACACTTAACAAACTATTATCATTTCATCGATTTTCAAGAATATAAAATTGAAAGCAATGCATCTGCTTTAGTAAAACTTGTTACTTCATTTGCAGCTGCAAATGTTAAGCATCCTATTCTAGCCTTGTTTGATAATGACACAACAGGAATAATGGAAATGAATAAACTAAATTCACATTTTTTAACTGATAATATTCGTGTTTTAAAATTTCCTGATACTGCAATAGCTGAAAATTATCCAACAGTTGGACCAACAGGTAAAAAGGTTATGAATATTAATGGTTTAGCATGTGGTATTGAAATGTATTTAGGGATTGATGTTCTTACTAAAGAAAACAACCTAATTCCAATACGGTGGAAAAACTTCAATGATAAAGAAAAAAAATATCAAGGTGAGCTAGCTGAAAAGGCATATGTTCAAGATGAATTTAGAAAAAAATTAAAAAACTCTCTAAATGATGAGTATTTTGAAATGAATTGCCTGCTAAATGAAATATTTAATGGACTTAAATAAAACCCAGCCCATATATTGGCTATAATTCAGTCTTACCATTTTCAATAGGTATAATTTATTACTATTAATCAGAAACGATTTCCGCCCTAAAAATGCTAGGGGATTTCCCAAATCGCAACCATAGCCTTAACTTTATCTGCAAGGCACATAAAACAAACATGGGTAAAAGAACATTCAAATCAAAACATTATAAATATCCGACCTTAGAGGAAAGAAACAGATTGAAAGAAAAACTCCCAGATTTTATCAGATTCAAATTTGATAAAATAAATCCTTTCGAATCGATATTTGGACTAAAAAACACCCTTGAAGAAACATCCACAAAAAACAACCTACATTACTGGAATATTACACTTTCAAACCGATTAGGAAAACTTAAAGAAACTTATATTTTCTTGCTTACCCACTTTGACAGAGGTTTTAAAGAAAATCATTTGAACTGTAATGATAAGTGGATACTTCGGACCAAATTGCGCCAGGCTTTTCGGTTTCATTGCGCCAGTGATTTCGGTTCAAACTGCGCCACTTCCCTGAGGGATTTCGGT
>NZ_JALKBD010000148.1 GCF_023015905.1 Arenibacter sp. F20364 | reverse complement strand
CCGAGGTTCAGGATGAGCGGTGAGATCATACGGGATTATGTTTTGGCCACCAGCGGTCTGTTGAACAAAGAGATAGGCGGGCCAAGTGTAAAGCCCTACCAGCCCCCGGGACTGTGGGAGGAGACCAACGCGGGTGGCAATAGGGGAGTTCTTACGACTTATACTGCCGACGAAGGCGATAAATTGTACCGGCGTTCCCTGTACACCTTATGGAAAAGGACGCTGCCACCTCCAAGCATGTCCATTTTTGATGCGCCCAACAGGGATATCTGTGAAGTGCGGAGGCAGAAGACCAATACGCCATTACAGGCGCTGGCATTGCAGAACGATGTGCAGGTGTTGGAGGCGGCCCGGGTACTATCGGAGAATACCATTACGGATACAAAAGATGCGGAACAGTGGGTCACCACCGTATTTCAGCGTATCTTGGTAAGGAATCCCAAGGAAGAAGAAAAAAAGGTTTTGGAGGAATACTATACGGATGCCCTTGAGAAATTCTT
>NZ_JALKBD010000147.1 GCF_023015905.1 Arenibacter sp. F20364 | reverse complement strand
AAGAATTTCTCAAGGGCATCCGTATAGTATTCCTCCAAAACCTTTTTTTCTTCTTCCTTGGGATTCCTTACCAAGATACGCTGAAATACGGTGGTAACCCACTGTTCCGCATCTTTTGTATCCGTAATGGTATTCTCCGATAGTACCCGGGCCGCCTCCAACATCTGCACATCGTTCTGCAATGCCAGCGCCTGTAATGGCGTATTGGTCTTTTGTCGCCTCACCTCACAGATATCCCTGTTGGGCGCATCAAAAATGGACATGCTTGGAGGTGGCAGCGTCCTTTTCCATAAGGTGTAAAGCGAACGCCGGTACAATTTATCACCCTCATCCTGTACATAACTGGTTAGTCCGCCTCTGTTATTCCCTGCATTGGTCTCCTCCCACAGTCCTGGGGGCTGGTAAGGCTTTACACTTGGCCCGCCTATCTCTTTGTTCAACAGACCGCTGGTGGCCAAAACATAATCCCGTATGATCTCACCGCTCATCCTGAACCTCGG
>NZ_JALKBD010000146.1 GCF_023015905.1 Arenibacter sp. F20364 | reverse complement strand
ATAAATAGGCATGGAACGCGCCACTTACGAAGTGGCCCAGGTATTGGAACGCAACAGGGAACAGCTCGCCGGCATTTGTGCCAATAGCTGGCAGTCAAGGACCCTGCACGCCCTGCGCAAATGCCGCACCGCAGCATTGGGCGGGCATATAGACCGTTGCGACAACCCTGGCTGCCATAAGCTGCACCTTAGCTACAACAGTTGCCGGAACCGTCATTGCCCCAAGTGCCAGGGGCATAAAAGGGAACAATGGATCAGGGCAAGGGAGGCCGAACTGCTGAACGTGCCCTATTTCCATATGGTCTTTACCCTTCCTTCGGAGCTTAACAGGGTATGCCTTTATAGCCCCAAAACGATCTATGGCCTTTTGTTCGGGACGGCCTGGCAGGTAATCAAAGGCTTTTCATCCAATCCCAAGTTTTTGGGGGCCGACCCGGGAATGGTCGCCATCCTGCACACCTGGGGCCAAAATCTGTCCCTTCACCCGCATCTGCATTGCAT
>NZ_JALKBD010000145.1 GCF_023015905.1 Arenibacter sp. F20364 | reverse complement strand
GGGGGGGCTAACGCGGCTGGGTTCAATTTTAACGTGGCATTGTTTTGCGGTACGGGGAAAAAGTATTAAATTGTTTTCCCTTTTTCGGGGAAAGGCCCGGGTGCAATATGCTTGTTGACAGGGTGTTGTGCGGGGCCCTGAAAAAAAGGCAAAAAAAGTTTCAGAAAACCCTTGTGGATTTAAAAAAGGGTGGTAGATTTGCACCCCGCTAACGAAGCAATTCGGGAATCGGCGGAAAGGGTGTTCGGAGCACCACGTTCATATAGGTTTTGTTTCCGTTGCCGTCCGGCAAAAAGAAAAAATAATTTTTTTTCAAAAAAGCTTGGCGGATAAAAAAAAGGCTGTACATTTGCAGCCGCTTTGGGAAACAGGGCGAACGAGAATAGAGGAACAAGTTCATTGATATATTGTAAAGACAGCGTGCCCCTTTACCGGAAACGGTTTTGGGGCGCAGAGAAATAAATCGAAAATACGGGCCGGGAAACAGCTTTGTTGGTTGATCGAAGTTATATAAGAATCAACGATGAAGAGT
>NZ_JALKBD010000144.1 GCF_023015905.1 Arenibacter sp. F20364 | reverse complement strand
ACAGGAGATACGGGAGCCACAGGAACCCAAGGTCCGACCGGAGCCCAAGGCCCAACAGGAGATACCGGAGCTACAGGAGCACAGGGTCCGACTGGTGCCCAAGGTCCAACAGGAGCTACAGGAGCACAGGGTCCGACCGGTGCGCAAGGTCCAACAGGAGATACAGGTGCTACAGGAGCACAGGGTCCGACTGGTGCCCAAGGTCCAACAGGAGATACTGGAGCTACAGGAGATACGGGAGCTACAGGAGCTCAGGGTCCAACAGGAGATACGGGTGCTACAGGAGATACAGGTGCCACAGGAGCGCAGGGTCCAACCGGTGCGCAAGGCCCAACAGGAGATACAGGTGCTACAGGAGCACAGGGTCCGACTGGAGCCCAAGGCCCAACAGGAGATACCGGAGCTACAGGAGCACAGGGTCCGACTGGAGCCCAAGGCCCAACAGGAGATACGGGAGCCACAGGAACCCAAGGTCCGACCGGAGCCCAAGGCCCAACAGGAGATACCGGAGCTACAGGAGCACAGGGTCCGACT
>NZ_JALKBD010000143.1 GCF_023015905.1 Arenibacter sp. F20364 | reverse complement strand
GCCGGGGAAACCGTAAATGTGGATGGCTGTGCGGAAAGTCAAGAAGATTCTGATGGAGATGGAGTAACAGATGATCTAGACCAATGTGCAGATACGCCAGAGGGCGAAACGGTTGATAATGAAGGTTGTTCTGATAGTCAAAAGGACACGGATGGAGATGGAGTAACAGATGATCTAGACCAATGTGCAGATACGCCAGAGGGCGAAACGGTCGATAATGGAGGTTGTTCTGGTAGTCAAAAGGACACAGATGGGGATGGAGTAACAGATGATCTAGACCAATGTCAAAATACTCCTTCTGGAGAAGAAGTGAGCTCGAACGGATGCTCTGCTACACAAACTGATTCAGACGGGGACACTGTTACTGATGAGTTGGATCAGTGTCCAGACACTCCTTCTGGAGAAACGGTCGATAATGAAGGTTGTTCTGATAGTCAAAAGGATACGGATGGAGATGGAGTAACAGATGATCTAGACCAATGTGCAGATACGCCAGAGGGCGAAACGGTCGATAATGAAGGTTGTTCTGATAGTCAAAAG
>NZ_JALKBD010000142.1 GCF_023015905.1 Arenibacter sp. F20364 | reverse complement strand
GGGGCGGTCAATGTAAAGTCGGCCGTTTGGCTTATCAGACTCTGGGAAGGACCTCCGGGTAAAAGTTCAAAAGTGAAGTCGCCCGATCCACCCGTCACGGTCACCCTTGCCACCTCGTCATTGTTACAGGTAATGGCGGTCTGTTGGCCAACGGTAACATCGGTGATGGTCGGTAAGGGGTTTATTGTCTGGGTTGGAATGGTAAAAGTACAGCCATTGCTATCTTTTACAATAATGTCATAATTGCCAGCAGTTGTGACCGTGTATGTAAACACATCCCCACCTGTGGGTATAAAAGCACCTCCATTTACACTGTAAGTATAGGCCGGTGTTCCAGTACCGGAAGTAATAGTAACCTCAATAGATGCAGATTGAACAGCATTGTTCATATTACAGGCGAAATCGGTTACATTGGTGATCGCAGCATCTAAAGTATTGGGTTCGTCAATTGTTATGGTCTGCATGGTAAAGCATCCCCTATCGGAGGTTACGGTTATGTCGTAGTTACCTGCGGTGAGACCTGTGAACAGGTTAGTGTTCTGTGTGGTCG
>NZ_JALKBD010000141.1 GCF_023015905.1 Arenibacter sp. F20364 | reverse complement strand
CCTTGGGCACCGGTTGGACCTTGTGCTCCTGTAGCACCCGTATCTCCTGTCGGGCCTTGGGCTCCAGTCGGACCTTGAGCTCCTGTAGCTCCGGTAGCTCCATCGCTTCCAGGAGGACCTTGTGGACCAGCTGGACCTTGAGGGCCAGTATCAGGATCAATCCAAGAATATATTCCCGATCCATCTGTCGAAAGAACTTGTCCTCCAGTTCCACCTGCCGGTAATTCTATTTCATTATTCGGATCATCATCTGCATCCCGTATATCGATAGTTGTGCTACCTCCTCGTTCCAGGGCTATATTTACTGACTCATTTGCACTTACAACCGTGCTACTAATCCCTTGATTATCTGTATTTAATGATGTTTTATCAACCCACTCAACCATACCAACGGCATCCGTAACCAGAACCTTATCGTTGCCTCCACTTAATATGTTTTCTGTCTGAACCGCGTTGTCCGCCAATTTAGCATTGGTAACCGCATCGGCCCCAAGTTTCGCTGTAACGATGGAAAGGTCTTCCACCTTAAAAGGATCTAAAGTAGTACCAACACC
>NZ_JALKBD010000140.1 GCF_023015905.1 Arenibacter sp. F20364 | reverse complement strand
AACCTGGACAGGAACATGTTCGCGCGCCTGGGAACCTTGGATTTTATGGCCCGGAAGGAAAACATCATCCTCACCGGGGCCTCTGGAACGGGCAAGAGCTATCTGGCACAGGCACTGGGGCACCAGGCATGTATGATGGAACACAGGGCCATATACGCCAATACGGCCAGGCTCTTCAAAAGACTGAAACTCTGCAAAGTGGACGGTACCTATCTCAAGGAACTGGACAAGATCCTGAAAACGGACCTGTTGATCCTGGACGACTTTGGACTGCAGAGTTTTGACAACCACGCCCGGGAGGCCCTGATGGATATCATCGACGACCGTTACAATAAGGCCTCCACCATTATAGCCTCCCAGATACCCGTATCGGCATGGTACGATATTATAGGGGAAAGTACCATTGCGGATGCCATATTGGACAGAATAGTAAACTCCTCACATAGGTTGGACCTAAAAGGGGAAAGCTTAAGAAAAGGAATTATAAAAAACGCTTAACACATTTTTTTTGTATTATTGAAAGATCTTTCAAAGTGGCACTGTTTGACCGAAACAGGTGGCACCATCACTCCGAAATAGCC
>NZ_JALKBD010000139.1 GCF_023015905.1 Arenibacter sp. F20364 | reverse complement strand
TTCCCCGTCCCTAAAGGGTGAAAAATGCTGAAAATTTAAAATGCTATCCACCATATCCATTTTTTCCAGGATTAAATTTGCCATTTCCAAATCTTCAAATCAACCAATCTTCAAATTAATTCATTGGTACATTAAACAATTATTGCATTTACCCATTATCAAATTTATAAATCACCTAAAGCTTATAGCCTATATCATATAGCTTTCACAACCTCTACCTCTAATATCTTGGTTCTTGCTTTAAAATCCTCCCTCCATTCCCCTCTTGGGAGGAGCCTGTCCCGCCTTTTGGGCGGGAGTTAGGGGTGGGTTTCGTCCCAAAGTCCTCCCCCTGGATACTTCGGTTCGTTTTGTGCCACCCATTTCGGTGTTATAGTGCCAGGCATTTCGGTTTGATCTGTGCCACTTTTGGCTATCAACGCAATCCATTTCGGTTCGTTTTGTGCCAGTGATATCGGTTCGTTTTGTGCCACCTTTGTAGGGAACGGGACTTATAACGTTTCGTTTTGTGCCACTTTGAAAGATCAAGTAACAATTACCTTGTCGCTTAAAAACAAGCGATATGGCCAATACACTTGATCCAATGG
>NZ_JALKBD010000013.1 GCF_023015905.1 Arenibacter sp. F20364 | reverse complement strand
CTTCCACCAGTGGCATATTGGCCGAAGCCTTCAGCTCCAGGGAAAGCCTTCAATCCGCCCATCTCCACAGGTTCTTCCGTTGTAGGGGTTTTGTCAGTTACGGTCACGGTTACCGATCCGGTTTCTGTTGTAACTGTATTATCAGGATTGGTTACAGAAGCGGAATAATCGAACTCATCGCTTCCTGTTTGGTCGGTATCCGGAGTGTAGGTTATGGTGTTATCATCGTTAACCACCGCAGTACCCATTTTAGGGGGTGTTACCTCGGTAATGGCTACTTTTTCAGGTTCTGAAAAAGAATCATTACTTAAGGGGGCAATTACAATTGGATTGTTGGCCAGTGTAACAACCACATCATTTACTAAAAAAGATTGCGGATTTTCCACTACATATTCTGCCAATAAATCGGAATCCTTGTTACAGGAGGAACTTAAGATTAGGACAAAACATACTAGGGTCACTTGTAAGAGATTCGTGGGGTGAAATTTCATAAGTTAGGACATTAATTTAATTGTTACATGCTTGGGTTGTGCAATATTATTTATTTTTACCACATCATCGGCAAAAGACCTACTATTTTCGATGAAATGCACAATTCGGGTGCAATGATGGTGTTACGTTTGCTTTTCGTAGTTTGGATTTTTGAAAGTGATATTTTCGATGAAATGCACTTTTTTTTAAGATATTTTAGTATTTCCAACACCTAGTCAATAATTTTTAGAAGATTTCCTTTCAAATTGTCGTACTGTTTTAAAACCTTTTATGATGTAAGGGTTGCGATGTGTATTTCTGTTTTTTAAGGAACTTTTGTGCTAATGTGTTAATTGGGCGAATTTTTTACAAAAAAAATGGAATTGTATATGTTAAAAGTATTCTTCAATACGGATATGACAGGTAGACCAGATTTAATTGACGATATAGTGTCTTATTTTGATTTATTTTTTTTGCAAAAAAAAACGTAAAGTGAAAAAATAGTTTTGGTCAGGGATTTATTACGATAAGATACCAATTAATCTTGCCCAGCCAGCCTTTAGTTAAGCTGATTGGATTGACATAAATAGTTCTCAAAAAGTTTTGGTTTAGGGTATAGTGGTTTAATACCAATGCAATTTTCGGAATCTAATGCTTAAGGGTTGAATAAATGTTGTTACTTATTGTATGTGAAAGTATTTGAAGGGTAAATATTTTGGTTGAATTTGTTTTTTAGGGTAGTTAAACGATATTTTTTATTCTTAAACGAAATTAAAAGCCATAATGATTTATTACCGAAAAGTATATTTATTTTTGTTCTAGAGATTTCAATAAACCCTAATTTTTAATGACCATTACTACTTCGAAAATTTGGCTTTCCTCCCCGCACATGGGGCAAATGGAACAGCATTATGTGAACGAGGCTTTTGATACCAATTGGGTAGCGCCCTTGGGGCCCAATGTAAATGGTTTCGAGGCAAGTATTGAAAACTATTTGGATAATGAGGTAAATGTTGCAGCCTTAAGTTCGGGCACAGCGTCAATTCACATAGGTTTGGTGTTGCTTGGGGTATCAAAGGGTGATGAGGTAATTTGTCAAAGTTTTACTTTTTCCGCTTCCGCCAATCCAATTTGCTATTTGGGAGCCAAACCAATATTTGTAGATAGTGAGAAGGATACTTGGAATATATCACCTGTTTTGTTGAAAAAAGCTATTGAGGACAGGATTGCAAAAGGTAAAAAACCAAAAGCTATTATTGCGGTCCATCTGTATGGAATGCCCTATAAGGTTAATGAAGTAAAGGCTATTGGTGAACAATTTGGTATTTCTGTGTTGGAAGATAGTGCAGAAGCCTTGGGGAGTACCTATAGAGGCGTTAAATGTGGCAGCTTTGGAGATATTGGTGTATTGTCTTTTAATGGAAATAAAATAATCACCACTTCTGGGGGTGGGGCCTTGGTTGCAAAGAATAAGAAATATAAGGAAAAAGCGATCTTTCTAGCAACTCAGGCTAGGGATAATGCCCCACATTACCAACACTCCGAAGTTGGTTATAATTACAGAATGAGCAATGTGCTAGCCGGAATTGGAAGAGGGCAAATGGAAGTTTTGGACGATCGTGTGGCGGCCAGAAGATCTAATTTTGAATATTATAAACAAAAAATGGGGCATATTTCAGAAATTGAATTTTTAGAGGAAATGCCGGAAATGTATTCCAATAGGTGGCTTACCTGTATTTTGACACCATCTGTACAAATTCGTGAAAAAATACGCTTAGCTCTGCAGGAAGTTGACATAGAATCCCGACCTTTATGGAAGCCAATGCACTTACAGCCTATATTTGAAAATTGTGATAATTATGTTGATGGCACGTCTGAAGATTTGTTTGACAGAGGTTTATGTCTTCCCAGTGGTTCCAATCTGCAAATAGGGGATTTGGACCGAGTAATTGAAGTAATTGAAATAACAATGACCAAATGATACAACACTACTTAACCAATAGGGCACAAAAATATACTTCCAAATGGATCGTATTGGTGATCGATTTAATGTTGGTGTCAATAACCTTTGTGTTTTCCTATCTGATCCGTTTTAATCTCACACTAAACTTTGATATTGATAAATTACTATTGCAGCTACCTGTTATAATAGCAATTGGTGCAATATCTTTTTTAATAACCGGTTCTTATAAAGGTGTAGTGCGACATACCGGTGTGCGGGACGTTTACAATATCTTTAATGCCATTTGTTTGTCCAGTATCATTACTATTTTTATGGTGATCCTTAATCGAGAGATGGATTATATGGAGGATTTTACTGTTCCTTTATCTATTATTATCATACATAGTTTATTAAATTTTATCGCCTTAACGATATCGCGATATGTATTTAAGACAGCCTATTATAATTTTGTGAAGCAGTTTAAAATCACTAAAAATGTTATTATTTACGGGGCCGGGGAATCTGGTATCCTAACTCAAAATGCCTTGACTGGCCATAGTGGTAGTATTTCCAAAGTAGTGGGTTATATAGATAAGGATTATGAAAAAGTAGGTAAGAATATTAATGGGGTACGGGTATATGGTCCAGAGGTACTTACAGACTATTTTATAAAAAGCAACAATATATCCGAGATTATTTTTTCTATACAGAACATAGATCACAATAAGCTTAGACAATTGGTAGAAGAATTAGTGGATTTCCCAGTTCAAGTAAAAATTGTACCTCCTATTGAAGATTGGATCAATGGTGAGCTGAAAATATCCCAGATTAAGCAGGTACAGATCGAAGACCTTTTGGATCGAGTGCCGATCAATATCAAGAATAAGAGAATAGCCAATGAGCTTAGGGATAAGGTAATCATTGTTACCGGTGGAGCAGGTTCAATTGGTAGTGAACTGGTAAGACAGATTGCCAATTGTGAATATAAATCCTTAATTGTTATTGATCAGGCCGAATCTGCGTTGTACGACTTGCAGCAAGAATTAAAGCAGAACGGGTTCCATAATTTCATTCCAATAGTTGGGGATATACGGGATAAAAATAGAATGTCTTCTATTTTTCAGGAATATAAGCCCAATATGGTGTTCCATGCAGCAGCTTATAAACATGTGCCGCTTATGGAGTATAATTCCTACGAGGCCATTAAAATTAATGTGGCAGGTACTAAAGTTATTGTAGACCTGTCATTGGATAATAATGTGGATAAATTTATTTTTGTTTCCACTGATAAGGCCGTTAACCCGACCAATGTGATGGGAGCCACTAAAAGGATAGCAGAAATGTATATTAGCTGCGCCGAACAATACAAGAAGACGAAGTTTATTACCACCAGATTTGGAAATGTATTAGGGTCCAATGGTTCCGTAATTCCCCTGTTTAAAAAACAAATAGAGAAAGGTGGTCCATTAACGGTTACCCATAAGGAAATTACTCGTTATTTTATGACCATACCTGAGGCTGCACAGTTGGTTTTGGAAGCTGGAGGAATGGGGCAAGGGGGTGAAATCTTTATATTTGATATGGGGGATTCAGTAAAGATTTTTGACCTTGCAAAAAATATGATCAAATTATCCGGGCTCAGGTATCCGGAAGATATCGATATCAAAATTACGGGGCTTAGACCTGGGGAAAAATTATATGAGGAACTCCTGGCCAATGGGGAAGATACTATGCCTACATATCATAAGAAAATAATGATCAGTAAATCCAGGGAACTGTTTTATGAGGAGACCAAATCCAAAATCAATGAATTGTGTGTATCGAACATGTTTTTCAATGAAAACACGGTGAAGTTGATGAAAGGGATTGTTCCTGAATATGTTTCAAATAATTCAGAACTTTGTAAACTGGATAAAAAGGAGTCCAAACCCATAGAGGAACCTAAGGTTGCAGCCCAAACAATCCTTACGAAGAAAATTTTACAGTCCTAAATTTTCATTATACTTGTATTAGAAATCCGCTAAATTATGTTTAAAAACACGAAAATTATAGGCTTAAGAGCTTTTGCCTTAGTTGTATTTACTGTATTATTATCCTCCTGTGGATCTAAAAAAGATGTGGTTTATTTTCAGAATGCCAGTACTTTTGAGACAATAGTTAGCGATAATTCCAATTTAAACCGGTTTAAGATTGACGATGTAATCAGTATTAATGTTTCGACCTTAGACCCGCAAGCCAGTGTGCCTTTCAACATTATGAAAGGTTATGTGGAGGGAGGAATGAGACCTGAGGAGTTGGATTATATCATTGATAAAAACGGTGAAATTGATTTTCCGGTTTTGGGCACTATCAAATTATTGGGACTTTCGCCAGGTGAGGCCAAAACCTTGTTAACCGAGCGATTAAAGGATTATTTAAAGGATCCGATTATTAATATTAGATTAAAAAATTTCACCGTTACTGTATTAGGTGCCGTTAACAGGCCAGGTACTTATCCTGTAAATGGTGAGCAAATAACAGTACTTGAAGCTTTGGGTTTGGCCGGAGACCTAAACATCAAAGGGATGCGCGAAAATGTTATGGTTATCCGTGATTTTAATGGAACTAAAGTGTATACTCGAATTGACCTTACTCAAAAAGAAGTCCTGAACTCGCCGGTATATTACCTAACTCAAAATGATGTGGTGTATGTTGAACCCAATAAATCACTAATTGCCTCCGCAACCCTTGATAGTAGGTCTTCCATAGCATTATCCATAGCTTCAATTATTATTACCACTACCGTAGTGTTGATTACCAGAAATTAAATACAATAAAATTATTGATTATAATGGGTTTAAACTCTCAAAATCTGTTCTCTGAACCAGGGTTAAAGGAAATTATTACAAATTATACTAAGCATTGGAAATGGTTCGGACTATCTGTTCTGGTGGCATTGGCATTTGCCTATGTAAAACTAAGATATTCTGTTCCAGAGTATGCGGCAGAAGCTAAAATTCAAATTTTGGATGATAAAAATTCAACATCTGAACTTAGCACCTTTCAAGATTTGGGAATTGTGCCTGGGGGTGCAAATAAGGTAGAAGATGAAATACAGATAATAAATTCTAGGTCGAACTTTATTGAGGTGGTAAAAAAGTTGGGCCTAAATGTGAAAATTACCTCCTTAGGAAAGATTCTGGATTCGGAAATATATCAAAATCCGCCTTTTAAGGTTAATTTTATCGCCAAGGATTCGATTGTCAATAATGCCAAATTTGGCTTTTATCTTACTCTATCCAATGCAACAACTTTTGGATATACAGAGCAGGAAGACATGCCTTTAAAGGCATATGCCTATGGCAAAAACATAAACACCCCAATAGGGGATATTGTTATTACTCCAAATGTTGCGGATATTACAGGTTATACGGACAAAAAGTATATGGTCAGTGTTACCCCGGTTGTAATGGTAGCGCAACAGTATCAAAAGAAGGTTATAGTGTCACCGGCATCGGAATATTCCAATATTCTCAATATTTCGTTGAACGATCCTATTCAGAAAAAGGCGAATGATATTATAAATACATTGATTCAGACCTATAACGACAATGCCATTGAAGATAGAAAAACCATTGCAGATAGAACTTCCCAATTTATTAATGACAGAATTACCGATATTTACTCTAACCTTTCCGTTCAGGACCAAAGTGAGGAAGACTACAAGGCAGGAAGGGGTATTACCGATATAGCTTCACAGGCTAACGTTAATTTAACGGTAAGCGCCAGTAGCCAACAAGAACTGCAAAATACTGCTTTACAGTTGGACATAGCTTCTTCAATGAAGGACTTGGTAGAAAATCAGGAGGGTTATGATATTCTCCCTTCCAATGTAGGTTTGTCTGATCCTACTATTGCCAATACAACGGCTAGATACAATGAGTTAGTCGCAGAGAGGAACCGTTTATTAAAAAGCTCCAATGAAAAGAATCCGATCATAGTAAATTTGGACCAACAATTGGAGGGATTAAAAAGAAGTATGCAATCCAGTTTGGGGAGCATGACCAATAATTTGGGATTACAGGTTAATAGCCTTAGTAGTCAATTATCCAAGGTGAATTCCAGATTATATGCTGCACCCAAAAATCAACGTGCTTTAAGGGATATTGGTAGAAAACAGGAAACTACGGAGTCTCTTTACCTGTATTTACTTCAAAAACGGGAGGAATCACAGATTTCATTTGCATCGGCCAAACCCAAGTCGAAAATTATAGATCAATCCTATAGTGTGAGTCCAATGCCTGTGTCTCCCAATAGGAAAATTGTTTACTTAGCATTTTTTATTATTGGCCTTATGGTTCCTTTTTCTGTTATCTACGCCAATGATTTATTGGACAATAAAGTGCACAGTAAAACTGGTTTGGAGAAATTAATTAGAGATATACCTGTATTAGGGGAACTTCCAAAGCTGGGTAAGAAGGAAGCAAAGCTAGTGGGTAAGGATGATCGTTCTATATTGGCAGAGTCCTTAAGAATTATAAGGACCAACTTGGACTATATGATTAAGTCCAAAAGTAAGGATGGTAAAGGAAATTTGATCTATATCACCTCCTCGGTTCCTGGAGAAGGGAAAACATTTCTTTCCTCTAACCTTTCCATGATTTTTGCCAGTACCAATAAAAAAGTACTTCTAATTGGGGCAGATATTCGAAATCCAAAATTATACAGTTTCTTTAAGAGTAAAAATATCGACGAATTGGGTGGCTCAACAAGAAATAGGGATACTGGATTAACGGAATATTTGTACGATAAAGATTTGAATATTAAAGAAATTACACATTCCATGTTGGTCCATTCCAATACCATTGATGTTATATATTCTGGAAAAATACCTCCCAATCCTGCTGAACTTTTAATGAGCAGTCGAATGAAAGAATTATTGGAAGAGGTTTCTGGGAAATATGACTATGTTATAGTAGATACGGCGCCTTTGATGGTAGTTACGGATACTTTATTGATTACAGAATATGCGGATCACATTATTTATGTAACCAAAGCTGGGGTTACGGAGAAGAAAGTACTGGACTTCCCGGTAAAATTAAAACAGGAGGGAAAATTAAAAGGATTATCCTTTGTTGTGAACAATGTAAAGGTGTCCAATTTGGGGTATGGTGGTTCTTATGGCTATGGATATGGAAAATCCCATAAAAAATGGTGGCAGTTCTAGTTTAATAGAAATCGCCTATCGTTTTTTCAATAACAGGATAAAGCAATTTCATGAGATTTTTACTAAGTTGTAATTCTTTTATACTTCGTAACTGTTGTTGGTTATGAACATCCGAAGCTACATAATCTATTAATCCGTTTTGTAGCAGTTTGTGAGCCTTTCTTTGTACGTCTTTCCCATAGAATTGACCCAAGGATAATAGATTCATCTGAAATAAAATTCCATTTTTCTTATATTTTTGAAATTTAGAAGAGTCTTGATGTAGGAAGGAATATCTTTCGGGATGGGCCAGAATTGGGAAATACCGATGGGCGGCTATATTTAAAATTGCCTCATCAAAATTGATAGGGGGTTGTAAATATGACATTTCTATCAATAAATAATTATTTCTTAGCGGCATAACTTTTTCTTGCTCAAGAAGGTTGTCAAAATTGGAATCTATCATATGTTCCGCAGCAACATCCAAAGTGATTTCTTCCATGTCTTCACTTAAAAGCGTGTCCTGTAATTTTCCATATGCAGCGTGGATAGTGTCATAATTATTGGGGTAATAATTATGCATGATATGGGGGGTGGCAATAAACTTTTTTACACCAATATCCGAGAACCCTTTAATAAGATTAATGGAGTCCTCCACGGTTTTGGCACCATCATCAATTCCAGGTAGAATGTGATTATGTATGTCTATAAAATTTTCAAGGTAGTCAACAAGGAATTTTTTCTTTTGAAAAAAATAAAACATGTATTTAAATTTCCGGCAAATGTAAGATATTATTAATTATTATTAATGAATATGCATTAGGGCAATTGTGGTTTTGACTACAAAATTGAAGTGGATATAAGTGCCTTTTGGTCGGTATTAAAAAGAAAATTTAATAGAAAATCTCCACGTTCCTAATTAGAATGGGGATTAACTTATTCAAGGTACTATTACTTATTTTTATGTCTTTAAGTAATTCCAATTGCTTTACATTGTGTATGTCCGTACCCGCAAAGTCTATATAATTGTCCATCAGAAGTTTTTTCGCGATTTTTGACACTTGCTTACCATAATAATTGCTAAGTGATAGTAAATTTAATTGAAGAAAAATTCCTTTGGATTTAAATTCTAGATATTTTTTGTAATTATTATGAAGAAAAAAGTAGCGCTCTGGATGGGCTAATATTGGATTATAGCCCTTGGTCGCTATTTTAAAAATTGCTTGGTCAAAGTTGATCGGGGATTGCAGAAAAGGCAGTTCTACCAATAAAAATTTATTGCGAATCGGGGCTACAAGTTTTTGGTCCAATAAGTTTTCAAAATTGGAATCTATCATATATTCCGATGATGATTCCAAGGCAATGTGCCTTAGTCCTAATTGCAATAATTGATTTTGAACCTGGTTATGTGCGGAATGAACGCTTTGGGTTGTATTTGGGTAGTAATTTTGATTTACATGGGGAGTGGTTATTATATGCGTAATGCCAATTTCATTAAAACCGTTTATTATATCCAAGGAGTCCGAAATATCTTTAGCCCCGTCATCGATACTAGGTAGGATATGACTATGGATATCTACGAAGTGTCCTAGATAGTCTACCAGAAATATTTTCTTATTTAGTATTTGGAACATTTGTAGTAGTTGATATTTATGAAGTATATCAATTTGATAAATACTTGGGTTGGTCAAAACCAATTTATGGTCTTTGTGCGACTCGTATGGGTCTAAAATTGACTATAATTTTGTGTCCTTTATTTTTATTAGATATTTAATTTTCGCATATATTTGTTTCAAATTTATTCGCTATTGGGCACTAGCTTGGTATATTGAAACCTACACTCCAATTCGGGCATATCATTGTTATGCTGAACCGTCCCAAACATTGGACGCCGAATTACATTAACGAAAATTTATTAGAATTGTTTTGTTTTAGAAGGGAAATAGCTGGTTTTCAGTCTATTTTACATTTGAAAACTTTACTTTGTACATTGTGCTTTCTAATAAATTTGCTAACTAATTCTTAAAAAATTAATATATCTCAATAAATTGAAAAAAGAGAAATTAAAAAGTCAAATAGAAATTAAACGAAATTTCTTGATCGTATCCCGATGGGGGGAAACATTGGATATGGCGGTAGCCATTTTAAACGAAGGCCACTCCGTAAAGATGTACATAGAGGATAAGCCTTCTAGGGAAATAGGCTATGGCTTTGTGCAAAAGGCCAAAGATTGGAAAAGTTATATTGATTGGGCAGATGTCCTAATTTTTGATTATACCGGTTACGGCAAAATTTGTTCGGAATTAAGGGCAAAAGGTAAATTGGTTGTGGGAGGCACGGAGTATTCCGATCTTTTGGAATTGGACCGTAATTTTGGACAGGCGGAATTAAAGAAGCATGGCATAAAAATATTACCATCCAAAGAGTTTTTTAATTTCCAGGATGCTATAGACTATGTTAAGGCAAACCCCAATGCCTATGTAATAAAACCTTCAGGGGAAACCCAAGAATATAAACAATTGTTGTTTGTTGGTAGCGATGATGAAGGCTTGGATGTTATTCGAGTTTTAAAGGCCTATGAGAAATCATGGGGAAATGATTTTGGTAATTTTCAATTGCAACGCAAGGTAAAAGGGGTGGAGGTGTCCGCGTCGGCCTATTTTAACGGGAAGGAATTTATTTATCCTATAAATATTACTTTCGAGCATAAGAAACTTTTTCCCAAAGAATTGGGCGTGTCCACGGGTGAGATGGGATCCAGTATGTTCTGGACCAAGGATTCACCTATTTTTGAAGCGACTTTAAAAAAGTTTGAAAGTTCTTTGGCCAAGGGTGGTTTTATTGGACAATTGGATATTAATTGTATTGTCAACGGCAATGGAATATATCCCTTGGAATTCACCTCGAGGTTTGGATACCCACAGATATTCATACAACGAGCGGGAATTTTGGAACCATTAGGAAACATGTTTTACAAGTTGGCATCTGGAGAGAATTTTAGGATCAATGTTAGAAAGGGATTTCAGGTTGGGGCCTATATGGTTGTACCCCCTTTTCCCTTCGAGGATAAAAAGACCTTTGAGCTATTCTCTAAAGATTCTGTCATCGTATTCAAAAAGGATATGAAAGATGGAGTGCATCCCATGCATCTTAAAAAAATAAATGATGAATGGCTTATAACGGGAAATACTGGTATTGCCTTATTGGTCACAGGTACCGGGCTCACTATGAAAGATGCTCAAAAAATGATGCAGAATAGGATAAGTAATATCATTATTAATAATGTATACTATAGGACGGACATTGGGGATAGGTGGTCCGATGATTTTGACCGCCTCTGGTCCTGGGGCCTCTTGTAGGAAGTGGCGAGCGTTTGTACATGCAAATTACTTTATATGGAGTTAATGGATTTAGGACTTAACGGGCGTAATTATTTTAGTATTCTACCGGAAGAATGGCAAGACGTCATTGAATCCGTATGGGAGGATTACAAGAACAATGCGAGTATATATGTATTTAAAAATGGTTTGGACATCACGGCCGGCGGCATTGTCTTTAGGTCAGCACCTCCCAATATGACGGATTTTGAACTTGAGGAGTGGCAAAAATACGTTGCCGCTAATTTTCATTATATTGGATTTTTATTTGTCGATCCCAAATATCGCGGTAAGTCCTTGGGTTCAGAATGGCTTACTGCCTTAAAGGACCAATTTCCCGACCAATCTTATTGGCTGACTATAGAGGAGGAGGGATTAAGGTCCTTTTATGAAAAGAATGGATTTAAATGTGTATCCCAGAGCATGGATAATGATAACCCAGAATGGATACTTGTTTATGAACCATGATATAAAAAGGGACCAGAATCAATTGTTGTGTTTTTTCAAAAAAAAGGAGATAAATGTGATTAGTCTTGTTTTTTGATCCTTGGTTTTATTTATTCGTAAGAATCGAGTAATACTTACGTTGAAATTATGTTTTCATTTTACGCAATTCGTTTTATTGTTTTTTATCGGTTTTTGTAAATCTCCGATTTCTATGCTGTCCAGTGAAATAGATTGACTAAGTTCATTAATACGATCTTCTTTCATTTTCTTTGCTTGTCCAAAGAAACCGACGCAGGAGGTTCATGAATACCTTAATGTACAATAAACAGGTAATGAATAAAACGAAACAAAAGAAAAGACACTTCTTCGCTAGGTGGTCCATAAAATCTTGGGATTTTATGGAACGATGCCATGGCCTAAATTATTTCCAAGGCTTCAATAATTCTTTACGGCCCTGTCATCTCCAACACGGAAGAAGAAGGAGACAACAACGAACTTTAGAGACAATGTTCAAGGGTATTCAATAATTTATCTATACTACCTAGGTTAACGGGGCCAAGGAATGGCCTATTTTCAATTTCGTCTTAAATCAAGTAGTTTCCACATTTTGTGAAGGAAGGCGTCCAAAGAGCATTTCACCATAGTGAAAGCGGCCTGGACGGTGCGGCCGCGGAAAGTGTGTAGATTTAAAGAAATTTAAAATCAGCCTAGCGTTTTTTGGTTCGTTTTTTTGGCGATGCAAAAAATGAACAGAACACCAACTTTGGGATAGTTTATTTTATCTTTTCCAATTCACATACAGCTTTTGTGATTGATTATAAAAAGGAGTAAGTTAGTTGTAAGAACAGATCCATATATCCTTTTGATACTAGCAAAGCTGACAATTACTCGCTGTTTTCATGTTTCTCCAAATCTTTTCTCAGATCCAGTTTTCTAAAAGTAGGGGAGATGACACCGGTGAACACTACCGTAATTAAAGTCATGCAACCGCCAAAAACGACAGCAGTGACCGTTCCCATCAATTTTGCGGTAAGTCCGCTTTCGAAGGCGCCCAATTCGTTGGAAGACCCAACGAACATAGAATTCACTGAAGCTACCCTACCACGCATATGATCTGGCGTCCTTAATTGTAAGATAGTTTGTCTAATGATCATAGAAATTCCATCGGTAACACCACTAAAAAAAAGTGCTATTACGGAAATCCAGAACGAAGTGGAAAGTCCAAAGACAATGATACATAGGCCAAACCCGAAAATGGACCCCAGAAGTTTTAATCCCGCGTGTTTATTTAAAGGAAAATAAGCGGAGGTAAACATAATTATCAAGGCTCCCACGGCCGGGGCTGCACGTAAAATTCCAAATCCCTCCGGACCCACTTTAAGTATATCCTGGGCATAAATGGGCAATAGCGCTATGGCCCCACCAAAAAGTACGGCAACCATATCCAAGGTTATGGCTCCCAGAATAATTTTGGTGCCAAATACAAATTTCACCCCCTCTTTTAAGCTTTTTATTACTGGTTCCCCGATATTGGGGTTCAAAATAGGTTTCTTTTTAATTTTGGTCAAGATAAGGAGCGCCATTAAAGAAAAGGCAAAAATGAGGCACATGGACCAGTGCACTCCTATCAAATTTATGCTAAATCCTGCTAAAGCTGGGCCTAGAACAGCGGCCATCTGCCAAACGGAGCTACTCCAAGTAGCGGCATTGGGATATACTTTTTTGGGGACGATCAATGCAAATAGCGAAAATATGGTGGGCCCCAAAAATGACCTCACAATACCGCCTAGAAACACTAAAAAATAAATGGAATACAAAATCGAGTTTTTGGACCAATCCTGTACAATTTGTGGCCAGGTGAGCAAAAACAATCCCAAGCTTATTATAGAAAAACCTAAAATGCATTTAAGAAGCAATCCCTTTTTTTCCTTTTGATCCACTATATGACCGGCAAACAAAGCCAATGATACAGCGGGAATAACCTCCATGAGTCCTATCATGCCCAGGGATAGGGGATTTTTGGTCAGGGAATACACTTCCCATTCTATAACCACAAATTGCATGGACCAAGCAAAGACCATGGCAAACCTGACCAACAAAAAAACGTTGAATTCCTTATATCTCAGCGCGGCATAGGGGTCTCTATTTGCCATGAACCGTTAAGTATTAACCTAGGTATTAAAGTATATTCCCTTGTTGGACAATATTTAATACTATTGCCAACCAGGATTCACATTTCATTTATTGGTAAACAAGAATTATATTTTCTTAACAAATTTTGTTAGAATAACAATTTGTTGGCCATCTACTTTACCCTCTATATATTCCGCATTTTCATGATCAAGGGAAACACGTCTTACAGCGGTACCTCTTTTGGCAACCATACTGGACCCTTTTACCGGTAGGTCCTTGATAAGGACAACACTATCACCTGCTTCAATAACGGCACCATTACTGTCACGATGTATTATTTGATTTTCCGAAGGAGCACCTTCACCAGTGGCCTTGGCCCATTCCAAATCATCCTCCTCCAAATACATCATATCCAGCAGATCTTGAGGCCACCCTTCCTTTCTTAGTCTGCTTAACATTCGCCAAGCGATAACTTTTACTGGGGTATGTTCACTCCACATGCTATCATTTAGACATCGCCAGTGGTTGGGATCTGTGTTATCCGGGTTTTCAATTTGGTCCTTACAGATTTCACAAACCAATAAATTTGCTTCCAAACCTGCATTTCTTGGTGGTTGAACTTCAAATACACTTAATTTTTCTGTACTGGTACATAGCTCACATTGGTGATTGCTTCTTTTGCCCAATTCCCTTTCAATATTCATTGTAATAGATTTTATAGGGACAAATGTAAACGAATTGAATAAATGGTTGCCAAGGAAATGAAAAAAATGGGCTGATAGGTTTTAGTGAAAACCAAATTAAAACTCCAATTCAAACTATTCTTTTAAAGTGGTATTGTTTATAACTTCTGGAAGCCAAACTTTATTTAAGTGGGATTGACGTTTATTTTTGTTTCCTTTTTTTATGGAAGACTTAAAAGTAGGGGATAAATTATATAATGTAAGTCAAAACGGATTTGGAGATTTTTTTAGGTATTCTTTTTCGGAAGTGGTACGGCTTACCAAGACTTTGGCAATTTTGGAAAATGGGGTTCGATTAAGAAATAAACCGGTTAGGTCTTTGATCAACGACGAGATCGGTTATGCTATTGCTACCAATAGATGGGTGTATTGGCATATTGTGTCCGATGATATTTTGCATAAAGCTGAAAAAGAGAATGAAAATATTGCCATACACGATTGGTTTCGGGATCGTTCCTTTAATTTTTTAGAAAAAACAATGATCTATAATTTGTTTAAGGAAAAAGGGATTTTGAGAGGGGGTAAAAGAACCTATATTAAGACCAATAAATAAATAAGAAGAAATAAGTCCAATAGTTGGCAAAATATAGTGATTTGGATTAAAATCATTTTTGTGCCTTAGACCTATTTGCTCAAGTTCAGTTATGTCTGAACTGTTTTGCACTTCACGGTATGCGGCCTATCTGTTTCAACAACCGTTAAATTATGGAATTTATTCTTTTTGAATAGGAAAAGGATATTATGTGTAATTCATTGATCGCTACATAAATTCAATGCTTAAAGGAAGAAGGCTAAACACCTTAAGTGCATTTGTGAAAACAGAAACTTTTACTTGATAATTTAGATTAAAACCTCCCCGCCGGTAGGCAGGTGCTCCGATACTTACCAGCCCGAATCCATTCAGATAGGCCTGTCCCTATCCGTTCAGGCGGGCTTGCCCCGAGGTACTTTACTGTAAACGAGAATTCTTCTAGAATATAACTCTGAAGTTTTTGGGTCAGTTATTCTATGATTCCAATTTAATTTTGAAGCACCACTAGGTGCCACTCTTTTAATATATAAGCATTCTCCAACAAACCAATTTATACTCCCTGTGGAATATCTGAAAAGGGAGTAAAATAGTCATCTCTATACAAAATATACTTATCGACATATATAATTTGCCTTGTTAAAAATTTAACATGGCAGACCAGCATAGTACAGGATAGTTAGCGCTAGTAGCCTTTATATATTTATGAAATCCTTAATTATCTGTTAATTTTTTGAGGATTGCTAATCTAACTAAACTAAATAATTCGAGATTATGAAGAAAAGAATTTACAGGGTTTCTCGGAAATTCCTTTTTATTTTATCAGTGCTGTGTGGTATTGCTATGCAGGCACAAGATGTAACTGTAACCGGTACGGTGGTTTCGGCAGACGATTCCTTAGGATTGCCAGGGGTCAATGTGGTTGTGAAGGGCACAACAACGGGAACAGTGACAGATTTTGATGGAAACTATAGTATTGTTGCTCCTAATGCTAACAGCACTTTAGTATTTACTTACATTGGTTTTACTTCTCAAGAAATACCAATAAACGGTAAAAGCCAAGTAGATGTAACAATGGCCGAAGATGCTGCTGCTCTAGATGAGGTAGTAGTTGTAGGCTATGGTACTCAGATTAAAAGACAGGTAACTGGGTCGGTTTCCACCATTCAGGCCGAAGAGCTTGCTGATATCCCGGTTTCCCAAATTACCCAAAAAATTCAGGGTAGGATTCCTGGAGTTCAGATTAATCAAAGTACGGGAAAGCCAGGACAGGGTATGTCGGTACGTATTCGTGGGCAACTATCCGTTTCTGGAGGAAGTGATCCATTGTATGTGGTTGATGGCTTCCCCATTTCTGGTGGAATCAACAATATAAATCCGGATGAAATTCAGGATATTTCTATTTTGAAGGATGCGGCTTCCACTTCACTTTACGGTTCCAGGGCTGCCAATGGTGTTGTGTTGATTACTACCAAAAGTGGAAAACCCGGTGAAACCAGTATAAGTTTAAATGTTTCAACCGGTATGCAGAGCGTTCCTGATAGGGGACGGATAGAGATGATGGATGCCGTTGAATTTGCTCAATTTAAAAAGGAATACTATGAAGATCAAGGGGATCCAGTGCCCGATATTTTTCAGAATCCTTCCCAATATGAAGGCCAGACCAATGATTGGTACGATGCAATGCTTAGAACTGCTCCCATGACCAATTACAATCTGACGATTACTTCCAATAAGGAAAAATTGCGAACTTCAGTTGTTCTAGGCTTCTTTGATCAGGAAGGTGTGGTCTTAAGTTCAGATTATAAGCGTTATTCACTACGTGCGAATTTGGATTATAACTTATCGGACAAGGTCCGGATTGGCGTGAACATAGCTCCAAATTATATCTTGGACAATATACCGAGAACAGATGGAAGCCGCGGTACTGGGCTCCTTTTCAATGCCTTGCACACCTGGCCCATCATGCCTATCTACAATGAGGACGGGACCAGAACTGAATTCAATAGATTTCCGGCAAATACTGGTAATATCTTCTCATATGCCAACTGGCTCAATTCCGCAGAAAGAATTCAAGATGGATCCAAGGAGGTAAATCTTTTGTCCAATGCCTATATTGAATACGAACCAATTGAGGGACTTAGTATTAAATCCAGTCTGAATGCAGAATTGTACAATGACCAATATGAATACTTCAGTCCAACTAATGCCACCTATGCCATCAATCGTCCTATCCCGACCAACAACGAGGCTGTTTGGGATGAGCGGACTACTTTTTCTTGGTTGAACGAAAACACGGTCAATTATAATAAAAGTATTGGAGACCATACCTTCTCTGTTCTGGGAGGTTTTACCTATCAAAAATATCGTATGGACCGCAGTAGGGTTGCGGCCAGTGATTTCGCAGATGACAGATTACCCAATATTCAGGGAGCGGTAAACATTAATAGGGGCGGCACTTATGATCAAGTTCAGGAATGGAGTTTAGTATCCTTTCTTTCTAGGCTTACCTATAATTACAAAGGAAAATATTTATTGACAGGCTCTATTCGTAGTGATGGATCGTCAAGATTCGGTTCCGACAATAGATGGGGTACCTTTCCATCGGTATCTGCGGGTTGGATTGCCTCGGACGAAACTTTTTTAGAGAATGTGGAGTCCATTTCACTTCTTAAACTTCGTGCAAGTTATGGTGTTACCGGAAACAACAATATAGGTAACTACACCCAGTACGCTTTGATCGACAATACCGTGAATGCTGTATTTGGTAATGATTTTGCACCTGGTTCTGCGGTTAATTCACTCTCCAATTCCAATTTGGGATGGGAAACCACAAAACAGTTCGATATTGGATTGGACTTAAGCCTCTTTAATGATAGGGTATCCTTAGTCTACGACTATTATACAAAAAATACTACCAATCTATTGTACAACGTACAAGTTCCAAGGGAATCCGGTTTTACCAACTTCAGCGACAACATTGGTGAAATAAAGTTTTGGGGTCATGAATTTGGTGTAAACACCGTTAATACTACAGGTAAATTCAGGTGGACCACCAACGCCAATATATCCTTCAATAGAAATGAGGTAGTAGCACTAGCAGAAGGTATAGATAGGGTTTATGGTCCAGGTGGATGGCACATCACCAAGGTGGGGGAACCCTTTGGGCAATTTTATGGACATTTATCCGATGGGGTTTATCTAAATCAGCAAGATTTGGACAGCTCACCTCAAGTTCCGGGACGATCCACTGTGGGTAGTATAAAATTACTCGATGTGAATGGTGATGGGATCATTACCCGAGGAGGGGACAATGACGACCGAGCTATTATGGGCAGTCCATTTCCCGATTTTAACTATGGTATCACCAATACTATTAACTACGGTAATTTCGATTTTTCCGTAGTGGGTACTGGTTCTTATGGTAATGAATTACTCGTTAGACACTTGTACAGTACCACAAACTTGGATGGGGTATTTAATCTTTTAAAAGATGTAAAATACAGGTTCCGATCCGTTGAAAATCCAGGTAGGGGCTTTTATGGAACTACTGTTGGTGGTGGAAATGTTACCGGTATTGAAAGAGACTGGATCAATGACCGCTTTGTGGCAGATGCCTCGTATTTCAATATTCGAAATATCACTTTAGGATATACTATTCCTAAAATAGATAAATATTTCAAGTCGGCCAGAGTATATGGCTCCATTCAAAACGTTCATATATTCACCAAGTATTGGGGCGGTCCGAACCCTGAAATTAGCGTGCAGAACAATGGAGAGGGAGATGGTGGAAACCTTGCTTCCGGAGTAGATATTTCCGGATATCCGGTTCCGCGTATATTTAGTTTAGGTTTAAATTTAAACTTCTAAATCGAAAACTATTATGTCAAAAAATATTTCACTTTCGACAAATTTTAAAACTGAAAAAATGAAAAAAATATTCTATTTTATCGCAGCAATGTTAGGTTTTCTAGCAAGCGGTTGTGACGAGGAATTAACGATCTTCCCAGAAGACTCATTAAGTGTACCTACCTTCTTTAAAACGGAAGAGGATTTTACACAAGCCATCAATGGGGCTTATGTACCCCTACGTAACATAAATAATCAATCTAAACCATTTTTGGCCGAGATGCACTCGGACAACACTTATTTTGCACGTAATACGGCCTTTGGAGCTACGGACAACCAGGAGGATATTGCCGACCACTCCATACCCAGCGATGGAGGAATTACAGCAAATTCCCATGTGTATAATGTTTATGTTGATTATTATGAAATTATTGCCAGGGCCAATCAGATTTTGGCAACCATAGATGAGGCTGACATCGATGCCGATGTGAAAGCGAACGTAAAGGGGCAAGCACTTTTTTTAAGGGCCTATTCCTATTTTGACTTGGCACAATTCTTTGGCAGTGTACCTATGCACCTTGAGCCTGTAGTGGACCGGGAAGGAGCAGCTTTACCACTTGCTTCTGAAGATGAGCTTTATGCGCAGATTATAGAAGATGCCAAAGCGGCCATTCCCTTATTGCCGCTTAAATCGCAACAACAGCCTGGTAGGGTGACTTCCGGTGCCGCACAAACCCTTTTGGGCAATGTTTATGTAGTGCGCAAGCAATGGGGCGAGGCTGAAATTGTATTGCAGGCGGTGGTAGATAGCGAGGAATACATGTTGATGCCCAATTATGAGGATGCCTTTTCAGGAAATAGTGACAACAAGAATAATATGGAGTCCGTCTTTGAAATCCAATATCGGGAAGGTGCAGACGGACTGAACGGTAGTTTCTTGTACAACTTTCTTCCAAGGCCAATTACTGCCGAAGAGGTAGGTGCAATAACGGGTACATCCAATCCACAACCAGTAAACGGAGAAGGAAACAACATACCTACACCGGACATTATAGAAGCCTATGAAGATGGGGATTTAAGGGAAGATGCATCGATAATGTACGTAACCGCCAGTGAGAGTTTTTGGGAAGATGGTATATACCCTATAATTAAGAAATATGTTGAGCCACACGCCTTACATGGAAACCATGGCATGAACTGGCCAGTCTATCGTTATTCAGAAGTATTATTATTATTGGCCGAATCTCTTGAGGAACAGAGTAAGGCAGGTGCAGATACCTACTTAAAAATGGTACGTGACCGTGCCGGATTGGGAGATTATTCCGGAGATTTGGGAGAAGCTATATTCAAGGAAAGAAGGGTGGAGCTAGCTTTTGAGAACAAAAGATGGTTTGATTTGGTAAGAACTGGACGCGCCATAGATGTAATAACTGCCCATGGGAATAAGATAAAGGCAAACCCTGTTGACTACTATTATCCAGCGGGAGTTGAACCAAGAGGTAATGTCTTTACCAACATTTCTGAGCGGTATGCACTTCCGGCCTCAGAGTCATCGTTGAACCCGAATTTTTAATTATATTAGTGCACCTAATAAAAAAATGTAACCAATGATCAGACCAATTGCAGCAATTATTTTTGCAATGCTTTTATCCGTTTCTTGTGAGGATTCAAAGAAATTGGAAACGGCAAATGGCCAAGAGCTCGACCCAAAATTGGCGAAGCTTAAATTACAGCCCGGCTTTGAAGCGGAGCACCTTTATAGTCCCGCCGATAATGACCAGGGCTCATGGGTAGCCATGGCCTTCGACAATAAGGATCGACTGATAACTGCCGATCAATACGGAGCGTTATATCGCCTAGAGGTTCCTGCCATTGGATCTGATGTGCTAACTCCTAAGATTGAAAAGCTTAAGATTCAAACTGGAGAGGCCGTGGCCGATTCAATAATTCAAATGGGTTATGCCCAAGGACTGCTCTACGCTTTTAACAGCCTGTATGTAATGGTCAATCATCGCGGTAATGATGAATTTGAAAAGAGCAGCGGTCTCTATCGTTTACAGGATACGGACAATGATGATCAATATGACAAGATTACCCAGTTAAAGGCATTGAACGGTGCAGGTGAACATGGTCCACATAGTATTGTTTTAAGTCCTGATGGTGAATCTCTGTACGTCATTGCAGGAAACCATACAGATCTTCCAGAAATGGATACATATCGCTTGCCCAATGTTTGGCAAGACGACAACCTCTTTCCCCAAGTAAAAGATCCCCGCGGCCATGCCAATGACCGCGGAGCTCCCGGAGGGTGGATAGCAAAAATAGATCCAGAAGGTAAAAACTGGGAATTGATCAGCGCAGGTTTCCGAAATCCATTTGATCTGGATTTTAACGATGAAGGAGACATGTTTGTTTATGATTCCGATATGGAATGGGATTTGGGCATGCCTTGGTATCGTCCAACCCGTATCTGTCATGTAACAAGTGGAAGTGAATTTGGTTGGAGAACCGGTAATGGTAAATGGTCTCCGGCATATCCGGATAACCTTCCCGCGATTGTGAATATTGGACAGGGATCTCCCACCAATGTGGTTTATGGCAAGGGAGCCAAATTTCCTGAGAAATATCAAAAGAGCATTTATGCCTTTGATTGGAGTTTTGGAATCATATACGCCATTCACCTTAAGCCTAATGGGGCCTCCTATGATGGAGAGAGGGAGGAATTTTTATCAGGGATACCGCTTCCTTTAACGGATGGTGTAATAGGTCCTGATGGAGCAATGTATTTTATGACCGGGGGACGAAGGTTGGATTCCGATCTTTATAGGGTGCATTATACCGGAAATGAAGCGGTAACAGCTGCCAACAAAGCATCCGAACTTACTGAAGGAAATAAAATACGAAGACAACTGGAGGAGTATCATTCCGGTCCTAAAAGTGGGGCGATCGACTTTGCATGGCCTTATTTAAGCAATGAGGATAGGTTTCTTCAATATGCGGCACGTGTTGCTATAGAGCACCAACCAGTTAAGGAATGGCAGGGCAAAGTACTTTCTGAAAAAGACCCCCTTATATTGGCCCAAGGTATTATCGCGCTGGCACGGCATGGAGCCAAATCCCAGCAGGACCAAATGCTGAATGCCCTTGTAGGTGTAGACTATTCGAAGCTTTCCCCTAAGCAACAGGTAGACCATTTACGTGCTTTCGAATTGACTCTTTCCCGTTTTGGTATTCCGGGGTCATCGGTTAAGAACAAAGTTATCGATTATCTTTCGCCAAATTATCCTGCGACTTCGGCTGTATTGAACCAGTTGCTTAGTAAAACACTTGCTTATCTTGACGACCCTACGGTAGCTAGCAAAACACTGGCACTTTTGGAATCGAATACAGATGAGAATATTGATGTAATGGCCAATACGGCTACTGAGGCTTCGGATCTAATTTTAAGAAACCCACAATATGGAATGGATATAGCGCTTACCCTTAAAAATATGCCCCCTGCCCAACATACTTATTATGGAATGGTGCTGGAGGATGTTGATAAGGGCTGGACTCCAGAACTTCGTGAAAAGTATTTTAATTGGTTCAACAAAGCCTTTTCCTTTAAAGCGGGAAGAAGTTATATCGGATTTATAGACAAGGCCAGAAAAAAAGCTTTGACCCATGTTCCTAAGGATCAATTCGATTTTTACGATAAGATGTCCGGTGCCGAACTGTTGTCCAGCTCAGGTAACGATTTGGCTGTGTCTACAGTACAGCCCAAAGGCCCGCGTCACAATTGGAAAGTGGAGGAGATCGAACCCTTATTGGCCGATGGCCTGAAAGGTAGGGATTTTGAATACGGCAAAAGTATGTTTGCGGCTACCACCTGTATCACATGTCATTCCATGCAAGGAGAAGGAGAGAATATTGGCCCGGACCTAACGCAATTGGGAACCCGTTTTTCACCTCAGGATATACTTAAGGCGATTATTGAACCTAACGATGTAATTTCGGATCAATATAATACCACGGTCTACACCCTGAAGGATGGAAAATCGATCGTAGGAAGATTGATGAACGAGACGGAACAAAATTATATTGTCTCTCAGAATCCCTACGCACCTGATCAAACTAGGGAAGTACCCAAGGACCAAGTGGTGGATACCAAACTTTCCACAGTATCTTGGATGCCTCCAGGGACCATTAATAGATTAAACGAAGATGAAGTTAAAGACCTTTTGGCCTATTTGGTATCAGGCGGAAATCCTGAAAATCCAATATATTCCGAAACAGAGGCCAGCAATTAGCAATGGCCGAATTAATTTTTGAAATTAGTTTATTCATGTCAAAAAGACCTGCACCGTTTATGTTAAGATCAGCTAACTTAAACGGTGCAAGCCTTTTGGTAAACGTTGTTCTTTTTCTAATGGTGCCTTTTATATGGGCCCAAACGAAACCCTTAAAGTTCACCAAACAACAAATTGCTTCCGAAAGTTACGAGTCGGTCGGGGTGTTCGATGTGGACATGGATAATGTAGTCGATATTGTTTCTGGGGCCTATTGGTACAAGGGGCCCGATTTTATAACACGGCATTATATAGGTTCAGCAAAAAGATATGGCGAATATTATGATGATTTTTCCACTATTCCTTTGGATGGGAATGGCGATGGCCTAATGGACTTCATTACCGGAGGCTGGTTTGGAAAACAATTGGTTTGGAAACAAAATCCTGGTGATGGCGGTCAATGGCAGGAACATTTAATCGCCGAAGCGGGTAATATCGAAAGTACGCGTTCCTGGGATTTGGATGGAGACGGCATAATAGAAATAATTCCCAATACTCCCAATGACTCTTTAGTGGTTTATAGATTGCAATTGGATGACAATAAAAAAGGTGCAGGAATGTTCAGCAAACACTCCATTATTGGTCCGCATGGACATGGCCTTGGATTTGGTGATATAAACGGTGATGGTCTTACTGATATTATTGTATCAAAAGGTTGGTTGCAAGCGCCGGAGGATACCTATGCAGGGGAATGGAAAATGCATCATGAATTTGACTTGGGCACTGCAAGTGTTCCCATAATAGTTGCCGATGTTAACAAGGATGGTCTTTCGGACCTTATTGTTGGCCAAGGACATGATTACGGCCTCTCTTGGTACGAACAAAAACCCGCTACCAAGAAACAAAAAACCCAATGGACAAAGCACGCCATTGACCCCTATAATTCACAGTACCACAGTATGGAATGGACAGATATCGACCAGGATGGGGAAAATGAACTGGTAACAGGGAAACGTTACCGTGCCCATAATGGAAAAGACCCCGGTGGTAACGATGAACTTGGTCTTTATTATTTCAAGTGGAACGGGGAGAATTTTAGTAAGCAAGTTATTGATTACGGACCCTATGGCCGTGGAAAGGGAACCGGAGTCTACTTTAGTGTATCCGATGTGGACAATAACGGAATGAAAGATATTATCGTGGCCGGTAAGGATGGCCTAAACATTTATTACAACGAACCAATAAAACAATAAAACATGAATTTAAAAAGAATTTTTAAGCCTCATATATTAGTGCTGCTTGCAATTGTTGGCCTACAATCCTGTAAGGAGAAAAAAGAAAACGCACCGCAACAGGAAGTGGCTGTGGCCACAGCGGAGCAAGACGGATTTGTTCAAATCTTTGATGGCAAGACACTTGATAACTGGGAAGGAGATCCCAACTATTGGAGGGTAGAAAACGGTAATCTTGTGGGAGAAGTAACTCCAACGACCTTATTAAAGAACAACACCTTTATTATTTGGCAAGGCGGACAACCCGCAGATTTTGAGCTGAAGCTCGAATTTCGCATAGCGGAAGCAGGGAACAGCGGCATAAACTACCGCAGCGAAAAAGTGGATACCATTCCTTTTGCCTTAAGGGGATATCAGGCCGATATTGACGGTAAGATACGATATACCGGTCAGAACTATGAGGAGAAAAAGCGCACTACTTTGGCCTATAGAGGTGAAAAGGCCAAAATAACGTCTCAGGAAAACCCGGATGCCCTAGGGTCCTTACGGGCCAATGTGGCAAAGAATGCCTGGCAGAGTCGTGAAGTTTTAGAATCACTTGGGGATTCGGACGAGCTAAAGACAAAGATCAAAAGTGAAGATTGGAACGAAGCACACCTTGTTATTAAAGGCAACAAATTACAGCACTACATTAACGGCGTTCTAATGAGTGAGGTAATAGACGATGATACCGTAAATAGGACATCTTCAGGGCATTTGGGAGTGCAGGTGCATGTAGGTCCACCTATGAAAGTTGAATATAGAAATATAAGACTGAAGAATTTATAGCATTTATATTTGCTTCTTTTCAAGAAGATCGAAACCTGAACATTAATTGTTGGGTTTTGTTAGAAGCTTGGAAAGTTCACTATTAAAAGAAGGGATGAAAAATAAAATTTTCATCCCTTTTTATTTGTTGCCCAAAGGAAGTCCACTCCTCGACTCCAACTATTTAAAGTGAGTTCGATCGATCTTTATTGGAGAATGAGTTGTTCATGGTAATATTGCTGTCCCCTCGAGCGCAGTCGAGAGGTATTGGGTGCTTAATATCACTTAGCGAGTAAATTTACTTGTGCACAGGACAGCACAGGACAGGTAATGGCCATATAAAGATTAAGTTTGATGAAGTCTATTTCAATCATAGTTATACTTTGTTTTCTTAAATTGGATTATCAATTCCAATCCATTGGAAAACTACTTTTTTTTGATGATCGACTTGATAGAGCTTAATTTATGGACCAAATAACAATTGGCAAATTAGTGCTGCCAATTACAAACAAAAAACACGGATTGATGAAAATAAGAATAATTGTTGTTACACTCCTTTGCGTTTGCGCTTTTCCACTAACCGCACAAAGAACATCAGAAGCACAGCAAGCCAACAAACCCAATATCATCTTTATCTTGACCGATGACCAGCGTTTTGATGCTCTGGGATATGCCGGCAACAAACTCATTTCCACTCCGGAAATGGATAAATTGGCCCAAGAAGGCACTTATTTTAAAAATGCCATTGTAACCACTCCCATCTGTGCGGCCAGTAGGGCAAGTATACTAACCGGGCTTTACGAACGCACCCACAGTTACAATTTTCAAACTGGAAATATTAGGGATAGCTATATGGCCGAGTCCTATCCGACCTTATTAAAAAACAATGGATACCACACTGGTTTTTTTGGAAAATATGGCGTAAGATATGATCAGCAGGTCCAACAGTTCGATGTTTATGAATCCTATGACCGTAACGGTGCCTATCCTGATAAAAGAGGATATTATTATAAGACCTTGGGGAAAGATACGGTGCACCTTACACGATATACGGGGCAACAGGCTATAGATTATATTGCCGACGCCAAATCTGATAAACCTTTTTGCCTTTCGTTGAGCTTTAGTGCGCCCCATGCCCATGACAATGCCGAAGACCAATATTTTTGGCAACCTGAATCCGATGGATTGCTTCAGAACATCGATATGCCCGGACCGGAACTGGGGGAGGACAAATACTTTGAAGCACAACCAAAATTTGTCCGGGATGGCTTTAACCGTTTGCGCTGGACCTGGAGGTACGACACTCCTGAAAAATACCAACATAGCGTAAAGGGTTATTACAGGATGATTTCGGGCATAGATCGGGAAATTGCCAAGATAAGGGAGGAGCTAAAGAAAAAAGGACTTGATAAGAACACCGTAATCATTTTGATGGGAGATAATGGCTACTTCTTAGGGGAACGCCAGCTTGCCGGAAAATGGTTGCTATATGATAATTCAATAAGAGTGCCTTTAATTGTATTCGACCCGCGTTTAAAAAAACAGAAGGACAACGATGCCTTGGCATTGAACATTGATGTTCCGTCCACCATTTTAGATTTGGCAGGAATAGAACAACCCAACGGATGGCAGGGCAAAAGCCTAATGCCCATCATTAAAAATCCCAAAACCGATTTTGAACGGGATACCATTTTAATAGAACATCTTTGGGAATTTGAGAATATACCACCTAGTGAAGGGGTACGTACCCAAGATTGGAAATACTTCCGTTATGTAAATGACCAGTCTTTTGAGGAACTTTATAATTTAAAAGATGATCCAAAAGAAATCAACAACCTTGCGAAAGAATCAAAATATGCCGATAAACTTGAATCCTTTCGAAAAAAAACCAACAGCCTGTTACTTGAACTTTCGGACGATTATTCCAAAGGACCCTCCAATTTAATTGTTGAATGGATTAGAAATACAGCCGGAGTAACCATAATCGATTCCAAACCGGAATTCGGATGGGTGGTGCCAGATGGAGCAGTTTCTCAATCGGCCTATCAAATATTGGTAGCTTCATCCCTGGAAAAAATTAATAATAATATTGGTGATGTTTGGGACAGTGGGCAAATAAGAAATAATGTCTCATCAGAAATAGAACATGGGGGAGGGCCGTTGGTAAATGCCCAGACCTACTTTTGGAAAGTGCGTATTTGGGATCAGGACAATAGGCTATCGCGATATTCGAAATGTCAGTCCTTTACCATGGGCAGTCCAAAAGCAACGATCACTAGTCCAAATAGTTTTCAGATTGATAAAATAAAACCAGTCCACTTTGAAAAAAGAGGTGACACCTATTTTGTGGATTTTGGCAAGGCAGCCTTCGCTACCATCGATTTCACTTATAAGGCCAAAACCGCCCACACCCTTACTTTCCGAATTGGGGAACAGTTGGAGGGAGAAAATATCAACAGGAAACCCTTTGAAAAGAGCCATATTAGGTTTCAAGAGATTAAATTACCGGTGACCCCTAGACAGACCCAATATCAACTTCAAATAAAACCGGACAAGAGAAACACCCTGCCCGGAAAAGCACTTCCTTTGCCAGAAGGCTTCCCCGTCCTATTGCCTTTCCGATACGCCGAGGTGGAAGGGGCCCAAGAACCCTTTACGGCTGAAAATTTTACACAACTTGCCCATCACAGTTATTGGGAGGATGGTTCCAGCAGTTTTAGCAGTTCCGATGATATTTTGAATCAGGTTTGGGACCTTTGTAAGTACACCATCAAGGCCACTACTTTTAACGGACTTTACGTAGATGGTGATCGGGAAAGAATTCCGTACGAGGCCGACGCCTATTTGAATCAATTGAGCCATTACACAACAGACCGTGAATATGCCATTGCCAGGCAGACTATAGAGTATTTTATGGAACATCCCACATGGCCTACGGAATGGCAACAGCATGTGGCACTTATGTTTTATGCTGATTATATGTACACCGGCAATACGGAGCTTATTGAAAAATACTATGATCAATTAAAATACAAAACACTTTATGAGCTTGCGAACGAAGATGGATTGATTACCTCCAAAAAAATGACCCCTGAGCTTATGGCCAATCTGGGTTTTCCAAAAAACATGAAGGAAACCTTTAGGGACATAGTTGATTGGCCTTCTGCCGGTTGGGGAGGAGACCCATCAAATAAAGGAGAACGCGACGGCTACGTTTTTAGGGATTATAATACCGTTGTCAATGCATTTTACTATCAGAACATGATAATCATGGCCGAGTTTGCCAAGGCTTTAGGTAAAACCCAAGAGGCGGTAGATTTTGAACTTCGCGCCCTCAAAGCTAAAAAAGCGGTCAATGAAAAAATGTTCGACCCAAAACGAGGTGTTTATGTAGATGGTATAGGAACCGACCATGCCGCCCTACATGCCAATATGCTGCCTTTGGCCTTTAATATGGTGCCTGATGAGCATATTAGGTCGGTAGTCGACCATGTGAAGTCTAGGGGAATGGCTTGCAGCGTGTACGGCTCACAATATTTGATGGATGGCCTATACAACGCGGGCGCGGCAGATTACGCCTTGGACCTTTTAAGGGATACAAGTGACAGGAGTTGGTACAATATGATCCGTATTGGATCTACCATTACCCTGGAAGCTTGGGATTTAAAATATAAGAACAATCTTGATTGGAACCATGCATGGGGTGCTGTACCTGCAAATGCCATTCCTCGTGGACTTTGGGGGATTCAACCTAAAACACCCGGCTTTGGCATTGCCACCATTAAACCGCAGTTGGGAGATTTAAAGAATAGTAGTATTGAAGTTCCTACTATAAAAGGGACAATTAAGGCAACGTATACTTACCGAAACCAGCGATCACAGTTATATACCGTAGAAATCCCTGCCAATATGGTTGCCGAATTTAAAATTCAGACCTCCAATAATCACGTTATCATAGTAAATGGGGAAAAGGTAAACATGGCTTTTGGATCACTTCGGTTAACACCGGGAAAGCATCAAATACAGGTGACCATCAACTCGTTTTAACGATTGATAATTCGATTTCAAGGTAAATGGAATATACAAAATACCGTAAAAAAAGGATGTCATAATAGGCAATAGTTCGTAAAACCAAATTGTTTTGAACAATATCGATCTAAGTAATTGAAATGTGTATTCGGCCTTATCCCACCACTTGTTTTTCGGTCATAAAGGGTTGATGATAATGGCGCTGCCCAGTGGCTTTGTACAGGGCATTGGCCAATGCTCCAATAGCAGGCGGAAGACCTGGCTCACCCAATCCGGTTGGGTCAATTTCATTTTCAACAAAGAAGACCTCAATTTCCTTTGGTGCCTGTGAGTGTCGGATCAACTGATATTTGTCAAAATTCATTTGGTTGGGTGCCCCATTTTCAAAGGTCAGCTGGCTATACATGGAATGTCCAATACCATCAATAACACCACCTTGAATCATATTCTTAGCAGCATCTCTATTTACCACAATACCACAATCCACGGCGCACCATACCTTTTCCACAACAGGTTGTCCATTGTTGAGGACCATGTCAAATACTTCCGCGACATAGGTCGAGTGACAAAAATAAGCAGCCACCCCACGATGAACATCTGGTTTTGTTACTCCCCAATTGGCTTTTTCCTTTACCAGTTTCAATACTCCTGCATACCGCTCTGCTTCGTATTCATGTTTTTCCCCTACAGGGTTATTTATGGCACGATCAAACAATTCCAAACGAAAATCTATAGGATCCTTGCCCGCTGCTTCCGCCACTTCGTCAAGAAATGCTTGTTCGGCACCTGCGGTAAAATTGGATCTTGGTGCCCGCCAGGCTCCTGTGGTAACATTGGTTGGCGCCTTGATTTTTTCGGCCGAATAATTTTCAACGGCCCCGGCAGGGAATCGGTTTGGAAATACAGGACCTTCTGGTAATCCGGCACCCTTTACAGTGAAAGCGATAAGATTATTGTTCTCATCGAGACCTGCTTTATAGACAGAACGATAGGTAGGGCGATAGGTTCCCTGCGTCATGTCGTCCTCCCTGCTATATATAAGTTTAACGGGAGCCCCTATTTTTTTGGAAATAGCAGCTGCTTCCACACCAAAATGTACATAAAGCCTTCTCCCAAAACCCCCGCCTATGCGGGTCATGTTTACGGTAACATTTTCCAGGGGTAGGTTCAATAATTTGGAAACTGAACCTTCCAAGGCTTCAGGAGTTTGCGTTGGACCAATAAGTTCTGCCGAATCTGCCGTAACATTGGCAAAAAAGTTCATGGGTTCCAAGGTATTGTGTGCAATAAAAGGGGCACTATAGGTTCTTTCGATGATTTTGGCCGCTTTTTTAAAGGTGGCTTCCGGATTTCCATCCTTTCTACTTTCCATTATCTCCCCGGATACCAAGGCTTTTTCCAATCTTTTTACATGTATTTCGGAACTTTCCAACTCTCCGGTAGTTTCCCAGTTAGCTTTCAGGGCCTTTTTGGCCTGCATTAATTCCCAGGTAGAATCGCCTACTATAGCAATTAATTGTTTGAAACCTTTTTCGTCGAATCCACCAGGTTCTTCAACAGTAGTATCAACAATAAAGGCATCCTTGATCCCTGGCATACTTTTAATTTCCGCTTCGTTAAAGTCTTTGACGGTCATGCCAAAAGCAGGAGGGTGCTGAATCATTGCCAGTTGCATACCATCCCTATGGAAATCAAGTCCAAATAAGGGTTGGCCGGTAACTATTTTCTTCCCATCTACATTCTTGATACTTGTACCGATTAATTTGAAGTCTTTGACTCCTTTAAGTTCTACTTCCTCAGGTACTTCAATTCCTACAGCCTTGGAGGCTATCTCTCCATAAGTGACTGATCGTTCTCCATTCTTTTCTTTGATTGCACCGTTGCTGGCGTTCAAATCCGACACCTGAACACCCCATTCTTTTGCTGCAGCTTCCATTAACATTCTTCGGCCCGTTGCACCAGCCATTCGCAGTGCATTCCAGCTTAAACGAATTGACAAACTTCCGCCTGCAAATTGATTCTGGTACCAACCTGTGTTTAGGGGTGCCTGTTCCACCACAACATTTTCCCATGGTACATCCAATTCTTCTGCCACTATCATCGGCATAGACGTCCGCACATTTTGTCCAATTTCCGGATTGGGCGAATAAATGGTAACTAAACCCGTATCCCCAATTTTGATATATCCGTTGATTTCGAACCATTCTTTGGGCATTGCCACTCCGGGCTCCGGTTCTGGTGTATTTGGATTGCAGCCGTTAAGCCAGCTAAAACCTATTAGCATACCGCCACCGGCGGCAGCTGAAACCTTTATGAAGGAACGACGATTATATTGAGTTTTTATCCGTGTCATGATTTTTCTTTTTTTGATGTACCTAGCAATTTTTAAGCGATTTTTGAATCGGCAGCAGTCTTGATAGCTTTCTTAATGCGGGTATACGTGCCGCAACGACAAATATTTCCGTTCATAGCTCCTTCGATTTCCTCATCGGTGGGATTCGGATTCTTTTTAAGGAAAGCACTAGCGTTCATGATCTGTCCAGCTTGACAATATCCACATTGATACACATCTTCCTCCATCCATGCCAGTTGCACGGGATGGTCGCCGTTTTCGGATAGGCCTTCGATGGTAGTAATATTTTGATCACCTACTGCCGAAATGGGCAATTGACAGGAGCGTACGGCATTATCATCAAGGTGTATAGTACATGCACCGCATTGTGAGATGCCGCAACCGTATTTTGTGCCGACCAATTTTAGATGGTCTCTCAATACCCAAAGCATGGGTGTAGTGGGATCCACATCCAATTGTTGGGTTTTTCCGTTGATTTTTAGATTGAAATTTGCCATGATTTTAGTGTAAGAGAATTAACTGGTATAAGTTACAAAATTAATTGGATGTTAAAAGGGTAGAAATCGAACTAATTATCAATAATTTGTTTAAGTATATTGTTAAATTTTTTAGGAATTGATGACTATAGCAATTTTTACATAATGACATTGAAGATTGTTAGTCTAATACTAGAAGACATGGGATTTATCGATTTTCACTCCACTGTTTTGGTTTTTGGCCGCCAAATGGGAGTCTTATTATTAGAAAAGCAATAGAAAAATGGTAACAAAAGTAGAGCTATCATGGAATAGAGGATAGTTCAATCAACATCCTTAATTATGAATAAAAATTTATAGAACCCAAAACCATTTAAGAAAGTAAATAATCCAAGCAAATAAAGTCAGATAATCTTTATACTACTAAATCAAATACTAAGTAGCCCAAACTTTTGGCTTGGATCAATTGAATCCTTGCCAATGGTTCAAATACTAACTGGGGAAAAATATCCCATTTGGGGAGAAATTCCCCAATTAAATTTTCGGACTCTACACTTTACGGATGTTATTACTCCTTGTATTTCAGGTGTTTAGCATATGGGTTAAAAATGCGCCTTGCCCATGGCATAACCTTTGCTCCAGACCCATAAATATGCTATAAGCGTTTCATGATATTCTTTAATAAAACAAACGGATATTAATGAAATTCTGAAGCTTTTATAAAAAACGAAAAAATTGATTAAAAACCTTTAAAAACACAGTTATGAAAAAATTATTTTTTGCAGTCTTATTCATGGTGGCAACCTTAGGCATTAATGCGCAAAGTGGCAGTCCCGAAGTTCTAAAAGAAGTAAAGGAAGGAGATATACTTAGGATTGGGCGTCCGGACGCTCCTAGTTTTAAGCATATAGATTTTCCAAGAGCGAACACTATTATTAAAAACGGGGGTATAGCCAACTATAAAAAAATGGAAGGAATTAAAGTGGTAGTTACGTCCATAAAGGAAAAAAAGGACGGTACCTTACAGGCTAAGATCAAAAGGACTGATGGTGGACGATTTTTTGGTCTCCATACCGTTGTATCTGCAGATTTAAGGGATGCACTTGAATCGGGAGAGCTTAGGGGAATTTAATATTTAAATGGTTGGTTTAATCCGTCCAGTTCCGAGTTGTTTTAGTGGCTCAAGTTAATTAAGGACTGGACGGATTTTTTAATTCTAAGTGTACAACTTAATATGCATTTGATAATTCGATGTAAACCCTAATAAAACAAAAGAATGTCTAAAAAACTGACCTTAAAACAGCGTCTTAATACTGGTTTTATCTTGACAATAGCATTTTTATTGGTGCTTACATCCAATGTATTAAACAGTAGAAACTTCTCTACTGCGGACCATACCGTGAATTCAGTTTTTGAAGATAGGGTGGTCGCCCTTGAGTACATCTATAGACTTAACAACCTTTTTCACCAGAAAGAGTTGGAGATGACCTCAGCGGAAGGGAATGCAGCCCATGATGCTAATGGTAAAAGTATTACGGAACTTCTGGAGAATTTTTCTAAAACTAAATTAACGCCCAATGAAGCGGTCCATTTTGAACTGCTTAAGGAAAACTATAATGAATTACAATCCTTGGAAAATGGATGGTCTAAGACACAAGCATCTGCAGAAATGGGACCTTCAAAAGAATTCAGTGCACTATTTACAAAAATTAGCAACAATCTTGATAAACTTTCCAAAGTGCAGCTTTCTGAAGGGCGTCAATTGACCTATTTGTCCAATAAGGCATTAAGTATGAACCTATTGCTTTCTAAACTTCAAGTTGCATTTTTAATTGTCATAGGTCTTCTGATGGTACTTATTATTTTTCACGGGGAAAAACCGTTTATAAGGATGATTGGTAAGGATGCTTAAAATATTCTGGCATCTTTGTACAGCGTAGAGTTCATTCTATGTCAATAGACCTGTTTGGGTAGGTTGCTTTTTTGGATACAGAAGTATTAAATACCCGTATTTATTGGGTTAGGTGTGAATTGAGGTACCAACAGTCGAGGAAAGTACACGGAAATTGGCATTAGTCCTTAAAAAGATAATTGGCGTAGAAAATCATTTAGCCAATCCTTTAATTTCGCTACCAAAGATAAGGAACATTATCATCTCATATTTTTTGCCTAATTTTTCCCTAAGGATTCCAAAGGCCTTGGTAATTTGAGCTTCAACAGTTTTTATGGAGACGTTTAGGTGTTCCGAAATTTCAATGTTGGTGAGCCCTTCTTTTTTGCTTAAGACAAATATTCTCTGGCATTTGGGGGGGAGATTTTGTATCTCCTTGGTTATTTGGGCAATAATTGCCTCAAAGGACTGCTCATTATGAATATAAACAGCTTTTTCCAGCCCTTCAAAATATTTGTGTTCCAGAATCATTGTTGAACGATTTTTCTTGTAGGCATTTATAAATTCATTGTATACGGACTTGAATAAATAGTTTTGTAAAGAAGTATGTACGTTGAGTTTCTTTCTTTTTTCCCAGGTTTTTAGAAAAACATTCTGAAGAATATCTTCGGCAAGGGCGTGGTCATTGGTCAATGAAAGTGCATAACCAAACAATCGCCGGTTATACAAATCTACTAGATTTACATATGCTTTTTCATCTCCTTTTTGTAAACGCTTTATAAGTAAAGCATTATCATCCATATTCATAAAATCAATAAAAATTTAGGTTGGTCGTAAAATAATGCAATGGTTATTGCAAATATGAAAAAAAAATCAATTAAAAGTTAGGGTATTGTAAACTTGCTGTGTCATTACTATAAAGATTTGGACTTAATGATCGGATCAGAGGAGGAAAAGCTTATTCTTAAATATTTGTCGAACAACGCAACGGCAAAGGAACTTGATATTTTGTCCGATTGGATTTTAATTGATGGTAATGCAAAAATTTTTCAGGAATACATTCAATTACATTTAGAGATAGTCACTACTATGAACGGACCGAACACGGATAAGCTCAAGAAAAATCTATTGCAAAAAATAAAAAAGGATAAAATCCGAAGTAATTTTAAGGGTTTTTTGAAATATGCTGCTATCAGTTTATTACTTTTTTCTTTAGGCATATTCTTCCAACATGAGAGATCCTTAACTGATGAAACCAATATTTTGATACCTAAAGAAGAATCCATTACGATCATTTTGGGTAATGGTAAGGTGGAAACCCTGAAGACTGCTGGTAACAGGGAAGTAAAGGATGAAGAAGGTAATATAATTGGTACACAGAACAATACTCAATTGAGCTATACGGCCAAAGCCGAAGATCAAAAATTGATTTATAATACTATCAACGTGCCATATGGTAAAAAATTTGATGTTGTTTTGTCGGATGGCACCCATGTTTACTTGAATTCGGGTACTACCCTACGTTTTCCTGTAGCCTTTGTCAAAGGAGTTAGCCGAAAAGTTTTTTTAACAGGAGAGGCTTATTTTGATGTTAAGGAAGATAAAAAACATCCTTTTGTGGTAAATGCCAATGAAATTGATATTCAAGTCCTAGGTACAAAATTTAATGTTTCTCACTATCCAGAAGATGCTAATATTAATACTGTCTTGGTGGAAGGAGCTGTTGAATTGCTGAGAACGGAAGAAGGGACTTCCGATTTGGAATCTGTGAAGTTAAAACCTGGTAACAAAGCGGAATGGCATAAAAATAGTAATGAAATATCCGTGAGCAATGTAGATACAGGTCTTTACACGGCATGGGTGAAAGGGAAATTGGTTTTCCGCAATACCTCTTTCAAACAAATTCGGGAAGCTTTACAACGCCATTATAACGTTAATATAATTAATAATAATAGCCATCTGGAGGAGCAATTATTCGATGCCACTTTTGACATAGAAACAATAGACGAGGTTTTAGAATCATTCAATAAAAGCTGGGCCATTGACTATACTATTTTGGACAATGAAGTAATCATTAAATAAAACTTAAACCTTTTAAATCTGAAGTATATGAATAGACACTCTTAATTAAACCAACCACAGAATCATTTTAACGTAAAAATCGGAAAATGCGGACACATTCCCCGATTTAGTACAAAATGATTTAAACGAATTTAAATCAATTAACAAACCAAAATTATGAAAAAACTCTTAAATTCAGAGGCATATGGGCTATGCCTTTTTAAACTAAGCTTAAAAATGAAACTCACGGTACTGTTAACCATTGTTTCCTTGTTCCAAATTCAAGCAAATACCTATTCACAAAGCAAAAAAATCACCTTGGATATTTCCAATGCTCCTTTGGAAACAATTATCCATAAAATAGAAGCTGCGTCGGAATTTAAATTTTTGCTGAACAGGAAAGATGTAGATCTTAATAGGAAAATAACCATAAAGGTCGAGAATAAGAAGATTGCTGTTATTCTATCAAAATTATTTGAAAATACCGATGTTACTTTTGAGGTACTGAACAAGCAAATCATTTTGAGTAGGAAGAAATTAAATTTAACCTCCCCAATCCAGGCCCTTATACCAGATAAACTTTTAAAAGCCGAACAATTTCAGGTAGCCGGAGTCGTTACCGATCAAGATGGCACTCCGCTGCCCGGGGCAAGTATTGTTGAAAAAGGTACTACCAATGGTACTCAAACAGATTTCGATGGTAACTTTTCAATTTCTGTTGATGATGGAAATGTCATATTAGAAGTTTCATATATCGGATTTTCAACCAAGGAAGTATTAGTTAATGGTCAAAATAATATTAACATTACACTAGAGGAAAGTGCTTCTGGATTAGATGAAGTGGTAGTAGTAGCATATGGAACTGTGAAGAAATCGGATTTGACAGGCGCAGTATCTTCAATAAAGACTGCGGAAATAAATGCGACCCCTTCGGTACGTTTGGATGATGCTTTGAGAGGAAAGGTTTCTGGGGTACAGATTACACCAACCTCTTCACAGCCTGGAGCGGCCGCATCGATTAGAATTCGGGGGACCAACTCCATTTCGGGAAACAGTTCGCCTTTATTTGTAATTGATGGTTTAATTGGAGCTGGTAATTCGTCAGATATTAATGTGCTGGACATTGAATCTGTTGAAGTATTAAAAGATGCTTCTGCTACAGCACTATATGGTTCAAGAGGATCTGCTGGTGTTGTATTGATTACAACCAAAAGGGGAAAGGCAGGGCAATCAAGGTTTACATATGATGCCTATACCACCTTTCAATCTCCAACACGTTTTATCGATGTACTAAATGCCTCTGAATTTGCAGCTTGGCAAAACGAAGTACAAGGTATTGTGGCCTATCCGGATCCTGCTTCTTTAGGAGAGGGAACTAACTGGCAAGAAGAGGTATATAACCATGGAGCGCCAATGACTAGTCATACCTTGTCCGCTTCTGGTGGCAATGAAAAAGCACAATATTTTGTTTCTGGGAATTATTTCGATCAAGATGGAATCTTTAGGGATAGTAATCTAAAAAGATACCAACTTCGTTTAAATGGGGATTATCAAATTAATGACGTGCTTAAAATTGGGAATTCGGTTACCCTTTCACGAAGTACTAGCGTACCAAGAAGCAGTAATATTATTAATATTGCTGGTTGGTTTCCTACACTGCCAGTATTTGATGAAAATGGAGAATACACCATCCAAACAGCGAGTGCCGAATTAAATGCGGAAAACCCTGTGGGTGACTCTGCCAAAAATATCAATTTAAATACTAGGTCTAGGATATTAGGTACTGTTTATGCCGAACTTGAGCCAATAAAGAATTTAAAATATAAGTTTAATTTTGGTACGGATTTGTCTCTCGACAAAAGCGAGAATTATGCTCCTTCAACATTGTTTGGGCAAATTAATGACAGGGGTACCGCAAACATTTCCAATTCAGAGTATTTAAGTGTTCTGGTAGAGCAAACATTATCATATAACACATCCTTTGGCGATCACGATCTGGATGGGCTTTTTGGCTATACAAGGCAGCGGATATTCAATTCAGGAAACTCGGTGCAAGTTAGGGGTTTTACTACAGATTATTTTGCATATAATAATTTGGGATCTGGGTCGGATAGAACGGGAGCGGGTTCCTACTCCAATGAGTTTGGGGTAGAATCCTATTTGTTTAGATTAAATTATGGCTATAAAGGTAAGTATAGAGTTACCTTGAATGGAAGGGTTGATGGATCTTCCAATTTTGCAAAAGACAGTAAATGGGGTACTTTTCCATCAGTCGCAGTTGCGTGGAACGCTGGTCGTGAGGAATTTATAGAAAGCTTAGGTTTGTTTGATGATCTTAAATTCAGAGCTAGTTATGGCCGATTGGGTAATCCAGCTTCTGGAGGTACTTCCTTAGCAAGATTAGGAGCAGGTTTTACTTATCTTTTTGGTAATAGTGGTGATATTACTAACGGAATTGGATTAAATCGATTGGGTAATGATCAATTAAAATTTGAGACTACCGATCAATTGGATTTGGGTATCGATACTTCTTTTTTTAATGATCGATTACAAGTTACATTGGACTATTACCATAAGGAAACCAATGATTTGTTTACCGACGAAGAAATTTTATGGCTGGCAGGAGTGCCCAACGCTGTAATTCCGACCAATTTTGGGTCTATAGAAAATCAAGGATTCGAACTATTTGTGAATTCAATTAATATTGATAAGAATGATTTTAGATGGGATACGAGTTTTAATATATCTACCAACAAGAATGAGGTTATATCCATCCCTGATGAAGATGGTGAGTTATTGATAAATAGATTTGGAGGGGTTTTAAATCAGCCATCTGCAGTTATAAAAGAAGGAGAGCCTATAGGTTCCTTCTACGGGTATATTCGTAATGGTATTTGGAATTCACAGGCGGAAATTGATGACGCAGGTGTTTCTGGTAGAGGAGTTTTTCCTGGTGGAAAACGATTTGAAGATATCAGTGGCCCGGACGGTACACCGGATGGGGTAATAGATGCTTTTGATCAGACAATTATTGGTAATCCACATCCAGAGATTTTTGGAGGTATGAATAATACTTTCACTTATAAAGGATTGGAGTTTTCAATGTATTGGTCATTTGTATTGGGGAATGATATTTTTAATGAAACCGATTCCCGAATAAATACCGCTTTCGATAACAACGTAAGTGGCATGTTTGCCAATCGTTGGACACCTGACAATACCGAGAGTAATATTCCATCAGTAAGAGGTGTTTTTAGGACGGAGGTTGTTCCTGAGACGGGAATAATAGAGGATGGTTCTTTTCTCCGATTGCGCAACATAAGTTTAGGGTATAATATTCCAACAAGTTTGATGCCCATTTTTCAAAATGCTAAAGTTTATGTTAGTGGAACCAATTTATTGTTGTTCGACAATTATAGTGGATATGATCCAGAAATTAACAGAGGAAACGAAAACGCGCGAAGAGGATACGATCAGGCGCAAGACCCGTCTGTGAGGTCCGTTACACTAGGTTTAAGTTTGACATTTTAAAAAAAATTAGAGATATGAAAAAAATAATTCTATTTACACTAATATTGGGGGCAGCGTTGCAATCTTGTGAGGATATCATCACTGAAAAGCCCATAGATTTTTTGGTTCCGGGAAGCTTTCCGGCTACTGAACAAGATGCTCTAGCAGCAACTACAGCAGCTTACACGGCGTTGCATAGTAATATTATTTCCTTTTATTATGCCTTTACTCCAAGTGACATCGCCTTTCAAGGCCAACACAATATGCGACCTGTTTCTTGGTTTTTGGACCTAAATGATAATAATGGCGATGCCACAGCTATGTGGCAATCAAATTATCAAGGTATTGCTCTTGCAAATACAGTAATACAGTTCGTACCGGATGTAGCAATGAATGATGACTATTTAAAAGAGCGCTTAATTGCTGAAGCTAAATTTTTAAGAGCGTTTTATTATTTTGAGCTAGTAAGGGTTTATGGGGATGTTCCTTTACTAAAGGAAGTAATAACCAATACAGATGAGTTGGTAGGTATAACCAGAAATACAGTGGAGGAAGTTTATGATTTAATAGAACAAGATCTTAGTGAGGCGCAATCTGTCTTGCCCAACGAGTATGTAGGTGCAGAAATGGGAAGAGCAACTAAGTGGTCAGCTACCGCACTACTGGCCAAAGTACATCTTACTCAGAATGAATGGTTGGAAGCTAATACCAGAGCACAGCAAGTAATTGCTTCTGGTATGTTTGGATTAGTGGCGGACTATAATAGCCTTTGGGGACAAAACGCGGAGTATGTTCTTATGCCAGATAAAAACGGAGTTTTGGTGAACGAAAATGTTTTTGATATACAATTTCAACAGGATGAACGTAACGATTTTAAGCAAAGCTGGGTAGGCTCTAGAGATACGGAAATAGTTGGTGCTACCAATGCTGTAGGCGGTGGCTGGGAAAACATGTTGCCTACCACTGACTACCTGAACATGTTTGAAGATGGAGATGTAAGAAAAGAAATAAGTTACGTTACAGAATTAAATGGTAACGTGCTTGAGTCGCCAAGAACGCCAGGTGCGGGCCCGGTCACGGGTAAATATCTTAATGCGGACGGAGATGCTCCAAAAAGTAACAATGGTAGTCAAAACACCTACCTGATCAGATATTCAGATGTGCTTTTAATGCGTGCCGAGGCGGAAAACGAGTTAAATGGACCTACAAATGCGTACCCTTTTATAAACCAAGTAAGGGAAAGAGCAGGCCTACCGCCTTTAAGCGGTTTAGATCAAACTTCGTTCCGAGAAGCTTTGCGAAAGGAACGTGCCACGGAACTTGGGTTTGAAGGCCATCGTAAGTATGATTTGCTGAGATGGGGGATTTTTGTTGAGACCATAAGAAATGCTTCAGACCCTCATCTAGGAACGCCAGCGGCAAACATTCAAGATCATCATGTGTTGTTGCCTGTTCCTGCTAGGGAACGGGAAATTTCAGAGGGTAGTATTACCCAGAATCCTGGATATTGATTTCTAATTTATAACTATGCAAAGATTTGAAAAACCATGGTTGGCTCCATGGTTTTTCATCTTAAAGTAGGTAGGGGGTAAGTGCACCAAAATGAATTTGTATTAAACAAAACATCACTTCAAAATGAAACATTCTAAATTAATTGGCTTGGTAATTTTTACACTTGTATTATTGTCTTGTAGGGAGAACAATAAGAGAGTCGAAGAGGTCGAGAAAAAACCAAATATTGTATTTATTCTTGTCGATGACCTAGGGCTACACGATTTGAGCATTACTGGAAGTAAATTTTATGAGACTCCTAATGTGGATCGTATAGCAGAAGAAGGCATGGTTTTCGAACAGGGTTATGCTGCCAGTAGGGTCTGTAGTCCTTCCAGGGCCAGCATCATGACCGGTAAATTTACAGCTCGTCATGGTATTACAGATTGGATTGGCGCGGCTTCGGGTACTGCCTGGCGCAAACATAATAGGCATGATAAATTACTTCCAGCAGAATATGTACATAACCTTCCGGAAAATGACGTTACCATAGCTGAAGCAATGAAGGCAGCTGGTTACAAAACTTTTTTTGCAGGAAAATGGCATTTAGGTGGGGAAGGATCATATCCAGAGGATCATGGATTTGAAATCAATAAGGGGGGTTGGGATAAAGGCAGTCCAATGGGCGGTTATTTTTCGCCTTGGGACAACCCCAAATTACCCAACATAGTTAAAGGTGAAAACTTGACTATGCGTTTGGGCAAGGAAACAGCGAATTTTATTAAACAACACAAGGATTCTGCCTTTTTTGCTTTTCTATCGTTTTATGCTGTGCATGGTCCTATACAAACAACAAGTGAAAAATGGCAGAAATATAGAGATAAAGCCGAGGATAAAGGTATAGCGAAGGATGGATATAAAATGGAACGTGTTTTACCTGTCAGACAAGTCCAGGATAACCCTATATATGCCGGACTAGTTGAAAGTATGGACGACGCAGTTGGAGTTGTGCTTCAGGCGTTAAAGGAAGCTGGACTTGAAGAAAATACTATAGTAGTCTTTACTTCGGACAACGGTGGTGTTGCATCTGGTGATGCCTTCTCTACTTCGAACCTTCCATTACGAGGAGGGAAAGGATATCAATGGGAGGGAGGTATTCGTGAACCTTATTTTATAAAGGTACCATGGTTGAAGAATGGCGGGTCACAGAGTAGTTTTCCAGTAACAGGAACTGATTTCTACCCAACACTTTTAGATTTGGCGAATGTAAATTTGCTGCCAGAGCAACATATAGACGGTATTAGCCTTAAGCCTATTTTAGAAGGTGAAAAAATGGATATTCAAAGACCTCTGTTCTGGCACTACCCACATTATGGTAATCAAGGAGGCAATCCTTCATCGATTATTAGGGAGAATGATTGGAAGCTAATCCATTATTGGGAAGATGGAAGAGAGGAGTTGTACAACCTAGCTTCAGATGCTGGCGAGCAATCCAATGTCATTACTGAAAACCCTGAAATAGCAGAAAAACTTAGCAAAAAACTTGTTGATTGGCTTGAGAACGTTGGAGCCAATATGCCAACAAAAGATCCTGAATTTGATATGAAACTTGCCGCAAAAAGGCATCAGAACATTGTTAAAGAGAAGTTACCTGCTTTAGAAGCTGAGCGAATGAATTTTTTATCAAAGGATTTTGAACCTAATAATGACTGGTGGGGAAGCAAAATAACCCAAGATTAAAGTCTACTAAAATTTCCCTAACCATCTAAATTAGACATTAAATGAAGATTTTAACCTTTTTTTTGTTGTTTATAAGTGCAATTGTTAGTTGTAAAAGAGCGAAGGAAAATCCTCCTAATGAAAATCAAGATTTTAAAAATAAAAAAAACGTGGTTTTTATTCTGGTTGATGATTTAGGCTGGAAAGATTTGGCTTGTTACGGCAGCACTTTTTATGAGACACCAAATATAGATCGTCTTGCTGCCCAGGGACATGTTTTTACTAGCGCTTACACTCCAAATCCTGTATGTTCTCCAACTAGGGCGGCAATATTGACCGGCAGATACCCATCTAGGATCGGAATTACAGATTGGATACCAGGTAATGATCCCAAAACCATGCCGCTTACAGGCCCTGAAGACTTACATGAACTGCCATTAGAAGAAGTCACTTTTGCTGAAACTCTTAAGGAAGAAGGGTACAAAACATTTTTTGCAGGAAAGTGGCATCTTGGAGATACTAATTCTTTGCCAGAAGATCAAGGGTTTGATATTAACAAAGGGGGCCATCATAAAGGAAGTCCTCCACGAGGCTATTATTCCCCATATAATAATCCGAAATTGACTGATGGGGAAGAGGGTGAATATCTTACTGATAGACTTACCGATGAGTCCATTCGTTTTCTTGAAAGCAATGAGGATAATCCTTTTTTACTGTATTTATCCTATTATACCGTTCATACACCTATACAGGCCTGCAAGAGATATTTGGGGAAATTTCAGGTAAAGCAAAAAATGCTGCATGACAGTATTGCTATATTGGAAGCTGAGGGTTCTGGTCAGACTTTATTAAATCAGTATAATCCTGAGTATGCTTCAATGGTTTATGCCTTGGATCATAATGTCGGTAGGCTTTTGGATAGATTGGAAAATCTAAACTTAATGGATGATACTTTGGTCATTTTTACTTCAGATAATGGGGGACTATCTACACTAATGAACAATAGAATAGCTCCAACGAGTGTTAGGCCATTAAGAGCCGGAAAAGGCTGGGCCTATGAAGGAGGCATACGGGTGCCTTTGATTATTAGAGAACCAGGCGTGAATAAACACTCAACAATTAATAATCCAGTAATTAGTATGGATCTGTTTCCAACTATTTTGGATGTTTTAGGTATATCGTTGAAACCAGAACTACATAAGGATGGATTAAGTCTAACCGGATTAATGGAAGGCCAGCAGGAAGAACTTCATGATGTTTTGTTATGGGATTATCCCCATTACCACGGCAGTGGCTGGACACCCGGACAGGCCTTAAGGAAAGGGAACTGGAAACTGGTCTATTTTTTTGAGAAAGATGTATATGAATTATATAACCTAGAATCTGATATTTCTGAAAGAAATGATTTGGCTCAAAGCAATAAGGAAAAGTTGGCGGAGTTGAAGGCAGAACTTAGTATTATAAATAAAGATTTAAAAACCAAAAAACCAATAGAAAATCCAGAATACGGGAATATAAAATAGCTATATACCTAAAAGTTTGAGTTGAGTTAGTTTAGTTGCAAAAGGAACAATGGGAAACTATTGTTCCTTTTTTTTGTTTGTTGAAGACAAAATTTTGTATCCATGATTAGGAGTTTAGACTTAAAATGAAATGCAAAACGGGGCGATAGTAATGGAAAATTAGCAATATTTAATGAAATACAATTACGACAGACGGTCCTTATACCCCTCCTTTCGTTTTCCGATCAAAAAATATATACAATAGCATTTTGTACTTTCATCCAAGTTTTTCCCTAAGAATATAAAAGTCTTGGTTATTTGATTCTCAACGGTCTTTATAACTATTACCTACCTAAAAACGATAGGTGTAAACCGCCTTCATCGCCGCTCCCTGTTGTGTTGTAAAAAGACTTCTATGCATTGTTGGGTCGTTTAGCCAATTGTGGTTATACACAAAAAAAATGTCGGTACCAGGGGTAATTATCCATCTAAAACGGGTGTTGGTCCCCAGAATATCGCTTATATCATCAAATTGAATGTTAGACGAAAGTGAAATATCGGGTGTAAAATCAAGGCCAAGATCTATCTGGAATAAATTAGTGCTAAATCCACTGTTTTCGGCAATTACTTGGGCATGCGTGTACCCACCGCTTAGATTAATGCCAAGTGCCGGACGAATGGTTAGGCCCATAACCAGCCTTCTAATATTTCCGGTCCAAAATCCTCCGGCTTCATAACCAATTGATCCGGATACCTTGCGAAAGGATGCAGAAGATGCCTGCAATTCGTAACCCCAATTAACGTATTTCCCTGGAGCTACAATAACTGTACTGTCACCAAGAATATCAAAGTCTTCACTAAGAAATTCAAAGCCCCTAGAGACTTCAACACCTAAATTATCACCAGATTCAAATCTGATCGTTCCCAAGTTAAACCGAAGATTTTCGGTAAGAAGTTTATTTTCCAATGAAGTGAGATACTCATAGTAAACGCCCCATTCTATTTCTCTTATAAACAGACTCTTTTCAAATAGGGGAGCATAGTTAATTGCCGGTTGCAACCTTTTAAAACCGTTACGTTGGTTAAACCCGATTGCTGGATCATACTCATCTCCAAATTCCCTATATGAAACCCAAGCAGACCAGGGTTGGTTGGGAAAATTAAAACGAAAGCCCCGGACTGCTCTATCAGATATTGAGGTGGAATCATCAGAGGGTAAAGCGGGGTTGTGCGCAATAAAAAAGGCTGAGAACTGTAGTGTGTTATCTCCTAGAAATTCTGAAGTACTTAAGTTTAGATCGGTACCCCATGTTTTTCTATCTTGAATTGGGTTACCAAATAATATATCGTCTTCGGTGCTTCTATGGGTATATATTAGGCCGATAGAACTCTCCTTCCAAAAATTTCTTCTATATCTGGCCACTGAAAAATTTTCTGGATTCAGTTCTCCTTCCCTTCCTGTACGTACATGCAATAGTGCAATGTTGCTCTTGCCTATATTTCCTATAAGACGACCTCCATACTTAATAGGAATAGGTATCCCGTTCACCAGTCCGATTCTGCGACTAAAATAAGGGTCTACATTACTTGATGGCGCAAATTCCAAAATTGAGGATCCCTCAAGAAAAAAATCTCTTTTCTCTGGGAATCGCAAAGGAAAACGAGTAAGATTTATTTGTCGATTGTCTACCTCGGTCTGTGCAAAATCGGTATTGTAGGTTATAGATGCTTTCAATTGGGATGTAATATTGTAGTTAATATCAAACCCCAGGTCGGCAGAAGAAGTACTGCTGTACTCAGCCTTCTCCTCATCATATACTTTGCTGGACTGGGTAATGCCATAAGGGATAAATTCCAAACCCAATCCCTGCGAATGACCAACAAGCCCTGTAATAATACCGGCATTCTGCGGTCGTAACAATCCCTGATTACGGCGATGACCTGTCCATAATTGTTCTTCGTTTTTACGACGTATGGTTCTTTGAAAATTAATTCCCCAAACATCGCTTTTCGGATCAAAGTTTATGCTGCGAAAAGGGATTTTGATTTCTGCAGACCAACCGAAATCGCCTATATAAGTCCATGCATTCCATATACCATCCCAGTCTTTGTTCAAGGTTTGACCCTGGCCAGAAGAAATGAGACCATCTCCGCGTAATCCCAAGGGATTTATTTCGAAAAAATAGGCACTTCGCTTGTCCATAAATGTATCAAAAATCCATCTGAAACGATCATCTGTCTCTAGGGATGCGTCCCTTTTCTTTTGAAAAGTCTTTATATCGGACGGACTACTATCATAACAAACCACTGCGATATAAATATTTTGGCTATCAAAGGCAATTCGTATTTCCGTTTGCTCTGTTGGTTTAGCCCCTTCTTTGGGTTCTTGCATTAAGAAATTGCCATTAGCCGGAATAGTAGTCCAAAATTCTTCATCCACAATCCCGTCCAGACGAAGCTCAATACCATTAAGTGGATACCCAATTATTTGCTTTAAATCATTTTCATTATCCATGTTCTGACAAACCCTAGAACAGGTATAAGGTACATAGGTATCTGATAAATGGCATATATCAGAATTTTCTTAAAGTGATTCTGGAAATTCATGTGTTTTGTATCACATTTATTTTATCAATAATGTTCCTCTTAATTTTAGTTATTAATCCATTTTCCATTTATGTCCACAGGAATCATAAGGGTTGTGCCTTTGTGGGAATACCTCCTAAAAATATATAGCGTCTTGGATTGATTATTCCCAACTTGGGTGACTATTGCATAAGTTAGTAAAAAAATCCATCACGGCCATTATCAAAGGGATGAGGTCACCTTAATGAAGTATTGAAAAACAAAAACCGTTCTAATCAGGAAAGCCTTAAATCATTGATGATAAACCACTTATATGGTAAAGACAGTGTTACTTTATTAAGGCTTTAATAGCAATAGTTTACATTACTTTACTGGCTAAATATTTTTGTACTTCGTACACATCTATGCTTTTATTGAATTTCTTACTTACACTAGGTGTATCCTCACTGGAGATCCAAATCTTTAGCTCTGCGTCCAAATCGAATGTGCCAGATATTTCCAAGGAACAGCGCGAGATGTTTTTATAGGGCAGAGATTTATATTCTATTTTACTTCTCTTAAGACCCTGAATATTCACTAAAATCAACCTTTTATTGGTGGACATAAATACATTCCTGAACAAGGTAAATCCGAGTTCTATCTGCTCATCGTTGATAAGTAACCTAGCGTATTTTTGGTTGAGTTTTTCGGATGAGACCTCACTGGCGTTACCTAAAATTTTATTTAATAGACCCATATGTAATTACGCTTTTTCTCAACTATTTAAACTTTCAAGGTAGGTAGTAAAAATTGCGTATCACAAATAAACCTTCACAATAAGTACAATTTGTAGAGAGTTCGGATTTATTGAATTCTTTTACTCGATAATCGAGATTTAAACCTGCCTGCCTGCCTGCCCGTTGCGTTGAGGCGGGCCTGCCCGTATCCATTCAAGCGGGCGTCGAAAGCAAACCTGAATGACCTTTCAAAGCCTCGTGGGCCTGCCTTTGTCGGCAGACTGGCCTGCTCGTACCCGTTCAGGCGGGCTTGCCCCGAGGTTGTTTACTATTTTTACCAAAACATTGGCCCACGGTCCATTTAACATTGGTAATAGCCCCGCGTTGCTTTAATATTGTTGAAAAAAATAATAGAAATTCTAACAGATCATGTATTGTATAAACAAGAGGCCGCGACTAAGGCGGCCATTATATTGCACTTAATTCTGAACACCATGATTTAATGCTTATCGAAGTAGGTTATTACACCCCTTTTATTGGCTTTGCCCACAAATACGTCAAAATATAGATTTGGACAAACGCTTACAGGAGCTTGGCAAAAATGAAGTTGAAGTAATAAAAATTACGAAAAAGAGGAAAGGATACACGGATAAAACTAGGTAATGCTGTAAAGTATATAACTTCACAGCGTTTTGCCTACAGTTGAGGGTCAACCTTGGCAGACGATCGGTATTTGGGCTTTACTTCCCGATACAGAAAGTAACGAACCCATATTTTACAGGGGTTCCCAAGCTTCGAGGTACACATGAGGTACAAAACTACATTTTTTGATATCAACTAAAAGTCATACTCGCCTTATTTTTAAGGTCTTATGGAAATCAGAAGATTAAGTAATAAATATAGAATAATGCCATATGAGCCGATTAAATGTCGTAATCGGCTCATGCAATACAATTGGCAACTATTGAAGTATTATATCACTATCAATATTTAATTTTTGATGTAAGGCTTTTGCAACGTTCAAAGTAATCTCTCTTTTCCCGTTTAAGTAGTCACTTATTCTGGAGGCGCTTGTATCTAAGAGAGTTGCTAAATCCTTTCTTTTAAGTCCCATTTCAAACATACGTAGTTCAATCATTTCCTGTAAGGTAGGCAAGCCGATGGGGAAATGGATTTCTTCGTATTGTTCGATAATATCAGTAATCTCCAAAAACTCTTTTGCTAAAGGGTTATCAGCTGACATAGTATCATCCACAACGTCTATCAACTCTTCTAAGCGAAGATTTGCTTTTACATATGCTTCGTGTGCAATTAATTTTCCCATTTCTTTATAGCTTATCTATATTCTTTATTTTGTCGTAATCCCGGTGATTGCCAACCCACCGGATTAATACCATCTTGAACTTAAATCGTACGATGGCAACAACTCGGTAATGGTTTCCCTTGACGTTAAAAACGAACCTCCCGTTTCCCACGCTATCAGCTGAATTGAAAGTGTTCTTTAAATCGGCAAAACTATCCCATTCAGCCTTGTTTGTCTTTTTATACCAATCTTGCAGTGCTACTTTAGCATTAGTTTCTTTCGAAAAATACTCTCTTAGTTTTTTAAATGAAATAACATGCACTTGATATAATTTTCAATTTAAACGTAAAGATACTATATAAATTACATTTATGGATATTTATTTCCAATAAATGTTATTACCTATCTTAACCCCCCAAATCTTACCCAAGAACTTTGTGCTTGGATCCTGTCCGATTTTTGTTGTATTCGGGCAGATAAGCCTGCCTTGCCGTCAGGCAGGCGTATAGCAAAAATCGGATAGGGCCTTACTTACTTTGGATTTGGCTCTTTCTCTTTTTCCATCCATATAAGAAATCCCTTGTAAACTTCTGGGTGTTCCTTGAAAAATCATTCAACTCCGTTGAAACAGCTGCTTTTCCCTCCTGGAAGGCTACTTCTTTTTCTTCCTCGAATTGTCGCACTTGATAGCGTATACAAACTAAAGTTGATAACTTGTAACGTTAAGGTTTAATAATATATTAAACTTCTTTAAGAGACCTCTATAGTTGATAGTTTAGGGTAGGGGGAGAGATATAGAGTTCTAACGTTTGATTGAATTTTATAAATGTCTGATAAAATCCATTCTTTCGCCTAAAACGCGGATTATGAAAATTCCATTATTAATCCTGTTATAAAAGATTACATGCGATTTATACCGGTATCGAAGTAGCAAGGTTTCATTCCCATGCAGGTAGAACCTTCCCATTTCTGGCCTGTCGGTCAATTCTTGAAAACAGGTAATAAGACCATTCTTATAAACACGAGCTTGGTTAACTCCAAAATTTTCAATGGTATATTCCGCAATTTTTTCAAGGTCAGATTCTGCACTTTTACTAAGAAGGTATTTAGCCATTCTTTTTGGCATATTTCAATTCGGCATCCTTCCAGATATCATCGACACTTTTATCGCTTACACCACTTGCTAAGCCCTCATCAAGCGCCATTTCAAGTGCTATTAGGTCTTGTTGAGTGGACTGATGGGTTCTGACCAAATGTCTTATATATTCACTATCGTTGGTGAAGTCGCCTTTTTCAATCTGCTTCTTAATCCATTCATCCTGTTGCTCTGTAAAAGTTATTGATTTTCTAATTACCCCCATATCGCACCAATATTATTATAATTGATGCAAATTAATAATTATTTGGACATTTTGCAATTATTTTATTTATATTTTTATTTGGATTTTTACTGTTGGAAATGCCCTGTCGGTTCTTCCTAAGGTAAAAGGTTAGATTTATAATCCATCTCAAAATATACAATTTGTCCAAATAGGCTTTAGTAAAGTTTTTCTTCTAACGCATCCCTCCATTGAATAAAACCCTTACTATCATTAGAATAATCGTGGATAATTCGGCTAAAGTTTACGGGTTGAGATTCCAAATAAAACTGCCTGCCCTGATTTTTAATTGTATTCAAAGCCGAATCGACAGAAGCTAGATGTTCCTTAAAGGATGGGTTATTTTTGTTGAAATGCCAAATGTAAGTCGCTTCTTCAGTATCCAAAGTTTCCAAAATCACATGGAATTGGTGATTGCCCAACAACAAGAAAACAAAGGAAAATGGTTGAAGCACAAATCGAAGCTTTAAAATCGCGTGTGCATGATTGTCGGCCAGAAAGCGAAGCTGGCGAAAATGTTTTACACTTCTCTTTGAAAGGACTTCCTCCAACAATTCTTTTTCCGATGGATAAAGTGCTTGTAGTCTTTCTTTATCCTTTACAATATCGGATTCATCCTCAGAGTTTGATTTTTTACTAAAAAAACTTTTCTCTAAGAGCCTGAATCTTACACTTTCCAAGACTTCACGGTTTATCCTTTCCAAGTCTCTGGAAGTTGCCAATTGTGCAACTAAAACATTGTTTTCAAATTCAGCGGAAACTGTTATTTCTACGGTTTTGGAATCCATTACTTTAACAAAATACGGCTTAAGCACCTCAAACTCTGGACGTATATAATCATTCTCAATCTCGAATTCTAATTCTTTTTGTAGCTTGGAACTTTTGTGGGTAAATGCAATTGTACCGAAACGGAAATAGAGCTGCTCGATAGGTACTTTTATAGTTGCCGCCATTGAACTACTTGCTTGTGTCTTGGGAATGGCGTCGGGGGTATCGTCAAATAAGGTAGCCTGTCTGTCCAGATTTCGGTAATAGGTGTTTCTTTTGAGAAAAAGGCGATTAAGATATTCAATCTTATGATCCCTGTAATCATAAATCAATGGGGCGATTTCGGAACGTTGTACCCTTCCAATATATTGGATCAGTTTTCCTTTAAAAGAAAAGGGATATACCAAAAAAAGACAGCTCGCATTTTGCAGATCGGTGCCTTCTCCAAAGTACTGTCCTGTGGTAATTAAAATTTGATAATTTCCTTTGTTAAGGATTTTCCATTTTAAATTTCTTTCACTTTCGGAATCTTCTCCGCTTAATGCAATAACCTCGAATTTTTGTTTTAAAAACTGATATAGTGTGGTAATATGTTCTTTTCGTTCTGTGATTACGACCACATGTTTGCCTGTATTCACTTCTGAAGTAATATCGTCAACTATTCTTTTGTTTCGATCGGAATCATGTACCAGAACTTTTGACAAGGTTTCGAACGTATCCGTTTTTGAATTATAGGGAACTTCCAAGTTTGTATTCCTTACGATAATCCGTGCCTTCTTATAGGTTTCTATGTCCTGCGGCTTGATGTCTGTTATAAGTTCGCCCAAATAGGCGAAAATCAGTTTACCGTCGCTATTTTTTCTGAAAGGGGTGGCAGTTAGACCATACTGGAAATAGGGGCGAAGTTTGGAAATAGTGGAAGCATAGGATTGGGCGGGAATGTGATGACATTCATCGATGATTATGGTTTTAAATTTCTCGAGTATTTCAGGAGTGTCTATTTTTTTGGACAAACTTTGGATCATTGCTATTGTAATTTGCTTTCCTATTTTTGCTTTTCCCTGTCCTATTTTCCCAATTGCACTTTTGGGTATTTTCAAGAAAGCTTCTATACGTTCTATCCATTGGTCCAAAAGCTGCTTTCTGTGTACGACTATTAATGCTGGTTGGCATTTATTAGCAATTATTTTTAGTCCAATTATTGTTTTTCCAGATCCGGGAGGTGCGGTAATTACGCCAAAATCTTTTTTGGAAACAGCAGAAAGAACGGTTTTCTGATGCTCCAGCAGTTCTGTGCCGAAAGTAAAATGTGTGTCATTGGATTTTTTTCTTTTATCCTCAAATTCGAAATCAATTTTTTGTTTGTTACAAAATCGCAGTAATTGTCCAACAGCCCCTCTCGGAAGAAGAACTTCATTTTTCGATTCGGAAACAAGATTGAAATATCTATCGGTACTCCACGTTGTTCTTCCTATCTTTTTCTTTATGAAATAGTCGGGATTGGCCACGTTGAATGTATCCTTTATAAAATTAACCAATGGCGTGGTCAACCCGGTCTTATTGATTCGGATTTCGTTATCCAAACGGATGACAAGTGTATCGCCGGAAAAAGAGTTTTCCAATTCGTCCGCATCGTTTTTAACGATTGAACGATACAATTCATCAAGTTCGGCGGTTTTTATCTTTTTGATTTTCTTTAATAAACTCCATTGATTCTCATAAGGAACAAGCGTGTTGGGGTCGATAAAACAACTATTGCCTTCCTCTACGTTCGGTTTATACAATGGCAGGGCTATAAGGTTGCCCAAACCCTTTCCCGTAAGAAAATCCTGATTGGGGAACAACCTATCAAAACTTGAAGTCTTATCGAATATGGAAAAGGTTCCACTTTCTTCGAGCAACTGTTTAAAAACTAATCTACTTTTTTTAGCGGGATAGGGTGTTTCAAAAAATATCCAAACATGTCCGCCGTTTCCAGAACGGGAACGCTCTAAATATGCCTGTATATTGTTGGACTCACAAACTGAGATAAAATTTTTGCATTCCTGTTGCCAGTTTTCCTTATCAAAATCCGCGGCTATAAACCAGGAGGTATTGTCTTTTAGCAAAGGGTAAACTCCAATCAAATGTTCGCCTTCTAAATGTTTAAAAACTTGATTGTAGTTTAAAGGCAAAAAAGATTTTTCGGTAAAATCCTTAAATGTTCCCCCATTGGTTTTATGTAGCCTATATCGGTAGGGGTCGTAAAAGTAGGCGGGCATATAGCCACTTTTGTTTCCTTTCTCCCATCGAATGGCAAAAACATCATCCCTTCCTCTGAATAGGGACTTAAACAATTGAATATGTTCTTTATTTTCCGATTCCAAGGCTATTATTGTTACTTCGCAATTGGAGTAAAAATAGCAATAAATTAGTGATTATAATTTGGGTCGTTGTAGAGCTAACTGTGCATAGGCAAGATAACTGCTTGGAGCGTTTTTTTGCACTCCATTCGTTTATGCGCGGTGCTTAGGAAGTTGGAAAACCGTAGGTTTTTCAACTTCCATAGGAACATGGAATTGTAATGCGAAAGTTCTTATACTATTCGTATCAAACAAGCGTCAAATAAGCTATTGTCAATATATGTTGACTTTAACGGGACAGCCATCAAATAAGATTGGGAAATATCTTTACTTTAAATGTCAAGTTTTTTGCGCAAAAAACTTGACCTGTTGACCGTTTAGTAATGTTTCGGAAGAAAGAATGGAACAGCTAGGTTACGAATGCACTAAGCAATACTGCAACTAAAGTTATCAAGACTTATTGAAATATGTCCAGTTTTTTAACTAATAAACTGGACATATTGAATATCTTTGTATAAACAGTTTCCAATGAAAACCTCTGAATACATAGAAGATAAGATTAATAAGTTGCCCAAAGGTTATGTATTCACCTATATGGATTTTATGAACGAGGTGGATAGGAGAGAAGCCATCATTAAACATCTGAATAGAATGGCTACTTCCGGTAAGATTAATAAACTATCTAAAGGTAAATACTTCAAGCCGCAAGAAACTGTATTCGGTACTTTGTTGCCAGATCAACACCAAATTGTAAAAGATTTGTTGGAGGAAGACGGCAAACTAGTAGGGTATATTACAGGGTATAGCGTTTATAATTCCCTAGGACTTACCACACAAGTAAGCAGCACGATACAGATAGGCAAACGTGAGATACGACCTTCTTTTAAAAGAGGACGTTTTAGAATTTCGTTCATCAAACAAAAGAATACTATCAATAAGGAAAATATTCCACTATTACGATTGTTGGATGCCATACGTTATATTAAGAAAATACCTGATACCACCGTTGAAAAAAGTTGTATTCGATTTATGGCATTATTGCGCGAATTGAAAACTAGCGAACATATAAAACTTATAAAATTGGCCTTTAAATATTCCCCCGCAACCAGAGCTTTATTGGGTGCATTGCTAAGAGGGATTAATTGCAAGGCAGAGACTGAAATAAGAGAACTTCAAGATAGTTTAAACCCAATAACGGTTTATGATTTTGATATTTCTAAAAAAGTGTTGTCAAATGCTAAATATTGGAATATAAAATGAAGCTGCACGAGAACGAACAACTTTTCAGACAAGCTGTGCAAGTAACAGCAGAACGGATGGGTATTTTAGATATCTATATCGAGAAGGATTATTGGGTATGCCATGCCCTAAAACTGATCTTTGATAGCACTATTAAAGATGAAGTCATATTTAAGGGAGGCACGGCTTTGTCAAAGTGTTATAAATTCATCGAACGTTTTTCTGAGGATATTGATTTAGTTGTAATACGAAGAGAAGAAGAGACAGGGAACCAATTAAAGGCTAAGCTCAAAAAAATAACTAAGGAAATAACTACACCATTCGTAGAAATAGAAATGGAAGGGATTACCAATAAAATGGGAATGATTCGAAAGATAGCCTATAACTATCCCAAAATTTTTAAAGGAAATTATGGACAGGTAAGAGATGCCATTATCATAGAAGCAACTTGGCTGGGCTATTTTGAACCTCACACTAAGAGAGTCCTGAATACCTATATCTATGATATGATGAATGCCACCAACCAAACGACATTGGCGGAAGAATATGATCTATTGCCTTTTGAAGCACTTGTATTGGATTCTCGAAGAACGTTTTGTGAAAAGATAATGAGTTTGGTTCGGTTCTCACATACGGAAAAACCAATTATCGACCTGAATGCTAAAATCAGGCATGTATATGATATTCATCAGCTACTGAAAGACGAAACGGTTCAAGAGTTTTTTACTTCAGATGCCTTTGATACGATGCTCCTAAAAGTAGCCCATGATGATGTACAAAGTTTTAAGAATAACAACGACTGGTTAAAGTACCACCCGAAAGTAGCATTGATTTACAATGAACCTGAAGAAACTTGGAAACAACTTAAAGACACCTATCAGAATGACTTTAAATTTTTGGTGTATGGGGAGTTGCCCAAGGAAGAGGATGTATTAGCGACGATTATTGAAGTGTCAAGGCGATTGGCCCAGGTAAAATGGGAAATCGTATTTTAGATATGTACGTCCCAAATCCTTACCCAAAAACTTTGCGCTTGGTTCCTGTGCCGTTTTTGTAGTGTTCCGGCAGATAAGCGTGAAGCAAAAACAGCATAGGGCGCAACCTACTTTAGATCTGAATTTACTTCTTTTTTGGACCAATCCAAGAATGTTTTATAGGCCTCTGGATGTTCTATAAAGTACCCCTTCAATTCGGTTGAAATATATGCACTTCCCTCTTCAAAAGCCTTCTCTTTTTCTTCCCCGAACTGTGCCACCTGATAGCCCAAATAGCCAGAAATGGATAGGGACAGGATAAGTACCATACAGACCAGGAACAATAACCATTCAGGGATTATTTGTGACTTCTTCAATTGTTCCTCTATTTGGATGGTTCTTGTATCCTGCCTTTTAAAATGATCCTCCTGTGTTTTATTTAGTTCCTTCAGTTCGTACCTTGTCGAGGAAATATCCTTTACCGTTTCCGAACTGGTCAGTTCTTTAGTTAGTGTTTTTAATTGTACCAACATCTGTTTTAGTCCTTCCAATTCGTCGGTCAACAGTTCCGTAATCTCATCTAGCTTTGCCATAGTATTTTGGTTTAAATTTTAATATCCTATTTCCATTCCTGCACCTTTTTGAATCGCTTGTTTGATGACTGATTTAGCCAGTTTTATAGCGATATTCCCACTGAGCTGAGTGGCCTTTCCCATGAGGTTTACAGTATTGCTTTGGCCTTGCTGGAAGCTCCTCGCCACATGTTTTTCTATTCCCATCACCAATCTGCTGCCGGACATGGAACGGTGTACCTCACTTCCTTTTAGGTTGTGGCCTTTGTATTGGAACCGAAATCCTTGCAGCTGATTGGACTTATTGATGCTGGGGATGACTACTACGTTTTTTTCCTTCATAAGCTTGATATAGTTATCCAGGTCTTTGGGGCGTTGTTCGTTCATCACTTTTTCATGAACATTTTTAATCTCCTGTCTTATATTCAGTAACTGTTCCAATCTTTCCAGTTGAACTTCCCGTACCGTGGTTAGCCCCATTTTCTCTGCTACCCGTTCCGCGGCTAGCTGACTTCTCTTCCCGATAAAACTGTCGTTATAGGCAGTGCCGTTAAAATCGATCCGGTTTACGTACACATGAACATGGGTATGCGGTTGGTTCCTATGTACAAAGGCGATGGCCTGATGTTCCTGTAATTTCATTTCCTTGAGAAACTTTGCAGTCATCTCGTTGAGCTCTTTGGCTTTTAGCTGTTTTCCATCTTCAATCGTAGGGCTGATGACAAAACTCAACGTATTCTTTTTGCATTGATAGTTCTGGGATTGGATGATGTTGAACTCTTTGGTAATCTGGTTTGGGGTTTGCCCAGCCACGTGATTGGAGTATACGACCTCTGCTTGTTTCTCCTTGTTCCAGCCATAACTCATGGAATTTCCGGTATGCGATATTGATTTTCCTATGCCTATCATTTTTTGAAATTATAAAGGTGGTTCCGTATTTCTTCTGCTAGCTTTGTCACCTCGGCCGTCAGTTTGGGATCCCGTTTTCGGTACATGTTCCCGATGAGTTTAAAGTTGGTCCCGTACCTTGCCAACATCTTATAGAGTTCAATTTGTTCCTCGGTCAACCGTTCAATAATTTTATCTCCAAAAGCTGCACGCCGGCAATATTCGCTCACGCTCAGACCGCTCTTTTTGGCCTTGATCCGGAGCAACTTCTTCTCGAAGAGGGAACATCGAAATTTAACATAGGTACGTTTCATTTTTTACGTCTTTGCGACCTTCGGGAGCAAAGCAAGATCGTCTTTGTGGCAACAAAGACACATCTTGAATTACATCACTATCAGATTATTTCTTTTATGTGTTAAAATTGTATTTATTAATAGGTTATTTATTTTTCGGTATAAAATATCATTATCATCAGATCATTTCTTTTGAGCGGTCCACCATCCATTTACGTCTTTAAAATTCTCATATAATGTTGATCTGTCTGTACATTTTGACTGTTGTTGCATCATTATTTTAACGGCATTTCTTCCTGCACGGTCATTGTCTAGATAAAGCGCAATTGATTCATAGGGGTCAAACATTTCAAGCGTTTTTTCTATAAAACCCAGGGAGTTCAATATCAGAAGATCGTTCCTCTCCCTTAGTTCATTGTCCCGTTCCATTAGGCTCAACATATCGAACATTCCTTCGGTAACTATCAGCCTACTGTTTGCGTTCTGGAGTTGAGTGACATCTTTTGGGGAGCTGGAATTCTTATAGTATTTGTTGCGCAGTTCCCAACCTCCGGAATTGTTCGCTAATCCTAGGGCGAAATACATCTTGTCCTTAAACCTATAGTGGACTTCCTTGCACAGTTTTCTGGCAGTCAATATTGAAATCCCTCTTTTCATTACATATTCCTCTAGAGCAAAATGGGCCAGTTCCTTGAAATACTTTATCTCGATCTTATCTTGATTGTCCTCTTTAAAAAGTGGCGGCTGAAAAGAAAAAGAAATCTTACCGTTTTGTAGCCAATCCAATGTTTCCTTTACCGATGTTTTGTTGATTAGACAAATCAGATCGATTACATTTCCCCCTTTCCCAATACCGTGGTCGTACCATCGGTTCAGTTTCTTGGACACCTTGAAAGAGGCTTGCGTTTCTGAGCGGAACGGACTCAGGAACCAAGCTTCTTTATTAGATTCTTTTGTTGGAAAGTGCCCGAGTTTTGCCAACGCTTTTTCGATGGGAAAAGCTCGGGCTCTTTCGCACGTCAGCTTAATAGTTCTTTCTTTTTTCATCAGTTAATTCTTTTTTGGCATTTTCTCTTACCTTCTTACCTAAGTCCCTGTTTATAAGGGTTGATCACTTAGGTGGGTTGTTTTTTGATCTTACCTATCTAATCCTAATAGGTAGGATAGGTAATACCTAGGTAACTAGTGGTTAATGTATCTTACCTATGGTAGCTCCCGCAGTTAGAGCGGTTCTGGTTCGTTAGGTAAGTAGGTAGGTGCAATTGCACTTTTTCTACAGTTCCATTTCCCAAGGGCCCTTGGAAAAAACCGATTTGGCCAGATATCCATAAACTTGACGCTTGGGATGTTTCACCCGTTGGAAGTTGAACCCGGAAAGGGCACGCCCCAGGTTAACCTGACTCAGTCTTACCTTCAAGCTACTCAGCTTCACCAATACATCCGAGGCGGTGACAAAATCATTGATATCATTCGATTTTTCATAATATTTGGAAATCAACTCTTCCTCGGTAGTCAATTTGGTATATTTTTTATTGCGCACCTCGTTCTCCATAATATCCGTCAGCGTAAGTTCTGGATTGAAGTTAGGGTCATGATAGGCGAGGTGATAAGCTTGGATCCAGACGTGCTTGATTTCCATTTCCTTGGAGTAGGAGAAATCTATTTTATCCTTTAGCTCAAAGCACAACCAGCGTACGGACCCAGTCTCATCGTTTAGAAATGACGACATATTGGTGGATCCCAAAAACGAACAGATTCTGGGTAGTGTAGTGTTCTTTCGGTCATACGGCAGACGTTCGTTGATGAAGGTCTTGGAAAAAAAAGCTTTTAGTGCATTCACGTCCTTTTTGGTAAGCACGGCCAATTCGTCCAGGTTGTATAGGAAGTTCCGGCATAATTGGATCCTGGCATCCTTATCATTGCTAATGTCCTCTGCCATATATTCGGCAAGTTCTGGAGGACAGATAAACCGACACCAGGTAGATTTTCCCGAGCTTTGTCCCTTATGGCTGATAATCAAGGCTTGTTTGTTGAAGTAGCCGGGTTCCAGTGCACATTTTATGGCACGTACCAACCATTTTTTAAAATGGTAAAGAAAAGCCTCATCATCATAGGTGGGAACGTAGGAGGTCAGTTTTTGGATATGGTCTTCCCCGTTCCATTTGGGGAGGGATTGGAAGTATGCCTTTATTGGATTGTATTTGGGAATGAGTTCTGACCGAATTAGGATTTCCAGTTTTCCTGTACTGATATCAATACCTGCCTTAGCAAGTTCAATGATCAGGGAATTGAGATTCAAATAGGACCATTCAGCTCTTTGTTTGAACGATATCTGGAAATCATGGGATATCTCATTGTACATGATATCATACTTCCCTTCCAAGTATTCAATGGTATAATCGTAGATAGTCTTTTTTTTGGCATCCTTTACCTTGTAAAGTTGACCTCCGTGGTCACCGACTATCATGGCCGTCTATTTTTGAGCGTATGTCTTAGGGCCTCTTTTTCGATATCGGCCTTGGATTTTCTACTGTTCTGTAGGAGCCAATTGTTCAGCTTTCTTTTTTCAAAGAAAATCATTTTCCCATTGGGCTTGGAGTGGGGGATAGTCCCGGAGGAAGTCAATTTGTAAAGATAGCTTCTCGATATTCCGGTGTAGTCACAGGTTTCCTCAAAAGTCAACACCTCTTTATGGGCGGTTAACAGTTTCTCCAAACGATCTAAGCGATCAAAGATTAAAATAGTGTCCATTTGTTTCTCTTTTAAGATTAAGAAATGAACAAAAGCGCTTTTGTTTACCTTCTATAGGTTTGTTAAAATAAAAGTAGAAAATAGCTAGGCTGAAAGTGATGAGAAACACAAATAGTTATCCACAACTATCTGGATAATAGAGCGATGTGTTATATGATGCCAATTGATAGTAAAGGTATTTTCATCAAATTTTATTTGATATCATAAAACATCAAATGGGACCAAATGTTATATTGGTCAAATTGATGTTTTTAGGTAAAAAACAGAGTTATTAACAATTGAAAATGAATAGGTTGGGAATTTGGGACTGAAAAAAGGCAGATTTCTTTGTTTGGGTTTGTCTGAATAAGTACTTATCCAAAAATTATTTTAAAGCCATATTCTTTATTCGGTAAGCTGTCCCATCTTAAGAATAAACAGAACTGGTTGGGGTGTATTGATTTAGTACGAGCGTGACGCTCGCACTAGCGGGGAGCATTTTTGTTGTTGGAAATATATAAGCTGTCTATAGCTTTATTCCATTCCCGCAATTATAAATTTAATAATAGTGACCTGTCCCTATTTACATAATCTTGGAAATATCCCATTCTTCATTGGATGGCTCCTTAACGATTGATTCTGTTTCCGGTAGTCCATTGACTTTCATGTTTTTGGCATCCCACTGTATCCGAGCACCATTCAGGCGAAGAGACATTACCCCCAGCAGGGTTAATTCGGTAAGCCGACTTCCATAATCAAGATTGGCACTGGATTGCCCTCCGTTTTTGATGGCATCTACCCAGTCGCGATGATGACCTTTCGATCGCAGAATCCGTTCCACGGGTGGTTGATAAGATCGTCTCAAGGATTCGGGGAATATCTGAGGAAAACGATCACCGCCATCGGTGATAATAACCCCTTTATCGCCCACGTACATGGCGCTCCTCCCTCCGAATTTGTAATCTGGTGGCAAATGGGGATTCCAATCCGGTTTTAAGCCTCCGGAATACCAGTGTAATTTGAGTGCAGCCTGGCCCTTCCTTTCGGGAAAATGATAAGTGCCGGCCTCTCCATAAGGAGCAATTTCACTATTACTTTGTCCGGCAGGGTAAATCTGAACCTCGGACGGGCTTGATAGATCGAAGGCCCAAAAAGGTGCATCCATATCATGACATCCAAAGTCTCCCAATGCACCGCAACCATATATCCAAAAATCCCGCCAAGTGACTGGCGAAAAAAGATTGTTATAGGGCCGAAATGGTGACGGTCCCAACCATTCCTCCCAATCAAAATCATAAGGAAGTGGATTGGTATTTTGAGGAAGACCTGTAATACCCGGGGTCCAGCGACCTGCAGGAACCCACGCATGGATTTCGCGTACAGTTCCGATAGCACCATCCTGCAGATATTCGACCAATGAACGCATGCCGTCCCGACTATGTCCCACGTTACCCATCTGAGTGGCGAGTCCCGTTTCTTGTACTACTTTACGTACCATCCTGGTTTCCCATATATTGTGAGCCATGGGTTTCTCGCAAAAAACATGCAGTCCTGCCTTAAGGGCAGCGATGGTGATAAAGGCGTGGGTATGGTCAGGGGTAGCGCAAAGAATGGCATCGATATCTTTTTTCTTATCCATCATTTCACTAAATCGTTTATATTGACGAACCACTTTGTTCTCTCCTTTTTTCTGATAATGATCCTCAATCATTTCACTGACCGGTTCCCGTCCGGCAATGGACTTGTAATAGAATCGATTCAAATCCCAATAACGACCCGGATCTGTGACCGAGGTAATCTGTACGTCGTCCAGTTGAAGTAAATTACGAACATTACTCTGTCCCTGACCCCCCGCTCCGACAATGCCGATATTTACTTTGTCACTGGGTGCGGTATATCCTTTGCCTCCAAGAACATACCTGGGAAGTATCACAAAACCCCCTACTGCGGCTGTTGTGTTTCGGATAAATTGTCGTCGGCCGGCAGAAGGGGTATTTGGATTCTTCATCATGCTAAGTTTTTAATTTGAAATTCAAGGTAAGGATTTATTTTGAAAACGAAGATGTTTGTTGTTTAACGCATTGGGGAAGGATTAAACTAGAAATCCGGGTGTAAAACCCTCGTTCCCGCGCGATTGTATCGCGTTGCACATAAACTAGACCGCTACGCTTATGGAACCAAGAACCAAGACCATGCCTATGCATGGAGCAGAACTCGTAAATGTGGTTGGGCAACAGCACAGAAGCTTATTTTAGGCACGACCATTACTTTAAAACGCTTAAAAACGCGAGGCTATCAATCATTAACCGATGTTTACTTAGAACTCAACCCATCTTTTTGCGAAACGCCGTATATTTACCCGAATTAGATAGGTGGGCCTTCCCGTACCATTCGGGAGGGCGAGACCCGCACGTACCTTGGTGGGAGGGGTACACTCCATCATTTAATGGCGGAGCCATCCACTCGATTACAAACAGTATTTTATCGTCTGTTGCTTTTCACTTGCTTTATTTTCCTTCCATTCAATTATTGAATTTTTTGCATCTTTTTTGTCGAATACTATTCTTTTTCCGTATTTATTTGGGATAAGTTCAAATTCGTTTCCACTCTTTTTTATGGTGTAAATGTATGTGCTTTGGCAATAAAGAAACTTGTCCACGAAATTCGCTTTAATTCCATAATTCACAGATTTTAAATCGGAAGCTACACTTGGATATATTAAACAGTCAATACATTCATTTTTCAAGAGAATATTACTAAAAGCGATACTCGGTTTGTATTTATATTCTTCGCCTTCAGCAACTTTATCTTGAAATTTTGATGAGACATATTCCTCAATTATTTTGTCGCTTTCGCTTATATACTTGTAGCCTTTTAATTCCGAATTTTCTTTAGGGTTTGTTTTTAGTGCTTCAATACCTGCATATTGAGAACGTATTTTAGTCTCAGGAAATTTTTTGTGGAATATTCCAATAATTATTAAATCCCCATTTTTAGGATTTAATTCTTTTATAACAGCTTCTAAATAATTAGAAGAGTAGAAGAAATTCTGTCCGATATCACTACATCTATTTAACTGATGATATTTTTGGTCAATTTCCCTAAAATTTGGATACCATATTGATTTTGTTGTCTGTAAATCGTCCTCTTTTGTATTGGTTATTATTCGAGCTCTAAAAAGTCCGTCAGGTGAAATATTAATAGTTGGTCGAGTATGACCTAGTATTTCATTAGAGAATATTTTCTCGATTTCTTCTACAGAACTGTGTCGAAAATCCAAATTTGCCAATTTATCCTTTAATTTGCGGGTCATCAAATTATTGTTTGTTACGGATGGATATGGGTTTAAATTGCTATACCCAATTTTATCGGTAATTAACATAGACGTTAATTACCAGAACATCATGTTGATTATTAAAAAGTAGTTAACAATCAGATGTTTATAAATAAACAGTATTGCGAAAAATTTGGAACAGCAGAGTACGAAATTGCATTGGAGTTAGAACCCTATTCTATCAACCAAGTGATATTGGAACCTTGAAAGAGTATTACAACAAATCCCAATTCAACTTAGGAAGTAGGTTCGCAGCTTCCTTCATTTTTTGATCTATGATTTTGGCATATATTTCTGTAGTTCTGATTTCACGATGTCCGAGACGTTTTGAAACGGTATAAATATCGGCGCCATTTTCTAAAAGTAATACTGCGTTAGTGTGCCTTGCGGAATGGAAGGTTATATGTTTTTTTATTCCAGCAAACATACACCAGCGGAGCAATTGTAGGTTCATGTGGGCACTATAGCGCAACCCTTTGAAAACACGTTCCTCAGAATCCTTACGTTCACCTAAAAGCACCCTGGCCTGTTGTGATATATACAAATATTCTACACCCTCCGTTTTCTTTTGCTGAAACACAATTCGGAAAATAGGAATTCCCATATTGTCAATGCCTTCTTCGCGGACCTCCGACCATTTTAATTTATTGACATCCGACCATCTTATGCCAGTTAGGGATGAAAATAAAAAGGCTCGTTTAAGAAGTGGGATAGGGCAGGGGGTCTGTGACAATTTTTGAAGTTCATCAGATGTGAGGTATTCTCGAGTAGATTCCCCCATTGTAAAACCTTTGACTTTTTTAATGAGGTTTTCTTTTAGGTAGCCTTCATCGAAAGCTGCATTAAGGCAAGCCTTAAATTTGTTAAAATAGGTATGTTTCGTGTTTTGGGAAAGGTTCTTACTACTTTTTGTTACGGCTACAGTATCCAGGTATTTTTTAAACCCTTTAATGAAATCAACATCTAAATCGTTTAGAGTGATGTGGGCAGGACAATAGGCTTCTATGTGCTTTTGTGCGGCATCCCAGTTGTCATAATTGCCTTTGGTCTGGTAGCGTTCCTCTTTCTTCTGGACGTAAAAGTCTAATAAACTAACTTTTCCTTTTGTGTCGTTTTTAAGGTTATACTTCCCCTGATAGACTTCAGCCTTTCTAATGGCCAGTATTTGTTCGGCCAATTCAAGATGTTCTTGATTCTTTTTCTTTTCATCCGTCGTTTTGGGATCTTCTATTAAATAGAGTTGTAGGTATTCGTAATTTCTAAGGTGTTTAACATTTCCATTACTAAGAGTTTTAATTCCTTTATAGAACTCTAAATAAAGGCTCTGTTTCCCAGTTTTTAATTTCTTCTTCCTTAAGTGAACTTTCATCATAGCGACACATTTTTTGTGTCTCGTCTAATACAAAGGAGAATGCGACACACATGAGACACAATAAAAGTACGAATATCACCTTATCAAAGGAAAAGAAAATCTATAGAGTTATCAACAATCATTTGATTTACAGTCATTTGCAACCATATGATATCATATGAATCCACTGTCTATTTGCCGATACAGAAATTAGCAAAAATATTTCCCAAAAGCTCATCATTGGTCACTTGCCCCGTGATTTCCCCTAAATGGTAAAGGGCTTCCCTGACATCTATGGCCAAAAGGTCGCTGGGGGTATCCTCCTCCATACCAAATTGTACCTTTTCTATTTCTTCCAAGGCCTTTAGAAGGGAACTGTAATGTCTGGTATTGGTTACAATGGTTTCGCTATTGCGCAGGGCTCCCGTATTTACAAAATCCAACAGGCGCGATTTTAGGGTTTCCACCCCTTTTCCAGTTTTGGCAGACAGCAAGTGCAGTCCCGAAATTTTTGATTTTAGATCCTTGATTTGTTCCTTATCCAACCTATCTACCTTATTGGCAATCACCAACAAGGGTTTTTGGGGGTATTTATTTTTTATTTTTTCAAGTTCTTTGATGCTTGTCTGCAACTTATCAGCATGGGTTGCCATTTCCCAGGCATCAACCAATAGCACCACCACCTGGGCCTGTTCTATTTTTTCAAAGGTCTTTTTAATACCTATGCTTTCTACTACATCCTTGGTATCCCTTATTCCGGCGGTGTCTATAAACCGAAATCCTATGCCTTCAATTACAATTTCATCCTCAATGGTATCCCTAGTGGTTCCTGCTATATCGCTCACAATGGCCCGCTCCTCATTTAAAAGGGCATTGAGCAGAGTCGATTTGCCTACATTAGGTTCTCCAACAATAGCTATGGGAATTCCGTTCTTGATCACATTGCCAACAGCAAATGAATCTATAAGGCGTTTAAGAATGCGCTGTATCTTGGTCAAAAGTTTTTTAAACTGTGTACGGTCCGCAAATTCCACATCCTCCTCTGCGAAGTCCAGCTCCAATTCCATAAGGGAGGCAAAGTTCAGCAATTGGTCCCTTAACTTTTTGATCTCGTTGCTAAACCCGCCACGCATTTGCTGTATGGCTATTTGGTGGCTGGCCTCGTTATCCGAGGCAATAAGGTCCGCTACGGCCTCTGCCTGACTCAAGTCCATCTTGCCGTTTAAAAAGGCACGCAGTGTAAACTCGCCAGCATTGGCCATTCGGCAACCATTTCGCAAAAACAACTGAATTATCTGTTGTTGAATATAGGGGGAACCGTGACAGGATATCTCAACAACATCTTCACCTGTGTAGGAGTGGGGACCTTTAAATAAGGATACCAAAACTTCATCCAATACCTTATCGTTTTCTGTAATATGCCCCAAGTGAATAGTATGGCTTTTTTGCTTTCTTAGATCTTTGCCTCGGATCGATGCAAAGAAGGGGTTGGCCAAGGCTATGGCATCCTTACCGGAAATACGGATTACAGCTATGGCACCGGCACCTGAGGGAGTGGCCAAAGCAATGATGTTGTCGTTGGTAATCATATAGTTTTTATAGATTGTAAAAATACAATATATAATTTTCAATCTTGTTCCACTAATCAATGGACAAATACTAAGGTCTAATTATTTGAAACAGAAAAGGTGACCTTGTGCAAATTGTAGAATTCTCTGATAGGGCTTATTCAATAGTTGATTAGAGCCTTTATTTTTGGGAATAGGAAATTTGAACACAATGATTTTGGTCATAATTATTCCCTTATAAATTATTTAAATTTAGTAATGTCCTAAATACAATCGCAATGGGCCGAAATTTACCTTTTAAGGCATTAGTATGAGGACATTCAATTTAAAATTACTATATGAAAATGATTAGAATTATTACATTATTGGCAGTGGGTTTATTCTGCCATATAAGTTTGGCACAAGAAACTCCGGATCCTGTTACGCCCTTGGAAAATACGGAACAAATGATGGAGGAAAAAATTCGGCAGGAAGCGAAAGAAGCCAAAGAGGCCATGAAAAGGATAGAAAAGGCGGAAAGGGAGGCCAAGAAGGCTGAAAAAGCACAGAAGAAGGCTGAAAAGGAACTTAAAAATCGGGAGAAACTTTCCTCCGATATAGATTCCAAGAAAAGGTCTATAGCCAAGGATGAAAAGAAAATTGATAGGCTTCAGAAGAAAATGATCAAGGATGAGAATAAGGGAAAATTATCTCCTTTGGCAATAGAGAAGATAAATAAGAAAGTCGATAAACTGAAAAAGGGCATAGAAAAGGATAGGGAAAAATTGACAAAGCTGGAAAGCAAACAATAAGCCCTGACAGTTATTCTGAGCTGTCTGTGTAACAAATTCATGATTTACACGTCATATTCATAGAACAACTTGGTAATGGTAGAAATTTCGCTTAGGGGTTTCTCTATATGAGAACTAAGAAATATAAATTATGAAGGCAGAAAACAGACAATTATTGGTGTGGACCCATTTAAGTCAATTATTGGATGTAGTAACCGGATTTGGAGGATTTATAGTTCCTTTGGTCCTATGGTTAACACAAAGGGATACCATTATGAACATGGATGAAAATGGAAAGTCGATCATTAACTTCCAGATCAGCATGTTCTTATACATACTAATTTGCATCCCGTTGATCTTACTTCTTGGTATTGGAATATTAGGGATTATTGCCATAGCAGTGCTCTGTTTTGTTTTTCCTATTATCAATGCCATTAAGGTGTCCAACGGTGAAAAACCTCATTATCCACTGAGCATAAAGTTTGTGTAGTTAGTAAACATGTTTAGGACAAAAAAGCCGTATTTCAAATGAGATACGGCTTTTTTTATAGTGAAAGAGTGGGGTGTATTTTAAATTCAACAATTGTGTTGAATCTGTATTTCTAACTGTTCAACATTACGGGCATAACCAACATGGTCACATTTTCGCCTTCGTCCAATCCATCAATCGGAGTTAGGATACCGGCCCTGTTGGGTAGGCTCATTTCCAATTGAACGTCATCCGAAGTAAGGTTGTTCAACATTTCCACCAAGAACCTTGAGTTAAAGCCTATCTGCATATCATCACCTTGGTAAGAACAGGTCAACCTTTCCTCTGCCTTATTGCTGTAATCTATGTCCTCTGCAGAAATATTAAGTTCTGCACCTGCAATTTTTAATCTTATTTGGTGGGTAGTCTTATTGGAGAATATCGATACCCTTCTCACCGAACTTAAAATTTGGTTTCTGGCTATGGATAGTTTATTTGGATTTTCCTTTGGAATTACCGCTTCGTAATTAGGATATTTTCCATCGATCAATCTACATATCAGGATGGTGTTTTCAAAACTGAATTTGGCGTTGCTTTCATTGTATTCGATCAGTACTTCCGTTTCGCTGCCCGATAAAATTCCCTTTAATAAATTCAAAGGTTTTTTGGGCATTATAAATTCGGCCACTTTGGAAGCAGTAACATCCGTACGTTGATATTTCACCAATTTATGGGCATCGGTAGCTACGAATGTTAAACTTTCTGGGGAAAATTGAAAAAAGACACCGCTCATTACGGGTCTTAGATCGTCGTTTCCGGCAGCAAATATGGTTTTGTTGATGGCCGTGGCCAAAATGTCGCCAAGTATTGTGGTAGAGGATGGGTTTGACAATTCAACCGATTTTGGAAATTCCGCACCGTCAGCGTAAGCCAACGCATACTTACCGTGGTTGGAACTGATCTCTACAGTATTGTTATCCTCAACAACAAAAGTTAGAGGCTGCTCTGGAAAGGTTTTTAAGATATCCAATAACAGTTTTGCAGGAACGGCTATAGTTCCCTCGTTGTCCGAATCTACCTCTAAGACGGAACTCATTGTGGTTTCCAAATCGGATGCCGAAACAGTAAGTTCTTTTTGATTTAAATCGAAGAGAAAATTGTCAAGAATTGGTAAGGTGTTGCTGTTATTGATAACCCCACCTAAAACTTGGAGTTGTTTTAGTAAATAAGTGCTAGATACTATAAATTTCATTGGTTTATTTTTTTTTAAGGAATCTACATTATTGTACAACCTAAAACAGTGTTTGAATATCTGTTTGAATCCGCAATATTCCTTGAATCACAGTCAAAACAAAGATATTTTAAATGTCCTTTTTAAGGAAACAAACTTATCAACACTTATACCCCATATTTTTTCTTTCTAACAGCGTGAATTAGGAATCCAAAAATAAAGGTCAAACATAGGGGTAGGCCAATATTAATCAACTGCCATTTGGATTTTTGGTCATTAATTTTTTCCTCATCCAAGAAAGGGATGGTTACTTTCTTGTTCCGAATGTTTATAAGTCCAGTATCGTCCAATAGGTAATTAAGGCAATTTATGAGAAATTCTTTGTTGCCAAAAAAGTTGTTTGTCCATTTATCATAACCCAATTCCAAGGGTCTGCCATTTCGGATCTGGTTTCTTATTAGATCGCCATCAGAGAGCACTATCATTTTGTTCTCGGGGCCTTGATCCACTATGTTATTGAGCTTAATTGGTTTTACCCGGTTCAAGAAGGTAGATTTAAAGTCACCTTCGATCAATACCCCCAATATCTTATTCCCATCATTATATATGTCTTTGTCCGGTGGGGCATTTATGATGTCCAACTGTATTGGTTTGGGCACTCCTTCGGTTTTGGATAAGGGCGAGCTACTAAGTAGAACATGTTTTCCATAATCACTGGCCAGGGTATCCATACTACCTGTGAACTGGAACCTGACCGCTTCCAAATTGTTGTTGATGGGATGGTCGTTTTTGGAAAATACCATAGGGTTGTAGTACCAAGGAACAGGGTTGTACTGAGAACTGTTACCCTCTCCGGTCGCCAAAACTATTTGAGTGAAATAAAGGTCGTTTACCAGATCTGCATTTAGCCTAACTCCATATTTAAAGAAAAAATCGTTCAGGTTAAGATTGCGTGGCAATGCCATAGCGGTACCATCTTCGTTGAAAAGGCTGTCCAATTCCATCGCCACCTGATCTATTAGCCAAAGTGATTTGCCTCCCCCCGTAATATATTGATCCAAGATAAATTTCTCCTCGTCGGTAAAGGCTTCTGTAGGCTTTGCAATGAGGGCAAGATCAAAGTCTTTCAGTTGTTCCAGGACCTTTTCTGGATTGGTTGATACCGAGTCCAAGGTAATGGCACCAATGTTGTAATAATCCTTTATGGTGGTCAGATAATCTGCCATGAAAATATCTCCCAACTCTCCATTACCTTTAATAATGGCTATTTTCTTCTTTTCCTTAATGTTCAATTTGGTAAAAGCATCTGCAAAGGCATATTCCAAATGTTGAACGGAATTGTTTACTCGCTCTTCCGTAGTGGCTCCAAGTTTATTTTTTAACAGGGGTACCTTAACGGTACTGTTGTTGTAATTGACCATGGCCCATGGAAAAATAATCTCTTGGGAAACTTTTCCATTCTGTTCAACGGTAACATTGGTGGGTGTAAGGCCCAGGGCCTGTAAATCTGTGATAACGCCATCAATTTGTGAAGCTCCTTCAAGTGGGTTTACAAAGTTGAACTTTATACTCTTGTTTTCCGCGGCAAATTCCTCCAATAACTGCCGGGTTTCCACTTTCAGTTTTATGAATTCGGGAGGAAGATTTCCATCCAGCAGTATATCGATTATTACCGGGGCGCTAAACTCCCCAACAGAATTTAATGCAGCATTGGAAAGGGTATACCTATTGTCTTCGGTCAAATCTATTCTTGCATAGAAATAACTGGCCAAAATATTTACGATCAGCAATAGTACAACAGCCTTAATAATAGACAACAAACTTTTCTTCATTATCTATTTTGATTTTTTAGTTGATCAATGGTCAGGTAGAGAAAAAATATGGTGAGACTTGTGAAATATATAATGTCCCTGGTATCCAAGACACCTCTGGCTATACTTTCAAAATGGGCCTTCATTCCTATTTGTTCCACAAAAAGTATCATAGGGCCCGTGGGCAATATCGTGGCCAGACTTTCAAATCCGAACAACATAATAAAACAGAGCAACATACCAATTATAAAGGCCACTATTTGGTTTTCTGATAGGGTAGAGGCGTATAATCCAATGGCGGTATAAGTGGCAATTAAAAAAAGGAGCCCAAAATATGAGCCCACTACCATACCCATATCCAAATTTCCAATGGTGACACCCAGGTGGGAAATGGTATACACATAAAGAAGAGTAGGCAATATGGCTATCAAGGCCAGACAGAAGGTTCCAAGAAATTTTCCTAAAACCGTTTTCCAAAGTGAAATGGGTTTAATAAATAGAAGCTCTAGAGTGCCTAATTTTTTTTCCTCCGAAAAACTTTTCATAGTAATGGCGGGAATCAAAAAAAGAAATACCCAAGGGGCAAGAAGAAAGAAATTGCCTAGATCGGCAAAACCGTATTCAAATATATTAAATGGCCCTTTAAATACCCAAAGAAACAGTCCGTTGAGTACCAAAAATAATCCTATAACGAGATATCCTATAGGAGAGGTGAAAAATGATTGTATTTCTCTTTTAAATATGGCAATCATGTATTTTAGTTAATCGTTTCCTTCTTTACCAAGCTCCAAGCTTCTGGTTTTTCTTCGAATAATAGTTTGGTCTTCCCCCAAACCTTCTTGAAAAATTCCGAATTTCTATAGTTTTCCAGATCAGAGGCGCTATTCCAGTAGCTGTAAGTAAAAAATACATTCTTATCTTCCTTGCTCTGTAACAGTTCTAAAAAGGTGCAGCCTTCTACCTGTCGGATTTTCTTTTTATTGTTTTCAAAGATGGCTTCAAAACTAGCAATATTTTCCTTTTTAAAGGTTAATTTTACAATTCTTACCAACATTTGTTCATTGCCTTTAAGTAAAATTAATAATTACGGTATCCCTATAGTCGAGTCCCAACAGGGTAGAGGCGCCACCAACAGTATTTAGGTCGCTCTTATAAATAGCGATTTCTATATAGCCTGAAGAATTAAAGAGCGCAAGCAATTCACCAGGGGATTTACGTTGACTTTTGTCTAGGCTGTAGTTAATAATGTCGCTATATTTTTTATGGATTTCCCGTATTTTTTTATTTCGGGCATGCAGTTCAAAAGGTCTGCCTTTACCAATAGATTTAAAGGTGTTTTGTTGAATGTTCGTCACCACATTACCGTAGTTATCTATATAAATGACACTTCCTGATATGGTCTTCTGGTCCTCTGAAATTCTTGGGTTGAATTCCCTTAGGTCTTTCAGGTCTTTAAACGGTCTTCCTATAACTTCCAATTTTCCTCCACGGGCAATATGGCTTGCGGCCTTCACGAAAACATCCATTTCCGGAAACGAACTGTCAATGCTATTTGGCAATTGAATTTCTACCACTTTTTCCGGCACTATTTCAGAAATTATAAGCCCTATGACCCCATTGTTGGCCATTATAAAATAGTGGTTGTCCACCAATACGGCAATATGTTGGTTTTCTGGTGTTAATTCAGAGTCCACACCTACGATATGGATACTGCCATCAGGAAAATTTTTATATGAATTTTTGAGGATGTAGGCGCATTCCTGAATATTGAAAGGCGCAATGGAATGTGAAATATCAACAATTTTCGCATCTGACAATTCCTTGTAAATTGTCCCTTTTATGGCGCCTACAAAATGGTCTTTATGTCCAAAATCAGTAGTTAAAGTAATTATAGCCATATAGGACTGTTGATATGTTTTTGGTTCGGTAAGTTGTTTTTTTACTTAAGTTTGTTAAACAAAATTACACAAAAAATTAGCGAACCAAAATATATATTTCATATCTAATCCTAATAACACCTCTCTTCTTTGAACGAACTTATAATAGAACTTACAGACATCAGCCCAAGGGAATTTTTTGGACAGAACAATGAGAACATAGATTTACTGAAAAAACACTTTCCCAAGCTAAAAATTGTTGCTAGGGGCAACAAAATTAAGGTCTACGGCGACGAAGACTTATTGGACGAATTTGACAGAAGGTTCGATCTGCTTACCGCCCATTACGCCAAGTATAATAAGTTGGATGAAAACAGCATTGAGCGCCTCTTGGCAAGCAATGGACAGGAAGTGTTAGAGTCTTCGGAGATAAGTGGTGAAGTTTTGGTCCATGGCGTCAGCGGTAGGCTTATAAAGGCTCAGACCGTTAATCAGCGAAGACTGGTAGATGCCGCTAGGAACAATGACATGGTATTTGCCGTTGGTCCGGCTGGAACCGGAAAAACATATACAGGGGTGGCATTGGCCGTAAAGGCTTTAAAGGAAAAACAGGTTAAACGAATTATATTGACCAGACCAGCTGTAGAGGCCGGTGAAAATTTGGGATTTTTGCCAGGAGATCTTAAGGAAAAGTTGGATCCGTATATGCAGCCTTTGTACGACGCATTGCGTGACATGATAGCGCCGGAAAAATTGGCCCATTATATAGAAAATGGCACTATACAGATTGCTCCTATGGCCTTTATGCGCGGTAGGACTTTGGATAATGCCTTTGTAATTTTGGATGAGGCCCAAAATACCACCCATGCCCAGATGAAAATGTTCCTGACAAGGATGGGGAAAAATGCCAAATTTTTAATTAATGGCGATCCGGGGCAAATTGATTTGCCAAGACGTTTGATTTCAGGATTAAAAGAGGCCTTATTGGTGCTTCAGAATGTTGAAGGGATAGAGGTTATTTATTTGGACGATAAGGATGTGATTAGGCACAAATTGGTTAAAAAGGTTATAGAGGCTTATAAGGGAATAGAGCATAACAATTGATAGTAGGAGCATGGGTAATACAATAATTGATACAAATTTTAACTTTCCGGGACAACAAAGTTTGTATAAAGGAAAGGTTAGGGAAGTATATCATCTTGAAAATAATATTTTGGTGATGGTGGCTACGGATAGGCTTTCGGCTTTTGACGTGGTTATGCCCAAGGGAATTCCCTATAAAGGTCAAATACTTAATCAGATCGCTACCAAGATGATGGCCGATACGGCCGATATAGTCCCCAATTGGTTAATGGCTACCCCAGATCCCAATGTTGCCGTCGGGTTTGCCTGTGAGCCGTTTAAAGTGGAAATGGTGATCAGAGGTTATTTATCTGGGCACGCCGCACGGGAATACAAGGCAGGTAAAAGAATGTTATGTGGTGTTCCCATGCCCCACGGGATGTCAGAAAACGACAAGTTTCCCACTCCTATAATTACCCCTGCTACCAAGGCCGAAATGGGAGACCATGATGAGGATATATCCAGGGAAGCCATTTTGGAAAGGGGAATAGTTAGCGGGGAAGATTATCTGGTTCTTGAAAAGTACACCAAGGCACTCTTTCAAAGAGGAACGGAAATTGCCGCCAAGAGAGGATTGATCTTAGTGGACACCAAATACGAATTTGGGAAAACCAAGGATGGAAAAATTGTACTTATAGATGAAATCCATACCCCTGATTCTTCCCGTTATTTTTATGCCGAAGGCTATGGGGAACGACAAAATAGGGGAGAGGCCCAGAAGCAATTGTCCAAGGAATTCGTTCGCCAATGGTTGATAAGCAATAACTTCCAAGGTTTAAAAGGGCAGGTTGTACCTGAAATGACCGATGATTATATCCAGACCGTCTCTGAAAGGTATATTGAACTATACGAAAATATTACCGGAGAAAAATTTATTAAGGGCGACATTTCGGATATACAGTCCAGAATTGAGAAAAATGTTTTGGGCTACCTGTCGTCCTTAAAATAGTTACCCCATTTTTAAAAGGTCTTTTAATCGTAGTTGTCCCTTGCCCTTCAATCGATTCCTGATTTTTAGGAATGCAATGGCAGTAATGTAGGCATCTCCTAAGGCGGTGTGCCTATCCTTTTTGGAGATATCATACTTCTCGGCCAATTCGTCCAAGGAATAATGCTCTTTCTTTTTGAACACATTGGAAGTCAATAGCGTTTTTTTGTAAAGATGTGAAGTGTCCAATACTTTATTCTTTAACCTTGGAAGGCCGTTCCTTTCCAACGCCCTGTTGATCATTGTAATGTCAAAAATGGCATGGTGAGCTACAATTATGGCATTATTTAAGAATCCCAATAATTCTTCCATGGCAGCACTTTCACTTATACAGGAGGCCCCACCATTTTTTAGGATACCATGAATTTTTGCGGTTTCCGCATTGTAATGCTCCTGTTTCAAAAAAAGTTCCAGGCTTTGGTTGAGTGCAATATTTTTGTCGACCAAACTTAGTGCCCCAATACAGAGTATCCTGTCGTTTAAATAGTCGAAACCTGTAGTTTCCGTATCTAAGACCACGAATCTTACCAAGCTGAGGTCCTCAATCGGTTTTTTCTTAAAGCTATTCTCATATTCCAACCAATAATCGGGATAGTCGGGTACTTTTTTTTTAAAGAAATCTATCATCGTAACAAATTTGAAACTTTGAATCTAACACTTACCAATTCCTGAATTTCCTTTATGGTCTTAAAAGTTCTTTTCAGTTTAATTCTTTCTTCCTTGGTCAATTTGTCTATGGCAATGTACCGCCCAGAATCATTGTGGAGCAGACCTTGTTTTGTCCTGAACTTTAAAAGGGCCCTGGTGGCATAGGAGCAGGCCATAAAGATTTCCTCGTTATTGGGTTCCAACTCTGCCAGTTTTTCAAATCGCTCTGCTGTACTATTGATAGACTTAACCGAATGTGATAAAATCAGTACTCTTGCCGCATCGGTCAAGGGCATTAATGCCCGCCTTTTTAGATCGAAGGAATCTTTATGTTCCCCGTCTTCCTCAACCAACAGTTGCCTAAAAAAGCCAGTTGGGGATGGGTTTTGAAGGGCCCCACTCGCCAAGTGTAAATAGAAGATGGGATATTTTTTAATGGTTTCAAAAATGTGTTCGGACAATTCGTTCACCAAATTTACATCACCATAGGTAATGTTATAATCAAAAAATATAGAGGATAGCAAAACTTCATCTGTCCCGGGATTTATTATCCAGTGGGATATGGTTTTTTTCCATTCATCCAGGCTTAAGCACCAATTGGGGTTGGAAGCCATCATTTCCGCAGGGCAATATTCATATCCAATATCAAACAAGCCTTTGTTTATAAGTTTGGACAACTCCAAAAAATAGGAGGTTGTTTCTACAAGCTTTTCCTCAGGAACATTTTCAAAGATCATGGCATTGTCCTGATCGGTCTGAAGGAGTTGTTCGCTCCGTCCTTGGCTACCAAGAGCCAGCCATGCAAATCTTACTGGAGGCTTTGTTGGCATTTCCTCCAAGGATAGTTTAATAATCTGTTTAACACAGGCATCGTTAAGTTCGGATATTATTTTGGTAGTCAATTTAATGGGGATATTTTGATCCAAATAGTCCTGTAGGAGATGCGTTATACTTTTTCTAATTTGTTTTATCGATTTTATTTTCTTGGCCCTATTTATGGCCTTGATCAATACTGCCGGGTTATTTCCCAAAGCTACCATAACATCATGTTTGGAAAGTATTCCTATAGCCTTGGAGTTGGGCGTACCGTCCTTAGTGATGCATAAATGGCTGATGTTACTTTTCATCATAGCCATCTGTGCCTGCGTTATAGTCAGATTTTTGCTATAGGTTATAACTGGGGAAACCATAATTTCCTTGGCTTTGGTAGTTATGGGATATTTTCCGGTAACAATATTGTTCCGGAGGTCTTTGTCCGTGATGATACCGATAGGCATCTTATCCTTGACTACCAGCATGGCACCAACATTTTTTTCGGTCATTTTTGTGGCGATTGTTTTGGCCGAACTGGATGGGGAACAGGTCACTAGTTGTTTGGAGTACTGTACCGATTGTAAATCCAGTACTTGCGCATCGGGTGCAACAGGATTTATTTCCGGTACCTCGTCATATAATTTGCCCCGATGACTTTTCGAATAAGGATTTCTTGTATTAGAGGCGAAACTTTCGATCAAGAAATTGCCAACGGCTATATTTTTTCGGGCATAGGGTTTAAAAATGTCGATAGGAATGGCATATAGGATACTTTCTTCATGTGCCTTTGCACTCATTTTATAATTTTCTTGTGCCATTAAAGGTCTAAGCCCGAAAATATCCCCCTCGTCACACATGTCCATAATACCCTTATCCGATCCTCTTTTAAGGGCAACAGCACCCTTGTTGACAACGTAGAAATATGGATGGGGTGCATCATTTTCGGCAAATACGATACTATCCCTTTCCTTATAGACAATGGTAATTTCTTCTGAAAGGGTTTCAAGGTCTTTTTGGGCCAAGACATTAAAGGGCGGAAAGTTTTTCAAAAAATCGGCTACTCTATGTGAAATGGTATTTTTCATCTGCTGTTATTTCTTATTCTTTTAATTATTTTATCAAACTCTATCAACGCTAAATCCTTTTGTCATTTATCAATTGTTGTCCCAGCGGTTTTGATATAATATATTCTAAGAGCTAATTTCCTAAAGAAAAATAATGGTTAAAGTTACTTGTTTTGGAAGCCTCCAACAACTGAAAAAACTGCTAATATCTTCTTCAATCGATTTTAAACAAAGAATAAAATTATATTTGATTAAATATTTATCGCTATAGTTTTGGCATTGGATTGAATTATTGTGGGCTGGACCAGTTCGACAAGCGGACTTTTCCCTTAAATTTTGTAAATGGAGTTGACTATCAATATCAGATATTTTTTGAAACCTTTACTTCCATTATGTGGGCTTATTCTAGTGCTAAACTCCTGCTCCGGAAAAAAAAAGGAATTAAAAGAAATGGAATACAAGGAAATACCGGCCACTAAACTACCAGGTAACCAATTGGCTCAAATTCATTGTTCCAGTTGTCATTTATTTGTTAAACCGGAATTGTTGCCAAAGTCCAGTTGGAAAAACGATGTACTGCCAGCAATGGGACATCGCTTGGGAATCTATAAAGGAAATATAAGGCCGGATAGCTTGTTTGATGCGGGTAGGAGTGGGGAAGTGGTTAAAAAAGCCAATATCTTTCCTGAGAGTCCTCTTTTGGCCAAAGAAGATTGGGATAGAATAGTGGATTACTATGTAAGCAACTCCCCGGATACCATTTTACCTCCTAAACGAGCCAACAAAATTAGAATGGGCCTCAAGCATTTTAAATATAGAGAATCTGTCTTTTCCCACACTCCGTCCCTAACCACTATGGTTAAAATACTTCCAAACAATAGGGGAGTGATATATGCGGATAGTAAACGAAATATAAATAGCCTGACTTTCCTTACCAAGGACCTTGAAAAGGATTTTGTTCTAGGGCTTAGGACAGCACCCATCCACTATTACGAAAACTACGATACCATCTATTTGACAACCACAGGTAAAAATATTTTTCCCAATGATGTATCTGATGGAGCCATACAAAAATTATTTGCCAAGGGTACTACGGGATCATACACTTCCAAGGAGGTAATTCCCAATTTACAAAGACCGGTAAACATGGCTTATGGGGATTTAAATAATGACGGATTGGAGGACGTAGTTGCCTGTGAATACGGTAATGAAACCGGTAAATTGGTTTGGTACGAGAATAGAGGGGGGGATAAATACACCTTGAGGACATTGGATAATCGATCAGGCGCCATTACTGCAGTTATAAAGGATGTCAATGGGGATGGCCTTCAAGATATTTTTGTACTTATGGCTCAAGGGGATGAAGGTGTTTTCTACTATCAAAATAAGGGTGATGGTACTTTTTCGATTAGAAGATTGCTTTCTTTTTTGCCACTTAATGGTTCCCAGTATATGGAGTTGGTAGATTTTAACAATGACGGGTTTGATGATATCCTATATGTATGTGGGGATAATGCGGACAAGACACCAATACTAAAGGACTACCACGGCATTTATGTATTTCTGAATGACGGGGAGTTAAACTTTGAGCAATCTTTTTTTTACCAATTGAACGGGGCTTATAAAGCAATGCCAAGAGATTATGACTTGGACGGAGATCTAGATATTGCGGCAATTTCATTTTTTCCTGATTACATGAGCTCTCCTGAAGAAAGTTTTGTGTATCTGGAAAATAAGGGCAATATGAAATTTGAAGATTATTCCTTTCCTGAGTCGATCAACGGTCGATGGATAGTGATGGATGCAGAGGACATGGATGCCGATGGCGATATTGATCTGGCCTTGGGGTCTTTTGTCTACTTTCTGCCGTTAGGGGATACCACTGGTCTGGGCCAAAAATGGCTATCAGAAGGACCATCCATTATCGTATTGGAAAATACCACTAAATAAATCGTTATTCATTAGGGTATAGTTGGAATATTCAATTCTAATTAATTTTCTGACTACTGACTACTGACTACGACCTACCCTTTCCTATATTTATCGTGCAACCCCAAACCTTTTTCCAACAAGGATGTACATTTCTCCAGTCTAGATAGTTTAGTCTTTTCCTGTTTGGCCTGAGAAATATATTCACAATATTCCCTTTGCTTATAGGGGGTTAAACTTTCATATTTCCGTTTAATGGCAGGATTTTCGCCAAGTGCTTTTTTTAACAAGGGAGGCATTAAGATGGGCTTGTTTTTTTCAGGGACAAGAGTAAGACCCTTCTTTTGGTTACTAATGGCTTCTTGGAAATAGGACAGAACTGCGGCTTCATCAATACCTTCATTAGTATTGAATTTCCAATGTCTCATAGCCTTTGTTTTACCTTCCTGGGCATTTTCCAGTACTTTTTTCGGGTCTTTTAAAAAGACGCCATTATAGAACCAAATACCAAAATGATGTTTAAAGGCCAAAATGCCCAGCACGTTCTTATTGTCTATGGTATAGACAGGGATACCCCATTTATAAGTTTCAACAAATTGGGTTTTACGGGCCAATTCCCGTAAGCGTCCAATCCCTTCCTTAAAGGGCTGTTCTTTTGCGAAATAGGCTTCTATTTTTTCTTGAGTATTCATTTTACTTTACAAATGAAATGAAAATTATTACCATTAAATGGACATACAATTTCTTGATCTATCTTTTAGCGGTAAGTTCGCAAATTTTCACGATAACATCAACGGCTTTCTGCATACTTTCAACAGGGACATACTCATATTTTCCATGAAAATTGTGTCCGCCCGCAAAAATATTTGGGCATGGCAATCCCATATAACTCAATTGTGAACCATCGGTACCACCTCTTATTGGTTTAATGACTGGGGTAATGTCCAAGCTCTCCATAGCCTCTTTGGCAATTTCAACAATATGCATTACGGGTTCAATTTTTTCGCGCATATTAAAATATTGGTCTTTGATATCGAGATGGACATAATCCCCGTATTCGGCATTCAAATTTTCCGTGATATATTGTAAAAGTTCCTTCCGCTGTTCAAATTTTTTCAGGTCGTGGTCCCGTATGATCAGTTCAATTTCGGCAAGCTCGATTTCTCCTTTAATATGGTGGACGTGAAAGAAACCTTCCCGTCTAGTAGTTTTTTGAGGCACTTCATGACCTGGTAATTGGGAAATAAAACTGTTTGCGATCAAAATGGCATTTACCATTTTTCCTTTGGCATAGCCAGGATGAACACTTTTTCCTTTAATGGTAATTTTTGCCCCGGCAGCATTGAAGTTTTCATATTCCAACTCCCCAATTTGGCTGCCATCCATGGTATAGGCCCAATCGGCCCCAAAAGTGGCCACATCAAAATGGTGTGCGCCACGGCCAATCTCTTCATCTGGTGTAAAGCCTACCCTAATTTTACCGTGTTTAATTGCAGGGTTTTTAATTAAATATTCCATGGCGGTTACAATCTCGGCGATTCCGGCTTTATCATCGGCACCCAATAAAGTGGTACCATCTGTAGTGATAAGGGTATTGCCCTTGTACTGCAATAGGTCATCAAAATAACTGGGAGATAGTATTATATTTTCCGCTTTGTTCAGGACAATATCGCCGCCATCATAATTTTTGATTATTTGGGGCTTCACATTGGTAGCGGTGAAATCAGGGGAAGTATCAAAATGTGAAATAAATCCAATTGTTGGCACTTGCTTCTCCATATTGCTGGGTAAAGTCGCCATAATGTACGCTTTGTCATCGATAGTGACATCTTGCATTCCAATTTGATTAAGTTCCTCCACCAATTTATGGGCAAGTGTCCATTGCTTTTCAGTACTTGGCGTGCTTGTGGAATTGGGGTCGCTTTGAGTATCTATGGTAATGTAACTTATAAACCGGTCTATAATGTGTTGCATAAAACTAAATTTTAATCAAAAATACAGTTTATTATTTTTTATTTGGGCCTGTTGTGGCAACTGTAATGCCTAGGCTTGTCAGCCTTGTCTTGGGGAGTAATGTGGAGTAGCCCGTGAACCTGAGGTTCAGCATAAATTTTATAGTACTATTAATGGATTAATTTGGAAAGATAACTTTCGGTGAAGCGTAAGTGGTTGTATTATTCCTTTATATTTGTACTTTAAACAGCACAAAAACCTATGTGTAAAAAAGTTTTTTTCTCCTTGATTTTCGTTGTCGGATTTTGGATATCCGCAGAAGCTCAGCAAGAATGTAGTTTGGGCATTGGCGCCACGGAATCGGATACCATTATACAAATATTTCAATTGAAAGAAGCGCAGATAACCAATCTGGAGGAGTTTAAGGCAGCTCTGGAAATTGAAACCCGGCTATTGGATGAAGAACGGAAAAATCTTTTTGAAAATCACCCTCAAAGTACTCCTGAGGATTTAGCGGCACTGGGGGGGAAGTATAAGGTTCTGGAGGAAAGGATGAAGCAGGTCTTTAAGAAATACGACCTTAAACTTTTGGCGCTTTTTAATGAAAAGCAATATCAAAGGTATGTTACACTTTGTCAGGAAGTAGAGCGGCGACCTTTAGTGGTTGTACCGGAATAAGTTCTTGGCAAATGTTAATAAAAAGCGGGGGTTTAGGACAGTTTACCTCGGCTAGTTTGTATTTTTGCGGAAAATAATTTTCATGTACAAACAGCTTATCCGCCCGATCTTTTTTCAATTCGATCCAGAAAAAGTTCACCATTTTACTTTTAGAGCTATTCGTTTATTGTCCGGTATAGGATTTGCTGGGATTTTCAGGACCATATATTCGGTAAACGACCCTCGATTGGAGCGTGAATTATTTGGATTGAAATTTAAAAACCCAGTGGGATTGGCAGCAGGGTTTGACAAGGATGCCAAGTTGTATAATGAACTATCCGATTTTGGATTTGGATTTATTGAAATAGGTACTTTAACTCCCAAACCTCAAGACGGAAATCCCAAAAAACGCTTATTTCGTCTAAGGAAAGATCAGGCCATCGTCAATAGAATGGGGTTTAACAATAAGGGGGTGTTCGATGCCGTTGAAAATCTGAAGAAACAGCATAGGGTGCTTATCGGTGGCAACATTGGTAAGAACAAGGTGACGCCCAACGAACTGGCGGCAAAGGATTATTTAATCTGTTTTGATGCCCTGTTCGACCATGTAGATTATTTTGTAGTAAATGTAAGCTCACCAAATACACCTGGCCTGAGGGAACTTCAGGATAGAAAACCTTTGACCGCTTTATTAGTGGAGTTAAAAAAGGAAAATACCAAATTGGCCAAAGCTAAGAATAAGAAGGAAAAGCCTGTTCTCTTGAAAATTGCTCCGGATTTAACGAATGAGCAGTTATTGGATATAATAGGTATTGTAAAAGATACTGACATTGATGGGGTCATTGCCACTAATACGACTATTGCTCGCGATAATTTAAAATCCGATGTGCTTTTACAAGAAGAAACGGGTGGTTTAAGTGGCAGGCCTCTTACCAAAAGAAGTACCGAAGTAATCCGGTTTTTGTCCCAAAAAAGCAATAAGGCATTTCCCATTATCGGTGTGGGTGGAATTCATTCGGCAGAAGATGCACTTGAAAAGTTGGAGGCTGGAGCGGATCTGGTCCAATTATACACTGGGTTTATTTATGAAGGCCCTGCACTTATAAAGAGAATCAATAAGGCCATTATTAATAAGACTAACGGCTGAGAGGGGTAGACTGTATCGCTTATACTTCACGGAATAAGAAAAGGGTTGACCATCATTGGGTCAACCCTTTTTTTGGTAGGACGCTAATTTTTATCCTTAAAAGTCTTTAATTATTTGGTCCAATAATCCACCACGGTGACGTCTTCCAAATGCGGGGTCAAAACTGCTCCAAAAGCCTTATGGTCTGGATGTGGTAGATAAATGGCCCTATCTGCCTCACTGTGGAAGGTCAGGAAAAAACAATGTGTAAACCCTTTATCTAAGCCCTCCGGGCTATTGTTTAGGCCCCATTCATAACCTACTATCTGAGGTATTTTAGAAGGTAGGGCGGTAAAGGCGGCCTCTACTTTTGCAATGTCCTCTTTGGAGGTATTGGCCTTAAATTTAAAAAGTACTACATGACGCAATACACTGTCCTGCTTTTTGGAATTTTCCATACTTATATCCTCTTTCAAATTAGTCGTGTTCGGGATGTTAAAACTCATCAATAATATTGCTGCCAATAGGCTAAGGGTGTAAAAAACTGGTTTCATAATTTAATTTTTGTTGAAGATATAAAAAAGTTGAATATAGGCAGTTTGTTGGGAACATATTTCTTAAGACTTATTTATGGAAAAGATGACAATTAATCGGTAAATTCAGACCTTTGTACATTATTCAAATAACAAGACTTGAATTACGATATATTATTGACATTCATATTGGCAACAGCTGCTTTGGCCATTTCTCCTGGGCCAGACAATATTTTTGTGCTGATCCAAAGTATTACGAATGGTAAGAAGTTTGGAATAGCTACTGTTGCCGGCCTAATGACAGGCTGTTTGGTGCACGCAACCTTGCTGGCTTTTGGCGTTTCCGCCTTGATTAAACAAAACCCCAACCTGTTCTTTGTTATAAAATTATTTGGCGCGGTTTATCTCTTTTATTTGGCCTACAAAGTTTTTAGAAGTAATGATCATCTTGAAATATCCAATAGCGGTGTGAGTAAGAAATCCTTGGGTGCCTTGTATAAGCAAGGATTTATAATGAATGTACTTAACCCAAAGGTGACCATTTTCTTCTTGGCTTTCTTTCCTGGGTTTTTGTTTAGCAATTCTATTAACATTGTTGTTCAGTTCTATGTGCTTGCGGGTATATTTATATTGGTCTCCTTTATTATTTTTAGTGCAATAGCCATCCTTTCGGGAACCATTTCAAAATATATAAGGGAGCATGGACAGTTAGGGAAAATTTTAAAATGGCTTCAGATTATAGTTTTTGTGGGTATTGCTGTTTATCTGTTGTTATCTGATAAATAATATTAATTTTGGAAAAGCTTAAGCAGGGGAATGTCCAATACCGTTAAAATAATAGAATGTCCAAGAGATGCCATGCAAGGTATCAAGACGTTTATTCCCACTGAAAAAAAGGTAAAGTACATTCAATCCCTATTGAATTGTGGTTTTGATACTATAGATTTTGGGAGCTTTGTTTCGCCTAGGGCAATTCCGCAAATGGTGGATACGGCAGAGGTTCTTTCCCAATTGGATCTGACCAAGACTACAAGTAAGTTATTGGCCATTGTAGCTAATGTGAGGGGGGCAACGGATGCCTCCGAACACCAATCTATCGATTATTTAGGCTATCCCTTTTCAATATCCGAAAACTTTCAAATGCGGAATACCCACAAGACAATTGCTCAATCCGTAGATACTTTGGAAGAGATTCTGAGAATTGCAGGAGATTCTGGGAAGGAAGTGGTCACTTATATCTCCATGGGGTTCGGTAATCCATATGGGGATCCCTGGAGTGTTGAGGTAGTGGGTGAATGGACCGAAAAGCTGGCCGGAATGGGAGTCAAAATATTATCACTATCCGATACGGTGGGTTCTTCGACCCCGGAGGTGATCCGCTATCTATTTTCCAACCTGATCCCAAAGTTCCCTGAAATTGAATTCGGCGCCCATTTGCATACTACGCCCTCTAAATGGCATGAAAAGGTGGATGCTGCATATAATGCCGGCTGTCGCAGATTTGATGGGGCGGTGCAAGGTTTTGGTGGATGTCCTATGGCAAAGGATGAGCTCACTGGAAATATGCCCACAGAAAAAATGCTTTCCTATTTTACGGCGGTCAAGGCCGACACCCATGTTAATTGGATGGCTTTTGAGGCGGCTTTCAACAAGGCTAGCGACCTGTTTTCCAAGTATTGATTTAATCTCTTGAAACGCGAAACACCCAAGGAAATTTTAATGACAATTTTTGTGGATTAAAGTTCTGAAAACCTCAATTTACTCGATAATCGAGATTTGAATGCTCCATCGGTTTCCTGACCATGCCGTTCAGGCGGGCGTCGAAATCTAAAATATGTTTCCTTTCAATGCCTTTCAGGCTTGCCCCCAGTTAGTTTACCTATATTTAAATTCTTATATTGTTATTTAATAAGAACCAAATATCAAAAAATGAAAATTTTTCAGAGGCTAATTACCTGCAGTAGTTTATATGTGCTATTTGTTTTAATAGTGGCATGTCCGTCCAGAGGTTCTTCTCAAGAGTCGTATATGACAGGGCCTAATTCAGACAGCTATGAGGGGATACCTCAAGGGAAGGTGAGCAAGCATCAATGGAAAAGCAAAATTTACCCTAATACCATAAGGGATTACTACCTGTATGTTCCAAGTCAATACAACCCTGCCGATGCTAGCGCTTTAATGGTATTTCAGGATGGGCATGCCTATGTTGACGTTCAGGGTCAATTTAAGGTGCCCATCGTTTTTGATAATCTTATAGCACAAGGAGAAATGCCCGTAACTATTGGCCTGTTTATAAATCCTGGCCATGACTTGGATGCTGGCAAAGTAGATAATCCTTGGAAATCATCAAATAGAAGTCTGGAGTATGACACCGTCTCGGATACCTATGGGAAATTTCTTCTGGAGGAGATGATACCTGAAATTAAAAAAAGTTTTAACATTTCCGAAGATCCAAAACTTAGGGCAATTGCGGGAATGTCCTCTGGAGGAATATGTGCGTTTTCAGCTGCATGGTTCTACCCTGAGGCGTTTCATAAAGTATTGAGCCACATAGGAAGTTTCACGGACATTAGGGGCGGACACAATTATCCTTCTATGATAAGAAAGCAAGACCACAAGGATATTAAGGTTTTTTTGCAGGATGGTAGCAATGATCTCAATAATCAATATGGGGATTGGTGGTTGGCGAATTTACAGATGGAATCGGCATTGAAATATAAAGGGTACGACTTTAAGTTGGAAAAAGGTTCGGGTGGCCATAACGGACTCCATGGAGGTGCTATTTTGCCTGAATCATTGTCTTGGTTATGGAGTGATGTTGTTCCCAAAAGAATTGAATCCAATGTATATCGCTTTCCAGGAACACTTGCCGATTCGGTTATGATCCAAGGTGAAACCATGCATTTTGATAAAATGGAATTAAAGACGGTGCAGCTTTCAAATTCATCGGATGGTCGAAATCTTTTTAATTCCAATCAGGAACAGATCTTGATCATAAAGGAAGGCGACGTTCAGGTGAAAGTCAATAGTAGAACAGAAGCCCTAGGAAAAAACAGTGTAATTGTGATCATGCCGGGGGACAATGCTTTTGTAAAAAGTTTGTCACCGAGCAGTACTTATTACACGATGATCTATAAGTCCAAAGGTAACATGGATGTAAGGAGAGCTAGGAAGAGCGGTGGGTCTACCCTAATTAATTTTGAGGAGTTGAAATTTAAAGAACACGATAAGGGTGGTATTCGGAATTTCTTCCATCGTTCAACGGCCATGTGTCCTTATTATGAGATGCACGTAACTACCTTGAAGTCGGGTATTAAAAGTCATGAGCCCCATACCCACTATGCTACGGAGGTAGTTCTGGTAATCAGTGGACAAACCGAGATGGAAATTGGTAATGGCGTTTTTAGGGCCCAGGAAGGGGATTTATACTTTCTTCCCTCCAATGTTCCCCATGCCATTAAGAATATAGGTTCCGGACCTTGTGAATACTTTGCATTCCAATGGAATTAGGAGCTCTTTTTTCTGCTCATAACAATGCTCCTAACACTAGTTTCTGAAATGTGTTAAAATTCAATATTTATTTAGATTTAGTTTAAATTAAGTTTGTCAGTTTGGTTCTTGCCATTATATTTGTACCCGAAATTTATATTTATCCAATCTAAATAAGAACAATTTTATAATGAAAAGAATTGCACTACTAGGTGGTTTACTCTTGGCAACTGGAGTATTTGCACAGACCGCGAACGACTCCATTACCTTGGATCCTCAAAAACAATTAAATGCTGCCCAACGTTTGCTTTCCGGTAATTATGCTTCGGCCGTTACTGTTGGTGCTTATGGTGAAATGCTTTACAATCAACCTGAAGGTGATAATGGAGAGATAGATGTACAAAGGTTGGTGCTGCTTTTGGGATATAGATTTAATGATAGGGCCCAATTTGTTACGGAAATAGAATTTGAACATGTTGAGGAAGTATATGTTGAACAGGCTTTTGTTAACTATAACCTTGGAAATAGCGTTAATCTTAGGGGTGGTTTAATGTTGGTGCCCATGGGCATAGTCAACGAATACCACGAACCCACAACTTTTAATGGTACCGAGCGTCCGGCTATGGACAATGTTATAGTTCCTACCACTTGGAGGGAATTGGGAGTTGGTGTTTTCGGGAGGGTGAACGACCTATCCTTGGGTTACCAAGCGTATATATTCAACGGATTTAAATCTACCGAAGCTGACGGCGAAGGCGGAATCAATGGATTTTTGCAAGGTTCCAGTGGATTAAGGGGAGGAAGACAAAAAGGAATCAAATCTACCATCGATACTCCAACCCTCTCTACCAAATTGGATTATTATGGGGTCCCCGGCCTGCGTTTGGGACTTTCTGGATATTTTGGAAAAACTCAGGCTGCCGATGATGTAGAGGAACTTACAGGGTCAAACATTGGAATATCAATGGTTGGCTTGGATGCAAGATACGCCTTAGGTAATTTTACCGCTAGGGGGCAATTTATATATGCTTCCCTTTCCGATACCGAAGATTACAACGCCTTGACAGGTGGAAACTTGGGTAGTGCTTTGCAAGGTTGGTACGTAGAAGGGGCCTACAATCTTTTGCCAGCTGGTAATGAGCAAAAACTGTTCGCTTTTGCCAGATACGAAAAATATGATACCCATTCCGATACAGCGGGTGCATTGATAAGGAACGATGCCTATAATAAAACTGATGTAACTACAGGCCTTACCTATCATTTAGCTCCTGGAGTGGTATTGAAAGGGGATTATCAGTTTAAATCCAATAAATTGGATGGTAGTGATCTTCAGAATGTACTGAATTTTGGAATAGGGGTGTGGTTTTAATCCAGAATTAATGAGGTTTATAATTCAACTCCTAAATATGACGATTATTATTAAAAATGATTCTAAATTAGTATATTTGGGGCATGAACTATAGAAAGCGAAAAACAGTTCTAATTATGGTATTTTCTTTGGTGATTTTGGGATTTGGAATCCCGAAAAATGTTCAAAAGAAAATGGATAAGGAATTGGAAAAGGTATTTGAAACCGAAAATCATTCCTTGCAGTCCTTTTCTGTTTCCAAAACAGTCAACGAACTACTTCCAACCAAAATTACTGCTGATAATTTCTTCAAAATAATGCAGGGAAGTACCTTGCTAGGTTATGCTTTTGTAGATCAGGCGCCAAGTAAAACGGCCAAATTCGATTATCTGGTCATCTTTAATCCCAAATTGGAAATCATCCATTCAAAAGTATTGATATATCGTGAGGAGTATGGCGGTGAAATTGGGAGTAAAAGATGGTTGGAGCAGTTTACAGGGAAATCAGGAAAGGATAGGGTAAGCCATGAATCCAATATAGACGGTATTTCTGGTGCTACAATTTCGGTACGTTCCATGACCAACTCAATGGATAGTTTGTTGCAGACCATTGGAATTCTTCAAGAAAAAAAGGTACTTTAATGGATTATGACGGTCTATTGCTGACATTGCCCAAGGGAATAAAATGGTTTGTTGCAAGCTTTGTCCTCGTATTGAGCATAGGTTTTTATACGGGCCTTCTATTTGTTTCTGAAACCAGTACAGCATCCCCCAATGGTATTGTGGAAAATTATTTGGGAAATGAGGAGGATGAAGAGGCGGAGGTTATGAAGTTTAAAAAGGGAGAGCGCGAAATGCTTACCATAATCCATACCCATATCCTATCCATGTCACTTATTTTTTTTCTGCTTGGTGGGTTGGTTTGGCTTTCCAAAATACCACAAAAGCTAAAAATGTTCCTTACCATTGAACCTTTCTTCTCGGTGGTTTTAACTTTTGGGGGCATATATTTCATGTGGACAGGGCTGCTATGGATGAAATATGTGGTCATTTTTTCTGGGTTTTTAATGACCTTGACCTACAGTTTAGCCGCACTGTTGGTGATTTATCAATTGTGTAAAAAATCGGTAACAGTCAATTAACACGATAACTGTATTACAGTTCCTTTAAATGTAGTATATTTGCACGCAATTAATCTTTAATTGCTATGCAAGCTCACCTAAACAAAATTGTTGGAGAAGGTCTTACGTACGACGACGTACTTTTAGTTCCAGCTTTTTCAGAAGTACTTCCTAGGGAAGTCAATATTCAAACAAAATTTACTAGAAACATTACGATCAACGTTCCCATCGTTTCTGCTGCTATGGATACAGTGACGGAATCCCGTATGGCCATTGCCATTGCCCAGGAAGGTGGTATTGGGGTATTGCACAAGAACATGACCATAGAACAACAGGCGCTGAAGGTACGCAAGGTAAAACGCGCCGAAAGTGGTATGATCATAGATCCCGTTACCTTGCCTTTAAATTCCAAGGTGAGGGATGCCAAAGCAAATATGAAAGAATTCAGCATTGGCGGGATACCCATTGTAGATGATAAGGGGAAACTTATAGGTATCGTAACCAATAGGGATTTACGGTTCGAAAAAAATAATGACCGGCCAATTTCCGAGGTAATGACCTCCAAAAATCTAGTTACTGTAGCCGAAGGAACTTCTTTGGAGCAGGCAGAGGATATTTTGCAGGTAAACAAAATTGAAAAATTACCCGTTGTTGATAAGGACTACAAACTTGTTGGGCTTATTACCTTTAGGGATATAACAAAACTTACCCAGAAGCCAATAGCCAATAAGGATCAGTATGGAAGATTGCGTGTTGCGGCTGCCTTAGGGGTTACCGGTGATGCAGTGGATAGGGCGGAAGCTCTGGTGAACGCGGGGGTAGACGCTGTTGTAATCGATACTGCGCATGGCCATACCAAAGGTGTGGTTGCCGTTCTAAAGGAGGTAAAAAAGAAATTTCCGGATTTGGAAGTTATTGTAGGCAATATTGCCACAGCAGAAGCTGCCAAGTATTTAGTAGAGGCGGGAGCCGATGCCGTAAAAGTTGGAATAGGTCCAGGATCTATTTGTACAACCCGGGTAGTTGCTGGAGTAGGTTTTCCTCAATTTTCAGCGGTTTTGGAAGTTTCTGCCGCTATCAAGGGTAGTGGAGTGCCAGTTATTGCAGATGGGGGAATACGATATACAGGGGATATACCTAAGGCCATTGCTGCAGGCGCCGATACGGTAATGTTGGGCTCTTTGTTGGCGGGAACAAAAGAATCTCCGGGAGAGACTATCATTTATGAAGGGCGTAAGTTTAAGTCCTATAGAGGGATGGGTTCTGTTGAGGCTATGAAACAAGGTAGTAAGGATAGGTATTTCCAAGATGTGGAAGATGATATTAAAAAATTGGTACCTGAAGGAATCGTTGGTCGTGTTCCTTATAAGGGAGATTTGTACGAAAGTATCCATCAGTTTATTGGTGGTCTTCGTGCTGGAATGGGCTATTGTGGGGCCAAGGATATAGAAACACTAAAAGAGTCTGGAAGATTTGTTAAGATTACCGCGAGTGGAATCAACGAAAGCCATCCACATGACGTAACCATTACTAAGGAGTCACCCAACTATAGCAGGTAAATTATACTTGCAGTAGATATATTTAGATAATAAAAAAAGCCGGTCACAGCCGGCTTTTTTATTTCTTTATCTTGGATATAATGTAGATTTTACTATTTGCTTTCGCTATCGTAGGTATTCCAGTCTTTCTCCTTATGGATATTTTCACCAAAATACTTCGCTATTTTTAGAAAAGGTTCTGGCTTTTGATAACCAGGTACTGGAGAAAGCATATTCATTTGTTCATCCAAAAATATTGTAGTGGGATAACTCATTTTACCCTGCATCAATGCTGCTGCAAATTCATGATATCCGTTTCTGCCCGAAGGAACAAATTTAAAGGTTTTGCCTCTGAAAACAATAGGTTCCTTACCTTCTCCATCCAACTTTACCATATAATAGTTTTTGGACATGTATTCGGCAACTTCTGCATTCTGAAAGGTATCCTTATCCATTTTTTTACACCATCCACACCAGTCGGTATAGACATCGATAAAAATTTTCTTAGGATTTTTCTCGGTTTCCACTAATTTGGCAGCTTCGTCCCAACTAAGCCATTTTACATCCTGTGCCATACTACCTATTGGTAAAATGCCAACCACTAATAGAACAACTATTTTGAAAAATGATTTGGAAACTAATTTCAAGACCATAATTTTTAAAGGATTAGTCCGATAACATTATCAAAACTAACGAAAATTTGGCAATTTTATTTTGCTATTGCCTTTTCTTTAACAGCCGTAAATAAATCCTTGACATCTATTTGGTTTTTAATAAGGTCGTCAAAAGTTTCCCTTTCCCTTATTAAAATGGCTTTTCCTTTATGCCACAAAACCTCTGGTGGTCTAAATCTAGAGTTGTAATTACTGGCCATAGTGAAACAATAGGCACCGGCATTTTTAAAACAAAGGATGTCGCCTTCAGATATTTCGCTTATGCGTTTATTGCTTGCAAAAGTATCGGTCTCGCAGATATAGCCCACTACGGAATAATAACGTTCACGCCCTTCAGGATTGGAAATATTCTCTATGCTGTGGGTGGCGCCATAGAACATGGGGCGAATAAGATGGTTAAATCCGGAATCTATACTGGCAAAAACGGTGGAAGTGGTCTGCTTTACCACGTTCACTTTAGCTAAAAAGAAACCGGCCTCGCTTACCAAAAACTTACCTGGTTCAAAAGCCAAGGTCAGCTCCCTGCCATATTCTTTGCAAAAAGTATTGAAACGTTTTCCTAATTTTTTGCCCAGTTCCTCAATATTGGTTTCAATATCGCCTTCTTTATAAGGAACTTTAAAGCCACTACCGAAGTCTATAAACTCAAGATCCTGAAAATTTTTGGCTGTTTCAAAAAGAATCTCCGAAGCGTAAAGGAATACATCAATATCCAAAATGTCACTTCCGGTATGCATGTGTATCCCGTTGACCTTCATATTCGTAAGATTAACAATACGCAATAAGTGGGGTATTTGGTGTATACTAATACCAAATTTGGAATCTATATGCCCCACGGATATTTTAGAATTGCCACCGGCCATAACGTGGGGATTAATTCTAATACAAACAGGAATATCCGGGTGATTGCTGCCAAATTGTTCCAAGATGGATAAGTTGTCAATGTTGATACGAACCCCCAATTTTGCAGCTTCCTCAATCTCCTCCAAGGATACTCCATTGGGGGTAAATATAATAGAGCTAGGCTCAAAACCCGCCATGAGTCCCAATTGAACCTCTTGTATGGAAACAGTATCCAGACCGCTTCCCAAACTGTTCATCAATTTTAAAATGGCAATATTTGAAAGTGCCTTTGTGGCGTAATTTAATTGTAATTTTTTGACGTCCTTAAACGCATTGGTCAATCTTTGAAACTGGGAAATTATTTTTTCAGAATCGTATACATAGACCGGGTCACCATAAGTTTTCGCTATATTTAATAAATCACTGTGTCGCATTGTTCAAAATTTTATGCAAATTTAGACTACTTATTGTATTCGAGCAAAAATATATAGCAATAGTTGAAAAATGTAACACATTGTTATATGTATAACAACTCTTGCTTTGTTCAGGTTTGATTTTTGATCTGTCCGTTGTAACTTTAAACAAAAACTTATGTTGTTACCTATGTTCCCTTTGCCGTCCGTTTTTTTTTCTGGCGAAATAGTGGCTCTTCATATTTTTGAGGAGCGCTACAAACAATTGATATCTGATGTTAGGGACAGGCCCATGAATTTTGGGGTTCCTGTTTATGTTGATGGGGAAATGGCATACGGAACGGAACTGGAATTAAAGGAAATAATTAAAACTTACGATAGTGGAGAAATGGATATTATTTGCGTTGGACGGCGCAGTTTTAAATTAAATACTTTTCAAAAAGTAATGGAAGGCAAATTGTACGCGGCGGGGGAAGTGGAATTTTTACCGTATTTTGATGACGGCGTTACTAGCTTGAGAGACAATGTGCTTAATCTTATCATTGAACTTTATGGTCTTATGGATGTGTCTATTTTGGGTCTTACAACCGAAAATTTTGATGTATATCAATTGATACATAAAATAGGGCTTTCGCTTGCACAAGAATACAAACTCCTGAAAATGACCTATGAAAGTGAACGATTATTATACATCAAGGCCCATTTAATCAATACCATTCAAGTTTTAAAACAGGTAAACCAATCAAAGGAAATGATTGGAATGAACGGCCATTTCAAGAATTTCGACCCCATAGATTTTAAGGATTTCAAAATTTAAAAGGAAAGCCTATTCCAAGAATTATGGAATAGAAATAGTTTTTCCAATGACCTGTGATCGGAACCTTTGCCATTCCGAAATGTATGTAATTTGAAAATCTTGGGCTGGTATTTTATTAATTTCTTTAGATAAGCCTGTTTGGTATTTATATTGATAGCACTAGTTGTTTTTCTGTTTTATTTAATTAGGGTAAATCCGCTGTGTTTCCTATTTTTGCAACTCAACAAATAGAACCTTCAATTTTATGAACCTTCACGAATATCAAGGAAAAGAGATTTTAGCGAGCTTTGGAGTACGCATTCAACGCGGTTTAGTGGCTTATAATGCCAAGGAAGCAGTAGATGCAGCCAAACAATTGACTCAGGAAACCGGAACTGGTTGGCATGTTATTAAAGCACAGGTACACGCAGGTGGACGTGGAAAAGGAGGAGGAGTTAAATTAGCGAAAAACTTGCGCGAGGTAGAAGAGATTGCAGGGTCTATCATCGGGATGAATTTAGTTACTCCGCAAACTTCTGCGGAGGGTAAGAAAGTGCATAAAGTTTTGGTTGCGGAAGATGTCTATTACCCTGGGGACAGCGAAACCAGTGAATTTTATATGTCCGTTTTGTTAAACAGGGCGGCGGGAAGAAATATGATTATGTATTCTACTGAAGGTGGAATGGATATAGAGGAGGTGGCAGACAAAACACCACACCTTATTTTTACGGAAGAAATAAATCCAGCAACTGGTTTATTGCCTTTTCAGGCGAGGAAAATAGCTTTTAACCTTGGGTTGTCCGGGACAGCTTTTAAGGAAATGACCAAGTTTGTTAGCAGTTTGTATAAGGCTTACGTGGAGAGCGATGCAAGTTTATTCGAAATAAACCCTGTGCTTAAGACCTCTGACGATAAAATTATGGCTGTGGATGCCAAAGTGTCCATTGATGATAATGCGCTTTATAGAAGGAAGCAGTATGCTGAAATGCGCGATCTATTGGAGGAGAACGCAATTGAGGTAGAGGCAAGGGCCGTAGGTCTAAACTATGTAGATTTGGATGGAAATGTAGGATGTATGGTGAACGGTGCCGGATTGGCAATGGCTACAATGGACCTTATTAAAATGGCCGGTGGTGAGCCAGCCAACTTTTTGGATGTAGGTGGAACCGCTGATGCCAAAAGGGTAGAGGAGGCTTTCAGGATTATTTTGAAGGATCCTGCCGTTAAATGTATCCTGATAAACATCTTTGGTGGAATTGTTCGTTGTGATCGAGTAGCTCAGGGAGTAGTGGATGCTTACAAAAATATGGGCGATGCCATAAAGGTGCCTATTATTGTTAGATTACAGGGAACCAATGCTGAATTGGCCAAGGAAATTATTGATAATTCAGGTTTGGCCGTGCATTCCGCAGTACAGTTTCAAGAAGCAGCTGATAAGGTGAAGGAAGTATTGGCGTAAGCCCAATAGAATACAATAAATTAAAAGGCAGTACTGTAATAGTGCTGCCTTTTTTATGTCAAAGAATTTAGGGTTGTCAGGACCTTTTTTTGTTTTTATATTTTACCGGACTTATGTCGTGGTCTATATTCTTTTTTTGTTGCTCTTTGAATCTTGGTTTTTGAGCAGCTTTGGCAAGGGATTCTTTTTTTGGTTTGGGCAAAGATACTTTGGGATCTTTGGGATTCTCCCTAGTACCGCGGTAATGTATCACCAATCCGTTTAAAAAATTCCGCAAAATTTGGTCTCCGCATTCTACATAGTTGGGGTGATCTTCTTTTCTGAAAAAAGCTCCCAGCTCGCTTTTGGAAATTTTAAAATCGACCAATTTCAAAATTTCTACTATTTCATCATCCCGCAATTTTAAGGCAACCCTTAATTTTTTGAGAACATCATTATTGGTCATAGGAAATATTTTTTCACAAGATATTACAAAAAAATAGGATGTGGCGCTAGTTTGGGAATACTTTCCTTGAAGCTAGGCAATAAATCAATCCGATTTAACGTAACTTAGTGTTAAACTGTAATTTATGAGTACCTATATGGAGAAGCTGGGCATAATTTCCCAAATGATTTCTTTTGCAAAAGCAGACAAGGAAATCAAGGATTCGGAGTATGATTTTTTGTTGGGAGTGGCCAAGCAACTGGAAATCGATAAGGAAACATTCGATTCCCTTTTTCATAAGAAAGTAGGGAAGGTCTTACTTAAATCCGAGGCGGAACGGATTCTTCAGTTTCACAGGTTGGTACTGCTCATGAATGTGGATCAAGAACAACGATTGGTCGAAATTGAACAGCTACACAATATAGGTCTGGGGTTCGGGCTTCCTCAGGCGGCTATTGAGCAGGTATTGACGGTAATGCACAATTATCCTGACAAGTTGGTGCCTCCTGCAGTCCTGATCAATATATTCAAAGCCTATAATAATTAGCAGTAAGATGACATAATGTCTGACTGTTGGCTTAAACATGCGCCATAATGACATAAAAATTGATTCGGTATAACATTTGTCCTTTAGTTCATGAAAATTTAAACAATAACTTAAAATATAAAAGTCATGAGTCTAGTAAAAAGAAATAATGTTATGTTTCCTTCATTAATGAATGAAATTTTGCGACCAGATTGGGTTGGTGGCGTAGATAACTTCAAAGACAGTGCACCCGCTGCCAATGTCAAGGAAACTGAAAGCGAATATCTATTGGAATTGGCCGTTCCCGGAAGAAAGAAGGAAGATTTCAATGTAGAAATCGATAATGACATTCTTACCATTTCTTCGGAGGTTAAGAGTGAAGAAAATAAGGAGGACGATGGTTATACCCGAAAGGAATTTACTTTTTCATCCTTCAAAAGAGTATTTAGTTTACCGGAAACAATATCCTTGGACAAGATTAATGCGACCTATGAGGATGGGATCCTAAAGTTTGTTCTACCTAAAAAAGAGGAAGCATTGCCCAAACCAAAAAGATTGATTGAAATAGGGTAAGCTTAAAAGTGATTGTGCGTTCCTTTGGATGCATAATAGATTGGTTGGTTGATTAGAAAAACGCTTTGAGAAATCGAAGCGTTTTTTGTTTTGGTTAAATTCTCATCCATGATAAAAAATGTCAGTTTTATATTTTATGCGTTAGCCCAGTGTTTCAAGAGCTATAGGTTAATAGAAATGCGATTACAATACATATCTCCCTCTTTTTTGGGGAAATTTCAGTTTAATACACTGAACTTTGGGTTGTGTACCTAAAAGTGGAAAGTGGTGGGATACCCTTTATTCCTGCTCCTGCAGCAATTTAATTTCATCCCTTAACTTTGCAGCCTGCATAAAATCCAAGTCTTTGGCTGCTTTTTCCATGGCCTTTCTTTTATCCCTGATCATTTTTTCCTTTTGTTCATTGGTTAGATACAATAAGTCGGGCTCTGCAGCCTTCATCTCTTCTTTTTCAAAATGATAGGTGGAGACAGAATTTTTAGCTAAAACGCTGTCCAGACTTTTGTTTAGCGCGGTAGGCGTTATATTATTTTCAAGATTATATGTGCTTTGTTTTTCCCGTCTGTAGTTCGTCTCGTCAATTGTTTTTTGCATGCTGTTGGTAATTTTATCCGCATACATTATTGCTTTTCCATTAAGATTCCTTGCAGCACGCCCCACAGTCTGGGTGAGGGATCTGGCGCTTCTTAGAAAGCCTTCCTTATCGGCATCCAATATCGCTACTAGGGAGACCTCTGGTAGATCCAGACCTTCCCTTAATAAATTCACTCCTATGAGTACATCAAAAACGCCTTTACGCAGGTCCTGCATTATTTCAACTCTTTCCAAAGTATCTACATCGCTATGTATATAGCGACAGCGAACATTTATTCTAGTCAGATATTTGGCCAATTCTTCCGCCATACGTTTGGTTAAAGTGGTGACCAATGTACGTTCATCCTTTTCCACTCTTACCTGGATTTCCTCTATCAGGTCATCAATTTGGTTCAAACTAGGGCGTACTTCAATAGTGGGGTCCAATAACCCCGTTGGTCTTATTACCTGTTCCACATAAACCCCTTGACTCAATTCCAGTTCGTAGTCTGCGGGTGTGGCACTGACATATATAACTTGATTTTGTAGGGCTTCAAATTCCTCGAATTTTAGCGGTCTATTATCCATGGCTGCAGGTAATCTAAAGCCGTACTCCACCAAGTTTTCCTTTCTCGATCGGTCGCCACCATACATGGCGTGTACCTGTGGAATGGTAACATGGCTTTCATCAACTACCATCAAATAATCTTTAGGGAAATAATCCAATAAGCAGAACGGTCTGGTTCCAGGTTCCCTACCGTCCAAATACCTGGAATAATTTTCGATTCCTGAGCAATATCCCAATTCCCGGATCATCTCCAGATCAAAATTCGTACGTTCTTCCAAACGTTTTGCTTCCAGGTGTTTTCCTATTTCCTTAAAATAGGCCACCTGTAGCACCATATCCTCTTGAATAAGATGAATGGCATTTTGTAGTACATCCGGGGAGGTCACGAACATATTGGCCGGGTAAATATTAAGTTGTTGGTATTTTTCCAGTATTTTGTTCTTGTAGGGGTCAAAGGCCTCAATTTCCTCAATTTCGTCCCCAAAAAAATGAATTCTAAAGGCATGGTCGGCATAACTCGGAAAGACGTCCACTACATCGCCCTTTACCCTAAAATTTCCGTTCCTAAAATCGGCAGTCGTCCTTGAGTACAAGCTTTGTACCAATTGATGTAAGAATTTTGTCCTTGGAATAACCTGGTCTTTCTCAATACTTATAACATTTTTCTGAAATTCTACGGGATTCCCTATGCCGTACAAGCAGGAAACGGAGGCCACAACCAAAATATCCCTTCGGCCAGATAATAGGGATGATGTGGCACTCAGGCGTAGTTTTTCTATATCTTCATTTATGGATAGATCTTTTTCTATGTAGGTGCCACTTGTGGGGATGTAAGCCTCTGGTTGGTAGTAGTCATAGTAGGAAACAAAATATTCAACGGCGTTTTCAGGAAAAAACTGTTTAAATTCCGAGTATAATTGTGCTGCCAAGGTTTTATTATGAGCCAATACCAGGGTAGGGCGCTGCACCTGCTCTATGACATTGGCAACGGTAAAAGTTTTTCCGGACCCTGTTACCCCCAAGAGGGTTTGATAACGCTCATCGGCTTCAAGGCCCTCTTTTAATTGTTTAATAGCTTGGGGCTGATCACCTGTAGGTTTAAATTCGGAAACAACTTTAAATTTCATGTGTACTTAATTCAGGAACTCCTATAGTTTTAATTTGATCTTTTCGATTGCTAGATTATGATCAAAAAAAAATCATCTTCGTTTAATGTCCTAAAATTAAGAAATAGCAAGCAATACTTAGATTCTTTGGCAACTATTTATGACCATTTATGCCCTATAAGACCATTACGGAAGTTATGGCAAGGGTATGGAGGCTTTTTGGATAGGTGTCTTATAGATCACGTTTTTTGAGCAATGCATAGGAAAGATAGATGAAAATCACGGTCCAACACCCCACTATCAAAATCTCATAAAAATGAACGGCATAGTCCTTGTTGAATTGCTCCCCAATTTGCTCGGCCATACTTTGTACCGCTTTAAACCTGGAGGCGGGCTCTTTGATCAGGTTGCTCATAGACTCCAAGGGGAGGAATTTCATAACCGAGGCAGAAGCTTCCTTGCCGGCCAGCCACCATACTAAAAATCTGATACCCAAATTTTCAATGGCAAACCAAATAATTAAAAAACCTAAGGCAAAGGCAGATCGCTTTACCAGTATACCAAGGAATAGGCAGAAGGAAAAAAAGCCTACCATCTTAATAAAATAGGCCAATAAATATTCCAATTCTGAAAATATAATCGATACCTCCGTAAAATCGGAATAGAAAAGTCCTAGGATCAATGAAACTATAAAAACAAAAAGGGTAGAGATGACCGAAAATGCAAAAACGGTAAGAAATTTTGAGGCTATAAATTCCTTCTTGCTCAGGCCGTCTATTAAATTTTGTTTTAAGGTCTTATTGCTATATTCGTTGGCCATCATGGATACAATGATTATGGCAAAAAAGAGCTTCAATCCACTGGCTATCCAAGTGTTCAAATGCCAAATGTATGGAAAATTGAAAATTCCCTGTTCGGCCACATGGAACTGAATGGGGCCAATATCAAACTTTATGGCGGCTATCAATGCCATGCAGAGGATAAGGACGAAATAGGAAATGATAAGGACCTTACTCGCGTTATTGTTCCATAATTTTATAAATTCGATCTGTAATAAACGTAACATATTTTTAGGCGTTTGAGGGTGTTATTGGGGTTAGTCCTTATGATTGGTCAGGCTAAGGAATTGTTCCTCTAAACTTTCTTTGCGTTTTACTAAGTGGGAGAGCACAATTCCATTATCAAATAAATCCTTGTTTAGAGTGGTCGCTTTCATTTCCTCTTTCAAAATTGCTGTTATCAAACCGTTTTCCTGCTTAATGGGGCCAAAACTGGCGTGGTTGCCCAAAAATGTCACTAAGGCAGCCTCGTCAACCGCCCTTAGTTCAAAGAAGCCATAACTGGTCAGCATTTGGTCTACCGGGCCCGAATAGAGTTTTTCGCCTTTTCTTAGGATAATGACATGGCTACAGACTTTTTCTACCTCGTCCAGCAAATGTGAGGCCAAGAGAATGGTAGTGCCCTGTGAGGCAATTTTTTTTATGATTTCCCTTATTTGGTGTATGCCTTGAGGATCTAATCCATTGGTAGGTTCATCCAAAATTAGTATTTCGGGATCGTTGAGAAGAGCCGAGGCAATGGCCAGTCTCTGTTTCATTCCCAATGAATAGGTTCTGAACTTACTGTTTTTTCGGTCCAATAGTCCAACCATTTCCAATTTTTCTTCAATTTTATCTTGGGAAACTTCCTTAATTTTGCAGACCAATTTCAGATTTTGTATGGCCGTCATATAGGGATAGAAATTGGGACGTTCAATAATAGCGCCTACTTTTTTAAGGGCTGCGTGGGTGGAAACGGTTCCACCAAACCATGAAAACTCACCTGCCGTTCTGTTTACTACGTTCAGGACGATGCCAAGGGTGGTCGATTTTCCACTGCCATTTGGGCCTAAGATACCGTAAACGTTGCCTTTTTCAATGTTAAATGACAGGTCTTTTACTGCGGTTAGATACCCAAATTTCTTGGTGAGGTGGTTTACGGTCAGTATAGTTTCCAAAATGGGATAGTTTTTTTGAATGTTTGTACTTACTTGACGAAGAAATCGTTATTTTGTTACAAATTAAAGTTTTTTCCATGTCTGAAAGATTAATGTCCAAGAAAAAGCCTGCATTTCCAGTCAATAAAAGATTGGATGCCTATTTGGAGCACTATAGTAGAAAAATTGAAATTCCAATTTTTTATGATGACCTATTGCGTTTTTCCGGTTCGGTGGTGGTTTATGATTCCAACGAGGAGGATACACTTTGGGTACGTGTGTATTACAGTGAGTTCGAAAGGGCAGAGATTGATTTAGCCTTAAAAAAAATATATTCTATTCTACATTACGATGGCAGCGATAGTATCTTTCCATTTTTAAATGTAGATTCCGTTGATTACTGCACCTTTGGGAATTCCAAGCCATTTAGGATTAAGGTAAGGAACATATTGAACGACATCTTTACCAATTTTTATGTAAAAAAGGCCGATGCCTCCAGGATTTATGGCTTGGAACTAGAGCATATGTTATCGCCATATAACCTTAACTTCTTGGTCTATGGGGATACTTTGATAGAAGAACATATTGCCGGTATTCCGGGGGATGTATTTATAAAGGATTTTTTGCCAAAATGTACGGAATCGGAGAAATCCCAGTTGGCGAAAGAATTTGTCAAGTTCAATGAACGCTGCATGATCCGACTATTGGGAGATATGCGATCTTATAACTACGTCATTGTTCCTACCCATGACTTTGACCATGTAGTCTACAAAATAAGGGCAATAGATTTTGACCAGCAGTGTTATGAGGGGAAACTGAAGGTTTATAGACCACAGTTTTTTAAGGAAAACTATCAAATGGTCATGCTGGTCAAAGAAAAGTTACAACGTAGTTCTGTGGACCAATACAAGATTGAGGAACGCTCCATAGTGGCCAAAAGAATTTTGAGTTCAGGGAATCGTATCAAACGGTTGATTTCTATTGTTAAGACAGATCATATATCCAATGAAGAGAATATTTCCTCCCTGGCCCAACATATATATGAGCTAACTTCGGATGTCGACTTTAAAACGTGCAAGACTATGGGGGAAGTATTGGCGCTTGCATTGGATTTTGTTAAAAGAAACTACCAAGACGTTAACGTGAAACAGATTATTGAGAACAGGATAGATCTTGAAGGTTGATCTATTTCATAATTGCAATTGAATATTGTTACAATCCCGTATTGCTGCAGTTGAAAGTTATTTAGGTGGATGTTGTGCATAAAATAAAATAAGGCCGAAGATTTAATACTTCGGCCTTGTGCGTTGTACTCCGAGGTCTTGGTTCAATGCATGGACCTGGTAGATAATGGATATATCTAACTTTTCTGTTCCTTGTTGAAGTAGACTAGGTAGTAGTACATTTGACGTTCCTCGTCCCAACCTTTTTCAACGAATTTTTGGGCAGATTCGGGATTGATAAAATCCAGTTTTATCTGGATATTGGTATCCAAGTTAATAACGTTTTTAATTTTTTTTCTGGCGTCGGAAACCGCTTTATTGGCTATGTCAAAAGTAGAGACATCCTCTATACTATATTTAGGCCCTTTTTCTACCTTGTAGTGCTTAAATTCAGGTATCAATTCCGGGTTTTCCATGACTTCGTTCAAGAAATTGGTTTCTTCAAAAGCGTCATTCTTGGCAAAATGATTCACAGCCCTGTTCATAAACAATACTTCCTGCTGCTTGTCCTCAGCAGGCAAGACCACATCTTTGGCAAAGTTCTGACAGAATTTCAAGTAGTTTTTGGTCTTAAAATTATCGTCGGAAAGTGCATCCACTCCTAGAAAATTTTCCAACCAGTATTTGGTGTCGTAGCGATTACTATCCACTGAAAGTACTTTATAACCTTCTTCCTTATCGGTATTGAAAATAAGACAACCCTTGTCCAGCTTATTGATGTTGATGCCTTGTTGCACCAAAATATCCAAGCTATTTCCCTTTTCCTGAAATTGAAGAAAATCGTGTTTAAGCTCGCTTTTGAATATGCCCACGGCATTCACTTTTACATTATCCAACATCAGATCGGTAAGGTAGGCTACGTATACTTCACCGCTTTTAATATGTGGGTGGTTCGATTGATCGAATAATTGTGTTGCTATTTTTTTCGAATTGGCGTGAAGGCTACTTGGCTCCTCAAAAATATCGGAAACAATTTTATAGACTTCATTAAATTCAACATCGGATTCATGCGAAAAATAATAGTAATTCTCCTCCTTTTCCCTAAAAGGTTTAAAAAAATATTCCTTTAATAGTCCCGTAGTTTCATCGTTGAGAGAAAATGGTTCTTCCGACAGAAAGATACCTTCGCTTTTATTTTTGTTTCCTACGCGATGTATGGAAATTGTTTCAATTTGGGTAGGGTATAAGTTGATCATGGATCTTGGAAAATATTTATGGGTTAACTTGTACTTAAGCCGCTGTTGGGGGCCTAAGTTAATTGTATTCTAAGATGGCCGCTTAATTGGCCAATTATTATATCCTACCACTTTAGGCAGGGGCAACTGGCATTATCAGTTCCAGTTTTCATCAAAATCCAAATCTTCATAATTATCCAAGGTATTGTCAAAATCGAATTCAGATTCATCTGCCTCAAACTTTTTTTCAGGTGGGGAGTCCGGCAATTCACCAAAACTGAAAAGTGTATTGGGATAGGCATGCCCATCTTCTTTTTCAACTATATCGGCCAATTCCACAAAGAAGGTCCACATGCTTAAAAAGTCATATACATAAATTAGTTTGGGGGATTGTTCAGTAAGAATGTCCTGTAAGAGAATCTGGTTCATTAAACGTACATCGGAGCCATTTTCACTCATGTCAAATAAGGCAATTTCCTCGTCCTGCCTCCACTCCTCATCACAGGTGTAGAAAGAAGCCATTTCATTTCCCAAAAAGCCAAAAGCTTGGGCAATGGCATTGTGAAGGTCTTCCATGGAATTGCCATCCTCTATTTCAATATCCCTAAAAATATCTTCCTCTGCATCTAGAATAATCCGTATTTTGTATATCATCGGGTACTTTTTTTGTGGAGGCAAAGTTACAAAGTTTTCATGGTTTTAAAAGCATTTAAAGCTTCCAAAACCAAATAGAATTGAAAACTGAACAAAACGGAAGCAAACACAAGATGTAGGGGCTGGGTGGCAAAAGGGAAATCCAAATAATACATGGCCATTCCGGAAACAACTTCCAAAAGCAGGAGTGCCAAAACCCATTTTATTTTGGAATAGCCCAGGTTCAAACTGTAAATCCTTATGGCGAGAAACAGGTTTAACAGTACTACTATAATGGAAAACGAACGATGTACGTAAAATGATAGTGTTGGATTATTGAGCCATTGGTCAGGAGCATTTTCGCCATAAAGGTCGGTTTGTATATCAACAAACTGTCTTACTTGGGTTCCCAATACTACTTGCACCAGTGTGGTTAAAAGCACGAAGATTATTAGATTTCTAGTTATTTTGTCCGGCTTTAAAGACTTTGTCTTAAGGCTTGTGGCATGAATCAAGTAGAGTATCAGTGCTACTATAAACAAGGCCATGACCATATGTATCGTTATTTTGGCCGGGGCCAAAACGGAATATACCACAGTGGCCCCAAGCCATGCTTGGAAACCCATTGCGAATACTACGACCCACGAAAGAATAGTGATGCTTTTCTCTTGCTTCCAGTAGGTAAAGGAGGCTATGGCCATTATTAAGGTTCCCAGGCCGGCCAGGGCACCAAATAACCTATTAATAAATTCAGTCCAAGTATGGAAAGGGTTAAAGATAGCGTAGTCATGCTTGGTGTAAGGCGCCCAATTAATGGCATCATATGTAGCTGATGTACTGAAACTTTCCTTGGCTACCCATAAGGCTTCGTCTACAATAATTACCTGACCTTTTTTAAATTCCTTTTCTGGCTGCCATTGTAATTCCGCAATATCGGTAGGTGGAATGTAATAACCGAAACATTTTGGCCAATCCGGGCATCCCATGCCACTCCCGGTCATTCTCACTACAGCACCGGCTACAATTACCAAGTAGACCAAAACTAAACTGATCTTGGCGATTTTTGTAAATTTTTTTTGCATTTGGATGTTTGAAAGAATAGTGCAAAATTACCACTCTTTTATTTAATTAAGGTCTGGGTAGGTCTTAATTTTGTATTGTAAAAAAGCTGATTGGTAAATCTAATTATGTCGTATTGGCATTAGTTTAAACTTAACCCCATTTCTTTGCCTTTTTCCAACATTAGGTTGTAAGCAGCATCGTATTCGTTGGGGATATCCCCTTCCAAAATAGCTTCCTTAATGGCTTCCTTGATCATTCCTATTTCCTTGGAAGGATTTAAGTTGAAGGTTTTCATAATTTCTTCACCACTAATGGGGGGTTGAAAATTTCTAATGTGATCCCGTTCCTCGACCTCTTCGATTTTTTGACGGACAATTTTAAAATTGTTCCTATACCTTTTTTGTTTTTTTGGATTCTTGGTAGTGATATCCGCTTCGCAAAGGGTCATTAAATCCTCTACATGGTCGCCCGCATCAAAAATGAGCCTTCGAACGGCGGAGTCGGTTACAAAATCCTCGGAAAGGACTATGGGCCTGGAACTCATAAGCACCATTTTTTGGACGAATTTCATTTTTTCATTTAAAGGTAGCCTTAAGCGTTTAAAAAGTTTGTAGACCATTTTAGAACCTACAAATTCATGGGCATGGAATGTCCAACCTATTTTTTTATCGAATTTTTTGGTAGGGGCCTTGCCAATATCATGCAAAAGGGCGGCCCAACGTAGCCATACATTATCGGTGTTCTCAGAAATATTGTCAACCACTTCCAAGGTGTGCCAAAAATTATCCTTATGTCTTTGGCCTTCAATTTCCTCAATACCTTCCAAGGCCACCAATTCGGGCATTATAAAAGGTAACAGACCGGTTTCGTGCAACAGGGAGAATCCAAGTGAGGGTTTGCTGCTGGACAAAATTTTATGTAATTCGTCCACGATACGCTCATTGGAAATAATTTTAATTCTTTCCTTGTTGTCCACTATGGCCTGTAAGGATTCAGGATGAATAACAAAGTTTAACTGGGAGGCAAACCTAATGGCCCGCATCATTCGCAAAGGATCATCGGAGTAGGTTATGGAGGGGTCCAAAGGAGTTCTGATCAATTTTCTTTTTAAATCCCCAATGCCATCAAATGGATCTAAAAGTTGTCCGTAGTCCTTGGGGTTAAGTGAAATTGCCAGGGCATTGATGGTAAAATCCCGCCGTTTTTGGTCATCTTCCAGGCTCCCATTTTCAACAACTGGTTTTCTACTGTCCCTATGGTAGCTTTCTTTTCTAGCTCCAACAAATTCAATTTCAATGTCTTGAAATTTGATCATGGCGGTTCCGAAGTTTTTAAAGATGCTAACTTCTGAGCTTCCAGGTAATTTTTTGGCGACCAATTTGGCCAATTCTATTCCACTGCCAATAGCTACAATATCAATATCTTTTGGAGTGCCCCTTTCCAATAAATAATCCCTTACAAAGCCTCCGATTACGTAAGAATCTAATGAAAGTTCCTTGGCGGCATCGGAAATGGTTGAAAATATCGGGTTGTTTATGGCTTCTTCGTGGTTTTTATTCGTCATTCTTACTCTCGGATCACTTTTACGGTACCATCATTACCGAGCATAATAATGGAAGATGGGGTGCTGTTAATTTTATCGCGGTCCAAATTTACTATATAGTCCACACCTTTTAAAATCTCATCCGGTATTTCTTTAAAACTTGTAGGAGTTGGTTGTCCGGCTATGTTGGCTGAAGTAGACACGATGGGTTTTTTAAATTTCTTTATCAGATACTGGCAAAATTGATCTTTTGCTACCCTAATGGCCAAAGTATCGTCATTGGCGATTAAATTTTTGGCTACTCCCTTAGGGGATTCATAAACAATAGTGGTTGGTTTGGTGGCAAGGTCCAATATATCGTAGGCCAGCTCCGGTACTGTTGTAACATGCTGTTCCAGCATAAAATCATTGGCCACCAAACAGATCATAGTTTTGGTGTTGGATCTTTGCTTTAGGGTATAAATTTTTTCTACGGCCGCTTCATTTGTCGCATCACAGCCAATTCCCCAGACCGTATCCGTAGGATACAAAATTAGACCTCCTTTAGTGAGAATATCAAAACATTGGTTTACCTCGAAAAGCAAATCTTTCATATTACTTTATTATCTTAAATTTCTTAATCTTTTTAATTCCTTGTATCGGGAATACACGCCCAATGCGTTAAGATAGCAGACGATAACCCCTTTTTTTCCGTCCAGTATACCAAATCTTAAAATATAATGGTTGAAAAATTTGTAAAATGGCCGGAAAACAAAGTGGTAAAAGTTGGGGTCATAGTCCTTTTTAAGTTCCTCTACCGCTTTCATTTGGCCATACTTTACCATTTTACCCTTATAGTCTTCGTAGTTCTTGAAGGAGTAATGAATCAGCTTGTTTTTAAGCACATCCGACTTTCCGTCAACAACCAATGTTTCGTGGACTATTCTTTCTTGTGTAAAATGAGCTTTACTTTTTTTGAACAATCTATAATTTTTATCGCTTTGCCAACCACTAAAGCGCAAAACCTTATTCTTGAACATAAAGGTCCTGTAAAAGTAATAGGCATCGGCTGTTGATTTTGAGGAATTCACGGTTTTCAGGATTTCATTTCTTAATAGATCCGGGACTCGTTCGTCCGCATCCAAGAAAAGTATCCAATCGTTGGTCGCTTGTTCCAAAGCAAATGATTTTTGATCCGTATAATTAACGAATGGGCGTTGGATTAACTTAACCTTGGGGTGTTCTTTTATTTTTTGGATGGTGCCGTCTGTACTGAAAGAGTCCACAACAATAATTTCATCAGCAAATTTTACGTTTTCCAAAACTGCATTAATATGGATATCCTCATTATAGGTAATAAGGATAGCGGATATTTTGCTGGTCTTTTCACCATCAAAGGGATTCTTTATCGGTTTTCCGAACATGGAATTAATCTTCAGCCTTCGGGCCAAAGACAGTTTCCTTTCTTCCGGTACCCCACGGGTTTCAATGTAATTTTTAACCGTATTAACCATTCTAAGGGCCGACTTCCCATCTTGGTATGGGTGAAATTGCATGTTTATATAGGCCCTTTCCACAGCGTGGGGGTCTAAATTAAAATTATTCAAAACTTTTTCCGTAAGACCTGTATAGGTATGGGAATTGTCCCACAATACCTTCGCAGCAATATTTTTAAAGGATATTACCGGTTTGTTCAACAGTATGAATTCATAAATTACGGAAGAAGTATCACTGACCAAGATATCTGCTTGTATAAGGGATTTAATAATGTTCTTGTCTTCCTTGAACAGTACATTGGGTGTCTTATTGGCCAATGCTTTGTATGCGCTTATCCATTTTTGTTCCATGAGGTCATGAAACTTAATTAGGATTACATAGCCGGTCGTTTCGGCAAGGTTTTTAATTTCCTGTAATAAATACGGAGCAGAAGTAAGGCTAGGGGAGAAGGTAGGGGCGTAAAGGATAATCTTATCCGTATTGTACATCTCCAATATGGCCTTTTTTTCAAAATCATATTTGTTTTTCTCCGAGCTGTATACATCCAATTTTGGCCAACCTGTCTCTATGACATCAAAATCTTGGTGTATTTTTTTTAGTTTATTGAATCTATGCGTGAAATAAGGTCCTTGGGTAAGATAAAGATCGAAGTAATGTCGTATCCTGAAATGTCCTTTTTTTTCACCGGCCAGTCCGTGAAAAACTTGGACTTTTAATCCGCGTAAGTAATAGGGTACTTCATTTCCCGGAACGAAAATGGCATCGCTATTATAGAGCTGTAAATCTAAAGTGCTTACTGTATAATCTTCGTTCTTAAAGGGAAAATTATCCAATAATTTTCCGGATATGTACCAAATAAAGTCATGCCCCTGTTCTAGAAGTACATCCCGGATGGGGGCAAGGATGCCAAAGGCATAGGCATTTTGGCAGAATAAAATTACCTTCATTTTCGAAATATGGTATTGGCATTATCCAAATCTTCTTTAAAGTCGACTTCCATACAGTTGTAATCGGAAATGTCCACGGCACTAATTTTAAGGCCGTCTTTTTCAATGGCCATTTCCAACCCTCTTTCAAAATAATCATTGTCATCACATTCTTCTAGCCTTGTGATAAAGCTGTTTATATCCTTGGCCGCGATGAAATTAATGCCCACTGCTTCTCCAAGTCCATTTTTCACCGTCTTGGATAGTTGATCTATAAAATTGTTTTTTAAAGTGTACTTAACTTCTTCATCTGCCACTTTACTGGTGTTTACAGCTACAAACGATTGATTTTTATCTATATAAGGCTTTAAGAATGACAATAGTTTTGCGTCAAAAACAACATCGCCATTAAGCCAAAGTACAGATTTGTCCCTGCTTTTCATTAAGGCTTTTAAAAGGCTTTTGGAAGTGTTGGTCTGATCAAAAAATGGATTGTAAATATAGGTGAGTTGTGGAAAGCGTTCCATTATTAAATCCTTTTTAAAACCAACAACAACATTTACATCGTGGATGTTAAAGGTTTCATCCAAATTGTTGACCTGCATCTCCATGATACATTTTCCATTTTTTAAAGGTGTCAATGGTTTGGGAAAGGGATTCCCCAGTCTTGATCCAATACCTGCTGCTAAAATGACAATTTTCATGAGTTTTTTAATTAAATGCTAGTCCGTAACTAGACTGGTTATATATTTTTGTCCTTTTGGAATCGCTGGTAGAACAAAGTAATCACCAATTATTTTGTTGTATTTCTCGGGTAAAAAGCTGTTCCTTGCATCAGAAGGGTAAAAGGTCATTTCACCAAACAATGTTTTTTCATTTATGGAGTAAAGGTCTACCCTGGTAAATGGGAGCTTATCCGCCAATCGCTGGGCTACATTTTTCATTTCCTCAAAGTTTACAGGCTTTTCAATTTCCTCCGGATAGAATGGAATTTTCTCGGTATACAGCTCTAGTTTCTTCCAGTCCATGTCATAATAGCATCTAGAATTCGTATTTCCTCTATCCAAGTCTATTTGAACGAATTTAGGTATACCATCAAAGCAAAAAAATTTGTAATCGATCAATACCTCCTTGCCCAATTCCGCTAGATATTTCTCTGCAATTAGTCTTGGTTTAACATCTTTGTAAGCCCACTCTTTTCCGCCTCTGAAATATTGATTTTTGGACATCCATTTTTTAAGCAGAAACCTGGCCTTTATTCTATTGAGTTTTTTTTTGTCCTTTACAATTAGGTTGAAATGATAGCCGTGGACACCCTTGATTACAAATTGATCGGGTAATTTGTCAAAATCAACTTCCGAACTTTTTTCATAAACAGCCAAGGTTTCATTTAAAAACTGCTTTCCAATTTTGTCCTCGACATAAGATTTGACGGCATATTTATCTACAAGCTGATTTAATATTTTTGGTCTGAAAAAAACTTTGTACCAGGATATCTTTTCATAAAATTCGATCGGCTGGTCAAAATCCAATTTTTTCCCGGAGTAATATTCGTAATAAATTTTAACGAAGGTCTTCTGGGGAAGAAATTTAAATTTCTTAAGAAGTCCGAATAATAATTTTTTAACCATAACCTAATGCAAAGATAAAGCAGGCCGCAAAGATATGTAAATAAAGGTTTATAATTTTGGAGGGTGAAGAATGTCAACCCTTCGATATCTGTTATTGTAAGTACTTATAATTCCGAAGAATGGTTGGAAAAGGTGCTTTGGGGTTTTCATTTCCAAAGTTTTAAAAATTTTGAGGTGGTCATTGCAGACGATGGCTCCGGTCCTAAGACCAAGGAGTTGCTTCGGGTCATGGAGGATGCCGTTTCTTTTCAAATTGTTCATGTTTGGCAGAAGGATGAGGGTTTTCAAAAATCCAAAATATTGAATAAGGCTTTGAAGGCCTGCAGTGCCGAATATATAATCATGACAGATGGGGACTGTATTCCCAGAAATGACTTTGTGGAAGTACACCTCCATAATTGTGCGCCAGGTTACTTTTTATCCGGGGGATATTATATGTTGCCCATGCATATTTCCACCCTGATCGGTAAGGAAGACATTGAAAGGCAAAATTGCTTTAATATACATTGGCTTACATCCAATGGTATCCCCAAGAAATTCAAGAACAGTAAATTAATGGTAAGGGGTTATGTTTCCAAGGTCTTAAATTCCCTTACGCCCACCAATGCCAGTTGGAACGGTCACAACTCCTCTGGTTGGAAAAGAGATATTCTTAAGGTAAACGGTTTTGATGAACGAATGCAATATGGGGGACAAGACAGGGAGTTGGGAGAAAGATTGAGGAACAGTGGTATAAAGGCCAAACAGTTGAGGTATACTGCCGTTTGTGTGCATTTAGATCACAAAAGAGGATATAAGACCTCTGAATCAATCACTAAAAATAAGGCCATAAGAAAAGAGGTCAGAATTTCCAGATGTTCTTGGACTCATTATGGCATAGCCAGATAATGGGCAAGTTCGTTCTTTTTCCAAAGCCGCTTTAATTCCTTATACCTTTCATAATCGCCCAAGGCATTTAAATAACACACGGTAATACCTTTTTTTCCGTCCAGAAAACCAAGTCTAAGAACGTAGTTGTGAAAAAACTTCCACATAGGTTTAAAGATTAATGGAAGATAATAGAACTTCTTTTCTTTATAAAATGCCTCTTTGGCTTTTAATCGCCCATATTTTAGCATTTTTTGTTTGTAGTCGTTATAGTTCTTATAGCAAAAGTGCACCAATTTTTCCTGTAATATTCCCGATGTCCCATTAACGACAAGCGTTTCGTGAACAATTTTTTTGTTGCAAAAACGAGCTTTACTTTTTCTGAAAAGTCGATAATTTTTATCGGTTTGCCAGCCACTGAAGTGCAAACGACGGTTTTGGAACATGAATTTCCTATAAAACCAGTACGCACAATGATCAGATTCCTTTTTTGCCTTATCCTTGATCTCTTTCTTTAATTTATTTGTAACAACTTCATCCGCGTCCAGAAAAAGGACCCAATCATGGCTGGCCTGTGTTAAGGCAAAGGATTTTTGGGCTGTGTAATTCACAAATTCATGTTGGATAACTTTTACCTTGGGATGTTCGCTCAGATACTGATAAGTACCATCTGTACTATAGGAGTCCACAACTATAATTTCATCCGCAAAATCAATTGAATCAATGCATTTTTGAATGTAACCCATTTCGTTGTAGGTGATGATTAAAGCAGATATTTTTTCTTTGGTATCGGGCATGTAATTACATATTTGACTATTGCTTAGATAGTATTTTATATAAATAGTTGCGTCTTTATTGTAGGAATTTATCCTACTATATATATAACTTAAAATATGCCATTAAAGTATCCCGAAATCTAAAAAGGTTATCTTCGGCGGTGAGTGATGCCAGTAAAATTATGCCATGGTGCATTAATAACGGATAATTAATTTTTAGATTCTATTTTTCATGATTTCCAAGTTTAGGAGGCTGTTTTATCCCAAAATAATTATTTATTGACAATAAATTCTTACTCCCAAACGTTTGACTATCTTTGCTGGCTTTAACTATTCTACTGATTTATAACTATATGACAGAGGCTTATCTACAAATTCTAATATTAAAATATCCGAATTGGAACTTTCACGTGGACCAAGATGATCGTGTAGAACTATTGATCAGTTGTAAGTCTGAATGTAAAGATGCCCTAGCGGAAATGTTGGAAATTGTTAGAAATATAAGTGTCTTTTTTAATGACAATGATTATGTCATAAAACTTAAAAAAGGAAATACCCTCGCCGTAAAGGTAAAGAGAGCAAAAAATATCAAAAAGTATAAGAAAATGTATACTTCCGGATGTTTTGATATTTTTCACTTTGGACATCTCAACATTCTTAAAAAGTCCAAAGAAATGTGTGGATACCTAGTAGTAGGTGTTTCTACAGATGAGCTTATAGCAAAAGAAAAAGGTAGACCGCCTGTTATTCCGTTCGAGGAAAGAATAAAATTGGTAAAGGCCATTAGTTATGTAGATGAAGTTATTCCCCAAGTGGATAAAAATAAACAACGTATCGTGGATGAATATAATATTGATGCCATCTCGGTAGGGGATGATTGGAAAGGAAGGTTTCCAAAAACAACATGCCCTGTGGAATACGTGGCTTATACGGCCAATGTCAGCAGTACAATTCTAAAAGAAACATTGCAACTGCAGGCCATAGAGTCTTAGGCCAATGCATTGTCATCCTTGGAAGTATCCCAATTCTTTACAGGTGTTTGCCAGTCTCCATACCTGTAGGTAAGATACTCGTCCGTTAGGGCGGGGGTTTTATACTGGAAGCCTTTAAATTCCAAGCTTCCAAAAGATTGGTAGAACTGCGTAGGGACATATTTGGTCTTATTGTCTATTTCCCAATAGCTATTTCCATTTTTGGGATATTTTATAAAAACATCCAAACAAACCGCCCCTTTCAAAAGTCCAAAAAATCGTTTTTCCCTTATTTTGATCATTCGAATATCGCCCTTGGCAAAATAATCAGTGGTACTATTAAAATATCTGGTCCTGACTCTATATCCGGCATTCCTTAATTTAGTGTAAAAATCCTCTAGCTTTTCTATTTGATCGTGGTTAATGGAAACATCAATATCATTGTCCCAGGGTAAAAGTCGGTTCTCCCTTCTAATACCTAATAAGGTACCTCCTTCGATCCAATAATCAATATTACATTGGTTGAATAGGGTAGCTACATTTTGAAGCATTCTTTCGGCTATAACTTTATTCTTACCTTCAAGTGTTATGTTATAGGCCATATGTGCTTAATCTAAATTATTTCTTAGGAAGGTATCCAACCCATCAAGATTGTCCTCTTTTTTATAGTGATAGGTCTTTATGCCTACAGAAATTGCAGAGTTTTTGGCATCTTCATTATGTTCAAAATAAAGCACATCACCCGGTTGTAAATTAAAGTGATTCAGCATTTTAAGAAAATATGCCTTATCGGTCTTGTTGGGATTATGTTCCAAACTAAAGACCTCATAAGGCATATTTACAATTCCATAGGTAATACATTCTTGTTTATTGGCATTTGTTAAGATGATTTTGGGATTGGGAAAAGCGTCAAGCAATTCCTTCAAATCGCGATCTATCCCGTTTATAGTAACAAATGTGTTCCAAGCATCTACAAGAATTGTTTTCATTATTTAGATTTTAAACGGCAACGTCGTATTCCCTTAGAGCATCATTTAGGGACGTTTTTTTGTTGGTGCTCTCTTTTCGGGTGCCAATGATCAAGGCACAGGGCACTTGATAATCACCTGCCGGAAATTTTTTGGTATAACTTCCTGGGATAACCACAGACCTTGCAGGTACCAATCCTTTTCGTTCTACTGGTTTGTCGCCCGTAACATCTATAATTTTTGTTGAGCCTGTAAGTACCACATTTGCTCCCAAGACGGCTTCCTTTTCTACGCGTACACCTTCCACAACAATACATCTCGATCCAATAAAGGCATTGTCTTCAATAATTACAGGAGCTGCTTGTAATGGTTCGAGGACCCCACCAATTCCTACACCGCCACTCAGGTGGACATTTTTTCCTATTTGTGCACAACTACCTACGGTTGCCCAAGTGTCTACCATAGTACCCTCGTCTACATAGGCTCCGATATTTACATAACTAGGCATTAAAATAGTACCAGCGGAAATATAAGATCCGTGTCTGGCAACCGCATTGGGAACAACGCGTATTCCTTTTTCGGCATAACCTCTTTTTAAGGGCATTTTATCATGATATTCGAAGATTCCCGCTTCCAGGGTTTCCATTTTTTGTATCGGAAAATAAAGTACTACAGCCTTTTTTACCCACTCATTTATCTGCCAACCGTCCGTGGTAGGTTCTGCACAGCGCAATTTACCGTTGTCCAAAAGATCTATGACTTCCCTTATAGCGGTTTGAGTTGGTGTTTCTTTAAGTAGGTCCCGATTTTCCCAAGCGGTTTCTATTGTTTTTCTTAGTTCTTTCATCTTAAATAATTCAAATTTTAGCAAATATAAGAGCTAGTGGGTAATTAACCTTTTGTTTTTGCACTTATAACAATTTATCCCTTATTTTTGCAAAAAATTTGTGTGGGAAGGATTGTAGCATTGGATTATGGAAAGGTACGGACGGGAATTGCAGTTACGGATGAATTGCAAATAATAGCTTCTGGCCTGACCACCGTTGATACAAGGCAACTTTTGAATTTCCTAAGGAAGTATGTTCAGGAAGAGAAGGTGGAAAGATTTGTGGTCGGGGAGCCAAAACAAATGAACAACCTTCCGTCTGAATCCGAGGAGTTGATCAAGCCTTTTTTGAGAACTTTGGAAGGTGTTTTTCCACAAATTCCGGTAGAGCGCCAAGACGAGCGCTTTACCTCTAAAATGGCATTTCAGACCATGATAGATAGTGGTCTAAATAAAAAACAAAGAAGGGATAAGGCCTTAGTGGATGAAATTAGCGCCACTATTATCCTTCAGGCATATTTAAATAGAAAACAGTAGTATGATATTACCTATAGTTGCATACGGGGATCCGGTACTTAGAAAGGTAGCGGATGATATAGACCAGGATTACCCCAAATTTGAGGAATTGGTGTCCAATATGTGGGACACGATGTACAATGCCAATGGGGTAGGTTTGGCCGCACCCCAGATTGGCCTTCCCATTAGGTTGTTTTTAGTGGATACCACTCCATTTTCGGAGGATGAAGAGCTTACGGAAGAGGAGCAAAACGCATTGAAAGGGTTTAGGAAAGTTTTTATCAATGCCCGTATAGAGGATGAGACGGGTACGGAATGGGATTTTAACGAGGGGTGCCTTAGTATTCCGGATGTTCGGGAGGACGTTTCCAGAAAAGATACCATTACCATATCCTATATGGATGAAAATTTTAAATCCTATAAGGAAACCTACGATGGACTTTTGGCCAGGGTAATTCAACATGAATATGACCATATAGAGGGCATATTGTTTACCGATAAATTATCCTCCTTAAAAAAACGCCTTTTAAAGGGTAGGTTGACCAATATTTCCAAGGGAAAGATAAAGGTGGAATATAGAATGCGCTTTCCCAATATGAAAAAAGCACGTTAAAACAATTTCTATTATAAACAAAAAGTAGCATATTTGCCGCTGAAATTAATATAACAGATGGGTTTAAATAAAATATTATCAATTGCAGGTAAGCCAGGTCTTTTTAGATTATTGACACAAACGCGTTCAGGTTTTGTGGCAGAATCCTTATTGGATGGTAAAAAAGTTACCGTAAGTTTTAAAAACAATGTAAGTGTCTTATCTGAGATTGCAATCTATACTTTGGAAGAGGAAGTACCGTTAAAAGTGGTATTCGAAAAAATCAAGGAAAAGGAAGATGGTGGAAAAACGGCGGTTAGCCATAAAGATGATAAGATAAAACTGGAGGAATATTTGTTTGAGGTGCTACCTAATTATGATGAAGACAGGGTTTATGCCAGTGATATTAAAAAGATCATTCAATGGTATAATTTGTTACATGAGCATGGGATTACAGAGTTTGCGGACGAGGAAGAAAAAGAAGAGGAAGCTTCCAAGGAAATTGAATAGATTTAGCAGACACAATGCAAGAACCTTCGTTTACGAAGGTTTTTTTTTGCCCTATACTTTATTTACTCCCCACTGCATGAGGCCGAAATACGTCACCTTAAATAAAAATCGTCCTCCATTTAGCTGCTGTGTTTTGTTGTTGGTCTAAATTGTTGTGCATGCGAAAACTATTTATGGAAATTAATATTCTAATTCCTTAATCAGTTTATATTATGGCGAAATTTTATACCAGAAGTGCAGTTGTTTTTGTAATGCTCCTTCTGCTTCCTTTTGTTCTTATTGGGCAACAACGTACCGGAAATATTGTGGAATATTTTGGTAAGGAAAAGGTGGAGGATATCCATGAAGGAAAAGTTATTCATGTATTTAATAAGGCATTGGCTTTGACCATTCCACGTTTTGGATTTGAATCCTCGTCATTCCCCGAAGATCCGGTTTTTGATAAATTTCTTATGGAACCCAATGCCCATGTAAGGGAAGGTGAAGTTTTTGATATTGATTTTTTTGGAAGGGAATTAAAATGGAGCGCAATAAAGGTAGATAGTAGCAATAGCTTTTCAGGTCGGGACCTCAGGTCTGGCTATGTATATCTCACCTATAATTCGGGTTCGGAAAAAACGGTTTTGTTCGAGGCTTCCGGACATTCATTGGCTTCCATCAACGGTTATCCCTATGAAGGGGACCATTATGATTTTGGCTGGAATCTTATTCCTTTGAAATTAAAAAAAGGGAAAAATGTTTTTGTTCTAAAAGTAGGCCGTTTTCCTCGGATTCGCGCGCGCTTATTGGAACCAAAAGCCGAGGTTCAATTTACTACCCGTGATTTAACGGTTCCCGATCTTTTAATGGAGGAGGATATGGAGTACAAGGCAGCCATTAGGGTCATAAATACTTCGGGCAATTGGCTGAAGAAATACGCTATTGAGGCTAAGGTGAACGGAAAGGAGCTAACTACTAAAATAGCCGATATCCCACCTTTTACTGTCTATAAAATACCCTTTTCCATTCCTTCTTCTACGGTGGATACCTCAATGGCCAAGGTGAATGTAGACCTTGGGTTGGTACAAAGTAACGGACAGCTGGTTTCTGCCGAGACTTTAGCTCTAAATGTGAAATCGAAATATAAGCATCACAAGAGAACTTTTATAAGCGATATAGATAAAAGCGTTCAATATTATAGTGTAGCGCCGGACAAAAGTGGAAATACCGAGGGTGGGGCAATTTTTCTTTCGGTACACGGGGCTTCCGTGGAGGCTGTAAATCAGGCAAATGCCTATAAACAAAAAGATTGGGGGAACTTGGTTGCGCCAACGAATAGGCGGCCATACGGGTTTGCATGGGAAGATTGGGGCAGATTGGATGCCCTGGAGGTGCTTGCGGACAGCAAGAGGCTATTTAAACCGGACAATAGTAAAATTTATTTAACCGGTCATTCCATGGGAGGTCATGGAACCTGGTATTTAGGAGCAACCTACCCCGACCATTTTGCTGCCATTGCACCATGTGCTGGATATCCAGATCTGCTGTTGTACCGCGGAAGTAGAACAGAAAGGCTTTTGGAAATGACAGAGGAACAGCGGGAACGGTTTGGAATTAGTCCGAAATTGTTTGAACGTATGACAGCAGAGGTAGTGCCTACAGCAGTGGAAAACATTGTTGAAAGAGCGGGAACCCCGAGTAGAACCGTAAAATTGATCCGAAATTATCTGCATCATGGGGTATATGTATTGCACGGCGAAAAGGATAATGTTGTTCCGACCCGTTTAGCCCGGGATATGAGGGAGCGATTGGGTACCTTTCATCCAGATTTCACTTATTATGAGTATCCTGGAGGTAAACATTGGTATGGGAACCACAGTGTGGATTGGGATCCTATTTTCAACTTGTTTAAAGCACGAACAATTCCAGAAATAAAGGATATAAAAAATTTGGAATTCAGCACGGGTTCGCCAGGGGTTTCTGCTTCCTCACATTTTATTACCATCCACCAGCAAGATATACCTTTTGAAATTAGTTCGTTTGATTTTTCATGGGATGCCATTTTTAAAATTGAGACCAAAAATGTATCCCTGTTGGAGGTAGATTTTTCACAATTGCCTAGTGAGATCAAGAGCATAGAGCTAAACGGAAAAGAATTTGGGATACCATCACAAGAAAAGATGTTTTTCAAGGAATCTGAAGGGGTATGGACAATTGTTTCCAAACCATCCTTGTGGGAAAAAGGTCCCCATAGGAACGGTGGGTTCAAGGACGCCTTTAGAAATGATGTAGTGTTCGTTTATGCTACCAAAGGATCTAAAGCGGAGAACGATTGGTATTACAACAAGGCTAGGTTTGATGCCGATACCTTCTGGTATAAGGCCAATGGAAATATTGAATTGGTCGCGGACACCAACTTTTCTCCCAAAGATTATCCCAACAGAAATGTTGTAATTTATGGTAATAAGTCCAACAATGCGGCTTGGGATAAATTATTAAAAAATAGTCCGGTCCAAGTATTCAACAGTAAATTAAATTTCGGAAATAGAAGTCTTACGGGAAGCAATTGGGGCTTATATTTTATAGTACCTAGGGCCGATAGTGATTTTGCCAGTGTTGGAGTGGTAACGGCAACGGGACCAAAGGGTATGAAAGCAGCCTATGCCAACCATTATTTGGTGAACGGAACTACATTTCCCGATCTAATGCTCTTTGATGAAACTGTATTGGCACAAGGGACTTCAGCCGTCAAGTGCGCTGGTTTCTTCGGAAACGATTGGTCTATTGAAAAAGGGGATTTTGAATGGGAGTAAGACCTTAACAATAAACAAATTGATTATAAACCCCGAATGGACCATGATTTATTCGGGGTTTATATTTTACTCTTTAGGAGAGATTTGAATGCTCACACACTTGGTTGCCCGTTTTGTTCGTGCGGGCCCGCCAGTTCCGTTCGGGCGGGCGTTGAAATGCGATTAGTAGTTTTCTTCCGATGCCTCAAGGGCCTGCCCTTGTCGGCAGAGAGGCCTGCCCGTACCCATTCAGGCGGGCTTGCCCTGAGGAAATTGACTCTATGTTTATTTGGATGCATTTAGTATAAATCGGGAAACATCTTTCTTAAACTTTTCCATGGATGGCTTGTGGGTGTACATCATATGTCCAGCCTCATAATATTCCATAAGGATATTGTCCCTGATTTCCTTTTTAAGACCCAAATGGTTGATACTGTGTTCTACGCCATAAAAAACAGTGGCAATGTCATAGATGCCATTTAGGATCAATACTTTCATATTTGGATCTCTAGATAATGCTGTGGCCATATCAATACCAGTGTTGATCGCCGCTGAAGCTCCCCATCTTTCATTCCCTTTATGGGACCAATCCCATTTAAATCCGTCCCTTCTCCCTGCGGTTATCGAGTATAATAAATTTTTGTTGACTTTTAAGTCGCCATAAAAATAATCCAAAAATCCACTAATGTAGGCAGGGGAAATGGCCAAACTTTGCGGGTCATGACTTCCTTCCTGGGATAGTAGATCTTCATTGATTCCTGTAAATCGGGAATCCAATCGGCCCACTATTTCACCCTTATCCCTTAAAAATTCAGCAAAAAATTCACTGGCAGTAACCCTTAGGTCTGCTTTGAGCCAGTAGTTGGTTTCTGTACCGGTATAGTACGCTAACTTGGAGGCAATGTTGGCCTTTTCATTTTCCGAAAGTCGATCCCCTTTAAAGAGGGCGGGCGTATACTCGTTTTCGGTAAAGGACCTTACTGTTTTTAAAAACTCAAAGACGTTTTCCGGTTTATCGTCTATTTTATTATGATACCAGGCCGTTGCGGCATAGGTCGGAAAATGTACTATATAAGGGAGGTCATCATTTGGAGGGAACAATAAGGTGCGAAGATCAAAAACAGCCGATACCATAATAACGCCGTTCATGGCCACACCTTGGCTCAACAGGGTATTCATTAAACCGGCGTTCCTAAAAGTCCCGTAGCTTTCTCCCAGTAGGAATTTGGGACTGTTCATACGGTCATTGTGAATCAAGAACTGGGTAATAAATAATGAGAGACTACGTATATCCTGGTCCACACCCCAAAAGTCTTTAAACTTAGCTTTACCTATGGGGACGCTCAAACCGGTACCTACGGGATCAATCATTACTAGATCTGCTATATCAAGGATAGAGTAGTTGTTGTTCACAATTTTGTAGGGGGCGGCCGGAGTTGATTTTGGGTCATCCACCACAATTCTTTTGGGTCCCAAAATACCCATGTGCAACCAAAAAGAGGATGACCCGGGACCACCGTTAAAGGCAAAAACAATAGGTCGCCTTTGGGTGGCCAATCCTCTTCTGGAATCCCTTGTGTAATAGGTAAAGCCCATTAATGCAATGGGCTTGTTGGTTTCGTCCTTTACCTCAAAAGTACCTGCCTTTGCCGTTAAATAAATGGTGTTGCCATTTATGGTAACGCTTTGCATGGTGGTAGCCACTTCAGCTTTGGGTAAAGAATCGTTTTCCCTGTTGGGATAGCAAAATTGTCCCAAAAGGAGGGTAATTACAAGAATAAGAGCCTTCATTTGTTTAGTATTTAGATTGGGTTAAATAGCTAAACAGGCAAGGATATGATAATTAGGGGCTTACAATATATTAAATATACAGATTATAGCCCACAGTATTACTTAATGAATATTTAGTCCTTTTCAATAGTTTTGTAGGTATACTTGCTTTTTTTCCACTCTATGAGTTCGGAAGGGTAGTATTTTACATTCATCTTATCCAAATATGGAGCTTGGTTGCCCAATCTTACCTTGTAATTATCCCAATTTCTATTTTCCTCAACACTCCAGCTAAGTTCGGAATAACCGATCATCCTTGGAAAGGCCAAATATTCAACTTCGTCCATATTGCTAACGGTCTCGGACCAAAGTGGTGCTTCAATGCCCAAAATGTTCTCCTTGTTTATTCCTTGAACATATCTCTCCGGGGTCCACACATATCCGGTATCTACAGGAATTAAACCTGCCCAATTAAGTCCGTATTTTGAAAGGGTATCATATTTCATGTCCAAATAGGCCTTTTTTCCTGGAGACAAAATAACTTTTAGCCCCTTTTCCACGGCCAGTTTGGCATTTTCTTCATTGGCCCAAAATTGGGCAATGGCACTTGTATCTATGTCAGCGTGTACAATTTCATCCCAACCTATCATTTTTTTGCCGTATTTCTTTACAATTTTGTCTACTTTGGAAACAAAATGAATAAAATCCTTCTTTTTGGTAACATGACTTTCATCGCCTCCGGCATGAAAATATGGGCCGGGAGTAATGGCTGAAATTTCCCTTACCACATCGTCGATGAAGGCGTAAACGGTATCCTTATTGGCGTCAAAAGTGCTGAAACCTACTTCGGTACCCGTATAGATTTTGGGTGTTTTGCCATTTCCATTAAGGATGGGATACGCAACGGATGCAGCATTGGTATGACCGGGCATATCCACTTCTGGAACTATGGTAATAAAATGTTTGGCAGCATAGGCCACAATGTCCTTATATTCTTCTTGGGTGTAAAATCCACCTGGGCCACCTCCAACTTCGGAACTTCCACCGATTTCGGTAAGTTTGGGCCAGGATTTGATCTCTATGCGCCAGCCCTGATCATCTGTAAGATGTAAATGAAGCGTGTTAATTTTATAATAGGCCAATATATCGATATACTTTTTTACATCCTCCACGCTAAAGAAGTGTCTTGCAACGTCCAACATAGATCCCCTATATTCAAAATTGGGGTTGTCGGTGATCTTACCTGTGGGAATCAACCACATCTTATTTTCGGAAAGAGTATCATTACTGGTTTCCGGAATAATTTGTCTTATGGTCTGTATACCCCTAAAAGCTCCTTCGGCCGTCTTGGCGTTTAGAATAATGGAATCTTGTGTTATATATAGGTCGTAACCTTCCTTGGATGAAAATGCAGTGCTATCCGACTGGTTGATAAAAATGATACGGTGGGGAGAAGCGTCGATTGTTGCGTTAACAGCCAAGTCCAAATCTGTATGCCATTTTATTTTTTCAGATAGAAACTCACCAACTTCTGGAAAACCATCAGCGTTTTGTGAGGTATAGATGATAGTGTTTTTATCCAACCCAAAGGCAGTATTGGTAGGTATTATTTTAAGCGGTTTGGGAATCAAGTTCTCGGCAGACAGATCCGTCATTGGAAAATTGATAACTTTCTTTTTTTCCTGTTGACAAGCAACAAAGGCAGTAAAAACGGTCAAAACTACCAGTGATTTAAAAAGAATTGATTTTTTCATTTAGATTGATTGTATTAGTGTTATTTAGTTATTCCTTTACAAAGGATCAATTCATATAGGGGTTGATGACAGAAAACCAAAGGTCGTATCCCTTACTGTTCATATGAAGTCCATCACCTATAAAAATATCCTGTCGCACATGCTTTCCATCCATCATCACATCCCATACATTGGCAAACTCCAAGCCACTCTCTTCTTTACAGAGCTTTTTAAAAGCCCTATTTAATCTTTTGTATTTTCGTTTTAGCTTCCATCTGGCTATACTGGGTTTTGCGGCTATTATCACCACTTGGGTTGTGTTGTTTCTTTCCCTTATTTTATGTATTATTTCGCGGGTCGTCTTTATAATATCTTTGGTCTTTTTTTTGGAGGCAATATCATTATCGCCCTCGTAGATAAAGACTTTTTTGGGATTATATTTTAGAATGAGCTCATTGTAATAGCGGAATAGATCGGAAGATTGGGATCCCCCAAATCCTGAGTTTATAATTTGGTGATCAGGAAACATAGATTCCAAGTTTTTCCACATTCTGATGCTAGAACTACCTGTAAATACGATCGTTTCTTTTGAGGAGTCCCAAAGGGGTTCATATTTCTTCTGAATGGCCATGACCTCATTTTGAAAGGCTGGAGTTTTTTGGCCATAACCAAGGAACGCCAAAAAAAGGAATAAATAAGTGAGCTTTTTCAAATGCATTTGATTTAAAGGTTTAAATTATAACAAATATTGTTTCCATCAAATAATTTTCGACCGGGGACATCGGTTGTTCGCTGATGGTAAAGTCCGGTCTTGCTGGGCATGGGTTTAGGGTTGATGGTGGGGAACAATTATTTTCTCCGCTAGCGCCCATTCGTAAAACCGTGCTATCCAATTGTCCGACGGCAGGTTCTGAGTTTTCATTCCAAAGCCGTGGCCCCCCTTGGAGTACATGTGCAATGCAGCGTTCTTTCCCGCCTTCGACCAGGCAGAGTAAAGTTCAACGCTTTCATGGGACAGGTCAAATTGATCATCGGAAGCACAGATTATAAACATGGGCGGTGCATCCAAAGGAACGGTATAGGTACCTAAAACGGTCATCCATGGATAGACCGGAACTATAAAATCCGGCCTAGTGGTTTTAGTATAATTAAAAGTAACGCCCAAGGTAACCGAACCGCCAGCGGAAAAACCCATAAATCCAATTTTGTTGGAGTCGATTCCCAATGATTTTGCATTGCTCCTTACATAATCCATTGCATTTAAACCATCTGATGTTGCCAGGTCAAGGACCATGGCCATTTTTTTTGTCATTGCCGAAGAAGTATTTTGATTATCTCCATTTTCATTGGGGAGGGTACTTTCATTTTCTGGCAATAGTCTGTATTTAAGTACAAAGGCCGTAATTCCTTTGGAGTTTAACCATTTTGCAACATCTACACCTTCGCTATTGATACTCAATACCCGAAGTCCACCACCGGGTGCAATAACAACTGAGGTTCCATTATTTAGGGAGGGCGTTGGTCTAAAAATTTGAAGGGTCGGTGTAGAAACATTGGAAATCAATTCGGTTTGCCACTGTTCGGAATAAGTTGTTTTTTCAACCCCTTGCCAAACTAACTCAGTATTGTTTTCGTGAGGAAGTAAAACAATTTCCTGTGAAATCATCATTTGAGGCAATTGCAAGGCAATAAGAAAAAGTATAACTTTTTTCATTGATATGTTGATTAGTATTTTGTGATGAGGGATTGGTAAACCATTTGTCTCATTTTCTCCCCATAATAATTGTTGTAAGGTTGTAGCTGACTCATTAGGATTACTATGAGTTCTTCTTTTGGGTCTATAAAGAAATAGGTGCAATAGGCGCCGCTCCAATAGTATTGACCTACCGAGCCCAATGCTTTGCTGTCAGCTAGATCGGTGGTGACACCAAAACCTAGTCCAAAACCTTGGCCTGCGGCCTCATATAGATTGCCTACTTGGTTCATGGTCATGATATCCACGGTTTTGGGACTTAGTAAATGTTTACCTTTATATAGCCCTTTATTTAGAAGTATTTGGCAAAATTTCATATAGTCGGAGGCACTTGAAAAAAGGCCGTGGGTGCCGCCATAAACGGTGTTGCCTTCTGTAGGTAATTGGGTTTTGGAATTTATCAGATTCCCTTGTTTGTCCAAATTATGAACGGGCATCCATCTCCCCCTATTTTCTTTGGATATATTATACCCAGTGTCTTTCATGTCCAAGGGGTCAAATATCCTATCTTTTAAAAATTTGGCAGTGGTCATACCGGAGAAATGTTCAATAAGCAATGCCAAGACATCTGGGGAAGCACTGTAGTACCATTGTTCCCCTGGGTGTCCTATCAAGGGCATTTCTAGCATAGCGTTTACCCTACTTTCTATATTCTTATGCGGCTCGGAGTAAAGTGCTTTAGCAATCTCGTTGTCCAATTTGGTTCCTCCCAGACCATGTGAAAACCCGGCGGTGTGCGTTAAAAGATGGTTAATGGTTATTTCCTTGTTGGCGGGTTCGGTTTCGCTATTTAGCCCTTGCCCCAAATCCTTGGCTACCCTTAGATCCTTGAACTGCGGTAAATATTTGGAGACCGGATCTGTAAGGAAAAAATATCCTTCTTCATATAACATCATAAACGCTGCTGTTACTATGGGCTTTGTCATGGACATGATATGGAACAACTGATCTTGTCGAATAGGGGTCTTATCTGCCAAACTACTATATCCATAGGCAGTTTCGTGAACAATTTCTCCCCGTCTCATAATATAGGAAACGGCACCTGGAATTCTTCTTTCGCTTATTTCTTTTTTAAGAAAATCGTCATATCGGTTCAACCTTTCCTTATCAATTCCCGATATGTTTACACTTGATAGGGTATTTGAACCAGTTTGCCCATTGGCAGGAACAGCTAGGATTAATAGAAGAAACAATAGCGTTATAATTGCGTTTGTATTTTTCATGATTTTCTTGGATTAATCTTTTAAAGATAAGATTAAAAAATTGTTCCATTAAATCCTTAATTGTTATTATATTAGAGTATTAGGCCAAACCAATACCAACAAACTAAAAACACAATGCCCAACCAAAAAAAAAATTTTGTTCTTTTCGCCGTTTTATGCTTTTCTACAATTGGATTTTCCCAAACGCCAGTTTTAGATTATGACACCCAAATACGACCAACCGCTGTTGCAGTTCCCATTGAAACCGATCCTATGATCGATGGGAATATTTTAAAAGATGAAGTTTGGCAAAAGATAAAACCATTTGGGGACTTATTACAAAGTCAACCCAATTACGGACAAATGGCCAGCGAACGCACGGAGATAAGAATTGCCTACACGGAACACACTTTTTATTTGGCAGTGGTCTGTTATGATTCGGACCCTGATGGGCTTGTAGTTTCCGATGCCAGAAGGGATGCTTTGTTGGATAATACCGATGCCTTTCTTTTTATAGTGGATACTTATAAGGATAATCAGAACGGCTTTATTTTTGGAACCAATTCCCTAGGGGTGGAATATGATGCCCAAGTAGATAACGAAGGTCAGGGCAACCAAAATACAAATAGGCAACAAGGCGGGACCATAGGTGGCTTTAATTTAAATTGGGATGGGTCGTGGAAGGTCAGGACTTCAGTGCACGACGAAGGATGGAGTGCAGAATTTGCCATTCCATTGCGTACCATAAGATTTCAGCCAGGGAAGGATTGGGGCATTAATTTTCGCAGAAATATCAGGAAGACCAATGAAATTGTTTATTGGTCCCCCATGCCCATAGGGTTTAACTTAAATAGACTTTCCTTGGCCGGCACCCTTACGGGCCTAAATCTTAAAACTCCTAAAAATTTAAAGGTTATTCCCTATGTGCTGGGACAATTGGCAAAAGATTTTGAAGCCAATGATCCGAAGGCAAAATTTACCCCTGAGGTGGGTGGGGATATAAAATTTAGTATTACTCCTAGTCTTACCTTGGACCTTACCTATAACACCGATTTTGCCCAGGTGGAGGTAGATGAGCAACAGGTAAACCTGGATCGTTTTAATTTGTTTTTTCCAGAGAAGCGACCGTTTTTTTTGGAGAATGCAGGCTTGTTCAGTGTGGGGAGTCCTGGGGAAGTAGATCTGTTTTTTAGTAGACGTATCGGGATAGGGGATGATGGAAACATAGTGCCTATAATTGGAGGGGCCAGATTATCCGGAAAACTGGACCGAACCAATGTTGGACTTTTAACCATGTTTACCGATGAGGTCGAGGAGGCGGGAATTCAGAAGAATAATTTTACAGTAGCTCGCGTTAACCATGAATTCAAAGGGCGGTCCGCCTTGGGGGCGGCGTTTATTAATCGTTCAGGCATAGGACTTGATGATGATTTTAACAGTACTATGGCCCTAGATGGAAAGCTGGGCCTGGGGCGCAAAGCCAGGATGACCGGTTTTTATGCCCGTACCAATGGGCCCATGGATACTATTAATGAGCATTCCTTTAGACTAAAAACAGATTACGTTTGGAACAGCTGGGAAATAGGAGGGGGGTATACCGAAGTTGGCGAGGGCTTTAATCCCGAAGTAGGATTTTTGCAGCGCTCCGCTTTTAGAAAGCCTGAGGCACGGGTGCTATATCACTATAGGCCCAAAGATGAAAACTCGGTAATCTTGGAATTACGGCCGCATATCTCATATAATAGCTTTTGGAATTTTGATGGATTCCAGGAAACCAGCTATACCCATATAGATAATCATTGGGAATTTAAAAGTGGTATGGAAATCCATACCGGGCTAAATCTCACCACGGAAGGGGTTTTGGATCCTTTTGAAATTTCGGAGGGAGTTGTCGTACTGCCTGGCACTTATAGGCACTCGGAATCCCAATTGGTTTTCTTTACCAATAAGAGCAAGCCGGTTTCCGTTAATATTCGTTCCGTAATCGGTGGGTCTTTCGGGGGTAAGCGGTACCAAGAAAGTGCCACTCTGAGTGTTCGCTTGGGCGATAAATTTAATTCTGATTTTATCTACCTTTACAACAACTATCAATTGCCGGTGGGCGATTTTACCGCGAATATTTTCCGTAGCCAAATGACCTATTCCTTTAGGCCCAATTTATATGTTCAGAGTTTGGTACAGAACAATTCGGCCAATGAGCTCTGGGCGGTAAATTTGCGATTGGGCTGGTTGCAACGTGCCAATACAGGGCTATTCGTGGTCTATAATTACAATGTACGGGAGGGTGACCCCTTAAATAATAGTATTATTATTAAATATAGCCGTATGTTCGATTTGGTGAATTAGGGCGGCACACTTTCCTAACTTTTTATAACATTACGTCACTAATTTGAACAACAGGTTCAATGTTGGTATAATTGGGAAGGTCGGCCATAATTTTTTCCGCATTCGGGCCGAAGGAATTTTGAAAAGAATCCATAGTTGCAAAATATAAATTGCCCATAGCAGCATAAGTTGCTGGTGATCCAGGAATGGCTCCTCCAAGTCCTTTCTCTACAGTTGCGGCCTTTACAGAATCCCCTAATAATTCCCCAACCAGTTGTACATGTTGGTTGCAATAATAATCCATATCAAAATTTTTGCCTTCTCCGTTAGGATACAAAACGCTTACTTTAATCATTCCTTTTTTCATAATAGTTTATCTTAATTGTTTTTCTAAATGTCAATAATAGGAGGCTGCTTAAATGAAAGCATTTGCAAACAGGGATTTAAGAGTATAAGTTGTAAACTTGCTGCAAATACTTAAATAGAATAATGTTCTATCTAATCCCCTTTACATTCATTTTTAGAGTGTACAAGGAGGTCATGGCGGTAATAAATAGGGTTTTTTGGTCTTTGCCTCCAAAGGTTACGTTGGCCGTCCACTTCTGGTCAATAGGAATATGCGATATTTGTTCCCCTTTGGAATTAAAAACGGTCACCCCGTTTCCTGTCAGATATACGTTCCCCCGGTTGTCCATGGTCATGCCATCGGAGCCCATATTGGCAAAAAGGGTCTTGTTGCTTAGGCTGGCATCTGGGTTTATGGTATAGGAATAGGTCTTTTTATCTCCTATGTCGGCAATGTATAAAAGCGTACCTTTCTTATTACCTATAATACCATTGGGCTTCACAAAATCTTCACCTACAATGATTATATCCTTATGATCTGGAGTAAGATAGTAAACGCGCTGTTGTTCTATCTCCTGTTCTGTTCTTGTCCAATATGGTCTTTTGTAGAAAGGGTCGGTAAAATAGATACCGCCCTTGGGGTCGACCCAAAGATCGTTGGGACCGTTTAATTTTTTGCCTTCAAAATCATCGATCAGGACCGTAATGTTTTTTTGGGAATCTATTTTCCAAAGTTGATTTTTATCATCTGCACAAGCCAATAGATTTCCTTGGTGGTCAAAATAGAGTCCGTTAGATCTTCCAGAAGGCTCCATATATACGGATACGGCTTTCTCCTTATCAGACCACTTTATGATACGGTCGTTGGGCTGGTCCGTAAAATATACATCCCCGTTGGGGGCTACCGCCGGTCCTTCGGTAAAAAAATAATCTGTGGCAACCAAACGGACTTTAGCATCCTCGGCAATCAAAGGAGTCCGCAGTGATTTGCAGGACAGGGAGAACAAAATCGGTATTGTTAAAAATACATTTAAAACTTTTTTCATTTAATAAATTTAATTCTTAGAACTAATTGGGGATAATTAAAGTTATGGGTTAAGGCCAATATTCTATCAATCAATGTTGGTGGTCTTTTTCATAGTGGGCTTTTAATACATCCTCCCCATAATCATTCGTAAGATCTCGAACCACCGTGTGTACGTGATTGGCATTGTTCTGTGTGTTGTCGTATTCAATAAGTAAGGTAGGACCCTGAATTCGGAAGTAATGGCCCTTACCGGGCTGTAGGCTTCCCGCCCAGGCAAAATACAGATTATCTATACCTGACTTGTTTATTTTGTCCCTAAACCCGGCTGCAAATTCATGCTCATAATTGTTAAGGTAAAGTTCTAAAAGGTCCATGAAAGTTTTTTGCTGATTTTGGGACAGGTGGGAGTATGAAAGCCCCAATGGTTCCAACTGTTCCGCTTTTCTTTTTGTCAATGATAGAATGTCGCTTGGGGCAACATCGGTAAACAAAACAGTTTTCAATTGTTCCTTGCTAAGGGAGTTTACAAGTGCAAATCCCAGTTTGGCCTCTTTTTTAAGTACTTCCTTGCCTTTGTATTTCGTGCTGCGGACAATCCCTGGATTTGTACCAAAAAAGGTAGGGGTAGAGGAGCTTATTGTACCATTGGAAGAAGTAAAATTTAAGGAAAGATGGTGGCCTTCAAATCGCCATCCCCATGGTTGGTCCTTGGATGGATTGCCAAAAATACAAAAGTGGTAATTTAAGGGGTCACGTCTGGGCCTGCCATCGGGCATTTTATCGTTATCATCGTTTTCTATTATCCTTAGTACTTTTTCCAGTTCCATAATTTCTTGGGACTTGCGAAAACCTTCTTCACTCAAGGAGGCCCTTAGCAAATCCAGGGCTGCCTTTTTCTGTGCTTCATTAAAATCATGAAAGGTGGCCCCTTCTCTTGGAATGGGCACGTAATTCATATTATAGCGTTCTGAATCCTCTAAAGTAAATAGGGTTTTGGCTTTTATCTCGTCGGACAAACTATTTAAAAAAGTATTGGCCTTTTCCAGTACGTGCTGAGCAGGTAGCAGACCAACAAACATAAGGAGTAGGGACGAAGAGATTATTTTTTTCAGGGTCATTTTAATTTTTAAACACATTTTTCGGTTTTTTGATTATTTCTGTTTCAACTGTATTAATATTATTTTAGGCGATAGCTAACGAATGCCAAACGGCTACTATCGGGTGACCAAGAAGGTACATTCATAGACCCCTGTCCACCAAATAATTTGGCAATTATCTTTGTTTCGTTGGTTTCAAGATTTAGTAATCGGAGCATGACGTCTTTGTTGGTGGGGTGCAAATTTGCGGGAACCTCGGGACCAAAAGAGATATAGACCAACCAATTGCCGTCCGGGGAGGGGTGGGCAAACCAGTCGTTGTAATTATCCGTTGTAATTTGTTCCTGTTCGCTTCCATCTGGCTTCATACGCCAGATCTGCATTGTCCCGCTACGGTCAGAATTAAAATAAATGTATTTGCCGTCAGGCGAGTAATCGGGTCCGTCATCCAAGCCAGCTGCAGAAGTCAATCTGGTTTCCTCTCCTCCGGTAACGGGAATGGAGTAAACGTCATAATTGCCATTTCGCGCTGCACAATAGGCCAAAGTTTTGCCATCTGGAGACCATCCATGCCAATAGGAGGGGCCATTGGGAGTTATTTTTTTTGGTACCCCACCTTCTATGGGTAACGTATAGATCAATGACTTTCCTGTTTCGGTCTGATCACTTATCACCAATATCTTACCGTCAGGCGAAATGCCATGGTCGTTGTTTATTTTTTTCGCAAAATCGGTCGGAATTAAACTGGGTTCACCTCCTTCAACTGGTATTTGGTAAAGTAGTCCCATACTGTTATAGAGCAGGTTTTTTCCATCTGTAGTCCAATTTGGTGCATCCAGACGTTTTTCGGATTGTAGGATTACTTTTCTATCCAGAGTGGCTATAGGAATAATTTCCAAAGTACTTTCCAATTTCCTATGGGAGTCTGGCACAGCATCCAATTTTTCTATGCGTACATTGGAGAATTTTGCGGTTTCCACGACATCGTTGTTATGGGAGCAAACGCCAAGGCCAATATAAAAAGGAGCTTTAAACGGCACTTTTATGGCCCCTCCAGAAGATTTTAATGCCCCATGCCCTGCGGATAAGGACATAAAGAGATAGTCGCCTACCTTGTCGATCCGTGCTCTTTTGGGAAATTTAATATTGGATTGAAGCTCCCGTGTTATATCCCCATCCACTTCCCTGTACTGTATGGCAGCCATACCATCGCCATGAACGGCTACATCCACATAGGCCGAACCGGGTTCCAGACTTTGGCGGATAATTAGGCAGGCTTTTCTATGAGGGTCCACACCTTTGCCCAAGAACTCAATATCCGCTTCAATGGCAACATCTCCGGACATCTTTCTCCAAACATAATGCAGTTGGTCATTGATGAACCACATATTTGTTCCACTTGCCGAAATAGTATAAGTGCTGTCCAAAGGATCGAATTTTATAGAGCCTTTATATTTTACGCCACCAATATCACCATGGCCTTGGAATATTCCCAAATCCTGTTGGATCCCCCATGCAAGGAGAACCAAGCCAATCAAGGCTATAGGAAAAACAATTCTTTTATTGGTCATAATAGTTTGGTGAGATATGCAAGGAAATAAAGTTAACTAAAAAACTCTAAACATACGACAGTTGAAACCATACGGTCTTTGTATTTTTGTTGAAAAGTAAATTTTATGAATTCTAGGGAATCCCAATTACTAGCCTTTGATCGCCTTCTTACTATAATGGATGAATTAAGGGCACAATGTCCGTGGGACAAAAAGCAGACCATGCAAACACTAAGGCATTTGACCATTGAGGAAACCTATGAATTGGGAGATGCCATTTTGGACAATGATTTGGAGGAAATTAAAAAGGAATTGGGAGATGTTCTGCTGCACATAGTTTTTTACGCCAAAATAGGGAGTGAAACCCAACATTTCGACATTGCGGACGTTGCCAATGACATCTGTGAGAAGCTCATTAATAGGCATCCGCATATTTATGGGGATGTTGTGGTTGAAAATGAAGAGGAGGTAAAGCAGAATTGGGAAAGAATAAAATTAAAGGAGGGTAAGAAAAGTGTTTTGGAAGGTGTTCCCAATGGTTTACCGGCCCTTGTAAAGGCCAACCGGATACAGGATAAGGTGGCAGGGGTAGGGTTCGACTGGGAAAAGCCGGAACAGGTATGGGAAAAAGTACAGGAAGAACTGGAAGAATTCCAAGATGAGGTTAAGGACGGAAACCTTGACGCCATGGAGGCCGAGTTTGGGGATGTACTTTTTTCTATGGTAAATTATGCCCGTTTTCTGAATATCAATCCAGAAAATGCTCTTGAGCGCACCAATAAGAAATTCATAAAGAGATTTCAATATTTGGAAGCTAAAGCCAAGGAAAAGGGCAAGGCCTTAAAGGATATGACGCTATCTGAAATGGATGTTTTTTGGGAGGAGGCCAAAACCATTTAAGTTTTTGCAAACTGCTATTTTTTGCTTGTAGTCTAATAGTCTTTTAACTTTTAAACGAGTTTCATCTTTCTAAATTCAGAGTATTGATGTTATTAAAAGACTATAGTAAATGTGGTTCCTACTCCCACTTTGCTAGAAGCCGAAATAGAGCCACCCATGGCTTCGATCTGTATTTTGGTCATATATAGTCCAACCCCTTTTGCCTCAGGATGATTGTGGAAAACTTTGTTCAGACCAAATAATTTATGGCCATGTCTTTCCATATTTATACCCAGGCCATTATCACTGACCTGCAGAATGGTCTTACCCCCATCAATCTTGGATTCCAGATAAATTTCCGGAACCCTATCCTCGGATTTGTATTTGATCGCATTGGAAATTAAATTGAGAAAAATACTATCAAGATAAATATCATTATATACCACGGTTGCTGCCTTTGAGAAATCACTTTTAATGATGGCATCGGATTGGGAAATCTGACTTGAGATTATTTCCACAGTTTTGTTAAGTGTTTTTTCAAAAGATAATTCCTTGGTTGCCCTAGCACTGTTATCGGTAGTCTGTATTACTTCCACCATAGTGTTTAAGGTAGAGGAGAGGTGGTCTATTACAATTTCAAATTTATCAAATAATTCATTTCGTTCTTGGTCACTTTCGGCCACCTTATAGAAACTGGACAAGGTTTGTAGGTTACCTACAGGCGACCTTAAGTTATGGGAGGTTATATGGGCAAAATCCGCCAATTGCCGATTTTGGTTTTTTAGTGTTTTGGTAAGGACTTCAAGGTTTTCTTTGGTTTCGATCAATTTCTTACGATTGTACACAGTTTCGGAAATGTCCGTGGCAACCCCTAAGAATCCGTTAATTTCTCCATTTACGTCTTTTATAGCGGTCGTAATCAGCTGTACAGGAAAATGGGAACCATCTTTACGTACATAGGTCCACTCCATCGATTCATAACTGTCACGCCTGGCATGTTCCACAAATACATCAAAACCGCTAATAGTCTTACCAAACAGGCTGGACAATTTTTCGCCATGTTTTTCTATCTCTGGCCGCAAATGAATAATTTCCGGCGTTTTTTTGCCGATCATTTCGGAAGGGGAATATTGCAACAAGATTTCCGCCCCTCGGTTGAAATGGGTTATAATGCCATTCAAGTCCGTTCCTATTATGGAAATTGGGCCTGCATTGAAAATAGCCCTAAGCTCTTCATTGGCCTTGTTTAGGGCATTTTGTGAAACTTTTATGTCATTTATATTATGGAATACTCCATAAAGCCTAATACATTGTCCATTGACCATTTCGGCATGCCCAATGGCCCGTGCCCAACGGCTTTTACCTTTGGCGGTAATCAATTCTACTTCTAGATCATAGGGAGTTCCATTTTCAATGGCATTGGCCACCGCTTTTTGAATCCTTTCCCTACTGTATCCTTCCTTAAAAAAATTAATGGCAGTTTCAAGATTGGGTACATAATCATGGGGCACTTCATGTATTTCACAAGTTACTTGGCTCCAATAGATTTTACCACTAATAGTATCCACTTCCCAAGTTCCAATTCGAGCAACTTGGTTGGTTTCATTCAAAATCTCCTCAATGCGGAGTTTTTCATTTTCATGTTCTTTTATGCCGGTAACATCCAAAGTATATATGACAATTCCCCCGACTTGGTCTGAGGAAACATACCAAGGTCTTATGTCCCAGGTAAGCCATTGAACACGACCATCTGGCCAACTATGCTCGGTCTCATCTTCATGATGAACAGCCCCTGCCAGACAATTTTTGTGCACCTTTTTCCATTTATCCTCAATGTCTGGAAAAATCTCGTATAGTGATTTGCCGATAATTTGTTTGTCCGTAAGCTGATAATCACTCCTCCATCGATCTGATGCCGCAAGGAACCTCATGTCGTTGTCGAACATGGCCATGGCATTAGGAGCTTGGTCTATAAATATTTTGTTGTGTTCCTCTCTTATCCTTAGATCGGCCTGTAAGGCATTCACCTGCTCCATTTTTTTTTGAATCCCCTTGTTGGAATTGGCCAATTCCTCATTGGCAAGCAGTAGGGATTGGGATTTATTCTTAAGATTTTTTATTAGCGGTAATAAGATAAGGGTAAATTGACCAATGATTACCAGCGCAACAATTATTGCAAGAAAATAAGTTAATATGTCAAGGTTGATGAGATTTTTCTCTGCATGGAATTGATATTCCGACACAATTTGGTCTGTGCTCGTTAAGACGGATGATTCCAACTCCCTAATGGTATTGGCACTGGTTTGCAGTACCTCCGGATTATTGGGGTTGTTCAGGATCTGAAGGGCAGCATCCAATAATTTTGTGGTCTTGGGACGTGCAGCAGTGAACAAGGAATCTATTCTTTCCGAATCCCTTCGTTGTTGGTTGACCAAAATGAGGGATTTCTCATTGCTCTCCCATTCCGAGGTTAAAGCCCTTAGGCTATCAAGATAAACCTTGTTGGCCATAATACCCTGATCCTGGTTCAAGGTAAAAACGTGCTTGGAGATACGCTGGCTCAGCATACGTTGCTTTCCTGCGATATTGATTAAACTTACATCCGAAGTTATAAGGTCGATCCTCTTTTGGAAAACGATAACAGCTAAAATTAGTATCAGAAGTATACTGGCAATAAAGATGAGATATCTTTTTTTTGTGGACCTTTCAAGTCTATCCATTTATTGAATTTTCTAAAGTTGATCAAGGTCGCTAAACAAATGCGATAGGATAGGTTGTAAATCTCTATAATAAATTGCAATAAATACCTAGCAATATGCCCTCTTGGCTCCTAATTTTTATAATCTTTTAAAGGTAATATATTATTTTTGCAATTTAAAATACTTTTCGTGCACACTGGAAATGCGTTAAAAACGAAATAACGAACTTCATTACAAAATGCTTGTTTCTTGATATTGGCAATATCCTATTACAATTTTTTGCCGAGAACGAATTGTATGGTATAGGTACTTTTTTAGCGTAAAAGCGACTGCATTAATTAATAAAAAATCCATTGTTTAAAAACCAAAGCTAACCCTTATATTTGACCCTCTAATTAAAACGTTTTGTTACAGAAATACACAAAGGAGTTCAGATATAACCTGTCCCTTTCTTTTCCCGTAATCCTAGGAATGCTGGGGCATTCCTTTGTACAGTTTGCCGACAATATTATGGTGGGTCAATTGGGTACGGCAGAATTGGCAGCGGTCTCCTTGGGGAACAGTTTTGTATTTATAGCCATGTCCTTGGGGATAGGATTTTCAACTGCCATTACACCTTTGGTTGCAGAGGCCGATGGGGCAGGAAATGTTGGTGATGGAAAAAGCGCTTTAAAGCATGGCCTGTTGTTGTGCACAGTATTGGGATTTTCACTGTTTGGTATAATATTGTTGGCCAAGCCGCTCATGTATCTTATGAAGCAACCTCCAGAGGTGGTAGAATTGGCCATGCCTTATTTGGATTTGGTGGCATTTTCTTTGGTTCCCCTAATTGTTTTCCAAGCGTTTAAACAATTTTCAGAGGGCCTGTCCCAGACTAAGTACCCCATGTATGCGACTGTCATTGCCAATTTTGTGAACATTCTGTTGAATTACCTCCTTATTTTTGGTTCCTGGGGGTTTCCTAAAATGGGTATCGTAGGAGCTGCGGTAGGGACCTTGGTTTCCCGTATTATTATGGTGATCTTTCTTTGGGTACTGCTCAAAAACAAAAAGAAATTTCACGATTATGTAACTGGATTCAACTTTAGAAAGATAGAGAAAAAGGTCATGAAGAAAATCATTGACCTCGGATTTCCTTCGGCTTTACAAATGTTCTTTGAAGTGGCCATTTTCACTGCAGCCGTTTGGGTGAGTGGTGTTCTGGGCAAGAATTCCCAAGCGGCCAACCAGATTGCCTTAAATCTCAGTAGTATGACATTTATGGTGGGAATGGGCCTAGGTGTTGCAGCAATGATACGGGTTGGAAATCAAAAGGGATTGACAGATTTTAAGGAATTAAGGCGTATTGCGCAATCTATTTTTCTGCTCACTCTAATATTGGAAGTCATATTTGCAGTTTGTTTTGTTGTTCTAAACGATTTTCTTCCAACGATTTATTTGGACCTTGGTGATGCCACCAATTTTGGGGACAATACAGAAGTAATCAAGATTGCAGCGGAACTAATATTGGTTGCTGCCGTATTTCAAATTTCCGATGGCTTGCAGGTGGTTGTCCTAGGTGCTTTAAGGGGGCTTCAGGATGTAAAGATTCCGACTATTATTACTTTTATAGCTTATTGGGTAATAGGCTTTCCCATTAGTTTTTATCTGGGATTATATACTCCTTTGGAGAGTACCGGTATATGGATCGGCTTATTGGCCGGACTTACGGCATCCGCTTTAATGTTGTATATTCGATTTAATTATTTGACCAAGAAACTAATTGCCCAAAAGTTATTGCAGGAGATAGATTAATATAAAGGCAAGTCGTTATCTACCCTAACGGAAGGAATTTGGAGGTACCGACTAATTATATAAAAGGTTATTTTATGGAATTCCCGAAATTTTTATTAGGCGACAATACGGATTATCCAACGGCGATTTTCGTGGTACATACCGAATACCCTAGGTTTATTATAAATCTGGAGGACGACGAGGTAGAATGGTTGGAAGATTTTACCCAAGAGGACGAAAAGGATCTGGAAGCCGAAGCCGAGGGTTTAATTGAACAAGCTACAGCCTTTTATGACCGGGAAATTTCTCGCTACGACGAGTAGGGTATGTTGGAACAATTGATACAATACGACAAGGAGCTGTTTCTGTTCCTCAATAACTTGGGTACCGCCCGGTGGGACGGTTTTTGGCTTTTTATGACCAATAAATGGAGTTCAATTCCCCTTTATGTCTTTTTGGCCTTTCTTACCTATAAGGCCTTCGGTCTAAAACGTCTTTTATTGACGCTCGTGGCTATTGCGGTACTTATTTTGGTTACAGATCAATTGGCCAATTTTTTTAAATATGGCGTGCAGCGATTGAGGCCCTGTCATGATCCTGAGTTAAATGGGTTGATGCGTTTGGTGAAAAGTTCCTGTGGCGGAAAATTTGGCTATTTCTCTGCCCATGCCGCCAATTCTTTTGCTGTAGCCATTTTCTTTACCACCTTATTACGCACAAATTATAAATATTTGGGAGCTTTTCTAATGGTTTGGGCTTCAGTTGTCGCCTATAGCAGAATATATATAGGGGTACATTTTCCGTTGGATGTGCTAACGGGAATGATTATTGGAACATTTTTGGGTGGATTATTTCTTCAGCTCTTTCTAAAGGCGGTTGCCAAATACGATCGTTGATCTATTTTTGGCTACTTAGAAACTTAATGCCCTGTCTTATTTGGATTATTCCCGTTCAAAAATTTCTTTGTTCAGTGGGCCCATAAAAATCAAGAAAAAGATAGCTCCAAATGCCAGTTCGTACACTTCCCATGTACGGCTAGCAGGATTAAGTGCAACAAATATGGTAACCACTAAAAAGGCGATGGTATGATGCCATTTTACAATGGGTACGGCAAAATTGTTGGCCAAATCCTTAAACCAACCAAATTTTCTATAGAGTATAGGGGTAACTAATAGATAAAGAAACATCACCAGAAACAATAACTGGCTGAAGATGATTTTGTTTATTTTCGTTTCGCCCACCATCAGATTGTGTAAATTGGTTTCCCCTTGGGCATTGTTCTCGATAAAAAATTCGCTTGATTCCACCCCGAAAATTCGTTGACCCCATGAAATTTCTTCCCCAGCAGCAAAAAGGAACAAGACTACGAAAATGGAAGTCCCCAGTTTCCATAATATTTTTTTTGTGCCCCACAACCTTAATAAATGGTAGAGCGAAAGGATGCATATTCCGAGTAGCATAATGGCTGTTCCCCATTCTACGGGACCATCCTCTTGGGCATAGTTAACATCAAAATATATATCGTCGCTTAGGCCCAAATAAAGACCAAACAAGACAATTGCCAATAAAATACTGTACCCTATTTTTTCAATTTTAGTTAAGATGCTCATCATCGTTTTTGTACTATATATAAATTACTTGTCAAACGGTTCTTATATCCTCTGGTTCCTGGATCCGCGTTATAGTTGAGGTCGTATACGGTCTTTAAGGTATAGTTATATTCGGGGTCAAATATACGTTTAAATTCAGATTCATCTTGCGGAACTACCAAAACGGCATATTTTTCCCCATCCGGAATCAATATTTCATCCTCCCCTTTAAGCACGGGAATCGATGAGCCATAGTCCCAGATCATTTCAGGGGCAATTTCCCCAAAGCAATAGGTTTTTATTCCCTCTTTTTGCATAGTCTCCTTTAATAGAGAAATACTTTTATACTTGGAATTTTTGTCCATGGCTCCGGCCAAAGGCATTGCCAGGGTTTTAATAGCACCTATTAATAAAACGGTCAATAAAAAACAGTTAAAAAGTTTATTCTTTTTTAGCTGAATAATAATTAAAACACCTATGGCAAGGAGTGCTAAGGACGATAAGGCATAATAAGCCCAGAAAGGTTGCAGGCCATCCTTTAATAGCAAGTAAGCGACCAAAGGAAACGAAATTCCTACTAGTCCGATCAATCCAAAATGTAAATACACGGGTATTTTTTCCTTTTGGGATAGCTGGCTCTTAAAATTTCCAATGATGTACTCCGCATAAAACCCTGTGTTGAAAGCGAGTGGAATTAATACGGGAACAAGATATCTGGCTTTTTTTTCCGGGATGATGGAAAGCAAAATTACCGAAAAAATAGTCCATAAAAAGGTAAATAGGTATGCTTTTTTGTCACTTACCTTATTTTTAAGATAGGGATATAAAAGGCCTATTAAAGCTGGAATGGTCCATATTCCGCTTTGTACAAAAAAGCTCCAATAATAATAAAAGGGTCGCACATTGTAGCTGGACCAATTGGCTGTTTCTTTTTTAGTGATGGCCATAAAAGCATTGGGATCGGCAAGGCGAACGTATAGGAACCACCATACACCAACAACCAGAGCCAAGAGTATCATAACTAGCAAGGAGATATATTTCCTGTTTACACCAAAGTCCTTATAGGTATATACAAAACCATAGGCCAAAAGAAAAGGCAATAGAAGGCCATATAGGGACACTGGTCCTTTACTCATAAAGGATAGGCCTATAAAGACTCCGGCTAGTATACTGTTCTTCCATTTGTGGTCTGGTAGGCTAAAAAAACTATATAAAAAATAAATGGCCGTTAACATAAATCCGTGGGTGTATATATCCCATGGTGCTTCAACAGTAATTGCGATGATATAGAACGAACTTAATAGAATAAGGGCATTTATTAGTGCATGTAATTTATTGCCCAATATTTTTAAGGAGAAGGCATATCCCACATACCCTAAAACAATGGCCATCAACATTGTTGGTAATCGAAGTGTGGCCACATTTTCCACACCAAAAATAAATCCAAAAATAGCGGTGATCCAACTTGGTAAGGGGGGTTTCTCATATCTAGGAAGGTCGTTCATAGTAGTTAGCAACCAATTTCCGTCCGAAATCATTTCCCTCGCGGTTATGAAATTTCTAGCTTCCATGATGGTAACGGGAATAACGTTTAAATGAAATAGAAAAATGGAGATTCCCGCCAGCAAGATCAAGGCGATAGGATTATTTTTCAACCACGTCATGAACTTCATTTTTAAGGATAAATAAATTTCTCAAATAAACGATGAGACCTAAACTATGACCAGCGAAAAGGACGGGGTCCCGTCTAAAAATAGCATAGGTAAGAATTAAGGAGGCCCCGATTAAACTTAGTAACCAAAAACCGAAGGGAAGACTGGAGGTCTTCTTTTTCTCGGAATATATCCATTGATAGACAAATCGAAAGGTGAAAATAACTTGGGCTATGCTCCCCAACAACAGTAACCAGATAGGAATGTTGTCCTCACTAAAAAATTGCTTGAGGTCGTAGGTATTGTTATTGTATCCATAAATAATGATGATTACTGGGAATATCCATAGAAATGCCCTGAAGGCCTTGGGTAATTTGGTCCATTCACCTTGTAATTGAATATTGCGGATATAAATAAAATAGGTAATAGCCTGTCCCAACATAATGGCAAAATCATCACGTAGCCATCCGTATACGAACAATAGAAAGGAAGCCAGTAAACTTAATTGCCAGAAAAGTCTAGGGGTAAGTACTTTTTTGTTTTTTTCCGAAATTACCCATTGCACCAACATTCTACTGGAAAATAGAATTTGGGCAATAAAGCCAATAGCATAAACCATCCAATCTGCCATTTACCCTCTTTTATCCACTTGGTAGTTAATATATTTTTTCTTCATCCATAAATAGGCAAAACAATCCATTAGAGGTCCCAATAACCTGTTCCAAAGGCCAAACTTAGCAGTTCCTGCCAGCCGCGGAAAATGGCGGATGGGAATTTGGACAATGGTTCCATTTTGCAGTAGGATCATGGCGGGTAAAAATCGATGTAGGCCCTTGAACATTGGAATTCTTTTGGCGAAATCGGTTTTTATTACCTTCAACGGACAGCCTGTATCGTCCATTCCGTCATGCGTAAAAGCGCGGCGTATGCCATTGGCTATTGTAGAGGAAGCATTTTTTACGAAAGAATCTTTTCTGTCCGCCCTAAACCCGGTTACAAGATCGTATTGATCTATATGTTCCAAGAGCAGGTTAAAATCCTCTGGGGAGGTTTGAAGGTCAGAATCTATATAACCCAACAAAGGAGTATCCACATAGTCAAAGCCAGCTTTAAGCGCTGCGCTCAAGCCTCTGTTTTGTGCAAATTTCAAAAAGCCAAAGGCCTCGTTTCTTTGACAAATGCTTTCGATCAATTGCTGGCTCTTATCTTTTGAACCGTCGTTTACGAATAATACTTTCGCCTTTTTCGTACAAATGGACAAGTAGTCCTTAAGTTCCTTTTCAACACGTTCCAAATTATCTTCTTCATTGTAGACAGGAATAATTATGGTGAATTCGTATTTCATTATGTACCGGGATAAGCGCTTTCAAATTAAATTTAGGGCCAAAGATAATCATCTTTGTTAACCTATTGGTCATTGTACCCTTCATCTTATTTTGGAGGTATAGTTAGAATCAGATCATGATAAATTATCTCCGTGTACAGAATTTTCATTTTGTATAATCCCAATGGAACCATCCTGCAAAAGGATGGATCATTGTGTCTTGGCCAGTGCCAACAATTCTTCGGCGGCCCTAAACGGGGAAATTTTACCATCTACAACCAATTTAATTTTAATGTCCAGATGGGTTTTTATGTATGGGTTTTGATAAAATTGTTGCTTAAGTTGGTCTTCAATGGTCTGAAGTAGCCAATATTTGTTTTGTATTCTTCTTTTTGCGATAATGCGGTCGTTGCCCGGGGTATTGTTAATATAAGCTTTGATAAGGTCCCATATTTCCGATATTCCCGTTTTCTGAATAGCGGAACAGCTAAGAACTTCAGGGGTCCAACCATTATCTTTTGGAGGAAATAGGTGTAGGGCTTTAGTAAATTCAATTTTGGCCAAGTTGGCCTGTTCAATGTTGTTGCCGTCCGCTTTGTTGATAACTATGGCATCTGCCATTTCCATTATACCCCTTTTAATGCCCTGTAATTCATCTCCAGCCCCGGCCAATTTCAATAATAAAAAGAAATCTACCATCCCATGAACTGCCGTTTCACTTTGACCTACCCCAACTGTTTCCACTAAAATGGTATCGAAGCCGGCGGCTTCACAGAGGATAATAGTTTCTCGCGTTTTTCTGGCAACACCGCCCAAAGAATGACCGGTAGGGGACGGCCTAATGTAGGCATTCTTATCCTTGACCAATTCTTGCATACGGGTCTTGTCCCCCAAAATACTTCCCTTACTTATTGTACTGGACGGATCTACTGCTAGTACAGCTACTTTTTTTTCTTGGGCAGTGAGGAAGGATCCAAAGGTTTCAATGAAGGTACTTTTGCCGACCCCAGGAACTCCGGTTATGCCTATTCGTATACTTTTGCCACTATGAGGCAGACAATGGTCTATTATTTCATTGGATTTTTGATAATGTTCAATGTTCGTACTTTCCACCAAGGTAATGGCCCTGGCCAAGTTTGCTATATCCCCCTTTAAAATACCTTGGACCAATTCCGCTACGGACGGATTTTTTTTTCTAAAAGATTTTATTTTAGAATTACCATTTCCGTCAGTGTTTTTCTTGGTTGCCAAATTTAATCATTTATGGGAACGCTAACCTTGGTTTTATCCCAGGCAATACTTAGGTAAAGCTGTTCATTTTCTTCGAAATCTATGGAAAGACTCTCTAAGGGTTGTGATAATTGCTGTACAGGGACGGTTACTTGAAGTACATCGGTTTCGGGGTTTCTGGTTGTTTTTTTTCCACCACTTAAAATAGTTACTCCCCATTCAGGAATTTCACTGTTAAGGATAATGCTCCAGTTTTCCTTGCCGGGTATTGTCCAAAGGGCATAACTTCCGGAAGCCAAACTTTTGCCCCCTATGGTAATATTGGTGGCCGAAGTAAATGTGGTAGGTTCATTGGCCCCAGTTCTCCAAACCACATCATAGGGTACCAATTCACCAAAAATAACACGGTCCTTTTTAAAGGGACTGCTGTATTTTATGTTTAGGTCCATTCCATTTTGATTATAGGTGGCTGTTTTCTCTGGACTATTCTTTTTGGTCTGCTCCATTAAATAGGGTCGTCCGAAAAAGAAGAAGGCCAAAATTAGAACGACAACAACTGCCAAAAACCATTTAAGAAATTTCATATCCTCCGATTTTACTGTTAAAAACTGTTCTAATTTACGAAACCAAACTTAAACTCTGTCTCATTGTGGTAGGTTTCTCCTGGCTGCAAAATACTATTGGGAAATTGGTGCTGGTTGGGAGCGTCAGGGAAATTTTGTGTTTCAAAACAAATAGCCCCAAAGGCAAGGGGAGTATATACCACAATTCCAGGTTGGTTGGTAATGACCTCCATGGTAAGCCCTGATTTTTCCGATACCAGCATCGTATTTTCCTTGGAACCGGAATCCAGTACAAATGGGGTGTCCAGACGAACTTCTCCAATCTTTTTCATTTGCAGAAAATCGTATTTGGAATTTTTTACGGAGACTATTTTACCGGTTGGAAGAAGTTTTGCGTCGGTTTCCAAGTATTCGCTGCATGCCAATCTTAAGTAGTGTTGGTCTATTTTGTCCGCCCCATCCAAATTAAAATAAGAGTGGTTGGTCAGGTTTACCGGAGTGGCCTTATCTGTTACTGCCTCATGGACGATGAATAGGGAAGCACCTACCAGCTTATAGGTTACGGTAGATTTTAGGTTTCCAGGATAACCTTCTTCCAAATCCTTACTTAAATAGCTTAGTCTTACAAACGGATCTTTCCCATCATGGACTTGGTCTATGGTCCAATATCTTTTTCCAAACCCCTGTTGTCCACCGTGAAGGTGAACCCCATCCTTTGAAAAAATAGGATAGCGGACATTGTTGATTTGAAAACCACTTTTTGATATTCTACCGGCATATCTGCCAATACAGGCTCCCAAGGATTTGTTGTCCGATAGATATTTTTCAGGTTCCTCCAATCCGACCACCACATTGGTGTCCCGTCCTTCCTTATTTTTTAATATCAACTTTTGGATGATGGCTCCATAGTCCAATACGGTCAGCGTAATGAAATCATTTTTTATTGTAACTTGATTCAATGTGTTTTTTTTAAAGATTTAAGATAAAAATAATCTTTTTTGCAACATTACAATCATTCCGTCGTCCTTTAGGTAATTGGGATATGTCGGAAATGTTTTAAATGTAACCAAACCCTCCCATCAACAAAAGAAACGGGCCAAAATGTTTCAGATTGATATTGTAGAACAATGTAAACGTAACGATCGCAAAGCGCAATTAACACTGTACAATCAGTATTGTCAGGGCATGTTCTGTGTTGCCATGCGGTTTTTAAAAAATGAGGATGATGCGGAAGATATAGTTCAGGAGGCGTTTATAAAGGCATTTCAAAAAATAAGCCAATACAGGGGAGAGGTAACTTTTGGGGCTTGGTTAAAAAAGATAGTGGTAAACAAAAGTCTCGATTTTTTAAAATCAAAGCAACTTAAGACAGTGGAATTAAATGAAGGGTACATGCATATTGTGGAGGATGAGGACTGGACAGTAGAGGAGACGGTTACTGTACACGAGGTAGCCCAGGCCATAGCAGGATTGCCCGAAAAATATAGATATGTACTGCAGTTGTTTCTGGTGGAGGGGTACGATCACAATGAAATATCTGAAATACTGGATATTACTTCCAGTACTTGCAGAACAAGATTATTAAGAGGTAAAGGACAGTTAAAGGAAATATTAAAAAGGAGTAAGTATGTCGCAAGATCTTAGAGAAATGTTCAAGGATTCCGGTTCTGAAATTACAGAATCAATGAAGGTTGGCCATGAGCAGCGTTTTTTAAAAAGATTGGAACTGGAACTACCGGTTACTAAAAAGCCAGCTTTCCCAATCTTTAAAATTGCTGCCTCACTAATAGTTCTAATTGGTTTAGGGACTTACATTTTTATGAATGATAATGATCCAGAGCCCATAAAGACAACGGTCGTGGAAAAAGGTACCTCAATGCCTAAACAGGAAGGAATTTCCCTTGGCGATCTTTCCCCTGATTTAAAAAAGGTGGAAGATTATTATATGGTAAGTATAAATTTGGAGTTGTCCCAATTGGAGATATCAGATAGGAACAAGGCCTTGATAGATAGTTTTATGGAACGATTGGAAGAATTGAATGTGGAATATAAAAAGTTGAATACCGAATTAAATGAAATTGGTCCAAATGACCAAACCATAACTGCCTTGATAAAGAACTTGCAATTGAGACTACAACTGTTGCACAAATTAAGGGACAAGTTAAAGGAATTACAAATCCAAGTTACGGAGGCCGATAATGATAACTCCTTCACGAGTATTTGAGAAAAGGAAACGCTGCAAAAGAAAAAATATAAATGTACAGATGAAAAATATATATAAAACAATAGGGCTTATCGCAACGATAATGTTAATGGCGGGCACCAATATTATTTGGGCGCAAAAAAAAACAAAGACTTTCCATGAAAATTTTAATGTCTCCGCAGATGTGGTTCTGGAGGTAAATACCAGTTATGCCGATATAGAATTTGAAACTTGGAACAAGAACCAAGTGGATATCCTAACGTTGGTGGAATTGGAAGATGTTTCCGACGCGGAAGCAGTAGACTATTTTAAAAAGGAACCTATAAAGATTATAGGAAACAGTAAAAAGATAACTGTAAGTACAGCTTTGGGCCACCAGGAATTCACCACTTTCAATACCGAAGATTATGATATTGATTTTCTACATCAATTTAATGGGGTAGGGGAAGCATATAATATTACTCCTTTGGTGGAATTGCCGGAAATGCTGGAAATGCCGCCCTTACCTCCAATGAATATGCAGCCATTTGATTATGAGGCCTATAAAAAGGATGGGGAGGCCTATTTAAAAGAATGGAAGAAGGAATTTGATAAGGGATTTGGAAAGGATTATCAGGAAAAGATGGAGGAATGGAGTAAACGGATGGAGTTGAAGCGGGAGGAAATCGATAAAAGAAGGAGCGAGATGGAAAAGAATAGGGAGCGTGCACACCAAGAGCGAATGGAAAAATTGGAAGAAGTGCAAAGGCAAAGAATCGAAATTCAGGAGAAAGCAGAAGAACAAAAGTCCAAAGCCATGGAGAATAATCAAAGGGCTATGAATATAAGAAACGACAATGGGACTATTACCATAGAGATCGATACTACCAATGGGGGCAAAAGAGAATTCATTGTTATGGAAGAAAGGGAGTACAACGCACCCAATGTTTTTTATTCGGTAAAAAAAGGCGGGGATAAAAATTTAAAGGTGAAGAAAACCATTAAGATAAAATTGCCAAAAGGCACCAAAATAAAAATGAATGTAAGGCACGGAGAAGTTATTCTGGCAGAGAATACCAAGAATCTTAATGCTACATTATCCTACTCCACTTTGTTGGCCACAACCATTGAAGGCGACAAGACGTATATAGATGCTTCCTATTCGCCAGTTAGTGTACAAAAATGGAACTATGGTCAATTAAAGGCGGATTACTCGGACAAGGTAAATATTAAGGAAGCTGAAAACCTTACCCTTAATGCCACTTTTTCGGATATAACCATTGATAATCTATTGCAGAAGGCGTATATAAGAAATAATTTCGGCCCTTTGTCCATCAATTCTATTTCCAAAGATTTTACCGATTTGGATATTAACCTTCAAAATGCAGAATTTAGGTGTGTATTGCCAAAAACAGCCTTTAATATTGCGGTAAATGGTAGCAATTCAGAATTGGTCTACCCAAAAGAACTTAAACTCTCAAAAACAAAAAACGGGTATAATACCTTAAACAAGGGATATTATATGAACAAGACTAGTGGCAAGTCTATCATTATTAATTCCAAGTTTACAGATGTGGTGCTGCAGTAATCGCAACCAACTTTAATTAAATAAAAGCGGGGGATTTTCGATAGAAAATCCCCCGCTTTTTACAATTGAAAACTAAGAATTACAATTTTGGCTCCCAGCCATTTTGGTATTCCCTTTTCCAGTAAGACATGGCTTCATCATCATCTTTGACCTTACCAGTGGTAGGGTTGATGTGGATGGTCCTTCCTACATTTTGTGCAATATTTCCTAAATGACAGAGCATGGTGGAAATGCTGGCATCATTGATATCGGAATTCAGGGAAGTGTCCTGACGAATGGCACTGAAGAAATTATGGATGTGGTTTACATCCAGGCCGCCCATACCCACGGTATTGGTGGTTTCACTTTCAACCCCTTCTTCCACTTTTTTGATCAGGCTGCCATCCAAATTATAAAGATTGTAATCGTTTCGGCTAAGGGTTATCATTCCCTTGCTACCATAAATGGTAATTCCCCTGCCAGGTTGATCCGGTTTAATAAGTCCACGGCTATGACCTGTCCAGGTAATAAATTTATCATCTGCATATTTATAGGTCACTTGTTGGTTGTCCACAAACTCCCAATCATCCTTAAAGGTATATTTACCGCCAAATGAGGTTACACTTTCAGGAAGGTCTACCCCTAGGGCCCAACGGCATATATCAATTTCATGGGTACCATTGTTGTGTATTTCTCCTGTTCCCCACGTACGGAACCAATGCCAGTTATAGGGGTGAATATTGTCTCGGTAATCTTCCCTAGGGGCCGGTCCCTGCCATAGATCCCAGTCCAAGGTATTGGGGACCTCTATTTTATTCCCAATTCCAATAGAACCCCTATTGCTGGAATAATAGGCCTCACCTTTGTAGACTTCCCCAATAATTCCTTCACGGATTTCTTTAACGGCCAATGCGGAACTTTGGGCGGAACGCTGTTGGTTTCCCATTTGTACCTTTAGGCCATATTTCTTTTGGGCGGCAACCAAGAGCTCATTTTCGTGGGGATTGTGGCTACATGGCTTTTCAACATAAACGTGTTTCCCTGCTTGTAAGGCCATGATGGCCATAGGGGCATGCCAGTGTTCCGGTGTAGCAATGAACACGGCATCTACTTTTTTGTCCTCCAACACTTTTCTAAAGTCTTTTTCTACTTTAGGGACATAACCGATGTTTTTCTTGCACCAAACATTGTGTTCTTCCAGAATTTTGTCGTCTACATCACAACTATAAAGAACTTTGGCATTGGGATCCTGGTTAATGGCCACGAAGTGGGCCTTAGCCCTACTTCTTACCCCAATTACCGCAACATTTATTTTGTCGTTGGCTCCTAGAATGTTACTGTAACCCATGCTCGGCATCACCAATCCGCCCAAGCTAAGGGCGGCACCTCCAGCTGCCGTTTTTTTGATAAAATCTCTTCTCGTTTTCATTTATTCGCTTTTGTTTATACTTTTTATTTTGATGTTTTTAAAAGATACCCTATCCCCATGATCTTGCAGCAGGATGTGCCCTTCCTCAGCTTCACCAAAGTTGGGCCATTTTACGTATTTACTTTCTGACACCAATTTCCTATAGTCTTCACTTCTTCTTTCATATTCCAAAACTTTGGTCCCATTTAACCAATGTTCAACGTGGTTGTCAATTGATTTGATATGGGCTGTATTCCATTCCCCAATAGGATTAATTGGTTTGTCCAAGTCGGCTTGGATCAGGTCATATAGGGAAGCTACTGTTCTACTACCATCGTGATTGCCCAATTTGGCATCTGGGTGGCGGGCATCGTCCAGAATTTGATACTCCAGACCGATGGACGAACCTGGTCCTTTGTTAATGTCGGTATTTACGTAATATTTTATGCCGCTATTGCCCCCTTCGGTAAGTTTGAAATCGACTTTTAATTCAAAATCTCCATATAGGTCTGTGGTTACTATATCGCCACCAGCTGCAGATTCTTCCCCTCCAGAAGCCAATACGGTAAGCAGGCCGTCTTTAATTTCCCAGCCTATTTCTGGAAAATCATCCAAGCGGGCACCTCTCCAACCTTTGGTAGTTTCTCCGTCCCATAATAATTTCCAGCCGTCCTTTTCTTCCCCCACGGTTAATTTGTTCTTGGTGTTTATAGGGGTCAAAGGAGACTTTCTGGAATAGGTATCCAAGTTGTCAGTAAGTATCTTAACATTTTTCCAAACTATGGAGGTGCCCTCTTTTTTATCTTTCCCTATACCGTGTACCTGCAATGCTATAAAGCCACTCGCCGTTTTATCGTCGATCAAATAGGAGGCCGGTACATCGTTTATCCAAGTTTTTATGGTATCACCAATGGCCTCGATCCTATAATGATTCCAATCGTTTTGTTTAAAGGCCTGTTGAGCCTTAGGGTTACCCTCCAAAGGGTTTAACCACCCTCTTCTACCTTCATCATAGATACCGGCACTCCAGGCCCTTTCCGAAGGATCTATTTCTACTTGGTATCCATGAACCCGACCATCCATATACGTAGGTAGGCTATTACTTCTTATCTGTATCCCTGAATTCATCGACGGATCAACTTTGTATTCCAATTCCAGAATAAAATCCCCATACATTTCGTCGGTGGTCATAAAGGAGTTGGGAGTGTTGTGAACAGTAGTCCCAACAATAGTGCCATCAACAACGTCATACTTGGCCACGCCACCTTTTTGGTTCCAGCCGTTCAAGGTTTCGCCATCAAATAAATTCACCCATGGGGTGTTGTCCTTTTCCGTTCCTTCGCAGCCTATGACCATGGTTGCCAGCACAACAGAGGCGAGAAGGGTAGAAGAGATTTTTGATCGTAATTTCATTATTCTAAACTTATTTTTTATGTGTGAGCTTGAAAGGTATAAAAAAAGTGATTAATTATCCCTTTAACACACTAAATTTAGGCCAATTGTTACATTAAAAAACGACCAAAAAAAAGCCGACTAGCATATCGCTGTCGGCCTAATTTATAAAATCCGAATTTTGTCTATTCTCGTTGGTCAATATAAGGTGAAACCTCAGAGAATTGGTTTACAACTTTCATAAGGGTCTAAATTAATGAGCCTGATCCTTTAGTAATTCGGGAAATTTAGCCTGAAATCGTTTTAACCGAGGTACGGAAACGTTTCTGATATAGGAATTGTTGGGATTGTTTTTTTCATAATCCTGGTGATAGTCTTCGGCGTCATAAAAAATATTAAAGGCTTTCACCTCCGTGACTATAGGTGCTGAATAGACTTTTTCTTTCTTCAGTTGGGCTATGTAGTCGTTAATTATATTCTTTTCAGTTTCGTTCTTATAGAAGGCAATTGATCTATATTGGGCACCCTTGTCCGGCCCCTGTCTATTTAAAGTAGTAGGGTCATGTGAACCAAAAAACACCTTTACCAAGGTCTCAAAAGAAATTACTTTAGGGTCGTAATACACTTCAACAGCTTCGGCATGGGTAGTTCTGCCGTATCCAACGTCCTCATAAGTAGGATTTTTTTCCTTGCCCCCCGAATAACCGGAGACCACTTCCTTTACTCCTTTAACACTTTCAAAAACGGCCTCCACACACCAAAAACAACCACTGGCAAAATAGGCTGTTTCATATTGTTGAAGCTCATTTGCCGTTAACTCGGCCATTGTTTCATGCTTTTGTTCCCCTTTGGTCTTGGATTGACAGCTAATTGTGCTAAACGCCAAAGTGGTAAGTAGTGTAATCTGTAATAGTTTCATAGTTAAATTTCTTAATGTTACTGTGCTCAATTTTTTTGTTGGTCCAGCAAAGGTGGTTCCGCTAAAATATCTCTACAAAAATCTTGCCCTAATAAAGGTACTTCAGTTTTGCTAAACCAGCTTTTGGATATTATTTTATGAATTAGTGTTTAAATTTCAATATTACTTACGGAATTGTAGGTTAAAAGTTTTAAAATATCATTTTTATTCTTGAAATACATTTTTCAAAACCTCTAGGCCCCTTTAAATGTGAATGTGGAAGCAACCCCGCCAAAAAGATAGGATTTTTGGATTAGTGCTCTTTATTACGAATTCACCTACCCCTTGCCATGTACGTATATTATAAGAATGGCGTTAATCGGAATTGCTTGTCCAGGCACATTTATATATTATTAGGATTATTACTACAAAATTTGATTGAATGTAATTGGTTGGTCTTAAAATTGTGTAAGAATTACCGATTAAATACCTGTATCATCGATAAGCGTTTTGAAGCCCGGTTTTCACTCATCGAGCATTTGTTGCACTTTATCGGGAGATTTGTCAGATACCGAAAAATAAGGGGGTTTAAACGAATTGTGACCTATACAGGGCTACATGTGGCGTTAAATTTACATAACAAAACAACGCATCATGAAAACGCTTTTTACTTTAATTTTTGTTCTTTTTATCGGAGTAGCTGCACAAGCAA
>NZ_JALKBD010000138.1 GCF_023015905.1 Arenibacter sp. F20364 | reverse complement strand
AATAACGATAAATCGGTTCCTTTGTCCATCCCTTAAATTTAAAGTGCAAAGAAATAAATTATTCACTTCAGACCCAAGTTTTGTTCTTGATCCGTGAACCCTCTTGTATTACATCCAATATTTACCACTGTTCGTCGGATAAGAAGTATTTCAACTTATTAAAGAGACATTCATCTAAAACCTTTTCCCGCCGGCCTTGATTACTATACTTTTGGAGGACCATAGCATAAGTAGGTTAAGTTCATGGTAAGATTTGGGGAAAAAGGTAGAGCTATGCTCTGCCTTTTTATTTTTCCCCAAATCTGTAATGAAATTATGGAATAACGAACTTCCCAAAAAACAAGTTGAATTTTATTGGACGGCTCCTACATTGCAACAGAAAGTATTTTCGCTAAACGTGTTTGCCCCTCTCCCAGCCATATTTTTCCAAATACTGTTCTGCACTCTCAATTGCACCACCCTCCAAGGAAGTGCCCATAGTGTCGTTCCAGCGATTTAAAAATCCGAACCACTAGTGTCCCATTAAAATTGGGACGTTTTAAAAATTAAATAAATTTGGCCCATTAAGCCTATTTCGTTCTTTGTCATTTTGAAATTTAGTTTT
>NZ_JALKBD010000137.1 GCF_023015905.1 Arenibacter sp. F20364 | reverse complement strand
AACAGTATCTACAAGTTTCTGCGCGACAAGCTCCGATTGCCAATAAATAGAAAGAAAAGCGGCATACGCAAACCTTTGGATTTTCAAGTATTAGGGTTTGGTTTTGTACCGACCTACAAGAAAGGAGAGAAAGGGAAATATCAACTCGTGGTAAAACCGTCCAAATGGAAGGAATTCAAAGCAAAGCTTAAATACCTTACCAAAAAGACGATACCCGCCAGTTTTGAAGAACGTATTTCACGCATCAATCTGTTGGTACGAGGGTGGATTAATTACTTTAAGCCGGCATCCATTCAGGCCAAGCTCAAGAAGTTGGAGGAATGGCTGCGCAACCGACTGCGGTATTGTATTTGGCATCAGTGGAAGAAACTCGAACGGAAACGGAAAAACCTGATCCGTCTGGGCATTGACCAAGACCAAGCCTATGCTTGGAGCCGTACCAGAATGGGGGGATGGGCTGTAGCCCAAAGCCCAATACTGCGAACTACGATCACCGTAAAACGGTTAAAGAGGAAAGGTTATGTTAGTTTATTGGAATACTACAAACGTTAAGTTTCATTATCGAACCGCCGTATACGAGACCCGTACGTACGGTGGTGTGAGGGGTGCACTCCGTCATTAGATGGCGGAGCCATCCACTCGATT
>NZ_JALKBD010000136.1 GCF_023015905.1 Arenibacter sp. F20364 | reverse complement strand
GGTGCTACTGGTTCTACTGGAGCACAGGGAATACAAGGTGAAACTGGTTCCACTGGAGCCACTGGTTCAACTGGAGCAACTGGAGCAACTGGAGCCAAAGGCGACCAGGGCGTCAAAGGAGATACTGGTGCAACGGGTGAACAAGGTTTAAAAGGTGACAAGGGTGACACTGGTGCTACTGGAGCTACTGGCCTAACTGGAGCAAAGGGAGATCAAGGAGAGAAAGGAGATACTGGTGCTAAAGGTGATACTGGAGCGGATGGAGCTAAAGGAGATACAGGTGCCAAGGGTGACAAAGGTGATACCGGAGCAACCGGCCTAACTGGAGCCAAAGGAGATCAAGGGGACAAAGGTGAAACCGGAGCACAAGGCGAGAAAGGCGACACTGGTGCGACCGGAGCCACTGGTGCAACAGGATCTCAAGGCGAGAAAGGTGAAACTGGAGAAAAAGGTGATACCGGTGCTAAGGGTGACCAGGGAGACAAAGGAGACACCGGAGCTCAAGGAATTCAAGGTGAGACTGGAGCGACAGGTGCTACTGGTTCTACTGGAGCACAGGGAATACAAGGTGAAACCGGAGCTACTGGAGCCACTGGAGCCACTGGTGCTACTGGTTCAACTGGTTCAACTGGTGCGCAAGGAATTCAAGGAGAGGCTGGTGCTACTGGTTCAACTGGAGCTACTGGAGTTCAAGG
>NZ_JALKBD010000135.1 GCF_023015905.1 Arenibacter sp. F20364 | reverse complement strand
CCGTCCCCATCGGTGTCCGTATCCTCTTCCGGGTCTTTTGGAAATGCATCCCTATCATCCGGCGTGCCATCGTTGTCATCGTCCTCATCGGCATTATCTCCGGTACCGTCCCCATCGGTATCGGTATCCTCTTCCGGGTCTTTTGGAAACGCATCCTTATCGTCCGGCATGCCATCGTTGTCATCGTCCTCATCGCCATTATCCCCGGTACCGTCCCCATCGGTGTCCGTATCCTCTTCCGGGTCTTTTGGAAACGCATCCTTATTATCCGGGGTGCCATCATTGTCATCATCCTCATCGCCATTATCCCCGGTACCGTCCCCATCGGTGTCCGTATCCTCTTCCGGGTCTTTTGGAAATGCATCCCTATCATCCGGAGTACCATCATTATCATCGTCCTCATCGGCATTGTCCCCGGTACCGTCCCCATCGGTGTCCATATCCTCTTCCGGGTCTTTTGGAAACGCATCCTTATCATCCGGAGTACCATCATTGTCATCGTCCTCATCGGCATTGTCCCCGGTACCGTCCCCATCGGTGTCCGTATCCTCTTCCGGGTCTTTTGGAAACGCATCCCTATCATCCGGGGTGCCATCGTTGTCATCGTCCTCATCGGCATTGTCCCCGGTGCCGTCCCCATCGGTGTCCGTATCCTCTTCCGGGTCTTTTGGAAATGCATCCCTATCATCCGGCGTGCCATCGTTGTCATCGTCCTCATCGGCATT
>NZ_JALKBD010000134.1 GCF_023015905.1 Arenibacter sp. F20364 | reverse complement strand
TCACCGCTCATCCTGAACCTCGGGGCCCTGGAAAGCCACTTGTTGTCGGGGTCGGCCTTTTTGGACTCCTCCGTGGCTATGGAGCTTTGCTGGTAAGTGGCCGAGAGCATTATTTTCTTTAGAAGGTATTTGATGTCCCAATCGTGCTCCATAAAATCTTTCGCCAGCCAATCCAACAATTGCGGATGGGTGGGCAGGCTTCCCTGGACACCGAAATCCTCCGAAGTTTCCACAAGTCCCCTCCCAAACAACATCCCCCAGACCCTGTTCACAAATACCCTGGAAGTCAAGGGATTGTTCTCATCGGTAACCCATTGGGCCAGTCCCAATCTGTTCTTTGGAAGCTCCTCCGAAAAGGGAAGTATTATCTCTGGGGCCTTGGGAGTTACTTCCTCTCCGGGACTGTCGTACTCCCCTCGATTGAAAATATAGGTCTTTCTGGGCATGGAATCGTTCATCACCATCACGTTGACGGCTTCCCCTTCGGCCTTGTTGATAAAGGACAGCACGCCCTTGGTCTCCACATCGGTGATGGTCATAAAAGGCGCATCTGCAAAATATTTCTGATTGGCCGCCTGAACAGCATCCATACGCAATCCCTTTTCATCCACATTATTAAAAAAGGAATAAATCTCAAAATAGTCCCTTTGGGACAGCTGGTCGTATTTATGGTCATGGCATTTGGCACATTCCAGGGTAAGGCCCAATATCCCCTTCCCCAAGGTATT
>NZ_JALKBD010000133.1 GCF_023015905.1 Arenibacter sp. F20364 | reverse complement strand
TCACCGCTCATCCTGAACCTCGGGGCCCTGGAAAGCCACTTGTTGTCGGGGTCGGCCTTTTTGGACTCCTCCGTGGCTATGGAGCTTTGCTGGTAGGTGGCCGAGAGCATTATTTTCTTTAGAAGGTATTTGATGTCCCAATCGTGCTCCATAAAATCTTTCGCCAACCAATCCAACAAATGCGGATGGGTGGGAAGACTGCCTTGCACCCCAAAATCTTCGGAAGTTTCCACAAGCCCTCTTCCGAACAACATCCCCCAGATCCTGTTCACAAAGACCCTTGCCGTTAGGGGATTGTTCTCATCGGTCACCCACTGGGCCAGTCCCAATCTGTTCTTTGGAAGCTCTTCCGAAAAGGGAAGTATTATTTCCGGGGCCTTGGGAGTTACTTCCTCTCCGGGACTGTCATACTCCCCTCGATTGAAAATATAGGTCTTTCTGGGCATGGAATCGTTCATGACCATCACCTTTACATCTTTACCTTCGGGCTTATTGATGAAGGACAGCACGCCCTTGGCCTCCTGATCGGTGATGGCGATAAAGGGGTCGTCCGCAAAATATTCCTTTCTATAGGCATCGCCAGCGGTTTTCTGAAGACCTTTCTCAGCAACATTGTTGAAAAAGGAATAGATTTCAAAATAGTCCCTTTGGGACAGCTGGTCGTATTTATGGTCATGGCATTTGGCACATTCCAGGGTAAGGCCCAATATCCCCTTCCCCAAGGTATT
>NZ_JALKBD010000132.1 GCF_023015905.1 Arenibacter sp. F20364 | reverse complement strand
GGCATCGAAGCTCGACTTGTCCACCCAGGCTACCGTTCCTACTGCATCGGTTACTAAAACTTTATCGTTACCACCTGAGGAAATATCCTCTGTTAAAATAGTACCGTTCAATATATTCTCTGTCTGAACTGCATCGTCCGCCAATTTTGCATTGGTAACCGCATCATCACCCAATTTTATGGTAGTCACCGCACCATCGGCCAGTTTGGCCGTAACGATGGAAAGGTCCTCCACCTTGAAAGGATCCAAGGTAGTACCAACTCCGGTAATCGTTACCTGATCGGCAATGGCATTGAAGCTCGACTTGTCCACCCAGGCTACAGTACCTACTGCATCCGTAACCATAACCTTATCGTTACCACCTGAGGAAATATCCTCTGTTAAAATGGTACCGTTCAAAATATTTTCTGTCTGAACCGCATTATCCGCCAATTTAGCATTGGTAACCGCATCTGCAGCCAATTCGGTAGTTCCGACGGCTCCGGCCGCTATCTCCAAGGTAACATCTCCCAATAGAGCATTGGCATCACCCCCTACGGTTAGATCCGAGGAAGTAATGTTACCATCACCAGTGATTGCTGTTCCGTCAACTTCCAATGCTCCCGTGGCTACGTTCTGTACCAACCCGCTTCCTGCAACGTTGGAATTGATCTTGGCAGCCGTTACGGCATCATCGGCCAGTTCATTCGCCGTAATTCCGCTTGCAGCTACATCCAATGTATATGGATCAGCATTAG
>NZ_JALKBD010000131.1 GCF_023015905.1 Arenibacter sp. F20364 | reverse complement strand
CCACCGGATTCGCAATTGGCCCTGAATTCGTATGAAAAGAAGCTATTGAAGAAATGGATAGAACAGGGCGCCAAGTTCGAGAAGCACTGGGCCTTTATCCCTCCCAAGAAGGCGGAGCTGCCGAAGGCCGAATTGTCGGATTGGTCCCAAAACGAAATAGATGCCTTTATCCTGGAAAAGATGGAGGAGAACGCCCTGGTCCCTTCCCAAAAGGCGGAGGACCATACGTTGATCAGACGGATGGCCTTGGACCTTACGGGCCTTCCCCCCAATGCGGACCAAGTGAAGAGGTATCTCAACAATACCTCCGGGGACATTCTGGAACGGGCCATAGACGAGTTTTTGGCCTCCCCGAGCTATGGGGAACGCATGACCCAGGTGTGGCTTGATGTGGCAAGGTATGCGGACTCCCACGGCTATCAGGACGATAGCTATAGGAGCATGTGGCCCTGGCGCGACTGGGTGATCCATGCGTTCAACAACAACATGCCCTATGACGAGTTTTTGACGGAGCAATTGGCGGGCGACCTGATGCCCAATGCCACCAAGGAACAGGTGCTGGCCACAGGCTTTAACCGTAACCATCCCATAACGCAGGAGGGCGGTGTTATCCAGGAGGAATACCAGTCCTATTATGTGGTGGACCGCACCAATACCTTGGGGAAGGGGATATTGGGCCTTACCCTGGAATGTGCCAAATGCCATGACCATAAATACGACCAGCTGTCCCAAAGGGACTATTTTGA
>NZ_JALKBD010000130.1 GCF_023015905.1 Arenibacter sp. F20364 | reverse complement strand
AAGTCGAGCTTCGATGCTATTGCGGATCAGGTAACGATTACCGGAGTTGGTACTACTTTGGATCCTTTCAAAGTGGAAGACCTTTCCATCGTAACGGCGAAACTTGGTGCCGATGCGGTTACCAATGCTAAATTGGCGGACGATGCAGTCCAGACAGAGAATATATTGAACGGGACCATTTTAACAGAGGATATTTCTTCAGGAGGCAACGACAAGGTTTTGGTTACCGATGCGGTTGGAACGGTTGAGTGGATCGACAAGTCGAGCTTTGCCGCTATTGCGGATCAGGTAACGATTACCGGAGCAGGTACTACTTTGGATCCCTTCAAGGTGGAAGACCTTTCTATAGTAACAGCGAAACTTGGTGCCGATGCCGTGACCAATGCTAAATTGGCGGACAACGCGGTTCAGACAGAAAACATATTAAGTGGAGGCAACGATAAGGTATTGGTTACGGATGCCGTTGGAACAGTGGAGTGGATCGACAAGTCGAGCTTTGCAGCCATTGCGGATCAGGTAACGATTACCGGAGTTGGTACTACTTTGGATCCTTTCAAAGTGGAAGACCTTTCCATAGTAACGGCGAAGCTTGGGGCCGATGCGGTTACCAATGCTAAATTGGCCGACAACGCGGTTCAGACAGAAAACATATTAAGTGGAGGCAACGACAAGGTTCTGGTTACGGATGCCGTTGGAACGGTGGAGTGGATCGACAAGTCGAGCTTCGATGCTATTGCGGATCAGGTAACGAT
>NZ_JALKBD010000012.1 GCF_023015905.1 Arenibacter sp. F20364 | reverse complement strand
AAAACGCTTAACACATTTTTTTTGTATTATTGAAAGATCTTTCAAAGTGGCACTGTTTGACCGAAACAGGTGGCACCATCACTCCGAAATAGCCAGGGCGGCTAAAGAACTAATGAAATGTAATAACATAATTTTGAAAGAAAGACATTTTATTCCGTAGATATATACGGAATAAGCCGTATATTCCTACGCTAATTGTTGTCAAGCTAGGAATAACGCTATTTAGACTTTTTTCGGTAGCGAGAAATAAATTGTCTTCTATTCTTTGCACCCGTTTTTTTGTAGATGTTAGAGGCGTGTTTGGATACGGTACTTTCTGCAATAAATAAATCCTTGGCGATTTGTTTATAACTAAGGTTACCGAGAATTGACAAGGTAATCTCTATTTCTCTTCTTGTCAAATTTTCATAAATAATTTTCACATCGGCTGAATTGATTGCCTGTTCTTTGCTCATTGCAAATACTTCATACATTTTAGTTTTATTTTCTAAAAAATAAATATGCCTATCTATCTCAATAATAGTAATTGCGTAAAAAGATGCATTCATAACTGTAAAAGTCAACCATTGGTAATCTCCAATAAATGTCAATACAGGTAATAAAGCAATACTGGCCACACTAACCATTGATAATCTGTTACGTCGTAAAATATATTCATTTGGGTTACTCGGATTAGAAATCCTCTCGTAAAACATCCCTAAAAATAAAAAAGCGATTATCGAAATTGGTATGGTAAAAAGCAGTCTTGAAGACTTCAAGGAAGATGTGTAGAAGTATGGAATTAAAAAGAGGATGATAAAACTTACCGAGACTAAAATTGCTAAATTTCGGATAGAAGAATTATACTTTAAAACCACAATATCATATTCCTTGTACAAATAGTAAACGATATAAACACAGAGCGCTATGGCAACACCATATGTTATGACATATTGAAGAATAAAAGGTCCTGGAAAATTTTCAATAGGTAAGAATCCACCTGTTAGATTGTATGTTATAAACAGGATGCCTAGATAAAAAAATCTTTTATATCCGCTAGAATCCTTTCGAGTAGAATAATATAGCGTAAACAATACAATGACAGTATCTAATAAAAGATAGAAAAAAGTTGTCCAATGTATCGAGGTTCCAAACATAGTGCATACCGAACCTTATATGGTTTCAAATCGATTGTTCTGATTATTTTTTTTCACATTATCCCAATTAAAAATTGCTCCGTTCATAGCGATATATACTCCTGGTTCTAGAATCTGAAGCGCAGAAAGAGCAAACCCCAAATTGAAAGGAGCATCGGTATTCTTTTTTGTTCCCAAAATAAATGCGCCAGTGAGTACAATTGTTTTATTGAGGGCAAGCCTACCTAAAAACTGAGCGGTTTCAACCATTGTAATAGTACCGTGAGTCAATAATATTTTGTCTGAGTCATTAGATTTTATTTTTTCGGCTATTAGTTCTCTGTCATCATCATTAATAAACCGACTATCTTTGTTTAGAATTTTTTCAATAGTATATTTTAATGCAACTCGGGCGTTGGAAAGTATATCGTCAATTGCAACTGTAGTCGTTTGTTTTTGATTAAGGTTTTCATAATCAAGACCTTCAATCGTACCGCCTGTTGAAATAATATGAGTTCTCATAATACAATAGTTTTGTGCTAAATGGTTGATTAGTCTATTACTTGTTTTACCTCTCCGCAGGTCAGCATTGCATCACCGAAATATGGATTTAATACTTTTTCTTCTTTGCTCAGCCAATAAGCGCCTTTGTTGTTATCTGCCATTGGGCAAAATTGATTGTATACCTTTTCGTTGACACCAAATAACTGTATCGCACTGCCCAAATGTGATGATAGATGCTTAAAATGATTTCTCTGTTCTTTTATATCCGAGGCTTCTGCAATAGATTTAGTTGAAGATTTTAGTTCTTTTTCCAACTTCATCCAGTGATTATGAGCACTGTTGTCTTTCAATAATTTCATATCAATCTGATTCAATTTATTGAGTAGTTCCTTTGCATCGTCAGCTACTTTCTTTGAATCATCTTTTACCAATGCATCCTTTACACCTAAATAATTATTAAAAAACGTTTTCAATTGATTTTGAAAATCTACAGAGACTTTTATCCTCTCACTCATTTCTGAGTGATTACTATCTTCGCCTGAAGTTGTTTCTTGCATCCCTAAATGTCCTTCGTGTCCGGTCATTACTTTTCCGCCTTCCTTGTTCATCATTGATTTTTTACCCTGCAATTGAGCCGCTGCATCGATAGTAAAAGTTCCATTAGTGACTATCTCATCACCATTCTCCAAACCATTTAATACCTCATAACTATCTCCGATGCTATTACCCAACTTTACTTCTTGCATTTCAAAAATTGGTTCATCAGGACTGCTTTTTACATACACTACTGAACGTTCTCCAGTCCATAAAACTGCCGTTGATGGAATATTTAGTAGCTGCTCTTTGGTTGAAGAAACACCATCAATTTTACCCTCAACAAACATCCCAGGTTTAAATAGGTCATCTTTATTGTTTAATACCACCCTTAATTTTACCGTTCGTGTTCGCGTGTCTAATACTGGGTCAATAAATGATACTTTGCCTTTAAATTCTTTGTTGGGATAGGCATTGGAGGTAATAATTACATTTTGACCTTTTTTGAACAAATCAATCTGATTTTCATAGACATCGAAATTTGCCCAAACAGTGTTTAATTTCGCTATTTTTAATAGCGGCTGGCCTTGCTTTATATAATCACCTTGTTCTACTAATTTTTCTGATACTGTACCAGAAACCGTAGCATATACAGGAAAGTTTTCTAACACCTTACCAGAAGTTTCAATTTTATTTATTTGATTCTCGGATAATTTCCAGAGTTTCAATTTATTTCTGACCGCCTTGTATAGCGCTGGTTGTGATTCTTTTAATGAAGCTGCCGTAATCAACTCTTGTTGTGCTGCATATAATTCAGGCGAGTAAATAGTAGCTAACAATTGCCCTTTACGAATTTCTTCTCCAGTAAAGCTCACGTTCAAACGTTCTATTCTTCCGGAAAAATAGCTCACTTGTACAGCGTTGGATTCTTCATTTTCAACTATTTTTCCTGATAACTTTATGGCGTTATTTTCCACACTACCATTACCTACTATGGATGTCTGCACATTAGCCAAAGCCATAGCATTTTCCGTTAGTTTGAATTGGTCTGCCAACAAACCATCTGCACTACTTTCGGCGGGAATTAAATCCATCCCGCAGATAGGACAATCACCAGGTTCAGGTTGCATAATTTGTGGGTGCATTGAGCAGGTCCACATTTGATTGGCGTCTGCCACTTCATTGTGATTATGTTCTGCTTCTTTGTTTGATGAGTTACCAAAAAATAACCACCCCAACAGTAATCCTATGACTACTAATCCAATGTAAATTGCGTATTTCTTCATTTCTTTGTTTTTTTTCGTTTTAATAATTTTCTAATTGAAGGTGACGATGTGTACCATAATAAGAAGCCACTTAATACTGTAATCAACCCTAAGAGGGAGAAGGCCCTTAAGACCGTAGTATTGAAATTATCCCTACCATCGTAATCCATTGTGTGGGTCATCCATAAAAAGTCAAACCATCGCCAACTGCGATGTCTTACGGTCTGAAATTTTCCATCTTTAATTGATACGTAGGCTTTGAGAGCTTCGTCTGTTTTATATGAAATCACAAAAGCTGGCAAAAGCTTTTCTCTATATTCGTGATGTTTGTCAACCTCATTAATTTGCTCAATAGCATTTACCTCTAGACCGCCTTTCATATTGTTTTTAGCGATATAAAGTGCCTCGTCTTTTGTGATTTTATTTTTTAGACTTCCATCAATAGCATTATAAAGTTGCTTGCCATTTACCCAATAATATGGCACGTTATCAATGTCTCTTAAGGCAATGGTATTAACGCCTTCTGAAACATTAAGCAGTGATGGACTTATAAGATTGTTAAACGCTTTGGGCTGATACTCTAAATTTTTAAAGTGGTCACCGTGTATATCATCGATATTTGTCCAGCTGAAATACATTCCACTAATTGTCCAAAACAGGAATTGAATCCCTAAAAAGAGACCCAAATAGCGGTGTACTTTTCTAATTTTTTGTGCTGTGTGCCTATTTACCATCTATTGTTCTACTTTAAAATTGAAGTCAATTGAAACTTTTTCCCAAGACAAATTTATTTTCCCTTCGGCGTCATCAACTTTATCGACTTTGTATTCTAAATGTTCCTTTATTTCTTCAGAAAAAGTAGGTTTTACTTTAAACCTAATAACATCATCTTTTTCATCATATTCATCTTTACCGTGCTGCTCCCAATTAGAATTAAATATGATTGTCCACTCATCTTTTGAAGGAATTGTAAAGAATCCATACTTACCAGCAGGAAGTGTTTTACCTTTAATTCGTAAGTCCTTATTGGTCTCTATCCAAGTTGCCATATGTGCTCCTGCTTGCCATACTTGGTCGTATGCCAATAAACCGCCGAAAATTATTCTATCTCTAACTCCAGGTGATGAATAGTCTATGTGAATATGTGCATCACCAATCATTGCCATCGTTTCGGTATGAGGACTTAAAGGCTTCTTTTTTGATTGTTCAACTTTTTCAGTTGAAACATTATGATTGTGCTTTTGTTCTTCAGAAGTTGTCTTTTCGTTTTTGCAACTCACTATTAGAAGTGCTATTGCAATTAATAAGGTTAGTTTTTTCATTATGTCGTTTTTGTCTTAAGGTTTCCTTTTAATAATTGTGCATTTATAGCACAGATTATAGTACTGATACTCATTAGTGCAGCTCCAAATGCTGGGCTTATCATAAGTCCAGGAATGAACCCCGTTGCTAAGGGCAAAGCCACAATATTGTAACCTGTTGCCCAAACCAGATTCTGAACCATTTTGCGATAGGTGGCCTTACCAAATAATATCAAGTTGGCAATGTCTTTTGGGTTGCTGTCCACTAGTACTATATCCGCAGTTTCGGCCGCTACATCTGTTCCTGAACCAATGGCAATACCTACATCTGCCTGTGCTAAAGCAGGTGCATCGTTTACACCGTCACCTGTCATTGCCACAAATTCGTCCATTGCTTGCAATTCTATTATTTTGTCTTGTTTCTGGTCTGGTAATACTTCAGCCATATAATCATCAAGTCCTAATTTATCAGCTACATCTTTTGCTACTCTCTCATTATCGCCAGTAAGTAAAGACACTTTTATATTGTTTTTTTGGAGGATTTTGATAGCTTCATAAGAACTCTCCCTGATTTCATCTGCGAAGGTTACAAAGCCTATCACTTCATCATCTACTATGGTAAAGATTTTGGTTTCAATGCCCTCGTATTTATCTTCAGCAACACTCTTGTTCAATTGTTCCATTAGCACATAACCACCTGCCTGTACTTTCTTCCCATTGACCGTTCCACTAACACCAACGCCTGCGTTGTACTTGAAATCGGTTACAGAAGGAATCTTAATATTTTCTTCTTTTGCCTTTCTTCTTAAACCTTTGGAAATATGATGTTCGGAAGGGCTTTCAACAGCCGTCGCATACTTTAAGAGTTCTGTTTTATCGTAGTCTGATGATAATGGAACAATACGTACTACTTCGTGTGAACCCTTGGTAAGTGTTCCAGTTTTGTCGAATACTATGGTCGATATTTTGCGAGATGCTTCAAAAGCTGTTCTATTACGAATCAATAATCCATTTTTTGCCGAAATACTAGTAGATATAGCAGCTACTAGAGGTACAGCCAGACCTAAAGCGTGTGGACAACAGATAACCATAACAGTTACCATACGTTCTAAGGCAAATGATACTGTTTCTCCTAAAGCCAACCACGTAAAGAATGTACCAAAACCTAATACTAATGCAATTACAGTAAGCCATTTTGCAGCTACGTCTGCTAAACGTTGTGTTTTAGACTTTTGCTTTTGAGCCGTCTGAACCATATTTATCACTTTGGATAAATAGGTTTCCTCTCCAATACCTTTTACTTTTACTTTAATGACCCCATTGCCATTAATAGCACCACCAATTACTTCTTCATCAACACTTTTGCTTACAGGCTTACTTTCACCAGTAAGCATACTTTCATTAAGGTCACTTTTTCCGTCTACAATTATTCCATCAGCTGGTACTTTTTCTCCTGGTTTGATAAGGATGATATCTCCTTCGTTTAGTTCGCTTATTTTTACTTTTCGAGTTTGGCTACCATCTACCAAATTAGCTTCATTAGGCATTAATGCTGCCAATGCTTCTAAGGCTTTACTTGCACCCAAAATAGAACGCATTTCTAGCCAATGACCAATTAGCATTACGTCAATAAGTGTTGCTAATTCCCAAAAAAACGTTTTGCCCTCGAACCCAAAAATGACCGCAACACTATAAAAATATGCTGCCGAAATTGCTACGGCAATAAGTGTCATCATTCCTGCTGACTTCTTCTTTAACTCACTCACCAAACCTTTTAAAAATGGCCATCCACCGTAGAAGTAAACAATACTCGATAAAGCGAACAGTACATAATTACTGCCTGTGAAATTCCAGTCCACTCCTAACCAATTCTGTATCATTGGCGATAATAGAAGAATCGGTATCGTCAAAATTGTGGACACCCAAAATCTTCGCTTAAAATCTTCTATCATCATTTTGTGATGGTCGTGACCCATTTCTCCGTGAGCAGGATTATGACCAGAATGGTCCATTTTACTATGGTCCATTTCTACTTTCTCCTTGGAATGGTTTTCGTGGTTATGGTGTTCGTGATGTTCCATTTTAATTGTTTTTAATGCTGTTCAATATAAAATTCACTCGTTTCAATGGTGGTAATACAGGGACGTGTACTACTGGAAACGGTAATGATTCATACACTTCAGTTATAAGATTGTGTATTTGATTTTGGTCGTTTTCACTTTCCAATCGAGCATAGTCGTTGATTAAAGGCAGTTTGTCTAGAACAAAAACCTTTTTGTAATTCACTTTACGCATTGCTTCTTTTAAAATTTCGTCAACTTCTAATTTTAAAAACCGATAGTACGCCAATGCATCAGGGATTGCCCTGTCCAAAAAAACTAAATCTTTAGGGTTTATCGATGCTTCCTGCTCGATTTGCATATCTAAAACACCAAGTTGAAACTCTCGTTTATTGCTTCGCAATTCTTCAACAGTCTGTCCCTTTACACGCATTGTATCTATATAATGCCTTGCGTGTTCAATGGTGGTTTCATATCCTCGTTCGGCAAGCATATTGATAGTGGTAGTTTTGCCAGTACTTGGACCGCCAGTAATAACACACCAATTTGTTTTTATGATTTTATTGCTTTTCATTTTGTTTTAATGGTTACATAATTCATTAGCTTCTTTAAGAATGTTTTTCTTTTTGGATGATGCCATACCCAAATCATCCAATAGTTTTGGATTATCGCAAACCTCTCTACAAAGCACAATGCCTTTGTTTAGTATCTTTTGTTTTTCCTGCTTACTTAAGGAAGGTAAAGCCGTAATCGGGTACAATCTTGAACCATCAATTTTACTTTTAAGGCTGTTTTTTTCGGGATAATCCCAACTTACTAATCCAAGCCCTGAACATTCGCCAAATTGTATAGCATCGGTTGAGAACCTTGTATTGGTATAAACCCAGCCTTTATGAAATTTTAGTGAATGGTCATTTTGCTTTAACCATTGAGTTTCTAAATCCTTAAACCTGGACTGTATGTAAAGAGGTATTTTTACATTGCAATTTCTACCTTGGTCGCTATGGAACTTACATTCCACTAAATAATGTTCGTTAGCTTTCAAAGCAGCTACATCTACTTCGTGGGTTACACAATGACCTTGCATAACGACACCTACATCTGTATTGAAGCCTTCATATTCGAGGATTTTACCAATATATTTCTCAAAAGGATAGCCAGTTGGACCAAATTCCATAATGGCTTTTTTGAGTTTGTATCTAGCAGAACCTGATTTTGATTTGCGTTTCAACATCTTATAAGCTATTTCATAAATCCGTTTGGTTGTCATTCCTTCAGTTAATTGCTCCTGAACTTCTTGGGCGATTTCTTGCACAAGTTTTTCACTTGCTTTGGAATGCCTTAAAGAGCGTTTTAGCTTTTCGATATTGAATGCTTGAACCTCGCCTGAATACTTTATGATATTGATTGCTTTTTCCATTTTAAAGATGTACTGTCATTACAGGTTTTTTTGAATGATTAGTAACACTCTCAGCAATACTCTTTGAAAAGACACTTGCAAATCCTTTTCTACTATGGGTATACATTGCTATTAAATCCACATTATTTGAACCTTCAAATTTTTCAATACCACCTAATACGGTAGATTCATTATAGACGTGCATTGCATAGTTTTCCAATTTTGGGAAGTGCGTTAAAAACTCTTTGATGGGTTGCAATCCATTTTCAACACTATTAAAATCTGATGTGGTGTTAATGTTCAACAAATGGATTTTGGCATTACACTTTTTGGCTATGCTTTTTAACTCAATAAAGGCATTGGATATATCTTCCTTAAAATCAGACACAAATACGATATCCTTAAAAGGAAAGGCTACTGTATCTTCTTTTACAACCAAAATTGGTACTCTTGCTTTCCGAATGATTTTTTGGGCATTGCTTCCTAACAATTTCTTTAAAAACCCATTTTGTATGCCTTTACTTCCGGTAATAATGAAATCGTGATTAAAGTTGTGAGAATGGGCTACAATTGCATCTTCGTCAGTAATAAATTCTAAAAACGTCCTTGACTTTAAACCTTTACCTTCAGCTTCTTTGTCCAAAGCCCTCAATTTACTTTTAGCTATGCCAATTGCTGCAAGGGTATCAGGGTAGTTTTGCTCCTGGGTCTTGGTTAATTTTGTCCAGTTAACTACTGTACTTATTTGATGCAAAAAATGGATTTCTGCATTAAAAAGTGCCGCCATTTCTATAGCCAATTCTGCTGCTTTATTGCAGTTATCTGAAAAATCCGTGGGTACTAATATATTTTTCATCTTATTTCTTTATTTGCCAATTATAAAGCGATGCAATACAGGCACCGATTAACCAACCCAAAATGAACGTTTGAACAATTCCTAGACAAGCTTCCCAAAGTGGAATATCCATCCTAATTACAGTCGATACATCCAGTCCGTGCAGTAGGCTATTGAAGAATTTTACAGACCCTTCACGGCCAACCGTAAACATTACCACCATACAACCCAAATAGAGCAATGCTCCAGTTAGGCCTGTGGCCAATCCTAATTTTTTGATGTTGATTGTTTTCATAATTGTGGTTTATTGTTGTTTTCTTTATCGTGATTATGCTTGTGATGCGGCATTAACAGATGACATCCGAACATTAGAATTATAAAAATGAACAAGGAAACGTTTTCGCCCATTCCTATACTTGGTGCAATAAAAATGAGTAGCAACGGAAGTACACAACCTAATATCATCCAAAGTGTATGTGATTTCATCTTTTATATAATTTGGGTTAACATTACAATCGCCATCACAATCATAATGGCATTTTCTATAAATGTGGCTTCAGTCATTGGCAATTTTAGCGCCGTTCCGAGACAAGCACAACGAATTGATTTTTTATCCAGAAGCGTTTTAGTAACACCAATCGTTGTAATACTTAATATTATAAGTGTGGCTATAAGAGCAATTTCAATTTCAAAACGCATTAAGAACATCAGCCCGAGAACAGTTTCGATGAATGGATATATCCAGCCATATATTGAAACCCGTTTTGCCAATGGGTCATACATTCTGAAGGATTCTGGGAAATTCTTTAAATCGAGCATCTTGAAGAAACTGAACACTATGAAAAACAAACCCATAAAATCCAGCATTACGGCATTACCATCCCAATTCTTATAATGCAACAAAATACTCGCAGTTGCAATGTAAAAAAGGATGAGCAACAAGGGCTGTAATTGTTGCAGTTTTGATTTTTGCTCAGTGGCATCCAAGGATTGGGATGTCATCTGAAAAACGTTTTTGTTATCCTTTTCTGAAAGAGTATATTTTTCAGGTAACGCTTTTTTAAGGGCTTCCGTAGCAACGTGGCTACTCATTGTAACTTCAGCTTCGGCTTTTTCAAGGTTAACAGAAACGTTGGTAACGTTGTCCACATTACCCAAATATTTTTCTACGGATGCTTTACAGCCTCCGCAGGTCATTCCTGTTATGTTATATGTATGTGTCATTGTTCATTTTTTTTAATGATTATTACACAAAATTAATTTCTGCAACGCACCTTCATTTGTACAATTCTGGATAATCCTTACACAATTTGGTCTATGGATTTTCTGTTCCATTTTTGTAGATTTTTAAATGTCGTCATTGACATTCCTGTTACATTTTTAAACTGTCTTGCCAAATGGCTACTATTATTGTAATTCAAGCTGTAGGCTATTTCAGAAAAATTTAATTGCCTCAACTGTATCAGTTCTTTTACCTTTTCAATCTTTAAATTGATTTCATATTTTTCAATCGTTACACCTTCAGTTTTGCTGAACAGTTTGCTTAAAGCCGAATAAGAATTATTAAACCTTTTGGTCAAAAAAGATGAAAGGTTTGCATTGTCCTGATTTTCGATTTTTTTTATGAGCGCAATTTTTATTTCCTCTATCAATATTTCTGTTTCATCCTTTATGATTTCAAAACCGTGTTTGCTCAGCACTTTTTCTAATTCTAATGTTTGGATGCCTGTCTTTTTGTTTAGAACAATTTGTCCAAGCTCAACCGTTTTTATGTCACAACCCAATGCTTCCAACTCCCGTAATACAGTTGATTTGCATCTGTCACATACCATATTCTTTATGTTAAGGGTTTGTTTCATAATACTTTTTATAGTGCCTGAAATGGGAAGGGCTATTAACCAACCAGTATTTCCTTCCCATATCAGGGCTTTATTTTAATTTTTCTTTTAGGTTCTTCATATAATCAATAATCAAGGTCTTTTCAGAATTGGACAACTTAGCATCCTTGTGAATCAAGGTGTAAGATGCTAGTGGCATCTCATCATCTTTAACCTGACTAATTATTGACTTTAGTTTGCTGTTTTTTCTTCGGTTGGAATACGCATCCCATTCATTGAAATTCAATTCTTCCTTTCCTTCATTAATATGGTCTTCTAAAAACCAAGCAACAGGTTGTACCTTATTATACCAAGGGTATTCTGTGTTATTACTATGACAATCATAGCAGGACTCTTGTAATAGTGCGCTTATGCTTTCTTGGGTGTTGTTTACCAACAAGAAGTCAGTTTTTGGCACAGTATCACTTTGATTGAGGTCTGTGGGCACAAACTGAATACCCACAAATCCAGCCAATAAAATCAGTGCTATGATTTTTACAATTTTCATTTAGTTAATTTCTCGCTGTACTTTACCACATTTCAACATCTGGCTTCCATAATATGGGTTGCGTACTTCTTCCTTTGTACTCAACCAAGCTGTACCGCCATCATACATTGGGCAAAATTGTTCGTATATTTTCACTTGTGTTCCCGTGATAGCTATCATATCAGTAACATCCTTGCTCAAAACTTTAAAATGCTCGCGTTGGTGTTTAATATCACTTTCACTGATATGTTTCGCGTGCTCGATAGCATCTTCCATAATGTCCTTTAATTCTGATTGCTGGGCATCCGTATATTTTGAAATGTCAAGCTTTCCTAATGATGTTGCGAGGGTTGCACCCAATTCTTTAGCTTTGGCATTATCATCTGCCACCAAGGCATCCTTTAAGTTGAAATAGTCATTTAATATTGTTTGAGAATTTCCATCTCCGTTCATTGCCATTTCCTTTTTATCCACATCGTGGTGACCATCGGAATTATCGTGGTTCATTTTTGAATGGTCTTCCTCAGTACTCATTTCAGAATTGGTACTGTTTTCTGTTTTCGCATCTTTACAAGACATAGCCGATATGCTTATAAATGCCATTACCATAATTGTTGTTAATCTTACTTTTTTCATTGTTATTAATTTTAAATTATACTTGTTTTTAGTTACTTAAGTAATTGATTATTGTTGTTTGAACATAGAAGGTTTTCACCGATTCTATTTGGTTCATTTGGAACTTTAATTGTAGTTCCTGAATGTCCAGAACATCGTTAAAATCAATTGTTCCAGTTTCATAGCTTTTGATTAAAATTTCTTCAGCATCATTGGCTTGCTCCAAATTCTTCAATTGAGTCTCATTGCTTATTCTTGCTGAGATTCTATCGTTTACGGCTTTATCTAATACAGTTTCCAATTTGTTCAATCGTTCTTGTTTCTGTGCAGTTATTTCCTGCTGTTTAAACTCATTCTGCTTGGTTTGAGATTTGTATTTTTTGTTGAAAATTGGAATTGATACTGATACCATTGGCATTACAATGTCTTTTCCGTTATCACTAAAATTCATATTAGGTCGCTTGTCAACGTTGACATAATCCAAACCAAAACCAATCATAGGAAGGCTTTCTTTTTGATTCAATAATTCTGACTGCTCAACAGATTGGTAGAGTTTGTCATATTTTATCAATTCTGGATGCAGGGATAAGTTTTCTGTATTTATCAAAGTGGTTTCAGAAGGAATGGTTAATTCTTGAACTACATTCACAGCAATATCCTTATCACGGTTCAAAAGTTTATTGAGAGCCGTTTGTTCTGCCAAATATTGTTGAGCTAATACTTCCTTTAATTGTTCCAACTCATTTTGACGCATTTGTAATCGCAATACGTCCACAGCTGAAGCTTTGCCAACTTCTACAGAAGTCAATGCCAAAGTCTCATAGGTTTCGAGCAATTCAATATTTTGCACTAATACCTTTTGCTTTGCTTTGTTCGCATACAAATTGTAGTAGGATTGCGATACGGTAGCGATTAATTTTCTTTTGGCAATAACAATGTCCTCATATTTGGCATCGGCCAATGAGTTCACATAGTTTTCCCTAGCAGTTATCGAACCAAACCAGGGTAACATTTGTTTTGCTGATACTTTAAAGCGTTGAGCCCCTGTTCTTGTCTCCGGTTCACTAACAAAGTATCCAACTCCAAATTCAGTATTTGGAATCGTGTTTACTTCATTTACTTTTTCAGAAACAATACTATATTGCAATTCAAATTTTTGAATTTCGGGACTGTTTTTCAATGCCTCCTCAATGAGAGTTTCCAATTGTTGGGCATTTGAAAAACCAAATGTTAAAAGCCCAATCGCTATTAAAATTATTTTCTTCATTTCGCTATTTTTTTAAGTTGTACTTCTTGTTTCCAACTATATAGAACAGGAACAACAAATAATGTGATTAGAGCGATGACCATACCTCCAAAACTTGGTATTGCCATAGGAATCATAATATCACTTCCTCGACCAGTTGATGTTAAAATTGGCAATAATGCCAATATGGTGGTAGCTGTGGTCATCAGGCAAGGACGAATACGTTTTTCTCCAGCTTCAACAACAGATGCTCTTATTTCCTGTTTTGTTTCAGGTGTATTTCTATCAAAGGTTTGGGTTAAATAGGTTGCCATAACCACACCATCATCTGTTGCTATACCAAATAAGGCGATGAAACCAACCCAAACAGCAACACTTAAATTAATCGTATGCATTTGAAATAGGTCTCGTAAATTCTCTCCGAAAAAATTGAAGTTTAAAAACCAATCTTGTCCATACAACCAAATCATTACAAAACCTCCTGCAAACGCTACGGCAATTCCTGTAAAAACCATTAATGAAGTGGCTACCGAACGGAACTGGAAATATAAAATCAAGAAGATAATGAGTAAGGCTAAAGGTACTACCACGGATAATGTTGCCTCTGCCCGTAATTGATTTTCATACGTACCCGTGAATTGGTAATTAATACCTTTAGGTACAATTAATTCCCCAGAATCTATCTTTTCTTGAATTAGAGCTTGGGCATTTTCAACCACATTAACTTCTGCAAAACCATCTAATTTGTCGAACAGTACGTAGCCCACTAAAAAGGTGTCTTCACTTTTTATGACTTGCGGACCTTGTTCGTATCGAATGGATGCCAATTCGCTCAATGGAACGGGGCTTCCTTTTTCGACAGGTACGTAAATTTGTTTTAAATCGTTCGGGTTGGCTCGCAATTCTCTTGGGTAGCGTACACGAACTCCATATCGTTCACGACCTTCAACCGTTTGCGTTAACACCATTCCGCCTACAGCAACTTTCAGCACATTTTGAACATCATCTATAGATATACCATAACGAGCCAGTTTTTCCCTATGTATATCAATTAATAAATAAGGTTTTCCAACTATCCTGTCTGCAAAAACAGCTTCGACTTTAACGCCTTCAGCTTGCTTTAAAATATCTTCTAATTGAATTCCAAAAGCTTCAATTTGCTTTAAATCTTGCCCTTTTACTTTAATTCCCATAGGAGCACGCATTCCTGTTTGAAGCATTACCAATCGGGTTTCAATCGGTTGCAATTTAGGTGCTGAAGTTACACCTGGTAGCTTGGTTACTTTTACTATTTCTTTCCATATATCGTCAGGAGAATTTATTTCTGGTCGCCAGTTTCGGTAGAATTCGCCATTGCTATCTTCGATTAATTGTGAGCTGTCGAATGTACTGAAAGCAACGTTTTCAGAATTATTAGGATTTGCAATAAATCGTCCGTCCTTCAATTCAAATAATCCATCATCATTTACTTTATAGCGTTGACGATTTCCTTCTTCATTCAATGCATATTCTGGTTTGTACTGAATAACATTTTCATACATTGATAAAGGAGCAGGGTCTAAAGCTGATTCTGTTCTACCTGACTTACCAACAACGGTTTTGATTTCTGGAATACTGGCTACAGCCATATCCAACTGTTGTAAAATTCGTTTGTTTTCTTCAACTCCTGCGTGGGGCATAGAAGTTGGCATCAGTAGGAATGAACCCTCATTTAGTGATGGCATAAATTCTTTTCCTGTATTTTTCATAATGGAAAAACCAGCTACGACGATAAGGGTTGGAATAGATAGGAATAGTAATTTATTAGCTAAAGCCCATCTTAAGATTCGTGTGTAATAGTTTCTAAATACAGTGAATGCTCCTAATAACCCAAAACAAATAAGTCCAACAAAAATGAGATTCCAAAAAATGCTTCTATCTACACCTAGTGGTCGCCAATATTCTGCTAAAAGAAAAACTATTGCTAATGCAGAAACTCCAATATTTAAAAGATTGGCTCGTTTTTCTGTTATTTTATCCTGCATTTTTAGTAGGGTAGTAACTCCAAATGCAATTAGAATTAGTCCTAGCCAATAACCAAAGATTATTGCAACAATACCGAGAGCGACCAAAAGACCATTGATTATATAACCAGATGTCTTTTTTATACTCTTTTTTCTAAATAAGAACGCCGCAAATGGTGGAATTAGAAACAACGCCACAATGATGGATGCCGTTAAAGCAAATGTTTTTGTAAATGCCAACGGTCTAAATAATTTTCCTTCCGCACCAATCATTGTAAATACAGGAATAAAACTAATAATAGTGGTCATTACTGCTGTTACAATTGCTCCAGATACTTCGGCAGTAGCATTATAAACTACTGTGTTTATTGGTGCTTTTTCATTATTTTCATCCAAGTGCCTTATAATATTTTCGGAGAGTATAACACCAACATCTACCATTGTGCCAATTGCTATAGCAATACCTGATAATGCAACAATGTTCGCATCAACTCCAAAGAGTTTCATCGCAATAAATACCATTAGAACTGCTACAGGTAGAAGCCCGGATATTAGAACCGAAGCACGAAGATTAAATACCATAATAATGATTACCAAAATGGTAATTAGTATTTCTAAAGTCAGTGCTTCGTTAAGTGTTCCAAGTGTTTCTTGTATAAGTTCTGTTCTATCATAAAAAGGTACAATGGTTACTTGCGAGGTTCTTCCATCACTCAATACTTTCGACGGTAATCCAGGACTTAATTCATTTATTTTTTCTTTAACATTATTAATGACTTCCATCGGATTTGCACCATATCGAGCTACTACAACTGCTCCTACAACTTCCGCACCTTCTTTGTCTAATATTCCTCTACGAGTTGCTGGACCTAAAGACACTTTACCAATATCTTTTATTTTAATTGCTGTGTAATCTTCTGATGTGACGACGGCATTTTCTATATCAGCAATAGACTTGACATAACCCAAGCCACGTACCAAGTATTCGGCCTTATTTATTTCTAAGGTCTGAGCACCAATATCTTTATTACTTTCTTTTACGGCTTTTACAACGTGATGTAAGCCAATATTATATTGACGCATCAATTCTGGATTAACATCTACTTGGTATTCCTGAACATAACCACCGATAGATGCTACTTCTGACACGCCACTTGCGGACGACAAAGCATATTTTACGTAGTAGTCTTGAATGCTTCTTAATTCGTGTAAATCCCATCCACCAGTAACTTTTCCATTTTCGTCACGACCTTCTAGTGTGTACCAAAATATTTGTCCCAAGCCCGTTGCATCTGGCCCCAAAGCTGGGTTAACTCCCTCTGGAAGTAATCCACTCGGCAATGAATTTAGCTTTTCGAGAATACGGCTACGACTCCAATAGAACTCTATATCCTCTTCAAAGATGATATAGATGCTCGAAAACCCGAACATTGACGAGCTACGGATGGTTTTCACTCCTGGGATACCTAGAAGCGATGTTGTTAATGGGTACGTTATTTGGTCCTCTATATCCTGTGGAGAACGACCATCCCATTTAGTAAAAACGATTTGCTGATTTTCACCAATATCGGGTATGGCATCCACAGCTACAGGATTGGATGGTAAAAAACCAGTATCCCAATTAAAAGGTGCATTTACTATTCCCCATCCTATGAATAGAACGAGTAGTAATACTGCAACAAGTTTGTTTTCTATTAGAAATTTTATGCTTTTGTTTAGCATTAGCTTGATAATTAAACAATTAGACAATGGCGTTAAGAAAACACCGAATACAAAGGATTATCCTAATGGAAAACATCCACTGGATAAAAAAGTCTATTGCTTAAAAATCAAATTAAATATGTCTCGTCTAGCTTGTAGATTTGCCTGACAACGAGAGGAGGCCTATATTCTTCGTAGGAGACAACCTTTTTATCTAAACTTTCAAAAAGGTTGATATAAGTGTAAACAAATGAAGCAACAAATAATTGTTGGTCAAAAGATAGTGTGTCAAAAGATATGTTTAATTCATCTTGACCATCAACTATCAACTGTTCGTCAGAACAACAATCTTTTACCTTAACAGAACATCCTTCAGTTGAAGGGTTTTCCATTTCCATACCGCAACCTTTTGCTTTGTGGAATATGGCAGTTTCAACTAAATTATCTCCACAATAATGCATATCAACAGTAAATGACATTGTAGAAAAAAGCACTACAATAGCCATCAAAAAGGATGATATTTTATGAAAAATTTGCTTCATTGATAATGCAAAGGTATAAAATTTTAACAATTTTTATTGGGATTAACAATATTTTAATTTTGCAAATGAACTTTTGAACGAACCATTAATTATCATTAAACAGGCACTTTAGCTAGGGTTGTCAGCTCAAAAAATATAATTATATAATGGAGTGAAATTAAAAATTGACCACACTATCCAAAGCGTCATCGGCATCTTTGTGAATAAAGTTGGCTTGATAGTTAATGGTAGTTTTTAAATCTGTATGACGATACAACTTTTGAAGCATTAGGGGATGAATATTATCTGCGGCAATATTGCCAAACGAATGACGAGCAATATGCATCGTTACCTTTTTTTGAATGCCGGCTCTTTTCGTAATTTTCTTTAGATGGTCGTTGAACTTTTTATTTGCCACCTTCTTTTTTCTATAAATATCCTTTGCATCGGTTAAATCTGCTTTTTTCATTTCTGGGAACACAAAATCATCATTACTTTTTCTATCCGAAATGTATTCTAATAAGATTTTTTCAACCTTACTTGGTATTTTCAATGATAGCAACTTGGAGTTCTTTCCCATTCTATAATGTAATCTGCCATCATAAATTTGGGACCACCTTGTAAACAAAACGTCAGACACACGCATTCCGGCAAAATAGAAACTAAAAAGCCAAACATTTAGCGAATGTTCTTCCATTTCGGAGAGTTCAGATACATTTTCAAGGGCTTGTATTTCTTTGCCAGTTAGTCCTGTTTTGGTAGTTTCGGGAAACTTGATTTTAAATTTGCCTGTACCGAACGGATAAAGTTCCTTACTTATTACCTTGTCCTTTATTGCCCGATTAAAGAGTAATCGAATCAAAACCATAACATTCATAGCAGTAGTTTCAGTAATTAAACAAGAGCCCTTAAGGTAGATTTTAAACTTTTTGAGGAAGCGTTCATCTATTTCTTGAAAAGTAAGTTGCCTGGCTTTGCAATATTTTTCAATATAACTGAGCCAAGCAGAATCCGTTGAATGACGATTGATTTTATTTTCTGCCACAAGGGCTTCAAGATGTTCGTCTGCAAAATCAAAGAAAGTGAGTTTAGAAGTTGGCTTATAAATTTCTTTTTTAATTTGACGTACCGTAGCATCCTTATTGTTGGTCTGTAAAACGATTAAACCTTTTCTAGCTTCTGAAAGTTTTGAAGTCAATAGATTGTTTAAGCTTTCCGCGTTAGGATGTGATTTCTTTACTTTAAGATTTTTTGTGTCCCAGTCCTCTAATTCAATATAATGACCTATGTGTTTATATGTTGAACGACGGTCTTTAGTTATCCTAATAGCAAGCGGATATAGGCCTTTCGAATTAGGCTTTTTACGAAGAATAATTTTTGCACTTGTTGACATTGAATACCTGTTTTGAGTCCGAAAGTCAAATCAGGTACAACATTTGGTATGAAAACCGTCATAAAGTTACTAATTTATTAGGTAATCTGGGTACAACATAGGTACAACAAATATTGAAATCAACTGATATTAAATGACTTTAAATAAAATGATTGTTAACATAAATCATTGAAAATGAGATGATTTATGTTTTATTGGTGCAATATATACCAGACTTAGGATCTAGTGCCGCAAGGTGTGAGAGTTCGAGTCTCTCCGCCTGTACAAAGGGAAAGCCGACTTTTAGGAGTCGGCTTTTTTATTTTTGGTCAAACAATGGTCAAACAATGTTAAAACAATTGAAGGTTTTGCTCTATTCTGCACAAACCCCCTGATACTGGATACTTCACAACGAATTAATAGGTGGATAGTCGAAATTAAGTAGTCTTCCTGTAGAAAAAGGATAATTTATGCAGAACACTTTTTAAATTAAACTATGCAAGTTGTCTGTTTACAAGAAGAAGCATTCTACGCCTTGTTCGATAAGGTGGTCGGACATGTCGAGGCGAATAGAAAAGAAAGGCCGGACAGATGGATTGATGGCGAGGAAGCATGCGGGAGCTTAGGATAAAATCAACCACTACTTTGCAGAAACTGAGGGATGAAGGGAAAATCAGGTTTTCCCAACCGCAGAAGAAGATAATTTTATATGATCGAAATTCAATTGTGGAATATATAGAGCAGCATGTTCGTGAAACATTTTAAAATGGATGAAGATTTAAAAATTGACGAGAAATTTAAAAGGGCATTCAACTTAGGTTATGAAGTCGCCAAAGAACTGGATTTAAAAACTCCCATGTTTCAAAACGAAAGCTCCGATATTGCCTTTAAAAGTCCGATACAGGCGGGAATGTTTCAATTTGTTCAGGATAAACAAGCCGTTTTAGATAAAACAATAGGTAACTCCAATAAAGTCTTAAAAAAGAGGTCTATAAAAAATACATTTGGCAAAAATAGAAACAAGGGCAAGGGCCTAACACCTTAATTACCTGTGTCCAAAAAATGGTTCGTTTTAGAGTGGTTCGGCATGTAAGACTTTGTCAGGCGATTTATCGTCTTCTATCTGTTAAATGTAAATACTGTCTTTTTCAGACTTGTAAATCTGAGCGCTAGAATAAGTTTAGCACGCCAAGAGTGAGCACGCATAATTTTTTAATGTTCATTTTTAATTTGTTTTTTATGAATACAGAAGTTTTCCTAATTTATGGGAAGGCGAAGAGACTTTATCAAGAAAACAACGGTCGCTGCAATTGGTATGGGACTACCAGGTAGTATCAATGCCATGACAGCCAAGAGTTATAACAATATTATAGGGGCAAATGATAGGATCCATGTTGCCCTTCAAGGTTTGGGAAGGCGATATGGAGCCTATATTCCTTCCATAGCGGCCAAACAGCACAATGTGCGCTTGGAGTATCTATGTGATGTTCGGGGCAGCCAATTGGAAAAAGCGGTGGAGAACGTTTCCAAACAAATAGCCTATAATCCCAAACAAGAAAATGATATCAGAAAAATTCTTGAGGACAAGGACGTGGATGCTATTTTTATGGCCACGCCCGACCATTGGCACACACCGGGAGCTTGTATGGCCATGGAGGCCGGGAAACACGTTTATCTAGAAAAGCCCTGCAGCCATAATCCGCATGAGAATGAAATTGTGGTCGCGTTTCAAAAGAAATATGACAAGGTAGTCCAAATGGGCAATCAGCAACGATCGTCCCCTCAGAGTATCGAAATCATCAACGATATCCATAATGGCATTATTGGCAAGGCCTACAAGGCAATAGCCTTTTATACCAATGGGAGGGGAGAAGTTCCGATTCCCGTACAGACCACACCACCAGAGGACTTGGACTGGGAACTGTTTCAAGGCCCCGCCCCTAGAAAAGCATACGCTCACGATACATGGAATTATAACTGGCATTGGTACGGTTGGGATTATGGCACTGCCGAAATGGGCAATAATGCAACCCACGAACTGGATATAGCCCGATGGGCATTGGATGTAAAATATCCGGAATATGTGAATGTAATCGCTGGAAAAGAGCAATTCGTGGATGACGGATGGGAAATGTACGACACCATGGAGGCGACCTATGTATTTGCTGATGAAAAGGTTATTCAATGGGATGGAAGTAGTAGGAACGGCTATTCCAAATACGGTCGTGGGCGAGGTACCCTTATTTATGGTTCTGAGGGTTCTGTAATGGTAGACCGCGCTGGATATGAACTGTATGACCTTAAAGGAGAATTGATCAAGGAAAATAAATCCAACGGTAACGAAGGAGGAACCGCTCTTGGGGGTGGAGGAGACCTGTCAACTATACATGCAGTGAATTTCTTTAATGCCATCAGGGGGAAAGAGTATTTGACATCACCAATAACGATTGGGGCTATTTCACAAATGTTGACGCACTATGCCAATATATCCTATCGAATCAATAAAGGCTTCAATGTGGATGTAAACACAGGCAGAATATTCGATCGGGATGCTATGGCACTTTGGATGAGAACTTATGAACCAGGCTGGGAACCAAAATTTTAAATTAAAGAATGGACTTGCCGTAAGTTGATATGCATGTATGATACCAGAGTGACTGTTATACAAAGTCAAGCTTGAATTTTGGTTTAAGGAAAGGAAATCCCTTTTTTTGACACTAAAAAAGATAAAATTTTGAATACTAAAAACGATAAAGTGAAAACATTTCTCAATTGGAAATTCTATTCATTAGTGACATGCTGTTTTTTAATACTAAACGTAAGTTGTAAAAGTAGCGATGACAACAAGAAAGATGTAGCTTATGTGGATTATGTATATCCACAGCTGGATTCGGAAAATTCAAGATGGTTTTTCTTCTCTTCGGCTTGTCGTCCTTTTGGGATGGTAAACCTAAGTCCAGATACAGAAATGGATGGTGCCTGGGGTAGTGGTTATCGCCATAAGGTAGATACCATTAAAGGTCTTAGTCATATTCACGCGTGGCAGCTTTCTGGAGTTTCGATTATGCCTGTCGATTTGGAAAAGAATGATGAGAAAAGGGTGGGTGAAGATTATTATTCTTCCTTCGATCACTCTAAAGAAAAGGTTTCACCAGGTTACCACAAACTTTATCTTGACAGATATGATATTGATGTGGAACTGACCAGTACAAAACGAGTTGGATTCCATAGATATAATTATAATTCAGATAACAGTGCAATTCTAGTCAATCTAAGTGGTCCATTGGGGCCATCAAAAATAGTTGATGGATCGTTAACGCAAATTGAACCAAGGGTTTTAGAAGGGGAACTTACGAATGCACCCACCAGGAGAAGACCCAAGCCCACAAAGGTATTTTTTAGAATAGTGTTGGATAGGGATGTCAAGGAAATGTCAAGTTTAACTGAAGATGGAAAATTTTTGATAAAACTTGACAAAGGGGAAGGAGAAGTGAAGATGAAGGTGGCGCTCTCATACACTTCTTTAGAAAATGCAAAATTTAACCTGAATCAGGAGTTACCACATTGGGATTTTGACCAAATTGTTAAAGAATCCCGCTCAGAATGGAATCAACTATTAGGTAGGATAAAAGTGAAAGGAGGTTCACAAGAACAAGCTAAAAGATTTTATACAGACCTTTGGCATGCTTTACAAGGTCGCCGAACCATTAGTGATGCCAACGGCTATTACCCCGACAATACAACCGATACGTTTAAGATTAAACAACTCCCTCTGTCCAAGAATGGAAAGCCATTGTTCGATCATTACAATTCCGATTCTTATTGGGGAGCACAATGGACGATTAATACACTTTGGCAACTGGTTTATCCAGAAATAGCCGAGGACTTTACCAATTCCCTTCTACAATATTATAAGGATGGCGGAATGGTGCCTAGAGGTCCTGCGGGAGGAAATTATACGTATGTGATGACTGGGGCGAGCAGCACCCCATTTATAGTTGGTGCATATCAGAAAGGTATCCGTGGATTTGACTTTGAGATGGCCTATAAAGCAATCAAGAAAAACCATATGCCCGGAGGAATTATGGATAAGGCCGGTTATGAGCATAATACAAATTTGGGAGGTGGGTTGAAGTACTACATCGAGCAAGGTTATGTGCCCTATCCAATTCCAGAAGGTAACTTTGGTTTTCATCAAAATGGACCATCCCTTACTTTGGAGTATGCCTATCAAGACTGGTGCCTTGCACAATTTGCAAAAGCACTGGGGAAACAAGAAGATTATGATTACTTCATGTCTCGGTCTAAAAATTACAAAAATGTATACGACCCAAGTTCAGGTTGGATGCGTCCAAAAAACCAAAAGGGTGAATGGTTTGAGCCTTTCGATCCATACAAGCATGGAGGTGGTTTTACCGAAGCAAACGGTGCACAAAATACTTGGTTTGTGCCTCACGATTTAGAGGGGCTTGCTAAACTTATGGGTGGAAATGACAAAGCAATAGCCAAACTAAACCATCAATTTGAAGAGGCTAAAAAATTAGGGTTTACTATTGGTACTTCTCATGCCCAAGAGCAACATCCGGAGTACTCACGTATACCCATAAACTATGGAAATCAGCCTTCTATACAAACAGCCTTTATTTTTCAACATTTGGGAAGACCTGATTTGACGCAGTATTGGTCAAAGGAAGTTGTTAAGAGCGTATATGAAGGGGTATCAACTAGCCGTGGTTATAATGGAGATGAAGATCAAGGATTGATGGGGTCACTTGCTGTTTTAATGAAAATAGGGTTGTTTCAAATGACGGGAGCGGAATTGAACCCAGTTTATCAAATTACCGGTTCGAGTTTTAATCGCATAGAAATTGAATTGAACAAAGATTATTATGATGGAGAAAAAATTGTTGTTGAAGTTGAAAATAAGGGAGACGAAAACTGTTATATAAATTCAGCAGACTTCAATAATAATGAGATTAAGAGTTACACATTAAACCACGAACAATTGGTAGGAGGTGGTACTCTTAGATTGAAAATGTCGTCAAAACCCCCAATAAAAGAATGAGTACAAGATAAATAGAATACTGCATGGCCATGATAATGATTTAAGTTTAAAATATTTCAAAATCAATATTAATAACGGTAATTTAAAAAAATAATAGAGAACAATGAAAAACTTAAAAAAGCAATTATTACTAGTCCTGTTTGTTTTTGGATTTTTTCTTGTAGAAGCACAAGAAAAACCATTAAACCTCAATAAACCAGAACGTGAGGCGTGGTTTACAGATTTGGGATTTGGCATGTTTATACATTGGAGTTTTGATGTGCAGTTGGGTATGGTGATTAGCCATAGCATGGTCGGGGCTTCGGATGACTATCTAGACCGCTATGTCAATGAGCTTCCAAAAACTTTTGACCCTATTCGATTTGATGCAAAAGAGTGGGCGAAGGCAGCAAAACTTGCAGGAATGAAATATGTGGTATTCACAACCAAACATCATAATGGGTTTTGTATGTATGACACAGGAACAACTGATTTTGGTATCATGAATACACCCTACAGAAAAGATATTACAAAACAGATAGTAGATGCTTTTAGGGAAGAAGGATTGGCAATAGGACTGTATTATTCTCCTGATGATTTTTACTTTTTGTACAAACAGGACACTCTAATTTCAAGGGAAAGACCGGAGGCACTTGCTTCTGGCAATGAGGCATTGAATAGTTATGTTAAGGAGCAGGTAAAGGAGTTGATGTCAAATTATGGAAAGATTGACATCTTATTTTTTGACGGTATGGAACAATATGCAAAGACAGAACTGGCTAAATTGTCTTGGAAGATTGATCCAGATGTCGTAGTGACCAGAGGCGCCATTGAAACCCCCGAACAAGAAACGCCAAATACAGCAATTCCATCTCCGTGGGAGGCATGTTATACATTTGGAGACCAATGGCAATACAGGCCAACGAATGAAAATTACAAATCGGCCAATGATGTGATTCGAAAACTAATAGAGATTAGAGCTAAAGGAGGGAATTTCTTGTTGAATTTTGGACCTGACGAACTAGGAAGGTTTCCGCAGGAACAAAAAGGAAAACTGAATGAAATCTCATTGTGGATGTTTATAAATCAGGAAGCTTTCGAGGATACGGTTCCTTTCAAGGTTACAAATGAGTCAAATATTTGGTTCTTGAAGAAACGAAACGAGAATACCGTTTATGCCTTTCTTATAGAGGATAATTGGGATTTAGGGGAACGTAAGCAATTTAATATAAACGTATTAAAAGCAATCGAAAATATTAAGATTTCCGTTTTAGGACAAAACAGCAAAGTGCTCGAATACAATCCCGATGTAGACCCGAAACCCACAGTGAAGAATACAGGTGATGGGATTGAAATTTCAGTGATGCGGGCACAACGCATTTACAATGACCGCAAATGGCCCAATCCAATTGTAGTGAAGTTAGAAAACGTGGAATTTTAAATGGGACGAGACTTAAAATAGTTCTTAAACTATTCGATGCCAATCTACAAAAGTAGGAATCTTCTTTAATGGAGTTGTGTTATCGGACAGTAAGACATCTCCCTTTAAGTTCATTTAAAATTAGTGTCGACAGGTTGGTCGATTGAGAAATTTTTCGACTAATGGGTATAGATTATTAATCAGCTAACAAAGAAATTAACTGGAAATACTGGACACGGAAAGTAACGTCAATTTCTCATTCATGTAAAATAGCGTCAAACTTTTTTGTGACCAGCAGAAAAAACATTTCAATCTTCTGCTTCAGGTTACTCCTCAATATTTTAAGGGCTTTTACCATTTGTTTTTCAACTGTATTGATGGAAACATTCTGGAATTCTGAAATTTCGGTATAGGTCAACCCTTCAATCTTATTCAGGATAAAAGTTTCTTTGCATCTTGGTGGCAATTTTTCAATTTCTTTCTTCAAAATTTGATATAATCCTTCAACCTCAGGCTCATCCTTTGACTCATAAAATTTTTCAACCCCTTCAATATATTTCTTTTCTAAAACAGTTATTGCAGAATCCTTACGATATTGGTCCACAAACTCATTATATACAGATCGGTATAGGTAGTTTTTTATCGAGATATCGGATTTTAGATTTTTTTGTTTTCGCCACAATTTAATAAGAACATTCTGGACGATGTCCTCAGATTTAATTCTATCCCTACAAAGATTTGTTGCATAATTGCACAGCTCAACATAATACGTTTCAAAGAGATAATCGTAGGCCTTGCTGTTACCTTTTTTAAGTAAATCGACTACTTTTTTATCATTTAATGGCATAACTTTTAGGGGTATATTATTCTCAAATTCACAATAAAACTAAATTTTTTTTTTCAATTTATGGTGGTAACCCCTTTTTCATTTCGTTATATATAAAAATAAACACTAAAAATTTTGAATAACTCAACTCATAAATGGCTCACAAAGTTCCTTAACAAAGAGGCGAACATAGATGATTTAAGATCTTTGGAACTTTGGGTCAACAATCCGGACAATGAGTTTGAGTTCAATGAATTCATTAAAACCAATGCTATTGCAAACGATTTACTGGGGGATTATGATGTTGCGAGGGCCAAGAAAATTTTCCTTGAAAATGTCCGTAGAGAGCGGGTAAGAAACTTTCCGTTCCGCAAAGTTGCAGCTGCGGTAGTAATGGTTGGACTGTCTCTGTCCATGTATTTTGTATATGATAACTTGAATTCACCAACGAATGAAGTTGTGGGCATTGAAAAGTCAAGTTCTATAAAAGACATTGTTCCCGGCAATGATAAAGCTGTTTTGACCCTGGATGATGGATCTAATGTGGCCTTGGAGAACGATTCGGAACTTAACAGTGATAAGTTTACCAGTAATGGTAAAACATTGAAATATAAAAATGATTCTGCACTACGCGGAGCGCAAGAAATTGCATTCCATACCCTTACCGTACCGCGGGGCGGGCAGTTTAAAGTTGAATTGTCCGATGGTTCGATTGTTTGGCTAAATTCGGAAACCCAGATTGTATATCCTGCGGAATTTGTAGAAAATAAACCCCGATCCATTGAACTAAATTATGGAGAGATTTATATTGATGTCAGTTCTGCAGAAAATCATGATGGATTGTCCTTTATAGTTGAAAATCGGTATCAAACCATTGAGGTTTTGGGTACGGAGTTCAATGTGAAGGCCTATAGTGATGGAGAGAACATTAAAACTACCTTGGTTGAAGGAAAGGTAAAGTTGAAGGCTTCGGATAAGGATCATATCCTCTTGCCGAATCAGCAATTTAACATGGATAAGGACAAAGGAGCCTATACTATCACCACCGTGGATGTGTACGATGAAATAGCATGGAAGAATGGGATCTTTTCATTCAAGGATGAATCCTTGGAAGAAATCATTAAGGTCTTATCAAGATGGTACGATTTTGATGTAGAGTACCGTGGGAAAATTGACACCAATGAAATGTTTGTAGGTGTAATGAGAAAAAATCAGGATTTATCAACAATTCTAGAAAACTTTAAAAATCTGGGAATCATTAACTCTTATAAAATTGAAAAAAATGGACTCATCTTAGAATAAAAAAGGAGCGATCAAAACATGTGGCAGTGTCATTTCCGCTCCTTTGTAAGCGCATTAATTAATTAATAACTAATACCAACACAAATTTATGAAATTAAATCTGAAAAGGTTCGCTGGTGCATACTTAAAGCGGACCTTACTAAACGGCATGAAGGTTCTAATTTTTCTTATGAGTACCATGGCATTTTGCCTTTCAACGAACGACACATTTGCTCAAGAAACCATTTATTTGGAAAAAAATCAGGAATTATCAATAGATGAAGTATTTGACATTTTAAAAAAACAGACGGATTATAACTTTGTATATCCGAGAAAGCTGTTTTTAAATTCACCAAAGATCAAAGTAGAAAAAGGTGAAACCAAAGTATCTGACCTTTTGGACAAGATTTTGTCACCGAATGGTCTTGATTTTAAAATTACCAATGGCCATACTGTTTTACTTGTAAAGAACAAAGAGCCTTCCAATAGTGACAAGGCCCAACAAGACTATGAAGTGTCGGGTACGGTATCTGATGAGAATGGACAACTCCTACCGGGTGCTAACGTTTTGGAAAAAAACACCCAGAATGGTACGCAAACGGACTTCGATGGCAATTTCACATTGAGTGTTCAAGATCAAAGCGCAATTTTGGTAGTTTCCTACATCGGTTTTGAAACCCAAGAACTTCCATTGAACGGAAGGTCAGAGGTAACCATAGCCCTTAAGGAAGATGCGGCCAGTTTGGATGAAGTTGTTGTTGTGGGGTATGGTACGGCTACTAAAAAGGATGTTACAGGTGCCATAGCTTCTGTTGATATGGAAGACGCCAATATAGCCGCTAACACCAGTGTTATGCAAGCGGTTCAAGGTAGGGTTCCTGGAATTAACATTGGTGCGGTAAGTGCCGCAGGTCAGACACCCAATCTATCCATTCGTGGGCAAAATTCACTGTCTGCAAGCAATGCTCCCCTTGTGGTAGTTGATGGAATTATTTACCCGGGTTCTTTGAATGATTTCAGTGCAACAGATATTGAAAGTATCGATTTTCTGAAAGACGCTAGTGCAGCTGCTGTTTATGGATCTCGTGCGTCTAATGGGGTAGTACTCATTACTACAAAAACTGGAAAAGGCGAATCAAGTAAACCCAGCATCACTTTCAATACATATACTGGAATACAAGAGGCCGGAAAACTTCTCGACGTAATGAACGGCCAACAGTATATTCAAAAAATCATTGATTTTGGACAAGCTACTGGTCAGGACATCGATCAATCGAATGTAGCTGATTTTCTTCAAGATACCGAAATTGATAATTACAGAAATGGAACGGAGATAGATTGGGCCGATAAGCAATTAAGAGCTGGTGTAATCCAGAATTATGAGTTGGGAATATCAGGAAACACAGGAAAGACAAAATATTACATGTCTGGAACCTATACGGGTCAAAAAGGAATAAGAATAGGAGATGACTTCCAGAGAACAACCGTCAGAGTCAATCTTTCCAATGACATAACTGATTGGTTGACCATAGGAATTAATTCTGCATACACGAACAGTGATTTTTCTGGCCAAGCAGTGTCTTTCAATAATAGTGTGCTTCTAAGCCCATATGGCAGAATCTTTCAAGCAGATAATCCAGAGGAGTATGAGATTTTTCCTCAGACGGATCAATTAATATCAAATCCATTTTTGAATTTGTTGAACGATGACTTAGATAAAAGAGATAATTTGTTTGCCGTATTTAACCTAGATCTTGATCTTCCTGTTAAAGGGCTTACCTACCGATTTGACTACTCCAAAAATTTATTTTTTGATAGAAAAGCCAGATTTCAATCAAGAGATAGAGCTGGAATCGATGGTAACGGAATTGCTACCAAATCCAATAGATTTAGAAGTAACTGGCTTATGAATAATGTGTTAGATTATTCTACTACAATCAATAATGTCCACAGAATAGGGGCAACGGTGGTTTATACACGAGATTTTGAGAAGTTCGATCGAAGCGATATTGAATCAACTGGATTTGATGTCAAGTCCTTGGGTTATAATGCGGTAGAATTAGGGGAGGTTCAGACAGTAGCTTCAGAAGCGTACGATCAGACGAACGAAGGGTTTATGACCAGAATTAACTATGCGTATGATAATAGATATTTGTTTACGGGAACCTTTAGAAGGGATGGTTTTTCCGGTTTTGCGGAAAACAAAAAGTTTGCCAACTTTTTTTCGGCTTCATTGGGCTGGGTATTGTCAGAAGAGTCCTTTATGAGTGGTCTGGATTGGCTGTCATTCCTTAAACTGAGACTATCGTATGGTGAAAATGGTAATCAGGCATTAGGGCGTTACGGTAGCCTATCTCGAATTGAAACCACACAATATGTATTTGGTGACGGAAGCCAAACGTACAATGGTCAGCAGATATCGACCATAGCCAATCCTAATTTGGAATGGGAAACTACAAGGTCAACAAACCTAGGTGTCAATTTCGATCTTTTCAAGGGAAGACTTACGGGAGATCTGGACTTTTATGTTTCGAAAACGGATAACCTGATTGTGGAGAGATCATTATCGTCTTATACCGGATTCAATAATGTCATTACCAATCTAGGTGAAATCAACAATAAGGGTTTGGAAATTTATCTTAATTCTGTAAATATAGAAAAGGGTGATTTTACCTGGGAGACGGGATTTACATTTTCGCTTAACAGAAACGAGATCGTGTCCCTGTATGGAGAGGATTCCGATGGCGATGGGATAGAAGATGATGACATAAGTCAAGGATGGTTCATTGGGGAGTCCATTGATGCTATTTTTGATTACCCATTAGAGGGTGGTGTATATCAAATAGGGGATACTGATATTCCTAATCGCTATCGAGAAGGTGAATTTAGGGTAATTGATACCAATGAAGATGGTGAAATAAACCCGGACGATCGAGTGATCGTTGGAAATGAACTTCCAAATTATCGTTTTGGAATTACCAATACTTTGCGGTACAAAAAATTATCCCTTACTGCTTTTCTCAACTCTGTTCAAGGTGGCAATAATTGGTATCTGGGAGACAATCGGGCACTGAATCCAGATGCATTTTTTCCGGGAAGAATCAATATGGTAGATATTCCATACTGGACTCCCGATAACCCAACCAATGAGTTTCCAAGAATAGATTATAATCCTAGAAGAGATCATCTTTTTCTGCAGGACAGAAGTTTTGTTCGACTTCAGGATGTAACGTTATCGTATGACCTATCGAACAATTCATTCTTAAATAAATTGAATATTACTAAGCTCCGAATCTATGCGAGCGGAAAAAACCTTATTACATGGTCTAATTGGATTGGCTATGATCCCGAGTTGGCCAGTACATTGGGGGACAGCCCTATTATGAGGTCTTACATCATGGGTGTTGAGATTGGATTGTAATTATTGCGTTTAATTAAAAGAATAATAAAATGAACAGATATTATATAGAATTAGTGACGGCTTTGTTTGCCATAGTAATGGTAAGTTGCAGCGATGAGTTTCTGGAAGAAACACCGAGAGATTTTTTTACTGCTGATAATGCTTATTTAGAGCCCGTAGGGTTTGAGTTTGCAGTTGTAAACCTTCATAAAAATGCAAGAGATATATATACGGAGGCTGACGGGACTAACCACCATGTTCTTCTGGGTTTAGGTTCAGATTTTGCTGGATTCGGAGAAAATTTTGTGAGTGGGCCTCGAATGAACTATGAAGCCCTATCATCGAGTGACGGCCTTGCAACTGGTATTTGGAGGCAGATGTATGAGATCATTAAAAATGCCAATGTTATCATTGATCGATCTGAAAATCCTGATATCCAATGGGAAACGGACACTCAAAAAGATGAGTACGTGGCTGAAGCTAAGTTCTTTAGAGCTTATGCCTATCGGATTTTAGTACAACTCTATGGAGGTGTGCCAATTATCAGAAACGAGATAGGCGTAGCTACCAATGATCTTTCACGGGATTCCAAGGAAGAAGTCTATGCATTTATAGAGGAGGATTTGTTGGCTGCCATTGAAGATTTACCAGAGGTGACCGAGGTGTTACCAGGCAGGATAGCCCAAGCAGCAGCGTATCACTTGTTAGCAGAAATATATGTTGCTACAGAGCAATGGCAAAAAGCGATTAATGCCGCATCAGAGGTAATAAACAATCCGAATTACGAATTGATGAAATCCAGGTTTGGTTCCAGGGCAAGTGAAACAGGAGATGTTTACTGGGATCTTTTCCGTATCGGTAATCAAAATAGAACCAGCGGAAACATGGAGACGATATGGGCTATTCAAGCTGAATTCCAAACACCCGGTGGTGGAGACGAAACTGGGGCTAGAGGTTTTACACTTGAGAGAGCTTGGGGATCAAGATACCATTCGCTCAAAGATCCAAATGGGGCCAATGGTTTTGAAGTAGGTGATCAATATGGAAGACCCGTAGGATGGTGTACGCTTACCGATTATCTTGCATACGATATCTGGGATATCGACCAAGACGGTGTTTATGATACTGATATGCGAAACTCTTCGAACAATATTCATCGATACGAACGTGGCGATTTTGTGTATAATAATCCTAATTCTGAATTTTTTGGTCAGGTAGCTGAACTGGAAACGGTTGAGTCTCAAGCACCACGGTACTGGTTTCCTTATTTCATGAAGAATACTACTCCAAACAACCACCCAGGGGGGATAGTTAATACTGGTAGGATATGGAGAGATCAGTATTTAATGAGGTTAGCCGAGACTTATTTGTTAAGAGCAGAGGCTCACCTTGGAAATGGAGATCAGCCGAGTGCAGCAGCAGATATTAACGTGATTCGAGATAGAAGCAATGCTACACCTGTGGCATCCGGGGATGTCGACATCAATTTTATACTTGATGAGAGAGCCCGAGAACTAGCCATGGAAGAGTTCAGAACACTAACCCTACAGCGTCTGGAGCTACAATATGAGCGAACACGTGACCTGAATATATGGGCTGGTCCTACCATAGCACCTCATAATAACCTATGGCCAATTCCACAACGTGAAATCGACCTGAATACTGGAGCAGAATTGACACAGAATCCGGAATATTGAGTTTGTTAGTTGAGTTAGTTTCGAATAGTGCCATCACACAGTTGTTGGGGTGGCATTATTTTGATAATAACCCTTAACTAAGGAAAGAACGGCCTACTGGAATAGAAAACTCGCCAAGCCTTAGTCAATCGATAGACCTTATTCAAACGCTACAAGCTATCTCATATTGAATTTTCAATCAATTTACCCCTTTTTCAATTGTGTACTCAAAGAAAATCAAGGGAAAATCATGTAATTATTTAGTGAAATGAAAACCAAGATTACAACTATGAAACCTAAAAGGAAAATACGAATCAAACTAACACATAAATCCATAGTAATGGGCATTTTGTTCCTAATAATGATGCCTTTACAGGCAAAAGAAAGAGGCTTCACGGATGCTTCGGATTATGGTTTTTCACCAAAAGCTAGTGGGGTAGAAAACGTCAAAGCCTTACAAACAGCCCTGAATCAAGGGGGCAATATCATTGTAAGCGAGCCGGGCACCTACAAAGTGGCGGGCACGTCCTACATCGGCAGCAACACATCGATAGAGTTTGCCAAAGGGGTCATACTCCAGAAAGTGGACGAAGAGGGACCGTTCTCCCATGTGCTCTTGAACAAGGGGGCCCTGACCCGGACGTGGGACGAACACATATCTGTCAAAGGGCTTCACATAAGCGTGAACGGTGTGGTAAAGCGGTACAATGAAGTTTTCGGATTGAGGGGACAGCTTGCGTTCTTCTATGTAAAAGATCTGAAGATTGAAGGCTTCCGATGCTATGATATTGAAGGAGTTCAATTTAGCATTCACGTCTGTACGTTCGAAGATTTACTTATAGACGATACAATTCTGGAAGGTGATAAAGACGGGATCCATCTTGGCCGCGGTAACCGATTCAAAATATCCAACGCCACGTTCAAGACCCTCGACGATGCCTTGGCACTCAATGCCCATGATTATGCCAACTCCAATCCGGAAGTCGGCTGGATAGAAAATGGGGTGATAGAAAATTGTAATGACCTTTCTTTAGAAGGGCAACCTATAGTGGGTTACTTCTGCCGGATATTAGCCGGGGGTTGGATAGATTGGGAAGAGGGACTGGAGCTTCAAAATGCGGATGCAGTCGTTAGCGGAGGACGAATTTACCGTGTAGATGGACTGGGAGACGATGGGAAGCCGATTAAAGGTACCTGGAAAACCAAGACCAGACCTACACATAAAGAAGGTACAGTGGTTCTGGACGGAATCAAATGGGTGATGATGCAAGATGATGTGCAGTATACCGCAGGGGTACGAAACGTGGTTTACCGCGATATATTTCTTGAAAAGCCAAGAAGCAGTTTCTCCATCCATTTCGACAACAGCAGCTGGAGCAGATCTTATTATCCGGGAGCGGACATTCCTCAGCAAGAGCAATTGTTATTCGATAATGTAAAGGTGCTGCACGATGGCGAATTACCTTTTGTGAAAGTGAACACGCCAGTAGATGTATTTACCATTACGAACTGTAGTTTAAGAAATTCCGGAATTCTCTTCCACGGGAAGAAAGGCTACGTACCGGATTATGGTAAGACATTCGTCAATTTCTATGGCAACACTTTATATAGGAAAGGTGAGATGGTGTTGATCGAAAATAGAATTCCCGGGAAGGAAATCGAACTAAGGACCGCCAATAATATTGAAATATATGATGACTTCAAGGCCCTGATTATAGAAGGGGAGGGCAATATCAAAATAGAGTCGGATTTAACCGGGTTGAAATAATTACTGGAGATTTATTCGGAATGCGCCTGAGACTAAAATACATTCTGTTATTCCTATTGATACTGTTCGTATCGGTCGTTATAATCGACTTTATCAGGATATCCAACTATGAGACCATCACCAAACGCGGGGATGGTTTGAAATCTCAACAGGACGAGGTGTATTATGAGTTGGTGAACGGTGCGGATATTATGGACTGGAGCCGTCTGGACGGGGCCGTTGAATATGTAGAAAATGAATATGACTGCTCCGATTTCAGGCTGGTCAACCTGGTCAGGATCCTATATGAGTATGGAGACCGAATCCCTTCGGATTACCTATCGAAGATCGAGAAAGTACTTTTGAACTTTCGCTATTGGTGGGACGAGCCGGGAGAGAATTCGATGTGTTACTGGAGCGAGAACCACCAGATACTTTTTGCATCCGCGGAATACCTGATTGGTCAGAAATATGCTGATGCTTTGTTCCCAAATAGTGGCCTAACAGGAAAAGAGCATCAGGAGAAAGCCAGACAGCGGATCCTGGATTGGCTGGAGATGCGGTGGGACTATGGTTTTACGGAGTTTTATTCGGCGGCCTACTATCCCGAGGATATGGGTGCCCTTATGAACATCATCGACCTTTCAGAAGATAATGAAGTGGTTCGCAAGTCCCGGATCATCTTGGATTTGCTCATGTACGATGTGGCCTCGCAGACCAGTAGCAATACCATGTTCGTGTCGGTAACCGGGAGGGCCTATGAAAGGGGACGTAGGGGAGCACCCTGGGTGAATAGCTTTAGGGAGCTTACCAACTATTATTGGGGAGATGGTAAGGAGATTGAAGCTGACATGATCTATGCCGTCATGAAGTCAAAAAGATATCGACTCCCACCGGTATTCACGGAAATAGCCAAAGACACGTCCGATGTAATAATTCGCCAGTGCAATGGATTAGATATAGCCGACCTAAAAGAGGAGGGATACTATGGTCCGGATGATCGGAGCATGATGATGCAGTGGGGCATGGAGAGTTTTACGAATCCTGAGATCATCAGGAACACGATGGCCCACATAAGAAAGTGCAATATGTTCTCCAACAAGTTTTTGGCCGATGCCAAATATCTGGATTTTACGCTGATCAAAGCTTTACATCTGGAGCCCTTCCTATCCAGGTCATTAAAAATGCAGACCAATGGCGCAGCGATTCAGCAAGGCCACACCTACACCTACAGGACAAAGGATTACTCGTTATATACGGTACAGAAATATCATCCCGGCACATACGGCACCCAACAGCACGTGGCAGGGATGAATATTGGCGATTATTTTAGCATATACCATATGCATCCCGCCAGGATCGGAGGGAATAAAGATGCATCACCGGGATATTGGGTAGGTTATGGGCATTTGCCCCATTCCGTGCAGGATCAAAATGTGAACATCTCTATCTATAATACACCTGAAGAGAAGGCAATTATGGAGTTGGGTTTAATTGATTTTACGCATGCCTATTTCCCCCAGGCCTTATTTGATACCACGCTTGTAGAGAATAACTATGCTTTTGGGAAAAAAGGTGAAACCTACAGTGCTTTTATAGGAGCCAATACCTTTGAGGTAAAAGATGAAAAAGATATAATCCAGCCTGGTAACAAGGTTTTTTGGATCACAGAAGCCGGCTCTAAATCCGAAGATGGAAATTTTCAAAATTTCATTAAAAGGATAAAAAGCAATAAAATAGAGTGGGACAGTGTATCCCTTACACTCTCCTATAAATCTCAAGGAAAGAATTATTACACAAAGTTTGACGGAGATTTCAGGATTGATGATGAGCTGGTCGATTTGAATTATAAGAGGTATGATGCCCCATATGTCCAGTCCGAACTCAGGCCGGAAACCATTGAGATCGCCCACAATGGGAAATCACTTTTTCTGGATTATAAGAACATGAAAAGAGAAATACGATGAAGAAGATGCAACAAATGACAGTACTGCTATTGCTACTAATAGGCAGTCAGGTAATGAGCCAAGATAAAATTCTAAACCTTAACAAACCCGAGCGAGAAGCCTGGTTCAGCGAGCTGGGGTTCGGGATGTTCATCCATTGGAGTATGGACGTGCAGCTTGGCTTGGTCATAAGCCACAGTATGGTGGGGGCATCGGATGACTATTTGGACCGATATGTGAACGAGCTTCCCAAGACCTTCGATCCCGATGAGTTTAATGCAAATGAATGGGCAAGGGCCGCTAAGCTGGCAGGCATGAAATATGTGGTTTTCACCACCAAGCACCACAACGGCTTTTGCATGTTCGATACTAAGACCACGGATTTTGATATCATGAACACTCCTTACGGGAAGGATATTACCAAGCAGATCGTGGATGCTTTCCGAGCCGAAGGGCTGGCCATCGGTTTTTACTATTCACCGGACGACTTTTACTTCTTGTACGAACAGGGTGTGCCTATCTCACGGGATCGACCGGAAGCCCTTGCTTCGGGCAATGAGCCATTGAACAAGTACGTGAAGGAGCAGATGAGGGAACTAATGACCAACTATGGAAAGATCGATATCATTTTTCTGGATGGTAGGGAACAGTACGCCAAGACGGAGCTGGCCAAGGTTTGCTGGCAGATGGATCCAGACGTGGTAGTGACAAGAGGTGCGATGGAAACCCCCGAGCAGTTTACCCCAGACGAGCCGTTACCTGCACCGTGGGAAGCCAACTACACCTTTGGGGACCAGTGGCAGTTCAGACCATCCAATGAAAATTACAAAACAGCTAATGACTGTATCAAAAAGCTCATTGACATCAGGGCCAAAGGAGGAAATTTTCTACTCAACTTCGGTCCGGACGAGAAAGGACGATTTCCCTGGGAGCAGGAAGCAGGATTGAATAAAGTTTCCCTTTGGATGTTCATCAACCGGGAAGCCTTTGTCGATACCGAGCCTTTGGATATTGTCAGAGAAGATAATATCTGGTTCCTGAAAAAGAAAGGAGAACATACTGTCTATGCTTTTCTGGTGGAGGAATCATGGCCGTTCGGAGAGCGAAAAGTGCGTACTATAAAATCACTTGAGGCAGGAAAGAACGCAAAAATTTCGATTCTGGGACAAAATAGTCAGGTGCTCGAATATAATCCTGATGTAGATCCAGCTCCAACTATCAAAAACACCGGTGCGGGACTTGAAATATCCGTCATGCGTTCCCATAGGATCTATAATGACAGAAAGTGGCCCAATCCCATCGTGGTGAAGCTGGAGGATGTGGAATTCAATTCCGACAAGTAGTATATAAATATAATCGAAACAATGAAAATGAAAGTAATGCGAATAAGACCCTTATTAATACTAATGCTTACCGCAATCAAAGTGGGCCATGGCCAGCAATCAGCATTTACTAATGCTGTAGATTTTGGTTTCTCTCCAAAAGCTTCGGGCATTGCAAATGTGAAGGCCCTACAAAAAGCATTAGATCAAGGAGGTACAATTCTTGTAAGCGAGCCTAGTACATATAAGGTAGCTGGGACGAGTTATATAGGGAGTAATACCTCTATCGAATTCGGCAAAGGTGTCATACTCCAGAAAGTTAACGAAGAAGGGCTTTTTTCCCACGTGCTTTTGAATAAGGGTGCCCTTACTCGAACCTATGACGAACACATATCTGTCAAAGGGCTTCACATAAGCGTAAACGGTGTGGTAAAGCGGTACATTGAAGTTTTTGGACTCAGGGGACAGCTCGCATTCTTCTACGTAAAAGATCTGAAAATAGAAGGTTTTCGATGCTATGATATTGAGGGAGTTCAGTTCAGTATCCATGTTTGTACTTTTGAAGATCTACTCATAGATGACACCATTCTAGAAGGTGATAAAGACGGGATACATCTGGGAAGAGGTAATCGTTTCAAAATATCCAATGCTACCTTTAAAACACTTGACGATGCTCTGGCACTCAATGCTCACGATTATGCCAACTCCAATCCAGAAGTTGGTTGGATTGAAAATGGTGTAATAGAAAATTGTAATGACCTTTCTTTAGAAGGGCAACCTGTAGTTGGTTATTTCTGCCGCATTTTAGCCGGGGGATGGATAGACTGGGAAGAAGGATTAGAACTACAAAATGCAGATGCAGTAGTTTCTGACGGAAGAATCTACCGTGTAGATGGAATGGGAGACGATGGAAAGCCAATTAAAGGTACCTGGAAAACCAAAACAAGACCTACTCATACAGAAGGTATAGTGGTTCTGGATGGCATCAAATGGGTGATGATGCAAGACGATGTGGAGTACACCGCAGGAGTAAGAAACGTAGTTTATCGTGATATTTTTCTTGAAAAGCCAAGAAGTAGTTTTTCCATCCATTTTGACAACAGTAGCTGGAGTAGATCTTATTATCCAGGAGCAGACATTCCTCAGCAAGAGCAATTATTATTTGATAATGTAAAGGTGTTACACGATGGGGAATTACCTTTTGTAAAAGTCAACACACCAGTAGATTTATTTACCATTACGAACTGTAGTTTAAGAAATTCTGGAATTCTCTTCCATGGTAAAAAAGGCTACGTACCAGACTATGGAAAAACATTCGTCAATTTCTACGGCAACACGTTGAATAAGAAAGGAGAAATGACGCTTGTAGAAAATCGAGTAGAAGGAAAAGAGATCATTCTGAATATGGACAACAACATTGAGATTTCAGAAGATTTTAAAGCAGTCATCAAAAATGACGGAGGCATCATCTCTATTAACTCTGATCTTACAGGCTTGAAATAATGGCGATAAATAAACTTAGTATTTACGATTTCAGAGTTTGGAAGTGGTTTGAATCTAGCCTAAACCTGTTGCCATTGTATGTGCTCATCTTGATGTTAAGTTCGTGCAATGTTTCAAAAAACAACCTTCAAGGAAATAATGAGCCGCTAGAGAAAAATCCAGAACAAACAGTTTGGGTCTATTTAATGGCAGGCCAATCTAATATGGCGGGTCGTGGTGCTATTGAGGCTCAGGACACCATAAGTAACCCTCGAATTTTGAGTATAGACAGTCAGAACAATTGGGTTTTAGCTAAAGAACCGCTTCATTTTTATGAAAATAGCGGTCTGGACTGTGGGATGAGCTTTGCTCGGGAAATGTTGAAGCATGTTCCTGATTCAGTTACCATAGCTTTAGTTCCTTGTGCTGTTGGCGGAAGTTCTATCTATAAATGGCTAGATGAAGATTCAGAACATCGTGGGGTAAAATTGTTGAGGAACTTTAAACAGAAAGTTGACCTGGCTAAAGCACGAGGTGAGATTAAAGGTATTCTTTGGCACCAGGGCGAAAGCAATGCAAATGAAAAGGATATCCCTGTTTACAATAAAGCAGTCAATAGCTTATTTGAGATTTTTAGAGCTGAAGTAGGTGATGCCGACCTTCCCATCGTGATGGGAGAATTGGGTCGGTTTGCAAAGCCAGAAGAGAAAGCCTTCAAATTTCAGAGAATTAATCAAGTGATTAGATCCGTGGCAGAAAATGATAAGAATACCTATTGGGTCTCTTCAAAAGGATTGGATCACAAAGGTGATAATCTTCAATTCAATTCTGTAGCCCAGCGTAAATTGGGAAAGCGATATGCTGAGGAGATGCTTAAAACAATGACAAATAAAACCAAATAATTTATGACAAAACGATCAACAATAGGACTACATATAGGCTTCGTTTTATGCCTGTTGATATCCTTTCAGATTCAAGCACAAGTGCATTTGCCTTCAATCTTTGGAAGCAATATGGTACTTCAGCGTAATAGCGATGTTTCCATTTGGGGTAGAGGAAAAGCTACAGATGACATAGTTATTACTACTTCCTGGAATGGGAGTACGTATACGACCCAATCAGATAAGGAGGGTAACTGGAAACTCAAGGTTAAGACCCCCGAAGCCGGGGGGCCTTATCAGGTTGATATTTCAGATGGAAAAGAAATCGTAACCCTTGAAAATGTATTGATAGGGGAAGTTTGGGTGTGTTCCGGGCAGTCTAATATGGAGTGGGACCTGGTTAGGACAGGAAGTCCTACCTCTCCAAACCCAAACAATCTGTTGCTTCAAGCAAACCAGCCTACTATTCGATTATTCAATGTAGAACAAGCTAAGAGCTATGAGCCACAAGATGATTTTGTGGCAGACTGGAAGGAGTGTGGTCCTGAATCAGCCGGGGAATTTAGTGCCGTAGGATATTATTTTGGTAAGATGTTATATGAAACGCTTAATGTTCCCATTGGCTTGATTTCGTCTAATTGGGGAGGGACTCGGATTCAAGCATGGATCGATGAAGCTGGTTTAAAATCCTTCGATCCTTCAATCTTAGAAGATCATAGTGAAAAAATCAGTCAAAACAGGTCATCTGCATTATTTAACGCCATGATAAACCCTATGCTCGAGTTTAAAATACAAGGAGTTATTTGGTATCAGGGAGAAAGTAACAGAAAGGAACCTGAAATCTATGATAACCTAATGGAGCTTATGGTCAAGCGTTGGAGGGAGCGTTGGAGTATAGGTGAGTTCCCATTTTATTACTGCCAGGTAGCACCTTTTGATTATAAAGAACCCGAAATAAATTCCGCATTTTTAAGAGAAGCTCAATATAAGGCTTCCAAACAAATACCCAATTCGGGAATGGTATCATTGATGGATACTGGCGAAGAAAAAGACATCCATCCTGCCAACAAGGTTGAGGCCGGTCAACGCCTCGCTTATTATGCTTTAAAAGAGACATATGGTATAAAAGGAATAGTTAGTAGAGGACCGGAACTAGATGAAATGACCATTGACGGTTCTGTGGTACACCTAACTTTTATAAATGATGATGGAGGCATTACCAATTATGGCAAAGGTTTTAATCTTTTTGAAATAGCAGGAGCAAATAAGGAGTTTCATCCCGCCTCTGCCAGGTACGATTGGAAAACAAAAGTAATGTTGCTGTCAAGTCCAGAGGTAAAGAAGCCTGTTGCGGTGCGATATGCATTTAAGGATTTTGTTGTAGGGGATTTGTATAATAGATATGGTATACCCGCTTCTTCATTTAGAACTGATGACTGGGAGGATGATTCAAAATAATTCGCAGCATAATATCCCCTAACAGACATTCATTTTTAATGAGTACAGATTTAAACTAGGTCTGCAATGAGATAGCTTTTAAATTGAGTAATAATATTTTGAACATAAATTATGATGACAAAATACTTTAAACCCGCGATTATTGCATTTTGCTATTTTTTAGCATCATGCTCTAATCAAAAAGAAGACAGTGTAGTTCTTTCTCACTCTCTTTGGTATGATGAACCAGCCACGGAATGGCTTGAAGCGCTTCCTCTGGGTAATGGAAGATTGGGCGCTATGGTTTTTGGTGGAGTAAGGAATGAGAAACTATATCTTAATGAAGAAAGTCTTTGGGCAGGAATGCCTGAAGACCCATATCCTGAAAATGTGGGTTTACACTACCAGAAATTTCAGGAGTTAAACCTTGAGGGACGCTATGATGAAGCTTATGATTATGCTATGAGTAATCTTGCTGTTTCACCTACAGCCTTTAGATCATACGAGCCACTGGGTAAGTTATTTTTGACATTCGGCCATAACGGTACACCAGAATCCTACAAACGGGACCTCAACTTAGAAACCGGAATTTTGACTATCGAGTACGTAGTTGATGGAAAGCGTTTTAAACGGGAATCTTTCATTTCTGCTGATTACGATGTCTTGATTTACCGGTTTGAAAGTCTTGATGGGGAGCCGCTTTCTACACAGATTAATTTTCAGAGAGAAAAGGATGTAACTCTTAGCGTAATTAATAATCAAATCATTGAAGTTACTGGTCAAATATTTGATGACCCCAATGGTTATGAGGACAACAAAGGAGGATCGGGTCAAGGAGGACATCATATGAAATTTTCAAGTCACATCGGGGTGCTTAATCAGAATGGTGAAATCAAGGCTTCAGGTAATAAGCTAAATATTGAAAATAGTACTTCATTCACACTTATTACAAGCGCTGCAACAGACTATAATTTAGAAGAGATGAACTTTGATAGGAGTATTGATGCAAAGCAAAATTCTATCAACAAACTCAAGTCAGCACTAAAGGAACCTTATAATCGAATTAAATCAGACCAAATCACTGAGCACGCTGCTATTTTTAATCGGGTGAAATTGGAGATTGAAGCCAAATCACTAGATAGTCTTTCAACAAAAGATAGATTAGAAAGGCTATCGCAAGGAAAGGAAGATGTGGGGCTTGAGCAACTTTTCTTTCAATACGGTCGTTATTTGATGATGTCTAGCGGCATGCGCCGGGCTGTATTGCCTTCCAGCCTGCAGGGGATATGGAGTGAAAAGATGTGGGCACCCTGGGAGTCTGATTTTCATCTCAATATCAATTTACAAATGAATTATTGGCCAGTTGAGACGTGTAACCTTTCTGAAGCCACAATTCCACTTTCAAATTTTATGCAGGGTATTGCTGAAAGAGGTAAAGTTCCTGCTCAAAAATTTATTGGTTCAGAGGGGTGGATGGCACATCACGCAACAAACCCATTTGGTAGGGTAACACCAAAAGGTTCATTTCAAAAATCACAGGTGGCAAACGGATATTGCTTTCCGCTTGCAGGTGCCTGGATGTCACTTTCACTCTGGAGACATTATGAGTTTACTAAAGATGAAAAATACCTTAGAGAATCTGTTTATCCAATTATTTCAGGATCTTCAAGGTTTATCCTGGATTTTTTAAAGGAAAATGAAAAGGGAGAATTAGTTACAGCGCCTTCATACTCTCCGGAAAATTCCTATATAAATCCAGCTACAGGAGAACCACAGTTGAATACCGTAGCTGCAACGATGGATATGCAAATCATAAGAAGCATTTTTGAAGCATGCCTAGAGTCTGAGAAACAATTGGGAATAAGTGAACTATCTGAACAGGTTCGTGCTGCAATGAAACGATTGCCGCCTACTAAGATTGGGGCAAATGGAACGATACAGGAGTGGTATGAAGATTATGAAGAAGTAGATTCAGGACACCGGCATATTTCACACTTATTAGGGCTGTATCCTTCAGCAGAAATTTCTCCAGAAACACCAGATCTATTTGAAGCAGCCAAGAAAACCATAGAGCGCAGATTATCTGACGGAGGAGGGCAAACCGGCTGGAGTAGAGCCTGGATAGTTAATTTCTACGCACGTCTTGGAAATGGAGAACAGGCTCATGTGCATTTGAAGGATCTCATAGGCGAGCAGTTGGGCCCAAACTTCTTCGACCTACATCCACCGGGAATTTTTCAGATCGATGGGAATTTTGGGGGTACTGCCGGTATGGCTGAGATGCTCATCCAATCTCATGTACCTGGAAAGATATACCTCTTACCCGCCTTGCCCGAGGAATGGAAAAACGGTAAAGTAGAGGGACTGAAAGCCCGAGGTAATTTTGAAGTAGCTATGGAATGGGAAGATGGAATGGTCACCGATGCAAGAATCACTTCACTGGTTGGAGGGGAGGTTGAGGTATTTATGGGTGATAAAAGTGAAATGATAAATTTTCAGCCTGGAGAGACTAAGACCTTGTCTTTTAAAAACTAAATAAAGCAGTCAAACACCATGAATAAAATACTGATACCTTTCTTTATTATCCTATTCAGCTATTCCGAAGTCAATGCGCAAACGCGTTTATGGGATCAAGAGCCAACCTATTGGGAGGCCGCAAAAAATACATCAATCACATTGCCCATTTCAGAAACAGTGAGCAACAGTAGTGGAAATGTTATATGGACACCCGAGCAATTCTCAAATCGTCATGACAGAGGATTCCAGATGAATAACAAGCAATTGAAGGTGGCATTATGGAGAAAAAACAATAAACAAGTATTGTCTTTTATGAAAACGGATGTTTGGGACCGAAGATTTGCCAATACACCTATCCTCACACTAGATCAAGTAGAAGAAACGCTTTTTGACCCTGAAAACACCTATACTCAAGAAAAAACGAAAGCGTTAGATAATGGTGGGAACCCACGTGATGGTGGTTGGATTCGTACCTCAGATGGTAAACTTCACCAAAGCTATGGCTGGAAAGCTTATGATTTTCCAATCCAGAAACCGGTTGGTCAAGCTATATTTAACCTTGATGGTATTCAAATACCAGATGATCTTTTCGGAACCTTAAATTTTGAGGATGGAACTGTTAGCGTCAAAATAGGTGAAGAGTCACAGGCGAGTGCTACGTTGACTTATTTAACAATGATGCCTGAAAATATTGTGGCCGTAAACATTAAAGCTCAGGGTTTAAAAAATCCAGCTTCAGTTCGGCTTTTCAGACATCAGGATGTTACCAAACCAAATAGTAAAGCCACTGTAAAAAAAATAGATGGTAGCAATCAAATCATCTATGAACAAAATGAGGGATGGGACTATGAGGCACACCCTGAGCTTAGTGAGCCAATAACCCCACCTGCGGTGGAGCAAGACGGACGCTACTTCTGGATATCTCAAAAAATGCCGGCGGAACACACTTTCCCTGATGGGTTTGAGTATGTGTTGATGGGAGTTATCAATGGGGCATCTTATAGTATTGAAAAAAAGATGGATAAAACGTCTGAACTGGGTATGATGGATAATATCTATGATGACACACCAGGTTATGCTGTAGATGCCCTATTAGATTCTAAAGATGATACTGAATTTACAATTTTTCTTACTGTAGTAACATCAAATGATGGCGATGATTTAGTAAAAATTGCAAAACAGAATCTTAAAGATGCTCAAGCTAAAAATATGCGGGGTATTATCGCAGAGAATGCTGATTGGTATAAGGATTTTTATAATCAAAGGGAGCAGGGAAGAATATTTGATGGAACACCCGAGAGGGCTCAAAAGCGAATACCTAATCTATATTATAGTTGGGTAGGGATGCATTCCCGTGAGAGTGCCCCTGATCCTGAGAAGTTCGAGGCAGATGCCTGGTACGGAAATCTTGATGTTGATTTTAACAATCTGTGGCACACGCTTTCGTGTTATAACGAAACCTATTTTACGCACTATGCTGTAATGAACAGGCTGGATATGCTAGATTATCAGATTAAGCTTCCAAAGTTTTGGCTGGAAGCAACTAAACAGTATACTGAAGAGGTTTATGGGCTAAATGGAGCTTTCGGTCCGCCACATGGATATCAGGGACCAATTAAGCCTCAAGAAATTATGCGGACTAATACTATATTGGATTTTTGTACCGAGGTACCTGGGCAGTTACTTAAGTGTGCTTGGGATGCCTGGGACTATGGCGGAGATGAAAAGGTGCTTAAAGAGTACCTCTATCCTCCATTGAGAGAGCATGCCATTTTCGTCTCTGAATATATGACTTTGGGAGAAGATGGAAAATATCACGTAATTCCATCGCACAGCGGAGAACATTTTGGTTTTACCTACCAATACAAATACAATAGAGATAATGTAGCGGGTGTAGCCATGTTCAAATGGATCCTAATAAGAGCTGCAGAAGCAGCAGAATACTTGGGCAGGGATTTGGACCTAGCAAAAAAATGGCGTAAAAGGGCAAGTCAAATGGTCGATTTTCACCTGGAAAAAGGACCAAGTGGAGCTGTATTTTCAGATGCTGAAGGAATAAGCTCACTTAGAGTCCCTTATAATAATGCAACAGTTGCCTATCCCACTGCAGTAGCAGATTTTATCAATCTTGATTCTGAACCAAAGGATAAGGAAATAGCGCTTAACACTGCTCGGGATGTGTGGGGTCATCGGGTCAATCGGCAGGTTTTTCATTTACTGGGAGAAGATCCAGACGTTTTACATATTTGGTGGGCCGGAGTATTTACGTATCACATGTCTAAATTTGGACGTAAAGGATGGCCACCAACTATTGATGAAGATATAACGGTTCCTTTAGACAATCTAGATACTAGATGGGATGCTTTCTTTTTTGAGCCTGAAAGACTCATAAACTCAAGAAGCGGACGCATACATCTGTTCCCTACTGTTCCTAAAAATACAACTGTTGCCTTTAAACAAATGCTGGCCAGAGGTGGATTTGAAGTTTCTTCTGAAATGATCGATGGAGATATTACTTATCTAAAAGTACTTTCTAAAAGAGACAATATTTGCCAGCTGATGAATCCATGGCCGGGTCAAAAATTGAAAATTGTTTCTGATAAATCTGGAAAGCAGCTTGATTTTAAAATAGACAGTAGTAACGGAGAATGTATTGTTTTTGAAGCAAAAAAAGGTTTTTCCTATTCTCTAAGCAGAATATAAAATGATGGAAATAAATAAGTTCAAATTATTTTCTCGGACACTCGTACTAATCGTCTTTCTGATGTTGACCGAAAGATGCCCAGCCCAATCCAATAAGGTATCCGACAGTAATGGAGACAAAAAGGAAGGACTTCACACTGATGGAGGAGCGTGGGGTTTTAAGGTTTCAGATCAAACATCAAATGCGGACTCCACCTATATCCTGCTGATTGGTGATTCTATTTTGCATGGTTATGGAGATATGGTAAAGTATAGCCTTGCAAATGATGCTGTAGTGGATTTTTGGATGACGGGAAAGCATTTGAATAGTGAGGGATTGATTGAGGAATTACAGGATTATGTCAGCCGAAGAAACTATGCTGTAATTCACTTCAATATTGGCTTGCATGGTTGGCAACAAGGTAGAATCCCGGAGGGTAAATATGTGCCACTTCTGGAGAGATACGTGCAAACTATTAAGAATTATGCCCCTCAGGCCAAATTGATATGGGCAAGTATAACACCAGTTACAGCTCAGGGAGTAGCAGAGCTAAACAAAGAAATCAACCCGACAATAGTAAAGCGCAATGCACTGGCTGATGAGGTGATGAAGCGAAACAATGTTGTGGTCAATGATCTCTATTCAGTAGTAGTAAATCGTCTTGATCTGGCTCGTTTGGATAGATTCCATTGGAATGCATCAGGCTATCAACTTATGAAGAATCAAATTATAAAGTATATTAAAGATGAAATTAAATACTAATTTGGATAAATGGATTTGGACTATCCGCTCTATTGTGATGTTAATCGGGATCAATTTTTTGATCTCATGTAGTTCAGATTTGGATCATCCCCTTTCAAGTCCGGATAGTCGTCATCAGCTTGCTTTTAAAGAGTCTTCTGGTGGTATTTCATTCAGTTATCAATTAGAAGGGGAAACTGTTTTGACAATAGAGTCCCTTGGACTCATTTTAGGGAATGCAAAATCAATACAAGGAAATGAAAAACTTATAAGTGTTGACAAATCATCTTTCGATGAAACCTGGCACCCTGTCATTGGAAAAAATAAATCCATTCTCAATCGATATAACGAGTATGTCCTGCATTTCAAAAACTCAAAGTCAGATCAGCCTGATTATGATATAGTTTTTAGATGCTATAACGATGGTTTTGCATACCGATATATTCTTGACAATCAACCCGAAAACGAACTAAGGATCTCAGGAGAAAATACCAGATTGCATTTTAATGACAACATTACTTTTTGGTCTTATAATCGTGAAAATGCTAATCTTGGCCCATTGTTAAGTCGTGATACTTCCATTGCCGAAATAAAGATTCCTATGGTAGTAAGGACCAGTAAAGATCTATACCTGGGGATTCATGAAGCAGCCATAGAACGTTACGCCCCACTTACCATAAAGTCTCAGGAAAAAGATCTCTCATTTAATGTAAGCACGACTAGTGATCAGGGTCCAATTACTACTTCTTGGAGAACTTTTATAGTTGGTGATCAGCCAGGCGATTTAGTTTCTTCTAACCTCTTACAGAACCTGAATGAACCTTGCAAGATTGAAGATACTTCCTGGATCAAGCCAGGAAAAACCTTATGGGACTGGAGAGTTTGGGGGTATAAGGCAGAAGATGGTTTTGAATATTTACTTGATACCAAAACGCACAAACGTTTTATTGATTTTGCCTCTAAGAACAATATCCAGTATCTGTTAATTGATGCAGATTGGTATGGTCCCGAATTCAGTTCTGATTCTGACCCCACGGCAGCCACGAGAGAAGGTTTTGATATACAGGAATGTATGTCTTATGCAAAAAGTCATGGTGTAGGTGTCATTCTTTACCTAAACGATGTTGGGGCCAAGAAATTTGGGCTGGAGCGAGTGTTGAAACAATTTGCTGATTGGGGAGCCGTTGGAGTCAAATATGGTTTTATGAAAGGAACCTGGGAAGAAAAAGTTAGGCATACCAGAGAAGTGGTGGAGCTCTGTGCAAAATACAAGCTCATGGTTGACTTTCATGACAATCCTGTTCCTCCAAGTGGTAATGAACGTACATATCCAAATCTTATGGCTATCGAGTTTGGTCATGCGCAAGCAGATGCCAAGCGTTCCTATTTTCCGGAAACAGCTGTCTCATCAGCATTTATCAATATGATTGCGGGTCCTATAGACTATACAAACGGCTGGTTCGATCTTAACAATGCCCATTCAAGAGAGCGGGTTTTTGAAGAAATACCGGGTACGGTTACTGCCGAAGTTGCTAAACTTATCGTCGCTCATACAGGCTGGATGGTTCTGCCTGATGCACCAGAGGAGTATTTGAAAAAGGAAGGTCTGTTCGATTGCATTCGAAAAATGCCTGCCCAGTTTGATAGTTTCAAAGTACTTCAAGGAGATATTGATTCATACATAAGCGTTGTAAGAGGTGCGGGAGATGATTGGTTCATCGGCTCCTTGAATAATAGAGATGCTCGCGAGATTGAAATTGATCTGAGCTTTCTGCCTCAAGGTGAAAATTATCTGGCCACTATTTATAGTGACGATGTGGATACTCATTTCCTAAATCAAAAGGAAACTTATGTCATTACCAAAGAGGAGGTTGATAATACCTCAACCGTGAAGGTCAAGCTTGCCCCCGGAGGAGGAAATGCCATCTATTTAAAAAAGATATAGTTAGATAAATATGAAAAATATAATGATAAAAAAAAGAGTAGTTGTTTTTGGAATATGCTTGCTAGTAAGCTGCTCATCCTTTGCCCAAAAGAAAACAATTTACCAGAAGGGTTGGATCGATTTTAACAAGAACGGTCAAAAAGATATTTTCGAAGACCCTGAAGTTGAAATCGATGACAGAGTCGAGGACTTATTGGGTCAAATGAATGTGGACGAAAAAACAGCTCAATGTGCTACGCTTTATGGCTACAAGCGGGTCTTAAAGGACGAATTACCTACTCCCGGTTGGAAAAACGAGGTGTGGAAAGACGGGATTGCCAACATAGATGAGCAGTTAAATGGTCTCAAACCTACGCAGTATTCGTATCCCTATAGCAAACACGCAGAGGCCATCAATACCATTCAGAAATGGTTTATTGAAGAAACACGTTTGGGAATTCCTGTTGACTTTACCAACGAAGGCATCCACGGGCTCAACCATGAAAAAGCGACCCCGCTTCCATCACCCATAGCCATTGGCAGTACCTGGAATAAGAACCTGGTAAGACAGGCAGGCGAAATAGAGGGGAGAGAAGGAAAGGCGCTGGGTTATACCAACATTTATGCACCCATACTTGATTTGGCCAGAGACCCACGCTGGGGCAGGGTAGTGGAGTGTTATGGTGAAGATCCCTATCTGGTTTCCGAACTCGGCATCCAGATGGTCAAAGGGATTCAGTCGCAAGGGTTAGCTTCTACATTAAAGCACTATGCAGTTTACAGCGTACCGAAAGGTGGTAGAGACGGTAGAGTTAGAACTGATCCCCACGTAGCACCAAGAGAACTGCACCAGATGCATTTGTATCCTTACAAAAGAGTGATTGGCGAAGCCCACCCCAAAGGAGTGATGAGCAGCTACAATGATTACGATGGTATTCCGGTGAGCGGAAGCTATTATTTCCTTACGGAACTGCTCCGTAATGAGTACGGCTTCAACGGGTATGTGGTTTCTGATAGTGAGGCCGTGGAGTTTCTTCATAAAAAACACCGTGTTGCAGAAGATTATAAAGAAGGCGTAAGACAGGTTGCGGAAGCAGGACTGAATGTGCGAACGCATTTTACACCACCCGAGGATTACATTTTACCGTTAAGGGAACTGGTCAACGACGGTGAACTGTCCATGGCAACTCTTGACCGAAATGTGAGAGACGTTCTTCGTGTAAAATTTGAACTGGGACTTTTTGATGAGCCTTACGTAAAAGACACCAAAGCCGCAGATAAGATAGTGGCCAATGATACCGAAGACTTTGTGCTGCAAATGGCCAAAGAGTCGCTGGTACTTCTTAAGAACGAAAACAAAACGTTACCACTTGATATCAATAAGCTCGATAATATTCTGGTCACCGGTCCTCTGGCCGTTGATAAATCTGTCTATGTAAGTCGGTACGGTCCTCAAAATCTAGAAGTAAAAAGTGTACTGGAGGGCATCCAGAATTATGTTGGAGCCAAAACCAATGTTAACTTCTCGTTGGGGTGCGAAGTAGTGGACGAAGCCTGGCCGGAGAGCGAAATTATCCCCATCCCGCTTTCAGATCAGGAGCAGCGGATGATCGATGATGCCGTGGCCAAGGCCAAACAATCCGATGTCATCATTGCCGTAATGGGCGAGGACGAGAAGCGCTGTGGGGAAAGCCGGTCCAGAACAGATTTGGGACTACCGGGCAGACAGTTTCAATTGCTACAGGCCCTTGAAGCCACCGGTAAACCCATAGTACTCGTACTTATAAACGGAAGACCACTGACCATCAATTGGGAGAACCAATACTTACCGGCAATACTGGAAGCGTGGTTTCCAAATATAGAAGGCCCCAATGCGATTGCAGAGACATTATTTGGTGATTATAATCCGGGAGGAAAACTGCCCATTACTTTTCCCAGGTCTGTTGGTCAACTGGAGCTGAACTTTCCGTACAAACCAAGTTCACAGGTCGGTCAGCCCTCATCGGGTCCTAACGGCACCGGTAAAACATCTGTGGTAGGGGAGCTTTACCCATTTGGTTATGGATTAAGTTACACGCAGTTCGAATACAAGAACTTAAAGATCACCCCGGAGACAGGAAAGACACAGCAGCAGATAGAGGTATCCGTTGATGTGACGAACACCGGAAAAGTGAAGGGTGACGAAGTGGTCCAGCTTTACTTCAAGGATCTGGTGAGCAGTGTAATCGTTTATGAACTACAGTTAAGAGGTTTTGAGCGGATCACCTTAGAACCGGGAGAGACCAAAACGGTTCACTTCACTTTAAAACCAGAAGATTTACAACTGCTTGATAGGGATATGAATTGGACAGTAGAGCCGGGAGAGTTTGAAGTAATGGTTGGTTCCAGTTCGCAGGATATTCGAGTAAAGGGAAACTTTAAACTATTGTAATAAAGTATATCTATATCAATTATATATGAATCGAATGGAAACAAAAAGTCGGTAATTTTCCCTTCTATTACTATCAGATAGCACCCTATCAATATGATGATACGGTAAATACGGCCTTTTTAAGGGAAGCCCAATTAAAAGCCTCCAAAGAAATTTCCAATTCTGGAATGGTTTCATTATTGGATGTTGGGGACGAAAGGACTGTTCACCCGGCAAATAAAAGAGTGGCGGGGGAGCGACTTGCCTATTTTGCATTAAAGGAAACTTACGGTATCGAGGGAATTTCGGCAAGGGGTCCTGAATATTTGGATATGAAAATTAAAGGGCCAACCGTGGAGCTCACGTATAATGAAAGCCTGACCTCTTTTGGAAAGGAATTGAAATGGTTCGCATTGTGTAGAAAGGATCATAAATTTTATCCCGCCAAAGCAAGAATAAAAGGAAAAAGGATAATTCTGGTATCCGGGGAAGTAGCAGAACCGGTAGCAGCAAGGTACGGGTTCAAGAATTTTGTCGATGGGGATTTATATAATTTACACGGGTTACCGGCATCCTCATTTAGGACTGATGACTGGGGGGAGAAGCATTAGAAAGTAAAGAATGAACTTATTTACGGGTATTTCCTAATTACCATACTTTTACTCAGCGTACTTGTTGGTCAGGGAACACTTTTCACAAATATCCATTTATTGAGAATTTGAAAGCTAAACAATCATGAAAAAAATTAATTTGAAGTATGCAAGTCTGATAGTACTAGTTATCATAGTTGCATGTGAATCTAAGAAGAAAGATTTCTTTACATCAGGATTTAGAACAATGGAGGTGTCGGATTCGACGGCACTTATCTGGACCAGGCTTTATGGCCAAGCTGCACCTAACCTTGTCGTACATCAAAAAACAGATGAACATCCGAGTTACCCAATTGATTTTGACGAAGAAATGGCACTTGATTCAATGGATGGGGGAGTTCCAGGGGTGGAAGGAGCGGTTAGACTCATCCTAACCGACGGATTGGAAAGTATGGAATCACCATGGGTGAAGGTAACAAAGGAAAATGATTTTACAGCAAGCCACCTATTCAGCGCATTAAAACCGGATACACAATATGAAGTAACCATTGAATCGAAAGCGTCTGGGAACAAGGTCAGTGGAAATTTTAGAACGGCTCCCACAAAAACAGTTGAGAAACCTATTCACTTCACAACTTCTACTTGTCAATATTTCTGGAGCTATGATGATAGTCTGAGGGGGTTCAAAGTTTATGATGCCATGAACAGCATGAACCCCGATTTCTTTGTTCAGACAGGGGATTATGTGTACTACGATCGAAAGGGCCCCGTGGCAAAGGATATTCCAACAGCACGCCACAAGTGGCATGCCATGGACTCATGGTCTTCCTTAGTTGATTTCCATCTTAAAGTACCCATGTATATGATCAAAGATGACCATGACCTTTTACGAGATGACATCAGCGATAAGAATAGAACGTACGGTAAATTAAGTTGGAATGATGGTTTAAAAATATGGAAGGAAAATGTTCCGTTGAGAGGAGAACCTTACCGGACATTTCGATGGGGAAAAGATCTTCAAATCTGGCTGGTGGAAGGACGGGAATTCAGGTCTGAGAACAAAATGGAAGATGGTCCTGATAAAACAATTCTGGGAAGTGAGCAGAAATCGTGGTTGGAGCAGACACTAAAGGAATCGGATGCTACTTTCAAAATCTTATTTTCTGCTACACCCATCATAGGCCCAGATAGGGAAAATAAGAAAGACAACCATGCCAATAAGGGTTTTCAAACCGAAGGGGATTGGATGCGGGGAATGCTTTCACAAATAGACAATGTTTACATAATCAATGGCGATCGTCACTGGCAGTACCATTCGGTTGATTCTGTAACACAGGTCAATGAATTTGGCTCTGGTCCGGTGAGTGATTCGCATTCCCAAGGTTGGGATCAAGAAGATATGAGGCCCCAGCACCGTTTTTTAAGAGTGAATGGTGGTTTTTTGGGCGTGAAAATAACCAGGGAGTCCAGCCAGCCTGAAATTAAATTTATCCATTATGATGTAGATGGAAATGAGGTTTACTCAGCCAAGTTCCAAGCCGAAATGTGAGCGGTGGGTATCATCTTAAAATTGATAAGAGCGATGAATAAGGAATCTATTACAGCATAAATACATAGCAAAAATTAAGAAAATGAAAGCAAAGACAATTGTTTTAGTGAGTTTAATAGCGATTATAGCATCATCTTGTGAACCAAAACAAGAAGGAAAACATTTATTTATCCTTTCAGGACAATCTAATATGGAAGGATTAAGGCCAGAAGAGTCTTTTACTCCTGCAATCAAAGATGAATTTGGAGAAGAAAATGTGATTATTGAAGAATATGCAAAAGGAGGTCAACCCATACGACGTTGGTATCGGGATTGGAAACCACTAGTAGGAGAAGAACCTAAAGCTCAACCTGATCTGTATGATTCCTTGATGACCAAAGTTTATAAAGGTATCGAAAATAAAAAAATCGCAACAGTAACGTTTGTTTGGATGCAGGGAGAACGTGATGCAAAAGAAAAATTAGGAGAAGTATACGAAAGAAGTTTGATAGGTCTTTATAATCAGCTAAGCAATGACTTGAAGCGCAAGGACATAAACTTTATAATTGGGAGATTAAGTGATTTTGATATGTCAAATGAAAAATATCCCCATTGGACTATGGTTAGAGATGTTCAGGTAAAAGTGGCTGAGTCTAAACCTCGCTTTGATTGGATTAATACTGATGACCTTAATGATGGAGTTAATAGAAAAGGAAAAGAAATAAAAAATGATTTACATATGTCGTCAGAAGGGTATGTGATTATGGGTAAGCGCTTTGCCGACAAAGCAATTCAGTTAATTGAGAATACGAAATAAAAAAGCTTAATAATAAATGGATAACAATATAAAAGGCGCTTATTAATTCCGTTGTACTTCCTTTTGGAAAGAGTGCTGCATATAAAGTTTAAATAAATAGAAAATATCAAAAGCCATGAGATTTAAGAGAGCCATATATCTTTTAGTAGGTATTATGTTTACTATGTTAAGCAACAAATGCTTTTGTCAAATTTCTAAAAACGTCTCGCCTCGTTATACTATCACGTTGGACGAAGCTCATATTGGAAGTTTGAAAATAGACAGTATGCTACTTGATAGTTATGGGAAAGCACCATTAAATAGCATGAAATTCTATCTCGATGCACGAAAATTATTTAAGAATAATAAGGCGGATTTTACCGATAGGCAGATTGTTGAGGCTGCGTTAAATAATGATATGAGCTTAATGGGTGGGCCTATGCTGGGCGATATAACAGAAAATGGAGTAAGTATTTGGCTCAGGCCATCCAATAAATTGCCAATTCACATAAAAGTAAATGCTTTAAATAGCAAAGAAGAGAAGGATTACACCTTAAAACCTGGTGTTGCAGGTAAGGAAAAGCGGATTGTATTAAAAGATTTATCTCCTTCTACGAAGTACACCTATGTAGCAAAAACAAAAGGGATTGAAATAGCCGAGGGAACTTTTCGAACATCACCAAAATTAGACGAAAATAATCAGATAAGACTGGCTTTTGGTTCAGGTTTTCATAAAATAGGACTTCATAATCCTAACCTGATAAACACAATATTACAAAGAGAACCAAATGCAATGTTGCTTTTAGGGGACATTGCAGTTGATGATCGGGAAAATAATTTTAGCATGCACAGGTCTGATTATTTACTTCGTGATGTTTCCAATGCATGGAAAAAACTCGCTTCCAATATTCCTGTTTACGCAAGTTGGGATGACCACGATTATCTTAATAACGACCTAAGTGGGGTTCCCAAAAGATTTACGGAAAAAGACAGAGAAGAACTTAGAACATTATGGCGTCAAAACTGGAACAATCCTCAAAATGATGGGGAAGGAATTTATTTCAGTACTCGAATTGGTCAGGTTGAACTAATAATGCTTGATACAAGGTCGTGTCGTACAATTGAAAAACGGGGTCAATATGGTTCCTATTTGGGTACAGAACAATTAAAATGGTTCAAGGATATCTTAAAAAAATCCACGGCACATTTTAAGGTTGTCTCAAGTGGAACTATGTGGAGTGATTATGTTTCAAATGGTAAAGATTCATGGGGTACTTGGGATACAATGGTTCGCGAAGAAATCTTCAATTTTATGGAGACGGAAAATATACCGGGTGTGCTATTAATAAGCGGAGACCGGCATGGTGCACGGGGTTTTACAATTCCCAGAAAATCAGGATTTAAATTTTACGAATTTGAGGCAGCATCTTTAGGTGGAGTGCCCGGGCCGGATGCAATGGCAAAAGAAGCAACGAATCAAATATTCGGTTATGGTGGCAAAGGATTAAAGGCTTTTGGTGAATTTACTTTTAACATGGAAGAAAGTGACCCTCAAGTTGTGTTTAGATTAATTGATGAATTTGGGAATGTTATGGAACAACATACTTTGCTATATGATATGTTGACCCCAAGAAAACAATAAAGTAGTGTGATTAAAATTGTTGAACAATAAGAATTGGTTTCTAACAAAGGATTCTATAAAAGTCCTTTATCAAAAAATGGAAACCTAGTTAAGTCATTAAATCCATTGGAATTAAAAAATATGTGAAAAATAGAAGCTAATGATAATTAAAAAAGATGGGTGATTACAGGGAGAAGGTTTTGCAATTTTATATCTTTATAAAATCAGAAAGTAAAGCATTTTACTTTAAGTTCATTTATAGTGTCATCAACAAATCGGATAACAGTTTGTTTTTAGAATTCATAAATGATTGATATATAATACATTGTGTGGTACGGGTGTAACCCTGCCACGATTCGAACCGTTTAATTCTAATTTGAGACATCAAATTCTTATTACTCCTTACCAATCACTACTGCACTACAAAATCCTCCGACCATCAGTTTTGATACTATATGTCATTAAAGGATAAACACCAAAATGAGGTTTGTCTTAAAGCAAAACAGCAATATAAATCTTTCAACCAGGGCATCGGTTTATTTGACCATGTTCATGCGGAAGTTCAAAAATCTACCACTCCAAGACTTCCCGGGCGAACCGCTACGCTGGTCCGCGTTCGGGGCCTTTCCGTTCCAGATTTTCGAACCCCCTCGGTGCCGCGCAAAAGCACAAGCGGCGGAAAAGCCGCTTGCCCTTTCATCTCCCTACCCACAAAAAATTGAATATTTCCGTATTTCCTTCCATTTTTTCAACACCATATTAGACCGGATAAATTCTCCGTTTGGTCTTAAATGGTCTCTATTGGCCGTATATGGTTTTACGGGTTAAAATATTGATTATAAGTTAGTTATATTCAAAATTGATGTACTATATTTATCCGTGAAACGGATAGCAAGCTGTATTCTAAGTTACTTAGAATTGTCTACTTCTTGCGAAGTGTTCTGTCCTAAAATGCAACGAAAATGGAACAACGTAAAAGAGGCCGGAAACGATTGGGAAAAAAGAAGCGGTACCATAACATAATGCTGCGGTTCAACGAGACGGAATATGAAAGATTGGGGAAGATCTGCGAATCCTATGATCTGGATATCTCGGAAAGGGGTGTGATAAGTCCGCTTCTGAGAAGATTGGTCTTGCAACAAGAGGCCAAGGAAAAAGATAGACTTCCAGATGCCTCGAACCTTGCCTACCATATCAACAAGATAGGGAACAACATCAACCAACTCGTCAAGATCGCACACCACAAGAATTTGAGAAGTCCGAATTCGGACCTCGAACGGGAAATTGAAAGGACCAACGAACTGCTGTACGCACTTATCAAGATAACAATGGAAGAACGAACAGGATGATAGGACAGATCATTTATGGCGAAACCTGTAAAGGGACATTGAACTATGTCTTCGGCAAAGAAGGCATGCTGGTACTCGGTTACGGTAACACGTTTTCGCAAAACATATCGCCAAAGTTCTTCGGTAACGTACTTCATTTTCAGGGACAGCGCAACGCCACCAAGAATCGCTATGTCCATATCAGTCTGAACCTTCCACATGGGGAACACCTTGACGACAAAACTTTCTATAAAATCTCCAAAGAATATATGGATAACATGGGCTATGGGGAACAGCCCTATGTCGTGGTCAGGCACAACGATACCAAACATGAGCATGTCCATATCGTAACGACCAACGTAAAGGAAGATGGAAAAGTACTCGGAATTTTCAACAGCTACCGACGGAATATCGCAACCCATCAATACTTGGAAAGGAAGTACAATCTTTCGCCATCGCCAAAAACAAAACAAGAAAGAGAACTCCCGATATACAGATTGCCCGAACTACAGTTCGGAATGGATGCGGAAAAGGGAACGAAGAATTATCTACAGGATGTATTGAACGGGATTAACCAAAAATACAAGGTGCGGAGTTTCGACGAGCTGGCGAAACTCGTCAAGCCTTATCATATTAAAGTCAAGCAGACGAAAAGCGAACCGGGAAGGATAGGGGTGGCCTACGGACTGAACAACCAAAAAGGGTATCGGACCCGGTTCATAAATGGCTCCGCCGTACACCGAGGACTGAGCGGCCCGAAACTGCAAAAAGTATTCGATGCCCATTCCAAATCTAAACTGTTGCCGATCCATCGGAAACGCCTATTGAAACAGATAGAGACTACCTATGACCTTTTTCAAACTATCCATCCTCATGACCTGGAAGATGTTGTCAAGGAATATCAAGACCTCGACATCAAACTGGACATGAAAGAAGAAACAATCGAGGGATTTACCATCTATGACAATTCAAGATATGTTTTCAAGGCAAAGGAACTTGGTAAGAACATACGATTGGAAAACCGCAAGGAAATTTTCGGGAATGGCAAAGAGCCTACGCAAATCAATACCGAAAGCAAGCAGTTCAAATTGGAAATCCAAAAAGTGATAAAAGAGGCATTGACAACATCCTATCTGAAATCCCCAAGACCGAACGGGCTGTTCTCGGAGCATATCATGACCATGAAATTCGGCGATATCGTTCCGAATTTGATGGCCTCGAAAGAATATGATTTCCTGGAACGTTACATCCCAGGAAATCAAAGGACGGAATTCAGGAAAGCAATGGAAAACGCCTTTCCAATGGTCAGGGAAAGATTGTATGAAATACAAACCAAAAAAGAAAAGGAAATCTTAGAAAGCAAATTCAAACTCATTGGGAAGGTATTGAAAGAAGGTGTTTTCGATGTAGGCACGGAACAGGGCAGCGTCCGCCTTCTGTTCCAATCTCTGGGCGTAAAGTATCATAGCAGTAAATTGTCCTTTACCAATTCGAACAGGCATTCCGTTCCCGTTCCTTTGGGGCACCTGCCCATCCCTGAACATATGGAAAAATATGTATCCTCGGGATTCGTCCGTCAAAACCACTTGATGCTTGAAATGCTATCTGAACATTCTTCCGAAAATAGTCCTAAGCTGACTGCATCTGCCATTTTCCTGCCTATGATATTTCCCAAGCTTTATAAAAAAATGAATCCCATTTATAAACAGAAATATGAAAGTGTCTCATTGGCTTCATACATAGATAACGCGGAACGGATGCACGCCCCATTTGAAAAATCCCCGAAGGACTATATCGCCCTGTTCAATGCCAAGGGGTTCTATTTTGAAAAAGGGAAGGAGGGATTCGAGGTCAAATCCATTTATACGGACAACAAATCAAGTTGCACTTTGCCCAAAAGAACGAGCCAATATTTGAGTTCGATTCCCGATTTGACCGCAACGTTACAGGGACAACAACCCGTCATCAACAACTTTGTTGAAGAGGGCAGGAGCAAGCTGGAAAACCTATGGGCGGGACATCTCATGGAAAGGGGAATGTACGACAAGGCCACCTATATGATAACGGCAGAAAATGTACGGCCGAACCTACATCGGGACATCGTGCAGCACCATATGGGTAACGGGCTTCGCAAAAGTTTGAACGAAGTAGTGGCACGGACAACGAATGTCCAATACAACCGTAAGTTACGGAAAGGTGTTTATGCCATCAGTTCGTTATTGGAAAGTAGTAGTAGCTCGGAGGAGATGTTCAACGGTTTCAAGGACGAATTTACCGATTTCACAAAACTCAAAAGGAAAGGGAAGGATATGGGGCTGTCGTTCTAAAATTTAATAAGGTGCTTTTGGACAGGGAATTTTGCGCCCTGAAGGGCGCTTTTTTGTGGAGAGGGGGAGAAGAAGTATGGTGTGTCGAGCCATGGTCGGTTCGCGCCCTACGAAGTTTCTTCTTAACGCTTACCTGTCGGGACGCTAAAGAAACTCCGCAGGATCCAGGCGCGGGTAAGTCATGGTAAGATTTGGGCTGGACGGTAAATTAATTTTTATTCGCCTCGAAAACCAAGCTGAATTTCAACTAACGGTTTTAGACTTTCGGCAACCGTAGTATTGGCCCAAATTGCCATAATCTTCCCAATTTCGCTTGTATTGACATCCATCGTATTTTTTTCCAATAGATTGGTCAGCCTTTCATAGAGTTTTTCATTCCTGATCGCTATTTTCTTCATCTCCCGACCCATAACCCGCGCGGCAATGAGATTAAGTCCAAAATCATCGTCGCCAAATAAATCTGAATGATGCTCGTAAATTTGGTCGGTGTACATTTCAAAAAAATAAGTCAGTATAGTCAGAATGTCCTTTAGGTCATCCCTTCTGATTTCAGGACGGTCTTCCCAAGCGATGAGTTTTAGAATAACGATTCCGGGCAAAGTGCAGAACTTAAAGCGATGTTCCCCTTCCAATTCTACTTCGGGCAATCCGCTTTCATAAATTTCTTTGAAGCCAGGCATGTTCAAACTGGTAAGCCCAGTACCTTCCAAACTTACCTTGGCATTTTCATCTTCAATGTTTCCGAAAGGAAGAAGGTCAACCTGCATTCTTCCCTGCCAAAATAACACGAAGTTATTCTCTTTGGAAGGTTGAAAGTGTTCTATTTTAATAAGGTGTCGTTTTAGTTTTTCATAGATTCCCTTGTCTTCGATAAAAACGGCAAAATCAATATCCCTTGTAATTCTGCTTGGCGGGATTCCATTAATTGCCGTCATCCATACATCACGGGCGACGGCACCGACCAAATAAAAATCGAGTTGGAATGCTGCAAAACCTCGCTCTAAAGCTGCCAACATTTCTAAAAAGTCGGGTCTTTGGCGGAGTTGTTTAAAATTTATCTTGTAAGTACTCATTATATATTTTTTCTGCAGTTTCGGTACATCGTCTATCCCCTTTCATTATTAGGTCAGCGTAAGCGAGCAAAGGATGAACCGCATCTTTTTCCTCCGTATTGTCTTTCCAGAATTTTTTGTAGATCTTGACATTGCCGCCTTCATCGGGAACAAGTCTATAGTTCTTCATCAGTTCGTTTCTTGGTTCGGTGGTGTATAACGTCAACTCTTCCGGACGTAGGTAATTGGTATAGATATCCCCAGCGGGTTCACCTCCCCAGAACGTTTTCCCTTGTTCTAGTTTAATGTCCTTCCAATTAAAAAAAGTATCGTTATCAACAAAACGGTATGTTCCAATGGCCAGATTAGGTTTCAACTTTTTTTCATAGGCCATAATCCATTTTTCGAGTAACTTCTTATTGCCCTCTAAGATATAGGTATCCTTGGTAAGTGGAATGAGGAAACCATCATCCTTTAGGCCATTGAAGATGTTCGTGATATTGCCGATACCGGTATCCGTTTTATCGGCTATTTCACGGTAGGTCTTATTGACCCAAGTATCGTCCAATAGGAACTGGTAAACGACCTTTAGGCCGGTTTTGGTAAATGCCCTATTTGTGGTCTTTTGCTTTATTTCGATGGGTTCATTGGCATCTATCCAAAGGAAGGTCTCTTTTTCGTTGAGGTAAATATTGCCGTTTGCCTCAAGATAGGCGATATTCCTATTACGAAGCTCTTGTTTTATTTTGGGAAATATGCTTTGTGCAACGATCATAAATGGATGATACTCCTTGGCGAGTGCCTCCAATTTTGGAAGATGGATATTTCTCAGCTCTTTTTTAATTTCTATGCCAAGTTTGATAGTCCTGTCGTTCAGGGTAAGGACTATCGTACCATCCAAGACTTCATTGGGGGCATCATCAAGCCATTGGGCTTCGATTTTACCTGTTTTCTGAAGGTTGGCTAATGCGTATTGTACAATTCCTTGATCGTTCATTGTTCACTTTATATTACAGTTCACGAAAACGTGAACAAATAAATATTGTGAACAAAAGTACATAATTAATTCTAAATGGAACTATTTATCGGGTTGATAACACATTTAAAAAAATCAAGCATAATATGTGAATAAATCAAAAACCAATGACACTATCAAGAGCATCGTCCAAATCTTTGTTTACGAAGTTCTGCTGATAATCAATGGTTGTTTTAATGTCGGAATGATTATAAAGCTTTTGCAAAACTTGTAACGGAATCCGGTCACCAGATATATTCCCAAAGGAATGACGGGAAATATGCATTGTGATTTTTTTAGTTATTCCCGCTCGTTCAGCAATTTGTCTTAAAAATCTATTGAGCCTTTTGTTTCCAGTTTTGGTGTCCCTCAAAATATCTTTGGGATTATTGCTGGTATCTTTTAATTCTGGGAAGATATAATCACTGTTTGAAGTTTTAGTAGGAAAGTACTCATCCAATATTTTTTGAAGTTTACAATGAATTTTGAGCGATAGGTTTTTTTGATTCTTGTTCATGGTATAGTATATCCTGTCTCCCTGCACATTTGCCCACTTCATTTGAAGTACATCGGAAACTCGCATTCCAGCAAGATAGAAACTAAAAAGAAATACATTTCGCGTATGATGCTGCTTTGGATTGTCAGAAAGATCTATTTCTTCTATGATTTTGATTTCTTCTGAAGTAAGACCGATTTTAATAGATTTTGGAATTCTTATTTTAATCTTTCCATCCGTATTCCCAAAAGGATAACTGTCCCTAGAGACAATGCCTTGTTGGGAAGCTCTGTTGTGCAAGGTGCGTATGAAAATCAGCGTGTTTACAATACTTCTTTCCCCAACGGAATCTTTGCTGCTTCTTAAATAAGAGATGAAACCTCTTAGGAAAAGAGGGGTAATGGCCTCGAAGGTCAACGTCTTTGCCCTTGGATACCTTTTAATCCTATTCAATAAGGGTAGTTCACAGTTGATACGAGAGTACTTCTTGTTCTTTTCCAGTTCCTCAAAATAGGCTTCGGCAAATGTGTAAAACGAGTGGCTTTTATGCTTTCCGGAAATGGTTTTTTTTATTTCTGTAACACGAGTTAGTGGTTTGGTCTCAGCCTCAATATCTAGAAGTGATTTGTTTATCTCAGCCAACTTAAATGCAATCAAATTATTTAAGCGCGTGGAGTTTGGATGATTTTTCTTCACTTTTCTCTTGACAGTATCCCAAAATTTTGGATTAATTCGCTGTCCAGTTTGTATGTATGAAGATTTTCTATCTTTGGTAATACGAATGTTGATAGGGCATAGGCCAGCTTTGTTTTTTCTTTTTCGCATGTATGCCTCAATGGTTGCCATAATTAAAGGTACAAATTTTTGGTCAAACAATGGTCAAACAAATGGCGGTTTTATATGGTTTTTTATGGTATTATCTGATTTTATAAATTTCATAACTTACTGAAAATAAGGTATTATAGTGTTTTTTAATACAAATTAGGAAAAACTTAGGATCTAGTGCCGTGAGGTGTGAGAGTTCGAGTCTCTCCGCCTGTACAATTAAAAAGAGTTAAATAGCACATTATCAGCTACTTAGCTCTTTTTTTTATTTTCATAATGTACGGTATTTGTACGGCTACATTTTACTCTAACTCTTTATTAATACTTGTTGTGACTTCTTCCACTACTTTACTAGCCAGCTTCAATTCTATTTTGAAGAATTCTCTATTTGGGTTTACCCTATATTTTTTTAGTATTTCATGTATTTTCTTCTCAGCAATTACACAATCCTTTACATTCCATTCGTTAATAATGTTAAAATTATCAGGTACACTTGTGTTGGATAATTGAGAAGCTCTTTCCTTAGTTGTCTTTCTAGTTAAACCAATTTTAAAAATATTTTTTTCGAAACTCGCATTCCTTAAAATATAAATAGCTCCTGCATTTTTCCCTTTATAGGCTTTTTCCGACCCCTTCTCGATAATTAAATCAGCAGTAACGGGTTTGTAATATGAAATTGTTTGACTAATCCAATTCCTGCCCTTTACGGGTCTTCCTTTTTTGTCCATTCCAATTTTCTCAGGGTCTATAGATTGATAATATCCTTTGTTCTCTATTTTAAAATTATCATCCCTTATAATCATGGAATCTGGAAAGTTTAAGTTTACTGTATCAAGCTTCCATATATGGCGAGTTCGAATTTTGAATTTACTTTTTACATTATTGTATTTTCTACTGTCTAGCGGACTTTTAATTAAGCTATGAAGTTGGGTTTTACATTCCTCTTCAAAAATACTTTCCTCATTTTCATTGAAATACATTGGCAAATATAGTACTGCTTTAGCTAGTTCAAATATTGGATTATAACTTTCAATTTCTTTTACGGATGATATAAAGATTTCTTTGGTACTATCGCTTATCCAAGTCCCATTTCGCATGAAACCAGATACATCATCTGTTGTAATTAAATGCGAATCCCCTCTGTCCTTAGCAACATAGCGAATGTCAATTGTCTCTGTCTCTAAGTCAAATCTGCAAGCAATCAACACTTTCCATAAATTTGGGTCGTTATTTAATTTAACCGCTTCTGCTACTAAATCTTTATCTGGTTTAAGATTTTCCTTTCCTCTAAGTATTTGACCATCAGTAATTGGTGCTAATTTCTTAGTTATTTTTTTTGTATCTGTAATTTCACCAGTAAGAAAAAACATTGAAACCTCATCTCCCCGTCTAACTAGAGAAACACCAGCAATCACGAACTCTTTGTTTTCAGATGTTCTAAATGTGATCTTTTTTAAATCGTCTTCAACATGAAAGTGATATATTAAGTCCTCTTCAAAATTATCAATATGATATTTTAAATTGAATTTAAAATCTTTTGAAGTATAGTAATCAATAAAATCAAATAATGAAATTTCATAATGTTCTTCATCTAGTAAAATCCATGAATTGATTCTTTTTTCTAAATTAAAAAAAGCTTCCATAACATTGAACATCAATGGCATTGACCTATGACCATGATTCCAAGAACGTGAATTAAACTCCCTTAAATAATGTCTTAATTCATATTCTATTCCTTTACCTATTTTATTTGCATCTTGTACTTGTAATGTATTAACTGCCTCCTTGAAATTCAATTTGTTAATCTTTTTAGCATTGGGGTTTTGTAGATTAAACAAATCTATTTTTGCTTTGACCTTTTTGTACTCTTCTGTTCCTTTTTCAGGAATTAAGTCTTTATTGAATTCAATTAACCTTTTTAGATGTTCTTTCATTAGTCATTAACCCTTTTTATATCCCTAATTGTTATAATTATTCTGAATAAAATCTTTAATGCAATTGCCAAAAGTCCAGAAAGCTATAAAAATTAAGACATACCACTTATCAAATTCTTTCATTGTAAGTTATTTATAACAAAGTTTCCTATATACTAACCATGCCATGGAGAATATACAAAAGTGACTTTCCCAAATATTTTATTTCCAGTTTTTATATGCTCTACTCAAAAAAAGCATGCAGAGCATATAATGCCATCTTACCTTCTTTATCAATACAGTGGGCTATAAATTACCCATTTTCCATAGTTCATCCTAATGCTACTTCTCTGAAAGTATTTAATACTTAGATAATCCCATTAAAACTTGGGCTTTGTTATATGTCTTAAAGCTAGGTTAAAAAACTCTTCAGATTTCTCCTTATCCCCGTGTAAATAATCCAGTCTGATACTAAGTCCCACTAGAAAAGTATTTTTCATAATTGTACTATCTTCACTTGCCATATTGCCAGTAACAAAAATTTCTACGTAGTCGCCTACTATAAATTCTTCTCTCCAATCAATAGTACATAAGCCCTCTACTTCATCAAAAATGATGATATCATACTTATCAAATGATGATTGGAAGTAACCATGTTCATCAAAAATAGGTACTCGAATTGTAACTCTTTGATAATAATTTTTACGAATTCCCGAACACTTTATTGGACTTATATCACATAAATATCCTTTTAAAATATAAGGAGGCAACTCTTCCCTCATAGCTTTTAATATTTTATCCATACATAGCATTTTATATATCTAAGGTAAACTTTATCAATAAGCATCCATACTCCATCGCATACAAGCATTAGCTAACTAAATTTAAAAGAATTAACCGTATTAGTTATAATATAAGTTAAGGGCAACAATTAATATTTTCATTGAAAATTTAAAAGTGGTCAAATAAACTCCGATTTTTGATTAACAACTAAAATTTAAATGGCTATATATCATGTATTAGTTGCTTCTTACTTTTACGTACGAAATAGTGTATATTGTAAACTTAATTATAGCGTTTAACAATGTTAAAGAAGAAAAAGAAAAAGAAAATGGAGCTCAGGTTGCAATTATATGCACTTAGTTTTGAGCCTAAGAATGAATATAAAAATAAACACACAACTCGAACAATATTAAATGAAGTTTTTAATTACTTACGTGAACTCAGAAACGATGGAAAGGGTCATTTGATTGATAGGCACGAAAAACAAGATAAAACGGAGCCAAGGGAGCTTTTTATGACTTCGCATAGACCACTTCCAGCAGAACGTAGAATTAGATGTTCGATGGCTTTGCTTAGAAAAGGTAGGCAACCAAAACTTAAGCCCACAGATAAGTTTAAACTAATGTCACTTGACACCATTGATGGAGAAATTGCAGAAGACACGCACTTTTTCATAGATTTTAGTGGGGATAGCTGCATTGTAGCTAGCTGAATACAATTATAACGGACCTCGCGCATCTGATTTAGAATATTATTTGAGAAATATAGCAGGCCCTAACCATTTAAAAATGGTCAAATCAACAGAATTAAAGGCTCTATTTACAAATTCATTAGAAGAGACTTTAGCAAGTTTGGAGAATGTGCTAAAAATGGATATTAAAATGAAACCCTCCAATTTGGCTAGAATGGATTCTGATATTAGGCAAAATTATTATTCATCCATGGAGAACATAGGCAAAGCCTTTAAGCCTCAATTTTTCAGAATCCAGACTTATTTTCAAATCCCAGGCTCTAATTCTCCAGTTGAAATCAATACAGAAGCAAATTCTTGGTTTAGAGAAATGTTAAATGCCTTCAGAGGTAGAAGAAGAAACATTAAATTGTTCGACAAATTCGAAGTTAAGTATAAAGATATACACGGAGAGGAATCCGTATTTAATTTACTGAAAGGTCGTGAAGAAATTAGAGTGATTGTTGATTCTGAAAGGGACTTAAAAAACAAAGAGATGTATGACCTCATTAAAATTGCTTTTGATCAATTTTTAGTTGAATATTATAATGATTGATAAATATTTCACTTACGCTATTCTTGTAGATATTTTCATTGCTAGCTTAATAACTGGCATATGTTGTTGGTTGGTGGCAATTTGTTTATTACCAATCCCAAACAGTGATTTTTTATTTTCAACCACCTCAGATATTGCTAACGTGGCATTTACATCCGCAGGTTTTGTACTTACTTTTTTGACGTTATTTGTAAGCTTTAAAGCAAGTGCTAAACCGATTAAAAAGAAAAAGAAAGAAACTCGTGAATCAGCCTATAAAGTCGTTTCTTTATTTGAACTATTTTTACATTCAGAATTATACTTAGAAACTATCAGACATTTAAAGAATGGAGTTAAGGAATTAATTTTAATTGCTCTTTTGGGCTACTCTTTAAAACTCTTAATTGGAAGTGTATTTATTGATTTTCTATTTTACTATGACATCTTCGGCCTAATAATTATATCCATGACTCTTTGGAGGAGTTTACTGATACTTACTGGTGTTCTCAAAATAGAAAAAAGAGAGAAAGAACAAACAAAATCAATTTAATTAAATTCTAATTTTTTTTAATCTGGAATTAGTCTTAAAATAAGCAATTTGACCTTTAGCAAGGGTTAGAGGCTTTCAAGATTTTATTAGGTATTTTTAGGGAAGCCTATACTTTTATATTCCTAACTTCAAGAAATTTTAGAATAAAAATTTCGGATTTATTAAAATTAGCCCTAGTGAATGTCACACTGCCGTTATATTACCGAATTAACACCTTTTTATTTGCACTTTTAAATTTTATTGTAATAACCTTTGTTTTTATTACACTGATTATCATATCGTTGAAGTTTGTTAAAATTAATCTATCTCAATAAAAAGACTGGTTTAAAATGCGTTTTCTTTCAAGAAGTAAAAAAATGGATTCCTTTAATGATCCATTCCATTAATAAAAGTCTCAACAAAATTTACTACTTTATTTAAGATTCTATCTCCAATTGATTTACGTTTTAACACATTAGGTTTATCGCCTTCAATCAAATCTAATAATTCATCACGTAATGGCTCTCTTTCGGCATAAAGATAATCTTCTATGAGTTTTTGTGTTTTTTCTGATGATAGGTTTTCTTCTTTTACAAATACTTCAAATGCCCTTCGCTGTTCTTTTGACCAGAATTTTTCAAACTCTTGCGGTATATCATCTGAATCCTCTATTTCCGGTAAATTATCCTGTATAAACTTTTCTATTAATTCTCGTTTACTTCTTAAATTAGCTTCACCAGTTAATAAGTCAACTACCTCTTTACGTTTTGTTTCTTGTTCTGTTTTATTCCCTTCTTTTAACGTTGCTAATAATTTTAAAATGTAAGTAACATTGATTTCGTCTCTATGTATTAATTCTAATTCAAAATCTACATCATCAAGAATGGATACTTTTTCTTTAGCTGTATCATCTTTGGTTTTTTGCCATAAATCTAAATACTTACTTCGGAAATCATTGAATAATTGCTCTTGCATTGCTAAATCTTCCCAATCGAAATTAGCAAAGGTTGTCATTGTGTTTTTTAAACGCATTAACTCTCTAAATGCTTTAATGAACTCCAATTCATCTTCTTCACTTACTAAATCATTAACACTATTTACTGTTGGTGTTACTTTTAATAAATTGATAAATGCTTCATTGAATTTCTCTGTGTATTCTTCATAAGGCTTCATTATAATAACATCTATCGCTTCTTTATTGCTAAAGAGTGTGATTGCTTGATCTGTTACTTTTTTAAGATTACGAAACACCACAATATTACCTTGTGATTTCTGCTCGTTTAGAATTCTATTGGTACGAGAGTACGCTTGTATTAAACCGTGATACTTTAAATTTTTATCTACGTATAAGGTATTTAATGATGGGCTATCAAACCCTGTTAGAAACATATTTACTACTAACAGAATATCAATTTTTTGTTCTTTTACTTTCTTTGATATATCGTTGTTATAATTATAAAAAGACTGACTATCCTTAGTTGAAAAATTAGAACCAAACATTTCGTTGTAATGCCCAATATAACTTTCTAACTTATCTCTTTTATGTGGGTTTAAATCATACTCAGCATTAGGTTCAGCAGCGATTGCTACTTCTTCTGGAATATATCCGTTTGCATCCGCATCATCTTCATTAGCTACATAACTAAATATAGTGGCTATTTTTAAATTGTGTTCTCCAGCTTGTTTTTTACGATTTAGAATATCATAATAATCTACTAACATATCAGTACTACCCACACAAAACATTCCTGTAAATTCTTTGTTGTGTGTTTTACGGTTGTGATTTGCTATAATATAATCTGCTATTTTTTCTAAACGCTTTGGCGATTCCATTAACTCTTTACGGTCAATGTCTTCTACTTCAATATCTATTTCTGTAGCTGATTCTTTTTGTTTGTATTTACCAACATATTCTACCGCAAATTTTAATACATTTTCATCTTTAATTGCATCTGTAATTACGTATTTATGTAAGCAATCCCCAAACAATTCCTTGGTAGTACGTTTACCTAATTCGTTTTTAACTGCGTTGTCAGCAAATATTGGCGTTCCTGTAAAACCAAACATTTGAAAGTTATTGAAGAATGCTTTTATGCGGTTATGTGTTTCTCCGAACTGACTACGATGACATTCATCAAAAATAAAGACGATACGCTCATCTTTCATTTTCTCCAACCTCTCTAAATAGTTCTTTTTACTAATTGCTGTATTTAATTTCTGAATGGTGGTTACAATAATTTTTGTATCGTCGCTAAATTGTTTTACTAACGTTTTTGTATTGTCTGTGCCGTCTATACTGCCTTTGGAGAAACTATTAAACTCTTTGGTAGTTTGGTAATCTAAATCTTTTCTATCTACCACGAATACCACCTTTTTAACTTGTGGCATTTTCATAATTATTTGACTTGCTTTAAATGAAGTCAATGTTTTACCAGAACCTGTTGTATGCCATACATAACCGTTATGATTACTATTCTTAACCTTATCAATAATACTTTCTACTGCAAAGTACTGATACGGTCTAAGCACCATTAGTATTTTATGTGTCTCGTTAAGTACTATGTATTTACATATCATTTTAGAGATATGACATGGGTCTAAAAACTCACTTGTAAATCCATTTAAAATATTAGTTAAACGTTTGTTTTCATTATTCGTCCAATAGAATGTTTGCTTGAATGATTGATGCCTATTATTTGCATAGTATTTTGTATTTACCCCGTTACTAATTACAAATATCTGAACGTATTGAAATAAGGCAGATTTAGCACCAAACGAATGTCTTTGATAGCGATTTATTTGATTAAAGGCTTCTTTCATTTCTAAGCCTCTACGCTTTAATTCTATTTGCACTAATGGTAAACCATTAACTAATAAGGTAACGTCAAAACGATTCTTATAACTACCTTCTATTGTTACTTGATTGGTAACTTGATATTGATTTTGGCACCAATGCTCTGTATTTAAAAACTCGAAATATAGATTATCGCCATTATCTCGTACAATGTGCTGTTTTTCTCTTAAAGTTTTGGCTTTCTCGAATACACTACCTTTGCTTAAAATATTTAATACACGCTCAAACTCTTGGGCGGTAAATATAATATTGTTATGCTTTTCTAATTGTGTTCTTAAATTAGTTAATAATGAAGCTTCATCTGGAATACTGACCTTAGTATAGCCTTGATTTGATAGCTGTTCTATTAGCTGATTTTCTAATACTTGTTCTGGTTGTGTACTCATTGATGCTATAAACTAATCATTTCAATATGTTCTAGAATATCTCTTTTAAACTTGGACATCGGTTGTGATTCATCTCCGACTTCTGAGTAAATCGAACCGAATGCATAATAGTAGGCTTCTTCCTTTGTTAGTTTTAACTTTGGATATCTCGCTATTAAATCATCAATATATGTTTCTGTAAAAGCTTCCTTCAGTGCTAATAGTTGGTTTAATTCTTTTGTATGAGTCGAATACTGTTCCTTCAATCTAAAAACTCTAATATTTCCTTTTATTTTTTCAACTTTACGTTTATTATCACTGAAAATAAAGTCCATTTCAGGATTACCCTTGCCTATTAAATCTAGATATGTTTTAGGTTTATGTATCAGTTTGGCATCATTACCAAAACCCTCAATATAAGGATGTATATTTTTTTCTAAAGAGGTTTCTTTTCTACCTTTTGCATTTCTATTACATGTTACACAACTTGGTATTAAATTATAAAAGGAAAGTCTTAAGTAAGGGTATTTGTATTTCGGTAAAAAATGGTCGATGTCAGCTCTAACAAATTTAGCTCTATCATTCCCAATTGTTGTAATATAATTTCTATTACAATAAGGACAAGTATTTATGCCTAAAGCTTCTGTAAAACTATATGCTTCTTTTGCACTAAGACTCTCGTAATCGAAAATCTCATTGATTATAATTTTGAATTTTGAAAACTTTTTAGGCTTATCGTTGATATACTCTTTTTGAAACAGAACTTTAAATTCATATTCATGAGCTGACAAAATAGTGTTCAAATCTGAAGAAATAATTTCTTTTATATTAGCTCTGAGGTATTTAGCTAACTGATGATTTGATGCAGTTTCGAAAGTGTTTAAAAACTTAGAATGTTTATTAATTTTGCTTTTTATGTTCTTTTCAATTCCATAATAGAAATTAGCAGAAATTGCTTTTAAATCTCTGTTTTTATTTAGAGCTAAATTAATCATTGATTTAATTTTTTTAATTCTAATTGAATTTTCGCCATTTGCGATTCTAAAAAAGCTTTTCGAGAAGTAGTATCGTCCTCAAAGCATTGATAATAAATGTCTAAAAGTTTATTTCTTACTATTTTATCACCAATCATATTAATAATCGATAAATATTTATTTTCTGCAAATTTGTTTTTATATACTATAAGCTTTTCTTCATTTTCGCCAGATACTTTTAAGGAGTATATTGAATCCAATTCACTTAAAATTTTATCTATAACTTGTTCGGAGTAACTGCCAATATTAGATTTAAGATAGAATGTATCCTGTAGTAGTTCATAAATATTGGCAGCAAAAGTTTTATTAATAATTGGTATACTATTGCCTTCTTTTAAATGTAATTGATTAATATGGGGAATGTCTGATAGTATAAAAGGTGAATGTGTAATATACACTATGTGTATATTCTCAATGAGTTCCAATTTAATTTGGTCCAATTCTCTTAGAAAATAGCTTATTATATTTCTTTGATATTCGGGGTGAAAATACAACTCTATCTCATCAAAGATTATTAGTACATTTTTATATTTAATACTATTTTTTTCTGTGGAATTCTTATATGATTCTAAGTTGTTTAAATGATAAATACTTGACTGTACAGACTGTACTAATTGCAATTGCCCCGAACTCAAAACGTTTATATCATAAGAGTCCTCAACTTCTTTTTCAGAAACATTTATAGTTATATTAAATAAAGTTGGAGGTAATAACTCAATAATGTTTTCAGAAAAGTCTATAAGCCGATTAGCGAAATCATTAAAAGGTATTTTGTAAACTCTTCCGGTAACATTTGTTTCGAACCAACTAGCATAATTATTGCTGTTAATTTTGTATATCCTTAAAGGATTATATAAAATATAATTTAATGCTTGTTTTAATTTTAAAGTAATATGAGTATCGTCATTACTCAATGCTTTTAAAAAATCTAAAAATTTAGATTTTTTAAAATTTGTTTCAAAAATTGTAGGTTGGGCATTTGCCCCGTAATCTAAATATTTCCAATATTTATTATAGTTAAATGCAATCCTATATAATTTTTTTACCACATATAGTTCTACTTCTTCAAGATACTCTATGTTAGAACTGGGTATAAATTCTTTATTTAAAATATATTGAATTGCTAAGTTTACAATTTCTTTTTTGTTGTCAATAGTTTTAAAATCATCGATCAACTCTTGAATAGATCTTGTTTTTGGAGCCCCTACATTTCCATTCCAAGACTGCGTTTCAATTTCCAGGTAATCAATTTTAGCACTATCAAGTCTGAAAATTAATTCCTTTATTATTATTGAATCTGTTATTTCAATATCCTTTTTTGAAAATTTATATTTCAAAATTGAATTGGATAATAAACGGTACTTAAAAAGATAATTTTCTCTATTTATATTGAAATTACCTTTTTCACGCATTGGGTTTATAACCAATGGAGTTTGATATGAATCATTTTTATGGAATAAGTGATTAATCCAGTTTCCAACTTGCAAAGAATTTAATCCATAAATAGAATAGTTTACTGAAATCGCGTAAAATAGCTTGCTTAATTCTGTTATCCCGAAATCATCTGGCTTATTTTTATACTTAAAAATATTATTCTTTTTTTTGGATTTGAATAAAAGACAGCCTTGAGCACTGTCATCATAATTGAATTTTATTTTATATGATGTCTCCCTGTCAACTAAAAAATATAATTCACATTTCAAATAGTTTTGGGAATGTAAAACTAGATTTTTATCTGAATCATATAAAACCTTTAGTTGTACAGCTAAATTGTGAATTGCTAAATATAAAATTTCAATCAAAGAACTTTTTCCACTACCATTTTTACCAACAATAGCAGAGACTTCAACAGAAACATGTGAATTATTACTTAGCTTGTATAAGTTAGGAATACGATTGTTGACGTCATGAGTTAGAAATTTAGAATCATCGCTAAGTTGATAATCATTAAAAAATAGAAATGTTTTATTTGGTTCTAGATTTCTTAAATAGTCATAATTTTCTTTAGTTATCCAATCCTTCGTACTAACAATACTAGATTCTTCTTTTGTTAAAGCACCACCTGTTTTAATTGCAATTAATTTAAAATCACTCATACATTTTAATCTACTTTAAATTGATTAACTTTTATTTATTAATCCCATGAAATACTAAAAATGTTAAAAACTTGTTTATAAATAGATTAATATCATATATTTGCACCGAGTTCATTTCTCATTTGAGAAAAGGAAATCGAGAAACGCAAGCCATAGATGCTCTGCGTTTTTTGCTTTTATAAGAGTTCTGCCAATCTTCTTTTAAACTTTTTTTCAAATTTATTTCTTTTTGCATCTTTACCTCTTACATGGTAAGCAGACAGCAAATAATATTCATTTCCATTACGTAAAGGTTCTAAAACAATAACATACTTTTCGTCTTTATCATACACATATGTTCTGTTCCCATCTGGCTCTTTAACTGAATACACTAACATATTATTTTTCTTAGTTTCTCTTATATGATATTTTACCCAATGTAACCTTTGAGAACGATGTACATCATACTCTCTGGCTCTCGTTTTTTTATCAATCATAACCGTAGTTAAATGCCTGAATAAGGTATCCATAGTTATTCGACCGTCTAATGGAGTGGGTGTTATTTGTTTTGCTCTGAACTTGAAATTGATATTATTTGTAATATCCCTATCAAAAACACCTTTTAACGAAGTATTTCTATTATGTGGTGACATACCTGTAATATCTAATAAGTCGTTATATCTTTTAAGCTGATTAAATGGCATAAGCTTATCTTAATTCAATAAAAAATAGATTCATCTTTCTTGAGTAGTTTGTCTTACTCAAATCTTCATTACAGTGCTGTTGAATCTTTTTTATAATCTGAACTTTTGCCTTGTTTTGCTGATGCTCGTCATTATGTAAATAAGAGATTGCACCCATTAGAAAATCTGCCATTTGCATTATTATACTTTCGTGAGAGCGTATGTTTTGTACATTTCTAAACACCCCAAACTTAGTATTTAAAATCTCTTTTAACTTATTTACTTTGTATGCACTTAATGTATCTTTTATATCTAAATAAACGTTGTATTTATATAAACTACTAAGGTTGTGGTTCAATAAATAGTAGTACATCTTATAGTAAAAATCGTCATAATCTTGATTAAAGGCATCGTTATTAATCTTAAATTTCTCTACACCAACTGTTCTAAATTGCAAATCTGTAGCAAAAAAATAATCGACTAAATCTAAATAGAAACGTAATTTAGACTTTGATACTTTAGACCATTTGATTTCTGCATAAAAGTTATGCTTCTTTTTAAGGTCGCTAATATTTTCTGTATGCAATTTTACTTGATTGTATGCACTACTTACTGAGCCTAAAAACATAAATTTTTTATGGTCGTTTTCTATATGGCAACTCTCATCGCAGTATATATTAAATGTTTTGTTCATACTAATATTTTTACACAAACATTTGCTGTAAAAGTCCTTTTTTAAAGGATTTTGTCTGTTCTATTTTTTTATTAACTAATGCAATATTTTTGTCTATTGCAGCTAAGAATTTAGCAATTTTGATTTGTTCTTGATTTGAAGGTAAGGGAATTTTTATTTGAGAAAAATTTTCATAAAATAAATACTGCCGAACTCCACCTTCTTGGTATCTTAAAATATCTTTATTGAACCTATCAGTATCGAGATAGGCTAACAAGTAAAGGTCTTCTAACTTAGTATTGGTTTTAAAACACACATAAAGCGAACTAATAATTACTTCGTTCAGATCATAACTATAGCCAATGGAACCTACATTTATTCTTGCAGGATTGTAAGCAAATGTTTTTTCATAAACAATTTTATACATACCAATATCATAACCTCTATCGTTGCTGTCTAAACCTTCAAATTGTTCTGATTGTGGGCGAAATCCTTCCTGATTATTAATTGAATAAATAGGATACTGAATGTTTTCTTTATTCTTCTTGCCAACTTTATATGTTAGGTGACCTAATTTCTTTTTCTCCCACTTAGGAAACGCATTCCCATCATCATCTTTAAACATAATTTCTTGTTTAAAGATTTTTTGCATTGTCCCTTTTTTATATTGTTTTAAAAGTGTTTTCTTTTTTTCTAAGATTTGTATGCGATTATCTATGGCGGTAAGAAAATGGGCTATTTTTTGTTGTTCTGGTATAGTTGGATAAGCAAATTTTGCTGATTTAATATCTTTGGTTGTAAAACCTTTTATTGATGTTCCTTGGCTCAATCTTACAAATCTATATGAACGTGCTTTAAAATAATATGCAGTGAAAAATTCATTTTCATTAGTTATTAAATTAGTAAAATCTTGGCTTGTGCATAAGTCTTCATCTGAAACCGCAAACTTTCCAATACCAACCCTTGAAACCATTAAAACACTTCCTTTGGGAATTATTTTAGTTGCTGAATTTTCAATTGCATATTTAGTAATAAACCTAGTTTTAATAATTTGATGAATTGATTCATCAATGATATCTGAACTGGAAATCCAAGGTATATTGCCATTCCATAAATTTTCATTTGAGCTATCAGGTGTTCCGCCTCCAATATATTTGCCCAAGCTATCTAACTTTTTCGCTCTCCACTCCCCGTCAAACATAGGAAACCGTAACCTTGGCACTAACAATTTGTCTTTCTGCATCTTAAAACGGTGTTTTAATATTTAGCTCTCTACAGAAAGAAGTAATTAATTTTTCGTTTTCTTGTAAGTCATTATCCAACTTTTTTATTTCGGTAGCTACAGTATCAACATCAATTTGTTCTTCTTCTTCAAAAGTATCTACATAACGAGGTATGTTTAAGTTAAAATCGTTTTCTTCTATTTCGCTTAACGGGGCTATATAGCTGTACTTGACTTCAGTGTTACGCTCTCTGTAGATGCTTACTATTTTATCTATATGTGCTTCGCTTAACATATTTTGAGTTTTTACTTTCTCAAAATGTGCACTTGCATCAATAAATAAAATATCATCAGGGTTTTCTCTACATTTCTTAAATACTAAAATACAAGTAGGTATACTTGTTCCATAAAAGATATTGGATGGTAGCCCTATTACTGCATCTAAAAAGTTCTTTTCTTTAATTAAATATTTACGAATATGTGCTTCTGCACCTCCTCTGAATAATGCACCGTGAGGTAAGACCACAGCCATTTGTCCGTTCTCCGCTAAATGATGCACCATATGCTGTACAAAGGCAAAATCTGCTTTACTGCCTGGGGCTAATTTACCATATTGACTAAATCTGTCATCACTCATAAAGAGTTGATTAGCACTCCATTTTGCAGAAAATGGGGGATTGGCTACAATAGCTTCAAAACGATGTTCTATATGTTGTGGGTGTTCTAGGGTGTCTTCTTGCTTAATATCAAACTTACGATAATGCACACCGTGCAATATCATATTCATTCGTGCTAAGTTGTAAGTCGTACGGTTCAATTCTTGCCCGTAAAAATTGTTGACTTCCTCTACTTCTTTAGCCACACGTAATAACAACGAACCACTACCACACGTTGGATCGTAAACAGATTTTAGTTTCTTTTTACCTGTTGTCACCAACTTAGCCAATACCATACTAACCTCTTGCGGTGTATAAAATTCGCCTGCTTTTTTTCCTGCGCCACTTGCAAATTTCCCTATTAGATATTCGTAAGCATCACCCAATACGTCTAACTCGGTATTTTCTAATTTGAAGTCAATTTTATCTAAGTGTGCTAGTACTTTTGAAATAATCTCGTTACGAGCTTCTGGTGACTTCCCTAATTTGGTAGAGTTTAAATCCATATCCTCAAAGAGATCCTCAAAATCTTCTTCACTATCCGTACCCATTGTACTATTTTGGATATTATTTAAGATTTTTTGTAAATCTTCTAATATGAAATTATCTTTTGTATTGTAAGTCTTAGAAGTGTCTTCTGCTACTGCATTGCTTTCTTTTTCATCTTCATTATGATTACCACGTTTAGAAACTGCTGAAAATAATTCTGATGGCTTTAAGAAGTAACCTAATTTCTCTAAAGATTCTTCTTTTATAGCTTCTATATATTCTTTCCCTGTTGCTGTGTTTTCGTCTATTTCAGAAAATAAAAATGTATCGCCACCTTCTTTTAGAATTTTGTTAGCATATATTTCCATTTTCTCAGCTAAGTATTTGTAGAAAATAAAGCCTAATATATAGTCACGAAACTCATCTGCATTCATTTTACCTCTAAGGGTGTTCGCTATATTCCAAAGTTGTTGTTCTAATTGTTTTTTATGGTCTTCTGACATTAAAGGTATTTTTGATTTACAAGTTTGTTGTTGATTCAAATATAGGCTTATTCAGGAAATTGAATCGTTTAAATTATGCTATAAAATGGATTGTAAATGTGTAGGGACTTTATAGCCACTCAAAACCTCAGCAGTAAAGGTGCTTTCCCAGTCTCCAATTTTAGGATTGTTTTACCACTTCCTAAAAACTACCTAGGAGTTTAGGCTTCGGCATTATATTATTTCACTACAGTAAATACTTTTAGTTGCTCCTTTGGCAAGTTTCGTCTAATTTTTTTAGGGCCAACTCTTACAAACTTATTTCTTTTGCTATGTCGTAGCCCTTTTTTTATATGACTATAATTGCTAGAACCTTTTAGTTACTTTGCCACGATTCATTTTTCAGTGCAATATGTTGCGTACTCCGATTTAGGCCTACTGCACATGGATTTGGACCCTGTTACGCTTTTCGTTGCTGCATTTTGTGGATACGGCGCAACAATTACTATGTTTCCCCCATAAAGTCACTGGAAACGAGCTCTTCTGGCTTTTAGAAATAATCCGTAACACAGCTAAAAAGAAAAGGCAGCCCGATGACAACTGACTACCCTTTCAAGCACAAAAAATATATTAAAACTTCCTTTCCATCACTACCACAAAGGAATATGAACCCTTTATAAGATTCCCTCTGATTTTCCATCCTTCTTTTAGATAATGGTTGATTATTTTTTCGAGTTTTGGAGTGTTATCGCTGTCAATTATTTTTATTTCTTTTGTCATTTTATTGAATTGTTAGGATTTTATTGTAATCGAAGTTCACTTCATTCAAATCTTGGCTTAAACCCAACCTGTTAACTCCAGCCCAATTAGAAATTTTATGATCCAAGTACTTTTCAATAGGTTTCAAAACATCTTTGTATTCGATATTTAATTCCTTTGATAGCTGCACGTAGGACTTTACATTTTCCATTATTTTCAACTGCTTATCATTTGTAGAATAGAGGGTAAAAAGCTCCTTAGGAACGCTAATTTGGCAGTTATTGCCTTTTATGGTTAAGAAGTTGAAAACTTTGTAAGATTTTTTCTTTGGAGCATTATTCAAAAAGGATTTAAGGTTGCTATGGTAGCCATACATGGTTTCACAGTAATCATAAAATTGATGATTAAACGAATAAAAAAAGTATTCAGATTTAATTCTGCTTTTATAAGTATTTTCAAGTTTCGCAAGTAGCTCGGAATTATATCCATAAAGCTCCAAAAATTTATCAAATAGCATATTTTTGGTAACTGAACTCTTCAGTTGCTGCTTCTTATGGAAATTGTTGAATGTCTGTACAAATTCCCCATCCTTTAAATCTTCACAGGTATATCCAGCTACCCCTTGATTTTTCAATTCCGTTATAGAGTCTTTTAATAGGTTAAATGCAGACCTAATACCCTCTTCAAAGTTTGCCTGTTTTTGCCTGTCATAAAATAGTAATTGTTTCATAATATAATTTTTAGTGTTTTTGTTTTTTAGTTCTCATGATTAAGTAGAAGTAATTAGGATTTATTCCTTTATATAGAATTTTTTTCCATGCGTTTAAAATAGAATTACATCTACTCGTTCTACAAAGTGTCTTTGGTGTCAATTATGGCGGTAGCTGCCATGAGTAGATTAGTTTTGATGTCAATCTACAATTTGTAGTACAAGATTTTTCCGATTGCATGTAATGACGAAAATGTCTTTTTTTAGGTTCTTCCATAATTGTATGTAATTCGTTTAATTTTAATTTTTAGCGTTTTGATGTAACTTGTTAATTTTTCTATTCTACAATTTTTTTTATCATTTGAGTTGTATCAAACCCCCTTTAAAAAGCATATTTGAACCATTCCGCCACTTTGCCTTTTATCAACTTTATAACCCTTATAAGCGGCATAGGATTCTATCCACTTACCTACAATCTTTCCTTTTGACCTTGGTTCCTGTGTACCTACCTCCAAACATGCAGCTATTTTTTTAAGGCTGGAATACTCATTTAAAACATCATAATCGGATTCCATTAAATCCACAAATTCTTTAGAGGTAAGGTTTATTAATTTTTGTAATTTAAGCTCTGCGCTGTCATATGGCAGCAAACCTTTCTTTAGGAATAGCTGTGCGCATTCAACAATAAAATTGTCGAACCTATACCACTCCCTTGGCTTCCATTCAAACAATAACCTTTTGAAGTAATGTTCAGGCTTGTTGCTGGCACTAAAAAAGTTGTTTAAGGTTACTAAATGCTTCCTATCCTTATAGCTATCGGTATCTTGCGGAATAGTATAGTTCGTTGTTAATGCAACCTTGGGACTATCTTTAAACGGTATGCTTATTTTTGACCGATGTTTGCGCTCAATGCTCATATTGTCGGTTAAAGTGCTGAACAGGCTTTCAAATTGAAATCCCTTGTTTACATCTTGAAGTACAATTAGCGAGGTATTAAGGTTGACATTTTGAAATACAAACTTATCGTTGGTTAAATCCGTAACCTTCCCGTTATACTCGACCACGTTAATAATCTTAGACAAAGCTTTAATTATCAAACCTTTTCCCGAACGACCATAAGCTTCGTTTTTTACTTGGCTAAGGATGTCTGTTATGATTATGGCTTTGGCTACGGATGGGTTTTTGTAGCTAGAGATTAAATAGCCAATTGCCGAGCAGATGCTTTCAAGATGAGCCTTGTCGTTCGTAACGAAACCCAAGAAGCGTTGAAAATCACTTTTGTTGTCGACTGAGGATTTAAATTTTCTATCGATGATTTGTTCTGCAAGAATATATTTATTTAGCTTTTGGAAATCTTTATAGGTTAACTTCTTAGTTCCATCTGCTGCTACTGAAACAGCGACGTTTTCGTAGAACAGGCAAATATTTTCTTTGGTATCCCTATATGGTTCAATATTAATCTTTGGTAGCCCGCCTAAAATGGCTTTTTTTGATAAAAGCAGGGTTTCGCCTTGCTCGATAAAGCAACTTCTTAAATTATCGTCATCTTCCTTTTTAACTACTTCAAGGATGTCATTGTAGACGTCAAGATCTGATTTTAAATAAGCAATATTATCGACTAATTGGAATACTTGAATATCTCCAAAATTTGGTAATTTCCTATAGCCGGAATTTTCTAAATGGTCACTTAGTAAGGCTCTGTCGAATAAATATGTAGGTTGTCCGTTAGATTTAATATGCCTAAGCCAAAACTTTTTTTTCTTACCTTTATTCTTGCCAATAGTTTTAGAGCCATGCAGTTTTTTTTTACTCATGGCTTTATCTATTTTTTCAGCTGTTTTAGGGCTTTCATTATTTCAGAGCGCTTATAATAGCGCCGACTTCCAGAAATACCATAAGCCTTTATAACTCCCCTGTTGGTCCAGGCCCATAAAGTACTTGGGTTAATGGACAGAAGTTCACAGGTTTCTTCCCTAGTTAATAATTCGTCGTTTGCGTTTTCGTGGAGTAGCTCTTTTCGAAGTTGTTGTAATTCTAACCGTACTCCTTCGCTAATAAGATTAGCTAGCTTTTCGGGTGTTGTAGAAATAAATTGAAGTGATTCCATCTCTTTGGTTTAAGTAATTAATACCACAAACATATTTGAGATAGATTAGTACTGTCGTGAAGTACTGTACTGTTTCAGTACTTTGTTTCTAATAGTCTTGTTTTGCCTTTAAATCGTTGAGTTTTTCTTGAAAAAATGAAGTCATTGTGAGGTTGTTCATTGAGCAATGCGTTTCAATTTCCAACATAAGTTTGGTATTATTGAAAATGTTTTTTGCTCCATTTCCATCTTTGGCCATGTAGTTATTAAGGGTACCAGAAATATAAAGTCTATGTTTTGTCCTGTCTAGTCCGATTTTTTCGGCTATATCAGGCGCTTTAAAACCATCTTTTATGCCATTTTTTTTGTCATTTAAGTACATTTCAATATTCTGAGTAGCTAAATGTAATCCAGCTTTTTCTTTGTGATTGGACGGGAATTTATTAGAGGGTTTTTTCTCTATATTATCAATAAGTGCAATTTCCTTATTTATCTTTTCAATAATCTTAAGGTAGTTCGGAAGATATGCTCTGTGGACTTTTGGTTCTAGCTCAAAATCAAAACTTCTTTCGAACTCTGTTTCTTCTTGTGGGTTAATTGCTGAAGTAAGTTCAAAAAGTCTTCTTTCAATCCTATTTTGATAACTCAAGAGTATTTTTATCTCTCCAATAAGCTGATTCAAACGTTTATCTGACAATTGTGTGACTTTGGCAAATTCTTTAGCTTCAGAGATTTCATTCTTAATCGTCCGCCAACCAAATTTTAGTTTATCAATGTCTTCTTCGTGAATCTTAGAAGGGTCAGTCAAGTTATCTCTTTCTAGTTCTTCAGAAAGTATTCCTAAGGCTTTTACTTTGTCCGCTGTATTCCAAACCATGAAATAAGTTGCTGTTGGTTTAAAATTCTTTGTATAATCTGCAATAATTCCTTTTTCTTGCTCTGGAATCGAAATTAAACCCGCTGCTTTTTCATAAGGTATCTTCTCAATTTCTTTTCTGGACAAAGGTTTGTAATTCTCTTCCATACATATTATTTAATTGAAATAATCATAACTCTCTAAAGCTAAGTCTTTATTGCTTTTCTTGATATAATTGAGGAACATTTTTTCTGAAGAATGCCCAGTGATATTGATTAAAAATGTGGTTGGTACTTTGCCATAAAAATTGGTTGCAAAGCTTCGTCTCCCAATATGCGAGCTAATCAGTTCCCACTTCTCAAATTCCCCAACAACGTCCCTGTAATCGCTTTTTGTGGGCTTTGCTCCCTCGGGTGCTATACTTATTCGTTTCTTGCCCTCGCACATCTTATTGATTTTGGCAAGCCTGCAAACATCCTTGATGTAGTCGTTATATTTTTGGTCGGATATTGCTCTTGGAAATTCTCCTTTTCTTTTTGCTAAGACTTTGCGGACTTCCTTGGGGATTGGAATGGTCATTAATTTCTTAGTTTTTACTTGCCTAAATTCCAATAGCTCTTTTCCTTTTTCTGTTCTTATCATGCTGCTATCAAAACGCATAAAGTCGCTAACCCTTTGTCCAATATAGCAACTAATCAAAAGCCAATCCCTAGCATTGTCTAAGTAGTCATGTGCTAGGCTAATTTCTTCAATAGTATTTAGTTCTTCAAATGTCAAGTGAACGTGTTTGGTGTCCTGTCTTGGTAGCTTAACACTATCCAATTGATGATGTGTTTCAATGCCTAAATATCTAGCATAGCGGCAAATGGTTTTTATTAGAGTCAGTTCCCGTTGCTGGGTATTCTTTGCGTATTGATGTTCGTTGCAAAAGTTGGTAAACAAGTCTTTAAATTCCTCGTTTATTTCTCTAATGCCAAACTTACGGTTTAATGAGGATTCTAATTTTTCAAGCTTGTGTTTTGTTACCTTGATATTTTTGATTCGGGCGTTATTCAGTTCGTTCTTCCTTTTATCAATGTAGTAATCAAAGAAGGGAACCAATTTAGAAGGGATGTCTTTATTTGTCTTAGTGGGATTGTAATACTCTTGCAGGCTATTTTTAAGCCAATTTTTATCGCTGATTATATCCTCTACGTCAGCTTCATTGAACGCCTTTAGTATTTTGTTCTTTAAAGTGTTGACATTCAAATTGATTTCTGTCTGCTTATTTTCTAAATCAATATCCTTGACGTTTTTTTTATTGTGAAGCTTTGTCCAATAGTGTTTGGCACTTAGCTTGCCATTATCTATCAGTTCGTCATGCGAGTAGATGTAAAGCTGTGTTTTTGCTCCTTGGGTATAATCTATGTCTCCATGCCGAAAAAGCAGTCTAAGGTTAAGAGGTTCGTTTTCTTTTGTTGAGCGATAAAGGAAGTTTAGAGTTGCCATATTATTAATATATTACCGTACAAATGTATGAAAGTTTGTACGGCTATAAACAATTAACTACAACATTATACAATCTTAACAAATCTATATTACATTTGTGAAGGCTTGTTTTTATTGACTTTATGAGTTTTATAGCTAATTTATAGGGATTGGAAAAGAAGTGATATTGGCGATTAGTGTTGTCTCCGCCTGTACAACAAGGGAAAGCCGACTTTTAGGAGTCGGCTTTTTTTGTTTTAGGTACAACATTTGTTGAAGATCCATTTTAACATGTAATGTGATATTATTTGTGGTCAATTTACTGTTTAATTTGTTCAAATAGAATTGCGTAAGGAAAATTCAGAATTCTCTCTGTAAGGTTGGTTCCAAATTATTTAATCCTTTTTGCTAAACCAAGATTTCCTAATTACAATATTATTCGGATATTTTATATGTTATTTGGATCATAAGAGTTGATTAAATCCTAAATTATAACATTCTCTTTCCCCTGAGCTATTTACTTCAAATTAATCGGAGAATTTATATGATTGTTTCCAATTTCATTAAGTTTACATTTTAACCCAACATTTGATGAAGTTCCAAAGCGTTTTTTTTCTTTTTATCGTGGTTTTTATTTCTATATGCAACTCCTGTTCCTACCGGAATGATGAGGCGGAAATAAGGATTGGGTTTTCCCAAGCCATGATAGCCGACGAATGGAGGCAGTCCATGAACAATGCCATGGAGCTGCAGGCTTCTTTATATCCCAATGTAACTTTAAGTATTTCCAATGCAAACTACAACGTTGAGAATCAAATTAAACAGCTAAAGGAATTTATAGCGGCCGATGTAGATATTATAATAGTCTCCCCAATACAATCTAAGCCAATAACTCCTATTGTGGAAGAAGCAATGAAGGCCGGTATCCCAGTATTGGTAGTGGATAGAAAAACGGATAATCAAAAATATACCGCTTATGTGGGAGCAGATAACATTGAAGTGGGCAGAAATGCAGCAAAGATTATAGTTTCTAATTTACCTGATTCACTAAAAGTTGTTGAAATCAGGGGCTTGGCCGGATCTTCACCTGCAGAGGAAAGGAGTCTGGGATTCCATCAAATTTTGGATAAATTTCCGAGTATAGAATTTATGGGAACCATTCAGGGAGATTGGGAGAAAGAGTCCATTATCGGAGGGTTTAAGGAACTCTTGCAGGAAATTGGACCGGTGGACTATGTTTTTGTCCACAACGATAGAATGGCCATGGGTGCCTGGGAGGTAGCCCGGAATTTGGGTATTGAGGATCAAATTAAAATAATAGGTGTCGATGGTCTAAATGGGCCCAATGGAGGTATTCAGTTGGTGAAGGAGGGAGTGCTGAACGCTACCATTCTATATCCTACTGGAGGCGATGAGGCCATAAAGACAGCCTTGAAAATCTTGAATGAAGAGATCGTACCTGTAAATAATATCCTTAGTACTACAGTAATCGATAGGTTTAATGCAGAAATAATGCAAAACCAGTTGACTAAAATAAATGAGCAGCAAACCCTCTTGGAATCGCAGGTTACCGCAGTAAAAAGACAAAAGGAACTCTATTATTCCCAAAATAATATTTTAAAGATCATACTGGGGTTTTCCTTTATTATTCTTGGTCTTGCTGTTTATAGCATATATTCCAAAATTTCGATTGCCAAGAAAAATAGGCAATTGGAGCTCACCAATAGAAAAATTACGGTCCAAAGAAATCAAATAGAGAAAATCGCCAACGAGGTAAAGGAAAGTAATGAGGCCAGGATGAATTTTTTTACAGGGCTGTCCCATGAGTTTAAGACACCTATTACATTAATTATGAGTTCAATAGAATCCTTAAGGGATTGGCAAAGGCAAAAAGGTTTTAAAACTGGGTTTGAAGTTGAGCTGATTCAAAATAATTCCAACCGGCTGCTCAGGTTGATAAATAATTTATTGGATTTTAGAAAGGTGGAGGACCAAAAATTCAACATTAGGGCTTCAAAAACAAATATTTTTAAATTCTCCAACAATATATTCAGCGAGTTTAAAGTAGAGGCCAGAAAAAGAGGAATAAGATTCAATATTACTTCCAATAATGAAGATTTGGAGTTGTGTATAGACCGGAATTTAATGGATAAGGTCTACTTCAACCTTTTGTCCAACGCCTTTAAATTTACACCGGACAATGGACGGATCGATATTGAAATTCTTGACAATTTGGATGGAAGTTTGGTAACTATTCATTTTAAGGATAATGGCATAGGTATACCGGAAAACGAACTGGAGTTTGTGTTTACACCTTTTTTTAAAGGTTCCAATAATAGAAAAAATAGCTCAGGAGTGGGCTTGCATCTGAGCAAACAATTTGTAGAATTGCATCTTGGTAAAATCGAAGTCAAATCCCATCACGGGACGGAATTCATTATAACCCTCTTTAAAGGGGATACCCATTTTAATGAGGATCAAATTGTGGTAGATCCTGAATTAGTGGATACGACCCTTATCAATTTTTCGGATGGGATTGGCTTGGAGGAAGGCTCAGTTGGTTTGGAGGGCCAAAATAGGGAAGAACAACATTCCATTCTGTTGATTGAGGATAATCGTGATTTAACATTTTTTTTGAACAACAAATTAGGCAGTGAGTACGAAATGTTAATTTCAGATGGAACCGATGGACTTGCATTGGCATATGAACATGTTCCCGATGTTATCCTGTGCGATGTTAATTTACCCGATAAGAGTGGATTCGAAATTTGCCATATTCTTAAGAGCGATCTGCGAACCTCTCATATACCTATAATCCTCTTGACCGCTTTAAGCAATAAGGAATCATTTATAAGAGGGCTTGAATGTGGTGCCGATCTATATTTGACAAAGCCCTTCAATTACTCCATCTTAACCCAATCTATAAAGTCGTTGCTCTATAATAGGGAAAAATTAAGGTATTACTATACGAACAATATCCACAAAATTGACCAGGTACATTCCTTTGGTGATCCAGAGCAATTGTTTGTGCGACAATTAAATCAACAGATAAAGACCAATTTGGACAACACCAATTTTTCCGTGGAGAATCTGGCCGATGCCCTGAACATTTCTAGAGTTCAATTGTATAGAAAGGTTAAGGCCATGTTGGGAATAAGTGTGAGCGATTATATTTCCAATTACAGACTGGAAAAGGCAAAATCTATGCTTGAATCCACTAATTATTCCATTTCTGAAATTGGGTACGCCACAGGTTTTTCTTCACCAAATTACTTTTCTACAGCCTTTAAAGGAAAATTTGGGGTAACTCCCGGGGCCTATAAAAAATCTCTTTAAGACGTTTTGCGTTATTGCTGCAATTTTCATGTATCAATTTTAGAGACACGGGTAACATCAGTGTAATTGCCTAAATATAAAAATGTTAAATTAATCCGCTTAAGTATCTGATAATTAAAATGTTACTATTTTATTTTGAAATGTTAACTAAATCATAACATATTGTAACATTGATAAAATTACTCCCAATTTATTTGTAATAATATAGTCTTCATATTTAATAATTGTGATATGAAGAAAATATTGATATGGTCAATAACTGCGGCTCTGGCCGGATTCCTGTTTGGATTCGATACGGTAGTTATTTCTGGAGCGGACAAGAAATTACAGGTATTATGGGGTTCCTCAGATGTGTTTCACGGGACCGTGGTTATGGCAATGGCACTATGGGGAACTGTATTGGGTGCAATTCTGGGAGGTATACCTACCAATAGGTTGGGTAGAAAAAAGACTCTTTTCTGGATAGGTGTTTTTTATACCATTTCAGCGCTGGGCTCAGCATTTTCCAATGACCCTATTACCTTTGCATTCTTTAGATTTTTGGGCGGATTGGGTGTTGGAGCATCTACAATAGCAGCTCCTGCCTATATTTCTGAAATAGCCCCGGCCAAGGACAGGGGTAAATTAGTGGGGCTGTATCAATTTAATATTGTCTTCGGAATATTGGTAGCCTTTCTTTCCAATTACCTGTTAAGTGGGATAGGTGAAAATGCCTGGCGATGGATGCTAGGAGTAGAGGCTATACCTGCCATTATTTATACCCTATTTGTTTTAAGTGTTCCCCAGAGTCCCAGATGGTTATTGACCAAGCTAAGGAACGATGAAGCAAGAAATGTACTTCAATTGATAAATCCAGGTCAGGATGTTGAAAAATTAATGTTGGAAATAAATCAGGAAAACGAAAATAAGGTTACAGGGGAGAATATATTTATAAAGAAATACCGCTTTCCATTGATTCTTGCCTTTTGTATAGCCTTCTTTAACCAGGCTTCAGGAATAAATGCATTTCTATATTATGCCCCTAGAATTTTAGAGGAGGCCGGACTTGGGGAAAGCACCGCCTTATTGAGCAGTATTGGTATAGGGGTAACCAATTTACTATTTACACTCTTAGGAATTTTTCTTATTGATAGATTTGGAAGAAAGCAATTAATGTACCTGGGTTCTATTGGGTATATAGTATCTCTGACCTTGGTTTCCTGCGCTTTTTTCTTTGACTGGGAAGGTATGTCAGTCGCTATTTTTCTGTTTTTGTTCATAGCTGCGCATGCCATAGGCCAAGGTACCGTAATCTGGGTATTTATTTCGGAGATTTTCCCCAACCATTTAAGGGGTTCTGGACAATCTTTTGGAAGCTCGGTACATTGGATTTTGGCTGCAGTAATACCATCCTTGATACCTGTTCTGTTTACCTCTATAGGCGCTGGTACAGTGTTTGCCTTTTTTGCTTTTATGATGTTTTTGCAATTGCTCTTTGTGGCCTTTGTTATGCCGGAAACCAAAGGTATTTCATTGGAGACATTGTCCAAGTCCCTGACCAGATCCAATAGTAACGTGGATGAAACCAAATTGAATATTGAAAAGAATAAATAGGTCTAATTATTAAATCAATTTTTAAGAATATGGAAAATTATAGATTAAGATTATTTGTCGCCTTTTTGGGTCTTTGCGTTGTTTTGTCCTGTAAGGATCAAGGGCAAAAAGAGAATGTGGGAAATACTTCCCTAAGTGAAGTTTCTTTAGATACGGAAGAAGGATTGTACCGACCTAATTTTCATTTTACCCCAAAGGTGGGCTGGATGAACGATCCCAACGGGATGTTCCATTACAATGGATATTACCATTTGTATTATCAGCATTACCCCGATGGCAATAAATGGGGGCCAATGCATTGGGGCCATGCCATCAGTACGGATATGGTAAGTTGGAAGGAACAGCCAATTGCTTTATATCCGGATGATAAAGGATATATCTTCTCCGGAAGTGCCGTTGTGGATTTGGAAAATACCTCTGGCTTCGGTACAGGGGGGCAGGTGCCTATTATAGCCATATTTACCTATCATAATATGGACATTGAAAAAGCCAAGGGAATAGATGTAGAATCTCAGGCCATAGCCTATTCCTTAGATGAGGGGCTTACATGGACCAAATACTCGGGTAACCCTGTTATTCAGAATCCTGGAATAAGGGATTTTAGGGATCCCAAGGTTTCTTGGAACGAAGAACATGAAAAGTGGGTCATGGTCTTGGCGGCACAGGACAAAGTAATGTTCTATGGCTCCAAGAATCTTAAAAACTGGGAGCTATTATCGGATTTTGGTGCGGATTTAAATAAAGAGATCGGAACACACGGTGGCGTTTGGGAATGCCCTGACCTGTTCCCGATTCCAGTACAGGGTACCGATGAGGTTAAATGGGTGCTCTATGTAAGCGTAAATCCAGGTGGCCCAAATGGAGGAAGTGCCACACAATATTTTATTGGAGATTTTGACGGTTCAAAATTTACCATGGATAAGGATTTTGAAGCGGCCCTAAACAAAGGTCAAAATCATTGGATAGACTTTGGGAAGGACAATTACGCTGGCGTTACATTTTCCAATATCACCTCGAAGGATGGCGGTAAATTTTATATCGGTTGGATGTCCAATTGGGAATATGCCAATGAAGTCCCTACAGAAACTTGGCGTAGTGCCATGACTGTGGCCAGGGAAGTAAAATTGATCAAAGACTCCCAGTCCTATAGATTGGCTTTTGATCCCGTTGATGAGATTGATGCCTATAAAGGGGTTAAGTATAAGAAAGAAAATATTGCAGTGGAGGGGGAATTGGAACTCATAAATTCAGAAAAAGTAAATCTTTCACGGGCTGCCATTAACTTCAATATTGCCGACATCAAAAAGGGTGGATTCACCTTTAAACTTGGAAATAAAAAAGGGGACGAATTATCCTTTGGTTATGATGCCACCGATAACAAATTTTTTATTGATCGTAGTAAATCAGGTCAAATTGGTTTTTCAGATACATTTTCAAGTAAGCAGAGTATTGCGCCTCGAATTTCAATTAGTGAAAAGCTTTCAGGTACTATTCTTCTGGATAAGACATCCATTGAATTATTTTTTGATGAAGGGTCAACGGTAATGACAGAAATTTTCTTTCCAAATACGCCATTTGAGATGCTTTCGATAGAGACGGTCAATCAGGATTTTGTTCTTGATAGCATGGAAATAAATGAACTTAATATTAACTAAATACAACTAAATTATGAAACTGAAACTCTTATTATTGTTAATGACGTTTGTTCCCTTGGGGCTATTGGCCCAAGAGCAGATAAAAGGTGCCGTGACCTCCCAGGATGACGGGATGCCTTTGCCAGGTGCTTCGGTAGTAGTAGCCGGAACAACCAATGGTACCACAACGGATTTTGATGGTAACTTTACATTGGATGAGGTGCCTTCGGACGCTACGCTTTCAATAAGTTATGTTGGTTTTTTAACCATGGCGGTACAGGTTAATGGGCAGACAACTTTTAATATTGTATTGCAGCCAGATGCACAAATGTTGGACGAGGTTGTGCTTACGGGCTATACTACAGAACGAAAGGCCGACCTAACCGGGGCTATAACCGTAGTGGAACTTGGACCTGTGGAAGGTCAAAGTTTGAGCTCGGGTAATGCCATGCAGGCCTTACAGGGAAGGGTGCCTGGGCTTTTTGTTGAAAAGTCCGGTAACCCTAATGGTACCAGTAGCCGAATTCTAATTCGTGGGGTTACCACCTTGGGGAACAACGACCCCTTATATGTAATAGACGGGGTGCCAACGGTTAGGCAAGAGGTTTTCTCGGGACTTAATCCCAGTACTATTGAATCTGTTCAGGTTTTGAAAGATGCATCAGCTTCTTCCATTTATGGTTCCAGGGCAGGTAATGGCGTTATCATTGTAACCACCAAGAACAGTACAAAAGCTGGTGGGGAAGAGAAATATAGGGTAAGTGTAAATTCTAACATTTCCGTACAATCCGAAAAAAAGCAGCGTTATGATATGCTCAATTCCCTACAAAGAGGTGAAGCATTATGGAGGGCATCCGTCAATGATGGTGCAGATCCAGCTGGGGGTTATGGGGAGATCTATAATTTTGATTGGAATGGGGACTTTAATAATCCGGTGCTAAACAGTGTAACGCTACAGCCCTTTGTTGGGGGAGATGCCAATGTACCTGCAGGCGATACGGATTGGCAGAAAGAAGCTTATGAAACGGGTTATGTGTACAATAATGAAGTTTCCGTTTCAGGTGGAACGGACAAGTCCTTTCATCTTATCAATTTGGGACATCTTAAGAATACCGGGATTCTAAAACATACAGGATATGAAAGATTTTCGGGGAAATTGAATTCCAATTTCAAATTGTTCAATGATAAATTGAAGATTGGCCTTAATACGGCTTTTACCAGCTCGGATGAAACATTGGCCTCTACCGATATCGGTAGCGCCCCAACTCCGGCATTGGCTATTAGCTTGGCGCCAACTATACCTTTGTTTGACAGTAATGGTAATTATGGTGGGCCTTTGGGAGCTGGTTACTCGGATCGTAACAACCCGGTTCTAATGCAATACTTAAATAGATGGGACAATACGGAAAGGACCAATATTTTCGGAAACGTATTTGCCGAATTACAGATATTGGACAATTTAACTTTTAGAACGAGTATTGGTCTTGATTTTGGCGACTATAAGCGCAAGGACATTGAGCCTAGGGTAGCCAATGGTTTTGTAAACAGAAGTAATAATAGGTTAATATTGGACACCAACAAATTTACCAGTGTTGTCTTTACCAATACCTTAAATTATAATTTGGAATTGGGCGATCATCGTTTTGGCCTGTTGGTGGGAGCAGAATCCATTAAAAATGATTTTGATTCGGTTACGGCCATCGCCGATGGCTTTGCGGTAGAGACCGAGTCCTATTTTGTATTGGATGCGGCTACTGGTGCCAAGACCAATACTGGACGTTCCAGTGGAAGTAGTCTGTTGTCCCAATTTGGGAAATTAAATTACGCTTTTGCGGATAAATATTTGGCTTCAGTTACCGTTCGTAGGGATGGTTCCTCGCGATTTGGTGAAGAAAACAGGTATGGTGTTTTTCCGGCCGCAACTTTGGGTTGGAGAATTAGTAGGGAAGATTTTTTCAATGATGAAGGCGCGGTTTCGGATTTAAAATTTCGTGCCGGATACGGTGAAGTTGGTAACCAATCTATTGGTGATCTGGCCAGATTTGGTCTTTATGAATCAAGATATGGTCCCAACCAAGATCAATTTGTTCCTGATTTTTTCAACCAGTATTATAATGTAGGAACAGCATATGATTTAGGAGGTAATAATGGGGGGACATTGCCTTCAGGATTTGTTTCCATTCAAGCTGCGAACCCGGCGCTTAAATGGGAAACTACCAAGGAATTTAACTTTGGTGTAGACTTTGGGCTTTTTAACAATGCAGTAGTAGGTACTTTCGATTACTTTACCAGAGAAACCAGTGACATCTTGATTACACCTCCAATCGCCTCAGTAATTGGCGAAGGACAACAGCGTGTTCTTAATGGGGCTACCACAGAAACAAAAGGATGGGAGCTTTCGGTGGCCTATTCCAAAACCTGGGACAGTGGATTTTCAATGGCGGTATCTACTAATTTTGGGGCTTTCAAAGACGAGATTACCTTTTTGCCCGAAGAAGTTAGGGCAGGTTTTCCAGGAACGGCAGAGAATTCTATCCTAGGTCAGTCACAATTTTCCATCTTTGGTTATAAAACGGATGGATTGTTCCAAAGTCAGGCCGATATCGATGCCAGTCCTGCACAAGTTGGGGCAAGACCTGGAGGATTGAAATTTCAAGACCTTAACGGGGATAATGTAATAGATAGCGATGATAGGGACTTTATTGGGAATACCTTGCCAGATCTGGAGTATGGAATTAGACTTGATCTTGGGTATAAAAACTTTGATTTCTCCATTTTTGGATCAGGTGTAGCCGGAAGAATTGGTCAGGACCCTTATATTTTCTGGAATAATTTCACCCAAGGCCGCGAGAATGCAGGTCTAGGTGTTCTCAATGCATGGACTCCAACAAATACCGATACGGATATACCATCCCTTTCGTTGGCCTTCAACGATCAGAGGACTTCCGATTATTTATATAGAAAGAATTCCTATTTCAAAATAAGAAATTTACAAATTGGCTATTCTTTGCCTGAGGAGATGATTAGTAAATTTTGGGGGATGACCGGGTTGCGCGTTTATTTTCAGGGTGAGAACCTATTTTGGTTTACTCCTGAAGATTACATTGGATCCGATCCAGAGCGTACAAGTGTTGATAACATCCCTGTACCAACTGTGCTGTCATTGGGACTTAATTTGAACTTTTAAAAAATGAAAATCATGAAAAGAAATAAATTATATATAATAGGAATGTTGGTTTCATTCCTTTTTGTCTCTTGTGACAAGGACTTTTTGGAATACGAACCTGAAGGCGTATTGTCCAATGAAAATGTGGCCACGGCCGATAATGCAGAATCTTTGGTTGTTGCCGCTTACGCGGGAATTGCCAACGATGAAATGATAGGGCCCTTAACGCACCAATGGGTATATGGAAGTGTACGATCGGACGATGCCTATAAAGGTGGTGGAGGCCGAAGTGATGTTGATGTGGTAGACCGATATGAGCAGTACAATTTGACTATTCCCGATTTTGGGGATTGGATGGCGCCAAGAACTTGGACCAACTATTACAAGGCTATTTCAAGGGCTAATTTTGCGTTGACCGTTATCAATGATATACCCGATGCGGAATATCCAAATAAGACCTTAAGACAAGCCGAACTTAGATTTTTGAGAGCACATTCGCATTTTATGTTGAAGCTTTTGTTCAAAAAAATTCCATATATCATAGAAGGTTTGTCTCAGGAAGAGACGGCTGCCATTTCCAATGATGTGTCCAACGATGAATTGTGGAACACTATAGCCGAGGATTTTATTTTTGCATATAACAATCTTCCCCAATCCCAAGACGAAGTGGGAAGGGCAGACAGAAATGCTGCTGCAGCTTATATGGCGAAACTTAGATTATACCAGGCCTATGAACAAAATGACCAGCATCAGGTCACAGCCATTAATCCTGCCCGACTTCAGGAGGTAATAGATTATGCGGATGAGGTTACTGCTGGATTGGAAGCCGATTACGGTAATAACTTTTTGGACGGTTTTGATAATGGGCCAGAATCAATTTGGGCAGCTCAGTTTTCCATAAATGACGGTACCAAGGTGAGTAGGGTAAGTTTTGTTACTGGACTTAATTCCCCTCATGGATCTGCACTTTACGGTTGCTGTGGTTTTCATTTGGCCAGTCAAAATATGGTAAATGCCTTTAAGACGGATGCCGCCGGACTGCCCCTCTTGGATACTTTTAACGATTCCGATATTTTTACGACCCTTAATGAGGATGGAACCGTTACGCCAGCTATAGGATTAACGGTAGACCCCAGGTTGGATCATACCGTAGGAATACCTGGACGCCCTTTTAAATATAGAAATACGGTCAATACAACCGGTGATATGGTTTATAACTTTAGCTGGGCCAGAGATCCAGGGGTGTATGGCTATTTCGGCAATATGAAGGAGCAACAAGCTCCGGATTGCTCCTGTTATGTAAAGGAAGGTCCATTTGTAGGTACCTCAAAGAATGTTGATTTTATTAGGTACGCGGATGTATTGTTGTTCAAGGCAGAAGCCTTGATACAATTGGACCGTTGGGATGAAGCTTTGCCTTTGATAAATCAGGTAAGGGCCCGTGCCGCCGTAAGTACCCAACGCCAGATCGATGCCGGTGCAACGGATATCTATAACATTCAACAGTACACGACCTTCCCTGATAAGGACTATGCCTGGAAAGCTTTGAAATTCGAAAGGAGATTGGAATTTGGTATGGAAGGACCACGTTTCTTTGATTTGGTAAGATGGGGTGAGGCAGCAACAGTGTTGAACGCTTATTTGGCCGAGGAAAAAACAAAGAGGGATTTTTTATCCAGTGCCGTTTTTACCGCTGGAAGGGATGAATACTATCCAATTCCTCAACGTGAAATAGATTTTACGGGTGGACTCTATAAGCAAAATCCTGGATATTAACTTAATATAGAGTTAGTTTGAGTTAGTTTTATAAAGGCACGGAGAGCTGATCCTCCGTGTCTTTTTTTAAATTAAAAAAATGAAAAAATTAAAAGCGATTTGTTTCGGAGAAGTTTTATTTGACAATTTTCCTACGCATTCGAAGATTGGAGGAGCACCATTGAACGTTTCTTTGCGATTACAATCATATGGGGTAGAAGTATCCATGGTAAGTAGCGTAGGTGATGATAGGGAGGGGAATAAAATAATCAACTATTTAGGCAATTCTGGTGTCAATACGGATGGAATACAGATTAGTCCCAATTATGGGACTGGACAAGTAAATGTTGTCTTAAATGACAAAGGGGTGGCTTCTTATGATATTGCCTACCCGGTTGCTTGGGATAAAATTTTGCCAAGAAAATTTTATGAAAGCCAATTAGGGGTATCGGACATTTTTATTTACGGTAGTTTAGCTTGTAGGGATAATACTTCGCGAACAACCTTAAAGCAACTTTTGGAAGTTGCTCAATACAAGGTTTTTGACGTTAATTTGAGAGCTCCACATTATACCAAAGAACTGCTCTTGGAATTAATGCAACCCGCCAATTTTGTGAAATTTAATGATGATGAATTGTACGAAGTAGCCGGATATCTTGGTTCCAAGTACCATTCTATGGAGCAGACTATTGCATTTGTTGCCGAAAAAACCCAAACGGAAACCATTTGTGTTACGAAAGGCGCTTACGGTGCCGTCTTATATCACCAAAAAATTTTTTATTATAATAGTGGCTATAGGATTAAAGTTCTTGATACGGTAGGATCCGGGGATTCTTTTCTAGCCTCTGTAATTTACAAGTTGTTTAGCGGTGAAGATCCCCAAGCCGCTATCAATTTTGGTTGTGCTGTCGGTGCCATGGTGGCAAAAAGCGAAGGAGCCAATCCTATATTTACCATGCAGAAGATATCTAGGTTTATGAATCCTTAAAATTTTTGTTTCATAATGCTTATGGCATTTAAAAGGGTATTTTAGAAATATCCATGCATTTATAAAATTATATACTCATTAGCATAGTTCACAAAATAAAACTCCTCCAAGGGACTAAGCCTAGGTCGGCCAACAAACTAAAATTTAGCTTTTTGATGTTCTTAATATTGGATTCATTAGAATTCCCGAGCAATCATATTAAAACTTAAGATCCCCCCATCAATAACCGCGTTCGTTAGAACTCCATTTTTGTAATGATAGGTATTCTCTTTTCCTTTTGCGTTGATTTTTTTGTAGGTGTGATCACCTAAACTTATAATATGATTTAAACTGCCGTCTTGCTCAGAATAACAACGGTCTATGTCCACAGGCTCTTTAAAATATAATAAAATGGTAGTATAATCAATGGGCTCCATCAGGGTAATTTCCTCATTGCTATTTTTCAAGACCTGATAGTATCCCTCTTTCCATAGCGTAGTTGTTTCGGCATGTGGCTTATCATTCACCGTAATTTGGACATCGGCCTTTTTTAGCATCATATTATCGAAGACTACATCATACTTATAATCCACTTCAATATTTTTAATTAGCCTTGTTTTTATACTTGTTGTGCTGTTATAGTAGGTTGTGGAATCCTTGGTGCTCCGACTCACTTTTAATGAGCCGACTATTTTATCCTTGAGAACTATGTCAAAATATTTTGAGGTTTTGGGAACATTCGGATTGGTTATCGTGCAAATTATAAATCCAACCAATAAAAGATAACGTATCATGTTTACTAAAATCTAATCGACATTACAAAATTAGGTTTTAAAATATTAAACACACCTCAATACTGTTATTTTACAGCCTTCCCTAACTTGGACAGAAACATTTAAATCATTTTATCTAAATCAGTACCCGTTAGGTTTTGGACATTGGCCGTAATCCTTTCAATAGGCCAATCCCACCATTGCAGCTCCAATAACTTGGCAATATCCTTCTCAGAAAAACGCTTGCGGATCAACTGGGCCGGATTGCCCCCAACAATACTGTAGGGTGCTACATTTTTAACAACTGTTGAATTACTGCCAATGATGGCTCCGTGTCCAATTTTAACACCCGGCATTATGGTGGCATTATAACCGATCCATACATCATTGCCAATCACGGTATTTCCTTTGAAGGGATAGCTTTTGCCGTCCATGGCATGCTTCCAGTCCTTGCCAAAAATGGCGAAAGGGTAGGAGGAAATGGAACTGCTTAAATGATTGGCTCCATTCATTATAAAGGTAACATCTGATGCGATCATACAGAACTTTCCAATAATGAGCTTGTCTCCCACAAAGTCGAAATGGTATTTTACGTTTTTCTCAAAATTGGCCACGGCCTCAAAATCGTCGTAATAAGTGTAATCCCCAACCAAAATATTGGGGTCCTTTACAATATTCTTTAAAAAGCAGAGTCGATCGTAATTTTCCAAGGGAAACGGATCGTTTTTGTCAGGTGCGTTCATAAGATTAAATGGTTGACAGATAAGTGATTGAATGCCTGTTCCAAAACTGAATAAGGTAGAGTGCATAAAGAGTTTTTTCAATTTGAAAAATTTCCATACCCCCAAATTAAGCTACTGTTCGAAATGATTAAAAGTCCAGACACCACTGAATTAGGTAGCATTTAAAATCAAATATATTAAAAACTAAGGTCACTTGTGTAATGGGTTAAGAGGATAATTTTTTTGACATTTTTATCTGTTTGGAATATGTGTGTAGTACCCATAGCTCTAGTGGCTGCAATGGTCAAAAGCCCCTTAAAATTTAATTACTTCGCATCTGTTTTTCTATTTATGATATCCATTTCGTTCTGAAAAAAAAGAGACAACCTGTGACTGCCGTACCTAGGAGCTATGGCATCCTCGGCCATAAGGGTAAGGAAAAATTCGATAGGTCCATAGGTTTTGGAGGTGAAAAAGGTCCGCGTGGTCCATAGCACCGATTTTCTGACCCAGTGGGGTATATGAATAATCTTGATCGGTTTTCCGCACGCCCTTAGGGCCATCTCCGCAACCTCGTTATGGGTAAGAATATCTGGGCCGCCCACAGGAATCTGGTTCTTATCGGAATTAATGGCATCAACGCAAACCAGCGCCAGATCGGCACCATGTATGGGATTGAATTTCTTTTTACCATTGCCGAAAACATAGACTTTGCCTTTTTCGGCCATTTTTAGAAAGTCGCGCATATCGGAAAAGAATCCGTTGGGGCGTATTATGGTATATTCCAGTCCCGATGCTTTTAGTTCATCTACGAAGGCTTCCTTGGCAGCTATTAATTTCAGGTTTCTGTGTAAGTGGCCGTTGATAACTGACACGTAAATAAACTTCCTTACACCGGCCTTTTTTGCTTCTTCCAAAAGGTTCATATTGGCCCTATAATCCACATCCATGTAGGTAAGTCCGTCCTTTTGTCTTGTAATTCCTATTGAGGAAATCACGGTATCTACTCCTGTGAAATGCCCTTTAATGGTTTCTGGCCGGGTAACTTCGGCTGGGATGATCTCCACGAAATCGTAAGCTAAAGGGATTATCTTATCCGGATTCCTAACAATAATTTTGGTATTTATGTTTCTGGAAATCAATTCCTTGGCGATAAAATTTCCTAAATAACCCGTAGCGCCAGCCAAGAGTACCGTTTTATTTTTTTCGTTATTTTTCATTTTTTAAAGTTTTGATAATTGGATGGTCCATGACCATCACGTATAAAATAATTCACAGACTAAAAGTAATAGGTAATTTCAGTTACGTCGTTCGGGATTATGAATTGGAACCTTTTGCCTATGATCTGCTATTGAAATAAAAGTCCTTCCGCAAGCCGAATGGTCGTGGCCCAGTAGTTATTCCGTTTAAAGGCTTTTTCCTGCAATTTGGTCAGCCGATCTGAATCTAGTATTAGTCCCTTTATAAAAACCTTTTCCGGAGCTTGTAGGGTTTTCAGGTTTTCTAGGGGATTTTCCGAGGTCAAGACAAAATTGGCAAGTTTGCCCACTTCCAAGGTTCCAGTGTTGGACAGCTCCTCATAGATGCTTGACGGATTGACCGTAGCCGTCTTTAGGACTTCATAATTGGTTAAACCTGCTTCTTTATAAAATCCAAGTTCTTCGTGTATACCGAAGCCCGGAACGGCATAGGATATCCCAGAATCGGTACCTGCAAGCAGAATAACACCGGCATCGTTCATTTTTTTTACGATTTTTAAATGTTGTTGATGTTGCTTTAGGATTCGTTCCCCTACCAGGGAGTCATATAATTTTGTACTTGTCCATCTGTTATAATCATCATGGGAGCCCAATTCCAAGAACGCGGGATTTATGTAACCTATGGATTCTTCCGACAACAAGGCCGACTCTTTTTCAATAATTTCCGATATTTTGTGGAATACTGTCAGCGTTGGGGTGTGTCCAATTTCAGTCTGCGCATAGTGTTCCAGGGTCATTGCCAGCATAAGACTATCATCTTCATATTTTAGGGCCTGTTGCACAATGTCCTCTGTGTGTTCTATTGCTTTTATCGGTTTGGAAAAGTGATAATCATACGGAACTTCAAAACTAGGGTGCGAAGCAAGCGAAATATTTTGTGCTAAAGCTTCCGTTTTAATAGCATCAAAAATATCCTTTGGCAAGCCAGCATAGGTCTTGATGTAATCATAGCCTTGTTTCTTATATTTAGCCACCAAGCGGCTCCCGTCCTTGGCATTCTTAACCTGTTTTTTGTCTATCCCTTCATCTTTTGGTCCAGTAAGTTTTGGGCTGGCCGTAAAGAAAAGTGGAGCATAAATTTCTTTCCTTTTTATTTTTTCTTTCATCCTCAGATGAAATGGCATGCCCCACATATTTCTTAGGGTGGTTACCCCTTTGGCCAGATATAGTCCCAGTTCATAATCGTCCCAGACATGTACATGCATATCTGCAAGTCCAGGGGATAAAAATTTACCGGTACCGTCTACTTTTTTGGAAGTGCCTAAAGAAAGGTCAGGAGCTATCATGGAGATAAACCCCTGCTCTACCAGTACATCTTGTTGGTATAAAACAGTGTCGCCAGTCATTGGAACAATGTTCACATTTTTAATAACATAGGAATCACTAGTATCCTGAATTCTGAGATAAGAGGTCCTTTTCTTATCCAGCTTTAAGACTGCCACAATTGCTATTGCCGTTAGTAGTAAAAGTGATACCAATCCCCAACCTATTCTTTTTAGCCACTTTTTCATTATTATAACCTTTCACTTAAATTAATTGGCGGCCAAATACTCCTGTATAGCTTTGCTTACCTTTTCTTGGACCGCAAGATAGTTCTGGGTGTTTCCACTAAATGAGGCATCCATATTGGATATGAAGATAAATCCGGAGGCCCCGTTTTGCTCAATTTCCAAGTGAGTTGAAACTCCAAAACTATTGCCTCCGTGAATTGCTTTTCCATCCTTAAAATACCAGAATAATCCGTGGTTTTCGGCAAAATCCAGAGGAACCAAACCATCTGCCAGTTGCGGATCGAAGAGCATTTCATAAGCCTCTTCGGAAAATAACAGGGAGGATTCCCCTTTTATTCCATTGACCATGTCCAAAAGAAAATTACCCATGTCCTCATTGGTGGTGTGGATGCTGCCTTCCGGATAGGAATCGTTGGAATATAGGGGCAAAGGGGAGCCCTCATTAATATATCTTGTAGCCATTTCTGAAGTATTCACTTCCTCTATGGAATACGTAGAGGCATTCATTTGTAATGGCATCAGGATATTTTCTTTTACATATTCATCGAACGATTGCCCGGTTACCGTTTCAATAATGTATCCGGTCAGGCCTGTAGCCAAATTGGAATAGGCCCAAGTGCTACCTGGAGCAGTATCGGCAAAATTATCCAAACTGTATAGATCCCCATCCTCTAGGAAATAGGCGGCCAGAAAATCTTCCAAAGAATTAGCTTCCCGTTGTTCTATACCAATCTCGTTCATTAAGATGCCAGCACCAGCAGTATTAATATTTTCTCCAGGTAGAATGTGATAATTGTAGGCCAAATAAACCTCTGGTCTATCCAGTAGTCCTGAGGTATGGGTGACCAAGTGTTTTATCTTTATTACCCCTTCTGGCTGCTTTGGATTTGTTACGCTAATCGGCAGCAGGTCGTTAATGTCCGTTTCCAAGGTAAAATGTCCCTGTTCAATGGCCTTGGCTACCGCGGCCCCTACAAAGGTCTTGCTAATTGAGGCGATAGAATTTACGGTTGTATTTGTGTAGGCTACCTGGTTCTGGATATTTGCATAGCCAAAGGACTCTTGGTAAACAATGCTATTACCTTTTACCACACTGATGGCGAATCCGGGCACATCGGTAGATTTTGCCACCTCATCCAGATACGCATTTAATTCTGCCGCAGTTTTTATTGAAGAAGGTTCCGGAACTGTTGTTCCATCATCATCGCTTGAGCATGATATTAGTGTAAGGAATAGGGACAAGGTGGTTAGTATTATGATTCTTGATAAAGTTGTCATGATGTATTTTTTTAAATTGTTTATTTATTTGTTTTGGCAAAGATGTCGCATAGGGCAATGCCGTTCGTTCTGGATTATTATTCAGTACTTTTTTTATTGTGATAAATCGGCTCCTTTTACGCCCTTGATCAATAAATAAAGGCATAGGGAGAATTCACCCAAATCTGCTGGGGCGGTAATATATTCGGATAAGGCAATGCTGTTTTCTGGAAAGAGAAAATAGATTAGGAAATCCGTCAGATAGCCAAAACAGCCTACCATTAGGAAGATTCCGATAGTTTTTGGAAATCGCCCGGATTTAAAAACCAAATATCCCAAAGGCAACAGCCATAACCCAAAAAACAGTTGGGCAATATGATACCCTTTGTTGTGCATCTCCAAATAAAAGGAAACCGAATTGTTGATCTGTTCGGTACTGAATGCCGATGTATATATATTGTGATTCAATAAAAGTAATGGGGCATAATGGTTGAGCATATTGATGCACATTATAGCTACTGCCACCGTTACGCTCAGGACCATAAGTCCGGCCAATTCTTTACTGGTATTCTTTAGCAATTGGTACAATACCACGGGTAGTAGAAAGTATGCCAATTGCATTAATAAATCGGCTACGAACCCCATACGGAATAGGAATTCCTGGTTGCCAATGTTTTGGGCTGTTACTGCACTGTCGTTTAAATCTACCAAGGTAAATCGCACGTACTTTTCCGCGAAAATTCCGCAGATGATAACCATTAGGTAGAGCAATCCAGCGATGCGGGCCAAATATTTTTCACTTAACATTTTAGGAAGGATTTAAAGAATCTGTTTGTTATTAAGACTGAGAAAGGAAAACACGGTTTTTATCGCAGCGGGTTGGCCAAACTCTCGTCGTAGGCCTCCCAAAAGGCCAGGTCCCGACGCTTTTTCTTGCCCAATGGATTTGTTTTCCATTTTTTGGAGAGCAGGATGTTCATATTAAAATAGCGGTTATACATGTCGGCTCCATTGCCTATATCTACCATACCGTAATGATAGCGGAGGTCTAAGAGAAGTCTCGACTTTTTAAACTTAAATTCATAACCCATACCAAATTGTAAGCCGGCATCCCAACGACTATAGGTGCCTAATTCCGAGCCGAATTCCATTTTAGATTTCCCTCCCGGCATAAGGTCATTGCTCTTGGTCTTTAAGCGACCGTTGATGTTATAACTAATTACCGGTCCGGCGTTTACATATAGGTTGCACAAATGCAAGCGTGCCATTACGGGCAGGTCTAGGGTGTTTAACCTAATCTTGGTTTCTTGGCCAGTAAGTGGGTTGTTATTTTCCAACCGGCCTCCTTTCATTACAAAATACAGTTCCGGCACCAAGGAGAAGTACTCGGTAATTCCTGCTTGGAAGGAGGCTCCGGCCTGAAGGCCCCAATACCCCTTTTTAAAATCTTTTAGTTCTTTGTTGTTATCGCCATAATTAAGACTTGTGGGGGTGTAGTTGATGACTACATCCATGAATGTTTCTTGTGCGGTGGACTTTACTAGAAAAAAGCCTATTGTAAAAAGTAATATTAATTGCTTTTTCATCTTTGTGATTGTTTTTATGATTAATTGTGGGGCAAAGATGAAAATGAAGAAGGCTTAAAACGCCCGTACTTATGTTTCGGAACTCTTTATATGGGATATGGAACTTATTGATGGGGGTGTATAAAAGAGGGGGTATAGTTTTTGGATTGTTTGCCTGAAGCAGGGCAAGCTTTCCTAAACAATGCTAAAGTGCTATGGCGTATTGGCCTTTACCCATTGCTTTGGAGTCATCCCAGTTTCTTTTTTAAAGAAGGTATTGAAGACAGTCTTGGAATTAAAACCACTGTCGTAGGCCAGTCCTAAAAGTGTAATATTTTTATTTTCTTTCTTTATAGCAATCTGTTTAAAGTACTCAAGGCGATATGCGTTGATAAAGTCATTGAAATTTTTCCCAAAATGATTATTCAACAACCATGAAAGCTTGTTGGGGTGCAAGCTTATTTGTACCGCCAATTGTTTTAAGCTAAGTTCGGAATCTATAAATAATTTTTCTTCTTGCATTACTGATTCTAATGCCTTGGAAAAATTATCAATTTGGCTATCGTCAAAAGGAGATGGAGATACAGGATTTGTAGGTTCTTGAATTATTCTTGGCGAATCAAGGGTTAGAAATACGGAATCTTCTATTTCCCGATATTTTTTGTAGGCACGTAATGGCTCCAAAAAAGGGTCGTTTCTAAAATTAAAAAGTTGCCCGGACCTTTCTTTTATTTTACTATCAAGTATGTTCAAGGCCTTTTCATGATTGCCAATGTAGATTTCATAATATAGGTCCCAAGCACGAAGACTCAATTCAGAAGCTTCAATAAACTCTTTTTCGACTTCTTGTTTTGAAATATTAAAAATATTTGCGTTGTGCATGAGGTCGTAAATGGCCCGGCACGTTTTGGATCGTTCCAATTGAGGGGTGTTTTCTACAAAGGATGCCAACTCATCGGGTTGACGGTCCAATACAAGGGCTGCAGCCTTCATTTCCAATGCCAACGGCAAAAATGGATTTAATGATAAGGCCTTCTCAAAAAGAACAATTGCTTCTTTATAGTTCTTTTTAAAATAGATCATATTTCCCTTTGTGAAATACAGGTTGGCGGATAGGGGGTTGATACGCAATGCCATTTCGTTATTGGCCAAGGCTTTGTCTATCATTCCCAAAGCAGAAAACCCGTCTGCCATAGCATCACGTACTTCCGAGGAATTAGGGTTTATTTCAAGAGACAATTGTAAATGCTCAAAGGCATCCTTATAGTTCCAATATCCCCAAAAACTGATGGTTCCCTTGACATAATGTCCCACGGCAGAATCTGGATTTAATTGCAGCCCTTTATCAATATGTCGATTGGCTTCCAAGAGTCCCTCCTCCTTTTTCACATAGCCCCAACTGGCCAGCATACCTAAGCACCACCCTTTTTCAAAATGGGCATCGGCATAAGATGGATCTAGAGTTATACTTTGGTCAAAACAGTCCATTGCATCACTGACATCCTGGGCGTTCCAGCGCATGCGCAATTCACGACCCTTTAAGAGAAGCTGATACGCATCGATATTTTTGGTTGGGGCTTCGATCAAATGTTCCTGTACATCGAAGTGCCCAAAATTCTCCCGAATCTTATCGGCGATGAGCAGGCTTATCTCATCTTGCAGTTCAAAAATGTCAGAAAGGTCGCGGTCAAAATTTTCCGACCAAATATGAAAGCCGTTATCCGTGCGTATCAATTGTGCCGAAATCCTTACCCGATCATTTATGACCCTCGCACTACCTTCCAATAATGTCTCCACTCCAAGCTCATTGCCTATAAGACGTGCATCCAGATGTTTCCCTTTATAATAAAATGAAGATGTTCTCGCAGTTACCTTTAGGTCGCGGACTTTGGTAAGGGCATTGATGATCTCTTCGGTAATACCATCCGAAAAGTATTCGTTCTCTTCTCTCCCAATGTTTAAAAAAGGCAGTACAGCAATAGATTTGGGATTAAAAGAGGTATGCACTTGCTGGCAGTGGGTATTTGTTTTAACGAAAAATCAAATCTAAAATACAAATTTTAATCTAATAACACCCTGAAAGCCCTTTCTTGGTGGGAGTCTAGTTCGAGAATGTTTTATAAGATCCAGGGTCTACTTGATATTCGGAACCTTTTTAATGATAATCGGAACTTTTTAGGGGAATTCCCTATTTAACTTGCAACCCTGAAGTAGTTAGACAAATCAAAAAAATAAATATTATGAAGTATCCTTTTGTTAGACCTAAATTTTACATGAGATTGATAAAGGATTTAGCGCGGTTTATTGCTCAACCACAATATGCGACCTTACAGCATCTAACCGTCAGGAACAAAACATACGACACCTTGGGGTTATTTCTAATTAAGTTGGCCTTTTCTCTCTTGGTGGCTAATGTGCTTGCCATTTTTTATGAGCCTAAAAATATCACGGATGCCAATATGGCGGAGCGCTTTACACCTTTGGCCTATCTATTGGTGGGCGGTGTAATTCTTCCTTTCTATGAAGAAGTTTGTTTTAGGTTAAGTCTAAAGTTCAAGCCGCTATATTTTGCCCTTACTTTTGCGACCCTTTCGTATTACATACTTACAAAAGCCATATACAAAACCAATCTAAGCTTGGTGGATGAAACTTTTTATAAGAGATTTTTACTGTCGCTGTTTCTAGGTTTAATAGTATATGCTGTAATGTACAATAAGAAAATAACTGAATGTTTATCTGTTTTTTGGAAAAATAATATTAGATGGATATACTATGTATCCTGTGTATTGTTTGCTTGGCTGCATATATTCAATTTTGAATTAACGGCGACCAATGTTCTATTACTTCCAGTTTTAACGTTGCCTCAATTATTTAGTGCTACTATTGCTGGATATACAAGGCTCAGTTTCGGGTTTAGATATCCCTTAATCGTTCATATGGGTACTAACTTGCTTTTTATAAGCTTAACATTTCTCCCATTCGATTAGAGAAGGTGTTTATGCGAGAAGCAAACGTTTCAACTTTTAAATGCTGGGCTTTTTTTAGATTTTTTGGTTTTATGACCTAAAGCAGGGGAGATTGTACAATGGTAAACAATTCCATGCTTTCCTCCTTTCCTTTTAGTTCATTTTTTCCCAAGGATTGAATTGTGAATTCCGATTGATTTGGCAGGCTTTGGCTCAGATCCCCTGAAATGAGGAAGTCTAAATTAAATTGGTTGCAAAGTCCTTGAATTCTGGCGGTAGTATTAAGTACATCGCCCGTGAATATAATTTCCTTTTTAAGCTCACCTATTTCCCCAGTGGTTACCTTTCCGAAGTGTAATCCAGCTTTAAAGGTAGGTATAACACCATAAGTGGCATAGTACCAATCTGCTCTTTTGTGAAGATCTTCTTTCATGGCAAAAAAGCATTTAAGGCAATTGTTGTTGGCAATACCATCCTCGTATTTCCAGGAGATAATAATTTCATCCCCCACATATTGATATATTTCCCCAGAATGTTGAATTATAGCTTCCGAAAAATCTGAGTAGTACTCTTTCAGCAGTTCAAAATATTTTATATGGCCCAATTGCTCCGCTATGGCAGTGGAAGACTTCATATCCGAAAACATAAATATCCTTAATTCTTCTGTTGGGGAATGATATTTTCCGGTAAAGAAATTCATTAGGACCCCATGTCCAATATTTTCGCTGATCTCCGCGTAGAATAAGGAGACCAATAGTGATGAGGTCAACTGTATATCGGTACTAAGATGCGTAAAGCTGGTAAGGTAATCTCCCAATATATCCCAAACGCGCTGGTCAAAAATTGAAATATCCAATTCCAAACTCTTGGCAATGGGGTAGGTGATCACGGTAATGATCAACAGCAATAAAATATAAAATATGATTTTGTAGGCTATTTTTTGAGTGAAACTTTTTTTCGAAAAAACTTGGTTTAGATACAAGAGTTCTATGGTCCCAATGAGAAGTCCAACAGCCGTGAGGGCAATGCTGGAAAAGATAAATATCTCTAGGTTCATGACAACCCTGGAGTTGTGGTTCTGGACAGAACTACCAGCCGCTGCCTGCTCTACGACCCAAAATACCCAACCACTAATCAACCATATAAGTCCGAATGGGATTATACGGTAAAGGTTTCTTTTAGTTTTGGGAGGTAATTGTACTGCCATCTAAAATATAAACTCTTGGAAAACCATAGTAAAGTTAATGTCTTTTTTAAAACTGTTAGCTATAATCGTTTTTTGCAAATTATTGTACTTTTGGGATATGTTACTTTTTAAGTAAGTAATCTAAGCCTGAAAATTAATGTCCAGTAATAAAAATCGTCGTATTGCGGCCATAATGTTCACAGATATTGTGGGCTACAGCGCTCTAATGCAAAGGGATGAAAATGCGGCGGCCCAAATGCGGACCCGGCATAGACAAGAGTTTGAAAAAAGCCATAAGCTACATAATGGGGATATTCTACAGTATTATGGCGATGGAACGCTTAGCGTTTTTGCAAGTGGGTTGGAGGCAGTGGAATGCGCCGTAGACATACAAATGGCACTGCAGGAAGATAGCTCGGTGCCCCTTCGCATAGGGCTTCATCTAGGGGATATTGTCTTTGATGGTACGGAAGTTTATGGCGATGGGGTAAATTTGGCCTCCCGTATAGAGAATTTGGGGATTGCAGGTTCAATATTGTTGTCCGGCAAATTGAACGATGAATTAAAGAATCACCCACATATTCCTACAGTGTCCTTGGGCCAGTTTCGCTTAAAAAACATTGCGGAACCCCTTGGGATATTTGCTGTAAACAAGGAAGGCCTACAAGTACCCAGTCGGTCCAATCTGATTGAAATACCTAAAAATGAACCTAAATCAATTGCCGTTCTCCCTTTTGTTAATATGAGTTCTTGTGACGATAACGAATATTTTAGTGACGGGATGACAGAGGAAATTATTAACGCCCTGGCAAAAAATAAGGGGTTGAAAGTAACTTCAAGAACATCTTCTTTTCATTTTAAAAATGTAAATCTACCTATTGCCCAGATTGGTCAGGAACTTAATGTATCTACTATTTTGGAGGGAAGTGTACGTTTATCAGGTAATAAAATGCGCATTACTGCCCAGTTGATAGATGTTGAGGACGATTTTCATTTTTGGTCGGAAACATTTGATCGTTCCCTACATGATGTATTTGCCGTTCAAGATGAAATTAGCCTTCTCATTGCCGAAAGACTTAGGGAGCATATTGGGCATTTTGAAATTGGGGATCAATTGGTGCAAGACCCAGAAATCCCCATTGATATATACCAACGGTATTTAAAAAGTAGGTATCATATACTTAAGATGGGAAAGTCCGATATTGAAACAGGGATTTCAATTTTGGAAAAAATTATTGAGGATTGGCCTCATTTTGCATTGGCACACCTTGGGATGCATTTGGCCTACACCCTTCTGGGAACCATAGGATTATTTCCCTTACATGAGGCCTTTGCAAAAGGACAGCCCTATCTGGAAAAGGCTATGGAATTGGATGAAAATTTGCCGGAATGTCAATTGCACCTTTCTTACGCCTCCTTTATTCAGAAGTGGGATCTTCCCGGAGCATATCGGCATCTGAACAAAGTCTATGAAGCGGGCCCTCTCGTTGACTATTATCCTAGCATGGCATCGATGTTGGTTGCCGAAGGAAGATTTGGAGCAGCACGTACGTATATTGAAACTGCCCTTCAGCTAGATCCTTTTTCCTCCATAAATTATCATTTAAAAGGTTTTATAGATTATTGTGAGGAAAAATATGACACCGCCATTGAAAGCTTCGAAAAGGGTGTAGAACTCAAAACGGATTTTAAAACGTCAATATTATATTGGGGTCAAGCGCTCTTATTAATGGGAAAGGGCAATGAAGCATTGGCATTTTTTGAGAAACTTCCCCAAGACGAGACCGAAGATGTGATGAGGTTGGGAGGAATAACCATGGCATATGCAGTTTTGGGAAATAAAGAACAAGCCGAAAAGGGAATAGCCAAATTGGAAGCTACTTTGGAAACCGATCTAATGGGTAGGGCAATGAACCTGCTGATATTGTGTAATGCACTTTTGGGGAAGACCTCGGAAACTATACAATTAATAGAGCAAGGTGTCACCCAAAGATTACCAATGATGATATATATATTTGTGGAGCCAATACTTAAACCCTTTTATGGCATGCTTCGTATTCAAGAGCTTCGGAGAGAAATTTTGGGAGAGGGAAGTGAACTTGGGGACATCAAAAGAAAGTATCAAAAACCATTGTTCAGTAAAGTGCAGCTCACGAAATATAGGAAACAATTGGATGGGTTGATGTTGGAAAAAGAACCATATTTGGATCCCAACCTTACACTTAGCAATTTGGCAACAATGATGGGAATACCTTCCAATCAACTATCACAACTATTGAATGAAGGTTATGGGAAGAATTTTGCCGACTTTGTAAATACCTTCCGATTAGAAACTTTTAAGGGTAAAGTCGCTGATGACTCCCAAAGACACCTTACTATTTTGGCCTTGGCATACGATAGTGGATTTAACTCCAAGACCGTTTTCAATACCTATTTCAAAAAGACAATGGGTACAACTCCTAGAGCCTATTGGAAAAAAATAGTCGCATAAAAGGTTCCGATTTACAAACTAGAACGATTGATCTTGTCATTTTATGCACCTTTGCCTAAATATTACCGTTTAAATATTACCATTAATTTGGCTTTTGCAAGAAAAATATAACCAATGAAATTTTATTTAATAATGACTATTCGTTTTATCATTCGTATTTCAATTCAGATAGCAATATTGATTACGATCTTTTTGACCTCCTGCTCCAGGAACGATTCGGATTCCGACAAAGACCAATACCTGGACATTCCGGATGCCACATTTGAAGCTATATTAATAGATCAAGGCATAGATTCTGACGGCATCTTAAATCAAAGGATGCTGAGTAAGGATGCTGCACAAGTGAGCGTTTTGGATTTGAATTATTCAGGCAATGGTGCAATCAATGATTTAAGCGGAATTGAAGGGTTCGTGAATTTAAAGAGGTTATCTGCAATACAGCACAACCTAGAGAGTATAGACCTGAAGTCCAATTCCTTATTGGACACTTTGTATCTTGCTGGCAACTATATCTCTAACATTGATATCAGTAACAACCCCAATTTAGTTTTATTGGATGTGCAGTCTAACCAACTTAGTGCCATTAACGGACTTTCCAAAGCGACTCACTTAAAAGAATTAAATCTATCCTTTAACGAATTGGAAGAATTTAGCATTGTAAATGAAACTCTTGAAATATTAAAAATAAGCAACAACTTATTACATTCCTTTGATGTCAGGGGGTCTATAAATCTGAAAAATATATTACTGACGACGAATGAGCTGACTTCTGTAGATTTTAGTAAAAATACACTTTTGGAAACCCTGTTGATTTCTAACAATAAAATTCAGAATATTGATCTTGAACATAATGCCAGTTTAACGCATCTTTATATTTCAAGCAATTCACTTACAGATCTGGATGTGGGCAACAATCAGGAGCTAATTGACTTAAAGGTGGATAGAAATCCCAATTTAAGCTGTATCAAAATCCAAGGTGCTCAGAGCATACCTAATGTATCAATATCCGAATACCAAGAATTAAATACCAGCTGTAACTAATTATAGGCCTTTACGCTTTCTAATTCACTTATCTGTCCGGAGTTTTGCTAATAGGATAGGAGCGGATTTCACTTTGTAATGGTAGATTTTTCATAAGATTTTTATTTTTGGGATTTTATAGTTGTTGCAAATGGCACATTACATAGACAAGGTAGAAAAGGCCGAATTCCCTGAAGTGGTTGCGGTTTGGGAGGCTTCGGTCAGGGCCACACACCACTTTTTAAAGGAAGAGGACATACTATATTTTAAACCGCTAATATTAAACGAGTATTTAAGTGCCGTCCAATTAAGGTGTATAAGGGGTCATGGAAAGCAGATAATTGGTTTTTTGGGTACGGCAGAAAGGAATTTGGAAATGTTATTTATTCATCCAGAATACCGCGGGAGAGGATTAGGCAAGACTTTGTTGGCTTATTCTATTCATGAATTGAATGTGTATAAGGTAGATGTAAATGAACAGAACCATCAGGCCGTAGAATTTTATAGGCATTCTGGCTTCACAACAATTGGCCGTTCGGAATTGGATGCTTCAGGAAAACCCTATCCAATTTTGCACATGGAATTAAAAAAAGTAAGACTTGGCCAATAGTCTTTGACTTGAATGCATCCACAACCCGGAACCATTGGAAACTGCCTTTACTTTGTTCTGATTTTGAAATTGGAACGATTGGCTTATAGCCACAGTATACATTTGTCAAAAAAAACATGAAAGCAATTGTAATTACAAAGTATGGTTCCCCGGCGGTCCTAAAATATAAGGAAATAACCAAGCCCCAACCTAAGGAAGATGAGCTTTTAATAAAGGTAAAAGCGGCCAACGTGACCGCGGCAGATACCATGATGAGAAAGGGTAATCCGTGGTACGGCCGACTTTTTATTGGTTTAACAAAACCCAAATACCCTATAGCAGGGACTGGTTTTTCAGGGAAAATCGAAGCTGTAGGTGCCGATGTTCAACGTTTCCAAGTAGGTGATGAAGTCTTTGGGGAGTCGGTATTTGGTGCCGGTGCCAATGCGGAATACCTCTGTATTTCCGAAGAAGGTCCTATAGTTTTAAAACCTAGAAATGTAGCTCATGAAGAACTTGCATGTGTGTGTGACGGACCTTTGACCTCATGGAATTATTTAAAGGAGTTGGCCAATGTAAAAAGTGGACAAAAGGTGCTAATAAATGGTGCTTCAGGTAGTCTTGGTACTGCCGCTGTACAATTGGCCAAAAACCTTGGGGCAGAAGTAACAGCTGTTTGCAGTTCCGTCAATTGCGACATGGTAAGGTCTGTTGGAGCGGATAAGGTCATAGACTATACCATGGTAGATTATACTACAACAGGAAATAGTTATGATGTAATTTTTGATACTGTGGGCAAAAGCTCGTTCCATAAAAGCAAAAAAGCACTGGCAAAAAATGGCACCTACCTGTCGCCTGTACTAAGTATGCCACTACTATTTCAAATGCTGTGGACCTCTAAATTTGGTAGCCAAAGGGCAAAGTTTGCGGCTACCGGACTTTTGTCCGTTCATAAGCTTAGTACTATGTTGAGTGAGCTAACGGATTTATTGGTGGCCGGCCAACTGAAATTGGTCATTGATAAACGTTACGCTTTACATGAAGCTGCCGAAGCCCATTCCTATGTGGACACTGGTCGTAAAAAAGGTAATGTAGTTATAAATTTGTAGCCAAATCTATTTTTGAATGTGTGTTTTTTATTTTTCTGGAAATATTGGACTCTAGATTATACGGACCATATTCAAGGGTGTCAACATAAATTTTTGCTTAGCTAATATAAAAGTTGAACACTTAGTTTTTAATTCATAATTAAAGAAATTTACATTTTATCCAAGGTTTGTTGGCATTGAACGTTGATATTTTGAAACATGGACATTCCATGCTAACTTTAATGTTAGTAATGTGGCTCATAGGCATATTAGAAGTTTAAACCAAGGAATGACCCAACCAAAATTAAATACCTCTCCTCTGTTAAGGTGATGACTATGGAAAACAATAAAAAAAAGTGATGAAAAAGAAATTCAATTTTATAGACCTGGTACTGACATTTAGTGGTGCCTTTGCTGTTATTGTATTGCTATTGGTAGTTTCCAAGTTTGTATAGTAGCACACAGTAATAGGGTCCTAGGAAGATCTCTTGAAATTAACGGTCCAAAGACATCAAATATTACGTAAATATAATGTGGTGTCTAAATGGAACAATTTATTGTTTTAATCTAAATTCAGAATAATGTCTAAAACATCCGCCCGTTGGTTATTGATATTGGGTCTTGTTATTGTTGGCTTTGGGGTCGGGATATACTTGCAGGATCTAAAACATCAGGAAAGTACTAAGGCCGCTTGGAAGGCTAATCGGTTCAACGTGGCCAGATTTAACAAGATAATGCGGTACGCAGGCGATATGAATTCTCAGAATTGGGCCTCCATGAGGGATAGCATTGGTGGTCAATTGGATAGTTTAATGATATTGAGGTTCAGAAAAGAAGTGGAAAGTATACAAAAGACCAAAAAATAGAATTCCCGCATCAAAACAATTGACCCGGCTTGTCCATGTCGTGGAGAATGTAGTTCTTCCAGGAAAGTGATACAGTATTAACTTTATATATAAAAGCAACCCATGTAGGTTGCTTTTTTTTGTGAATTACTGTGGCTGTGAGTATTGTATTTTTGAACTGAATAGTTAACTTAGAGGAAATTATATATAATAGGTATAAAATTTTGAGCAAGATGAAGCTCCTCCTATTTTGTATAATATTAGCATACGAAAAAACATTAAATTGCAGCTATGGACGTTAATTCTTGGGATTGGATTTTTCAGTTGTTGGGGCGCTTTCACCCAATGGTAGTGCACTTTCCGATTGGATTATTGGTAGTTGCCATCTTTTTGGAATTTTTAACGCTGGGTGGAAAAAGACAGGGTCTAAGGGAAGGAATTAATTGGATGGTCTATTTGGGAGCGGGTTTTGCCATTCTGGCTGCGGCCTTAGGTTGGTTGCTCCGCACCCATGACGACTACGTTGGGGATTTGGTACAGTTTCATCAAAATGCTGGTATCGCTACGGCCATTTTGGCCGGCATCACATATATCTTGTTGCGAAATACTTTAAATGGGAGGTTTTCGAATTTTGTTTATTATCGATTTGGGTTGTTCTCAACGGTAGTTTTACTGGTTGTAGCAGGTCATTTGGGAGCAAACCTAACCCATGGGGAAGATTATTTGACTAGCGTGTTACCGAACAATCAAAATTCTTATGATGATGAAAAGACTAGGGTACTTTACGCCGAATTAAAGGGCTTGGATTCTTTAACGGAAGCGCAGCAGGAGAATTTAAATTTAGGGGTCAGGGCAATTGTGGCACATAACTGTTATCAATGTCATAGTGAGAACAAGCAAAAGGGCGATTTAGTACTGGACAATAAACGAGGAGTCTACCAGGGAGGCAAGTCGGGTCCTATTATTGTAGAAGGCAGGCCAGAGGAGAGTGAGATGTATCGTAGGGTAAGCCTTCCTCCCGATCATGATGATGTAATGCCCAAGAAAGGTAAGGTGTTGAAGGAGAGCGAAATAAAATTGATAGAGTTGTGGATCAAAAATGGCGCAAAATGGTCGGATGGGGCACTAAAGATTTTCCCGGAAGCAGAGCTGGCCCTTACACAACCTAATTTGCCAAAAGAGAGCATGGAGAACCATCCCGTAGATAAATTAATGGATTCCTATTTCAAGGAAAAGAAGTTGAAATGGCCTGAAGTGGTGGACGACAGGACATTTATAAGGCGTGTTTACCTGGATATTTTAGGTCTACTTCCGGAGCCCCAGAAAATAGACCAATTTGTGACCAATGGGGACAAGAAAAAGAGAGTTAAGCTCATTGATGAATTGTTGGGCGACAAGCACAATTATACCCAGCATTGGTTGAGTTTTTGGAATGATATACTCAGGAACGATTACAGTGGTCCCGGATTTATTACTGGAGGCCGTAAACAGATTACGGATTGGCTTTACAATTCCCTTTTGGAAAACAAGCCTTATGATGTAATGGTCAAAGAATTAATAAATCCAAATGAAGAATCGGAAGGTTTTATTAAAGGAATTAAATGGCGTGGCCTGGTCAATGCCAGTCAAAGAACGGAAATGCAGGCCGCCCAAAATATTGGGCAGTCATTAATGGGGGTAAACGTAAAATGCGCCTCCTGCCATAACAGTTTTGTAAGTAATCTTACTTTGGAGCAATCCTATGGATTTGCTTCGATTTTTGCAGATTCCATAATGGAACTGAATAGATGTGATATGCCGATAGGGAAAATGGCCGAAGTAAATTTTCTGTATCCGGAACTGGGTTCTGTTGAAGCCGAAGGTGTAAAGGAAAGATTGTTATTGCTTTCAGAAGTCATGGTAAAGCCGGAGAATGGTAGACTTTACCGAACCATTACCAACAGGTTTTGGAAACGTTTTATGGGAAGAGGTCTTGTGGAACCCGTAGATGAAATGGACAATAAACCTTGGAATGCCGATCTTCTGGATTGGTTAGCGGCAGATTTTGTAGATTCCGGCTATGATGTAAAAGGTCTCATGAAAATGATCATGACGTCGAAATCCTACCAACTGGAAACGACCCGATTGGAAAAGCAGGAAGATCTGAAAAATGGGTATGTGTTTAACGGACCAATATTGAGACGATTAAGTGCAGAGCAGTTTTCCGATGCGGTTAGCCAAGTAGTGGCCCCTATGTATTATGCGGCGGCTTATGACCCCAATAGTGAAGGTTTGCCGTATAAGAGGATCTGGCACAGGGAAGTCAAGTTTGATCGCGATGTGTTGCCTGAACCGGGGAAACGATATTTCCGTTATGGTTTCAATTTGAACAATAAAAAAATAGTGTCGGCAACAACTTTAATTTCCGTTGATCATTCCTATGCCCTATATCTCAATGGCAAAAAAATCTCTGAGGGTAAGGACTGGAGAAAAGTAGACCGTTTAGAGGTTTCTGACAAGCTTGTTCAAGCTGGGAATATATTGGCTGTTGAGGGTGAAAACGAAGGAAGCATTGCCAATCCCGCTGGAATCTTGTTCGCCATGAAAATTCTATATGAAGATGGGACGGATATTTTGATAACTTCCAATGATAAATGGAAAAGTACGGATAAACTGCCAGAAGAAGGATGGGTAAACACGAATTTTAATGATGGTAATTGGCAAGGAGTACGTAACTACGGTTCTAGTAACTGGGACAAATTGGTGAATTTTACCTTTGAAAATTCGGAAAGGGAATTTGCTCGGGCGAGCCTTGTAAAACAACATCCATTTATGAAGGTTATGGGCAGGCCTTCTAGGGAAAATGTGGCCACTACAAGAGATGAACAGGCAACTTTGTTACAAGCCCTAGAGTTGACCAATGGAGAGTATTTCAATGGCGTGCTCAAGGAGGGAGCGGAGGAATGGCTTAAGAAGTACGGTGATCGGAACGAGGAAATAGTACTCGATCTATATCAAAAAACCTTGGGCAGAAATCCAACGGATAAAGAAAGGGGAATAATGCTGAATGCCTTGCAAACGGATGCAAAAGATGAAGCTTTGCAGGACCTTTTTTGGTCCATGTTCAATTCTCCCGAATTTCAATTTATATACTAAGCAATAATGAATAAGGATTTACATACCAATGCACGTAGGGATTTTGTAAAAAAGATGGCGGCTGCCAGTCTGGCGGCAGCATCGACAAGTATTCCTGTTGCCAGTTTTTTAAGTTCCTGTAATTCAGTTCCGGCAATAACATCCAAAGCGGATACGGTTATATTACTATGGATGGCGGGGGGAATGGCCCATACGGAAACATTTGATCCTAAGGCATATGTACCTTATTCCAAGGGGGTGGAGAGCAAAAGGGTTTTAAGTACCTTTCCGAAGGTGCCCACTATTGTGGATGGACTCCATTTTTCTCAGGGTCTGGAATCAATAGGAGGTGTTATGGATAAAGGCGCCATAATCCGTTCCTATAAGTCGGCAGATCTAGGTCACATCCTGCATACACGGCATCAGTATCATTGGCATACCTGCTATGAACCGCCACAGTCTGTGCAAGCTCCCCATATAGGAGCGTGGATTGCCAAGGAGTTGGGTCCTGTAAACCCGGTAATCCCACCATTTATTGCCATGGGGCAACGTTTTACTGTTGGGGAAGCCGAAGAGTTAAAGGCGTTTCATTCTGCTGGATTTTTGGGGAGTGAATATGGTCCGTTTCTAATACCGGACCCTTCTACAGGTTTGGATAGTGTAAGGCCGCCACAAGGGATGTCGCTTAAGAGATTTGAAGCCCGCTATAAGCTTTATAAGGAGTTGGCCAATAAGAGCAAGATCATGGAGGGGGGGAGTGATTATCAAAGGGAATCCTTGATGCGATCCATGGAGCAATCCTATAGGTTGTTGAATTCTCCTGAAGCCAAGGTGTTCGATTTAGCCCAGGAACCCAAGGAGGTCTATGATACCTACAATACCGGTAGGTTTGGTCTGGGATGTCTTTTGGCTAAACGACTGGCCATGAACGGGGGCAGGTTTATAAGTGTATCTACGGAATATGAACCTTTTTTAGGGTGGGATACTCATGAAAATGGTCATACCCGGGCGGCGAAAATGAAGGAGCTTATAGATAGGCCCATAGCACAACTAATTAAAGATCTGGACGAATCAGGGCATTTGGACAGGACACTTATTATTCTGGCCAGTGAATTTAGTAGGGACGCCATTATGGAAGGTCGCCCGGGAGTACCGGTACAAGATCAAGTAGATCAGCCTGATATTATCGAGGATGAAAAATTCTATGGCATGCACAGACATTTTACGGATGGTAGTTCTATACTTATGTGGGGTGGTGGTGTCAAAAAAGGTTTGGTCTACGGTAAAACAGCGGATGAGCGACCTTGCTCCTCAATTGAAAACCCAGTAGTGATAGATCAGGTACATCAATCCATATATCACGCTTTGGGTATGGACCCGGAAACCAATTATACTATTGAAGGTAGGCCCTTTTACACCACGCCAGATGGGCAGGGTAAGCCTATTTTGGACTTGTTCGGTGAAAAAATAGTAACTTAAATGACATACAAACTTCAGCCCAATTTAGACGTAATCGCTAAATTGAACCAAACTCCAATGAAATAAAAATTATAATCCGTCATATTGGGGGTAGAATACGACCCGGAATTCTATAGGCCTTGGGGGATAGAATCAGATCCATTTAAAAGAAGCCAAAAGCAGCTAAAATCAAACAGACAATTACAGCCAATAGAATGGCGATCAAAACTACCACCATAAGACTAAGGAACCCATTGAGAACCCTAATTCCAAAAGTAACATCATCCATGATATTCAGATTTTAAAACAATTTAATGAATTATCCTCAAATTAACACGTGTTTTAGGGTCAAATCCGTTAAACGACTTCAAAATAGTATACTAATCCGTTATACTGTTGAAATTTTCGATAAAACACTGAAAACCAGTTAGTGGTATTTTCTTACTTACTCAGTTTTTTACTAAGTTCCTCCAGGGTAATTCCTTTTGTCTCCGGCATCAAGAAAATTACAAAGAGCAATTGCAATACCATCATAAAGGCGAAGAACCCAAAAACAGGTCCAGGACCTACCCAGGCAAAAAGTGCTGGGATGGAGGAGGGGATAATCCAGGCTAGGACCCAATGTACGGAACTGCCAAAGGCTTGGCCAGATCCTCTCAAATGATTCGGAAATACCTCGGAGATGAAAACCCAGATTACAGCCCCTTGCCCAATTGCGTGCGATGCAATAAACAAGAATAGAAAAATAGGGACAGCCATTCCTTCCCAGTTTAAAATAAACGCAGCAGCTACGAGCGACAAGGAAATGATATAGCCAAAAGATCCAAAATACATTAGTTGTTTACGTCCAAGGCGGTCTATCAGGAATATGCCCAAGAAGGTAAAGATAAGGTTCGTGATGCCGATCCCTATACTGCTGAGAAGCGCAGTACTTTCACCCAGTCCGGCCGCTTCAAATATTCTGGGAGCGTAGTATAGAAAGGCATTTATTCCTGAAAATTGATTGAAAAAGGCAATTAGAAAGGCCAAAGTCAAAGGAAAGCGATATTTCTTCATGAAAATACTCTCGGAGGCGACTGCAGCTTCTTTCCCATAGGCAATTTCAGCTTCCAATTCCTCCAATGATAGGTCTGGATTTATAGAGTTGAGTATTTTTTTGGCTTCCTCGCTCCTGTTTTTGGTCAATAACCATCTCGGGCTTTTTGGTACGGTAAGAACAAATAAGGTATATATTATAGCCGGGAAGGCTTCAACGCCAACCATCCATCTCCAATCGTTTTCGCCTACATTGCTGAGGAGATAATTGGACATGAAGGCCACGAGTATCCCGAAAACCAGCATAAATTGGTAAAGTCCAACCAACCTGCCCCGATCTTTTGCCGGAGCTATTTCCGAAATATAGGCCGGAGCTGCAACGGTTGATGCGCCAACACCCAAACCGCCAATAAATCTGAATATTCCAAAGGTAACAGGGTCATTGGCAAAGGCAGAACCTATGGCCGAGACAGAATACAGAATACCGATCCAAATAAGGGTGTTCTTTCTGCCAATTTTGTCGGTCGGTATGCCGCCCAATATGGCTCCGATAACGGTTCCGAACAAAGCCATGCCAATTACCACCGTTCCGTGAAAAGCTTCGGAGGAATTCCATAAAAGTTGTAATTTTTTCTCGGCGCCTGAAATAACTACGGTGTCGAAGCCAAATAAAAAACCCGCCAAGGCGGCAATAAGGGAAATGCGAAGTATTTTGGAATTCATAATTTGGTTTGTTGATTTTTGTAAAGCTAACAAAAAAAGCAAACCAAATGTATGGTATGTTTATGACAGGGCAATTTTTGGGGCAAGGGTGTCCCTTGCTGTGGGCTTTTGTCCATTTTTGGATTTGGTAGGGATGCTTTTATCAAGTTGAGGAACTACTTTTTCAGGTTGCGGCTTCTTTACATCGTCCTTTTTAGACGAAGGAACAGCGTTTTCAGGTGGAGTAGTGCCCTGTTGTTCGCCCAAAGGCCCCCGGCACGCGAGACAGCATAGGACAAAAGTGGTCAGGGCAACCAAGTGTATAATTCGGGAATTTTGCATAGTCGTAACATAGGTGTTCAAATTAATGTACGTACATATGCCATGATTTGGATGCTTGCCCCTTTATTTTCAGATACATAAGTGCTGTTGATATCCCCAGTTTTTTTAAGGTACTCCATGTCCCCTAGCAGTTGGTTGGCCAAGGTGTTGAATTCTTGCCTCGATTTAACAACCAATACTCCGCCTTTGTCAACAAGGTCCTCAGCTTCCTTAAAGCCCTTAAAGTTTGGACCAATAATTACGGGAATGCCGTATACCGCTGGTTCCAAAGTATTGTGCAATCCAGTGGCAAAACCACCACCTACGTAGGAAATGTCCGCGTAACTGTAGATTTTGGTCAAAATGCCAATAGTGTCTATAATAAGAACCTCGTATTTGGATAGGTCTTTATTCTCCAATTCTGAGTAAAGTATGGTTTTCTTGTTGATGGAGGATTTTAGTTTGTTGATATGTTCCGGTTTGATATTGTGCGGGGCAAGAACAAATTTTAAAGTGGATCTGCCAGCATTTATATAAGGTACCAATACTTCTTCATCTTCTGGCCAAGTGCTGCCAGCTACCAATGTCCGCTCACCATTTTTAAATTCCGCCATAAATGCCAGGTTGTTGTCCCTTTCGAGAATTTCAATTACCCTATCAAATCTGGTATCCCCGCTAATATCAGTGTTTTTTATGTTGATGGTGTTCAATAATTCGATGGACCTGGAATCCTGAACAAAAATATGTGAGAAATTACGGAGGGCCTTTATCATAAACCCGCCATAACTTTTAAAGTATATTTGATTTTCCTTAAATAAGGCGGAGATCAAGACAGTGGGTATGCCTCTTTGGGACAATGTTTTTAAATAATTGGGCCAAATTTCGTACTTGACAAAAATGACCAACTTGGGATTGACGATGTCAATAAATTTTTTAGCGTTTTTTGGGGTATCCATTGGCAGATAGGTAACCATATCTGCGGCGGCGGTATTTTTTTTAACCTCATAGCCCGAAGGTGAAAAGAAGCTGACCAATATACGATTTGCTGGATAGTTCTTTTTTAACAGTTCTATGATGGGAAGGCCCTGTTCAAATTCGCCCAAAGAGGCAGTGTGCACCCATATGATTTGATCGTCCTGAGAAATATTTTGAAGTAAATAGGGTATTACCTTCTTCCGGCCATTTACGAAAAGCTTAATTTTTGGATGGAACAAAGCAACTAATTCCAAGAAAAGGGCAGATAACTTTACGGCGAAATTATATATAACAAACACTGAATCTTCGTTTGGGGCTAAAATACGCTTCTTTAAATAAATTCCATTGGCTGCCAATCCTTATTTTTGTAATATTGTTCGCGCCAAACCAAGTTTGGAATCTAAGTTTTATTCAATGAGGAAAATTCAAATGGTCGACCTAAAGGGTCAATATGAAGTTATAAAGGATGAGGTAAATGCCTCTATATCCAATGTTCTGGAAACCTCCACATTTATCAATGGTCCCGAGGTACACGCCTTTCAAAAGGAATTGGAGGACTATTTGGGGGTAAAGCACGTTATTCCCTGTGCAAATGGTACCGATGCCCTTCAAATTGCTATGATGGGTCTGGGTTTAAAACCAGGGGACGAGGTAATAACCGCCGATTTTACCTTTGCAGCTACCGTAGAGGTAATTGCCCTGTTGCAGCTTACCCCAGTCCTGGTAGATGTAGAGCTGGATAGTTTTAATATAGATCCAGTGGCGCTTGAAAAAGCTATTACCCCTAAGACCAAGGCAATTGTACCAGTCCATTTATTTGGCCAATGTGCCAATATGGATGCGGTTCTTGAAATTGCTGAAAAGCATAATCTATTTGTCATAGAAGACAATGCACAGGCCATTGGGGCCGATTATACCTCTGAAAATGGTTCAAAACAGAAGGCTGGTACTATGGGGCACGTTGCGGCAACCTCCTTCTTTCCTTCCAAGAACTTGGGCTGCTATGGAGATGGAGGGGCTATTTTCACCAATGATGATGAATTGGCACATACCCTGAGGGGAATTGTGAACCATGGAATGTACGAACGCTATCATCATGATGTCGTTGGGGTCAATTCCCGATTGGATTCTATTCAAGCAGCGGTTTTAAGGTCAAAGTTGTCCCGATTGGATTCTTATAATGCCCGTAGGAGGGCAGCGGCAAAAAAGTATTCCAAAGCTTTTGAGGGAAATAAGAATATTACTGTGCCGCAAATGGCAAATGGCTGTGCGGAGATATGTGATTCTTGCGACTGTCATGTATTCCATCAATATACCTTGAGAATTTTAAATGGACAACGTGATGAATTGGTAAAGCATTTGGCCGAAAAACAAATTCCATGTGGGGTCTACTATCCCATACCTTTGCATAGGCAAAAGGCATATTTGGATGAGCGTTATCAGGAAAAGGATTTTCCGGTAACCAATCAACTGGTCAAGGAAGTTATTTCCTTACCGATGCACACCGAGTTGGATGATGAGCAAATTACTTTTATTACCCAGACCATTATTCAGTTTATAGGCTAATAATTAAAGCTTGCTTTGGATTGTTTTGTTGCATATTAAAATGAAAACCAAAATTTTAAATAGATGAAAATACTCGTAACGGGAGGCTTGGGATTTATAGGTTCCCATACCACCGTAGAATTGCAGAATAAAGGCTATGAAGTAATTATTATTGACGATCTCTCCAATTCAACCGAAAAGGTCTTGGAGGGTATTGTGGCCATTACGGAGAAGAGGCCGATTTTTGAGAAATTGGATCTAAAGGAAAAATCAAAGGTTGAGGATTTTTTTAAAAGACATCAGGACATTGCCGGGGTTATTCACTTCGCCGCATCCAAAGCCGTTGGTGAAAGCGTTGAAAAACCGTTGCTGTATTACGAGAACAATATTGGAACTTTGGTGTACTTGCTCAAAGAACTTTCCAAAAAGGATAAATCCAGTTTTATCTTTAGTTCGTCATGTACCGTTTACGGTCAAGCCGATAAAATGCCCATTACCGAAAGTGCGCCAGTAAAACCGGCAGAATCTCCTTACGGCAATACCAAGCAAATGGGGGAGGAAATAATCCGTGATACCTGTAAGGTGACGCCGGGCATAAATGCCATTGCGCTTAGGTACTTTAATCCCATGGGAGCACATCCGAGTGCAGAAATAGGGGAATTGCCAATAGGTGTTCCTCAAAATTTGGTGCCGTTTATTACCCAAACAGGTGCGGGCATCAGGGAACAGCTTTCCGTTTTTGGTGGGGACTATCCTACTGTGGATGGTACCTGTGTTAGGGATTATATTCATGTAGTTGATCTGGCCAAGGCCCACGTAGTGGCTTTGGAAAGATTGATGAACGGCAAGAACCAAGATAATTATGAGGTCTTTAATGTAGGGACCGGAACGGGAAGCACCGTTTTGGAAGTAATCAAAAGCTTCGAAAAGGTGTCCGGAAAAAAATTGAATTATAAAATTGTAGATAGGAGACCCGGTGATATCACTTCTGCCTATGCCGACACGACCAAGGCAAACGAGGTTTTGGGCTGGAAGGCGGAATCTACATTGGACGAAGCTATGAAGTCGGCCTGGCTTTGGGAGGAGAAAATCAGGAAATAAATTCGCAGAACCTATTTTTTTATTTTAATTGCTTAGGAGGGCTATATTTATAATCGTATGCTCTTCATGTAGATTTTGATTAATGGTTTGGATAAATTTGAATTGAAGAAAGCAACCCATCCGAAGACCGTGCATCCTTAAAAAAAAGGGTTTATGAAATTATATGTGGGTTTAATAACAGTTTTGCTATCGCTTAATTGCAGTAACAAGGAGGTGGATGGTACTCCTAATTGTGTAGATGTATTCTGTACCGAAGAGTTTAGGACCATTACAGTGAATGTCAAGGATAAGGACGGTGTTGCCGTGGCCTTAGATTACTTTAAGGTGGTTGTGCTGTCTAATGGAGACGAAATCACCCTTGGTGCCTCAAGTAGTGAATATGACTGGATGGCAGAAAATGGGACCTATCCTTTGTTCAGTGACAAATACGTTTCGAGATACCGGAATAAGAAACTTGAGATAAATTTTCGAGGATATATCGATAATAAGCTAATGGTGGATTCGGATTTCACCGTAGGGGCAGATTGCTGCCATGTAGTACTTATTGAAGGGGAAACGGATTTGGTGCTTGTTGAAAATTGATATGAAAACCCTATTAATGATCGGTCCTAAATAGAACTATTGGTTCTAATAAAGTTGTGATTTTAAAATTTTTCATCGAAAAAGTGCTCTAGTCTGCCGAGTTTTGGAAAAAGTTGGTTTTATTGCGTTGGCTTAAAAACCATTTCAACTATAATTTCGTAAATAGCATATGGTTGTAAATTTTCCTGATATTTCGGCACTGCTAAAACATGCCAACGATAGAAGTCTCTATCAAGCTCTAGTCTTACAATTGCAAAAAGATTTTGTGTTTGCCAATGTATTCGTAGACTGGCCCGAGCAGATTTCTCCTGAGGATTTGAAAACTCTGGTGCATGAGAAAGTATATTATTTGATCATGGAGAAGTTTACGGACTATTTAAACTTACTTTATATTATCGATGTTCCGGAGAAAGCGGTCAAAGCTATTGCAGCTACGGATGTGGTTGAAATATCGGAACAGGTTATCTTTGAGATTCTGAAAAGGGAATGGCAAAAAGTGTGGTTTAGAAATGAGTACGGGTCTTAGTTTAGAAATACACGCGTACAAAGGGCATTAGTGCATCGGCATAAATACTTTTTTCTTGATCGTGTAATATATTGTACCGAACTCCAATGGTTACATTCCTATTGCCGTAACCTATACCCAGAAACAGGGCCGGTGACCAATAATTTTCTTCCCGGTTGCCACCGTCAAGTTCAAGCTCCCGATATACCCTAAGCTGTTCCATTTCGGCAGAAAGTTGTAATGCAGGAATAGGATTGAACAAGGAAAGTACACTGCCTCCATAAGCCACTAATTTTGCATCCCGAAATTTGGCATAGTTAAAGTTAACACCCAGGCCTACCCCGAATTGCTCATTAGCTTGGTAAATAGCACTGGGAGAGATAGATGCATTGAAGGAATTATTGCCAAAACCGAGGCCTAAATTGCCTCCAAAATATACCTGGTTCCAAAAATCGGAATTCCCTGGGGTGGGTTGCGAGTAACCTAAGCCCCAAAATGCCGTGAAAAAAACACATAAAATCACGCTTTTTTTTAAGGAATGACGATTTAACATAATTATTGTAATAATTTTCCATTATTCAGGGCTAAGATAAGCTTAGATATGCTAAATGTTGTATTTTTGAATAAATTTTGTTCAAAAGACAGAGAGACTTTTTCATGGATAAATATTCCTTTTTAAACGCTGCGCATACTTCTTATTTCGCAGAATTATACGATAAGTATTTAATAAATCCCGATAGTGTAGAGCCTAGTTGGAGGGCCTTTTTTCAAGGATTCGATTTTGGCATGGAAACTTCCATGGATGGGATGGTCGATGAATTACAGACGGCACCATTGTCTGTGGCTGGTGGTCACGAGGTAGAGGTTCCGGAGAAACTTCAGAAGGAGTTTCAGGTGGTTCGATTGATTGATGGGTATAGGACAAGAGGGCATTTGTTTACCAAAACAAACCCGGTCAGGGAAAGAAGACAATATTTTCCGACTTTGGAAATTGGAAATTTTGGACTTGCTCCAAGTGATCTGGATACCACATTTACAGCTGGGGAAATCTTGGGCATTGGCCCCAGTACCTTACGCGAAATCATACAGCACCTTACAAGCATTTATTGTGATGCAATAGGTGTGGAATATATGTACATCAGAAACCCGGAGCGGGTGGAATGGATTCAAAATTGGTTGAACGTAGATGACAATCACCCGAGATACGATGCCGATAGAAAAAAGCATATTCTAAAAAAATTGAACGAGGCAGTTTCCTTTGAAGGTTTTTTGCATACCAAATATGTGGGTCAAAAGAGGTTTTCCTTAGAAGGAAATGAATCCTTGATTCCTGCGTTGGATGCCGTAGTGGAAAAGGCTGCCGAAATGGGGGTTGAGCAATTTGTAATGGGAATGGCCCATAGGGGCCGATTAAATGTTCTGACCAATATATTTGGCAAGAAGGCAAAGGATATCTTTAGTGAGTTTGATGGTAAAGATTATGAGCAGGAGATTTTTGATGGGGATGTAAAGTATCATTTGGGGTGGACTTCTGAACGGAAAGCCAACAATGGAAAAAAAATAATAATGAATATTGCGCCAAACCCTTCCCACTTGGAGACTGTTGGTGCGGTAGTTGAAGGTATCGCTAGAGCAAAGCAGGATGCTCGTTATAAAGATGATTTTTCCAAGGTATTGCCAATTGTAGTGCATGGCGACGCTGCCATTGCAGGTCAGGGACTCGTTTATGAAGTGGTGCAAATGGCAAATTTGGATGGTTATAAAACCAATGGTACCATTCATATTGTTGTAAATAATCAAATTGGGTTTACGACCAATTATTTGGATGCCCGTAGTTCTACCTATTGTACGGACGTGGCCAAAGTAACTTTGAGCCCTGTTCTGCACGTTAATTCCGACGATCCGGAGGCTGTAGTGCACGCCTCACTTTTCGCCCTGGAATTCCGCATGCGCTTTCAAAGGGATGTTTTTTTAGATCTTTTGGGATATAGGAAATACGGACATAATGAAGGTGACGAACCGCGTTTTACACAGCCAAAACTGTACAAAGCAATTGCCAAGCATAAAAACTCTAGGGATATTTATGCTGAAGCATTGATTAAGGAAGGTATTATAGGGGATAGCTATGTGCAAGAGTTGGAAGAACAATACAAAGCTTCTCTCGAGGAGGAATTGGAAGATTCCCGAAAAGAGGACAAGACCGTAATAACTCCGTTTATGGCCGATGAATGGAGCGGCTTTACCCATGTTCGTGAATGGGAGATGATGGATGCGGTAAATACAAAATACGATAAAAAGAAACTGACGGCAATAGCCAAGGTGTTAACAGAGTTGCCCAAGAATAAGAAGTTCTTGCGTAAAGTCGAAAAATTGGTAAACGACCGTAAGGCCATGTTTTTCGAAAATGATACCTTGGATTGGGCCATGGGGGAACTTTTGGCCTATGGCACTCTTCTAGAGGAGGGTTATGGTGTGCGCATGTCCGGTCAGGATGTTGAACGTGGTACTTTTTCACATCGCCATGCGGTCATGAAGGTGGAAGAAAGTGAGGAGGAAGTAATGCTTTTGAACCACATATCTGATAAACAAGGGACTTTTGAAATATATAATTCCCTGTTATCGGAATATGGAGTAGTTGGTTTTGACTATGGATACGCCATGGCGAGCCCTAATACTTTAACAATTTGGGAAGCTCAATTTGGGGATTTTAGTAATGGTGCCCAAATTATGATAGATCAATACATATCTGCAGCGGAGGATAAATGGAAGCTGCAAAATGGTCTGGTAATGCTGTTGCCGCACGGGTACGAAGGCCAGGGTGCGGAACACTCATCAGCACGTATGGAGCGCTATCTGCAATTGTGTGCACGGGATAATATGTATATCGCCGATGTGTCCACACCTGCAAATATGTTCCATTTGTTGAGAAGGCAAATGAAAGTGAATTTTAGGAAGCCATTAATTGTGTTTACCCCAAAAAGTTTATTGAGACATCCTCGCGCTGTATCAACGGTTGAGGAATTTTCCAACGGCAGCTTCCAGGAGGTAATTGATGATGCAACTGCAGAGGTATCCAAAATTAAGAGCATGGTATTCTGTACCGGAAAATTCTATTATGACCTTTTGGCCTACAGGGAAGAAAACAAAAGGGAGGATGTTGCCTTGGTTAGGGTAGAACAATTATTTCCTGTGCCTACCAAGCAAATGAAGGCAATAATGGAAAAGTATAAAAATGCCGAAGATAAGGTTTGGGCCCAAGAAGAACCTAGAAATATGGGTGCTTGGGGGCATTTGACCATGCACTTTAGCGAAGCCCATAAATTAAGGGTGGCCTCAAGAAGATTTTACGCTTCTCCGGCCGCTGGTAGTGCTGTTCGCTCAAAACGTCGCCATCAGCAGGTGATAGATTATGTTTTTGATATAAATAAGAACAATATGGGTAGAAACCCGGATGCCAGTAATAAGTAGTATTATTTCTTTTGGATATTTATAGCTAAAAGTATCAAAATGTTCAAAAAGGAAAATTTTTAGAGATTAAAATTAAAAACGAGTTTAGACAAAACACAAATTAAAATTATAAAACATGATTTTAGAAATGAAAGTCCCTTCTCCAGGGGAATCCATTACCGAGGTAGAGATAGCAGAATGGCTGGTGAGCGATGGTGATTACGTGGAGAAAGATCAAGCAATAGCGGAAGTGGATTCGGACAAGGCTACATTGGAATTGCCAGCAGAGGAAAGTGGCATTATAACCTTAAAGGCTGAGGTGGGGGATGCTGTTGCCGTAGGTGCGGTAGTGTGTCTGATAGATACTAGTGCTTCCAAACCGGAAGGGACTTCCAAGAGTGAAGATAAGCCAGTGGAGAAGAAACCTGAAGTTAAGGAAGTAGCGGAACAGAAAACCGAGGCCAAGCCAGAAAAAACTTCCTATGCCTCCGGGTCGGCATCTCCAGCCGCTAAGAAAATTCTTGCCGAGAAGGATTTGGATGCATCAAGCATAAAAGGCACTGGAAAAGACGGGCGGATTACCAAGGAAGATGCTGTTAAAGCGGTTCCTTCAATGGGTACTCCCACAGGGGGGTCCAGAGGGGAAAGTAGGACCAAATTGTCTATGTTGCGGCGTAAGGTGGCAGAGCGTTTGGTGGCTGCCAAGAATGAAACAGCAATGTTGACCACTTTCAACGAAGTGGATATGTCGGCTATTTTTGCCTTGAGAAGCCAATACAAGGAAGAATTTAAGGAAAAGCACAATGTTGGCTTAGGATTTATGTCCTTTTTTACAAAGTCCGTGATCAGGGCGTTGCAAATGTATCCTTCCGTTAATTCAATGATAGATGGCAAAGAAATGATTTCTTACGATTTCTGTGATATCAGTATAGCGGTTTCCGGACCAAAAGGTCTTATGGTGCCCGTGATACGTAATGCGGAAAATTTATCCTTCAGAGGTGTGGAATCTGAAGTAAAAAGGTTGGCTATAAGAGCTCGTGAAGGTGAGATTACTGTAGATGAGATGACCGGGGGAACCTTTACCATTACCAATGGAGGGGTTTTTGGCTCCATGTTGTCCACTCCAATAATCAATCCACCACAAAGTGCAATTTTGGGAATGCACAACATTGTAGAGAGACCCATTGCTCGTGATGGTGCCATAGCCATTGCACCTATAATGTATGTTGCCCTGTCCTATGATCACCGTATTATTGACGGTAAGGAGTCTGTAGGTTTCCTAGTGGCAGTTAAGGAGGCTTTGGAGAGTCCAGAAGAATTGTTGATGGACAACAACGTTAAAAAAGCGTTGGAGCTGTAATATAGCACCCAAGGGGCAGGGCCCCGCATGTATTGGAATACAAATAAAATTGACCTGTCAGGTTTTAAAAACGTGGCAGGTCTTATTTTTTGTTTTGTTGATGGTTTTCATTGTTTTTTATCTGTTGTCATGAACCTCTGATTTAGTTTATTGAGTTTTACTTGTTATTTCAAGGTATTCGCGAACCTAGCTCGCCGGCAGGCGGGAGAAAGGACCCTTCTTCACTATGTGTTCCCTAAAATCTCGGAATTTTAAGGATCGATGCCATGGCCTAAATTATTTCCAAGGCTTCAATAATTCTTAACGGCCATGACATCTGCACTACGGAAGAATACAGACCCAACAACAGGCTTTTCAGGTAATGTTCGATCATATTCTGGAAAGGACAATGATTTATCGACACCTTGTAAGTTGACGGAACAAAGGAACGGCCTATTTTTATTTTGGTAGTATATCAAGGGGTTTTTACACTGGGCACAGGAAGGCGTCCATAGAGCATTTCGCCCAAGACCTTAGCTGGCTCCTTAAAACCAAGGTACTCTGTGCCTTAGTTTTTCGACCCTGGTTGTTTTTTGCTCGTCGACTGGTCTATTGATTTTTAATTGTATTCATGAATGCTGCGCATTTGGGCGATGCAAAAAATGAACAGAACACGAATACTGGGTTAGCTTATGCTATCTTTTTCGGATTGACACACAACATTTGGAATTAGTCCCTTATTGTTTTAGGTAAAGCCTGGTTTTTTTATAATCGATGATGGCCCTTCCCTTTTTTAATATATCCGCCCCAATAATGCCATCAACGGGCATGGCTTGATGGGAGGTCAAAGCTTGATTTACATGAACAAGGTCGAACAGGACAATTTTTTGTTTCTTTTTAAACCATTTTCCTATTTCTATAAGGTTCTTGGTGGAAAGTTTGGTGAACATTTCCGTAGCTCCTGCCCCAGCCGCCTTAATTTTGGAATCTTTTGAATTCAATTTGAAGAATTCTATTTTGTCCAGACCAATGCAGGTGTTGGATGCCCCGGTATCCAATATAAACCTTCCTTTTACCCCATTTATGGTGGCAGAGACTTCAAAATGGTTCGTCGCCGTCAACACTAGGGGGATGGCTATATATTTTTTGTTATGAAGAAAAGCTTTAAGGCTGGGCATATGTATTTTTTTGTCAAAGATAATCCTATTTTTGTTCTATGATATTAACAGATACACATACCCATTTATATAGTGAAGCTTTTGATGAGGATCGTAATAAGGTCGTAGAGAGAGCGATGGCCTTGGGAGTAAAGCGCTTTTTTATTCCTGCAATAGATTCGTCATATACCAATGCTATGCTCGATTTGGAAAAAACCTACCCCGAGAATATATTTCTTATGACAGGGCTGCATCCAACACATGTAAAAGACAACTATAGGGATGAGTTGGCCCATGTGGAAGAGATGTTGGCTTCACGGAGATTTTACGCAGTAGGGGAGACCGGCATCGATTTGTATTGGGATAAAACCTTTTTAAAGGAGCAGCAGATTGCCTTTAAACAGCAAATACAATGGGCTAAAAAGTATGCTTATCCGGTAGTGATCCATTGTAGGGAAGGTTTTGATGAAATATTCCAAATTCTGGAGGAGGAAAAAAGCGATGGACTTTATGGTATTTTTCATTGTTTTACGGGAACTTTTGAGCAGGCACAGAAGGCAATTTCCTATAATATGAAGTTGGGTATTGGCGGAGTACTTACCTTTAAAAATGGTAAAATCGATACTTTTTTGGGAGAAATAGACCTGAAACACGTGGTGATGGAAACAGATTCTCCCTATTTGGCGCCTGTTCCTTTTCGGGGAAAGCGGAACGAAAGTGCTTATTTGGTAAACATTCTGGAAAAAATGTCCTACGTATATAATAGGGACAAGGAAGAAATTGCAGCAATTACAACCGCTAATTCCAAACAAGTTTTTGGAATTTAAAGCGGAATCCAAATTATTTTTTGCCTTTGGGTGAAACTGCGAAATTGAGTTGGGATTGAGCTCTCATTTTTTTTATACACCAATAAATATTGAAATTGAAAAACAGAACTTCTACGGTCAAAGAAAATAAAATTCTCCTTATTTACACAGGAGGGACCATAGGTATGGTCAAGGATTACAATACCGGGGCATTAAAGGCCTTTAATTTTAAAAAATTGATCAAAAATATCCCGGAGTTAAGTCAATTGGATTGCAGTATAGATAGTATTTCCTTTGATATTCCTATAGATTCATCCAATATGAATGTTGGAAATTGGGTAAATATAGCTTCTATAATTGAAGAACATTATGATTCCCATGACGGATTTGTGGTACTTCATGGAAGCGATACTATGAGCTATACGGCCTCGGCTTTGAGCTATATGCTGGAGAACTTGCGGAAGCCGGTCATATTTACCGGTTCCCAATTGCCTATTGGTGATTTACGGACCGATGCCAAGGAGAATTTAATTACCTCTATACAGATAGCTGCCCTTCGTGAAGATAACGAGCCTGTGATCCAAGAGGTAGGGCTGTATTTTGAATATAAATTGTATAGGGCAAATAGAACCACCAAGATCAATGCAGAGCATTTTGAGGCTTTTGCCTCCTTGAATTATCCTGCTTTAATAGAATCTGGGGTGCATTTAAAAATAAACAGGGAGTATTTGTTTAGGGCAAATTCAACTAAAAGGCTAAAAGTCCATAAGGTTATGGATCAAAATGTGGTCATTTTAAAATTATTTCCTGGTTTTAACCAAACAGTCTTGCATAGCATCTTAAATTCACCTAACTTAAAGGCAGTGGTTTTAGAAACTTATGGCTCTGGTAATGCTCCAACGGACGAATGGTTTACTTTGGAGTTGAAAAAAGCTATGGACAGGGAAATTTTTATTATAAATGTAACACAATGTTCAGGGGGAAGTGTTCTTATGGGGCACTATGAAACAAGTAAGCACCTAGAAAAACTACAAGTAATTAATGGTAAGGATATTACAACTGAAGCGGCAATTACCAAGTTAATGTATTTACTTGGAAATAATATTTCCCCTAAGTTGTTCAAAACCATATATGAAACATCTCTCAGGGGTGAAATGCAATAAAAATAACAGTCTAAATTTCTTTAACTAATATTTTTTTTGTTATTTGGCTGCCCAATAACTATAACTAGAGAGGTGGCCGAGTGGTCGAAGGCGCACGCCTGGAAAGTGTGTATACCCCACAAGGGTATCGAGGGTTCGAATCCCTTCCTCTCTGCTGTTAAGTTTTAATTTTTATATTGCGAAAATTTTTTATCTTTAACCCTATTAACTAACTAAATTTAAGTTTGAAAGAAATGAAAAGATTATTCTCTATCCTAGCAACAGCTGGGTTATTTGTGGCAGGTACAAATACAGTAAGTGCGAAAGTTGTTGCAGCAGCAGCTATTTTGCAAGATGCGGCTCCAGCAGCTGAAAAAGGTTTTACCCAAGTGCTTAAAGAGCAATTTATACAGGGTGGTGCCGGATTTATGGGTATTGTTCTTTTATGTTTGATTCTTGGTCTAGCCGTAGCAATTGAAAGAATTATTTATTTAAATCTTGCTACGACCAATACTACAAAATTAAAGCAACAAGTAGAGGATGCTTTGGCTTCAGGAGGTATTGAAGCCGCTAAAGAGGTTTGTAGAAATACAAAAGGGCCAGTTGCCTCCATCTACTATCAAGGTTTGGAAAGAGCTGGAGATAGCATTGAGTCTGCAGAGAAGGCAGTTGTAGCCTACGGAGGTGTGCAAATGGGTCAATTAGAGAAAAACGTTTCCTGGTTGTCCTTGTTTATCGCGGTAGCTCCGATGCTTGGATTTATGGGTACGGTAATCGGTATGATTCAGGCCTTCCAGAAAATTGCAGCGGTTGGTAACTTGAGTGCCTCCCTTATTGCAGGTGATATCCAGGTGGCATTATTGACAACGGTATTCGGTCTTATTACTGCGATTATCCTTCAAATTTTCTACAATTATATCATTGCAAAGATTGATAGTATTGTTAATGATATGGAAGATTCATCAATCACATTGATTGATATGTTGGCAGATCACAAAAAATAAGTTGGACACTAAATACTTAAAGTATCATGCATAAAATAGTTAAAATAATATTAGTTGTACTCGGAGTGATTGGGGCCATACTGTGGTTTCAGCTTCCAAGTGCAGACGTTCCCGCAACGGAAGCCATAAATAACGGGTCTATGAACTTTATGTTCATTATCACCTACTTATTGTTGGGGATTGCGATAGCGGCCTCGGTTCTTTTTGGATTGATTAATTTATTGACATCCAAAGGAGCCTTAAAGAAAACCCTAATTGGTGTGGGTGGTCTTTTAGTTGTCGTTGTTATCTCTTATGCCTTGGCAAATGGAACCGACGTTAATTTGGATGAAATGGCCAAAAAAGGAGTGCCTACAACAGAAAGTACGGTAAAAACGATAGGTATGGGATTAAATGTATTTTTCATCCTTACATTAATAGCTGTAGCTTCCATGTTGTGGTCTGGAGTTAAGAAAATGATTAGTAAATAATTAAATAAAATATTATGCCAAAAAGAGGAGCACCACCAGAGGTAAATGCAGGTTCTATGGCAGACATAGCGTTCTTATTGCTTATCTTTTTTCTAGTGACTACCACTATTGAGACAGATGCAGGTTTGGATCGTATGTTGCCACCAATTGAGCCGCCCGATACCGATGTAATTATTAAGCAAAAGAATATTTTTGAGGTCAGTATTAACCGTGATGGACAATTATTGGCTGACGAAGAATTAACAAACATCAAGGATTTAAGGGCTAAGGCCATTGCTTTTTTAGACAATGGTGGTGCTCCTTCAGGAAGCCCTGATTTTTGTAATTATTGTAAAGGGAAGAGGGATGCAAGCTCATCCGATAACCCTTCCAAGGCCATTATATCACTGAAGAACGATAGGGAAACCAAGTACGGTACCTATATTACGGTTCAGAACGAATTGGTTGGAGCTTATAACGATCTTAGAAATAGAGAAGCCCAGCGTTTGTTTAAGAAAGACTTTACGGATATGGAAGCCGAATATCTTAATCCAGAAACGCCGGACAATGTTCGTGATGAGTTAAAGGAAAAGGTGAAGAGGATTCAGGATTTGTTTCCGCAGAAGCTTTCAGAGGCTGAAACATCCTCAAACTAAATATAGAAGATAAAAACAAGATACTATGTCAAAATTTAATAAGAAAAAAGATGCTTCCTTACCAGCGGTGAATACAGCATCATTGCCAGATATCGTTTTTATGCTTTTGTTCTTCTTTATGACGGTTACGGTAATGAAAGATAGTTCCCTAAAGGTTGAGAACGTTCTTCCCAATGCTTCAGAAATTAAAAAGCTGGAGAAGAAGGATAGGGTAATCTACATTTATGTTGGAAAACCAACCCGTGAATATGAAAAAACTTTTGGTACCGAATCCAAAATTCAGTTGAACGATAAGTTTGCTGATGCCTCCGAAGTTGGAGATTATATTTTGATGGAAAGGGCCAAAAAGCCTCAAGAATTACAAAATGTGTTGACAACCGCACTTAAGGTGGACAAGGAAGCCAATATGGGTATTATTTCCGATATTAAACAAGAACTTAGAAAAGTAAATGCCCTGAAAGTAAATTATACCACCTATGAAGGTGATGCTTTCAGGAACTTGCAATAGTTAGTAAAAGGATAAGAGAATTTAAAGCGCTTCAAATGCATATTTTGAAGCGTTTTTTTTGTGTTTAATTAATTACCTTTAGTGGGCTATGAGGTGTTCTTTTATTTTGACAATACTTTTGTTATCCGTGACTTTTGTTAGTGGGCAAGTTTTGGATACCAAGAATGATGTGGATAGGAAATATTTGGAAGATCAGTTTTATTTTGGACTCACCTATAATTTTGCTACGCAACTTCCCCCTGATGTTTCCCAAAGAAACCTGTCATATGGTTTACAGGGTGGTTTTATAAAAGATATTCCGATAAGTTATGATAGGACCATGGGCATCGGTATTGGTCTAGGCTATGGTATAAACTCCTACTATACAAATTTGTTGGCTTCACAGCAAGGAACAGAATTGGAATATACGGTGTTGGATAGTGATGCCGATTTTAAGAGAAATAAAATTGCTACACATGTAGTTGAGCTGCCCTTTCAGTTTAGATGGCGTAATTCTACCCCAGAGGAGTATAAATTTTGGAGGATATATACAGGTGTAAAAATTGGTTATGTCTTTGATGGAAGGTCCAAATACGTTTCAAGTACAGAGAAAATAGTCTTTGTCAACAATGATATAAGGGACTTTCAATATGGTCTAACCTTAAACGTCGGCTACAATACCTTCAATATTCATATTTATTACGCGCTAAGTTCGCTATTTAATGACGGGGTAATGGGGCAATCCGGAGACCTTGTAGAGTTTAAGCCACTGAAGGTGGGGCTTATTTTCTATATTTTATAACCAGAATTTAATGGTAAATAATTGGGTGAATAGGCCAATGGCAAAACCAATAAGTACTTCAGCTTTATTATGGGCGTTCAAATAAAGCCTGGAGGTGGCTGCTAGGCCACAAAGTAATGTTACGATACTTATGGCAATGGTAACGTTGATCTCAAAGTGAATACTAAGGTTTATTAAGTACATCAGCAGGCTTCCCATGCCCAACATGTGCATACTGCATTTAAAGTTTAGAAACAGCAATACAAGAGCACTGAATAAGCCCGCTATCAGGCCTAGAAAATAGTAATGCAGCTCTATGGTAAAGTTATTGGGAATTACTTTGAACAAAACCATTATAAGCAGTCCTAAGCTTATATAAAGAGGATATTTCCGTTCTTGTAGATTGGGCATGAATATGGAGCTTACAATGCCCAAGTTCCGCAAGATCAGGTAAAATATAATAGGTATGATTATGGTGAGTATAAATATGGGCAATATATTGCCACTCTGCACCTCTAACGGACTGTATTTGGGCGTAATTAGGAAATAAGCTATAGTGCCTGCAAATGGGATAAAAAGCGGGTGTAGAAGGTAAGATGTGATCTTTAGGAATAGTCGCATTAAATCTGTTTTCTCAACCTGGCTACCGGGATATCCAATTGTTCCCTGTACTTTGCTACCGTACGCCTGGCAATAGGATACCCTTTTTCTTTAAGAATAGCCGCCAATTTATCGTCCGTTAACGGTTTTTTCTTGGTTTCCTCTCCAATAACAGTTTCCAATATTTTTTTTATTTCTTTGGTAGATACATCTTCTCCTTGATCATTTTTCATGGATTCGGAGAAGTAATCCTTTATCAATTTGGTGCCATAGGGGGTATCAACATATTTGCTGTTGGCCACCCTGGATACGGTAGAGACGTCCATACCGATACCATCGGCTATATCCTTTAGGATCATAGGTCTCAGTTTCCGTTCATCCCCGGTCAGAAAGTATTCTTTTTGATATTCCATGATTTCGTTCATGGTAATATAAAGGGTCTGCTGACGTTGTCTTATGGCGTCAATAAACCATTTTGCGGCATCCAATTTTTGCTTGATGAACATTACGGTGTCCTTTTGGGACTTTGACTTTTCCTTGGAGTTTTTGTACCCGGCCAACATGTTGTTGTACTCGCGTGAAACGTGAAGCTCTGGTGCATTTCTTCCATTTAGGGTAAGCTCCAATTCCCCGTCTACAATTCGAATGGAAAAATCGGGGACAACGTGTTCAACAATTCTATTATTACCGGAATATGAACCTCCCGGTTTGGGATTCAAGCGTTCAATTTCGGTAATGGCATCTTTTAACTGCTCTTCTGTTATATTGTGTTTTTGAATAAGCTTTTGATAGTGCTTTTTGGTAAACTGTTCGAAGGATTTCTCCAATAAGGTAATTGCCAGTTCTATACTTGGAGTAACTTCCTTCCTTTTTAATTGTATAAGAAGGCATTCTTCCAGTGTTCTGGCGGCCACACCGGCAGGATCGAGATCCTGAACTATATGCAATACTTTTTCAATGGTCTTTTCGTCCGTATAGATATTTTGGGTAAAGGCCAGATCGTCCATTATATCTGAAAGAGGTCTTCTTATATATCCACTCTCATCTACGCTCCCCACCAGGAATTCTGCAATGGACCATTCCTCGTCCGTTAAGTATACCGTATTTAATTGATTTATGAGGTATTGATTAAAGGAAATCCCTGCTGCATAGGGAACACTTTTTTCCTCATCATCGGCACTGTAATTATTGGCTTGTGTGCGATAATCCGGAATCTCGTCATCACTTAAATAATCATCTATATTGATGTCTTCCGCATTAATGTTTTCACTATCGGTTTCATTGTCATATAGATCATCAAATTCATCCTGTTGGGTCTCCCCTTCTTCCTTTCCAGTTTCCAGGGCAGGGTTTTCCTCCAATTCTTGTTTTAGTCGCTGTTCAAACGCTTGCGTAGGCAATTGAATCAACTTCATCAACTGTATTTGTTGTGGAGATAATTTCTGCGATAATTTAAACTGTAGGTGTTGTTTCAGCATAAATAATGGTAATCCGTCCTATAAAGTTAAAGAATAATGATTAGAATTCAGCATTTTGTGGCGTTCTTGGAAAAGGTATAACATCTCTGATATTACCCATTCCTGTTGCAAACAATACCAATCGCTCAAAACCGAGTCCAAAACCGCTGTGTACGGCAGTTCCAAATTTTCTAAGATCCAAATACCACCAAAGTTCCTCCTCATCAATACCCAAAGCCTTGATCTTCTCCATTAAGATGTCCAATCGCTCCTCACGTTGTGATCCACCTACAATTTCGCCGATTCCAGGGAATAGGATGTCCATGGCCCTTACTGTTTTGCCATCCTCATTCAAACGCATGTAAAATGCCTTTATTTTTGCTGGATAATCAAAAAGTATCACTGGGCATTTAAAATGTTTTTCCACCAAAAAGCGCTCGTGCTCACTTTGTAGGTCTGCTCCCCATTCATCTATAAGATATTTAAATTGCTTCTTTTTGTTGGGCTTGCTGTTTCTAAGAATGTCTATAGCTTCGGTATAGGTTACGCGTTTAAATGTATTGTCCGAAACAAACTTTAATTTTTCGATCAACGGCATCTCACTTCGCTCGGCCTGGGGCTTACTCTTTTCTTCATCCAATAATCGTTGTTCCAAGAATTGAAGATCCTCCAAACAGTTTTCCAAAGCATAATTGATTACATCCTTAATGAAGTCTTCGGCCAAATCCATATTGGCATCCAAATCATTAAAGGCTACCTCGGGCTCTATCATCCAAAATTCGGCCAAATGTCTTGATGTGTTGGAGTTCTCGGCCCTGAAAGTAGGTCCAAAGGTATAAACCTTGCCCAGTCCCATAGCGTAGGTTTCCGCTTCCAACTGTCCAGACACCGTTAAATTGGTTTCTTTTCCAAAAAAATCTTCCTTGTAGTCTATTTCCCCGTCGTCAGTTAATGGCGGTTTTTTATTGTCCAAGGTAGATACCCTAAACATTTCTCCAGCTCCTTCCGCATCCGATCCGGTAATTATCGGGGTATGGACGTAATAGAATCCGTTTTTTTGAAAATACTGATGAACGGCAAACGAAAGTGCGGATCGTACGCGCATGATAGCCGCAAAGGTATTTGTTCTTACACGGAGATGAGCCTTCTCCCTTAAAAACTCCAAGGAGTGCTTTTTGGGTTGAATAGGGTAGGCCTCTGGGTCTGCACCTCCATGAACTATAATATCCTTAACCTGTATCTCAACAGACTGACCCTTTCCTTGGCTTTCTACCAAGGTGCCACTTATTTTAAGTGCTGCCCCGGTATTAATTTGCCTTAGTAAATTTTTATCAAATTCCTCAAAATCTACTACGCATTGTATATTGTTTATAGTCGATCCATCGTTTAAAGCAATAAATCTATTGCTCCTATAGGTTTTTACCCAACCGTTAACAATGACTTCTTGGTGTAAATGTTCGGGAGATAGTAGCTCTTTTACGCTAAATGTATTCATTTGGATTCCTTGTAAATTAAGTGGCAAAGATAGCCTTTTTGCAAAAATATAAATTGGGTATATATCTGTATATACCAGGTGAAAAATATTTCAATAAATGGACTGTTATTCTTTGTCCGTGATGTTTAATTCTTCCTTTGGAAGGATGTCTATTTGCGGTTCTTTCAATACCTGTTTGTTGGCAATGCTTCTCTCCAGTGAAAGAAGTAATGACGGTAATAGGATAAGGTTGGCCAGCATTGCAAATAATAAGGTGGCCGAAACCAATGCGCCCAAAGCAACGGTTCCTCCAAAACTTGAAATTATAAAGACCGAAAAACCAAAAAACAGGACAATGGAGGTATAGAACATACTAACCCCTGTTTCCCTAAGGGCAGCGTAGACCGATTTTTTTATTCTCCAATGGTTACTTATCAACTCCTGTCGGTACTTGGCCAAAAAGTGTATGGTGTCGTCCACCGAAATTCCGAAAGCAATACTAAATACCAAAATAGTGGAAGGCTTTATAGGTACTCCTACAAACCCCATGACTCCGGCTGTAATTACAAGAGGTAATAAATTGGGAATCAGTGAGATAACTATCATTCTAAAAGATCGGAAAAGATAGGCCATAAAGAGGGCAATAAGGCCTATGGCCAAAGCAAGGGACATTATAAGGTTTTTTACCAGATATTTGGTCCCCTTTAAAAACAGTAGGGCGCTGCCGGTCATGATAACCTTATATCTGTCCGCAGGAAATATTTTATCAATATTTTCTTTTAGTTTAGCCTCAATGGTTTCCATTCGGGATGTTTTTACATCCTTCATGTAAGTGGTCATCCGGGCTACCTGCCCAGTGCTATCTACAAAACTGCTGAGTAGGTTGCCGTTGTCTGCAGATTTGCGGGCCACATCCATAATAAAAGTATTTTCTTGTGAGGTGGGCAGCTGATAATATTTGGGTATACCGCTATAAAAGGCTTGTTTGGAATATTTTACCAGGTCTACCACCGAAACTGATCTGGAAAGTTCGGGAATTTCATTTATTACCGTGCCTAATTCATCCATTTTCCTTAAGGTGGAAGGTTTTAAGACCCCTTTGGGCCTTTCCGTATCTACCACAATTTCTACGGGCATTATTCCGTCAAACTCCCGTTCAAAAAACCGTATGTCCTGAAAAAATTCGGCCTTTTTTGGCATGTCCTCTATAGGGCTTCCTGAAATGTCTATTTGATAAATGCCAATAATACTTGCTACCAAAAGAGCTATGGATACTACATAAACCGTAATCCTTCTGTCTCTTACAATTCTTTCCATCCAGCTTACAAAAGTTTCGATCCACTTGGTATTTAAGTGTTTCAAATGCTTGTGTTTTGGAAGGGACATAAAGCTATAGATAATCGGAATTATCAAAAGGGAAAGCACAAATATTCCTATAATATTTATTGAGGCAACAATACCGAACTCTTTAAGTAGTTTGCTATCGGTAATTATGAATGTGGCAAAACCAGAGGCGGTGGTAACGTTGGTCATTAAGGTGGCATTGCCAATTTTAGAGATGACCCGTTGCAGAGACAAAGCCTGATTTCCGTGCTTTTTTACTTCCTGTTGGTATTTGTTGATGAGGAAGATACAATTTGGGATACCAATAACAATTATTAATGGTGGAATGAGGGCCGTTAGTACCGTAATTTCATATTGTAATAGGCCCAAGATTCCGAAAGCCCACATAACCCCTACAATTACAACGAACATGGAAATAATGGTGGCCCTAAAACTTCTGAAAAAGAAAAAGAAGATCAAGGAAGTAACCCCTAGGGCCGCAAGTATAAATTTTCCAATTTCATCTATGATATTCTGGGAGTTCATAGTCCTTATGTAGGGCATGCCCGAAATATGGACATCGAGACCAGTTTCTTTTTCAAAATTTTTGACCAAAGTGGAGAGGTCTTCCAAAATAAAGTCCTTGCGTACAGAAGTATTAACAATATCCTTGTCCAAATAAATAACACTGCGTATGGTATGTGTTTTTTTATTGTAGATAAGGTTATCGTAAAAGGGAAGGTCGTTAAAAAGATGATTGGTTAGACTGTCTACCTCCTTTTTGGTTTTTGGGGTTTGTTTTATAAAAGGCTGCATAACAAATTCTTGTTTTACAGTATCTTTTACGAGTTCTTGTAAATTGTCCGTAGACAATACAAAGTCTACTTCAGGGAAGGCCCCAAGTTGCTTACTTAGCTTGTTCCAGCGATTGAATTTTTTAGGGGTAAATAAGGAACTGTCTTTTACAGCCAAGACAACGACATTGCCTTCTTCCCCAAATTGTTTTAGAAAGGAAAGATATTCCAGATTTACAGGATGGTGGTCAGGTAAGAGGTTGGCCTGTGAATTGGAAAACCTCATTTTGTCCCATTGCATGGACATAAAAACGGTCATAATGGCGATTAGGACTAGAATTATAATTCTGTTCCTAAGTATTATCCTTGCTATTTTTGCCCAAAATCCTCGCGTTAACTTTGCAACCATCTAGTGAAACGTCTTATTTCAGAATACCTTTTTTGGCATTTGACCATAAAAAAAACCAGTAAACCGATATGATTTAAAAAGGTTCTTTGGATTCTAAAATTATTCGAGCGCAAAGGTATAGAATGATTGTTATTGTTCCTAGGATGCAGGGGCTAAATAGTAGGGTTTATAGGAACGAATTTGATCTGTCGTACAAGTTGGGGCCGATAGGCTTATAATATGAAGTTTACTTAGCTAAATGGTAAGAGGAAATTAAAAGAGCGACCACTAGGTCGCTCTTTTAATTTCAGTACTGTAAGGATGTTATACCTTCATGATTTCTGCTTCCTTGGCTTCAAGGAAGGCGTCGATCTTTTTTATGTATTTATCTGTGAGTGTCTGTACATCGGCCTCTGCGTTTTTTTGCAAATCTTCGGATACTTCAAGACCCCTAATTTCTTTATTTGCTTCCTGGCGTGCATTACGGACGCCGATCTTGGCATCTTCAGCTTCAGCCTTGGCCTGTTTTACCAAATCCCTTCTTCTTTCTTCCGTTAGGGGAGGTACGTTGATAATTACAAAATCCCCGTTGTTCATAGGATTAAATCCAAGATTGGCGTTCATTATGGCTTTTTCTATTTCATGAAGCATGTTCTTTTCCCATGGTTGAACGGACAGGGTCCTTGCGTCAGGAGTGTTGACATTTGCAACTTGGGACAATGGGGTGGGGGAGCCGTAATATTCCACCATTACACTGGATAGCATTACCGGACTTGCCTTTCCGGCCCTTATTTTTAAGAACATTTTTTCAAGGTGCGCTATGGCGCTGTCCATCCCTTCTTTGGTAGTGTCCAGTATAAATTTAATTTCTTCGTTCATATGCTATTTTTTTATTTCATTTAACACAAATAGTGCCAAAACTATAGATTTACGACTGTTCCTATATTTTCTCCGGAAATCAACTTCATAAGGTTTCCCTTTTTGTTCATGTCAAAAACAACTATCGGCAATTCGTTTTCCTGGCTTAGGGTAAAGGCAGTGGTATCCATAACTTTAAGACCTTTTGTCAAGACATCTTTAAAGGTTATAGTGTCAAATTTGGTAGCTGTTTTGTCCTTTTCCGGATCGGAGGTATAAATACCGTCCACTCGGGTCCCTTTTAAAATTACATCGGCTTCAATTTCTATGGCCCTTAATACGGCAGCCGAATCTGTGGTGAAATATGGATTTCCAGTGCCTCCTCCAAATATAACTACCCTACCTTTTTCCAAATGGCGCATGGCGCGTCTTCTAATAAAAGGTTCGGCTACCTCATTTATTTTTATGGCAGATTGTAGCCTGGTCTGCACTCCTTGTAATTCCAAGGCACTTTGTAGTGCCAATCCGTTTATCACAGTGGCCAACATCCCCATATGGTCTGCTTGTACCCTATCCATTCCATTACTGGCTCCTGCCAATCCCCTGAAAATATTGCCGCCACCGATCACAATAGCAACTTCTATACCTTTGTCAACAACTTCTTTGATCTCCTCTGCGTACTCTGATAGACGCTGTGCGTCTATGCCGTACTGCTTAGTGCCCATAAGGGCTTCTCCACTGAGTTTTAAAAGTATTCTTTTGTATTGCATTGTGATGTTATTAATTTCAAGCAAAAATAATCAAAAATATTTATGAAGCGGCTTGGCTTGGACGATTCGTCTAACCTTAATTATTTCATAATGGATAATGGAAGGTAGATTTATTTTTATAATCTTGCGTCAATTATTGTAGTTCCCTTAATTTACAATGGAAAAATTTCCATTTCCTTTTTTTTACAGTTACTTGGAGTTTGACTGTTTGGGGGAAAACGATAAACAAAATCGATAGATAATGACAAATAGATTAGGGTTGTTCAAAAATTCATGGTTTTTAGGGGTGGCAATTTTGATACTCCAAGGGTGTGGTTCAACAAAGACGTTGGTGTCGGCGGATAAGGCTACCGTTATTGCAAAAATTGATTTAATCAATGTTGTAGAGGATAAAGTAAATGTAGTTTTGGATCCTGGTGCCTTTGCCAGGGATACAGTTTCCTTTTTTATACCCAAGACAGTACCTGGCACCTATAGCGATGATAATTATGGAAAGTATATAGAGCAATTCAAAGCCCTTGATTACAAGGGAGGGGAGTTAAAAGTAGAAAAGTTGGATGATAATACATGGAGGATTGTCAACGCCAAGGATTTGGATAAAATTGATTATTGGGTGAACGATACCTATGATACCGAAATGGAAATCGAAGAACAAGTGTTTTCCCCGGCCGGTACCAATATTCTGCAGGGCAAGAATTATATGCTGAACCTCCATGGTTTTGTGGGTTATTTTGAAGGAATGGAGGAAATTCCCTATTCCTTGGAAATTACAGCTCCAGATGGCTTGGAGCCAGTGACCTCTTTGGTGAAGGGAATTCAGGATATAAATGCTCCGGAAACGGATGTTTTCGTGGCACAACGTTACTTTGAGGTGATAGATAATCCTATAATGTATTCAAAACCCAGTACAGAAACATTTCAAGTTAGTGATATTAAGGTGACCTTAAGTGTCTATTCTCCCAATGGTCATTTTACTGCAGCCAGTTTAAAGGAGGGTATGGAGAAAATGATGCGGGGTCAGAAAGCATTTTTGGGAGATATCAATAGTACCAAGCATTACACTATTATCCTCTATCTTTCCAATATGGATGATAACGATGCTACAGGATTTGGGGCATTGGAGCATCATACTTCTACAGTAGTAGTAATGCCTGAACAAATATCGAAAGAGCGTTTGGAAGAAGCTATTTTTGACACGGTAGCCCATGAGTTTTTTCATATCGTTACTCCTTTGACCATTCATTCACGGGAAATACAATTTTTTGATTTTAATGACCCTAAAATGTCCATGCATCTGTGGATGTATGAAGGTACTACAGAATACTTTGCCAACCTATTTCAAATTCAACAGGGTATAATTACTGAGGAAGATTTTTATAAACGGCTAATGGAGAAAGTCGAGAGATCTACAACCTATGATGACGGAATGTCCTTTACTGTAATGAGCGCGAATATTTTGGAGGAACCTTACAAGGAAAATTATGCCAACGTTTATGAAAAGGGCGCCTTGATCAATATGGCTTTGGATATTAGACTCAGGGAATTAAGTGGAGGGGCAAAGGGTGTTTTATGGCTGATGAAGGAGCTTTCCAAAAAATACGGGGATTCCAAGCCTTTTGAAGATGATGGGTTGATTGCTGAAATCGTTGCTTTAACGTATCCGGAAATAAGGGAATTCTTTGAAACCCATGTAATTGGGGATACACCCATAAACTATGATAGGTATTGGCAAAAAGTGGGGCTGGTTACAACGAAGCAGGAGCAGTCTACCGGTTATTTTTTTGATGGTGAGATACCTTATATAGATGTTGATCCCTCAAATGACAATGCCATTTTTGTAAGGGAAGGAATTCAATTGAACAGCTTTTTCAATAGTTTAGGGGCTAAAGGGGGTGATATAATTAAGAGTGTTGATGGAAAAATGACCAACCTGGTAAATATACGATTGCTTATAGGGCAGAGCATAAATTGGGATGCCGACAAGGAAATTGTTATGGTAGTGCAAAGAGGGAATGAGGAGATTACCTTGACCGGGAAAGTTGGGATTCCTACTTTGGAGGTTGTTCAGCTGGTTCCTGAGGAAGGGGCTACCGAACATCAGATCAAACTACGTGAGGCCTGGTTGAAAGGATGATTAATTCTTAAGAGACCAAGTTGTACGGTATTATTTGGCGATTGGTTTACGGTATGCCCTAGGTGGGGTGGGGTTAAGGAATTAGGAAGGATTTCTTGTTCTGGATTCAGTCGTACAAATTTTAAGATCAAAACTATAGGGTATAAAAAAAGCGCCATTACAACATAATGGCGCTTTTTTTATGTTTAGTGCTTATGGATTATCCTAAAGCAACTCTTTTAAATCCGGTTACTTCCAATTTGGAATCAACAGATTTTACGTATTGTGCAACGCTTTGTTTGCTGTCCTTGATAAAATCTTGGTTCACCAAAGTATTGTCTTTGAAGAAACGTTTCAATTTACCTTTAGAAATGTTATCCAACATGGCTTCTGGCTTTCCTTCTTGACGTAATTGATCTTTGGCGATTTCGATTTCCTTATCGATAATCGACTGATCAACTCCTTCTTCGTTCAAAGCAACTGGGTTCATGGCGGCTGCCTGCATGGCAACATCCTTAGCGGCAACGTCTGCACCATCAACAGCGGCAGAAAGTCCTACTAAAGTAGCTATTTTGTTTCCAGCATGAATGTAAGAGCCAACAAATGGAGCAGAAAGTTTGCTGAATCCACCTATTTCAATTTTCTCACCAATAACACCTGTTTGTTCTGTAAGTTTATCCTGTACAGAGTTTCCTTTGTAATCGGCATTCAAGAAATCTTCTTTGGTGTCGAAATTTAAGGCTAGGTCTGCCAATTCGTTCGCCAAAGCAACAAAAGTGTCGTTTTTTGCAACGAAATCGGTTTCACAGTTCAAAGAGATGATAACTCCAGTAGTGTTGTCTGCATTTACCTTGGCAATAGCAGCCCCTTCGGAAGAATCCCTATCGGCTCTCTTAGCAGCAACTTTTTGTCCTTTTTTACGCAAGATTTCAATTGCCAAATCAAAATCCCCTTCAGCTTCCACTAGGGCATTTTTGCAATCCATCATGCCAGCACCAGTTGTTTGTCTTAATTTGTTTACCTCAGCGGCGGTAATTTTAGCCATTTTATTTTGTTTTAATTTTCACCTAAATATAAGATTGTAATGTAATCCTATTCTAGGTTAATGTTAAATTTATATTCTGTTTAAGTAAATGGGGGATTATTCTACTCCTCCCTTAACGCTATCTTGCCATTCTTGCAATTCATCCCAATTGCCATCGGCAGCCATTTTAGCTTGCTTAGGCCAGGATGCTGGGTTTTTGGAAGCGTAACTTGGGCCAGATTCAGTAAGGATGTCTTTAAGATCGTCCTCTGATTTGTCCGCTAGGTCAGCATAAGTGTTTATGCCTGCTTCTTGAAATATTTCAGCAATTTTGGGGCCAATTCCTTCTATCTTGGTAAGGTCGTCTCCGGCGGTGCTAGCTTTTTTAGGAGCTTTCTCTTCTGTTGCTGCCTTTGTTTTTTTCTCTTCTGTTGCTACCTTAGCTTTTTTCTCTTTTGGCTTGGCTTCTTCTCCGCCTTCCTTCTCACTTTGCTTTTCAGATTTACGTTCTGTTAATCCTTCTGCAATAGCCGCAGTTACAGATGCCATAATCACCTCGATAGATTTGGAGGCATCATCATTGGATGGAACGATATAATCAATTGGTCGTGGATCGGAATTGGTATCTACCATCGCAAAAATTGGAATGTTCAATTTTTGTGCTTCTTTTACAGCGATGTGCTCACGCATTGTATCAACAATAAATAAAGCAGCTGGTAGACGTGTCATTTCAGAAATAGAACCTAAGTTTTTATCCAACTTGGCGCGCAAACGATCAACTTGTAAACGCTCTTTTTTGGAAAGCGTATTAAAGGTGCCGTCTTTCTTCATTCTATCAATAGAAGCCATTTTCTTAACGGCTTTACGAATAGTGACAAAGTTTGTCAACATACCACCTGGCCATCTTTCAGTGATGTAGGGCATGTTTACATTGCCAGCTTTTTCAGCAACAATATCCTTTGCTTGTTTTTTGGTAGCTACGAAAAGTATTTTTCTACCCGAAGCTGCAATTTTTTTAAGAGCCTCGTTGGTCTCTTCTAGTTTTGCAACTGTTTTATAAAGATTGATAACGTGAATTCCGTTACGCTCCATGTAGATATAGGGAGCCATGTTCGGATTCCATTTTCTGGTAAGGTGACCAAAATGTACACCTGCCTCTAAAAGGTCTTTTACTTCAACTTTGTTTGCCATTTTTATTTTTTAGTTTACGTTCCTTTGAATTAGCAATATTAAAGTGGTACCAAAAGGCAGCCTTTAATATTTAGATGCTAAACTAATTTATCCAGAATTTGAATGCATTGGATTTTTCTTAAGGAGAAACCCAGTGATTAACTTTGGATTATTACTTACCCTATGACAAGGGTTTTCAATGAACAATTAAAAATTATACCGAATCTGTCAATTTCTTCTCGATAACCATCAAGAGCATTGTCGTATTTCAGTATGTAATTTGATAATACGGTATTAACGTTTGGAGAACTGGAATTTCTTACGAGCTTTCTTCTGACCGAATTTCTTACGTTCAACCATTCTTGGATCTCTTGTTAAAAGACCTTCTGGTTTAAGAACCAATCTGTTTTCGGCATCCAATTCGCATAATGCTCTGGACAATGCCAAACGAACTGCTTCCGCCTGTCCTGTAATACCGCCACCATAAACATTAACCTTTACGTCGAAGTTTTCTTCGTTGTTGGTTAAGGTAAACGGCTGCTTTACTTTGTACTGTAATGTTGCTGTAGGAAAATAGTTGCTCAAGTCTCTCTTGTTAATAGTGATGTTACCATTTCCTTCAGTAACATAAACTCTGGCAACCGCAGTTTTTCTTCTACCAATTTTATGAATCATTTCCATTACTTAAAATCGTTTAAGTTAATTGCTGTTGGTTTTTGTGCTTCTTGGTTGTGGGCTGCTCCGGCATATACCTTCAGATTACGGAAAAGTTCTGCACCCAATTTGTTTTTGGGCAACATACCTTTTATCGATTTCTCTACTATACGCGCTGGATCCTTGGCCAACATTTCTTTAGCCGTTGTAAACCTCTGGCCTCCTGGATAACCGGTGTGACGAACGTAAGTTTTTGAATCCCACTTCTTTCCGGTTAGGTTGATTTTTTCTGCATTGATAATAACAACATTATCCCCACAATCAACATGTGGTGTAAAACTAGGCTTGTACTTCCCTCTAAGTAACTGCGCTACTATAGAAGCAAGACGGCCCAATGTTTCTCCTTCAGCATCAACTAGTAACCATTGTTTATCAACGGTCGCCTTATTGGCCGAAATCGTCTTGTAGCTTAATGTATCCACACTAATATATTTATTGATTAAACACTTCAATCCCGTTTAACGGGCTGCAAATGTACAATTATTAAGTTGAATTCCAAATGGTTGTTTCTTATTATTTTATAGTTTTTTCCAATATTGGTATATCGAAGTTAATTTTGGCTGTACTTTGTTCTCCCAATAATTTCTTTTTGCGTGCAGCAATACTTTTTTATTCATATCAAATCCTACGGAATTATATGGTTATATGGCAAGAATATATAATATTGTCATGCTAGGGTTCAGGATTTTTTGAGTTGAGGATGCGGTAGGGATGTAATTTTCATTCCTTTTCTATGCTGGTGAAGTAGGTTTTGGATAGTCCCCTTAATTGTATGGCTTGGTGGATACTAATTTGTGCTATAATACGTTAGCTTTTAAAACAAACTAAATTTTAAAAAGATGAAATTTAAACTTTTGCTACTTTTTCTTGTTACGGGTCTTTTCTTTTCCTGTTCGGATAGTGATGATGATAATTCCAAGGAGGATTCTATAGTGGGTGTATGGCAGGCCTATGAACTTAAGGTTAATAATGATACTGCAAGTGATGATGAAAAAAATGCGAGGGATTTATTGGCATATTTAACAGCTAAAGAATGCTATGTGTTGAGTTTTGAATTTAAAGTGGACTTAACGGTTACTATTGAAAATTCCGTGGAATATTTGGAAAGGGATGGTTTTGATATTCCCTGTCCTACCGAAAAAGATACCGAAACTACGGTTTATGTATATGAGGATGGTAAACTCACCTATACCGATGAAGACCAGCAAGCTGTAGTCGTAGATGTTACCATAGATGGTGATGTTATGACTCTGGATGCCGCTGATCTTGACATCCCAAATCTGAGTGCAGGAGGGCAACTTATTTTTAAGAGAAAATAGAATCCCCAAAAGATCTGTTAATGGAAGCGGAGCGCTATTGTGTTAAATCAATAGCGCTCCGCTTTTTTTATAGTGTATGGACTTAATGGGCCTCCAGCCAATTATTTCCAACGCCTAATTCCACATCCAATGGCACAGATAATTCGTACGCATTTTCCATCTCCGATTTTATCATGGTTTTCAGTTCCTCCATTTCGGGCTTATAAACGTCGAACACCAATTCATCGTGCACTTGTAGGAGCATCTTACTTTTGTATTTTCCTTCTTCGAGTTTTTTGTGAATATTGATCATTGCAATTTTTATGATATCGGCGGCACTTCCCTGAATAGGGGCGTTTACTGCGTTGCGTTCAGCGGCTCCACGAACAATAGCGTTACTTCCATTGATATCCTTGAGATACCTTCGTCTGCCCAAAACCGTCTGGACATATCCATTCTCCCTGGCGAATTCTATTTGTTCGCTTATGTAGTTGCGTAATTTGGGATAGGTCTTATAATAGGTTTCAATAAGTTCTTTGGCTTCAGCCCTGGATAGGTCCGTCTGGTTGCTCAATCCAAATGCAGATACTCCATATATAATGCCAAAATTCACCGTTTTGGCATTGCTTCGCTGTTCCCTGGTCACCTCTTCCAATGGTATGTTAAATACTTTGGAGGCAGTGGAAGCGTGAATATCCTCTCCGTTTTTAAAGGCCTCGATCATGGTAGATTCATCACTTAGGGCTGCAATAATTCTCAATTCTATCTGAGAATAATCTGCTGCCAATAGGGTGTAATTTTCGTCTCTTGGAATAAATGCTTTCCTTACCTGTCTTCCCCGCTCCGTTCTAATGGGGATGTTCTGTAGGTTGGGATTGTTGCTGCTCAATCGACCGGTAGCGGCAACCGTTTGCATATAGTCCGTGTGTACCCTACCAGTACTTTCTTCTATCTGTTCCGGAAGGGCATCCACATAGGTGCTCTTTAGTTTGCTGAGTCCGCGATAGTCCAATACACATTGGACTATTTCATGGTCTTTGGCCAGATAGGAGAGTACGTCTTCGGCAGTGGAATATTGACCGGTTTTGGTTTTCTTGGGTTTGTCGACAAGTTTTAGTTTATTGAATAATATTTCACCCAATTGTTTGGGTGAGGCAATATTGAATTCTTCCCCCGCTTCCTTATAGATTTTTGTTTCCAGATTTTTGATGTCGTTATCCAAATCCTTGGCAAGCGAATTTAAAAAGGCCTTGTCCAGGTTGATTCCTTCCAGTTCCATATCCGCAAGGACACGTAATAGGGGGATCTCTATGTCGTTGAATAGTTCTTCGGTGTTTGCTTCTTTCAATTCAGGTCGAAAATGCTGTGCCAATTGAAAAGTGATATCGGCATCTTCCACGGCATATTCGGTTTGTTGTTCCAAAGGTACCTCCCTCATAGATAGTTGGTTTTTTCCTTTTTTGCCTATGAGTTCGATTATGGAAATTGGGGTGTAGTTTAAATAAGTTTCTGCCAGTACGTCCATGTTGTGGCGCATATCTGGATTAATAAGGTAATGTGCCAACATGGTATCGAAACACTTACCTTTTATAGATACATTGTATTTATGCAATACTTTAATATCATATTTTAGATTCTGCCCAATTTTTTCAATTCCTTCCGCTTCAAAAAACGGTCTTAATTGTTCAATAATTTCTTGGGCCTCTTTTTTGTCCTCTGGAAAAGGAACATAAAACCCCTTTCCAGCTTCCCAACTAAATGCAATACCTACCAGCTCGGCAGTAAGTGGGTTTAATCCCGTGGTTTCCGTGTCGAAACAAACCGAAACTTGTTTCATTAGATTCTGGACAAAAAGTTTCATTGCCATGCCTGGAAGAACACTTTGGTATACATGTGAAACTTCCTTGATGTTTTTTCTGCTGGATACTTCTTTGATAGTGCCACCTGCGACTTGTCCGTCACCACCAAATAAGGAAAACTGCCCGCCGCCGGCCTCAGTTTGTTTCTTTTTTGAAACAGGGTTTGTTTCTTGCTTGCTCTCCTCTGTGGTATCGGAATCGGAATCTGCAGAAAATAGCTTTAGGAATTGATCTTTTAGTCTTCGGAATTCCAACTCCTCGAAAATCTCCTGAACTTTTTCGCCATCGGGCATGGAAAGCTCATAATCTTTGGCATCAAAAGTTACGTCGCAATCCACAAATATAGTGGCCAGCTTTTTTGAAAGAATACCCAATTCAGCATTTTCTTGGACCTTTTCCTTCATTTTGCCCTTGAGTTTATCGGTATTGGCGAGCAAATTCTCCATAGAGCCAAATTCCTCTATGAATTTTTTTGCTGTTTTGTCTCCCACTCCGGGTAGTCCTGGAATGTTGTCACTGGCATCGCCCATCATGCCCAAATAATCTATTACCTGCTCCGGACGTTCAACGCCAAAACGTTTTTGGACCTCGGGGATGCCCCAAATTTCTATGCCGTTGCCCATTCTGGCAGGGCGGTACATAAAAATGTTCTCGGATACCAACTGTCCAAAATCTTTATCCGGGGTAACCATATATACCTTGTAGTCTTCTTTTTCCGCCTGCTTGGCCAAAGTGCCAATTATGTCATCGGCCTCCATACCTTCCAATTCCACCACCGGGATATGCATGGCTTTTAATATATTTTGTATATAGGGCACGGCTATTTTAATGGCGTCCGGAGTAGCGTCCCGGTTGGCTTTGTATTCCGCGAACATTTCGGTGCGGTCAGCACTACCTCCCTTGTCGAAACAAACGGCCAAATGATCTGGTTTTTCCCGTCTAATAACATCCAATAATGAATTCATGAACCCCATAATGGCTGAAGTGTCCATTCCCTTGGAGTTTATTCTTGGGTTTTTTATTAGTGCGTAATAACCCCGGAAAATGAGTGCATATGCATCAAGTAAGAAAAGTCTTTTTTGTTCAGCCATTACATTTGATTCTTATTAAGATTTGGATTCTGTCCAATTAATTATTTGGATTTCAAAAAAGTCTCTGTTGGATTGTTGCTCTGACCTGCTTCCGTAAATTTGCTATAGCTAAATCCAGGATGTATGCAGTAGCCGCCGGTTTCCCCTTTCTTGTTGATGGCAATAAACCCAATTTGGAAATCCCTTCTATCCTTGTTCTTTTCCATGATTCGTCTTACGCCTTCCTCGCATGCCTCTTGTGGTGATTTTCCCTGGCGCATAAGTTCCACGATCAGGAAGCTGCCAACAGTTCTTACTACTTCTTCCCCAACTCCTGTAGCTGTTGCTCCTCCAACTTCGTTGTCTACAAACAATCCGGCACCAATGATAGGGGAGTCGCCAACACGTCCGGCCATTTTGTAACCCATTCCGCTTGTGGTACAGGCCCCTGCAATATCGCCATTTTTGTCAATGGAAAGCATGCCTATGGTATCGTGGTTTTCTATATTGATAATAGTTTCGTATTTGGATTTTTTCTTCCATTCCAACCAATCTTTTTTGGCCTTTTCGGTAAGTAAATTTGTTTTTGGGAAGCCCTTTTCATAAGCAAATTGTTCTGCTCCTTTTCCGGCCAGCATTACATGGGGAGTATCTTCCATTACCTTTCTGGCAACTGAAATGGGATGCGCTATATTTTCCATGCATAGCACTGCACCACAGTTTCCATCCTTGTCCATTATACAGGCGTCCAAGGTAACATGGCCATCCCTGTCCGGTCTTCCGCCATTGCCAACCGTTTCATTGCTAAGATCAGCCTCCTCTACCATCACACCTTGTTCCACTGCATCCAGAGAAGAACCTCCCTTTTCCAAAACTTCCCAAGCCTTTGCCGTGGCATTCTTGAAATTCCATGTGCAGATGACAATAGGTTTAACTGTTTTCAGGTCATTTGCGGTAGGTGGTAGCCCATTATTAGTTTCTGGGATAGATGCAAAAAGGGGTGCTGATATTATTCCAGCAGTGCTCAAGGTAGAATTTTTAAGGAAATTTCTTCTTTTCATAAGATTGTGTTACTTAATTTTAAGGTTCTAAATATAAGAAATATGATCGTAGAAGTATGCGCCAATTCTTTAGAATCTGCGCTAAATGCCCAAAAAGCTAGTGCTGACCGAATTGAGTTGTGTTCAGAGCTTGCGGTAGGTGGGGTTACTCCTTCTTTTGGTCTGTTGCAGCTAATAAAGCAACATATTTCCATTCCAGTAAATGTTTTGATAAGACCCAGAAGTGGAGATTTTACTTATTCGGATCTGGAGTTCGAGATTATGAAAAGGGATATTGCATTGTGTGCAGAGCTTGGTTTTAATGGAATTGTTTCAGGGGTGTTGTTAAATGATTTTACCTTGGATTTTGAAAGGACAAAAGAATTGATAGGGTTGTCCAGACCCATGCAATTTACCTTCCATAGGGCTTTTGATTGGGTAAGGAGCCCAATGGCGACATTACGGCAATTGGAGGAATTGGAAGTGGATACCATATTGAGTTCTGGACAGCAGAATTCTTCGGTCCAAGGGATGGACTTGTTGTCCGAGTTGCACAAAAATGCGAAGGGTGCTGTGGTGATGCCCGGAGGTGGTATACGTGACACCAATGTACTTGGATTTAAGGAAAAGGGTTTTGGGGCTGTACATTTGTCCGGAATAGAATTTCACAAAACTCTTGAGGGTACACCTGTGGTTCCAATGAGCAGCCCAAGTTTTCTCAGGGACGATGAAATAGCTATCAGCAATTTGATAACATTACAGGAGGTGGTCCGCATAGTTAAAGAAAATTAAAAACGGAACTAATGGGTTTGAAACCAATATCTTTGCTAAAAAAAATAAGGGATGCTTCGTTGGATTGTTTTTATTGTCATTTATATAATACTTGGGATTTATACATTACAAGCGCTTAGGGCGGCAACCCGTTATCCCTGGGTTTATTACGCCTATATGGTATTATCCCTTTTTGTATTGGGGAATTTCATTTATCAGTTTACTATGGGCGATGCCCCTGGCAGGGTACTGAGTGTGCCTAAGAGTTATGCTTTTGGCCTCTTGTTGGCAATGCTCACTTTTAAGTTGATTACTATAGTATTTTTATTCTCTGAGGATATTTTCAGATTTCTCTCTGCAGGCTATCACAAAATATTTGGTGGGACCAAAGAATTTAGCCTGCCCCAACGGAGACGTTTTTTAAGTACCCTTGCTATGGGTATTGCCGCTTTGCCATTTTCAGCCTTGTTGTATGGTATGTTTAAGGGGAAGTATAATTTTAAAGTGCTCAAGTATAATCTGGAATTTGATGATTTGCCCAATAGTTTCGATGGATATCAAATAACTCAAATATCCGATGTGCATAGTGGCAGTTTTGATAGTAGGGAGAAAATTGAGTATGCAATAGATCTAATAAATAAGCAAAAAAGTGATGTGTTGCTTTTTACAGGGGATATGGTGAACAACATGGCAGAAGAAATGCTGCCATGGCAAGGACTTTTTACCAGCTTAAGTGCAAAAGATGGTAAATTTTCGGTGTTGGGGAACCACGATTATGGGGATTATGTGGACTGGGAAACCGAGGAAGCCAAAAGGAATAATTTGATAGACCTAAAAAATATTCAAAAGGAAATGGGCTTTGATCTCTTGCTTAATGATAGTCGGTATCTGCAAAAAGGAGACGACAAAATTGCTTTGATCGGGGTAGAAAATTGGGGTAGGGGTGGATTTAAAAAAGCTGGAGACCTTAAAAAGGCAGTTTCCAATATTAACAAAGAGGATTTTAAAATCCTAATGAGCCATGATCCGTCCCATTGGGAAGACCAAGTGTTAAAAGATGATTATCATTATCACCTCACCTTAAGTGGACATACACATGGTATGCAATTTGGCATAGAAATTCCAGGATGGATCAAATGGAGTCCTGCAAAATGGAGGTATAAGTATTGGGCGGGAGTGTATGAAGAAATGGGTCAGATGATCAACGTAAACCGTGGATTTGGGTTTTTGGGATATCCTGGACGAGTGGGAATCTGGCCAGAAATTACCGTAATTACCTTAAAAAAGAGGTCGTTAACCTGATTTTAACTACTACCTTGTCGACAAAAATGATAGCACTAGTTGTATTTTAACATTTTTTCTTATTTTTGATTTATAACCCAATGTATAGTATATGTCTAAATTTGGTGAATTAATTGATATCAATGTTCCTGTGTTGTTGGATTTTTACGCAGAGTGGAACGAACAGTCCACGGCCATGCATCCTGTACTGCGGGATGTTGCCGCTGCCTTGGGCGATAAGGGCAAGGTTATTAAGATTGATGTGGATAAGAACAAAGAGCTTTCCCAGGCATTGCGGGTGAAGGGCCTGCCAACCTTGATGATATACAAGAAAGGTGAAATGGTTTGGAGGCAAAGTGGGGAGCAGGATGCCAATACCCTGATAGGGATACTTAATGAGTATCTATAACTGATTAATACAATATAAAAAAACCGAGACCTGGTCTCGGTTTTTTTTTGTGTCCTTTATTCCGGAATTGCAATGCTGTCCAATTGTTCTTCTGGTATGGCATCAATAGCAGTGGAATCCAACAGATCTGGATCTGGAGTTGGTGCTTGTATTTCCTCCATTGGGTCATTGCGATAAAAGCGTTCAAATTTGGCTATGTATTCGTTGAAGACAAGGGTTTCCTTTTCGGCGATTTCCTTATCCTGATTAGTAATTAAAATATCGATATTTCTACTATAAGCCTCTAGATCTGGAATAATTTCGTCTAGGAACATTCGCTGTTCTTCAAAAGGCAAATTGGCGTAATAATCCAAGCGTTCCTGATAAATATTTTTCAGTTTTTGAAATAGATTTCTAGCTTTTTCGGTTTCCCCTACTTTAAAGTATCCATCTACAAAAGGTTCTACAAAAGCATAATAACCGAAATAATCAACGGGCATATTTTCCATAGCGATATTGATAACGTCTTTCGCCTTTTCTATCTTGTTCTCATCGATCAAAGTTTCGGTAAGTCGGGCCAAATTGCCCCTAAAAGAAAGTGCCTGCGTCCGCGTTTGGGGGTCGTGATAAATATCCGGGCTTCCCGCATTGCCCCAATCCCATTTTTTTACAATGTCGTACATAAGATCTGCATCTATCCTGCCCATCTCATAAGAGCTTCTGTTGGTAGTTTTTATGGGGACCAGTTTGTAAACCAGGCCATCCAATTGCAGGTAATCTTTCATCCAGATATATTCTGCCTGATCAAAACTTCCTCCTGAGAAATATATAGGGCGTTTCCAATCGTTATTAGCTATAATATCCAACATGAGGATGCGGTTTTTTGGCAGGGCGCTTTGTGGAAGGTCAATATCAATATAATCCACAATTAGGGCCGAATCTTTTTCTTTCACCAAACCACTTTCCAGTACATTTTGCTTATTAACCGGCACCCTAATTTTATTGGTGGGATAGTAGACTACGTCCAAATTGCTTTCGGAGTACTGACTTAGATCCGCACCTTTCTTTTGCAGGATACTACGGAATTTAGTTTGTTCCTTATCACTGCCTACCCAGTTCATGAAATCTTTAATGTCCCATCTGCTCTCGGTAAGCTCGTTAAAGTATATGGCGTCCCTGGATCCCCATTTGTATTCGTTATGGGTAAGCTGAGAGGGAATTGGTTCGCTTTCGTAGGCCTTCTTCTTCATCTGATCTATATACCAATCCGTGGCAAAAAGGCTGGTGTTAACCACGCGTACATCTGTCCTGAACCCTTCAATTTCCTGGGCATACCACAGGGGGAAAGTATCGTTGTCCCCAATAGTAAACAAAATGGAGCCAGCGTCTTTTTTTGTCGATTCCAGATAGGCTTTTGCGGTAGATTTAGCGGTAAACCTATTGGACCTGTCGTGATCGTCCCAATTTTGGAATGCCATAACTCCAGGTACGGCCAAAAGACAGAGAATAGTTATTCCGGGTGCCAATATTTTGGGACTCAATAGTTTTTGGAACTCATCAAAAAGCCCATATACGCCCAAGCCGATCCATAATGCAAAAACATAAAAGGAGCCTACAAGGGAATAATCCCTTTCCCTAGGCTGAAAAATTGCTGGATTGGTGTAAAACTGTATGGCAATACCCGTGAACATAAAGAAAACGAACAAGGCCCAAAATTGTTTGGGGTTTTTGCTTATTTGGAAGATAAGGCCAATAATGCCCAGAAGTAAGGGCAGGAAAAAATAGGTGTTCCGTCCTTTATTGTTCTTAATATCGCTGGGAAGGTTTTCCTGGCTGCCCAATCTGGCATTGTCTACAAAGTTTATACCACTTAGCCAATTGCCGTGATTGTCATATCTTCCTTGGATATCGTCCTGCTTGCCAACAAAATTCCACATAAAATAACGCCAGTACATATATCCGAATTGAAATTCGAGCATGTATTTGATGTTTTGCATTATTGTGGGCGGTTCTATTTCAATATACTCTCCAAACTCCCTCAGAAATCTCATGTACTGGGAAGTGTCTATTTCGCCCTTGGCGTAACCCTCCTTAAATTGGTTTACGGCTTCCCTCAGTTCATTGTTTCCTAGATAATCGGATTTGATCTTAAAGGTGAGCGGGTAAAAATACTTCATGTAGTTCTCGGCATTTTGCTCGCTCCACATCCGTGGCAAGAGTCCCACGTGTTTTTGATTTGGTCCTTGTAGGGCATCCTTATAGTTATTTACTATAATGTATTTTCCGGCCTTTAGGTCTTTTTCGTACTTGGGTTTTTCGTCTTTTTCATCTCCGGCAGGAGCAAAAGTATCCGAATAATATGCTCCATAAACCGGGCTGTCCACTCCTGGGTACTGTTCACGGTTGTAATAGGCTAACAAGGATCTGGCATCCGAAGGGTCGTTCTCGTTAATGACTACATCGGCATTTGCCCTAATAGGTAGCATTAGCCAAGAAGAAAATCCTAAAAATAAAAACATTAGGCAGAGCACGATAGTGTTTGCTACGGTATAGTTGTTCTTGCGGGTATAGCGCAATCCCCAATAGAAAACACCTACAAAAATGAGGCCCATGATAATGGTGCCCGAATTAAAAGGCAGACCAATGGTATTGATAAAAAAGACCTCGCTCCAACCAAAAACTTTAAGCACATAGGTCAGCGAAAATTTATAGACGAGCATCAATATGGCAACCACAATAATATTCGCCAATAGAAAATTCTTTATTGTAGTGGTTTTGTAGGTTTTAAAGTAGTACAACAAACCTATTGTCGGAATGGCCAGAAAGCCCATGAACTGAATTCCAAAGGTAAGTCCGACCACAAAAGAAATAAGTATTATCCATTTATTGCCTCTCGGATTCTCCAGATCATCTACCCATTTTAATCCCAGCCATAGTAGAAGGGACATGATTAAACTGGCCATTGCGTAGACTTCGGTTTCTGTTGCGTTGAACCAAAAACTATCGGAATAGGTAAAGGCCAGAGACCCCACAATGCCACTGCCCAAAATGGCCAATGCCTTGCTATTGGTTATAACTTCCTCCTTGGATATAAGTTTCCTGGTGAGGTTGGTGATGGTCCAGAACATAAATAGAACGGTAAAGGCGCTGGAAACCCCGGAAACGAGATTTACCATTTTTGCAACCTGGGTAGGTTCAAGGGCGAACATGGCCATAAAAGCCCCGATCATTTGTAGTAAAGGCGCTCCTGGTGGATGTCCTACCTGTAGTTTGGCCGCTGTTGAGATATATTCCCCAGCATCCCAAAAACTGCTGGTAGGTTCAACGGTGATTCCGTAGGTTATAAGGGCTATAAAAAAAACAAACCATCCTGTGATGGTATCCCATTTCTTGAAATTTTTTGAAAACATGCGGTTTGTCATTTATCAGAAGGGCGAATTTACTAATTTAAATATATAATGGGATATATATTTCATAAACCTTTAACATCATTTTTGCATCAAGATGGCCGTAAATTACATGTCAATAGTGGTTATCCCAGGGGTCTTTCTTTTTTGGCGGTTAATTTGTCGGTATTGTTGGAACCCAGTCTCTAATGCTTGATCTGGAATATTTTTTTATTTTTTTGGAATATGGCTCAAAAATATTTGCGCATATAAAACTTTGTTTTAAATTTGCACGCTCAAACGAGGTAGTGGCCTATGGTGTAATTGGCAACACAGCTGGTTTTGGTCCAGTCGTTCTAGGTTCGAGTCCTAGTAGGCCAACGTTACAATCCCCTGATTCTATTGGTTTCAGGGGATTTTTATTTTTCAGGTACAACATAGGTACAACAAATTGGGTTTTTCAATCACTAAAAGATTATTCATTCGAATCTATTTTATTCTTTATTAATCAATCAGCACTGAAAATAAGCAATCAAGAACCATTTCTGGGTATTTTGATATTTATGCAAATAGTTGAGTTAACCTAAATAGGAAGAATTCTGTATTTCTAACACCTCTAAACCGAGCTCTGAATGCTTTTATTTTAGTGTTGAAGGATTTTGCGGAAGCATTTGTGCTTATATTTATAAAATAATTCAGGATCTGCCAATAATTGAGGGAAATGGTATTGACAATCGTATTGAATGCCCTAAATCCAGCATTTTCCACATCTTTGTACCAATGGACCAGTTTTGTATACGCTACCTGTATGGTTGTTAGTCAAGCAGTAATTCCTTAATTCATTCAAATCAATAACAATGTCATTTACAGTTAAACCATGGGAAGTCAAACTACGTTTTATTTTTAGGTATGACTTATGCCACTCTTTCCATGTTTCGTCCATGTTTTCTGGGTCGTCGATTAACTTTAGGAATTTCCTCCAATCTTTTTTTCGATAATACGCTAAATTCACCTCCATGACTAATTTTATTTCGGGATGTCAAAGGTGTAAACTATGTGCCTTTAACTTTGTAAAGGATGTGCCTTTAACGTACCCCATTACCACCAACGGTTTAGCTATGAACAGTACGGGGGCAAACTGGCGTTTGCTTTCCGCCATGCACATAGCGAAATCTTATTGTTTTGTTTTATTTTTTTCTTGTCCAAAGCAAAATCCATAAGATTTTGTGGACTTCATAAAAATACACAACCCTTTCGTTTAAGAACCGAGCCCTCGTATTGTTTATAGGTTCTGTGCCTGTTGCACAAGTTATGAAAAATTAATATTGGCTTAATATTAAAAAGAGGTCGATTTCGTAACTTAATGTATGCAAGGAAAAAAAGTCTA
>NZ_JALKBD010000129.1 GCF_023015905.1 Arenibacter sp. F20364 | reverse complement strand
GCTCCGTCAGCACCAGTTAATCCTATTGGACCCTGAACTCCCGTTGCTCCAGTATCACCTTTCTCACCGGTTACACCAGTAGCACCAGTAGCTCCCGTTTCACCTTTGTCACCTTTATCGCCCTGGTCGCCTTTCGCTCCAGTAAGTCCTATTGGACCCTGAGCACCAGTTTCACCTTTGTCGCCAGTGGCTCCAGTTACACCTTGTATACCCTGAGCACCAGTTTCACCTTTGTCGCCAGTGGCTCCAGTTGCACCGGTATCTCCTTTGTCTCCCTTAGCACCAGTGTCGCCTTTTTCTCCAGTTACCCCTTGGATTCCTTGTTCACCCGTTGCACCGGTATCACCTTTTGCACCTTTGGCTCCGTCAGCACCAGTTGCGCCAGTAAGTCCTATCGGACCCTGAGCACCGGTATCTCCTTTGTCCCCTTTGGCTCCGGTCGCACCAGTGTCTCCTTTTTCTCCAGTAGCTCCAGTAGCACCAGTTGCTCCGGTTTCACCTTTTTCTCCTTTGTCACCCTTGTCGCCTTGATCACCTTTGGCGCCAGTTACACCTTGTATTCCTTGTTCACCCGTTGCACCAGTAGCTCCGGTTGCACCAGTGTCTCCTTTAGCTCCAGTATCACCTTTGTCACCTTTGTCTCCCTGGTCGCCCTTGGCTCCGGTCGCACCAGTATCACCTTTATCGCCTTTGGCTCCATCAGCACCAGTTGCGCCATTAAGTCCTATCGGACCCTGAGCACCGGTATCTCCTTTGTCTCCTTTGTCTCCCTGATCTCCCTTGGC
>NZ_JALKBD010000128.1 GCF_023015905.1 Arenibacter sp. F20364 | reverse complement strand
GTGATAAAGGTGACACTGGTGCTACTGGCTCTACTGGAGCTAAAGGTGACCAAGGTGATAAGGGTGAAAAAGGAGATACTGGAGCGAAAGGCGACAAAGGCGAAACTGGTGCTACTGGTGCTCAAGGACCTACAGGAGCTAACGGAGCTAAAGGGGACAAAGGTGACAAAGGAGATACCGGGGCTACTGGTGCGACAGGAGCACAAGGACCAATAGGTATAAGTATAACTGGAGCAAAAGGCGACAAGGGTGATACCGGAGCTACTGGTACAACCGGAGCCAAAGGTGACACAGGAGCAACTGGAACTACCGGAGCCAAGGGAGACCAAGGAGATAAGGGAGACACTGGTGCTACTGGAGATAAAGGTGACACTGGAGCCAAAGGAGATACCGGAGCCAAGGGTGACCAAGGTGATAAGGGTGACAAAGGTGATACTGGAGCGAAAGGTGACAAAGGTGATACCGGTGCTACTGGTGCACAAGGACCAATAGGTCTGAGTGTTACTGGTGCTCAAGGACCTACGGGAGCTAACGGAGCTAAAGGAGACAAAGGTGACAAGGGAGATACCGGGGCAACCGGAGCAACAGGTGCCACTGGTGCACAAGGACCAATAGGCATAAGTATTACTGGAGCCAAAGGCGACAAGGGTGATACCGGTGCCACAGGAGCTACTGGCTCTACTGGAGCTAAGGGTGACCAAGGTGATAAGGGTGAAAAAGGAGATACTGGTGCTCAGGGTATACAAGGTGTAACTGGAGCCACTGGCGACAAAGGTGAAACTGGTGCTCAGGGTCCAATAGGACTTACTGGAGCAACTGGTGCTGA
>NZ_JALKBD010000127.1 GCF_023015905.1 Arenibacter sp. F20364 | reverse complement strand
TTCAAGGCGTTACCCCTGCCCATAAGGGACTTGCACCCTCTAGATTAATACCATATCTTAGATATGATAAAGATGCCCATGCTGGGCACACACAATGTATATAAAAAATAGGCGAAATTGTAATAAAATCAAGGCTTTTGGCTCGTATCAAACTCAATACAAAACTGAAAGTTTGGTGCTTCGAAATCGCCTACTTTTCATATACGAGACGTTAGCGGTAACTTGCTATAAAAATTAAGAGCAGCATCGGGGACTTCCTTTTTTTTTTGCTGTCTACCCTATAGTTTTACCAATCAGTACGCAAGTAGTACGTTTATCAGGGCAGCAAAAATAACTACGGTCTTTATAGGTTTGGATCACAGTTTTCTTAAGGTTTGGGATTAAAAATAGAGCAACGTAAGGGCTCATCCTTTTGCCGCCAGTACACAAGGGGTACGCAAGCAGTTCGCTGATTGACCGTAGGCTTGCCCATCCTTTCCCTGGTTTTACGGAACGCCGAATTTTATTTGTGTTATTAGCGATTGCGCTTGATTGAATATGCGGCAAATCCCCGGGGATTGTTCCATTGGTTTTCCCTCTTGGGTATGGCCTGCGCTGCAAGCAACCGATAACATGGCCTATAATTCAGTCTTCCCTTTTTCAATAGAGAAAATTTCTTACTTTTAATCCGGCCCGATTCCGATCCTGAAAAATCCTTACGCCTGCCTGCCGGCTAGGCAGGGATTTCCCAGACCGAAATCATAGCCTTAACGTTATGCACAAGCAGCCTAAAAATTCAACATACATCAAAACATGAATATAGCAGTAGCCCAATTTCAACCGAAAGACGGAGATAAAACATACAACTTAT
>NZ_JALKBD010000126.1 GCF_023015905.1 Arenibacter sp. F20364 | reverse complement strand
AGTCGGACCCTGTGCTCCTGTAGCTCCGGTATCTCCTGTTGGGCCTTGGGCTCCGGTCGGACCTTGGGTTCCTGTGGCTCCCGTATCTCCTGTTGAGCCTTGCGCACCAGTCGGACCCTGTGCTCCTGTAGCTCCGGTATCTCCTGTTGGGCCTTGGGCACCGGTCGGACCTTGGGCACCGGTTGGACCTTGTGCTCCTGTTGGACCTTGTGCTCCTGTAGCACCTGTATCTCCAGTCGGACCCTGAGCTCCTGTAGCTCCCGTATCTCCTGTTGGGCCTTGGGCGCCAGTCGGACCTTGGGCTCCGGTAGCACCTGTATCTCCTGTTGGACCTTGCGCACCGGTTGGACCCTGTGCTCCTGTAGCACCCGTATCTCCTGTTGGGCCTTGGGCACCGGTTGGACCTTGAGCTCCTGTGGCTCCGGTATCTCCTGTTGGGCCTTGGGCTCCAGTCGGACCCTGAGTTCCTGTAGCACCTGTATCTCCTGTCGGGCCTTGGGCACCGGTCGGACCTTGAGCTCCTGTGGCTCCGGTATCTCCTGTCGGACCTTGGGCACCGGTTGGACCTTGAGCTCCTGTGGCTCCCGTATCTCCTGTTGGGCCTTGGGCTCCAGTCGGACCCTGAGCTCCTGTAGCACCTGTATCTCCTGTCGGGCCTTGGGCACCGGTCGGACCTTGAGCTCCTGTAGCTCCGGTGTCACCCATTGGACCTTGGGCACCGGTCGGACCTTGGGCTCCTGTAGCACCTGTATCTCCTGTTGGACCTTGGGCTCCAGTCGGACCCTGAGCTCCTGTAGCACCTGTATCTCCAGTCGGACCTTGGGCACCGGTTGGACCTTGTGCTCCTGTAGC
>NZ_JALKBD010000125.1 GCF_023015905.1 Arenibacter sp. F20364 | reverse complement strand
CTAGGAACAAAGGAAAGTATTTGTTTCCTGTAAAGGCAATGAGCAAGGTTTTTAGAGCTCGTTTTGTAGCATCCCTTCGCAAGGAATTTCCACCACAACCCACGGCCTTCTACGAAAACCTGTTCAAGCACAATTGGGTAATTTATTGCAAACGTCCATTTTTAGGTCCGGCCCAAGTAGTGGAATATCTTGGCCGCTATACCCACAAGATTGCCATCAGTGACCACCGTATAAAGAGCCTAGATAATAATAACGTCACTTTTACCGTCAAGGATTACCGGCATGGGGGAAGGATATCCTTACTGCGATTAACCGATGCCGAGTTCGTCCGCAGGTTCGCCCTGCACATCCTGCCCAAGGGGTTCGTGCGTATACGCCATTATGGGATCCTGAGCAGTTCCAGGAAGAAGGCACTGCTTCCTTTGCTGCAACAGGTCCTGGGCGGTCCCGTGCCCAATGGACGGCCTCCCTTGAAACATTGCCGATGTCCTTACTGCCAGATCGGGATCATGGTGACCGTAGCTGTATTCGACAGCCGTGGCCCGCCCAAAGCATGGTCCGATCGACTGAAAAATAGCGCCCCAAGAAGAACGCCCCAAACAGCGTAAGGGGATACCCACGGCCAAAATTAAAATAGCGGGATGGAAAAGGCCGTTCCGGAGAGTAAAATGGTTCAAGGAAATCAAAAAGGGCACCGGAACGGGCTACGAAAGAGGTGACCACCAAATTAAGGGCCCAGCTCCGACAACAAGGTATTTGTAAAAGACTCCCTCAAACCATAGCAATCCCCATAGTAAGGGAAAACAGGACCCGGTTCAGTCAACACGGTCTTCATGTTTGGCCGTACCGACCACACGAAGTCTTAGTTATT
>NZ_JALKBD010000124.1 GCF_023015905.1 Arenibacter sp. F20364 | reverse complement strand
CGCTCCAACGGACTGAACGGCCTTTGCCTGCCCAATTGTGCCACGTGCAGGTAGGTAAGCGTGGTCTGTATATCCGCATGTCCCAACAGGTCCTTTACGCTCATGATGTCCAGCCCCATTTCCAACAGATGGGTGGCATAACTGTGGCGCAGGCTATGGGTGGTGACCTCTTTTTGGATACCGCTGTGTTTCCGTGCTTCCTTAACGATCCATTGCACTCCCCTGGCGGAGAGCGCGACAGGACCGCCCTTGCTGTCATTGCCGTTAAAGCACCAGGTAACGGGCCTTTCCGCCGAGATGTATTTCCTTAGGCCCCGGACCTGCATCGCGCACAATGGGACATAGCGGTCCTTCCTCCCCTTCCCCTGGCGGATGTGCAGCATCATCCTCTCAAGATCCAGATCCTTCAGCTGTAGGTTGCAGAGTTCAAAGTTGCGAAGGCCGCAGCCATAGAGCATGGCCAGGACCAAACGGTGCTTCAGCAGTTTCGGGGCCCTGAGAAGCCGCCTTACCTCGTTGCGGCCCAATACAACCGGTAGTTTCTTGGGCCGTTCGATCGAAGGCAGCACCACGCGCATCTCCTTCATTCCCGAGATACGGTAGGCATATCTCAGACCATAGACGGTATGCTTGAAGAAACTGTCCGATGGGGTCCTGTGCTGCGATTTTAAGATATGAAGGTAATCAAGGATCTGTTCCTCGTAAAGGTCCAAAGGACTGCATTTGAAGTGGATCGCAATGTGCGCCAGACATCTGGCGTAGTTGGTAAGGGTACTTTGGCTTTTGCCGGCCAGTTCTACCGACCGTTTTAATTTATGGTAGAGTTCGTTGAACCCGGATACAGAATTACAGGCCCTCTCAATGAGGGTACTACTTTTTTTTCATA
>NZ_JALKBD010000123.1 GCF_023015905.1 Arenibacter sp. F20364 | reverse complement strand
CGCTCCAACGGACTGAACGGCCTTTGCCTGCCCAATTGTGCCACGTGCAGGTAGGTAAGCGTGGTCTGTATATCCGCATGTCCCAACAGGTCCTTGACACTGATGATGTCCAGACCCATTTCCAACAGATGGGTCGCATAGCTGTGCCGCAGGCTATGGGTGGTGACCTCTTTTTGTATACCGCTATGTTTCCGGGCCTCCCGAACGATCCACTGCACCCCCGTCGTGGACAGTGCAACGGGATCGCCCTTGCTATCATTGCCGTTAAAGCACCAGGTAACGGGCCTTTCCGCAGAGATGTACTTCCTTAGGCCCCGGACCTGCATCGCGCACAATGGGACATAGCGGTCCTTCCTCCCCTTGCCCTGGCGTACGTGCAGCATCTTTCTCTCAAGGTCCAGGTCCTTCAGCTGTAGGTTGCAGAGTTCAAAGCTGCGAAGGCCACAGCCATAGAGCATGGCCAGTACCAAACGGTGTTTGAGAAGTTTTGGGGCCTTTAGAAGCTGCCTTACCTCGTTATGGCCTAATACTACCGGTAGCTTCTTGGGCCGTTCTATAGAAGGCAATATGACCCGCATCTCCTTCATTCCCGAGATACGGTAGGCATATCTCAGACCATAGACGGTATGCTTGAAGAAACTCTCCGATGGCGTCTTGTGCTGGGATTTCAGAACGTGCAGGTAATCCAGGACCTGCTCCTGGTCAAGGTCCAGCGGACTGCATTTGAAGTGAATCGCAATGTGCGCCAGACATCTGGCGTAGTTGGTAAGGGTACTTTGGCTTTTGCCGGACAGTTCTACCGACCGTTTTAATTTATGGTAGAGTTCGTTGAACCCGGATACAGAATTACAGGCCCTCTCAATGAGGGTACTACTTTTTTTTCATA
>NZ_JALKBD010000122.1 GCF_023015905.1 Arenibacter sp. F20364 | reverse complement strand
AATAACGATAAATCGGTTCCTTTGTCCATCCCTTAAATTTAAAGTGCAAAGAAATAAATTATTCACTTCAGACCCAAGTTTTGTTCTTGATCCATTTCAAATCTATTATATTGGAAGTAGAAAAGCTATAGAAATATAAAAGCCCCTAAATAAGGGGCTTTAAAATACCGTAGATTCCATCATTAGGAGTCGAATAGACTGGAAAAGTGCAAATAGATACACCGTTAAAAGTGTGCCTCCCCTCATAAGGAAAGGGCTTTTAACTTACAGTCGGAAAACGTCAATGTTAACAGCATTGGCGTTTTTTCATTAGGTAAAGATACTTAATAATATATTTAATTCAAAACTAAATACAAGTATATTCGATAAAATTTGCAATATTAATAGTGTTTTACTTTGTAAACTAGATAATCACCATATATTAGTGGGTAATCTGATTTACGAATCAATGTCCAATAACTTGGAAAGTCTTTTCCCTCCAGGAAATCAACCACTTTTTTTAGATTTCCAAATGTTCCTAACGGTATACCGTTTTCAAGGAGGACAAAACTATGTTTGTTTTCCTGTCGCTCTTTATATGTTACCATAAAACAAAGATACAAATTAATTCGAATATATTTGCATATATCAATATATTCGGTTATATTTGTATAGCAAAATTATTAAGCCATGCAATTCAAGTCACTTCCACAACTTTTAGACTACTTCAAAGAAGAATCAACTGGTATAGCGTATTACGAAAATATCAGATGGGGAGATAGCCCTGCATGTCCACATTGTGGAAGTCTTAAACCATACAAGACTACTAGAGGATGGAAATGTAGCGATAGGTATTGTGCCTGTTGCACAAGTTATGAAAAATTAATATTGGCTTAATATTAAAAAGAGGTCGATTTCGTAACTTAATGTATGCAAGGAAAA
>NZ_JALKBD010000121.1 GCF_023015905.1 Arenibacter sp. F20364 | reverse complement strand
AAGGCCCAGTGCTTCTCGAACTTGGCGCCCTGTTCTATCCATTTCTTCAATAGCTTCTTTTCATACGAATTCAGGGCCAATTGCGAATCCGGTGGCGGCATCAGTAGTTTTGGATCGTCCGAGATTACGTGCCGGTACAAAAGACTGTTGCCGGGCCTGCCCGCAACAACGGCATATTTCCCCGGATTCTCCGGCAGTTCCGAAAGTGCCGCCTGTTCCAGGTCCAGACGAAGGCCGGCCTTCCTCTTGTTGGCATCAGGTCCATGGCAGGTATAGCAATTGTCCGAAAGTATCGGCTTTATATGGAAGTTATAGTCAACGACCTCGGGCAGCTTCTGGTTCACGTACCCGTCGTCCGAGGATTTGAAAAACCCCGACTTAAGGGCAAACAACAAGGCTGCCAGGCCCAATAAAATCAATACTATACTAACTTTTTGTTTCATTCGGGAACTTTAAATTCATCTATTGAAATTCCAAGAGGTAAAGGCCAAAAGCCCAATATCCTCAGTCAGAGGATACAACTTCTCATTTTACATATATTATATTATTTATACTAAAATAATAACATATTTTGAATTAAGGGTTTAAACTTTTCATAATTAACTTGGCTATTTTCATAATACTCAAGAAAACTCTACTGAACATTCCTGTTACAACACTATTTTCCTATTCCCTATATTATTGATAAACGATTTTAATTGGTCTAGGTCTACCAAAACGAATCATTTTAAAAAACATAATAATTCTTATTTCAATCATCATCACTCTTTAGTAATTGTTTCATCCAGATTGTATATCACCTGTGCCGTTAACATGAGTGCAGCTGTTTTTGCCGGATCGGTATCCAGCCGTTTATATTCGCCTTGGGCAAGCAATTTTTCCGCATTCCCCTTGTCGCTCAAGAATTTCTCAAGGGCATCCGTATAGT
>NZ_JALKBD010000120.1 GCF_023015905.1 Arenibacter sp. F20364 | reverse complement strand
TTGCTTGTGCAGCTACTCCGATAAAAAGAACAAAAATTAAAGTAAAAAGCGTTTTCATGATGCGTTGTTTTGTTATGTAAATTTAACGCCACATGCACCCCTGTATAGGTCACAATTCGTTTAAACCCCCTTATTTTTCGGTATCTGACAAATCTCCCGATAAAGTGCACCAAATGCTCGATGAGTGAAAACCGGGCTCCAAAACACTAATCGATGATATAGGTATTTAATCGGTAATTCTTACAGATTTTAAAGCCCAACCAACCACAATCAATCACATTTTGTAGTAAAAAACTTATGAATTAAGATAACCTATTAGTGGCCTCCCCCGTAAAACGATTCCATTTATACCAATGTTAATGAGTTCCTTCATAGTTGCGTCATCCTTGGTCTCCATATGCTAGCAATAACTTGAAATCAATTAAAAAGCGGGTAACAAATAGACATCAAAGCTTTAGAGTATAAATCTTTAAAATTCAACTCTCGATCATTTGCAATAACCTACCCCTTGTTATCCAAATTTGAATGCCGCTTAATCTTTAGAGGGATCACTATATAATTGCAGTGTGAAAAACTATTATGACCAGATAGGTGTTGTAATCAAAAGTTTAACCAGATACATTTAATTCAGGTAAGAGAAAATTTCCACTCCTTATCCAATACGGTGCCTGAAATATTAAGCCAATTTAGCTTTGTTCAATTTAGTAGAGAAAGACAATTCTTTTTTTACCCTGGAATTTTTGAACATGTACAAACGGGCTACTTTGTTTTCGTTTTTTACAGAAACTTCATTTTGGGTAGTAGTTACAATACTCATGGCAATAGTTTCAACTTTCACTTCTTGGTCAGTATTATTTGCTTGTGCAGCTACTCCGATAAAAAGAACAAAAATTAAAGTAAAAAGCGTTTTCATGATGCGTTGTTTTGTTATGTAAATTTAACGCCA
>NZ_JALKBD010000011.1 GCF_023015905.1 Arenibacter sp. F20364 | reverse complement strand
AAAACTAAATTTCAAAATGACAAAGAACGAAATAGGCTTAATGGGCCAAATTTATTTAATTTTTAAAACGTCCCAATTTTAATGGGACACTAGTGCTATTATTTTATTTATAAGGATTCCAGTTTGGTGGGATACATAAAATTGAATGAAAATGAAGCCCAATCCGATATTAAGGACAGGGAGTCCATAGAGTTGGAGCGTATCTATGTATTGAGCGAATTTCAAGGCCAGGGAATTGGGGAGTGGATACTGGCGCAGGTAATATCCATGGCCAAAGCTAAAAATAGGTATTATGTGTGGCTCGGTGTTTGGGAACACAATCCCAAGGCCATTAAATTTTATCAAAGACTGGGGTTCTATAAGTTTGGGAGCCATCCCTATTTTATTGGAAGTGATGAGCAAACGGATTGGCTATTGCGGCTGGATATTTAAACGAGGTTTTTCACAAAATAATTTTATTTACAGCTTGCTGAGAATTTCGGTGGCCTTTTTCAGAGTTTCGTCAGTTTTGGCGAAACAGAATCTTATTAAGTGATTGTCGATCCCTTTAGTGTTAAACCCGGAAATGGGAATGCTGGCTATTCTGTGTTCCGTTACCAGGCGTTCGGCAAAGACTTCGTCCGGTTCTTGTGTAATATCACTATGATCCACTAATTGGAAATAAGTACCTTGGGAAGGTTTTATTTTAAATCTTGAGGTAGATAATCCTTGAAGGAATAAATCCCGTTTTTCTTGATAAAATTGGTTTAAACCCAAATAGCGTTGAGGGTATTTTAAATATGTGGCCAAAGCTTTTTGAACGGCATGGTCCGCGCTAAACACGTTGAATTGATGGGTTTTTCGGAATTCGTGCATCAGTTCGGCCGGACCCGCGCAATATCCCATTTTCCAACCGGTAATATGAAAGGTTTTTCCAAAGGAACCACACACAAAGGTGCGGGAGGCAAGTCCGTCAAATTTAGAAGCACTTTCATGTTCCTGACCATCAAATACAATATGTTCGTATACTTCGTCGCTTATAACAATGATATCAGTATTTTCAAGGCACCTTTGCAGTTCAAGCAAATCTTCCTTGGAGAAAATGGTACCGCTGGGATTGTGGGGAGTGTTTATGATGACCATTTTGGTCTTGGGGGTAAGTTTGGAACGAAAAACCTTCCAATCTATCTTAAAATCGGTATTGTTTAGTTGTACAAAAACCGGAATGCCTCCATTAACTGCTATTGCAGGCTCATAACAATCGTATGCTGGCTTAAAAACGATTACCTCATCTCCACTGCGAATAAATGCCGAAATGATGGTAAAAATAGCCTGAGTGGCGCCAATAGTTACCGTAATTTCCTTGTCTGGGTCATAATGCCTATTGTAGAGACGTTCAACTTTTTCGGAAATCATTTCCCGTAGTTCCATTACCCCGGCCATGGGGGCATATTGGTTGTATCCCTGTTTCATGGCCAGTGTTACCAAATCTATCAAGGAAGGATCGGGCTCAAAATTGGGGAAGCCTTGGGAAAGATTTATGGCACTGTGCTTCTGAGCCAATTGGCCCATAGTGGTAAAAATCGTAGTTTTAACTTTGGGCAGTTTGGAGAATATTTTGTGTTTATACCTGGGCATTGAAGATCGTTTAAAATTTTTATAAGTAGGTTAGGATTGCTGTGCTTGTAAATGGAGAATAACTTGATTTAGACATTGGTCCAGTTCTTTTTTGATTTCCCGTTCCCAAAAGCGAAAAACCGTATAGCCCAACTGTCGTAGTTCATGGTTAACTTCTTGGTCTCTTTGAATATTACGTTCAATTTTCGGAATCCAGAACTCTTTATTGGTTTTAATTTTTTGTTTCCTTTCTTCCCAGTTGTAGCCGTGCCAATATTCCCCATCAATGAAAATAACCGTTTTGTACTTTTTTAGGACTATATCCGGTTTACCGATCAACTTTTTGTAGTCTATCCTATACCGGTATCCTTCGGCCCAGAGGGCCTTTCTAAATTTCAATTCTGGGATGGTGTTTTTACCTCGTATCTTTCCCATCATCTTGGAGCGTTGCGGCGTGGTATAGAAGCCGGACTCTTCATTAAAGCGTGGGACAATTATCCTTTCTTCCTGATATTCTTTCTTCATACTTAAAGATACTGGATTTTTAAAATATGAGTAAACAAAAACCCCATTCCTGAAAAGGGATGGGGTCTGTTTCTGTGGATAATAAATTATATTTTAATCCGTACCCGTACTATCGTACTAGCCTTTTATACTGGCACTGAAATACTCCCTGTTCATACGGGCAATGTTTTCCAGGGAAATTCCTTTCGGACATTCCACCTCGCAAGCACCGGTATTGGTACAGTTTCCAAAACCTTCCAAATCCATTTGGGCAACCATATTTTTAACTCGGTCCGTTGCTTCTACCTGTCCTTGTGGAAGTAATGCGTATTGGGATACTTTGGCCCCTACAAACAACATAGCCGAAGAGTTTTTACAACTAGCTACACAGGCCCCACAACCAATACAGGTAGCGGCATCCATGGCCTCATCGGCCGCGTGCTTATCAATAGGAATGGCATTGGCATCGACTGTATTACCTGAGGTGTTGACGGAAATAAAACCACCAGCCTGTTGAATACGATCAAAAGAACTACGGTCAACGACCAAATCCTTGATAACCGGAAAGGCTTTTGCCCTAAATGGTTCAATGGTAATGGTGTCACCATCCTTGAACATTCTCATATGCAACTGACATGTGGTAACCCCTCTATCGGGTCCATGGGCTTCTCCATTGATATACATAGAGCACATACCACAAATACCTTCGCGACAGTCATGGTCAAAGGCAACAGGCTCTTCCCCTTTATTGGTTAGCTGTTCGTTTAAAACGTCCATCATTTCCAAAAAAGACATGTGTTCTGAAATATCAGTCACTTTATAATCGACCATTTTACCTTTGTCCTGTGGTCCTTTCTGTCTCCAAATTTTTAATGTAAGATTCATATTGTTCTTGTTAATAAAAAGCTCCTTTCGGAATCTTCATAATTAAGTTTTGTAATCAAAGTTTAGTTACAGAATACAGAAATAAGAGTTAAGAAAATAGACCTCTTTATCACTGCAAACTATTTTGGAATCCCATTGTCATTTTTTGGAATTCCTCATTCTTTACTTCTAACTTTTCTAAAGTTTGTTCGTCTATATATTTTCTGTGGCGTGCAACTAATAATTGAGTGCCAAATTCAAATGATGAACCTAAAGAAATATCGAGAAAATAAGAAAATGACTTGTCTGTTCTTGCAGATCCTTCAGCTATATTACTCGGCATCGAAATTGAACAACGGCTTAATTGATTACTCAAATCAAATTTTTCGTGCTTGGGAAATTCCTGCAAAATATCAGAAATATCATTTGCAATTTCTAACCCCAATTGCCAGATTTTCAAATTTTTATAATTATGTCGCTGACGAAAGGCCATTAAGTCTTTTTTCTCTTCTCTTTTTTCTTTACAAACACCTATTTGTAACTTCTTTGTTTTAACTCTATATCCTTAAATTCCAATTGCTCTTTGTGCAAAACGGCATCTGAAGGTTCCCCTTTGTATTCCCAGGCTGCTACGAACGCATAGTCTTTATCGTTACGTTTTGCTTCCCCTTTTTGCTCTCCATCGATTTCTACCGACTCTTCGCGGAAATGTCCACCACAGGATTCCTCTCGCATTAGGGCATCCTTGGCAAACAATTCGCCCAATTCCAAGAAATCTGCTACACGTCCTGCTTTCTCCAATTCCGGATTCATTTCATTGGCTGATCCGGGGACTTTTACTTCTTTATAAAATTCTTCACGGATTGCCTTGATTTCTGAAATGGCTTCTTTTAGGCCTTCAGCGTTTCGGGACATACCGCATTTATCCCACATAACCTTGCCCAAACGTTTATGGAAATAATCTACCGAATGGGATCCATTGTTGTTGACAAAGAAATTGATTTTTTCGGTTACCTCTTTTTCGGCTTGGTCAAATTCTGGCGTATCGGTTGGAATTTTTCCGGTCCTAATTTCATGGGACAGGTAATCCCCAATAGTGTATGGCAATACAAAATAACCATCGGCCAAGCCTTGCATTAAGGCAGATGCTCCCAAACGGTTGGCACCGTGATCGGAGAAATTGGCCTCGCCTATGCAATATAAACCTTCAACGGTGGTCATTAGGTTGTAATCTACCCAAACACCGCCCATAGTATAATGGGTTGCTGGATAGATCATCATTGGAGTTTTATACGGGTTTTCATCTACGATTTTCTCGTACATCTGAAACAGGTTGCCATATTTTTCCTCTACAACTGCTTCACCCAGCTCAGTAATTTTTTCTTTGGAAGCACTTTGAATTCCTTGGATTTTTGCCTGTTCCAAACCGTACCTTTCAATGGCGGATTTAAAATCCAGATATACAGCTTCCCCAGTAGCGTTTACTCCAAAACCGGCATCACATCTTTCTTTCGCTGCCCTGGAGGCCACATCACGTGGTACCAGGTTACCAAAGGCAGGATATCTTCTTTCCAAATAGTAATCCCTTTGATCCTCGCTCAATTGGGTTGGTTTTAATTTTCCTTCCCTAATGGCCAACACATCCTCCATCTTTTTTGGAACCCATATACGGCCATCGTTACGCAATGACTCGGACATCAGGGTCAGTTTGGATTGATAGTCTCCAGATCTTGGGATACAGGTAGGGTGAATTTGGGTATAACATGGGTTGGCAAAAAATGCCCCCTTTTTGTGTATTTTCCAGGCCGCGGTGGCATTGGACCCCATGGCATTGGTAGAAAGGAAATAAACATTTCCATATCCTCCGGAGGCAATTACTACTGCATGCGCAGAGTGTCGTTCAATTTCACCGGTAACCAAGTTACGGGCTATAATACCACGTGCCTTGCCATTTACCTTTACCACATCGAGCATTTCGTGGCGGTTAAACATTTCTATCTTACCACGGGCAATTTGTCTGTTCATGGCGGAATAGGCTCCTAACAACAATTGCTGGCCTGTTTGTCCTTTGGCATAAAAAGTACGCGAAACTAAAACACCACCAAACGAGCGGTTATCCAATAATCCACCGTAATCACGGGCAAAAGGCACCCCTTGTGCCACACATTGATCAATGATATTGGTAGACACCTCTGCCAAACGGTACACGTTTGCCTCTCGGGAACGGTAGTCCCCACCTTTTACGGTATCATAGAACAAGCGATAGGTAGAATCCCCATCCCCTTGATAATTTTTAGCAGCATTAATACCACCCTGGGCCGCAATGGAATGCGCCCTTCGGGGGGAATCCTGATAGCAGAATGCCTTAACCCTATAACCTAGCTCGGCCAAGGTTGCAGCAGCAGAACCTCCTGCAAGACCGGTACCGACAACAATAACGTCGATGTTTCGCTTATTGGCAGGATTAACTAAGTTTATTTTATCCTTATAGGTAGTCCATTTATCCTTTAATGGGCCTTTTGGTATTTTAGAATCCAATACAGACATAGAATTGTATTATTAATGGTTAAAATGGTGAAAAAGTGCAATGAAAATAAATCCTAACGGAATTAAAACAGCATATGCTTTTCCAAATCCTTTTAACCCTTTTACATATTTATTGTTGGCACCAACAGACTGAAATGCTGAACTAAAGCCATGAAGTAGGTGCAATGAAAGAAACACAAAACCTATACAATAAAGGGCAACCCTCCATATAGGCTCAAATTTGTGGACCAGTTCTTCGTAATAACGGTAACCTTCACCATCGGCTAACAGGCCAGACATGTCCCCTTGAATATACTTTGTGTTTATTTCAGGAAACCAGAAATCCAAGAAATGAATGATCAAGAAAACAAGGATAAAGCCACCGCTCCATATCATGTTCCTGCTCATCCAAGTGGAATTGGCAGCACCATTGTTTTTGGCATACTTGATGGCACGGGCATTTATATTCTTTATTTCCAATATAAATCCCATAACAAAATGATAAATAACCCCAAAAAGCAATACAGGCTGCAACCCGTATTGTACCAAGGGATTGGTACCCATAAAATGTGAGGTTTCATTAAAAGTATCCGGACTTAGTACAGATAGGATATTAATGGCAAAATGTTGAAGGATAAAAATCATTAAGAAAAAGGCGGAAAGGGCCATGGTGTACTTTCTGCCTATAGAAGAGTTTAGAAATCCACTCATTAGTTATTTGTTTTGATTGCAAATTTACTCCACAAACGAGTTACCAACAAATTTTGTTGAATTTATGTACAGTATTTAGAACCAATTTAAAGAAATCCACAATTAAAGTAAGGAAATATTAGAAAATCTTTTTTTGTCAAATTTCAGAAATAGTTGGATAATGGAAATATTTTCCTTGAGCAATCATTGTTAATATCTTGTAATTCAGCAAGCATATGTAATTGGAACGGTGATTTGGAGAAAAGTGCTAACTCAGAATCTCAATGTACTTTTAGTTTATTATGAAGGTTTTTTCCTGTTAAATTGCTCAATATCATTTGGTAGGCCCATACTTTTATCGGTTTACAAGCGTTAAAGATTAACCGAAATATAAATTGGAATAATTGAATGGTATTCTGGAAAAGCTGGTCTTTTAATATTAAATTCTCTTTAGTTGCGTTTTTTATAACTGCAGTATTGGGTCTTTTGAGTATGGGGGTCTTGGGAAGTTTGTTATATTATCCGGTTTCTTTCTTGTTTTCATCCTATCCTACCTTAAATGATTGGACTGGCGATTGGGTGTGGCCCAGTGTTATCATGGTAGGGATGTTGTGGTCTTTTGGTTTTGTGTTTGGCGCGGTGGCATGGTACTATATTCAAAAAATAACCCAATCCAAAGCACTGCTTATTGCTTCATATGTGTTTATTCTTTGGTTATGGGCAGCATTGCTCTGGAGCTTTATGATAATGGTCAATATAGATCAAATAGCCTAATGGTTTTAAGAGGGAAGTGCTGGAAGCCTATTCGCTTTTTTTGTACAAACTAAAAATATGCTGCTAACCTCATTTCTCCAATTCCTCAATAAACATTTTGGACTGGCCCTCAATAATGGCTTGGGCCTCTAAAATGGCTTTATCCAAAATTACCGTGTTCTCTGGGGATGCCAAGTCGGTAGTGGATGCGATGGCCTTTAAATACCAATCTTTCCAGGCCTTCATTATGGATACTTCCTTTTCTACCGAATTCCCGGATTTAATTGATTTCTCGCCGAGCAAAAATTCCGCTGATAGTCGGTTCGTTGCGGCATCCCTGACTATTTGAACAATATCCACAGCCGTATAGGAATCACCGTTCACTAAAGTTAGGGCACTTGCCAAGGCAGCAATACTCACATTTTTAAGAGTTTCCTGTGATACCTTGTCTATTCGGTCATTATCGGTATGATAAAACTGATCGGTAAAATGCCAAAGCAGCAATCCGGGAATATTGTTTTCCAAAAATGGGGTATGGTCACTACCACCCTCATAGGGGTTGGTTTTAACCTCCCACTGGGCAGTTTTCCCCTGTTTCATAAAATTATGGATCGTATAGTCATTTAAATAATGTGGTGTCATATCCTCTAGGGAGAGCGACTTACCTCCCCATTCCGTATGCTTGTCTTTTCCCCTGGTCCAAATGGCACTGGGATCTGGCATTTTTTCGATCAAAAAAGAACCTCCGGTAATAGCAGTGTTTTCCCCAACCATATCCAAACTTAATCCCCATTTAATGTTTTTCGCTCTTTCAGAATTTTCTAAAAGATATCTTTTTGTTGATACAATTTCATCACCCCAAAGAAAGGTCATGGTCCGCTGCGTATCAATGCCGCCTTTTTTGATTAATTTGGCGGCAACTGTGGCCATTTCCAATTGGGCACCCACTCCACTAGCATTATCGTTGGCTCCGGGTTCCTGCACATGGGCACTGAAGACAAATCGTTCCTTTGGAATTTCGGAGCCCTTTATATTGGCTACCAAGGTTAGCTCTTCTGAAGGGTATATTTTGCTAGAAATGGCTACTTTGGTATATACTTTTCCTTTTTCCAAGGCAGTCTTCAGCTTTTCCTTGGCCTTATAGGAAAGGGCAATGCCCCATGTATTTTTTGGGTCGTAGGGCAAGCTTCGGAATTGAATGGAATTCACGTTTTTCTGGGGGTGTAAATAGGCCGGATTGTCATAACTCAGAATTCCAAGGGCTCCTTGTTTTAAAACTCCTTCTTTATAAATTTCAATGGCGTTGGTTTCCGCAAAAATAATTTTCCCATTTATGGACAGCTTTTGAAGATTATCCAAGCCTTCAACATAAATTACTTCGGCAGTGGTTCCAGTTTTGGGGGTCGAAGTTGAATTTATATATACCATATTTCTATTGGAAGCATAGGACAACAAAGGTTCATTATCTCCAGCAAGGGTAATACTTGCGTCTAAAATTTCCCAAGTGGGTTGTACTAATGGTCTTTTTTCGATTCTATAGGTAAAACGATCGGTATTGGATGCCTTTTCTTCCAAGATATAGCCTGTGGCTTCCAAGGCTGTCGCAACCTTATGGATGCTTTTGTTAAAACCTTCATTGCCTACCACGCGCCAAAGCTGTTCAACAAATGCCGTGGTTTCATAAGCCTGTTCCCCGGTAATATTATTCCTTAGGACTTTTAAGTAATCGTCCGTGGTAACGGCAGAATTGTTGGTTTGCGCCCAACCTAGGGTAACTGCACTGATAAATACTAAGAGCGAAAATTTGGTCATAATGATAGCCAGATTATGAGGAGCATTATAAATTTGGACAGGTTGCTACTTCTTTACAAAATGGAAAGGCGAAGATATGATAAATTGAAATTTCCATGCATGGAAAGGGCTGTTTTTAAAATTCATTTAACGGTTTGTGGGTAAAGCCTTTCCTATTTTATTAAATTTGGCAGCAAAAGCATAAACATGAAATATCAACAAATAGAGAACAATTTGTTTATAAAGAACCGCAAGAAATTTATGGCCAAAATGAAGCCAAAAAGTATTGCTGTTTTTAATTCGAATGACGTTTATCCCATTGGTGCCGACAGCACCATGCCCTTTGAACAGAATAGGGATTTATTTTATTTAAGTGGTGCCGATCAGGAAGAGACCATTTTATTGTTGTATCCGGATGCCTCTGACAAAAAACATAGAGAGGTTCTTTTCGTTCGGGAGACCAATGCGCATATAGCCGTTTGGGAAGGGGAAAAATTGACCAAAGATAAAGCCACCGAAGTCTCAGGTATAGAAACGGTTTATTGGTTAACGGATTTTGATAAGATATTCTTTGACCTAATGACAGAAGTAGATACGGTTTATTTTAATACCAATGAACATTACCGTCAGGCTGTAGAGACCCAAACCAGGGAAGATAGGTTTATTATAAAATGCAAACAGGATTTTCCTGCACACCAATGGGCCAAGAGCAGTCCAATTTTACAGGAAATTAGAGGGGTGAAGGAGCCTGAGGAAATTGACCTGATGCAGACCGCCTGCAATATTACCGAAAAGGGATTCCGGCGTCTATTGCAATTTGTAAATCCAGGGGTAATGGAGTATGAAATCGAAGCAGAACTACTACATGAATTTATCCGTAATAGGTCCAAAGGGTTTGCCTATACTCCTATAATTGCTTCGGGCAACAATGCCAATGTACTGCATTATATAGAAAACAACCGCGAATGTAAGGATGGGGATATGTTGTTGATGGACGTAGCAGCTGAGTATGCCAATTATTCCAGCGATCTAACCCGTACCATTCCCGTCAACGGCAGATTTACGCCAAGGCAGAAAGCTGTTTATGAAGCCGTACTACGGGTAAAGAATGATACTACGGCCATGTTGGTACCTGGTACTATGTGGGGGGAATATCATAAGGAAGTAGGTAAATTAATGACTTCCGAACTATTGGGACTGGGCTTGCTGGATAAGGCCGATGTACAAAATGAGGATAAGGACTGGCCTGCCTATAAAAAATACTTTATGCATGGTACCAGCCATCATATTGGATTGAATACCCATGATTATGGGGCTTTAAAAACACCTATGGTGGCCAACATGGTCTATACGGTAGAACCCGGGATATATATCCCTGATGAAAAGATGGGCATAAGATTGGAAGACGATGTGGTAATCCAAGAAAAAGGTGCTCCTTTTAACCTAATGGCAAATATTCCTATTGAAGTGGAGGAGATCGAGGAACTAATGAATACCTAGATTTGGGTTATTGCGGTATATGATGTCTTAAAAGAGCTGGTTCTGCCAGCTCTTTTTATTATCCAACTAACTCACTTTTTTCTACTACATTCGAAATCACAAATGCCAACAAAGCTGGCAATACCCAGCCCAACTGGTAGGCACTAAAAGGTATCCAGTCAAAAACTTCCTTTTTAGGGGCCAAGTTTCCCAAACTGCCCAAAAAATCTGGGATACTAAAAATGACTGTAGTGATTACCACCGCCTTAAACACCATTGGTGAGGCCCATTTTTCTGGCATTACATTCAATAATATCAATATAATGGTAATGGGGTAAATAAACATTAGTGCAGGAAAGGCCACCGTGATAATATAGGCCACATTAAACTGCCCCATAACAATCCCAAGAAGGCATCCCATGATAGCCGTTAGCAGGTAGGCTTGATTATATTTGGGGAGTTGGTCCTTTATAAAATCAGCTGTTCCTGTAACAATGCCTACGGCGGTGGTGAAACAGGCAAGACTTACTAATATGCTAAGGAAAATATTGGCGTTATTGCCTAGGCTCTGTTTACTAATTCCGGTAAGCAATTCTATTCTGCTGATGTTCAATTCAAAATTGGAATGGTTCAAGGCTCCAGTAAGGATAAGGCCGGTGTAAATTATAAATAGGCTTAAGCCGGCCAGCCAGCCGGCATTGCGGACCAAAACTTTTTTATCTTTATAGGATGCTTTGGATTTTAGGTTGATGGAGACAATGATTACTCCACCCACTACCACGGCACCAATCGCATCAAATGTTTGATATCCTTCTAAAACGCCATCGCTGAACGGGCTGGTTATTTCGGTGTTTCCAAAATTCAAGTCGAGCGTAAACAAGCTTGCAACGATTATGAAAACCAAAATTAAGATGATGGCGGGTGTTAGTGATTTACCCAGTATATCCAATATTTTAGATCGATTTAATACGAAGATAAAAACCATGGAAAAATATAGGATGCTAGTAAGAAGGGCAGAAGTATCAAAGAAGGGTTGCACCGCTATTTCATGGGTAACGGAAGCTGTACGTGGAGAGGGCAAGCTTATGGAAATGGCATAGATCAATAAAGAATAGATTAGACTAAACTTAGGGGAGACCTTTTTCCCAAAGTCGTAAATGGTGCCCTGTAATTTGGCATGGGCAAAAATTCCCAATATGGGTACCAGGACCGCAGACATGGCAAACCCCAGAGCCACCAGCCACCAATAATTTCCAGTCTGAAATCCCAGCAGTGGGGGCAGGATTAAATTCCCAGCACCAAAAAACAATGAGAACAACGCAAAAGAGGTAACCAGTGTTTCCTTTGTTTTAGGCATTATCGCAATTTTGGGCGAAAGATAGTTTAAAAACCATTTAGTTTAATTGGGTATATAAACGCTCAATAAGTGCAGTTGGTCGAAAAAATTAAATTTTACTTTAAAAAAACGCAAAAAAAACAGTTATCACCCAATAAAACGACTTGTGTTGGCGTTAATTATCTGAAAGTCATTTAATAAGTGCTTTCTCCAATTAACATAAAGTTTAATCTTTGCATTTTACGGTTCCCTAAGCCTTACCAATGCCACCTAAAAAACCTGCATTATGAAGAAAGTAATCACAGATTATGGAACAAAATTCAGCGCCATTTGCTGCAGCATCTTTGGACACCACTATATAGTATCCAAAAAGGTTACATCACATATCAAGGAATACAAATGTGTTCATTGCAATAAGGAAGTAACTACGGATGTTAGAGGAAATCTCTCGAACTTAACTCCAGAATTGCAGGATATAAACAATACCTTACAAGATATTTATCAGAAAAGACATAGGGCTACCCAACAGGTAGCTTAAACCATGCTTGGCAACTAAATTCCGACCTTAAGCGGTATCGGAGTTTTTGAAGTTATTCCCGTAAATTAAAAGAACGCCCATATTCTTGGCTGTCCTGCGCCCCATGACAGTTAAGTAAGGACCGTCCTGGATTTTCGGGAATTCTTTTTTTCTAGATATCCCAATTTGCACCCTTTGTTTTATGAAAAAGAATTCCAACCCTGTGCAGTAATAGGAATTTTAGTATTGCTCCTAGAAACCAAATGAACGCCTTCATTCTTATCGGTCATATGTCCTATTACCGTAAAATGTGGATTCCCTTTTATTTTTGGAAAATCCTTTTGGTCTATAGTAAACAATAGTTCGTAATCCTCCCCGCCACTAAGGGCCACTAAGGTACTGTCTATTTTAAATTCTTCACAGGCAGAGATAACTGTGGGGTCCAACGGAATTTTATCCTCGAATAAATTGCAGCCAACTTCGCTTTTATCACATATATGCAAAATTTCAGAGGAAAGTCCGTCACTAATGTCGATCATAGCGGTAGGAAGGATCTCCAGGTTTTCCAGCAGGCCTTTAATATCCCTTCGGGCTTCGGGCTTTAATTGGCGTTCCACAATATAGGTGTAGGGCGATAGATCTGGTTGATTGTTAGGATTTACCTTGAACACTTCCTTTTCCCTTTCCAACACTTGCAAACCACAATAAGCTCCGCCCAAATCGCCGGAAACCACTAGAAGATCGTTGGGTTTGGCACCACTTCTGTAAACTAGGTTTTCTTCCTTGGCTTCACCTATAGCGGTAACACTGATCAACATACCTTTGGTAGAGGAAGTGGTATCACCACCTACTAGGTCTACCTTGTAGATTTCACAGGCCAGGGCAACCCCACTGTAAAATTCTTCAAGAGCTTCTAAAGGAAATCTATTGGAAACGGCAATGGAAACGGTTATTTGGGTGGCCGTGGCGTTCATGGCATATATGTCGGACAAATTTACCATGACCGACTTATAGCCTAAATGTTTAAGGGGCATAAAGCTGAGGTCGAAATGTACACCCTCAACCAATAGATCAGTAGATATTACAGCTTTTTTGTCCTTAAAATCCAAAACTGCGGCATCATCGCCTATACCTTTTATAGTGGAAGTATTTTGTAAGGTGAAATTCTTGGTAAGATGTTTTATCAATTCAAACTCTCCCAATTGATCCAGTCCCGTCTTTTCTTGATTCTTGTCTTCTATCATGCTGCAAAAATAAGTAGTAAATCCATTATATTCCCATTTTGGATCAAATAACCATGAGAACGCCAGACTCGAATAAGTATTTATGGTATACTTAACCGGTCTGGCGTTATTTGTTCAAGTTATAACTAAGTGGTCTATCCCAAAGAATATCCGGCTCTATAGTTACGTTTTACATATTTGTTGGCAGCTTCAAAATTGGTAACCCTCATATTTTCTGCATCCCACAACAAGCGTTTTCTTCCGTTGTATTTTGAACCTCCCCAGAAACTGCTCTGATCGGCATTAGGGTCTACTTCAAAATAGGCCTTAAGTGCTAGGTTGCCAATAAGGATACTCTCCGTAAACGGACCGGCATAATCGAATGAAGAACTGGTTTCGGCATTGCCATAACCTGCTATACAGGCATTTACCCATTGTAGGTAATGACCTTCCGGAACCCTGGTAATGGTTTCTGCTACTTCAAATTGTTCGTTTAACGACAATGGAAGCAATCTTGGATTGGCGCCATAACAATCGGCCAATAATTTACCTTTTGTACCAATAAATAGTACTCCACCATCCCAGTTGCCCAAAGCTTCGTCATCGCCCATTTCATCAGGTCTTTCAGGAAGAAGTCCACCGTCCATCCATGTAACTTTTACATTACCCTTACCATCGGTTCTTGGATAGCTCAAGTGTATTTTACTGGAATTCGGGAAACTCTTTGGATAATCTGCAGTTTCAAATTTACCTTTAAAAGAATCCGAAACGCTACACTCAACTTGGTTTGGGTAAAGTATTGGAAGTATTCTATATACAGGGTCCATAATATGGCAGGCCATGTCACCTAATGCACCTGTGCCAAAATCGGACCAGCCCCTCCAATCAAAAGGAAGGTACGCATCGTTATAATCGCGCATTTCAGCAGTTCCCAGCCAAAGGTCCCAATTTAATCCTTTTGGTATTTTGTCTTTTTTGGTTGGGGTCTGTAAGGCTTGTGGCCAAATGGCCCTATTGGTCCAGCATTTTACAGTATGAACATCACCTATAATACCTGTGTCATATAGTTCTTTCATTTTTCGAACCCCATCACCAGAGCCACCTTGGTTGCCCATTTGGGTAACTACCTTGAATTTTTTTGCAGCTTCGGTAAGCATTCTTGCCTCCCAAATATCATGTGTTAGGGGTTTTTGGACGTAAACGTGCTTGCCCATGGACATGGCCATATAGGCGGCAACGGCATGATTGTGATCTGGAGTTGATACCGACACGGCATCAATATTGTCCTTCTCATTTTCCAACATTTTTCTAAAGTCGGCATAGTATTTAGCCTTTGGGAAGGATTTTCTGGACTCAACGGCCTGTCTGTCATCAACATCACAAAGCCCTACAATATTAACGTTGGGACTTTCTGCAAAGGATGAAATATCACTTCTACCTTTACCACCGGCACCTATACCGGCAATATTTAGTTTGTCGCTAGGGGCAACATAACCTGGCCCTCCCAAGACGTGTCTTGGAACAATCATAAATCCGGCAGTTGCCAAGCCGGTGCCTTTAATAAAATCTCTTCGCGAATTGTTACTAAATGCGGTCTTTTTTTTGGACATAATTTTTGAAAGTTTTACTATTTTTTTAAAATGGATTTGAATTTAAATTAAATTTTTGTAATCAGCATAAGGATATTTTAATAAATTTTCTGCATATTTTGTTAAATCATCAATTTTTACCTTAAAACTATTTTATAGCTGAAGGTTTTTCGTGGATTTAGATGGGCAATTTATTATTGCTAAAGTCAATCATAGTGGTAAGCGCCACCACTTTCGATGAAATGAATTAACTTTGGGTTTTAATCGTTTAAGCAAGTGTCAAATTATTAACAAACTTATTATATCTTGTACTCTTATTTACTTAGTAGTCTACATATAGCTAAAAAATGAAATATACCAAGCTCTCCCGTCTTCCCATTATTGTGTTTTTGATAATTGTTAATTTCTCATGTGAGCCTAAAGTGAACTATGATCGACCAATTGATACATGGGTGTTTAGATCGGTCATGGATAAACAGCCGAGGATGTTGACAGTTGCCCTGAATAAAGATTTGTATACCTGCTACGATCTGCAAACAGGAAGTTTGTACAAAGTATGGCAAGGCGGGGTTAATTACGAGGGAGCAGTATATACTACGGCCCATGGCATTCAGCCATCAAGTTTTGGTTTTGCCTATATGCAGGATGATTCCCAGCAAACCCAATGGAGGCTAAAAGGCGAAAAGGGGTTGGAAATTCCAATAATCAATTATTTGGGCTATTCCATGATCAAGGGTCAAGTGGGGATTGACATCGAATTAATATCAAAAACTGGAAAATCGGTTAAGCTTCGTGAAATTCCCGAGTATGCCCTTGAAGAAGGCCGTTCAGGATTGGTAAGGACCTTTGCTATTCTTGAAGGTTCGTCCAATGAATTGGTGCCGGTATTAAATTATGGTGTTGACAAGGAATTGATATTCAAGGAAGTCCTTAAAGGGGCAAAAAGGGAGGATCAAAACAGCGGTTTGGAGCTTGCCAAAAATGCGGTGGTTAAGACGTATTTTAATCCTGTTCCGACAGATTGGAAAGTTCCAATTACGGATGATACCGGAATGATCGCCGGTGGAAAGAAGATAGTTGAAAGTAGCGATTGCAGTGCCTGTCATCTTCAAAATGAAAACCTGGTTGGCCCAGCATATGATTCCATTGCTGGTAGGTATCCTTTTACTTGGGCCAGCATTGATGCCCTGGCGGACAAAATTAGATTGGGCGGAACTGGAAATTGGGGCACTACCGCCATGTCTGCCCATCCTGATATACCAAGGTCCGAAGCACAGAATATGACCTATTATATTTTGTCTCTGGATGGTGAGCCAGAACCCCAGGAAAGAAGTGTGGATATCGCGTTAAACACACCGGATGTCACTTTTGGCCTGGATAATGTGGATCGAAGGAGTGGCGATAAAAGGGAGAAACAGGCCGGGGCGGCGGTAAGTTTTTATTTGGTAAATGACAGTGGGGATCTGTATGAAGAACTGACCAAAAACACCTTACCAATATTAAACGGAATTGCTCCTGCTATTCATTTACCTACCTCCGGGGTGTTGGGAGAAATAACCGAACATTTCTATATGGAGTTTAAAGGGTTTATAAAATCAGATAAAAAGGCCAACAAAACATTTAGACTAATTAGTGATGATGGTTCGGTATTGAAGCTTAATGGTTCCGAAATAATTGATAATAGAGGTGATCACGGTGCTGAGGCCGTAAACGCATTGGCAGTTTTGGAAAAGGGATGGAATGAATTTTTGCTGCAATTTCAACAAGGTGGCGGAGGTTATGGTCTTTCGCTTCAATGGTCCGATGATGGCGAGCAGTTTACTGTGGTCCCGGATTCCGTATTTTATCACGATACCAGTGCGTTTAGAAAACTAACGCCCTATGAATCAAAACGATCCAGCACCGTGCCTGGAGATCAAATGCCACTCAATGCGGTGCACCCGTCTTTCGACATGTTTCAGGCCAAGCCCTCGGAATTTCATCCAAGGATAGGCGGTATAGACTTTATTGATGAAGACAAAATGGTCATCTGTACCTGGGACGCCTCCGGCTCTGTGTACATTTTGAAAAACTATAATACCGAAGACCCTGAATCTATAGAAGTAAAACAAATAGCCAAGGGATTGGCCGAGCCTTTGGGAATTAAAATGGTAGATGGGGAATTGTATGTGTTGCAAAAACAGGAGCTTACCAAATTGATCGATACCGATGGTGACGAGATAATAGATGAGTATCAAAAAGTTTGTGACTCCTGGAACGTTACCTCACATTATCATGAATTTGCCTTTGGATTGGTATATAAGGAGGGTGGTTTTTATGCCACTTTGGCAACGGACTTAGGTTCGGAATTTAAAGAAGTAAGGGACAGGGGAAAGGTAGTAAGAATTAGCAAGGACGGAAGTGAAGTTGAGGTTATAGCCGAAGGCTTTAGAACCCCCAATGGTATTGCAGAAGGACCTGATGGGGCACTTTATGTGGCCGATAACCAGGGCAATTGGATACCAACAAGTAAAATTGTACGTGTGGAAAATGGTAAATTTTATGGCTTTAAACATGCGGATTGGGAGCGGGTTAAGGATTATAAGGAAGATCCCCCATTGGTATGGCTTCCACATGGCGAAATTAGCAATTCCCCAAGTCAACCTGCCATTTTGAATATCGGACCTTATAAGGATCAAATGATTCATGGCGATGTTACCCATGGTGGCATAAAACGCGTATTTATAGATGAGGTCGATGGTGTTAAGCAGGGTGCTGTATTCCGTTTTATTCAAGGATTGGATGCCGGAATAAATAGGACGGTCTGGGGTCCTGATGGCGATCTATATGCCGGCGGGGTTGGATCCGGTGGCAATTGGAGGCATGAAGGGCGACTATGGTATGCCTTGCATCGATTTAAATACAATGAAAAATCCACTTTTGAAATGCTGGCGGTAAGGGCTAAAAGCAGGGGTATGGAAATTGAATTTACCGAGCCGATAGCTTCTGATGATTTGGTGAATGCCGATGCTTTTGAGGCGCAACAATTCTATTATGAGGCTACAGAGGATTATGGAGGTCCAAAATTGGGAGAGGAAGAACTTAAGATCAAATCGGTGAAACTATCTGAAGATAGGAAAAAAGTATTTTTGGAGATTGATGGTATTCAAGAAAACAAGGTGATCTACATACACATTCTAAAGCCCTTTAAAAGTGAAAATGATGCCCACTTATGGTCAACGGAAACCTGGTATACCATGACCAAAATGCCGATTGACAACCCAGGATTGAAGAAGTAGTGATTTTTGTGGAATGCCATGTAATTATGTAATTCTCTACTGACCAAAGGAATGATATGAAGGCGCAGGGACACCTTGATTTGGCTTCGCTTTTTGTGGAACGGGCTGTGTTGTGAATAATAATTATTGGGACTTCAAATTGGAATATTTGGTGGGTACCAAGAACTCTACAATTGCCGTATTTTGGACATGATGTATCCAAAATCTATGTTATGGCGATATCTAGTTTAGAGGTGAACTATTATTGATATTACCATTTATTTTTTCTGGGATACTACAATTATTTTTAAGGTGTTTTTAGGTTTTGAAGTGGGTGAAAGGTATAAGTTCAAAGTCGAGGTTCCCTCGGGCAAATGCTTGGATAAAGTATCCCATTCCCCTATCTTTTCGGTTATAAGGATTTTTGATTTGACTATTCGTTATATTAATGTTAGGAAATATGGTAAAACCCTACTTATGTAGTATATTTGTAAACTATTTAGATTAAATCCAATTAAGAATGATTAAAGTATCTGAAACAGCTAAGCAGAGGGTAATGGCCCTCATGGCCGAGGGAGGCTTTGATGCCAGCAAAGATTACGTGCGGGTAGGTGTAAAAAGCGGGGGTTGCAGTGGATTGTCCTATGAACTCGATTTTGATAAAAAGACCACAGAAACCGATAAAATTTTTGAGGACAATGCGGTGCGTATCGTTGTGGATAAAAAAAGTTTTCTTTATCTAGTAGGAACCGTTTTGGAATATTCCGGGGGACTTAATGGCAAAGGATTTGTTTTTAATAATCCAAATGCCCAAAGGACTTGCGGGTGTGGAGAGAGTTTTTCTCTATAAAGTAATAATAACCAAAAAGTGAAAATGTACCAATGCGTGCATTGGAGATGATAAGTAATTCACCAATTGTTACATTGAACAATTGTTAAATTAGGAAGAATGGCATATACAGAGGAAGAATTAAAGAAAGAACTGGAGACCAAAGAGTATGAATATGGTTTCTACACAGATATAGAATCGGATACGTTTCCCAATGGTTTAAATGAGGAAATAGTGATTGCTATTTCCAAAAAGAAGGAAGAACCCGAATGGATGACCTTATGGAGATTGGAATCCTTTAAAATCTGGAAGGAAATGGTGGAGCCCGAATGGGCAAATGTTAAGTATAAAAAACCTGATTTTCAGGCTATTTCCTATTATTCCGCCCCCAATAAAAAGCCCAAATACGAAAGTTTGGACGAGGTAGATCCGGAATTATTGGACACCTTCAAAAAATTGGGGATTTCTTTGGACGAACAGAAGAAGCTGGCCGGGGTTGCTGTAGATATCGTAATGGATTCGGTATCTGTCGCTACCACCTTTAAGAAGACACTTGCAGAAAAGGGAATCATATTTTGTTCTATTTCGGAGGCCATTAAGGAACATCCTGAACTGGTTAAAAAATATATAGGTTCTGTAGTCCCGCAAAAGGACAATTTTTATGCAGCCCTGAACTCGGCGGTCTTTTCCGATGGGTCATTCTGTTATATCCCAAAAGGCGTACGATGCCCTATGGAACTTTCCACTTATTTTAGAATCAATCAGGCCGGTACGGGTCAGTTTGAGAGAACCCTGGTTATTGCTGATGAAGGTAGTTATGTGAGTTATTTGGAAGGATGTACCGCACCATCGCGTGACGAAAATCAATTACATGCCGCTGTGGTAGAGTTGATTGCTTTGGATGATGCCGAAATTAAATATTCAACCGTTCAAAATTGGTTCCCTGGAAACAAGGACGGTCAAGGTGGCGTTTTTAATTTTGTTACCAAAAGAGGATTGTGCGAGAAGAATGCCAAAATATCTTGGACACAGGTAGAAACTGGTTCGGCAGTCACTTGGAAATACCCATCCTGTATCCTGAAAGGGGACAATTCTATTGGAGAATTCTATTCTATAGCCGTAACCAATAATTTTCAACAAGCTGACACAGGTACCAAAATGGTCCATTTAGGGAAGAATACAAAGAGTACTATTATATCCAAAGGTATCTCGGCAGGTAAATCCCAAAACAGTTACCGCGGATTGGTGCAGGTAAACAGTAGGGCAGATAATGCCAGGAACTTCTCCCAATGTGATTCCTTACTTATGGGGAACGAATGTGGGGCACATACCTTTCCTTATATAGAAGTGAAGAACAAATCCGCACAAATTGAACATGAGGCCACTACCAGTAAAATTGGGGAGGATCAAATATTTTATTGCAATCAGCGAGGGATAGATACAGAAAAGGCAATTGCCTTGATCGTAAACGGTTTTAGCAAGGAAGTACTGAATAAATTGCCAATGGAATTTGCGGTGGAAGCCCAAAAGTTATTGGAAATAAGTTTAGAGGGATCTGTAGGATAAACAAAATAATTACTAAAGGCTGGCATTTATAATAATAAGAAGTCTTTAGGAAATGTCTTTACCATTATAAGTGCTAAAAACTTAAAGAGAAGATATTAATAAAATGCCCAAGGCACCATATTATTTAAAATAATTAGAATTAAGAACAATGCTGAAAATTAACAACTTACACGCTAGTGTAGAAGATAAGGAGATTTTAAAGGGAATAAACCTAACGGTCAATGCTGGAGAGGTACATGCTATAATGGGACCTAATGGTTCAGGGAAAAGTACTTTGGCAGCTGTAATTGCCGGGAAGGAAGAATTTGAAGTTACCGAAGGAGAGGTGTTTTTGGAAGGTGAAAATTTGGAGGATACCTCCCCTGAAGATAGGGCGCATAAGGGTGTATTTCTATCTTTTCAATATCCTGTGGAAATCCCGGGTGTATCTGTGACCAATTTTATGAAAACGGCCATTAATGAGTCCAGAAAAGCGAAGGGCTTGGAAGATATGCCGGCCAAGGATATGTTGAAATTGATCCGAGAGAAATCGGAACTTTTGGAAATTGATAGAAAGTTTTTGTCACGCTCCTTGAACGAAGGATTCTCCGGAGGGGAGAAAAAGCGTAACGAGATTTTTCAAATGGCCATGTTGGAGCCCAAATTGGCCATTTTGGATGAAACGGATTCCGGTTTGGATATTGATGCCTTGCGTATTGTAGCCAATGGAGTAAACAAATTAAAAAGTAAGGACAATGCTGTTATAGTTATTACCCACTATCAACGTTTATTGGAATATATAGTACCGGATTTTGTTCACGTATTGCACAATGGAAAGATTGTAAAATCGGGTAACAAGGACCTCGCATTGGAACTGGAGGAAAAAGGATATGATTGGTTGAAACAGGAGACTGTTATTTAGTTATTATGTTCAATGTTGAAAGTTTAAAAGTCAAAATTGCTTTCTGATAGCATTTTAAAGATGGCCAAAATAAATTCGTTTGAAGAAATAAATGCTTGGAAAGAAAGTAGGGATTTCAATTAAGCAATTTATGAGCACACGAATAAGGGTGATTTTGAAAAGGATTTTGATTTAAAGAGACAAATTAGGAGAGCTTCAGTATCTATAAGTTCCAATATTGCGGAAGGGTTTGAAAGAAATACAAATAGGGAATTTATTCATTTCCTATATATTTCAAAGGCTTCCGCGGGAGAGGTAAGATCTCAATTGTATTTAGCGTTGGATTTAGGATATTTGGAGAAAGATGAGTTTATTATTTTAAAGGAAAAAATTGAAAATATATCTAAAATGTTAAGTGGGTTTATCAAGTATTTGGATAATTAGACTTATTACTTTCGAACATTTAACATTTAGACATTACAACTTGCAAAAAAGATGGATTTAAAAGAAAAATTAGTTTCCTCATTCTTGGCTTTTGAAAATAGTGTGGATGTAGATCATCCGGTACACGATATACGATCGGAGGCCATTAAGAATTTTGAGACAAAGGGGTTTCCTTCCAAAAAGGAGGAGGCCTGGAAATACACTTCCTTAAATACACTACAGAAAATAGATTTCAGCATCTTTCCTAAAAAGGAGAGCATGTTGGAATACAGGGATGTAAAAAAATACTTTCTACATGAAATAGATACCTTCAAGATTGTTTTTGTAGATGGGGTATACAGTTCCTTTCTGTCAGAGACTACCCATGATGGTGTGGATGTATGTTTAATGAGCTCTGCATTGAACAAACCTATGTACAAGCAGATAATAGATGTCTATTTCAACAAAATAGCGTCGAAGGATGATTCCTTGACCTCGTTAAATACGGCTTTTAGCAGGGAGGGAGCTTATATTTATATACCCAAAAATAAGATTCCGAAAAAGCCTATAGAGATTGTTCATTTTTCAACTGGTAATGAAGCTGCGCTATTATTACAGCCTAGAAATTTGATCATTGCAGAGGAAAATGCGGAAATGCAGATTATAGAACGCCATCAGAGTCTAACGGCCAATGAAGTGTTTACCAACTCGGTAACCGAGATATTTGCGGCCAAGAATGCCAATGTGGATTATTATAAGGTTCAAAACGATTTAACCAGCGCCTCGCTGATAGATAATACCTATATTGATCAGAAGGACGGGAGTGTTGTAAGCGTTCATACTTTTTCTTTTGGGGGTAAATTGACCCGTAACAATCTTAATTTCTACCAAAATGGGGAACGTATAGATTCTACCATGAAGGGGGTTACCATTATTGAGGAAAAGCAGCATGTGGATCACCATACCTTGGTGCACCATATTCAGCCCAACTGCGAAAGCCATCAGGATTATAAGGGTATTTATGGAGAAAATGCCACCGGGGTTTTCAACGGGAAGATTATTGTTGACAAGATTGCCCAAAAGACCAATGCATTTCAGCAAAACAATAATATTTTGGTTAGCGATAAGGCCACCATCAATACAAAACCGCAATTGGAGATTTTTGCAGATGATGTAAAATGTTCCCACGGCTGTACTATAGGGCAATTGGATGAGGAGGCCTTATTTTACCTTCAGTCCAGGGGGATTCCTAAAAAGGAGGCGAGGGCCTTACTTATGTACGCCTTCGCCAACAACGTTTTGGAAAGTGTACGGATCCCGGAACTAAAAGTGAGAATCAACAAGCTTATTGCCAACAAATTGGGCGTTCGTTTAGGGTTCGACCTATAATTAGTTTATGTTCCTTCTAATTCCAGGCATTGAATTTTTATCATGATACAAACTGTTTTCGATATATTGACAATACGTAAAGACTTTCCAATCTTGAATAGAAAAGTCAATGGGTATCCTTTGGTGTATCTGGACAACGCTGCTACGTCCCAGACACCGCAAAAGGTAATAGATGCCATTGTGGATTACTACAGTAGATACAACGCAAATATCCACCGAGGGGTGCATACCCTTTCGCAAGAGGCAACGGACATTTACGAACAGGCAAGACAGAAAATACAAAAGCACTTTAATGCTGCCAAGCGGCATGAAATTATTTTTACTTCAGGAACGACACATGGTATTAATTTAGTAGCCAATGGTTTTGCCGCTTTCTTAAAAAAAGGGGATGAAATTATTGTTTCTGCCCTGGAACACCATTCCAACATTGTGCCTTGGCAAATGCTTTGCGAACGTACAGGAGCTGTATTAAAAGTAATTCCAATGGGATTGGAGGGCAAATTGATTATGGAGGAATACCATAAATTGTTGTCGCACCGTACCAAATTGGTTTTCTGTAATCATGTATCCAACGCTTTGGGGACCGTTAACCCTATTCAGGAAATTATAGAGGCCGCCCACAAAATGGGGGCTGCAGTCTTAATAGATGGTGCACAGGCAGCACCACACATTAAGGCCGATGTACAAAAATTGGATGTGGATTTTTATGTGGTTTCTGCCCATAAAATGTGTGGGCCTACCGGAGTAGGAATGTTATACGGTAAAGAAGAGTGGTTAAATAAATTACCACCTTACCAAGGTGGGGGTGAAATGATTGCTGAAGTAAGTTTTGAAAAAACCACTTATGCCGAATTGCCCCATAAGTTTGAGGCAGGCACTCCAAATATATGTGGTGGTATTGCCTTTGGCGCGGCCCTGGACTATATGAATGCGATCGGATTTGAAGCCATTGCCCAGTACGAACACGAGTTATTGGAATATGCAACCAAAGAACTTTTGGCTATAGACGGATTAAAAATTTATGGGGATTTAAAGGAAAAGACTGCTGTTATTTCTTTTAACATTGAAGGGTTGCACCCCTATGACATTGGCAGTATATTGGATAAATTGGGGGTAGCCGTAAGAACTGGGCATCACTGTGCCCAACCCATCATGGATTTTTATAAAATTCCTGGGACAGTGAGGGCGAGTTTTAGTTTTTACAACACTAAGGAAGAAGTGGATATATTGGTAGCCAGCGTACGGAGGGCAAAGACAATGCTTTCTTAACTTCATTGGGTTAGTTTTCAATCTTTTAAATTGTTGATAAGCAGAATTACTTGTTGTATTTTTGCTGTGAATTGTTACCATTTTACAATGGGCACAAAATTTGGATATGAGTATAAAGGAAATACAGGAAGAAATTGTAGATGAATTCTCCATGTTCGAGGATTGGATGCAGCGTTATGAGTATATGATAGAGCTAGGGAAATCGCTGCCAATGATCAAAGAACAGTATAAGACGGAGGACAATATAATTAAGGGCTGTCAGAGCAAGGTTTGGGTTCATGCTGAATTGGAAGGCGATAAATTGGTTTTTACTGCCGATAGTGATGCCATTATTACCAAAGGCATCATTGCCATCTTGATCAGGGCCTTCAGCAACCAAAAACCTAAGGATATTATAGACGCAGATACCAGTTTTATTGATGAAATTGGCCTAAAGGAACATCTATCACCTACCAGGGCAAATGGCTTGGTTAGTATGATAAAGCAATTAAAATTATATGCGGTGGCATACCAAACACAATTAAATTAATTTGTCCGGCCTTGAGGAATTTTTATTTAAAACCTTTTTTGCGGGCGATAAACATTTAAAATAATGAGCGAAGAAATAGAAACTATAGACACTCAGGAATTGGGCGAAAAAATAGTAAGGGTCCTAAAAACTATTTACGACCCTGAAATACCTGTGGATATCTATGAATTAGGGTTAATTTATGATGTTTTCGTCAACGAGGACAATGAAGTTAAGATTCTAATGACTTTGACCTCCCCGAACTGTCCGGTTGCGGAGTCTCTGCCTATGGAAGTGGAAGAAAAGGTTAAATCTATTGATGAACTAAAAGATGTGGAGGTAGAAATTACCTTTGACCCACCTTGGACCCAGGAATTAATGAGCGAAGAGGCCAAATTGGAATTGGGGATGTTGTAACCTCATTGGCATACCCAGCTTCCAAAAGTCAGTAAAACTATTAAAGGATTGAACCCATTGGGAAGAATCCCATGCAGGAAAATTGAGTATTTATGTCTGAGATTATAAATCGTGTTTCCCAAAGTAAATTGGTGACCTTCAACTTGGAGGACTTTTATCCCCAAGGGAATAGAATACTTATGGATATTAAGGAATGGTTGTTTGAAGGTTTAATACTTAGGGAAAAGGATTTTCGGGCTCAATTGGAAGATCACGACTGGAGTACTTACCAAGATTCTTTTGTGGCATTGACCTGCTCTACGGATGCCATTATACCAGGCTGGGCCTACATGCTTATTTCCACTAAACTTCAGCCATATGCCAAGAAAGTTGTGATTGGTGATTTGGAAATGTTGGAATCCTCCTTATATCAATCTATCTTGGAAAATTTGGATGTTTCAGAATTTGTGGACAAACCTGTAATCATCAAGGGCTGTTCCAATAGACCTGTTCCTGCCAATGCCTATTTGTGGGCGACGACCAAGATTCAAGCTGTAGCCAAAAGTGTCATGTATGGGGAGGCTTGTTCTTCGGTACCGCTGTTCAAGGCAAAATAGCAGTCAGTATCCTACCTTCCGTTAGTGCAACATTCCTTATTTTTGCATTACTATAAATATAAACACTAATTATTATGAAAAAGATTGCATTAGCGATAGTCGCTCTGTTGGCTATGAACATCTCCGTTGCCCAAACTTTGGAGGAGTTGAAAGCTGAAAAAGCAAATAAAAAGGATTCCATTGCGGCCATCCAAGGAAGGGTAGATGCCATTCAAGGTAAAATAGATGCCATTCCTGGCTGGAAAAAGGGTGCTTTTGGTACTATAGGAGCCAGTCTTTCCGGATTTAATAATTGGTACGCCAAAGGCGCACCAAACTCCAGCGCTGGCAATATAGGTATAACTACAAATGCCTTTGCCAATCTTAATCAACCTAAATTTTTCTGGAGGAATTCTTTGAACATCAATCTGGGGTGGGTAAAAATTGATGACAAGGACATTGCTACCGATGATGATAGTTTTCGTTCGGCTACGGATGTTTTTAATATAACTTCTTTGTACGGTCAGAAATTGAGCGACAAGTTTGCTATTTCTACCTTGGCAGAATATCGAACTACCATCATAGATAATTTTAATGATCCAGGCTATTTGGATATTGGGGTTGGGGCCACTTGGACCCCGATTACGGATTTAGTAGTGGTTATCCATCCCATGAACTACAACTTCGTTTTCAGTTCAGGTGATACCGTTTTTGAATCTTCTTTGGGTGCAAAGATTGTGGCGGACTATACCAGAAAGTTGGGAAAGGTTAATTTTAAGACCAACCTATCGCTATTTCAGAGTTATAAAAGTGCGGATTATTCCAATTGGACCTGGACCAACTCCTTTGGGTATACCTTATGGAAAGGTATTGGTCTAGGCTTCGAATTTGGCCTAAGAAACAACAGACAGGAAGCCCTGAGCTATGCTATTGACAATCTTGATGTGGGTGAGCCTACGCCCACTTTCGATTCCATAGATAATGATTTACAGACTTATTGGCTATTTGGATTAAATTACTCGTTTTAAAACGGACATTGATTGGTGAAAAAAATGAAAAGGCCCTCTTATAGGGCCTTTTTTGCAAAGTAGGATTTGTCAATTTTGGTTAGGCGATATATATTTTAAATCCTGTAAGGATAAAACGTCTTTTGCTTGTTCATCTAATGTATAGAGAAGTTGATCGGCAAATAAATTTTTGTTGTGAATTGCAGGCTTTATGTGGTAAGTCTTTATGTTGATAGTGAAAATATAATTTCATGGGATTATAATCCAAAAATAGGACCAAATTTATCAAAAAAAAAAGCCCCTCTATGGAGGGACAATTTTTTAGTTAAGTAGGTCTTTCAGTAAAATTTGGTTTATTATTTTAAAGCGTTACTTTAAGGTTAAGTGCTGATTTGGGGAAAAAGCACTTGGAATTAAGTTTCGCGTTTGATTTGGGGTGAAACACTATCACTTAAATACAATGTAAAGATAGTAGGATTGGACAGTTCTGCTTAATATTTGTTGTGAACGCATCCTATAATGTTGTGAAAAAAACCAACGGTATCCTTTCTTCGATAAACGGCAATATGGTTACTCCCCATTGGTTTTATTATGGGGTTAATAATTCCTTACAAGGATGTTTTGTCCGCTGTTGAATACCACTGAACATTGCCTTCAAGTCTGGACTCAGAGGGATTCTCACGCGTATTAAAGAAGGGAATAGGCAATTAATCCCTTATATCGCATTAATTCAATACTCATCCAAATGTTCTGGGTATAGAAAGTTATTATATGGAAATCTGGTTATGTGAATGTCCCGGACCTCGTCATAAACACGTTTTCTGAATTCTTCCAAATTCTCCTTGTTCAGGGCCGAAATGAATAGGGCCCTATCCCCAACGCGTCGCATCCAGGTATTCTTCCACTCTTCAATAGTGAAGTGTTTGTTTGTTTTTTCTGTAATCAGATCATCGTCATCAATAGTCTTGTGTTCGTATTGATCTATCTTGTTAAAAACCATTATGGTTTTTTTGTCCGAACTTTTTATTTCGGTAAGAATTTGGTTTACAGAATCTATATGCTCTTCAAAATTGGGATGGGAAATATCAACTACATGCAACAATAGGTCAGCTTCGCGCACTTCATCCAAAGTACTTTTAAAACTTTCTACCAATTGAGTGGGCAGTTTTCTAATGAATCCTACAGTGTCGGTCAATAAAAAGGGAAGGTTGCCTATAACCACTTTCCTTACCGTAGTGTCCAAGGTGGCAAATAGTTTGTTTTCAGCGAACACATCGCTCTTGCTAATTACATTCATCAGGGTAGATTTACCTACATTGGTATACCCAACCAAAGCCACGCGGACCAGTGCCCCGCGATTGCCCCTTTGGGTTTCCATCTGTTTATCTACCTTCAATAGTTTTTTCTTTAGGAGCGAAATTCTATCCCGAACAATACGCCTATCCGTTTCTATCTCGGTTTCACCCGGACCACGCATTCCAATACCCCCTTTTTGGCGTTCCAAGTGGGTCCATAAACCAGTTAGTCGTGGTAGCAAATATTCATATTGTGCCAGTTCTACTTGAGTACGGGCATAACTGGTCTGTGCCCTTTGGGCAAAAATATCCAGTATTAAACTGGTACGGTCCAATATCTTACATTTCAATTGGCGTTCTATGTTCCGTTGTTGTCCGGGAGTAAGTTCATCATCGAAAATTACAGATCCAATATCATTGTTCTTTACATAGGCCTCGACTTCCAACATTTTTCCACTTCCAATGTATGTTTTAGGGTTGGGTAGATCAATGCGCTGTACAAAACGCTTGCATACCTCTCCCCCCGCAGTATAGGTAAGGAACTCCAGTTCGTCCAAATATTCGGTTACCTTTTCCTCATTCTGGTCCTTGTTCATTACCCCTATGAGTACCGCCTTTTCATATTCTATGGTCTTCTTCTCTAGCATATACTTATTTAAAGTACAAATCTAATCAATACTTGCCAAGGGATTTTCGTAATTTAGCAATCGATTAAAAATTTTGGATGAAATTATCATTTTTTAAGAAGAAATCGGTCAATATCCTCCACACTGTGGCTTTTTATAATCTGGAAAACTTATTCGACACCAAGGATGATTTTAATACCTTGGATGATGATTTCACTCCTAATGGATCTAAAAAGTGGACCCCAAAACGTTATCAAAAGAAGTTGTCAAGATTGGCCAAAACTATTGGCGAAATTGGGCGTGAATCCACTGGCCTTCCGCCAGTTTTAATTGGTGTTGCGGAGGTAGAGAATGGAACTGTAGTTCAGGATTTGTTGACTACAGATCCCTTAAATTGGTATAATTACGATTATGTTCATTATGATTCCCCGGATGAGCGTGGAATAGATAATGCCTTGCTTTACAATAGGGATAACTTTGAAGTAATTAAATCGGAAGCCATTCCTTTGATTATATATAATCCTACAGGTCAACGGGATACAACAAGGGATATTTTGTACGTACATGGAATTCTAAATGGGGAGGAGGTTCATATTTTTGTAAATCACTGGCCATCCAGAAGGAATGGGGAGGTAGAAACCGACTATAAACGTATTACTGCAGCGAAGACTATTATTGATTTTATGGAGAAGTTGGAGGAAAGTATTGAAAGTCCCAATTATATTGTAATGGGGGATTTTAATGATGGCCCTTCATCGGCGAGTATACAGACTTTGATGAGTAGGAATAGTTTGCATAACCCTATGGAGAAACTAAAATCTCCAGTGCGCGGAAGTGCCAACTATAAGAGGTCTTGGATTCTATTTGATCAAATTATTGTCTCCCATAACTTTTTTAATTACGAAAAAGGTACTCATAGTTTTGCCGAGGCCAATATTTTTGATGAAACCTTCCTCACAGAATTCAAAGGAAAGTACAAAGGTAATCCACGCAGAACCTATGTTGGTAGGCGATATATGGGTGGATTTAGTGATCATTTTCCAGTTTACGTACAGTTCAAGTACAATATCTAAAGTATTCTTTGCCAAAAAGCTAAGCTTTCATGTCGTTTTTTTGACTGTTCACAACAAAACCATGCGTTTCATCGAATAAAAGGGTGCGTTAATCGATAATATTTGCTTGTTGTAGTATATTTGTAGTCCAAATCTTACTATAAACTTTGTCATGGCTTACGCAAACCTTACTTTGTTAAAGATTAGCAAGTGTCTACTTCCAGTAGCTTTTTGTCTTGCTACCTATAGCTCGTTTGCTCAAACCGAAAAACAAATCCATGTAATTAAGGATAAGTATCGTAGCTCAAAATTGGGCGTGTTTACCAATGACCTTAAAAAGGATTTTACCAAAGAGAACAATACCTTGTTACAGGCAGCCAAGACCAATGGCTGGAAATTGACGGAAAGAACGGCTGACGGAAATTTCAGCGAGCTTACTTCCATAGGCGACGACGGAACACCACTGTATTACAGTACCTTCAGCACTGAACTAAATACTGCTACCAGGGCTAATGCCTTACATGATAATGGTTTGTTGGATTTAGGAATTAATGGAGAGAATATGTTGGTGGGGGTATGGGACGCAGGAGCGGTCTTAACAAACCACAAAGAGTTTGAAAATAGGGTACAGACGTTGGATCAGAGTGAAATTGTGGATTCGCATGCCACTAGGGTAACCGGTATTTTGGTAGCCGCCGGATTGGACAAAAAGTCCAAAGGGGTCGCGTACAAGGCTAAGGCGGTTTCCAATGATTGGAGGAGAGATAAAATTGAAGTCGCAGAAATGGCGGCAGAGGGCTTGTTGTTATCCAACCACTCCTACGGAATTATGTCTGATCGTGTGCCAGATTGGTATTTTGGATCATATATCCAAGTTTCTAGGGATTGGGACAAGATTATGTACAATGCTCCCTATTATTTAATGGTGACTGCTGCAGGAAATTCCCAAAAAAACCAGGATAACGAGGCTCCCATTTTTGGATCTGCTTCCAAAGGTTTTGATTTGATGTTGGGATTTGCAACTTCCAAAAACGGAGTTACCGTTGCAGCAGCCGATATTGAAACCAATGAGCAAGGGCAGTTAAAAAGAGCTTCAGTCACTTCCTATTCCAGTTTTGGACCTGTTGATGATGGACGTATTAAGCCCGACATTGCTGCTTATGGTACCAATATTTACACTACTGGTATTGCGAACGACAGTAGATATGAAACCGCTAATGGAACATCCGTAGCTACCCCGGGAGTAACAGGATCCATGTTGTTGATCCAGGAATATCATGAACAAATGGAAGGTATTTTTATGAAGGCAGCTACTTTAAAGGGTTTGGTATTGCACAGTGCCGATGATGTTGATTCCACAGGACCTGATTATAAAATGGGGTGGGGCATTATCAACTCAAAATCGGCTGTAGAGGTGATAGCCAATAAGGAATTTTCTTCCATGATTTCGGAAGAAACACTTTTTGAAGGTGAAACCAAGACCTATACGGTGACGGCAAACGGAACAGAGCCTCTATCGGCATCTATTTCCTGGACAGATCCTGCTACTGGAGCGGTTAATTCAGGGACCTTAAATGATATGACGGCCGCCCTCGTCAATGATTTGGATATTCGTATCACCAAGGACGGTAAGACATTTTTGCCATGGAAGCTCAATGTAGCCCAGGCGGATGCTCCTGCTGTTAACGGAGACAATAAAGTAGATCCATTTGAAAGGATAGACATTAAGAATGCCAAGGGTGATTATACCATTACAGTAACCCATAAAAATACCCTGAACCAAGGGCCCCAGAATTTTTCGATCATTGTTACTGGAATTGCCCTTACCGATTGTGTTTTGGTTACGCCGGAAGATGTTGAACTGACCACAACTGATGAAACTGGGGTTACACTCAACTGGACGGCCAATACAGATGCACTTTTCCAAATTGAATATAAAGAGAAAGGTAGTAACGAATGGAAGGTGGAAACAACTTTTGACCACTATATTGACCTGCAAAATTTAGTTGAGGGAACGGATTATACTCTCAGGATGAAAACCTATTGTTCCGAAAACATAAGTTCCGATTATAGTGAAGAATACGAATTTACCTTTAAGGGATCTGAGACTGAACTTATGGATTATATGGAATATGGAACCTTAACTTTGGAAGTACAGTTTTCCATTTTTCCCAATCCCGTGCAGACTTCAATGACCATTAATGGCGATATCTCCGAAGATGCCATGTACAAAATAGTATCCCTTAACGGTACCGTGGTAAAATCTGGTAAGGCGGAGCAAAAGAAAATTCATATTGCCGACTTAACCTCAGGGCTTTATGTGCTGACCTTAGCTGATTTGGAAGGCTCAAAATCGATTAAGTTCTATAAATCCTAATTAGGAAAGAGGCAATTGATGCTGTCTATATTCTTTTAACTTCACTTTCATCCAATAGTTCATCATTTCGCAAGCGTAAGAATACCTGAGCTGTGGTGATTACGTCCAATTCACAGTATTTCACAATGCGATCCAAATCTTTATCTTTATAGTAAACGGCTTTTACCATACTGCCATCTATATCTTCTTTTGGAGAGGGAATCCCTAAGATATTGGCCATTAGCTTTAGGGAGGTGTAATGCTTATAGTCACCAAATTTCCAAAGCTCCATGGTATCCAAATGCGCTATTTCCCAAGGTTTCTTTCCAAATAGGTCCAGTTTGTTGGGTAAATCCACCTTGTTGATGATCATACGTCTAGCTATATATGGAAAATCGAATTCTTTGCCATTGTGGCCGCACAATAGGTGATGGGGACGATTGAAGTGGGTGTCCAATAAATTCTTAAAATCTTTGAGTATCGTGGGTTCTTCCCCGTAAAAAGAAGTAACCCTAAACGTTCGATTGTTTCCTTTAAAATTAAAATACCCAACGGATATTGTAACGATCTTTCCAAATTCTGCCCAAATTCCGGCACGGTCATAATATTCTTCGGCGGTAAATTCGTCTTTTCGCTGGTAGTGCGACTTATGTTCCCAGAGTTCTTTTTTGGTTTCGTCCAGCTCATTGAAATTCTCTTCTTCCGGAACCGTTTCTATGTCCAAAAAGAGTATGTGTTCCAAATTAATTTTGTGTAACATCCAAAGTTGCTTTAAGACATTATTTACTGATCCGTAATTTTATGAAACTAAGCCATAATCATAAATATACGAACAATTTTATAACCGTTGAAAAGGGTATTTTACCAAATAAATAAGAGGCAATTCTTAAAAGTGCCCTTTATTGTACAAGAGTGCAAGAACCGACCACACGGTTGGTAGGCAACTCTAAATCCAAAATTTGGATAGGGGAGACTTCCATAAAGTACACCGCTTTATCGGTGTAAGACCGCAGCGGCTTTAAATTATGGCCCTTGGAGATCAACCACAAACCCCAGGGTCTGTTAAAATTAAAAAAGAGTTTGTTGTTTTACGGGGCTTTCATGTTCCAAAAGCCACTTTTTGCGGTGGAGTCCCCCGGCATATCCAGTTAAGGAGCCATCACTGCCAATTACCCTGTGACATGGGACAATGATCCATAGCGGATTCTGGCCATTGGCGGAAGCCACAGCCCTAATAGCTTTAACATCACCCAAGGATTTGGATAATTCCAGGTAGGAAACTGTTTTGCCATAGGGTATTTGTAGTAGGGCTTGCCAAACCTTTTTTTGAAATTCTGTTCCTTCGGGGTTGAGGGTTAAACTAAATTCCTTTCGGGTACCTTCAAAATATTCCTGAAGTTGATATACCGCATCTTCGAGTAGTTCTGGAACAATATCGGATATCTTTTCATCAGTATCAAAAACAGTGATACCTGTTAATCCATTTTCATCGCCTTCAATTTTTGCAATTCCCAAAGGAGTATTTATAAATACGGTTTCCATTATTCCTCCTTGCTTTTATCTTGGATAATCCCCAGACGTTTTGCCCGTTCGTTCCAATTTTTGCGGGCTAGGTGCTGTAAGTTTTCCACACTGTCGCTTTCGTCCATAATTTCGAGACCCAAAAGGGTCTCCAAAACATCTTCCATAGTTACTACCCCGCTAATCGAGCCATATTCATCTACAACAAGGGATATATGTTCTCTTGTTGATATAAAGGTTTCCAACAGCTCAGGAATGGGAGTTTGTCTATTGCTTACCAGTATCTCTCTCTTAATACTGGATAAGGGCGAGCTGCCATTTTTCTTTATTATTTCCTCCAGAATCATATCTTTTAGCACAAATCCGGTGATATTGTCCATTTTCTTACTATACACTGGAATCCTTGAAAATTGCATTTTGGGGTTGGCATCATAAAATTCCTTAATGGTCGCTGATTCTGAGGCTATTTTTACCACCGCTCTAGGGGTCATAACGTCCTTTGCCTTAATTTCTTCGAAATTTAATAGGTTTCTAATGATAGTGGATTCCGACTCTTGAAAAACGCCTTCCTCGTGGGCAATATCGGTCATGGCGCTAAAATCTTCCCTACTAAATACACTTCCATGAACGCCTTTTTTCCCAACCAGTCTTGTAAAAAGCTGTAATAGCCATAGTATTCCGGTCCATTTAAGCGCCCATACCATTAACTTTAAGGATGTGGTAGAGGCGTGGGCCAATTGTTTCCAATAGGTAGCTCCTATGGTCTTGGGGATTATCTCTGAGGCCACTAAAATAAGAACGGTCATAACGGTAGAAACCAAGCCGACCATGCCGGCTTCTGAAAATTGAATTCCAAAAAGGGTTTTTTCAGTATTGCCATAGAGTTCTGCATAGGCAACTTTTGCCTGTACTCCCACTAAAATGGCCCCGACCGTGTGTGCGATGGTATTTAAAGTGAGGATGGCAATGAGAGGTTTGTCCACATCTTTTTTTAAGGTCTCCAAGTCATTGGCAAAAGATTTACCTTCCTTTTTCTGCAGATTGATAAAGGTTTGCGGAACACTTAAAAGTACCGCTTCCAAAATTGAGCATAAGAAGGATATAAGGATGGAAATAAGTGCATAAAATAATAGTAAACCCATAAAAAAGTATAAAAAACTAATGTACCACTAAATTAAGAAATCCACGTGTCAATTAACAATAGCATCGTAAAATACCTGTTGTACTGCAGAGCGAATATTGTATTTGGAAATATTACTATGGGTCCTGCTGGGATATACCCGGTTGGATAGAAAAATATATACCAATTGCGTTTTGGGATCTGCCCATACAAAGGTGCCTGTAAACCCACTATGTCCAAAACTGTCCGGACTTGCACTCGGGGCGGGATATGAATCCGCCAAGGTAAGCTCTTGGTTATTGAGGTCAGGTTTATCGAATATTAGACCCCTTCTGTTTTCATTTTCTGGATATTGGACTTTAGTAAATTCCCTCACAGTGGCCTCGGATATATAACGCCTTCCTCCATAGCTCCCATAATTCATATACATCTGCATCATTTTTGCCAAATCTGTAGCTGTGGCAAAAAGACCGGCGTTTCCTGATACCCCGCCCAATAGTGCTGCGTTTTCATCATGGACCCAATCTTTGGTCAGTTCATGCCTAAACAAGGTGTCCATTTCCGTTGGGACAATTTTATTTGGATAATTTTTGGTTTTGGGATTGAAGCCCAGCGTGGTGGCCCCCAAAGGAGCATAAAAGTTTTGGGTTACATAGGTTTCGTAGTCCGTATTGGTCAATCGTGAAATGATTTCGGGATATAACAAAAAGGTAAGCCCCGAATATTTATATTTCTTAATGTTGGACACTTTTGACCTGTTGATCTTTCGATAAATTTTGTTCTTAAACCTATTTTTGATATAGATATTATCATAAACTCTAGTGTTAAATCGGTCACTTGGAGCATTTCTTATAAAACGTTTTTTTACCGAACCATTTTTTTTCATTACTTCTTGAAGGAAGATGATATAGGGGACCAATCCCGCCTGATGCGCAAAGACTTCCCTTATGGTCAAGGTCTTTTTATCCTTTCTATTTTCCCATTTTGGCCAGAGGGTACTAAAGGGAGCATCCAAATCCAGTTTTCCTTCATCATGTAATTTCATTAAGGCAGGCAATGGGCCCATTATTTTTGTCACCGATGCCAAATCGTATATGTCCGTTAGGCCAACAGGTTGAACACTGTCATAGGTATGAAATCCGTAGGCCTTATGGAAGATGATCTTGTTATTTTTGGCCACTAATACCTGTGCTCCAGGGAAAGCTTCTTCTTCAATGGCAAAGGTCATTATGGAATCTACCTTGGAGTGGATGAACAATGAATCCATTCCTAGAGCGGACGGGTTATCATAGCTTAGGATATCCGGGTTAGTTGCTTGTGCGGCTAAGAGCTGTACATTAAAAAATATACTTAAGAGTATAATAACAGCAGCATAGTTACTTTTTTTCATAGTGATTTAGTTACCAACCCACATATTTTGGGGGTTCAATATTATTGAGATTTAAATATACTATTAATTGTCCCCGATGATGGGTTACATGGTCCTGTAACAGATTTAGTATCTGTAATTTTGTTTTTTCACCGGCAAAGAAATCAACCTTTTCCATAAGTTCATTGCTTGGGGTATTTTTCAAAATAGCACTAACCTGATCAAAGCCATCAATTAATAGACGTATGGTTTCTTCTTTTGTTAATTTGGAATTATTGGTACTGTTCTTGTCAGATTTTGGGTCACCAAAATAGGTGATGCCCAACCAATCCATATTGCTTTTTATGTGCAGCAATTGATCTTGAAAACCCTTTTGTCTTGCTGTAGGTTTAAAATCATATTTCTCTGAAGGCATGGCTTCCGCTATGGCGACCAAATAAGTTTTTGAATTTTCCCATTTCTCCAAAAAGGTGGGAATAACAAGGTCTTGGGACTGCATCGTAACCATAAAAAGACAGATAAGTATAAAAAGTAATTTTTTCATTTAACAATAGCATAAATTGAGGTGTCTCAATATCCAATTAGCAACGGCAATGTTTGAAGGGGATTGGCCGATCTATCCCAATACACGTACTACATCCTTGGCAAAATAACTGGCAATAATATTGGCCCCGGCCCTTTTAATGGCGGTCAACTGTTCCATCATTACGGCATCATGATCCAGCCAGCCCTTTTCGGCTGCGGCCTTTACCATAGCATATTCCCCGGACACCTGGTATACCGCTACGGGAACATCCACCTCATTTTTTATTTCCCTAACAATATCCAAATAGCATAGGCCGGGCTTTACCATAACGATATCTGCACCTTCATCAATGTCCATTTCAGTTTCCTTTATTGCTTCAAACCTATTGGCATAATCCATTTGATAGGTCTTTTTATCGCCAAAACCTGGGGCCGAATCCAAGGCATCCCTAAAGGGACCGTAGAATGCACTGGCATATTTGGCACTATAGCTCATGATTCCTGTATCTATAAACCCTTCGTCTTCCAAAGCTTCCCTAATACTCACTATCCTACCGTCCATCATATCGCTGGGCGCTACAAAATCGGCCCCTGCTTCCGCATGGCTCACGCTCATACTGGCCAAAACCTCTACGGTATCGTCGTTGACGATCTGTCCGTCCTCTACAATTCCATCATGACCGTAAGAGGAATAGGGATCCAAGGCCACATCGGTCATAACCAACATCTCCGGACAGGTATTTTTAACTGTTTTAATGGCCCTTTGCATCAAGCCTTTTGGATTTACCGCTTCCTTGCCCTTATTGTCCTTTAAATGGTCCGGGACCTTAACGAACAACAAAACCGACCTAAGTCCCATGGTCCAAAGTTCTTTTACTTCCTTTTCCAAGAGATCCAAGCTATATCGGTAGTAGTTGGGCATGGATGCTATTTCCTCCTTAACTCCTTTTCCCTCTACAACAAATAGAGGCACTAAAAAATCATTTGGCGAGATAATGGTTTCGCGGACCAGAGCTCTAATAGACTCATTGGTGCGTAATCTTCTATTTCTTCTAAGTGGGTACATTTTATGTTTATTTTGAGATTCAAAGATAATGGAACAAGTCCTAAATTGTATAAGGTGAATTGGTTATTCCGTTCATTATTTCGCCAAACCCAGATACATCCACAGACCGTTTTCCTTTACAAATTCCGACTTTTCATGAATGACCTCTACCTTGCCATTTTCAAAAAAATATGCATTAAAGGTTACGGTACCTTTTTGGTCGTTTATTCTTCCCTTTTCCTTGTCCAAAACTTCCAACCTGATCCAACTGACGGACTTGGCCCAAACTTCAATAGCTTTCTTTTCCTTAGTAGGCCTGGTAGAGCTGTGATGACTATCCATCAAATAATTGCCATTGCCCAATACAAAGGCGGAATACCGGGAACGCATCAACTGTTCTGCAGTGGTTGCGGTTGAAATGTCTTTATGTGCCTTACCACAGCAATCGGCATAGGGCTTATGGGATCCACAGGGGCAATCCATATTTTTGTGTTTAATAAATTATTTTTGGCCTAAGACGGCGGTACTAAAATTAGCTACTTCTTTTCCTCCTTATTTTTTTTGTTCCCGATGATTGGCCATAATAGTCTTTAGTCGTTCTTTCCGGGTTTCCTTCTCTTTTTTGAGTTTGTTCTTTTTTCGGTTAAGGAGTTTGGTATGTTTTGCCTTGTTGACCGTATTTTTTTCCTTGCCTTTTTTGCCCATAGTATTTTGTTTAGTTTTGTTATACCCAGTCTTTGGGTTTTTCCAATACCTTTAGCAGACGTTCTTCTTCGCTACCTTTTTCTGGGTGATGGTCATAAACCCATTGCACATGTGGGGGTAGACTCATAAGGATACTTTCTATTCTGCCATTGGTCTTAAGCCCGAACAAGGTTCCCTTGTCATGAACCAGGTTAAACTCTACATATCGGCCACGACGGATTTCCTGCCAATCCCGCTGTTCTTTGGTAAAGGGCAAATCCTTTCTTTTCTCAACAATTGGCACATAGGCCTCCAAGAAGCTATTGCCTACTTCCGTTTCAAAATTGTACCAATCTTCCATGTTCATGATGTCGGTAGCTTTGCAGTAATCGTAAAATAGGCCCCCGACACCACGAGCCTCGTTCCTATGGGTGTTCCAGAAATAATCATCGCACTTTGTCTTATAGGTGGAGTAGAAATCTGGATTATGTTTATCACAAGCCTCTTTGCAAACCTTATGAAAGTGTTTGGCATCCTCATCAAACAAGTAGTATGGGGTAAGGTCTTGTCCGCCCCCAAACCATTGGTCTACCAATTTACCTTGCTTATCGTACATTTCAAAATAGCGCCAATTGGCATGTACGGTTGGTACCATGGGGTTTTTGGGGTGAATAACAAGGCTTAGGCCACAGGCAAAAAAATCGGCATCCTGTACCCCAAAATAGTTTTGCATGCTTTTTGGCAAGGCACCATGAACGGCAGAGATGTTTACACCGCCTTTTTCAAAAACAGCACCATTTTCTATGACCCTGGATCGTCCGCCCCCGCCTTCAGGTCTTTCCCATAGGTCTTCTTTGAATTTGGCTAGACCATCCACCGCTTCCAATTTGCCGGTTATGGTATCTTGTAGTTGTTGAATGTAAGCGTAAAATTTATCTTTCATGTTTCTTCTTTTCGTTTTTCAGACCTGCAAGGTTTTTAAAACCTTGCAGGTCTAGTATCAGCCAATTTCTCTTTCCAATTTCAAAAGTTCTACCGTCTTAACAGTGGCAGCCGTTACGGATAAGGGCAAGACCAAGATAACACCGATCACAGGAATAAAGAGAAAGAGCATAAATACAATGCCATTGCCAATGGCAACACCTTTGTTTCTGCTTACAAACTTTATACTTTCACTATACTTAAAATGTCGCTCCAAGGTATAGTCCATATTCCCAAATCCTGCATAATACCCTTGAACCAAAAATAGGAGGATGGTGGATAGCAGTCCTATAACAGGTATTAGACCTATTAAAATGATGGGAATGGTCAGCAGGATTTCCATACTTAAATTTCTTAGGTTGATACGGATTCCACGCCAGAGTTGTTGCGTAAAATTGGTGTCTCTATGGTTTTCTATTTGTTTTCCCAATAAATGGGCCTCTATTTTGTCGGATACAGGACTCATAAAAGGGGCCGATAAGGCCATAACAATATGTTTGTACAGGATTAAGCCCAAAGCAATAATTAGCAGGCCACTAAATATTTCACTGATCAGTATTGCAGTTTGTTTCCCCCAATCCCAAGTCCACCATTGCGAAAGAAATCCACCAATATTGTCGGATAAGGCATAGGCCGAGGAAAAAATGAGTATTGCTGTTGCAAAACTGATAAGGATGGGAATCCAAAAATATTTCCAAAGTCCCAATTGGGAGATGATTTTCAAGGTGCCGGAATAGGCTTTAATACCACTAAGTATATTTTTGATCATACTTTTGGTTTTGCGTAAGCGATTGCAGTGACATCCTTTTATTTTTTGGAATATTTGGTGATATCCAATGTAGGGTTCTTAATAAACAATACAACCGTTCCACAAAATTAAAAGATATAACGGAAAGCGCGACCCTTTTTTCCCTGAAAAGGGGAAGAAGGGATACGCCCCTATTATTTTTGACCGTACTCTTTTACCGCATCTATAAAGGCCTTGGCATTGTCCAAGGGCACATTGGGCAGGATTCCATGACCAAGGTTCACCACATATTTATCCTTTCCAAATTCATTGATCATTTGGGTGACCATTTTTTTGATCACTGCTGTGGGCGAAAGCAATCTGGCAGGATCAAAATTACCTTGCAGGGTAATATTACCACCAGAAAGGTAGCGCGCATTTCTTGCCGAACAGGTCCAGTCCACTCCCAGGGCTGCGGCACCTGATTTGGCCATATCGCCCAAGGCAAACCAGCATCCCTTTCCAAAGACGATTACGGGCGCCTCCTCTTTAAGGGCATCTATAATCTGTTGTATATATTGAAATGAAAATTCCTGGTAATCCACAGGGGATAACATACCTCCCCAGGAATCGAAAACCTGCACGGCATTTACGCCTGCCTTAACTTTTGCCTTTAGATAGGCTATGGTAGTATCGGTGATTTTTTGAAGTAGCTGATGGGCGGCCACTGGATTGGTGAAACAAAACTCCTTGGCCTTGTCAAAGGTCTTGCTTCCCTGCCCTTGGACCACATAGCATAGTATGGTCCATGGGGAACCGGCGAAACCGATCAGGGGGATATCGTTATTCAAGAGCTCTTTGGTGGCCTTTATGGCTTGCATAACATAATCCAATTCCACATTTACGTCAGGGACTATAACTTCATCCACTCCTTTTTGATCCTGTATGGGGTTTGGCAGATAAGGTCCAAAATTGGGTTTCATCTGCACTTCTATATTCATTGCCTGGGGAATTACCAAAATATCGCTGAACAAAATAGCGGCATCCATGCCGTACCTCCGGATGGGTTGTACGGTAATCTCACTGGCCAGTTCTGGAGTCCTACAGCGGGTAAAAAAATCATATTTCTCCCGAATGGCCATAAATTCCGGTAAATACCTTCCTGCCTGGCGCATCATCCAAACCGGTGGGCGCTCTACGGTTTCTCCTTTTAATGCTCTTAAGAATAAATCGTTTTTTATACTCATAATTTATAGCTGTACTTATTACCTTATTAGTTTACTGTATTTCCACCAATTCACAATTTGTGGATGTCCCGTAAATAGGCCATTACTAATTATTTTTTGTCTTTATATACGCTAATACCTTTTCCAAGACACTTTCTATCGTTGGTTTTTGGGCAATAATAATCTTTTTGGCGTGCTTTTGCGCTTCGGAGGCAGTGGTGGTGCCAATGCAAAAAGCAACACTATTTTCTATATTATTCTTGGCCGTATAACTTTCTATACCACTAGGGCTAAAAAAAAGTATGCCATCAAATTCGGTGCTAAAGGTAATGGGATTTGGATTATTTTGGTATACGATCTGTTCCTTAAATGTTACCTTATTTTTTGTTAGGAAAGAGGGAATTTCATTCCGTCTTTTGTCCCCACACAAGAACAAAAAGGTTTTGTTTGCATGCTTTTCTAGTATTATTTTGGCCAATTCTTCTCCATATTGGGCCATTTCTACGACATTTACGCTATTCTTTTCTAAAAGCGATTTCGTTTTTTCACCTACGCAAAATGCTGAATAATTAGCTTTTTTGACGTTTTGCGTGCCCATTGTTTGTAAAAAGGCCTTAACGGTATTCTGGCTGGTGAAGATAATATTTTTGAAACTTGGATCTATGTAGGTTGTTTTGTACTCAATCTTTATGGCATCATATTCTTCCAACCGAATATCGGCATTGGTCAAGACAAATTTTTGGGCTGATGTCAGGATTTTTGTGGATAGAATGCTGATGCTCATGGTACTTTGGTTTCTAGTTCCCAAGCAGGGGTTAGGCCAGTTCCTTTTTAATCTTTTTCATCATTTCTTTACCGTCATTGTTCAATATTTCCAAGGCGCAGGACTTGCCAAAGTTGATATAATCGTGGGAGGGGATGGCTTTTTTAACCGATAATTTCTGTGTCCCGTTCAAGGATAACAATATTCCTTCAAAATAAAGCTTCCCTTTTTCTATGTTGGCCAAGGCGCCAATGGGTGCGGTGCAACCCCCTTCCAATACTTGTAGAAACTCCCTTTCCACATGGGTACATATATCCGTAGCAGAATCGTTCAATTTACGGACTGCTTCTGTTGAAAACGCATCGTTTTCCATACTAACTACAACCATAGCCCCTTGGGCCGGTGCAGGAACCATCCAATCCAGGTCTATATGGTTCTGGGGCAGTACTTCTATGCGCTCCAAACCGGCCTTGGCAAATATGGCTCCGTTCCAATGATTGTCCTGAAGTTTTTGAAGTCGTGTATTAACGTTTCCCCTTAGGTCTACCACCTTATGGGAAGGGTATTTGTTTAACCATTGCGCCTGTCTACGTAAGCTCCCAGTGGCAATGGTACCGTTGGAGTTTAAAAATTCCAAATCTTTGTAGACCAAGATATCTTGTGTATTTGCTCTGGGTAGTACAGCACTTTGAACAATTCCCTTAGGTAGTCGCGTTGGTACATCTTTCATGGAATGTACAGCAATGTCAATGTTGCCATTGATCATGGCGATATCCAAAGTTTTGGTAAATATTCCAGTGATACCCAACTCGTACAGGGGCTTTTCCAAAAGTAGGTCTCCGGTAGATTTAACGGAAATTATTTCGGTCTCATAGCCAAGGGCTTCCAATTGATCCCGAACAGTATGTGCTTGCCATAGGGCCAACTGACTGTCGCGGGTGCCAATGCGTATTATTTTACTCATTTAGTCTCCAATTCTAGTTGAAAAACTCGTTGTATAAGCTCTAAACTGGTATTGGAATCTATTTCGGTATCTTTAAGGTGATTGGCAAATTGTTTGGTAATTTTCTGAATAATGCGTTCGGAAATAATATCGGCCTGTACGGAATTGAAATCGGAAAGCTTTTTGCTTTGGAAATCCAATTCCTCATCCTTCATGGTCTTCAATTTTTTCTTAAGCGCCTTGATAACCGGGGCAAACTTTCTGGTTTCCAACCATTTTATAAATTCGTCCTTTACTTCTTCAATAATTACTTCTGCCTGAGGCACGGATTCTTTTCTTTTCTCCAAGGTATCATCCGTCATTTGGGACAAGTGATCCAAATGTATAACGGTAACATTGTCCAAATCCGTAACGTTGTCCGATACATTTTTTGGAATGGACAGGTCCAAGATCAGCAAAGGTTTTTTGGTGTATATCAACTCTTTGGATATGGTAGGTGAATGGGCGCCTGTGGCTACAATCAGTACATCGGTGTTGCGGATTTCCGTCTGGAGGTCTCCGTAATTTTTGACTACCAGATTAAATTTACCCGCTATTCGCTCCGCCTTGTCCTTAGTACGGTTAATAAGGGTGATGTGGGAATTCTTGGTATGCTTTATTAAATTTTCGCAAGTATTTCTTCCTATTTTTCCAGTCCCGAATAACAGTATGTTTTTTTCGGATATGTCGGGGATATTGTTTATAATATACTGTACCGATGCAAAGGCTACCGAAGTGGCACCCGAAGAAATATCGGTTTCGTTTTTTATTCTCTTACTAGCTTGGATGACCGAATTGCACAAACGCTCCAGGAAGGGGTTGGCAATGTTTTGCTTTTTTGAACGATTGAAGCTTTGTCGTAATTGACTAATAATTTCGAAGTCGCCCAAAATTTGGCTGTCCAATCCTGTTCCCATCCTAAAGAGATGGTTTATGGCGTCGTTATTTTTGTAAACATAGGCCACTTCCTGGAATTCCTCCACGGTTCCCTGTGTATTATCACACAACAATTTTATTAGTTGATAAGGATGCTGGGCAAATCCATGCAGTTCGGTACGGTTACAGGTAGAAGTTACCAATAGCCCATCAAGGCCTATTAGTTTTGCCTGCTCCAATAGGCGGTCTATGGCATTCTCGTCCAGGCTAAATTTACCACGCACTTCTGCATCGGCCTTTTTGTAGTTAAGGCCTATGGTATAAAATGAATTATGTTTGGAAATATGATATTCTTTCATGAGTACTCTTGAGAGCGACACAAAAATAATAGCATCATACTTATAAAAATAACGCTAGAGGAACAATTAGTATCGTTTGTGGTTTTTTAACGCTATTTTAGGGGTTAAAACCCTTGAAATAGTATATTTTAGCAGTGTTAAGGGGAATTGCATAATTGACAATTTAGAATGTTTCTAAATAGATAGTTTTAATATAAAGTCGACATGGAGGAAGAAAATATCGCTCAAGGGTCATTCGAGGAAGTATTTATTGAAGATGGGTTCTATGTGTTGAAAATTCAAAATGATGGTATTCATAACCAGACGGTTACCCGAAAAATAGACAGTTCCTTTATACAATTCCATTTCTGTTTAAAGGGTGGTGCCAAGTTTATTTTTAATGAGGGTAGGTATGCCTTGGAGGTGAATGAAGATAACTCACTATTATTGTACAATACCCAAGTAGATTTACCACTTAACCTTGTTTTAAATTCCAATTCCTGGATGGTCTCCATAATAATGACCATCCGTAAATTCCACTCCTTGTTTTCCAAGGAGGCCGATTATATTCCTTTTTTAAGTGCGGACAATAAGGATAAGAAATATTACTCCCAAGAGGCCGTATCCCCTGCAATCGCCGTAGTGCTGAGCCAGGTTATGAATTATAACCTGCACCCTTCCATTAAAGAACTGTATATAAAAGGAAAGGTTTACGAACTGATATCGCTCTATTTTAATAAAAGTCAGGACGCCGATGTGGAACAATGTCCATTTTTGGTGGATGAGGACAACGTTAAGCGTATTCGGAAGGCTAAGGAAATAATTATTTCAAGAATGGCCGAACCGCCAAGCTTACAGGATCTGTCCGAAGAAATTGGATTGAGTTTAAAAAAATTGAAGGAGGGCTTTAAGCAAATTTATGGCGATTCTGTGTATAGTTTTTTATTCGATTACAAAATGGAATATGCCCGTAAAATGTTGGAATCGGGCAAATACAACGTAAACGAGGTTGGACTAAAGGTAGGATATAGTACCTCCAGTCACTTCATTGCCGCCTTCAAGAAAAAATATAGTACCACCCCTAAAAAATACCTTATGTCCTTGGCAAATGCCTAGGTTATTCACTTATATAAGTGCTCCCTCTGTCTGCTTCATAGCGATTTGGATAGAATGTATCTTTAAATAGGTTTGAAATTAGGGCTTTCATATATAGATGGTTATTTTATTTCTAACAAGTGGGGGTCTTATTGTGAAAACTGTAGTTAATTTTTGAAATAATGGTAAATTTTGTGTTTAGTTGAAGTAAATTTTGGATATTTAGAACTTCAAATTGATAATCTACAATTTTTATGCACTTATATAAATGTACTATTGCCTTAATTGCACTAGTAGTTATGATTGGATGCGGTAGCAGCAAAATTCAAGAAGAAGTTACCATAAACCCAAATTTACACAATGCACCGGTAAAAGTGCCCGAAAAAATTATCTCCTCCAATATTTTGGCAAAGGACCGGGTGTTGGTTTTTAGTAAGACCAATGGGTTTCGCCATAAATCTATAGAAAAAGGGGTGGCCACTTTCGTGAAATTGGGTGTTGCCAATAATTTTGCCGTTACCCACACTGAAGATTCCCTTCAATTTAACAGCGATAATCTTAAGAAATTTAAATTGGTGGTCTTTTTAAGCACTACCATGGATGTGTTGGGTGATGCGGAACAATCCGCATTTGAGAAATACATACAAAATGGCGGAAGTTATATGGGTGTACATGCTGCAGCAGATACTGAATATGAATGGCCATGGTATAACAAACTGGTCGGGGCATATTTTTTGAGTCACCCCAAACAACAAACTGCCAGGATAGACGTGGTGGACCGCAACCATCCTTCAACCAAACATTTAGCTGATATTTGGACCCATTTTGATGAATGGTACAATTATAAAAATATAAATCCAGATCTCAATGTGCTTATGAAACTGGATGAAAGCTCTTATGAGGGAGGTAAAAATGGGGATAACCATCCCATTGCTTGGTACCATGAGTATGATGGTGGCCGTGCTTTCTATACCGGGTTGGGACATACGGAAGAAGCCTTTGATGACCTTAATTTCCGTCAACATTTGGTGGGCGGAATCGAATATTGCCTGAAGAGGAATTAATTCTCTGGCACTTACAAGATAAAGTCTAATACCAGTACTTTGTAATTTTTAATAACCACCAACCTTTACTGTAGTCCTGCAAGGTTTAACCGACACCGAATCAACCAACACTAAATTATTTTTTTAGTGGGTCGGCAACAACCTCGCAGGACTTTTTTTGTTTAAATTTTACGATAGAATTTTTGTGGCGGGGTCTGGTAAAGGCGTATATCAGACCAAAAAAGGAAAGGTCGTTCGGAAAGAGCCCATTGGCCATTAAATGAACTTGGGGCATGTTTAAAATGAGGACAATATCGTGGAAGTACGGGCCATGATAGTGTAATCTAAAAGACTGGTTAGTCTTTTTTTCTAAGATTTTGTGGGCCCAACCATTAAATATGGGTATGTCATAGATATTTTTACGTTTTATATCGTTGCTTTTTAGCCTATAAAGGCGTCCATGAGCGACACAAACAAACCAAGTGGTTGGATTTACGATTTTACGCAGATACCGTACAAATAGTCCAAATCGGGAAGTAAATAGCGTATCTTAAGAAGCAATCTTTAGTTTTTTGTGGTACTTTTCGGAAAATGTACCTCTACTTTATCGTGCATGGTATAAAGCCTATATTGTTCCCCATCCGGAACTAGGATTCCGCTGGATCTATTTTCCTCCATTATTGGATTTTGAGGGTATTTTTTCCAATTCACCAAATCCTTTGAAGCCGCTACATTGGTAGACCATAGGCTCCAATCTTCAAAAGGGGTGCCGTGGTAATAGGCATAATACCATTCCTTGTATTTTATGATTTGATTTACGGCGACCCCATACTTATCGTACTCTTCGGGTCCCATAGAAATTACTGGTTCATCCTGAATATTGGTCCATACTTTTAAATCTTTAGAGGTGGCAAGCCAAATACCCAGATCATTCCGCTCATAGAACAAGTACCAAAGGTTGTTTTCCCGCCATGCGGTAGGTGTCCCATAGGGTCCTTCGCTCAAAGGGGAGCCATTTACAGTGCGTATATCCAAGGAACCATGGTCTGTCCAATGAATACGATCTGTAGAGGTAAGCCTATGGGCGACATCGTTTTTACCTTCAGCAAACATATGATACATGCCATCAACATTTATAACCATCATATCCTCTGTCCAACTCCCATTAAAAACGGGCTTGTCGGCGTAACGTTTCCAGGAGATTCCGTCAGGCGAGGTAGCGTAACCAAGAGAAAGCGGTTCTTCTTCCGTTTGGAAGCCCGTATACCACATATGGTAGGTGTCCCCTTCTTTCAGGATATACCCCCTTTCCCTAATTTTTTGATCCCAAGTGTCCAAGCCTGTACCGGTAAAAACTGGATTTTCCTTTGGGGTGTGGAATTGTACCAATTGGACGGGGAAAGGCACAGAATCTTTGGGTATTACCTTAGATTGTTGATCGTTCTTCATTTTTTCCTTGGTTTTTAGCTGGTCTTTGCAAGATGTCGGTAAAACCATAAGGGCGGTAAGAAAGAGTAGACACTTTTTCATAAGTTAGTTTTTTAGGAAGAGCGCGTTAGAAAGGTTATTTTAAGTATGGAAGATAATAATTCCTTTTTATTCGCTGTTGTTCAGGGCATAAAATATAGCTCATCCACATGTTCAAGTTGTTGTCGGGCGAATTTTTGCTACTGTTGGCTGTTATGCCCAAACCACAATTTGGGTCAACTGATATTTAAAGCTTTCCTATTTGTGTGAGGGATAGTAGTGAAAAGCCCGCAGGCGGAAGGCAGAGGATTTGAAGCGGATAGCCCGGCCCGATAGGGACACACCCAAATGTTATATATTGGGGTTAAAATTATAACAATTTTTGATAGAATCTGCCAGATAATGCCGGCCCAAGTGTATTATCTTGCTGTTGAAGGTAACATTGTATGTTATGGTGTTTTAATGTAGGGCATAAGCCATTAAACATTTATGGTGTGTGAAGTTAGGATATAGGTTGTGTTTGTTTTCGTCCAACCCTTCAAAGGCTAAAATCAGATTAAAATGAAATTGACACCTGCATTATTTTTCCTTTTTATTATGGGTTTTGCCCTGGCCCAGCGCCCTGCACAAGGACCGATGTCCAGAAAACGGTTTAATCCTGAGAAAATGGGTTATAAATTGGTTTGGGAAGATCAGTTTAAGGGCAAAAGCTTGGATACTACCAAATGGGCAGTTAGGGGGATTGGACCGAGGGCCATAGCTTATGTATCCGAGGAAGCTGTAAAAGTTGAAAAGGGATATTTAAAATTATATGCCATTAAAAAGGGAGACTCCCTTTTGGGCAGTGCAGTTGGTACCCAAGGCAAGTTTATGTCCAAATATGGCTATTATGAATGTAGGGCCAAACTGCAAAAGTCACAAGGGGTATGGGCGGCTTTCTGGTTGCAGTCCCCTGAGATAAGTAAAGGGGAAGATCCGTCAAAATTTGGCGCGGAAATAGATATAATGGAGTTTTTCAAGAAGTTGGGTACCGATATTGTATCCCATAATGTTCATTGGGCCTACGGTCCCAATCAAAAGTCCACCAAGGGAATGCAGAGTTATCGCAGAGGGGTAGGTTTGGGGTTTCACACCTTTGGTTTGGAATGGTTCCCGGACAAATATATTTTTTATGTGGATGGTTATAAGTATTATGAGGTTACCGCCGGCATCTCCAATATAGATGAATATATCATCTTGAGCATGGAATACCCGAGCAAAAAGGAGGAGATATTAAAGACCATTTTTCCGGATGTGTTTATGGTGGATTATGTAAAGGTTTACCAAAAGGAAAATGGGAATTGAAAACAACAAAAGAAGTTTATTAAATTAGCAAAAATAAAACCTTGAAGTTTTAGAGGTAAACTTTATAGAAAATAGATGAAAATAGCATTGTTACAAGAGTCCGAAATTAATGCGGATATGGAGAAGCAACTGGCAGGATTGTTCCGCCAATTGAATGCGGATATAAAACAAATAGACCTGAAGCAGGTACTAGATCCTGAGAACCCCATTAGTTTGGTGTATTGTATTGATAATGATAAGGTATTGGGCATGGCCTTAATGTGCACCTACACCGTTATATCCGGGATCAAGGGCTGGGTTGAGGATGTGGTAGTAGATGTGGAACATAGGGGTCAGGGCATTGGTAGGAAACTAATGGAAAAATTGGTGGAATTGGGAAAGGAAAATGGCCTTACCGAAATCCTTCTTTTTAGCGCAGATAAACGAATAGAAGCTATTAATCTATACAAAAGCTTGGGCTTTAAGGAAAAGGAAAGCCGCATTTACGTGCTTAAAACCGAAGCTCTTATTAAAAAGAACTAAACGTTCAGCCATATGCTGTAGCCAGTGGCCCTAGTTGCAGCGGCAGCGCACATTTTCAAAATCCGGTCGATAATCATTACAGCTGGCAAATCTATTTTGGCACAGGGTGAGGTTTGTCCTATAAGCTGGTTTCAGTAGAAATGCCTACCTTTTAGTAATACAATATTAGACTTTTACGGAGGGCTAGAGCTGAGTATTCAGAGTATTACATCGCCTTTTTTACCTTGCCAATATCATAGGGCCGAGGTTTTTTTTAGGGTTAATATTATAGTAGTTTTTGAGAAAATTTTAGAGATAAGGTAAATTAATATGTTATATATTGCTAAATCCCTAAAGCAGAACTGGCTGGAACCACAATAATATTGTTGTAGAGGCACTGTTTGGATAGATTTTTTTGATATTGAAAAAGAGATTGCAAAAAATGTAATAATCAATAATTATGAAGAAAAATAAACCTGAAAAGTCTGTGGATTCCCGCAGATCATTTATCAAAAAAGGTGCAATGGCATCCTCCATCTTTTTCGTGCCCAGGCATGTACTTGGAGGTGTTGGTTATACTGCTCCCAGTGATCGTTTAAATATAGCGGCCATAGGTGCCGGGGGAAAGGGTGCCAGTGACATTCGCAATGCCTCGGTAGGGGGAAGGGAAAAAGTAGTTGCCTTATGCGATGTGGATTTTTCCGGATCGGCAAAGAAATCAGTAGAACTCTTCCCAAAAGCAAAGCTTTATGCCGATTTTAGGGAGATGTTGGATAAGGAAAAAGGGATAGATGCCGTTACCATTTCCACTCCAGATCACGTTCATGGGCCAGCAGCGGCATACGCTATGGAACGAGGGGTGAATGTATATGTACAAAAACCCATGACCCATAATATACGGGAAGCTAGAATGCTTACCGAGATGGCAAGAAGTAAAAAAATAGTGACGCAAATGGGTAATCAAGGAGGTTCCAATCCTTTGTTGGGCATGGTTCAAAAATGGGTGGATTCCGGAGTGCTTGGTAAGATTTCCAAAGTACAGGTATGGACCAATAGACCTGTTTGGCCACAAGGTGGGGCGTTTCCGAAACCTGACCCGAGTGCCAAACCAAAAGACCTTAATTGGGACCTATGGTTAGGGCCATCCGAATTTAAGCCTTATACCCCTAACTTGCATCCATTTGGATGGAGGGGTTGGTGGGAATACGGTACTGGAGCTTTGGGAGATGTAGGCTGTCATTTGATCGATATACCTTTCAGGACTTTGGGTCTTAAGTATCCTACAGATGCGGAATGTAGCGTAGGGGCAGTGTACACGGATATGTGGAATGCAGATTATCACCCGGAAGGATGTCCTGCTTCTTCCTTTATAACCTTGCACTTTGGAGCAACTCAAAAGAGTCAATCGCCTATTGAAATGACCTGGAGCGATGGCGGTATTAGACCGGCCCATCCAGAAATAATTCCTGCAGATCACGAAATTGGTGGAAATGGTAGCCAAAACGGGGTATTGATGATAGGGGAAAAGGGGATTATCTCTACCAATATAAACGACAGTTCTCCTCTAATGCCAAAGCTTTACCTTAATGATGGTACTACGGATTTTGGTCCGGAAGTGGAGCCCAATGATGAACCGGAATACGGACATCAACGTAAATGGATAGATGCCTGTAAGGCCGGTTTTGGCAGTGAAGAACATCTTGGGTTAACATCCTCTTTTGACTATGCGGGACCTATGACAGAGACAGTTCTAATGGGTAACCTTGCCATTCGCAGCTATTTGTTGCAAAGGGAAAACGAGAAGGGTAAGATGGAGTTCTTTGCCCGTAAGAAATTACTTTGGGACGGAGAGAATATGCGTATTACCAATCTGGAGGAAGCAAATCAGTTTGTAACCAGAAATTATAGACCTGGCTTTGTAGTTTAAGGTAGTAGTGTAGACAACTGAACACCCTTAAGACTTTAAAAAAAGTTTTAAGGGTTTTTGATTTATATAATTAACTAAAATTTATAAGACCCTTTGGGGTGTCCGGCTTAGACCGATTTAGGGATTTTGTTATATTTGGCCCTTAAAAAATGATAATTATGAAGAATGCACTTTTTACCCTGGCCCTTGTTTTGTTTATTTCATGTGATAACGAGAAGAAGACCGAGGAAGATATCGATTATGTAGCCAAGAACGAGGCAGACATTCAGGCTTATGTTGAGGAGAACAATTTAACCGCCGTAAGAAGTAATTCAGGACTTTATTACGTAATTGAAGAAGAAGGGACAGGAACACAGGCTGAAGCTTCTTCCAATGTTACTGTTGCTTACAAAGGCTATTTTCTGAATGGTTCCGTATTCGATCAAAGCGATGAAGAGGGGGTTACCTTTGGATTGAATCAAGTGATAGCAGGTTGGACGGAAGGTATTACCTATTTTAAGGAAGGCGGTAGCGGAATACTTTTGGTGCCCGCGCATTTAGGCTATGGTAGCAGGGATTATAATGGAATTCCAGGGGGTTCTGTACTTGTTTTCGAGGTCACTCTTATTTCGGTAAATTAAAAAAACACCTTATTTTTTACTTGTTTTTGGCTTTTGACCAATGGTAGGAACAAACTAAAGAACCAACCGTAAGGTTGGTTTTTTCTTTTTGTCGATTTTGAAATTTTGATATAAAGGTAGATTTAAGGTATAATTTGCCGACGAAATACCAAACTTGGCGCTAAGGGCAGCACAATTGAATATTAAACCGACCAACTGGTTTGTTGATGAACCATCCATGGATTATTTTCTGTGGTGTAAATTTCGGTTGGCGTAGATACTTTTCTAAAATTCTTCCTACTTTTCCTTCATGTCGCTATATTTAAGGTTTCAAAATAATCCATGGATGGTTATGGTATACCTGTTTAAAAAGTATATGGAATAGTGAAGCTAAAACGTAGAAGAAAACTGATTACTTATCTGAATATTTTGGACCAGCCTATTCGGTTTAATCCCTTTGTATTCAGTCGCACTTTTTTGTTATGGGCCATTTTGGGATTGGCGGGGGGATTGATTGCAGGCTTATATTGGATTATTTTAGAGTTCCTGACACATAAAATGGCCTTTTTTGGAGGTTGGCAGGTAATACCCCTTATGTCTATTGCCGGCTTATTGGCTGGCTTGGTAATTCACTTTATTGGTGATCCGGGTGAAATTCATCTCATTGTCAACAACATTCGTTTTAATAAGGGAAAGTTAGATCCCAAAAACAATCCTTCTATGATATTATCTTCCCTGCTATGCGTGGCTTCTGGTGGTAGTCTGGGTCCAGAAGCACCTTTGGTGCAGGTCACAGGTTCAACAGGAAGCTGGCTGGGGAAAATATTTAGGTTAAAAGGAGAGGAGCTCAGGTCCTTGAGTATAGCTGGTATGGCTTCAGGTTTTACTGCCTTATTCGGAGCTCCGTTGGGGGGAAGTTTATTTTCTTTGGAAATACTTCACCATAAGCACGCAGTAGAATATTATAAGGCCATTATTCCTGCCTTGGTGGCAAGTAGTTTTAGTTATGTGGTATTTGCACTGGTCATCCATTTGGGGATAGGCCCTATTTGGAATTTATCGGAATATGAATATGCAGGTGTCTTCGATTTTCTCTATGCGGTAATATTTGCTATGGCAGGGACTGTTGTGGCGTGGGGATTTATCTATTGCACTAAATTTTTTAAGGCTATTTTTGAAAAAGGGGTCATTCCTATTTATATAAAAACCCTGATAGGAGGAATTTTACTGGGGATTATTGCCTATTACTTTCCGTTGACAAGATATTTTGGCCATCATGAAATTAACGAATTGCTCACTAGGGATTTTTCCTTAAATACCCTTGTGGCGATCTTGCTTTTTAAAATTGTAGCTATAGCCATAACGGTGACGTCAGGTTGGCGTGGCGGATTTATCATTCCTTTATTTTTTGTTGGGGTTAGTCTGGGGTTGATATTGCATATATTATTCCCTTCCATAAATCCAACTTTGGCCATAATAAGTTGCATGGCTGCCATAAATGCTTGTGTTACCAGAACACCAATGAGCACTACAATCCTTTTGGCTACTTTGACAGGGTTTGCATATTTTATCCCCATTCTGTTTGCCAGCCTTACCGGTTATTTTTTGGCCCCTAGAATACCTTTTATCAGTTCCCAAATGGAAAAATAGGATGACATTGATGGTACATAGTAAAAATGGAGATGCCTTATGGATTTAGAAATATTTCGACGTATTGAAAAAGTGTCCGAAAAAAAATTAATCGGAAACCGATTGGCAATGTCCTTGGCAGAGGATAGGACCAAAGAACTTTGGCAAGGATTTATGCCCAGAAGAAAGGAAATCAGAAATCCTATTTCGGACGACCTGATGAGTATGCAAGTTTATGACGGTGCACTTAACTTTAATGAATTTAATATGTCTACCCAATTTGAGAAATGGGCTGTGGTAGAGGTGGAGGATAATACCAAAATACCTGAAGGAATGGAATCACATACCTTGTCCGGAGGTTTGTATGCCGTTTTTGTCCATAGGGGATTGCCCAGTTCCTTTCCAATCACGGCGCAGTATATTTTTGGGGAATGGTTGCCAAAATCGGACTTTGAATTGGATCATAGGGAACATTTCGAGATTATGGGCAATAAATACCGGAATAACGACCCCAATTCAGAAGAAGAGGTCTTTATACCTATTAAAAGAAAAAATCAAGAATAAGTAGATATGGAAAACAAGTCGATTTTAAGTTTATGGGCAATAATACTGCTATTTCAATTTTCAATTGCCCAAGAGGACAGGGGTATTTCTTGGTGGAATCCCGCAGACTCCGATTCGTGGAGTGTTGAAGGGAAGGCGTGGCCGGGTCAGGGGGGCTCTACCTATTACCGATTACCAAAGCAGGCCGAAGGAATTGTCCGAGCGGCGGTGTGGAACTTGTCCAAACATTCGGCAGGGCTATCCCTAAGGTTTAGGAGTGATGCAAAATCGATTAGTGTACGCTACAGGGTAAAAGGGAATCATGCCATGCCGCATATGCCGGCTACCGGAGTTAGTGGGGTAGATCTTTATGCCAAGACCAGTGATGGCGATTGGCAATGGTATAGGGGGAAATATACCTTTGCCGATACCATACAATATCGCTATTCCAACATCGACCCGAAAGAGCAATACCACGATAGGGGAAGGGAGTATCAGTTGTACCTTCCATTGTACAATGAGGTGGAGTGGCTGGAAATCGGAATACCGAAGGACGCTGTTTTGGAGCCTCTGCCAACAAGGTTGGAGAAACCCGTAGTAGTGTATGGCACTTCCATAGCCCAAGGCGCATGCGCCTCACGCCCGGGAATGGCATGGACCTCCATTTTGAGTAGAAAATTAGATAGGCCACTTATTAATTTAGCATTTTCAGGGAATGGTAGACTGGAAAAAGAGGTAATCGACTTTATTGCCGAAATAGATGCAAAAATCTATGTTTTGGATTGTCTTCCCAATTTGGTCGCTACTAAAAATCGTTCACTTGAAGACGTAAGGAAACTTATTATTTCCAGTATTAATCAGATAAGGACAAAGCGTCCGGATACGCCAATTTTGTTGGTGGAACACGATGGTTATTCCGATGGTGCCGTGGATGCCGAACGTCTTAAAAACTATACCGACTTAAATAGAATAGCTAAGGAAGCATTTGGGCAATTGGAGACCGATGGAGTTAGAGATATACATTTATTGACCAAGGAAGAGTTGAGCCTGTCCATGGAAAGTTTTGTAGATGGCACCCATCCCACGGATTTGGGTATGACGGAATATGCCGTGGCCTATGAGAAGGAAATTCGTAAAATAATAAAGGAACCGGTTGGAACCACGTCCACAACAATTCCGGTTACCCAGGCTAGGGAGCCCAGAATGTATCACTGGGAAGGCCGGCATCAGGAATTGTTAAAAATGAATAAGGAAAGTGCCCCTAAAATATGTTTTTTCGGAAATAGTATCACCCATTATTGGGGCGGTACACCAAAAGCAAATCTAAGCACTGGAGCCGATTCCTGGAAGGCAAATTTGGACAAATTGCAGGTCCGTAATTTTGGTTTCGGGTGGGATAGGGTTGAGAACGTACTATGGAGAATATATCACGATGAACTGGATGGTTTTGATGCCCAGCAAATTGTGCTGATGATCGGAACCAATAATGAACATCTGAATACCGATGAAGAGATATTGGAGGGATTGGAATTGGTGATCAATGCCATTAAGGAAAGACAACCCAAGGCTAGACTATTGTTGTTAGGTCTGTTTCCAAGGGTTGACAAGGAGGAGCGAATGCGGAATTTAAACATAAGGATAGCTTCATTGGCAACTTCTAAAAATGTGGATTATGCCGATATTGGAGTAGCGCTTTTGGGTAAGGACCAGAAAATTGATGTCGCTCTTTTTTCGGATGGATTGCACCCAAACGCAAAAGGATACCGTAAATTGGGCAAGATATTAAAGCAAACTTTGGGGAAGAATGCGAATTAGGCCTTTAATAACCACTATCACCCTACTGCTAGGTGTTATACTATTATCCTGTAATATGAAGTCGGACAAAGGATTTCAAAATGCTGCTATGGGAAATTCCGAAGATAAAATTGATCATTCCATACCTAAGAAGCCAATTATGGGATGGGCAAGTTGGAACAATTATAGGGTAAATATTAATGAGGAAATTATAAGGTCTCAGGCAGATGCCATGGTGGCCTCGGGCTTAAAGGCTGCCGGCTATTCCTTTATTAATATAGACGATGGCTTTTATGGGGGACGGGATGAAAATGGCAATCTCCTGGTCCATAAAGGACGCTTTCCTGCTGGGATGAAATCCTTGGCGGAGTATATCCATGCAAAAGGCCTTAAGGCCGGAATCTATTCCGATGCTGGAATCAATACCTGTGCATCTTATTGGGACAAGGACACCATTGGTTCCGGGATGGGGCTTTATGGGCACGACAGAAAAGACTTGAGCTTATTTTTAAAGGAATGGAAGTATGATTTTATTAAAGTGGATTGGTGTGGTGGACAATGGTTGGGATTGGATGAGGAAACCAGATACTCTGAGATAGGGAAATTGGTAAAGGCTATTAATCCAGACGTAGTATATAATGTCTGTAGATGGAAGTTTCCTGGGAAATGGGTAACCCAAGTTGCGGATTCATGGAGAATCTCCGGGGATATCAGCAACAGGTTTGAATCTATTTTAAGGATTATAGATCTAAATGCCGATTTGTGGATGTATAGTTCTGCCGGACATTATAATGATATGGATATGCTGCAAGTAGGGCGCGGAATGACGCTGGAGGAAGATAGGACTCATTTTTCCATGTGGTGCCTAATGCACTCCCCACTTTTACTGGGCAATGATTTAACTAAAATTTCCAAAGAAACATTGGATTTGGTCAGTAATAGCGAAATGATAGCAATCCACCAAAGTGACTATGTGTACCAGGCGAGACGTTTGGTTGACTATGGAGAGATGGAGGTTTGGGCCAAACCGCTAACAGATTCAATGAGTGGTGATGTTGTGGTTGGCTTACTTAACCGATCGGATAAACAGGATTTTATTACTGTTAACCTTTCGGATATTGGTATTGATGCCTCGGAAGGATATACTATTCGGGATATTTGGGCAGCTAAAAACTATGAAACCTCCAAAAGTCTAACTATTCGTATGGAGGTCCCTTCCCACGGGATTGTGGTGCTCAGGATTAAAGGCAAGGCCAAGCCCTTTAATGTTTTTCAATTCAATGACAAGAATAGTTGATGAAATTATAAGGGTCGGGCTACCATGATTCCCGTATTGCTCTTAATTCCTTTTAGGTAAGCGGCCAAGGGCTGTTTGGATACTTCTACCGCCATAGATCCGGTAGAAGCATGCAATAAATGTATTCTCCCATCGGATTCCCTAGTAGCTATTCCCGTGTGTGTAATATCTAGCCCTTTTATAGAAGTGGTAAGGGCAATTATATCACCAGATTGAATTAGATGTTCATTTGCTTTTATATTGTCCTGCGGAAGGATACAGATGGATTGCATTTTTAAAAATTCCTCTGAGGCCTTAATTTTGTCAAAGTTGTCAGCATCTTTTAGAAATGGATAAAGTTCCCTGTGCGTACTCATAAAATTGATGGCCTTACTACTTTCCACACCACCTATTTCGGAGGTCATATCCCTTAAAAGACCTTTTTTCTCATTGTTGGCGATCCATTCCGAAAAATAATGAAGCCTTGATGCATAGCCGTTGAGTTTGCCATCCTTATACCGAATGGTTTCTAAATAATTGAGGTAGGAATTGAAGTCCGTTTTATGATTTTTTACCATTAGGCTAAAGGCCAAAACGTTCTCTACAAAGGTGGTGCAATCCAACCCATGCAAATTGACAACCAAAGATTCCGTCTCCCCAATTTCCAAGGTTTTGGCTACATACGGAATCCCGATAAACGTTTTACCAATAGCTACAACAGTGGCCCCAATGTCATGTTTATCCAACTCTGAAATTGCCATAATCTTGGAATTGAAGGCTTCTTTGTCCTTTGGGGAGCATATTAAATTTTGTGCAGATCCATGAGGGATAATGCATAGGAGAAAGAGAAATAGGAAGGAATATTTCATTTTAAGTAATAGTTTAATTATAGTTCTATATCTTTTTGTATTTAAAATAATTAAGTACAATTGTTTTAACAAATTGTTCTCAACGGTTTAAATATTTTGTACTGCCAAGTATACAATTTTTGGTAATCCTTGATGCATAATTAATATCCTTGTATAAAATTCATCAAATAAATAATTTATAAATCAGCTTTAGCTCGTCTTCTTGCGCATTTCATTGGGAACACAATAGGCATTTATACAGATTCTGACAATATGTTATAATCTACTGGTTAGATAGCCTTACAACTAATGGATAAATCCGGTATATGTTGAAGGGTTGTTCACAATGGCACGTTGTCTATCTTTTAAATTATACTCTTCGGTAGTTAACTGTAATACTTCTTCTTCTGTATTAATGTCAGCTATGTTAAAACCCTTGTTGATATAATAGGGTTCGGACTGAACTCGGTTAGTATTTTTGAACACTAACATATACATTTTTAAGTTATTACTATAGTTATCTTTATCTCTTACTTTAAAGAAATATGCATGATGCCCCATAGTGGGATAATACATTTTTAGGTCCTTAACAAATGTTATGGCATGTTGCTCAGGGTTTAATTCCAAATTCTTATAAAGGATAGATTCGGCAATATCCTGTTGGTTTCTGTATTGGGAAGGGAAAAAATTACTTTTCCCAATACGCTTTAATTTTTCAAACAGCAGTAAGCGGGTTTCTGGATTTTCGGCCAGGGATATTATTAAACTTTTCGGTATTTTATTTTCTCCGCCAAACGGATTTTCTTCGTTTTTTAACAGAAGGGCAATGTAGGAAGATTGTATTTGTGGGTCGTTGACCGTGGATAGACGGTTAAAAAACATGGCTACCTCTGTTTCTTTTATGAAAGGGTAGAGCAACACGGCATAATTTTCAAGAATGTCATAATTATTATCTCGGGGACTTATTGTGGACTCCTCGTTCAATAGGTCCATCGAAAGACTTAGTTGTCTTTTCAATTGGATCTTGGCATCATTTAAAATCTGATTTTTGTATTTCTTGTAGCTCTTTGGTTTTATAAATCCGCGTGCCTTAAGCTTGGCAAGCATTGAGAAAATAGGCGATTTATATTCTTCTATGGCACTATAGTCTAGGATTTCGGGAAACAAAAGGTTGGCAAGGGGTAGACTGTCCAGATAGGGTTGGAATATATTTTGGATCTCCTGCTTGCTCGATACCAAAGGCAAATCGGTCGACATAAGTCGCAAGAGCAGCTCTAACGAGCTTTCATCTTGTTTTTTGCTGATGGCTTGTAGTATTTTCGTTTGTGCCTTGGAGTTGTTGTAGGATCTGGTATAGTAGCTCTCAAAGAATCTTGTGGCATCGATGTCTGGCATTTCTGCCAATTTTTGGATTAAATAAGCCTGGAGATATTTCTGATTGTCCTTAAAGTCGAACTCCGATATATAGTATTTAAGGGAATCCGAGTGCTTTTTGTTAAATTTCAGAAATGCAAATCCATCGTGGACTATACTGTCGTTCTGTCTAATGGCCTTAAAGAAGGCTGAAGTTTTATCGCTTAAAATGGATGAACCGATAAGGGTATCGTTGGGTTCAAAATTGTTAAAGAAATCCGTGACGAATTTGCTGGGGGTTATAACGGTATCTATTAATGCTTTTACTTCGTATAGAAGCCCTCCCTTTACTATATTCTTTATCATTATTCCCCTAGTACTGGCGGTGTCTGTCAGGGTTAGGTTAATTTCATGATATTTTTCGTTGTATTTCGGGCGGTCTTCCCGAATTATATTAAAGGTATTTTGGCGGTACAATTTTCTCCTAAGTTGCCAGACCGAGTCTATATTGGGAAACATTAGAAAATCATGGGCCTTATTGACCGTTACCAAGATGGCCTCGTTATTCTTATTCTGATAGACAGATTTCTTAGTATAGGCGCTATAAGGTTTGGGCTTTTTATGGCGTTCGTAGTAGTTATTGCTATTCTCTACAAATTTTGGGGGGTCAATGGGGCTGATTGTCGAGAAGAATAGAGCTGTATCCAGGACTTTTTTGAACTCTTCGGTATATTTTGGTTGCTTGATCTTAAAAGAATCGAAAAATTGCTTTGCGTCAGTGCTATCATTGGTTAAACTGCCAAGGAGATAGTAGTTATTTTCCTGTATAATGGTCTTTAAATAGAGCTTTTGCAATCCTTTTGGACCAAACTTGGCAGAAGAGGTCAAACTTTGGCCATCAAAAGGGTGATATTCCGGTTTCAGTTTAAGATCTTGATAAAATCGGGATTGAATTTGTTTTAGCTCAAAGGTGTCTGCCTCAATAAAATTGAAATCATTGAGAGTGGCCTTTTTTAGAAAGTTGTAGGAGGGGGTATCTGAATGCACTCCTTCAATAAATCGATTGCCCTTTCTATTGCGATTTGTGAAATTGTAAATAGTAGGCATTTCAATCTCGAAGTCATCGAAATCCGAAAAAAGTACCGTTCGTTTTTTTTCTAATGCTTTGAAGCTGATGCTGTTAAAAATGGTATCCGAATGTTTTACAACATAATCCCCTTGGCCGCTCATTTTAAACATAAGGATTTCCAGTGGGGTAATGTAAATGTGATACCGTTGAAAATCGCCGTTTTTCAGTTGATTTTTTATATCCAATCCAGGGTATATCCCGTTTTCTATTTTTCTCTTTTCCAGGATCTTTCCAGGAATGTTCTCAAACAGCAGTTTGTCAACATCGTCCAAGGAGAAGGTGTAATCCTTTTTTAGATGGGAAAACGTGGGAATACGGTTCACCATAAGATAGCTTCCGTTGGCCAAATCGGGGGAGATGTAAGTGGTATTGGTGTATTCGGCTATGGGATATAGCTGGTTGGGCAAAAGAATGGTAAAAAGTCCATCATCAGGAGTCCTGCTACCATATTCATTGCTGAGGATTTTGGTTTCCAATGAATCCTTTAAGGCTCGTCCTTTTGAGGAAAACCTGGAGGTAAGGGGCTTAACCTGGTACCCCATATTTCTTAGCAAGTGTATTACACCTTTTTTTCCCGGGAGGTGGGCGGCCCCAATCCCTGCAAATACTTTTGCCGTATGCATTAGGGAATCCAACCGTCTTGCCATATTCTTGTTTCGGGCATAGAGCATGTTCTGCAAATAATATTCGGTATACATTGCTTGGTCAAGGGAGTCAATAAGATTTATATTGCGTTCCCTATAAGCATCCTGTAAAAGTGACATTACATCCTGGGTCTGCATCTTTTTTTGGAGCCATTCGTCAGGTTTGGGTTTCATGGCATTCATGTTGGCCCTACCCACCAAGGCACTGGATTCCTCTAAATCCTCCAAAGCTTCTATGGGTTTGGAAAACTTCTTGCCTGCTTGATAAATGTACATATCAAGATAAGTTTCTTCTTCAAAGTTTTGGGAACTTTCATTAGTTCGGTACAAGATATTGTTCACCAAACGGTCATCCAAGGATAGATAGGAAGATACTATTTCCTTGGTGGGGTTTTTAAAGGTAAAGGGGTAGATATAGAAGCCCTTAGTGACAAATCCGGTGCCATATCCTATGCCACTACTGCGTATTTTTCCATATTCCTCAAGCCAGGAATCCGGATCTGATTCCAAGGCCACAATTTCACTTTTGTACAAGGCCTCGTAAAAAACGTCGTCCAATCTGAAGGCAATTTTTTGACTTACGTGCATTGTTCCGTACAAGTAAGATGATTCCTTTAGGTTGTTTCCGGATATCTCCCAAAGAAGACTCTTTTCTTCTTGGGCAAAAATTCCATTTGATAGGATCAGTAATAGAACACCTAAGTAATAACGCATACCGCAATCCAAATTTTAGTTAAAAATGCTTCAAAAATTATTAGGAATAAAAGCTTAGTGCATAATTAACGTTTTATTTGTACTAAAACAGCACGATCCATGCCAATCTATGGCGTACACCCACTATTTTTTAGGAAAGTTGGGATTAGTGTATTCGTTAATATACAAACGTGTGTGAGGTAAGCTGTCAGGGTAATTTTCTTGTAAAAAACCAATCAGTTTTTCCCGTACAAAAACCCTTAGATCCCAGGCCGTAGGTGAATCCACGGCACTCATTAGTGCCCTAATCTCTACACTTTGGGCCTTGGCATCAGTAACCTGGAGTACATTTACATTTCCGTCCCATAAATCTGTCGAGGATAATACCCTAGTAAGTTCTTCCCTTAGTTTATCGAAGGGAACATGATAATCGGTATGAATAAATACGGTTCCCAAAATATCTGCCGATGTTTTGGTCCAATTCTGAAATGGTTTTTCAATAAAATAGGTAGTTGGGACAATGAGTCGCCTTTTGTCCCAGATTTTAATCACTACATAAGTCAGCGTTATCTCTTCTATCCTGCCCCATTCGCCCTCCACAATTACTACATCATCAAACTTAATGGGTTGGGTAAAGGCAATTTGTATTCCGGCCAGGATACTTCCTATGAGTTTCTGTGCCGAGAACCCAATGATTATACCTGCTACCCCGGCGGAAGCAAATAGACTCACTCCAATTTCCCGAATACTTTCGAAACTCATTAGGGCCGCTCCCAACGCCAATACCACCACAATTACAATAAAAATTCGCTCCAGAATGTTGAATTGGGTGTATATTTTCCTCGCCTTTAAATTGTCCGAAGTTTCTACGTCGTAATTTTTTATTATTAATTTTTTGGCAACTGCGAGGGCTACCAAAATTAGCCAAGTGATGGAAAATATAATCAGAAGATTACTGGTCTTCTTAATGATTAAACTAAAATCGTCTAGATACAATAAGGTGTGAAGTGATTTTGAGCGGATCAAAAAGGATAGGAATAGGATGAAAAGAGGCTTGCCCACTCTCTTCATGGCATCCTTTGGAATAAGGTATTTTGGATTACTACCTAATTTTCGAAGGGTAAAATAGGTGCTGATGTATAATATCGCCAAAATTACAAAGGTTCCCGCAGCGTATAATAGGGCCTGGTTGTCAACGTTTTTAAATATATTTTCCATCTAGGTCTGGCTTATGTTCAATTATTATCAGTAACATACTGAAATCTATTCAATATAAAAATTTCGAGTTGTTATAAGGCCAGTTTATCTTTCAAAAACCCTTGTGATATTTTCTTAGGGCTTCGAAATAGGCTACTTCCGCACCTATCTGGTTCAAGAAACCTCCATTTTTTGGTACATCAAAATTAATATTCTTAACGGTATAAAAAGATAAATCTTTTTTCAACATCTTTAAATTGCCCCTGTCTATTCCAGTATAGATAAACTATTTGAAGGATTTAAATTATAGTTGCTCCGCAAGTGTTATTTTTGTTGTGTACGTAAATTAATAAAAAAGGAAGAATGAAAGGAGTTTTGTTGGTAAACTTGGGTTCCCCGGATAGTCCCACACCTAAGGATGTTAAACCTTATTTGGATGAATTTTTAATGGACGAAAGAGTTATTGATGTTCCCAATTGGCTTAGGAATATTATAGTTCGCGGGATTATTCTACAAACAAGACCCAAGAAATCTGCCGAAGCCTATAAGAAGATATGGTGGGAAGAGGGATCTCCCTTGATCGTTATTTCCCAAAGATTTGCGGACAAAGTAAAAAAGCAAAGTGAAATTCCGGTGGCCTTGGGTATGCGTTATGGCAGTATGACTATTAAGAACGCTCTCGAGGAGCTGTCCGAAAAAGGGGTAGATGAGGTGCTCTTAGTTCCGCTATATCCACACTATGCAATGTCCTCTTTTGAAACCGTGGTGGTAAAGACCATGGAGGTACAAGAAGAATTTTTCCCGAAAATTAAAATTACAACACTACCCGCGTTCTATAATAACGAAGATTATATCGAAGTACTTTCAGAAAGTATTGCTGCAGGATTAAAGGACTTTGAATATGATCATATTTTATTTTCATATCACGGCATTCCAGAAAGACATATAACAAAATCCGATCCCACAAAATTTCATTGCAAGATAAATGATAGCTGCTGTAAGACCAATTCGGTGGCGCATCATACCTGTTATCGTCATCAATGTTACGAGATGACCGAAAAGGTAAAGGAGAATCTCGGTCTTTCCAATCACAAGGTAAGTCTTTCCTTTCAGTCGCGATTACCGAACGATCCTTGGTTGAAGCCTTATACCGATTTTGAATTTGAGCGTTTTGGGAAAGAGGGTATTAAGCGTTTGGCGGTAATTACTCCGGCCTTTGTTGCGGATTGTTTGGAAACCTTGGAAGAGATTGCCATGGAAGGCAAACATCAGTTCCAGGAAGCTGGAGGGGAAGATTATAAGCATATTCCCTGTCTTAACGATAACGAGGCATGGGTGAATTTAATGGTAAAGTGGATCGGGGATTGGCAGAGTAAGGAAACCCTTCCTGCGTAATGGCCAAGGTTTCCTCAGAACAGTTGGGTAGAGAACCTATAGGGAAATTGCTGGTAAAACAGGCGGTACCGGCTTCAATAGGTATTTTGGTCATGTCACTTAACGTTCTGGTCGATTCCATTTTTGTCGGTAACTGGATCGGTTCCATAGCCATTGCGGCCATCAATGTAGTACTTCCGGTTTCCTTTTTTATAGCGGCCCTTGGTATGGCCATTGGTATTGGAGGTTCCAGTATTATTTCACGTGCCTTGGGTGAAAACAATAAGGAAAAGGCCTTAAAAACCTTTGGAAATCAAATTAGCCTGACACTTCTGGTTACCATTGTTATGGTGATTTTGGGGCTGTATTATGTAAATAGCCTTATTCCGGCCTTTGGTGGCAAAGGGGATATTTTTGGACCTGCAAAGATATATTATATCATTGTGCTATACGGGGTTCCATTTTTGGCCCTATGCATGATGGGGAATACCGTAATTAGGGCGGAAGGCAAGCCTAGATTTGCCATGAATGCCATGATAATTCCCTCGGTGGGCAATCTATTAATGGATTATATCTTTATCTATGTTTTTGATTGGGGAATGGAAGGGGCAGCTTGGGCCACCACCATTGGGTATTTTCTTTGTTTTGCCTATATCCTATATTTTTTTCTTTCGAGAAATTCCGAACTTAAATTGAATTGGTCCCATTTTGGATTTGATCGTCCAATCTTAAAGGAAATTGGGGCTTTGGGTTTTGTTACCTTGTCCAGGCAGGCCGTAATAAGCTTAATTTATTTGTTGATGAACAATATCCTCTTTGGTTTGGGGGGCGAGGCTATGATTGCCGTTTATGCCATTATTGCTAGGATGCTGATGTTTGCCCTGTTCCCTGTTTTTGGGGTTACACAAGGATTTCTGCCCATTGCAGGTTTTAATTATGGTGCTAAAAAATACCAAAGGGTACGAGAATCGATCAATACTGCCATCCTCTATGCCGCTGGCCTGGCGTTTATTGTTTTTGTAGGGCTCATGATTTTTCCTGCTGAGATTGCCGCCTTGTTTTTAAGTAACCAGCCAGATATGTCGGCCTCAGAACTGGCCATGAATTCATATGTTCTGGAACACACCCCCTCTGCCATGCGCTGGGTCTTCGCTGCAACGCCCATTATAGCCGTTCAATTGATTGGTGCAGCTTATTTTCAGGCCATTGGGAAGGCGGTACCTGCGCTATTGTTGACCTTGAGTCGACAAGGCTTCTTTTTTATACCGCTCATTTTAATTTTGCCCAATTACTTGGGCGAGCTTGGGGTGTGGATTTCCTTTCCCATAGCAGATGTGCTGGCCACGATGGTAACGGGTTATTTTTTAAGGAAAGAGATTCGGGCTACTTTGGTGGAAAACTGATTAGAGGCTACGACTAAAATAACAACAATATAATAATCCGGGTTTTAATTAATTCAAAGCTTAAAAAAGGGGTTGGATTTCCTATTGCTATATCCATGAAATATTATTACGGATAACAGGAGAGCACTACACGCCAATGCCGTATATGCCAGTATTTCCAAACCGTCCCTGTGTCGAATATAGATGGCAAACAATGCCCATACCCCAACAGCCGCAAATTCACGCATGTTTCTTTTGTAAATGATGAGCAGATTTATCAAAGTGGCCACTACCATGAGCACAATGGTCCATTGCACTTCGGATAGAAACCCACCATTCCATCCTATTTTGGTGAGATAAAGGGCAATGTTGGCTATCATGGCAACCGTAATCCAACCGCTGTAAAGACATATTGGCCACCAGGAAAAGGCAATTATTTCTTTGGGGGCATCCCATCGTTCCATATTGGTATTGATAATGATTTTAAGTAAGGCGATCAAAATACCCACCATAATAATAACGGTTAAGCCCATATATTCATAGGCAAAGGTTATCACCCACAGCCCATTCAAAACATTGGCAAGGGCAAACCAATATCCGGTTTGTTCAATGTGTGCAAGTTCTTTCTTATCAAAAAAAACAACTTTAATTTGAAATAGGGCATAGGCCAATAAGCCTAAAAAGATTAGGCCCCAAATGGCAAATGCATAGCTGGCAGGGGTGAAGAGATTGGTATACCGTTGGCTTAATGCACCTATGGTGATATCGTTTATGCGGACAGCTTGTGACATATAATTTACGGCAATGACCATAATCACCGAGAGTAGGTTTGTTATGGATAATTTCTTTTGCATTTCCTCAAGTTACGCAACTTTTGCAGGTAATAAAATCCTATTGCTCTAAAAATTAATCTCAATTTAATCGTAGCAAAGACGGAGCACATTTTTGGAAAGTGAATGAAATTGGGATATTTATTACTTGGCGTTGACCCTTGTATTAGGGCCATAAATCAGTATGGATACCAAAGATTAGTTTTTCAGAAATCCGTCTACTATCTTTACGGATACAATAGACATTGTATGACCGACTATTACAATTATATTAAAGCCCTTCACCTCATTTTTGTTGTTACTTGGTTTGCGGGATTGTTCTATATCCCCCGTTTATTTATCTATCATATTGAGGCCGATCAAAAACCCCCGCCAGAGAGGGAAATCCTTACCCACCAACTAAAGTTGATGACCAAGAGATTGTGGTTTATTATTACCTGGCCTTCGGCCTTTTTAGCTACTTTTTTCGCTATTTGGTTGTTGATCTTGTATCCCGCCTGGTTGCAACAGCCGTGGATGCACATTAAACTTGCCTTTGTGGTTTTGTTAATTGCCTATCATCTAAAAAATCATCAAATATTTAAACAGTTGCAAAGGGATGAGGTGAAATACACATCAAAATTTATGCGCATATGGAACGAAGGGGCTACCTTAATTCTTTTTGCAGTGGTATTTTTGGTGATTTTAAAAGGGACCTTTAATTGGATTTTTGGTGTTGTCGGCATCATTGTACTGGGAGTGCTTTTAATGTTGGGGATAAGGCTCTACAAGCGGATCCGCGAAAAAAATCCAGAGGCTTAAGTGCCATTTCGCTTTAAATCGATATCCTTTTTGGCGTGATAATTGTTAACTTTAAGATTTAAAATAGATTTCAGTTGTTGAGAAACATTTCTTTGCGTTCCCGAATTTTTATCTCCATGATTTTTTGGGTGGTGATTGCGTTTGTTTTAATTGCATCGGTGACCATTTACCAATACAGTGAGCAAAACAGGGATTACCATGCCGAACGTATGGAACGTAAGGAGGAGCAGATAAAACAGAGTATAGATCTAGTACTACAAAAAACCACCTATCCCGTAACTACGGAAAATTTGGGCAATATATTTCGCGATGAAATATATGAGATCGCCTTGGTGCAGAATATAAATTTTAATATTTATGATCTTCAGGGCCAGTTGATTAAAAGTTCCAGACCCAAGTTCGAAGTAGATTCCATTTCTACCTGTTTGGATGCGGAGGTGTTGAACAACTTGGCTGCCACGCCCACCAAAAGGTACGTGGAACAAAAATCGGCCGCAGGCTATAATTACCAAGCATCCTATACCTATATCGATGACAAAAGGTTTAAACATGTTGGGATTTTAAACCTACCTTATTTTGAAGACAATTCCTTTAATGATAAGGAATTAAAGGAAATACTATTAAGGCTAACAGGAGCATATTTGTTGTTGATGCTCTTGGCCATTGGCCTTGCCTATTTTATTTCCAAATATATTACCAGGTCTTTGCAAACCATTTCGGACAGATTAAATCAGACCGATCTAACTAAACGGAACGAAAAGATTATTGTGGAGAATCCAAGTGAGGAAATTGGGAAATTGATTACCTCCTATAACGAAATGATAGATGAGCTGGAAATAAGTGCTGCAAAATTGGCCAAAGGGGAAAGGGAGCAGGCCTGGCGGGAAATGGCCAAGCAGGTGGCCCATGAAATCAAAAATCCGCTTACGCCCATGCGTTTAAGTGTGCAGAATTTTGAGCGCAAGTTCGATCCTAATGACCCGGACATTACAAAAAAGGTTTCGGAATATTCAAAAACATTGATTCAGCAGATTGATACAATGAGTAGTATCGCCTCTGCATTTTCTAACTTTGCCAATATGCCGGCCCAGCAGAACGAGACCTTAAATGTAGTGAAGATCGTAAAAATGGCGGTGGATATTTTTGATGAGAACTATATTCATTTTTCCTCGGACGAAGAAGAAATAATAGCCAAATTGGATCGGACACAATTAATAAGGGTAGTTACCAATCTAGTAAAAAATGCCACTCAGGCTATTGTAAATGTTGATGCTCCCAATGTTTTGGTTACTGTCACCAAAGACGGGGATTTTGTGAAGTTGACTGTAGAGGATAATGGTATGGGAATTTCAATGGAATCAAAGGACAAGGTGTTCGAACCTAAGTTCACCACCAAAACTAGCGGCATGGGACTTGGCCTTGGGATGGTCAAAAATATTGTGGAAACCTATAAAGGAACCATCAACTTTACTTCCGAACCTAATAAAGGCACTGTTTTTACCATTCGATTTCCTATTGCATAGGCTCAAGAAATAGATTGGCATGATCGGAAAATATAGTCAGTACTGAATATGTAAACATTATCAGGGAAATTTAAATTTATATAAATGCAATTCAAAAATTTACTTATTACTTCAGAAGGAAACACGGCCATTATCACAATAGATAGGCCAACCAAATTAAATGCACTTAACAAGGCAACCATTGAAGAGTTGCACTACGCATTTAAGGATTTGGAGAAAGATAAAAATGTAAAGGTCATCATTTTAACAGGCAGTGGAGAAAAGGCGTTCGTGGCAGGGGCCGATATTTCCGAGTTTGCCAATTTTTCTGAGAAGGAAGGTGGGAAACTGGCATCAAAAGGTCACAAACAATTGTTCGATTTTGTAGAAAACCTATCCACCCCGGTTATAGCCGCTGTTAACGGATTTGCCTTGGGGGGTGGCTTGGAATTGGCCATGGCCTGTCATTTTAGGGTAGCCAGCCATAATGCCAGGATGGGACTTCCAGAAGTTTCCTTGGGGGTTATACCAGGATATGGGGGTACACAGAGACTACCGCAGCTTATCGGTAGGGGCAGGGCCATGGAAATGATCCTAACCGCTAGCATGATCGATGCCGCCAAAGCATTGGAGTTTGGTTTGGTGAACTATGTGGTTGAACAGGAACATCTTATGGACCTTTGTATGAAATTTGCTGGTAAGATATCGAATAATTCACCGGTAGCGATTAGTTATGCAATAAAAGCGGTAAATGCTGGTTTTAACAATAGTATTAACGGGTTCAAAGCGGAAATAGAGGCTTTTGGCAGTTGTTTTGGTACTTCGGATTTTAAGGAAGGTACCACTGCTTTTTTGGAAAAAAGAAAGGCCAATTTTCCAGGTGCTTAGAAGGAAGCCCTAAATAGTTTGTTATGAAAATCGGGAAAAATCTTGGGTTGCCATTTTTGTTTTTTTGTTTTTTCTTCATTGCCCAAGGGCAGGAGTTGCCAGTAAAATATAGCTTTGGAGATAAATATAACGATAGGTATAAATATTCCAACCTATTGGAAATTTCAGATGACGGAATGGGAGGTTCTATTTTGGTGCGTTCCTATTACACGGGAATAATCTTAAAGCCCAGGGGATATTATATTGAACGTTACAATAAGGATTTAGAGCTGGTAAGTGAATATAATTACAAACTAAAGGACCTTGATTTTGTAAATGCCTTTGTTAAGAACGGACAACTCAATATATTGTTGTTGGAATACAATGCGGGTAAGGGGTCTTATGATTATGTGGTACATAGAAGTCCTTTGGACAATTTTAATTTTACCGTGGAGACTATTCTTTCCATTCCCTCCCAACAGGTAAACGAGCCCTTGGACCATAATTACTACAAGAGGAATTTTTCATCAGGTTTTACTACCACTGCTTTTCTTAATGAAGATAAGTCGGCTTTTGCCATTAGTACCCACTTTAAAAAGGGTAGGGATGAAAAACACTTTGTCTATCTCTTTAACAGTAGTTTGAACAAACTTATTGAATACGATTTTTCTGCGGAAATAGAGGAAAAAAATTATGCTTTTGAAAACATGGTTACTTCAAAAGACCTGAACCAAGTATATCTGGTAGGTAAGGCTTATTATAAAAAGAAGCGCTTCGCGGCTACGGAACGCAAATTTCAATACGAATTACTAAAGGTAGCGAAGAACGAGGCTATTACACAGACTTTTGATGATCCTGGCAAATTTTCTGAAGCCCTAAAACCCATTATTATCAATGGTAAATTGGTATGTGTTGGATTTTATGCGGACAGAAAGGACAATAGATATAATGGTTTGGCCTATTTTGAACTAGACAAGAACTCCCTAGGGATCACGGTTAAAAAATACAATCCGTTCTCACAACAATTTATGGCGGACAAGTTTGGAAGGGAAGACGATATAGAGATTAAGAATTTAGTCTTCAAAGATGTTAGTGTCACCAAGGATAATTCCATTCTTTTTAATGCCGAGGAATATTTTGTTACCTCCAGTGTCCAGCAAGATCCAACCGGTTCCAGGGTAAAGATTGAAAGGTTTCATTACAACGATATTGTCAGTGCCAAATTAAGTGCTGAAGGAGATATCATCTGGGCTAGGAACATTAACAAATCCGAGGTGACCCAGGGGGATGGAGCATATGCCTCCTATAGCTCCTGTGGCAATGGCGAAAACACCTATTACTTGATAAGCACGGCTTCGGAAAACCCGCAGTTGCTGAGCGGTGAGCGGTTGATTTTTAGACAGGGCTTAAGTCGCAACAGAAATGTGTTTATGATACAGTTGGACAAGGATGGGAAGATAAGCTATGAAAAAGTGATAGATGACCATGAGGCACGACTTCCGTTAATGGTTTCCATGCCACTAATAGACAAAGAAAACAGCAATATGCTTTATTACGCCAAAAGGGGATCTAAAAAGCAATTGGTCAAAGTTGAAATTACCGACCCAGGTAGATAGATGCTTTTCTGTTGACCAATTTTAGCAATGGCTTAGAAAAGTCCGTTATTTAACAGCTTTAAGTTTACGTGTAATGGAAATAATCCATAAATTTGGATTAAATCCATTATTTTGCACGAGAAGAATTTTATAAAGGGTAGAGGTGCCCAGAAGAATACAGACAATAGGTTTGCCGAATTTTCCAATGAATTAAGGGATGATTTTTTGGAATTTTGTCGCCTCGAAGGGGAAATATCGGACCATAATAAGACACAGTACCTACCCATTTTTCCTAAAACCGTAGTGAACAAGGTAAATAGTCCCGATGTGGGCATGAACTATTCCATGAATCCATACCAGGGTTGTGAACACGGTTGTATCTATTGTTATGCCCGGAATTCACACGAATATTGGGGGTATAGCGCCGGACTAGATTTTGAACGAAAAATTTTGGTCAAGAAGGATGCTCCTGCCTTATTGGAAGCCAAATTGAAAAGCAAAAAATGGAAGGCTGCTACCATTGTACTATCTGGGAATACGGATTGTTATCAACCAGCGGAACAGCAATTTAAGATTACAAGGGCCTGTTTGGAAGTGTTTTTAAAATACCGTCACCCTGTGGGGATAATTACCAAGAATGTTTTGGTTCTAAGGGATCTCGATATCCTGCACCAATTGGCGGAAGAGAATTTGATAGGGTTAAACATTTCCGTAACCTCTTTATCGGAAGATACCAGGCGCATCTTGGAGCCAAGGACGGCCACGATTAAAAAGAGAATGGAGGCCATTCGCATCTTGTCCGAGAATAATATTCCTGTCAATGCCATGTTGGCTCCCATAATTCCTGGGATAAACAGTCATGAAATACTTAATTTGGCCAAGGCCGTATCAGATGCAGGGGCTCTTTCCTTTGGGTTCACCGTGGTAAGGTTGAACGGGGCCATTGGCCAAATCTTTGAGGATTGGATAAAAAAGACCCTGCCAGACCGGGCCAATAAAGTATTGCAGCAGATAGCGGATTGCCATGGGGGAACTTTAAATGACAGTCGCTTTGGTATCCGCAACAGGGGCGAGGGTAAAATAGCCCAACAAATTAAGGATATGGCCCAATTGGCACGCCAAAAGTATTTTAGGGACAAAACCTTTCCAGAACTTAATACGAGCTTGTACGAGGAATATAAGGATGGCCAGTTAAAGTTATTTTAGCGCGAGTTTAAAATAAAAATAATTGCAAGACATTAATTTCGTGTAAATTAAAAAATGGCTATTGTCCCCTCGACCGGAGTCGAGAGGTATTTTTGACAGTTATATCTTTAAATTGAGGTCTCTCCCGATAACCATCGGGATGCGCCTGCCTGGCGGTAGCTAGGCTCGACCGGAGAAAATTATCATAAATAACTCATTAACAATTAAATATAATTAGAACTCACGTTATTTTAACACATGGTTTTTAATATTCTTGGAGGAAGTATTGAAAACAAGCTTGGGTATAGTGTTCAGTCAAGCCTAAACCTACGGGTAATTTAATTATATCGAAGAGAATTTACGCTGCATATTAGGCATTGCCGTTCCATTCCTTGTAGAATTGCTCCAAAAATTCCAACATAAATTGATGCCTTTTTTCGGCCAGTTTTTTACCAGATTCCGTATTCATTTTGTCTTTTAGGAGCAGTAATTTCTCATAAAAATGATTAATGGTAGGTGCCTTGGATTTTTTATATTCCTCCTTCGTCATTTTTAGGTTGGGGGCAATTTCGGGGTTATAGAGTTCCCTATTCTTAAATCCGCCATAGTTGAAGGCACGGGCTATTCCAATGGCGCCAATAGCATCTAAACGATCGGCATCCTGTACCACCTCAAGTTCTTTGGAAGTAAAACGCTTTTTTGATTCCAAACTGGATTTATAGGAGATGTTTTCGATAATTTTTACCACATGGTGTATTGTCTTTTTATCTACTTCTAAGGAAGTTAAAAATTCATAGGCCATCTTGGGACCAACGGATTCGTCTCCCCCATTAAACTTGGCATCCGCAATATCGTGTAAAAGTGATCCTAGACTAACCACAAGTACATCTACCTTTTCATCTTTTGCTATCAGCAAGGTGTTCTTAAAAACGCGTTGGATATGAAACCAATCGTGTCCACCCTCGGCTCCTTTCAGCGTTTCCTTGACGAAAGCAATGGTTTCTTCAATGATTTGGGTGTTGCTCATACAGATGGAGTTATGGCGCTGGTTATGGTAGTTTCTATGTTTTCAATAAGTACGTCCACATCTCCTGTGTTTTCCAATGGTTTATGCACGTCAAAAGTGATGTGATTCCCTATTCCGTAGGGAAATTTGCCATATCTTAACATTTTCCAGGAATTGTTGATGCTTATTGGGATTATTAGAGCGGAAGGAGCCTTTTTTAAAAGGACCTTTAATCCGGTAGTATGGAATTTTTTAGGTAGACCGGTCTTACTTCTGGTACCTTCAGGGAATATCACGGCCGAACGATTATATTTTTCAATATAAACCCCCAGTTTTGCAATTTCGGTCAATGACTGCCTACTGTCCTTTCTGTTTATGAGCACAGACCCGCCATGTCTTAAGTTATAGGATACACTGGGGATTCCTTTGCCCAATTCCATTTTACTAACAAACTTGGGATGATGATTCCGCATATACCAAATTACAGGAGGAATATCGTGCATGCTTTGATGGTTGAGCACTATAATTGCGGGTCTATCTGTCGGTATGTCCTGTGGGTTGTTAAAAGAATAACGTGTGCCCAGTACATGGGTGCATCGCAATAGGCAGAGGTTTAACAGGGCCACACTTTTTCTGTGGGCATTATAGCCAAACCAATTGAAGCAAACCCATTGAACGGGGTGGAACAGGAGCAATGTTGACCCAAATAATATGAGGTAAAGGGCCGACAAGGGAAGTGCCAATACTTTTTGCATGCTACAAAAATAAAAAACCGCTCTTTTACAAAGCGGTTTCATTCAAGAATATTTACCGAATATTAATGGGGCAAGCCCGCATTAACAAAATTCGTTGTAAGCTTCCATTAAATTTTCTGCAATTACCTCTGCAGGCCTACCTTCAATATGATGACGTTCTATCATATGAACTAGTTCCCCGTCCTTAAACAAGGCCATACTAGGCGAAGACGGTGGAAAAGGAATCATGGCATTCCTGGCAGCATTAACTGCCTCGGTATCTACACCCGCAAAAACAGTAACCAAATGATTTGGTTTTTTGGCATTCTGAAGGCTCATTTTGGCAGCAGGTCTTGCATTGGCTGCAGCACAGCCACAAACCGAATTGACTACTACCAGAGTAGTTCCTTTTTTACTTATTGCATTTTCAACCGCATCGGCCGTATATAATTCTTCAAAACCGGCAACTGCCAAGTCTTGTCTCATAGGTTTTACTAATTCCGCAGGATACATAGTATTATTTTTTATTCGATTATTAATAAAGTTTTCAAAGATAACCATTTTAGACTATCCTAACGAAATACCTTAACTTTTCATTAGACCTTCTGTTGTACCTTAAAATTATATCTTTGCCAAAATTTGGAATAAGGATGATTAAATGGTTTGCCGCAATTTTAGGATATTATGTCTTTAGATTTCCAGGGGCTATACTGGGATTTATTATTGGTAGCTTTTTCGATAATTTAAAAAGCTCTGGCGGTGGCGGAGGGCGTTCTGTTTTCAGGGATATCACCCAGCAAAATGTTTCTCCAGCCGATTTTGAGATTAATTTGCTTTCGCTTTGTTCCATTGTTATTAAAGCAGATGGTTCCGCTAGCCAGACCGAGATGGATTATGTTAGACGATATTTCGTAAGCACCTATGGGAAGGATAAGGCAAATGCTATTTTTAGGACTTTTAATGAGGTTGTTAAAAAAAGGGAAGTCTCGGCTGAGCGTATCTGCAACTACCTAAATCAAAGAACTAGATATGAAGTTAGGCTTCAATTATTACATTTTTTATTTGGCATAGCCCAGGCAGATGGAAGTTTGAGGCCGGCGGAAATAGATAAGATTTCGGAGATTGCCAGATATTTTAGGGTAAGTCGGATCGATTTTGAAAGTATTAAGGCCATGTTCGTCAAATCAGCGGATAATGCCTATAAAATTTTAGAAATTGAAAAATCTGTAACGGACGAGGAGGTTAAAAAGGCCTATAGGACCATGGCCAAAAAGTATCATCCAGATAGGGTAAATACCGAAAACGAAGCTATTAAGAAAGGGGCCGAGGAAAAGTTTAAGGAAGTTCAAAAGGCCTACGAGATTATTCAACAGGAAAGAGGTATTTAGAAGAAGCAATCAATTTAAATTTTATTCAGCACAATGGGAGGTTTTTGGTTTTACGTTCAGATGGGTTTGGAGCATGTTTTGGATTTGAATGCCTATGACCATATCCTGTTCTTGGCGGCCTTGGCGGTACCCTTTACCTTTGCAAATTGGAAAAAAGTATTGGTGCTCGCTACTATTTTTACCATTGCACATTGCATTTCCCTGGCCCTCTCGGTTTATGGAATAGTGGAGGTTGACGTTGGAGTAATAGAATTTCTTATCCCTGTTACTATTTTCTTTACGGCAATCCACAATTTATTCCATTTTAATAAGCCTGCGGAAACCAGGAATATGGTACTATACAGTGTAGCTACAGCTTTTTTTGGCCTAATTCATGGTTTTGGGTTCTCCAATTACTTTAAGATGTTGATGGCCGGGGAAGAGGAGAAAATTTCACCATTACTTGGTTTTGCGGCAGGGATCGAGTTATCTCAAATATTAATTCTAGTTGCTGTTTTGTGCGCCAATTATATTTTTAGATCACTATTCGTGGAGAAGCAATCCCTTTTTACGCAGCTAATGTCCATTATTATCCTATGTATTACAATACCTATGTTGTTTAATACGTTTCCTTGGTAGGATTTGGTTAAATCTTAACCTTTTAGGATTGTATGGGTTGTGGGGAGGAGCTATCTTAGTACGGAAAAGTTATTTTATTCCCTATTCGCTAATATTTTCAATAAAAAGTTCCCTTACCTTTGTAAAAACAAACTAGTGGGGAGCTACTAAGGGGTTTAGTGATATTTTACGAGGAAAAAGGCCCATAAGAAATGGGAAAAATTATCGGATGAAGGAACGTAAACAGGAAAAGTACGACAAGGCGTACTTACGAATGGCTAGTGAATGGGGCAAACTCTCCTTTTGCAAGCGTAAACAGGTTGGGGCCATTATTGTCAAGGATAGAATGATTATTTCGGATGGTTACAATGGGACTCCAACAGGTTTTGAAAATATTTGTGAGGACGAAGAAGGATATACCAAATGGTATGTACTTCATGCCGAAGCCAATGCCATATCCAAGGTCGCCTCTTCCACCCAATCCTGTGAAGGCGCTACATTATACATAACTTTGTCGCCTTGTAAGGAATGTAGTAAATTAATACATCAGTCTGGCATAAAACGTGTAGTATATCAGACAGCTTATAAAGACAACTCTGGTTTGCAATTTCTTGAAAAAGCTGGAGTTCAGCTCGTTCACCTGCCGGTCATAGTGAATGTATAAATACGATTTTGAATCATGAAGAGAAAAGTTTCCTACATATGGCCTACAATAATTGCCCTAGCTTTGGCTGCGGGTATTTTTGTGGGTGGAAAATTGAATTTTAACGATTCACCTGAGAAACTTTTTACGACCAACTCCAAAAAGGACAAGCTTAATAGGTTAATAGATTATATTGATTATGAGTACGTGGATGACATCAATACGGATAGTATTGTTGATGTTACCGTAAACAACATTCTGGAGAAATTGGATCCACATTCGGTATATATTCCGAAACAGGAGATGGACAAGGTCTCTGAGAATATGAAAGGTGATTTTGTGGGGATAGGGGTTAATTTTTATATGTATAAAGATACCATTTCCGTAATTAGGACTATAGAGGATGGGCCAAGTTTTCTTAAGGGGCTGCAGGCTGGGGATCGAATATTAATGGCTGACAATGATACTTTATTTGGTGAGAACATCCCTAACAATCTGGTTGTGGAAAAACTTAAGGGAGAAAAAGGTTCCCCGGTAAGATTGCAGGTTTATAGAAAGGACGACAATAGGACCTTCAGTGTAAATATTAAACGGGATGTAGTTCCTATAAAAAGTGTGGAGGCTTATTATATGCTTACCAAGGATATGGGTTACATAAAGGTCAATCGCTTTGCCGAATCTACTTACAAAGAGTTTAAGGCGGCCTTAAGGAAATTGGAGGCCCAAGGGGCAAAGAAATTAACCTTGGATCTAAGGGACAACCCCGGTGGTTATCTAGGGATTGCCGAACAAATGGCGGATGAATTTCTGGCCGACGGAAAATTGATTTTGTTCACGAAAAACAAGAAAGGTAAGATCGATAAAATATTTGCCACCAAAAAAGGGGATTTTGAGGATAAACCCGTGTATGTTTTAATTAATGAGCGTTCTGCTTCTGCCAGCGAGATCATAGCCGGATCCCTACAGGATAATGATATAGGCACTATTGTGGGGCGCAGGTCTTTTGGGAAAGGTTTGGTACAGCGTGAAATGGATTTGGGTGACGGCTCTGCCGTTCGCTTAACGGTATCTCGATATTATACCCCAACTGGCCGTTCCATTCAGAAATCTTACGACAAGGGCAATAAGGACTATTATCAGAAATTTACGGACCGTTTTCATAGTGGGGAACTAATTTCGGTAGACAGTATCAAAGTGGCCGACTCGCTAAAGTTTAAAACCCCTAAAGGTAAGGTGGTTTATGGAGGGGGAGGTATTATCCCGGATGTTTTTGTGCCCATAGGAAGCAATGAATCGGAATATTTTGAGAGCATGGAAAGTTTGGGCTTCTTGTCCTATTTTGTGTTTGAGCATTTGGATGGGAACAGGGCTCAATATAAAGGGTATTCCAAAGAGGAGTTCATAAATAACTTTAGGGTAGATGATATCCTTTTTGAGTTATTTATAGATTATTGTCTGGCGAGAAATATTAAATTGGACTTTTATGCTTTTGAGGAAAGGATAAAATTATACATAAAGGCAACCTTGGCAGAACAGTTGTTCGACCCAAATGCCTATGCCGAAATAAAAAGTGGCGGGGATGATATGTTGAAGAAAGTGTTGGAATTGGACAAACCAACAATAAGGCAAAAGGAGGCCAATAGAATAGAAGCTACAAACTAATCTTCTTGTTCAATTTTTTTCTGGATCTTTTTGGACGTACTGTAAATCAATAATAGGGCTATGGCACATAAGGCAGCCACTATTCCTATTAAGGCTATTATACTATTTCCCTGAAAAGGGTCCTTAAAATCTACCAAGGTCACATTATAGGCTATAAGGCCCAATCCCAGTACAATGAGTACTACTATTAAAATTTTGTTCATCTGATCTTTTGTTTTAAAGATTAAAATAACTGGTTGATATTTGAGGTAAACAGCTTAACTGCTATGGCCAAAAGAATAACACCAAATATTTTTCGGATTACATTAAGTCCGTTTTTACCTAAAATACGCTCTATTCTTCTGGAGGATTTTAGGACAAAGTATACAAAAATAACATTTATTATAATGGCGATAATGATATTCTCTACGTAGTATTCGGCCCTTAATGAGAGTAAGGTGGTTACGGTACCCGCACCGGCAATAAGGGGAAAGGCTATGGGCACTATAGAGGCGCTTTCGGGTTGGTCGTCCCTATAAAGGGTGACACCCAATACCATTTCTATGGCCAAAAAGAAGATTACAAAAGAACCTGCAACGGCAAAAGAGTTGACATCGATCCCTATTAAATTTAGGATTTCTTCCCCAACGAACAAAAAGGCCACCATAATGCAGGCCGAAACAATAGATGCTTTGCCCGATTGGATATGTCCTACTTTGTTCCTTAGACTTATTATGATGGGAACGCTTCCTATAATATCTATTACAGCAAAAAGAACCATACTCGCTGTAATTATTTCCCTAAAATTAAAATTGAACTCCATAACTAAAAAAATATTATCCTAGTTTCTAACATACTTGTTTCGCCTTTTCGTGCTAAGACGCGGCAAATTTACGTTTAATTAGGGGTATTTGGATTTATTTAAAGGAAAATATATCCCTTAAAGAATTATATTTGCTGCCTAATAAAATGGTATGTTCCAACTGGGAAAAACAATAGTATCGGAGGAAATTATTGAGAACGATTTCGTTTGTAATTTAAATGCTTGTAAAGGGGCATGTTGTGTTGATGGGGAAGCCGGGGCACCCCTTGAAGATAAGGAAACGGAGATTTTGGTAGATATCTATAGCAAGGTAAAGCCCTTTTTACGCCCTGAAGGTATTGTTGAAATAGAAAAGCAAGGTGCCTTTATTCGTGGTGAGGATGGAGAATGGGAAACACCTTTGGTAAATGGCAGTGAATGTGCCTATGTCATTTTTGATGAGAAAGGTATTACCAAATGTGGCCTGGAAGAGGCTTATAATAATGGGGCTACCAATTGGAAAAAGCCGGTGTCCTGTCATTTGTACCCCATACGGGTGCGCGAGTATTCCGAACTTACTGCAGTGAACTATCATAAATGGGAAATCTGCGACCCTGCCTGTTCCTTGGGCAATGAGCTTAAGGTGCCAATTTACAAATTTGTAAAGGAGGCCTTGATTCGCAAGTTTGGCAAAAAATGGTATGCGGAGTTGGAGCAAATTGCACTAGAGCATACTAATGGGTAGGGATATGTAAGACCACTTTGGTGCCCAAGGCTACCTTATTGGAATCGTACAAGTCTATTATTTCTACCTGAAAGGAATTTTCAAAGTCCTTGGAGAAATTGGCCAACCTTTCCTTGGTAATATCGATTCCAATGGACTTTCGCTTCAAAATCTTACTTTCCTTTATTCTTTCGGAGGCATCCCGGCCAACACCGTTGTCCGTTATACTTATTTGTATGAATTTTTCATTTTCCCGGGTTACATGAAGATGAATTTTCTTTTCTCCATCTTTTGAGGAAAGTCCGTGCCAAAGGGCATTTTCCAGAAAAGGCTGTAGTATCAACGAAGGAATCTTAACCGTATGTTCGTCTATGGGGTCGTCTACGCGCACCGTAAAATTTATCTCGTGCGAAAATCTAATATTTTCAATGTTCATGTATAGGTCTATAGTCTCCAGTTCATCGGCCAGGGATATTTCTTTTAATGAGGAAGCTTCAAGAATTTTGCGTACCAATTTGGAAAATTTATTAAGGTAGTGCACCGCATTCTTCTTTTCATTGTTAATGATATATAGTTTAATTGAATTTAGGGAATTGAATAAAAAATGGGGGTTCATCTGGCTGCGCAACATACTTTGCTCCAGTGTGAGTATCTGCTTTTCATTTTTTAGCTCTTTTTGGCGATAAAGTATATAAAGGATAAAAGTTAAAAGGGCCATCCCCAATGCTCCAATAATTAAGGTATTTGTTTTTTTGCGAAGCCGAAGGTTCATAAATTCGTTTTCCCTTGCCAAGGCCTCTATTTGATTGGTTTTTTTTTCAGTTTCGTATTTTATGATCAAATCGTTGATATAACGGCGATTGACTTCACTATTAATTTCTTCGTTAAACTTTTCCGCCATTTGGTAGTACTCCAAAGCATTCTTGTAATCGCCCTTGTAAGTGTACAATTTGGATAAATAATTATACCCATGGGCAATATAACTAGGCAGATGGTGTTTTTGAGACATTTCCAATCCCGCAACTAGGTATTTTTCAGATTTACTATATTGTTTCAGTTCCATCAGTGCCCAGCCCATATTGATGTTAATGGCAGCAATAATGGACATATCCCCTAAGGATTCCGCTGCCAATAGGGTGGGATCAAGAATTTCCAATGCCTGTGTTAGTTTGTTTTGCTTTATGTAGATCTGGGCAATACTATTCTTACATATAACCCTGCCCTTATCGCTGTCAATTTCATTATTGTAATCCAAAGAGGTCCTGTAGTAGTGAAGGGCCTCTTCCAATTCACCTTTGTATTCCAAGCATTCCCCAATATTTTGATAATTAATGGCAAGGCCTAACTTATTGCCAAGCTCTTTGGCAGAAGCCATTGCCCTTTTAAATTGGGCAATGGCTATATCGTATTGTTTTAAGATTAAATAAAGGTTACCGATGCTGTTTAGGGATACATTGATACTTTTTTTAAGATCATTGGAAGGATTGTTCACGGTTTCGGCCAATTCCAAAGCTTCCTGATGGTAATCCAAGGCAATTTTAATGGCGTCACTTCTTCTATAGACTACGCCCAACATATTTAAACTATAGACCCGGAATTCTAAGTTGTTAGCTTCCAAGGCGGCCTCTAAAGCCTTTTCATGGAGTTCAACGGCCTTGGGGTAATTGGAAATATCCCTATATTTTCTTCCAAGCTGGTTAAGGGCGTAGGATTGTCCTATGGGGTATTGCTTTATTGCCGCCTCCTTATTGAAATAGCGCATATAAATGGTATCCGTTCTTTTGGGATTCAGCACGGAATCCAGTCCTTCATAGGTTGTTGGCCTTGCTTGTATTAGGCTGTCCGTTATTCTTTTAAATTCTTCTGAAACGACTTGTGAATTGGCGTTGGAATGGGAAAGAGTGGCAAAAACTAAAAAAAAAAAGGAACTAACCTTATTTAAGAATTGAAGTCGACAAAAGATAGAAAATAATAAGGAGGGAAAATTCATAATGATAGACTATATTAAATCTAGAAAGTCGGACTTTTTTTGTCTTGAAACAGGTATTTTATGGTTGGACTGTAAAATTACGTATCCATCTGTTTTAAGAAACTCCTTTATTTTGTTTAGGTTGATGATAAAGGAATTGTGAATTCTAAAAAAAGTGTCCTTTGGCAGTATTTGATTTACCTCCTTTAATTTCTTGGTAAGCAAAATTTTTTGTCCATCACTTAAAAACAACGTACTGTAATTGCCGTCGGATTCCGCAAATAGAATTTCATCACTCTGTAAAAATAATAATTTCCCATCTGTATTGATCGTAATTTTCTTTTGAAGTGAATCGGAATTGAATTTTAACAAAATCTTCTCCAGCTTTTCCGCAGTATAGTTTTTGCTGTTGAACTTTTTTATTTTGGCTATGGTGGCATTTAAATCATCTGTATCTATGGGCTTTAGAAGATAATCTATCGCTTCGTTCTTAAGAGCCTTTATCGCATATTGGTTATAGGCAGTGGTGATGACCACTGGAAACTCCTTGTTCTGTAACTTCTGAATAAATTGAAATCCATCCATCGTGGGCATTTCAATATCTAGGAACAAGCAATCCGGAGGATATTGCTCCAAATATTTTAACGCCTCAAAAGGATCCGTAAAGGAGGCGACCACTTTAATCTCATCACTAAAATTGGTCAGCTCCCAAGAAAGACTCTGTAGGGCTTTAATTTCGTCGTCTACTAAAACTGCTTCTAACATATTTAAGGAAAGATACTCAAAATTAAAAATATTGTTCGTTATGCTTTTAATATTTTGTGTCAATGGAATTGAATTAAGTATGGTTGGTGGTTATTGGATTAAGATTGGACCTTTCACCAACTGCGGTATGGCCCGATGCCTTTTTAGGAAGGAATGGAATTGTATGACTCTTGAATTAAACCGATGTCATTCATACAGGAATTTTTACCATTTACACAATTACGGTGTTTATGCTCTTGCATTTCACATACATTTGATTCACCAAATATTTCCTTAAATAGGGGATTATGTTTAACATATAGTGCCAAAACCCAAGTGATGAACAAATGTATAATGTTTTTTATCGTTTTAGTTTTAGTCCTTGTTGTAGCTGTCATTACCGACAATAAGAGCGCTACGTCCCAAGAAAATAGTTTAGTGGAACACAAGGTCGATACAAATAAGAATAGGACTCTTGTAGATAACAAGGTTTTAGTGGACAGGAGGTAGTAAGAATTTTATGTTGGCCATATAGTAGTAATCCGTAAAAATTGTTTAAGAATCAAGAGCATTCAATGACCATAAATATTAGTAAACAAAATTAACTGCCAAATAAAGTGCGGTCCTGTAGGATTATGTTTTAAATACGAACATGTCATTGTTGCAAAACTATCCGAAGGGTGTTGATGTAAATTTGAAAAACGCAATCAACTTGTAAGTTTTGGATTTCGCATAGTCTTTAGGTTTCGGGGGAACTACCTAAACGTGTGATGCCGATTCTCGTAATTCATAAATTCATTGCATCGGAAGGATCGCACCGATTTGGTGGTTATTTTTTTATTTTTCATACTGAATTTTGGGGTAGTGGAATTACCCCGGGAGGTCACAGTTCTGGTACAGCTTCTACGCCTACAGCATATTTTCATTGATTTCTTCTCGGATATAGCTTATCTTGTAGCGTACCATTCAGGATTGGACTAGTTGTGGGCAAAAAAAAATTAATAGAGCTTATCTTCAAAATATGCGTTGGTGCAATTTATCTTTATTGTGCCCAAATACTCTATTCCCAAGACCAGATTAAATTTAGACAGCTTTCGGTTAACGACGGACTTTCACAGAACAGTGCCGTTTCCATTGCTCAGGACAGTATCGGATTCTTATGGATAGCTACCCAAGATGGCCTTAATAAATATGATGGAAGCACATTTAGTATTTATCCTTTTACGTTTGCGGATGTAACAAGGGCCACACATAGTTATTTAGGGAAAGTCTATGTAGATGGAAAAGGTAATGTCTGGGCTATTCCCAGTGATCGAATTCCCTATAAATTGGATACACAGTCCAATATTTTTGTTCCACTTCAAGGAATTGAGGATGCCAGTTCAATTTTCATGGACAAGGATTTTAATCTGTGGATAGGAACTTACTCCAATGGGCTCTATTTGATGAAGGCGGATGGTGATAAGGTTAGTCAAATGCTTTCCCCCAACATTGTGGGCAGCACTATTTATAACATTACCCAAAATGAAAAGGGAGACCTACTATTGTGCATGGACAATGAAATTGTGGAATATAATTACAACAAGGTACGCTTGCAAAAAGTAAAGGCCAAAACAACAACTGGCAATCCTATAGTTACCAATTATAGTGATATTGTTACGGATAAGCGGTCCTGGGAATGGATAGGTACTTTTGGCGACGGACTTTATTTTAGGAATTCCGGGGAGAGCGTGTTTAGGCGTTTGGAAGAACTGGGCTTTAAAGACAGCTTGCCGATGGATTTGAACATAACCGACCTGCATCTGGATGCAATGGGGAGACTTTGGATCGCCACTTATGGACAGGGACTTTATCTGATTAAATTTGAACAACCATCCATTACACATTTTAGTACAGCCAAGCATAATCCCACGGCACTTCACTATAATGATATATTGAGTATTTATGAAGATTATTCAGGAACGCTATGGTTTGGCACGGATGGGGCGGGAATTAGCTATTACGATCAGTATTTGGAAAAATTTAATTCTTTTACAGATTATCAGACACCAGAGAATGTTAGTATAGATGTTGTTAGGTCTATTGTAGTTGATAGGGAGAATTCGGTTTGGATAGGTACTTCGGGCAAAGGCCTAACACAATATATCCCTGAGGATGACAGTTGGAGGACATTTAAGGCCGAAACTGAAAAAGATAATACCATTTCATCCGATCGCGTTATGAGTTTAATGATAGATAAAGAGGACAATTTATGGATAGGGACCCAGGACGGGGGCTTAAATATGCGCGACCCCAAAGGGGACTTTTTGCATTTTTCCGATACCAGTGAAAGTTCACTTTCAGTAAATACCATTTGGTCTATTTATCAAGATGAAGAGCATCGGATCTGGCTGGGAACACGTGACGATGGCCTCATTCAATTTGATAAGGGTAAGGGTGAAGTAAGAAGGTATGATTACGATCCAAATCGTCAAAATGGCATCCCTAGCAATAATGTTAGGGTAGTTACCTCGGATGGCAAAGGAAATTTGTGGATTGGCACTGAGGGCCATGGAATTTCGTTGTTCAATATTAAGGAGGAGACATTTACGAACCATCAATTTGTGACCAATGGAAACTCCTTGTCAAGTAATAGGATAAAATGCCTTTATTATGCTCCCGATAGTATACTCTGGATCGGTACCAATGGCTCAGGTCTCAATGCGTACGACATTGAAAATAACAGGTTTTACCAATACAGTGTAAGGGATGGTTTGGCAAATAATGTTATATACGGAATATTACCGGATAATGATGGAACGTTATGGCTAAGCTCAAATAAAGGTATAACCAAATTTACTCCTGCAGCGACATTGGATGCTGCGCCCAGTATTGTAAATTACAACAATTACGAAGGCTTGGCAACGGAATTTAATACCGGTGCATATTTTAAGGATGGGGAAGGCAATCTTTATTTTGGTGGTTTGGATGGCTTCTATTGGTTTAAACCTAATAAAATAAAGGAAAATACCACAGTGCCAAAAATAGCGATCACTGGTTTTGATGTGTATAATACAGCCTTCCCAATTGCGGATGGACTTGCTTTGAAAGCAAATCAGAACACACTATCCTTTAGCTTTTCCGGTCTGCAATATTCGCTCCCAGAGAAAAACCAGTACCAATATAAATTGGTGAATTTTGATAGTGACTGGGTGTATGCCGGACAAAAGAACTTTGCGCGTTATACGCGTTTGCCACCCGGTAATTATGAATTTCAAGTAAAGGCCAGTAATTATGATGGGGTCTGGAACGAAGATCCGGTCGGCTTTTCTTTTTCCATTATGTCGCCATGGTATTTGACACCTATGGCCAAATTTTCTTATGTGATCCTATTTTTATTGCTGGCCTACGGCATATATAGTTACTTAAAATGGCAATGGCAATTACAATTGAACCTTCGTTTAAAAATGGAAGAAACCGAACGGTTTAAAAAATTAAATCGTTTTAAATCAAAGCTGTATACCGATATTTCACATGAATTCCGAACTCCCCTCACCTTAATTTCTGGACCGGTGGATGCTAAATTATCCCAAGGCGGGCTGTCGGATATGGATTTTGCCAATTTTTCCATGATCAAGAGGAATATCAATCGTTTAATAGCCTTGGTGGATCAACTGTTACATTTGGCAAAGTTGGAAAAGGGCAAATTGAAATTAAAGATTTCTAAGGGGGATATGGGCCTCTTTTTGGGGATGTTGGCCTCTTCTTTCAGATATAGGGCCAGTATTAAAAGAATAGATTATGTGGTAGAAATAGGTGACTTAAAGTCTGTTTGGTTTGATGAAGATGCATTGGAAAAAATTATTATCAATCTTCTTTCCAATGCTTTTAAATATGTAAGTGAAGGAGGAACGTGTCAGTTTATTGCCAAAAGGGAAGACGGCAGAGTGCAAATCAGTGTCAAAAATACGGTAGCACAATATTCAGAAGTGGATCTGGATAATCTCTTTACCCGATTCTACCAGCAAGATGAATATTCCGAGGGCGCTGGCGTTGGTCTTTCGGTTGTAAAGGAATTGGTAAGTCTATATCAAGGTACCATAACCGTGGAAATGGAGGAGGCAAAGCTTATACACTTTGCACTGAGTTTGCCCTTAAGGAAATCCAATTTTACAAACTTGGCAGTTGTGGAATTGGACACAGAGGTGGGTAAGGCCAAATTAAATCCAGATCACAACGACTATAATTCACCCAGGCTAGATGCCGGTCATGGGAACGGGTCGGGTGATCAGCCAATTTTATTAATTGTTGAGGACCATAAGGAGATAAGGGAGTTTCTAAATTCGGCTTGGAAAACTAGGTACAGGATATTGGAGGCAATTAATGGACTTGATGGAATCAATACGGCTCTGGAAGTGGTTCCGGATATTATAATTTCGGATGTACGAATGCCCCTTTGTGACGGAATTGAACTTTGTAATAAATTAAAGACCGATGAACGCACCAGCCATATCCCCATTATATTGCTCACCGCTGGAGTAGGTGAAGATCATGAGTTGTTGGGCCTTCAATCAGGGGCAGATGATTTTATTACCAAACCCTTTAAATTAAAAATTCTTCAAGCAAGGATGGATAACCTTATTGGAAACAGAAAAGTGTTGCGGAACCGATATAGCCATGAGTTAATATTGGCGGCAAAGGATATCGCAATTACCCCAACGGATGAAATGTTTCTAAATAAGTTGCAAAGCGTGCTGGATAAACATCTTGCGGATCCCAACTTTAATGCGGAGTCGTTTTGTGAAAAGTTGGCCATGAGCCGTATGCAGCTTCATAGAAAGCTTTTGGCGTATACCGGTCTTTCCACTACTGCCTTTATCAGATCACAACGCTTAAAACAAGCCGTTCATATTTTGAAGACCTCGGATGCATCGATCAGTGAAATTGCCTATGCCGTAGGTTTTAATACGCCTTCCTACTTTATTAAGTGTTTTAGGGAAACCTACAATAAGACCCCTGCGGAATATCAGAATACATAAGAAGTATGGCAACGGAATTCCAATGTTACATATATTGCACACTTTGTTACATATCGGATATTCATTTTGGGATTGCTTAGGTATATTTAGAGGGTAGATAATTGGGCAATGAACTTTTTAAAATATGCGTTTTAGATGCTGAATTCTATGAAAGGATTACCAAGAACATTATAACTTTCATTTGGATATTACCTTATGTGAAGTATTAATAATACTATATTAACTCAAACTCCACTATTATGACATTTACAAATATTAAAGCCGTGAGCTTAGTTTTTTTAGCGATGATTGCCATTTCGGTATTCATGATCTTTGCCGCTTTGTCCCTCTAACTTCTTAAACTAAACGCCAAATAGACAAAAGGTAATAACGGGATACAGTATTATCCAAATTAATGGATGGTTATTGTGCCGAAGTAGATAAACCGAATAGTATGTTTTATATATACTTTTTGGTTTATTTTTTTTGTTCCATATTTTGAAAGAAACCCGTCTTAATTTTTCTTTTTCGATTTGGACTACAAAGGTAATGAACATCACTTGCGAACCAACATTTCAACATTTTGTGTTAAAAACTTTGTGGTTAATAGTGAGTAATACACTTTAGTTATTGGGGGTATTTTGCAATCTTTGTTATCTCCTATCGAGGGCCAATTTTCGCCTAAGTTTAAGAAACCCTATAAATCTAAAAAAGATATGTCAGCAGCTATAGAGCCGATTCTGCAAGAAAACCTTAACCGATTTGTTATTTTTCCTATTAAACATCATGATCTGTGGGATTGGTATAAAAAGTGTGAGGCTAGTTTTTGGACTGCCGAAGAAATTGACCTACATACGGATCTTAATGATTGGACCAACAAGTTGAATAGCGATGAGCGTTATTTCATAAAACATATTCTGGCCTTTTTTGCTGCCTCGGATGGTATTGTAAATGAAAACCTGGCGGAAAATTTTGTAAGTGAGGTCCAGTATGCCGAGGCAAAATTCTTTTACGGGTTTCAAATAATGATGGAAAATATTCATTCTGAAACCTATTCACTTTTGATCGATACTTATGTAAAGGATGAAAAGGAGAAGGATTTGCTTTTTAATGCCATAGAGAATTTTCCGGCGATAAAGAAAAAAGCGGATTGGGCGTTGAAATGGATAGAATCCCCCAGTTTTGCAGAACGTCTAATTGCTTTTGCCGCTGTTGAGGGTATTTTCTTTTCCGGTGCGTTCTGTTCTATATTTTGGCTTAAGAAAAGAGGGTTGATGCCAGGGCTTACTTTTTCCAATGAATTGATATCCAGGGATGAGGGCATGCATTGTGATTATGCGGTTCATCTTCACAACAACCACCTTGTAAACAAGGTTCCCAAAGCTCGTATTACCGAAATTTTGGTGGACGCCTTGAATATTGAGAGGGAATTCATTACAGAGTCACTTCCAGCTAGTTTAATAGGAATGAATTCCAAGTTGATGACACAGTACCTTGAGTTTGTAACAGATCGTTTGTTGGTGGAGCTGGAGTGTGATAAAGTATATAACTCTACCAACCCTTTTGACTTTATGGATATGATTTCCCTGCAGGGCAAAACCAATTTCTTTGAAAAAAGAGTGGCCGAATATCAAAAGGCAGGGGTTATGAACAAGGATAAAGATGACGATTCCCAGAAAATCAGCTTCGACGCGGATTTTTGAGATTTAGGATTATAGTAAAAATCCCCTTTGGGTTATAAGGGGATTTTTATGCGACGAATTTGATATGTTAACGTTTTTAACATATCGGGCCATAACCCAAATTTATGTATCATTTAAAAAAATTGTAGCAACATGTATGTAGTAAAAAGAGACGGCAGAAAAGAGCTGATGATGTTCGATAAGATCACGGCTAGAGTAAGAAAATTGTGTTATGGACTTAATGACCTCGTGGATCCATTAAAGGTTGCCATGCGTGTAATTGAGGGGCTTTATGATGGGGTAACTACCTCGGAGCTGGACAATCTGGCTGCTGAGATAGCGGCTACAATGACTACTTCACACCCAGATTATGCAAAGTTGGCAGCACGTATATCCGTTTCCAATTTACATAAGAACACCAAGAAATCCTTTTCGGAAACGATGAAGGATCTTTATGAATACGTTAATCCAAGAACAGGAAAAAAAGCACCTTTACTATCCGATGAGGTTTATAAGGTTGTTTCTGAGAATGCGGACAGGTTGGACTCTACTATTATTTATAACCGGGATTTTGGCTACGATTATTTCGGGTTTAAGACTTTGGAGCGTTCCTATCTTTTGAAATTGAATGGGAAGATTGCGGAAAGACCACAGCATATGCTTATGAGGGTGTCCATCGGGATTCACTTGAACGATTTGGATTCGGCCTTGGAGACCTATGAGTTGATGTCCAAAAAATACTTTACACACGCTACACCTACCTTATTCAATTCTGGCACACCAAAGCCCCAAATGTCATCTTGTTTCCTTTTGGCAATGAAAGACGATAGTATTGATGGTATTTATGATACACTAAAACAAACCGCGAAAATTTCACAATCCGCTGGGGGTATAGGTCTTTCCATTCACAATGTAAGGGCTACAGGTTCTTATATTGCCGGTACCAATGGGACCTCCAATGGTATTGTACCCATGCTACAAGTTTTTAACGATACGGCACGGTACGTAGATCAGGGTGGTGGAAAGCGTAAAGGTAGTTTTGCTATCTATGTTGAGCCATGGCATGCGGACATATATGATTTCTTGGACCTGAAGAAAAATCATGGAAAGGAAGAGATGAGGGCTAGGGACCTTTTTTATGCCATGTGGATTCCGGATTTATTCATGAAAAGGGTAGAGGCCAATGAGAATTGGACCCTAATGTGCCCCAATGAATGCCCCGGACTCTTTAACCATCACAGTGAGGAATTTGAGAAGTTGTACACCAAATACGAAGCGGAAAGCAAAGGGCGCAAAACAGTTAAGGCGCGTGAGCTTTGGGAGAAGATTTTGGAATCCCAAATAGAGACCGGAACACCATATATGCTTTACAAGGATGCCGCCAATAGGAAGAGCAACCAACAGAATTTAGGAACTATTCGTTCCTCAAACCTTTGTACGGAAATATTGGAATATACTTCTCCTGATGAGGTGGCAGTATGTAATTTGGCCTCTATTGCCCTTCCCATGTTTATTAAGAACGGGGAGTTTGATCATAAGGAGTTGTTTAGGGTCACAAAACGTGTCACCAAAAATTTAAATAGGGTAATAGACAGGAATTATTATCCTATCAAGGAAGCCGAAAACTCCAATATGCGCCATAGGCCTATTGGTTTGGGTGTTCAAGGTTTGGCAGATGCATTTATTATGTTGAGATTGCCATTTACCAGTGACGCGGCCAAGGAATTGAATCAAGAGATTTTTGAAACGCTATATTTTGCTGCGGTTACTGCTTCCATGGAAATGGCTAAGGAGGAGGGGGCTTACTCTTCCTTCGAGGGCTCCCCAATATCCCAAGGTAAATTCCAACACAATTTATGGGGCGTTAAGGATGAAGACCTGTCCGGTAGATGGGATTGGGCAAAATTGCGTAAAGAAGTGAAAAAGAACGGGGTTCGCAATTCCTTGTTGGTGGCGCCAATGCCTACAGCTTCTACATCCCAGATATTGGGCAACAATGAGTGCTTTGAGCCATATACCTCCAATATTTACACGCGAAGGGTGTTGTCCGGGGAGTTTATTGTAGTAAATAAACACCTATTGGAAGATTTGGTAAATCTTGGTCTTTGGAACGAGAATATGAAGCAGGAATTAATGCGTGCCAATGGATCTATTCAGCATATTGAGAGTATTCCTGAGGATATTAAGGAATTGTACAAAACGGTTTGGGAATTAAGTATGAAGGATATTATTGATATGTCCAGGCAACGCGGTTATTTCATAGACCAGAGTCAGTCCCTAAACTTGTTCATGGAAAATGCAAATTATTCCAAACTTACTTCAATGCATTTCTATGCTTGGAAGAGCGGACTTAAAACGGGCATGTACTACCTAAGGACCAAAGCGGCTGCGGATGCCATAAAATTCACTTTGGACAATAGCAAGAAACAACAAATCCCTGATGTTGTAAAGGTGGATACCTTGGTGGAAGCCCCTGTTGTTGCCAAAACTATTAAGGTGGAAGCTACTTCGGTTAATCCACAGGATACGGAAGTAGAGCCTATGACGGCAACTGAGATGAAGGAATTGATTGCCAAGGCAAAAGAGGGTCAGGCAGATGACGATTGTTTAATGTGTGGCTCTTAAATGGCTTGTATTGCATGGTTGTGATATAAAAAAAGACCCGAAGTTCTCTTCGGGTCTTTTTTTGTCTATAGTAAAAGGGAAATTACAGGAATGTATCATCCCATTGAATATTGAAATACACTGCCTATTATCACTTGGAGATATAAGGTTTTAATACAAATGCACATAGGAATGCTAAACAATAAATTACTAGAATTGTGGTGTAATTATCCATTTTGCCCCGAATTGAATTAGCTTATTGATTTATATACGATGAAAATGGAAAAACGGACTATAATTATGTCAAAATCAGGAGAGTAATATAATACACCAGTTTCATTTTTTAAAATGATGGTGATATATTATTCTTCCCAGGACGAATAATATAAGGTAGATCGCTATGGTATAAAAGTAAAGTTCCATCTTGTTTCTTTGACGGGGAAACTAGATGGAACCTTTCTAAATGCAACGTTAAATTGTTGGCTATTGGTCTGAAAAGGTATTTTTGGACTACAAAAAGTTGTCTTCGGATTTGTAGGCGTTTATTACGGCCAATTCACCCTCTTTGTCAGGTTTGGAATTTCCGTGTTCCATGCCCAAGACTCCTTTAAAACCTTTACTGTGGATATATTTGAATACGTTTTTGTAATTAATTTCACCTGTAGTGGGCTCTTTTCTGCCTGGATTGTCCCCTATTTGTATATAGTCGATCTCATCCCAGGTGAGTTCCATATTGTGGATTAGATGACCTTCCGTTTTCTGCATGTGGTAGATGTCAAATAATATTTTACAGGAAGGGCTGTTTACGCCCTTGCAGATCATATAGGTTTGATCGGAATTCTGTAAATAAAGATCTGGGGAATCGGATAAGGGTTCAAGAACCATTACCAAGCCATGGGGTTCCAAAATCTCGGCACCTCTTTTTAAGGCTTCAATAACATTGCCATCCTGAATACCGATCGGCAGTTTTCTTTCAAATCCCCCAGGGACAACGGTCATCCATTTGGCGTTAACGCGTTTGGCTACCTCTACAGCTCTTTTGCATCCATCCAAAAAAATATCAATGTATTCCTGTTTACCGGCCGCTAGGGTGTTCGCCATATTTCCTCCCTTATCGATTACAAATACGCCCATGGTCATATTGCGTTTGGCCAAGGTTTCGCCTATTTTGGTCTGTGTTGCCACGTCCCTGCGCATCATGCCATTATCTTCAAAGGCCGTAAACCCTTGGTCTGCCATGAAGTTTATTTGGTCAATTAGGTCATCGCCGGCAAGGTTCTTGAACATCCCAAAATGGGGGGCGTATTTTAAGTTGAACGTATGTTTCTGATCTAAAATAGGGTTGGCCCCATAGGCCAAGGAACCTCCTAGGGTAACCGCACTACTGGTAAGGGCGGTTTTTTGGATAAAATCTCTTCTTTTCATTTTTTTGGATATGGTTGGAATTTTATGATAAAATAAGACTAAAAGAACCAAGTGGTATTTGGCCGTCCTAGTTCTTTTAGTTTTTTTATCAATGTTCAATAATTTTAATACTTAAAGTGACCAAGCTTTTCCCCCGGACAACTCTTGAAGGTCTCCGCAGGCAATAAATTCTCCTGGTACAGGTAGATAAGGCAATACATTTTCTCCCACAATCTCGGATGACTTGTATCCCAATATCACCAGGCCTCTTAAATTGTTGGCAAAGGCAAATCTCGATACTTCATCATCCAGGGTAGCGGTTTCCCCACTCTTCATGGCTTCAGTATAAGTGTTTATTACCTTAAAGTTTTTGGCTTGTTCGTCCTTGGAAATTTTGAGGGCGGTAGCTAGGACCGGTTCCAAATGTTCGGGAGTTAGGTCTGCAATATCCTTCTCACCCGAATCCTGTAGGGCCTTGTCCATGAATTTACCCATGGTCATTTTTAATAGATCTTGCTGTTCTTTTTCCATTACCTGATCGGCAAAACGGTCTATAAATATATGCACCTGTACCTCAGAGGCAGAAGGTGTATCTGTCTTGGGAAGTATGATGTCTACCAAGTGGGTTAGAACGGATCCTTCCCCAGAAGATAAAAAGTCTGGGGTCCATACATTGGCAGCGTCCTTTTTGCAACTTTGAACGATGCTGATCAAGGTCGGGGTGGCGACTGTATATCCCAATGCCAGCCCCATATTTTTAAGTGCTTTTCTTCTATCCATTATATATTTCCTTTTTTAAGTTCTTTAACCGCATGGTCGGCGGCCCTAGCGGTGAAGGCCATATAGGTCAATGATGGGTTAACACAACTGGCCGAAGTCATAAAGGACCCATCGGTAACATAAACATTGGGTACGTCATGTAACTGGTTGTTGCCGTTAAGTACCGAAGTTTTTCTGTTGCGTCCCATTCGGGCAGTACCCATTTCGTGTATACCCAGCCCTAGACCGGTTGGTCCATCATGTCCCTTAACATCACGCAATCCTGCTTTTTCCAACATTTCTACAGCAGATTCCTGCATGTCCTTACGCATGTTGAACTCGTTTTCCTGTAAATCGGCATCGAATGTTACGGTGGGTAGTCCCCAGCTATCCAAATTGTCATAGTCCAAGGTCATTCTATTATCTTCATAAGGGAGCACTTCACCAAAACCGCCAATGCCCATTCTCCATCCTCCAGGTTTCAAAATACTGTCCTTAAAGTCTTTTCCGTAAGAGAGTTCAGCAACGGTTTCTTCCCAATTTCCTCTACTGGCCCCGCCTTGATAACCAAAACCACGTTTGTAGTCCTTTCTATCGGAAGCACCTCCTAGGTTTCTAAATCTTGGAATATAAATGCCATTAGGTCTTCTACCTTTGTAATACTTATCCTCGTAACCATCAAATTTACCGGAAGCACCTACACCTAGATGGTGGTCCATAATATTTCTTCCCAATTGATCCGAGTCGTTGCCCATACCATTCGGGAAGCGGTCAGATTTGGATTGCATCAATATAGAAGTGGAAGCTATGGCAGAGGCACACAGGAATATGACCTTTGCTTTAAATTCGTGAGTTTCCTTGGTCAACCTGTCTATTACCTTTACCCCGGTAGCCTTCTTGGTATTGGGATCGTATATTACTTCATGAACAATAGAGTCCGTACGCAAGGTCATGTTGCCTGTGGCTTCCGCAGCGGGCAGGGTAGATGACAAGCTACTAAAGTAACCTCCAAAAGGACATCCCCTGATACAGCGATTTCTATATTGACATTTTGTACGTCCGTCAAAATTTTTGGTCCCGGTAATATGGGCAACCCTACCTATGGTTACTGCACGGTCGTCAAAACCTTCAGTTACCTTGTTCTTAAAGTGTTCTTCAACACAATTCATTTCCATGGCCGGCAAAAAATCACTATCCGGCAACTGTGGTAGGTTGAGTGCCTCTCCACTTACACCTATAAACTCTTCCACCTTTGAGTACCACGGGGCAATATCTTTATAGCGTACGGGCCAATCAACCGCAATCCCATCTTTTAGGTTGGCGGTAAAATCAATGTCGCTCCATCGGTAACTTTGACGTCCCCACTGTAATGAACGTCCCCCTAAATGGTATCCTCTCATCCAATCAAATCGCCTAATTTCGTTATAAGGGTGTTCTAAATCATTTACAAACCACATTTTGCTTGCGGCATTCGTGGTATATCCGGTTCTGTTCTGTTTGGGCTGTTTTTCAATGTCTTCCCTAGTGGGTTCACCGGCATTCGGGAAATCCCAAGGATCCAGATTGGCTGTCTCGTAGTCTTCGATGTGTTTCACCATCCTTCCACGTTCCAGAACAAGGGTTTTGAGTCCTTTTTCGCATAATTCTTTGGCCGCCCAACCTCCGCTAATTCCCGTGCCTACGACAATTGCATCATAAGAATCCTGCACTTCATTGTTTTTCAACTTGCTCATTTATGAAATTGTTTATTTAATAAATTTATTAAATATAAAATTAATTTTTTACATTTAAACCCTATATTCATTAATACTATAGCACTATAACGTTATAGTAAATGTTAATTCTTGGATTTAATCTCAATACTCAAAATGAAGCGTAAAAATTTAAAGATCAAAGGAGTCAATGTTGTTTTGGTTGCCTTATTAATAGGTGTGTTGTCTTGTAAGGAAGCTCCTAAAGAGCAACCTAAAGATATGGAGACCTCAGAGGTATCCATGAAAGCTGAGGAACCGTTTTTTAAATTGTCTTTGGCCCAATGGTCCATGCATAAAATGGTGCGTCAAGATGGTGTGGATCCCTATACATTTGCTGAGAAGGCCAAGAATTGGGGCTTTACCGGATTGGAATATGTAAGTGGATTATATTACAAGGAATTGGAGGCTGCTAATTTTTCCAAGGAAGCCATGGCCGCCTTCGTGGAAAAAAGTAATGCGGAAAGCAAAAAACACGGTATGCAAAATGTGTTGATCATGATCGATGGTCAAGGAGATCTTGCTACCGAGGATGCTTCAAAAAGAAAGGAAGCTGTTGAAAATCATTTCAAATGGGTAGATGCCGCTGCGGATATGGGGTGTCACGCTATTAGGGTAAACCTTTCCGGGAGCAAGGTTCCGGAAGAATGGGTTGCAAGTTCAGTGGACGGTCTAACCCAATTGGCCACCTATGCGAAAGATAAAAATATAGAAATTTTGGTGGAGAACCATGGTGGTTTGTCGTCCAATGCAGCTATGTTGGCAGAGGTAATGACCAAGGTTAATATGGATAATTGTGGTACCCTTCCGGATTTTGGCAACTTTTGTATAGAACGAACCAAGGATGGATGTGCCGAGGAATATGACATTTATAAAGGTATTAGTGAATTAATGCCACATGCATTGGCCGTAAGTGCCAAATCCTACAATTTTGATGCCGAGGGCAACGAAACTAAATTGGACTATCCCAGAATACTTAAAATAGTTAAAGATGCTGGTTATACCGGCTTTATCGGTGTGGAATATGAAGGTAGTGTTTTAAGTGAGGAGGAAGGAATTATTGCAACAAGGGATTTATTGATAAAAGCAGGTAAAGAACTTAATTAGCACCGTGTTGTATGAAGGCTTTTTTCAATCAATTGTTCGATTATAACTTTTACTGCAATAAAAAATTGATTGAAGAGTGCCAAAAACTGGAAAATGTTCCAGAAAGGACTATTGAACTCTTCAGTCATATATTAAATGCGCACCATATATGGAATGCCAGAATTCTTGGTAAAAATGTGGAATACGGTGTTTTTCAGTTGCAATCGCTTAAGGATTGGGGCGACATACATTATGAAAATCAAAGGAGCTCTTTTGAAATAATTACCAACGCGGATAGTTTTGAAAAGCGATTGGATTATGAAAATTCACAGGGTAGGTTGTTTAGTAATACCGTTCAGGATATGCTGTTTCATATCATAAACCATTCTACCCATCATAGGGCCCAGATTTCCGTTGACTTTAGAAATAACTCCATAGAACCCTTGGTCTTGGATTATGCCTTTTATAAGCGATAAATATACCTGCTAGACCGTGAATGTAAAGATCAAAGTTCAGTTATCGACAATGATGTTCCTCGAATTTTTTATTTGGGGAGGTTGGTTTGTAACATTGGGCACCTTTTTGGGCCACAATCTTAAGGCCACGGGAGCAGAATCGGCAATGGCGTATTCCACACAATCCTGGGGGGCCATTATTGCACCTTTTGTTATAGGGTTGATTGCCGACAGATATTTCAATGCGGAGCGCATTTTGGGGGTATTGCATCTCCTTGGTTCGGTAATGATGTATCAAATGTATATGGCCGTGGACTTTGCCAGTTTCTATCCCTATGTACTTGGATACATGATTCTGTATATGCCGACCCTGGCCTTGGTAAATTCAATATCTTTTAGCCAAATGAAAAATCCAGCCAAGGAGTTTTCTTTTGTGAGGGTTTTTGGTACTGTAGGTTGGATAGTGGCCGGACTAATAATTAGTTATGTATTCCTATGGGATTCGGGAGCCTCTAGGGAAGAAGGCCTATTGAAAAATACTTTTTTAATGGTGGCGATCGCTTCTGCAGCTTTGGGACTGTTCAGTTTTACTTTGCCCAAAACACCTCCCAAGTTAAAAACAGATGAAAAGGTTTCCATTTCCGACATTTTGGGATTGGATGCCCTAAAACTATTGAAGGATAGAAATTTCTTCATATTCTTTGTTTCCTCTATTTTAATATGCATTCCTTTGGCCTTTTATTACCAAAATGCCAATCCATTTTTGTCCGAGATCGGGATGGAAAATCCCACAGGTAAAATGACCATTGGCCAGGGTTCTGAAGTTTTATTTATGCTGCTATTGCCATATTTCTTCAAGAAATATGGATTTAAAAATACGTTGATCGCCGGGATGCTGGCTTGGACCATTAGATACCTGCTTTTTGCATACGGAAATGCCGGAGATTTGGCCTTTATGTTAATCTTGGGTATTGCCCTACACGGTATTTGTTATGATTTTTTCTTTGTGTCCGGGCAGATCTATACAGATTCAAAGGCCGGTAACAAGTTTAAGAGTGCGGCCCAGGGATTGATTACCTTGGCTACCTATGGTGTTGGAATGTTGGTTGGTTTTTGGGTTGCCGGAAAAATAACGGATAGTTATTTGCTTGGAGAAGGTGTGCACAGTTGGACGGATATTTGGACATTTCCTGCTATTTTTGCCTTAGGGGCAATGGTGCTGTTCGCCATATTTTTTAAAAAAGAGGAAGTAGAGTATAAAGAGTAATTAGGAATATATAAATTATGAGCAAGAAAATTAGATTAGGAATTTTAGGAGGAGGAGGAGACTCCCTTATTGGGGTGTTGCACAGGGTGGCATCGCAGATTAATGATAATTACGAAATTGTTGGGGCAGTTTTCAATCCTGATTTTGAGGCGAATGTTGCTTTTGCCAAGGAAATAGATGTGCCTACCAATCGTATCTATAAGGATTTTGATACCTTGGTGGAAGAGGAATTGAAACTTCCAAAAGAGGAACGTATTCAGGTGTGTTCAGTACTTACCCCTAACTTTCTGCATTTTCCTATGGCTAAAAAGTTATTGGAAAATGGTTTTCATGTAATTTGTGAAAAGCCTATGACCACCACCTACGAGGAGGCCAAAATATTACAGGCTACCTTGGAAAAGGCCAAGACCGTTTTTGCAGTTACCCATACCTACACAGGGTATCCTATGGTTAGGCAAATGAGGGAAATGATAAAGGCTGGGGCCATTGGCAAAATACATAAGGTAGATGCACAATATTATCAAGGGTGGATCAACTCCATTATCCATGATAAGGCCAAACGCTCGACCGTTTGGAGATTGGACCCTAAAAAAGCCGGTATTAGTTCCTGTATGGGCGATATAGGGGTGCATGCCTTCAACATGATAGAATATACAACAGGATTGACCATAAAATCCATTTTGGCAGATTTCAACTACTTGTACGAGGATAACCAAATGGATGTAGACGGTACGGTTTTGATCCGAATGGGCAATCACGTGAAAGGGGTTATTCGATCCAGTCAGGTGGCTACCGGGGAGGAAAACGGACTAACTATAGCTATTTATGGAGAGAATGGTGGACTTAGATGGGAACAGGAAAATCCCAATTATCTTTATGTGCTAAGTGATGATAAGCCACTACAGGTTTATAAGCCGGGCCATGCCTATAATTCCAAGTTGTCCTTGGACGGAACAAAATTGCCTCCAGGGCATCCCGAAGGTATTTTTGATTCTATGGCAAATATCTATTTAGGTGTTGCCAGGGCCATTCGCGGAGAGAAATATAACGACGGCGAATTTCCGACCATGATGGATGGTGTTCGCGGGCTCGATTTTATAGAGAGTTCTGTGGAGTCCAATAAAAAAGGAAACGTTTGGGTAGATTTGAAATAAAATAGAATAACGTGTAAAAAAAGGGCTGCAATTGCGGCCCTTTTCTATTATTGTAATTTAAGGTTCTTGGATTATCCAAAAACCTTTTCAAACTCTACACATACCACGATCATACTATCGCGGGGCACACGTTCAAAAGGTGCCAGTTCCCTGGTAAAATAATCCCAGTGGAATTTTTTCCAATGTTCCAAACTTTTGTCGCCCAAACTCTCTAATTGAACATAATCTTGGCCAATACTAAAAAACGGCTTCAGTTTTACAGCGGTTGTCCTTATGATACACCTGGCCTTGCCGTTCCAATCGGTTAAGACTGTAAAGGCCCCTATTTTAGGGAGTGGTTCCTTTCTATATTGTAGGCCTAATAGAGAATAAGAGGCCGCTTTCTTAAGGTTTTTTAAAACTAGATCCACGCCTTGGTCGGCATCTCGTTCATTGTCGCTGAAATGAATCACTTTAGGCGCTTCTTCAAAAGCGAATTCTAGGTGGGCGTCCAAAAAATCACCCCACATATTTCTGGCTGAGCTATTTTCCATTAAGAAAGTTTACTCGATAATCGAGATTAAAATGCTCCGACGCTTGCGTCGAAATGTTATTAATAGTTTCCTTCCGATGCCTCAGGGGCTTGCCCTGAGGTAATTGACCTGTATTAATTTGTAGGGCCGTAAACTTGTCCGCCCGTGTACTACTCGTAATACTGCTTAATGAAACGTTGGCGTATTGGGATAATTGCACGGAAGTTCCTTTATTTTTGCTGATCTTTGATACTGCTCCCGATTGTTTTCCCAATCGTATGGGGCTATTGGTCTCTATTTCAAAAGGGTTGGCATCAAAAGACGCAAAAGGTTCCCCGTATTTTGGTCCGGAAAATATTCCAAAGATTTGGAATTGGACCATAATACTGCCAAATTCTGATGGTTGATTCATGGTTTATTATTCTGATAATTCTTTTGTAATTCCTATATTTATCACTTCGCTATAAAAATGATGAAATCTAATTTATAGCCTAAATATAGGATTTAATTATTAATTTTTTTGAAACGGAATAGCTGTAGTCAAGTTTGCCCAAAAATTAGTATTCCAAACATTTCAAATGGCCCTATATATGATTGGGGGTATATGAATAAACTTTTAGGAATTACATTTTGTAGAATTAGGAGTGTAGTTGTTTTTGATGAAATTTAATATCAATTCGATTAGAAGAAAAAAAACTAATGTTGGGCTTCCCGAATAGGGAAATAGCAGCTGTCCAATATGGAACACAATTATAAAACAAAAATAGAAATACATGAAAACAATTAAGGGGCCAGCCGTTTTTTTGGCACAATTTGTCGATGAAAAAGCACCATTCAATTCTTTGGACGGAATGTGTAAATGGGCATCCGATTTAGGATATAAGGGAATACAAATTCCAACTTGGGTCGATTTTCTTATTGATTTGGATAAGGCGGCCGAGAGTCAGACCTACTGTGATGAGTTAAAGGGAAAGATAAATTCCTATGGATTGGAAATAACCGAGCTTTCCACGCATTTACAAGGACAGTTGGTGGCGGTTAACCCAGCTTATGATCTAATGTTCGACAATTTTGCACCCGATAAGGTGAAGAATAATCCAAAGGCCAGAACCGAATGGGCAGTTGATGTGGTAAAAAAAGGAGCTACTGCGAGTCGTAGGCTCGGACTAAATGCACATGCTACTTTCTCAGGTTCCCTACTTTGGCATACCGCCCACCCTTGGCCACAACGACCTGCTGGATTGGTGGAAATGGGTTTCGAGGAGCTGGCAAAAAGATGGTTGCCCATACTAAACCACTATGATAAGGAAGGTGTAGACGTATGCTACGAAATTCACCCAGGGGAAGACCTTCACGACGGGGATACTTTTGAACGTTTCTTGGCCGCAACCGGGAACCATAAACGAGTTAATATTTTATACGATCCAAGTCATTTTGTTCTGCAGCAATTGGACTATATTGCCTATATAGACCATTATCACGAGTTTATCAAATCGTTCCACGTAAAGGATTCCGAATTTAATCCTACTGGCAAGAAAGGAGCTTTTGGTGGATTTAACGATTGGGGCGACCGCGCAGGTAGATATCGCTCTCTTGGCGATGGACAGATAGATTTTAAGACTATTTTCTCCAAACTTACACAGTACGGCTGCGATGTTTGGGCGGTAATGGAATGGGAGTGCTGTATAAAAAGTCCGGAGCAGGGAGCAAGGGAAGGGGCTAAGTTCATTCAGGACCATATCATTGAGGCCACTGAGAAAACCTTTGATGATTTTGCCGGGGCTGCAATAGATAAGACCGTATTGAAGAAAATATTAGGACTATAAAATCAATAGATTAGAAAATGAAAAAATTAATATTTAGTGTAATTATAGCTGTTGTGGTTATGGGCTGTAAGGAGAAGACCGATAATAAAAATATGGATGTGGATTCGGACCCCTTGGCCAATAAGGAGAATGGAACTCCACCTCCACCAGCTCAGGTGGAAGGGGACTGGCAGGTACTTTTTGATGGCACCAACTTTGATGCTTGGAAACGGTATTTGGAAGATGGCGTTGGGGATGCTTGGAAGATAGAGGATGGTGCCATGGTATACTATCCGCCTAAAGAGCGCAAGAAAGGGGAGAAATATAATTTAGTGACCAAGGAAGACTTTACCAGTTTTGTATTATCCATAGATTGGAAAATTTCGGAGGGAGGAAACAGTGGTATTTTTTGGGGCGTTAAGGAAGTAGAAAGTCTTTCTGAAGCTTACCATTCAGGACCTGAAATACAGGTGTTGGACAATGAAAAGCATCCTGACGCAAAAAATGGACCTGTAAGACAGGCAGGGGCTTTGTACGATATGGTTGGTCCTAGTGAGGACGCTACCAAGCCTGTGGGAGAGTGGAATACTTGTGTAATTACCGTAGACCATAAATCCAATCAAGGAAATGTAGTATTGAATGGAACGGAAATAGCATCGTTTCCAGTCCATGGTGAGGAATGGGAAGAAATGATATCCAAATCCAAGTTTAAGGGATCCGAACATTTTGGGAAATACAAAACCGGAAGAATAGGATTGCAGGATCACGGGGATATAGTTTCCTATAGAAATATCAAGATAAAAACATTGGATTAATCAATTAGAAAAAACTTATGAAAGTGAGATCTATTTATATTCCTTTATTATTGTTACTGGCATTAGCCTGTAAGGAAAAGGTCAGTGTGGATCCATTGGAGCCAAAAGGTACAGAGACAACAGGGGAAGAAATTGTGGTGCACGGGGAATACTCGGGTCCGGAACCTACCACTCCGGAGGAGACCGAGTTTTATAAGCCGGTACCTCCAGTGGTTAATCCCAATGATCCCATAAAAAAGGCGCCCAGTGATGCCATTGTACTTTTTAACGGGGACAATTTGGACAATTGGATCTCTTCCAGGGATAGTACTGCGGCCAAGTGGATCGTTAACAGGGATGGTAGTATGACCGTTAATGACAAGACAGGCGATATTCAGACGGTTCAGAATTTTGGGAGTATCCAATTGCACTTGGAATGGAAATCTCCTGCAGAGGTTCAGGGCAAGGGACAGAGTAGGGGAAATAGCGGGGTCTTTTTAAATGGGCTTTACGAGGTTCAGGTATTGGACAACAATGACAATGATACTTATGTAAATGGACAAGTCGGATCCATATACAAGCAACATGTTCCACTTGCCAAGGCTTCTGTTCCAACAGGGGAATGGAATACCTATGATATAATTTATCACGCGCCAGAGTTCAACAAGGAAGGTAATAAAATTAAATCCGGAACAGTAACGGTTATACATAATGGTGTACTGGTTCAGGACCATGTTGAAATTAAGGGAACTACGCCATATATAGGTTGGCCCAAAAATCCTGCCCATGGAAAAGGGCCTTTAAAACTTCAGGACCACGGAGACAACAGTAGGGTAAGTTATAGGAATATATGGGTGAGGGAGCTGTAGATGGAATGGGCGTTGTTCTTAGGGTCCATTGCTCCAGGGATGCTATTCATGGTTTTTGCCTGGTACTTTAATACATACCCGCCCAAAAGCATCAATTTTATTTACGGCTACCGCACCCGGAAAAGCATGAGGAACCAGGAAACCTGGGATTTTGCCAACGGAATTGGAGCCAAAATGATGTTTTATGTAGGCTTATCTACTTTAATCGTAGGAACGGCCGGCTATGTAATCTCTGCTAAATGGGCCATGGGTATTTCCATATTTTTTCTTGTCATCGCTGTGTTTGTAGGCATATTTTGGTGCGAGCGGCAATTGGAGGTTAATTTTGACAAAAACGGAAACCCCGTGAACCACGTGGAGCCATCCAATTAGTGAAACGGTACATATTTTAGCAACCAAAGGTTTTTATAAATGACTTTTCAAGGGTCGTGGCCGTCAAGCTGTACAAACCCCAATTTTATTTACCTTTGACAAAATTAAAAACAATTTATGATCCAATCTATGACAGGGTTCGGGAAGCATGTAATTCAACTTCCTTCTAAAAAAATTACCATTGAAATTAAATCACTCAACAGTAAAAGTCTCGATTTAAATGCCCGGATACCTTCCACCTATAGGGAAAAGGAATTGGAATTGCGCAGGACAATTGCCAGCTCCTTGGTAAGGGGCAAGGTAGATTTTGGACTATATATTGAAAATACGGGCACCGAAACCTCTTCGGAGGTCAATGAAGTGGTGGTAAGACAGTATATGAAACAATTGGGGCATATCGTTTCAGGGAATGAAATGGGACTGTTGGAAATTGCCATGCGCATGCCAGATGCCATGAAAACAGAACGGGAGGACATTGATGAAGAGGAATATAATGTTATAAAGGAATCCCTAGAGAAAGCCTTAAAGGAAATAAATATTTTTAGAACGGAGGAAGGAAAGGTTTTGGAATCCGATTTTGAGGCCAGAATAAGCGTTTTAAAGGGTTTATTGGAAAAGGTTGCTATAATGGATTCCGAAAGGCTCTTAACGATCAGGGAGCGCTTGGAAAAAGCTGTGGCAGACTTAAAAGCCGATCTGGATACAAATCGATTTGAACAAGAGCTGATCTATTATTTGGAGAAGTATGATATCACAGAAGAAAAAGTCCGTTTGCTAAATCACTTGGATTATTTTGCCGCTACGCTGAAATCCGATGAATCCAACGGTAAGAAACTGGGATTCATTAGCCAAGAAATAGGAAGGGAAATCAATACCATTGGTTCCAAGGCAAATTTTGCGCCTATGCAGCAGTTGGTGGTGCAGATGAAAGACGAATTGGAAAAGATTAAGGAACAAATGCTTAACGTTTTATAATGAAAGGAGGAAAGCTAATTATTTTTTCTGCCCCTTCAGGTAGTGGAAAAACAACTATAGTAAAACATTTATTAAATCAACCGGAGCTCAATTTGGCATTTTCCATTTCTGCTACCTCCAGGCCAAGACGTGGTAAGGAAAAGCACGGAGAGCACTATTATTTTATGTCCTTATCCGAATTTAAGAAACATATTAAGGAAGATGATTTTCTGGAATGGGAGGAAGTCTATAGGGATAATTTCTATGGGACTTTAAAAAGTGAGGTAGACCGCTTATGGTCCGAGGGCAAGAATGTAATTTTTGACATAGATGTGGTAGGAGGTTTGCGGATAAAAAAGAAGTTTCCGGACCAGACCCTTGCCGTTTTTGTGAAGCCGCCTAGTGTAGACGAACTTAAGATAAGGTTGAAGAAGCGCAGCACCGAATCCGAGGACAAGATAAATATGCGGATTGCCAAAGCTTCGGTAGAGTTGGCCACAGCCCCCCAATTTGATACGGTCATCAAAAATTACGACTTGGACACCGCTCTGGAGGAGGCACATAGGTTGGTAGCAGAGTTTGTTGGGGCTGAAATCAAGAATAAGATATAGTAAGTAAAGGATGGGTCAAGGTATGCCCTACGAAATTAACTCTGGAATATTTCATTAAAAATAGATACTGAATCAAGTTTCTTATGAATAAAAAAATAGGACTTTATTTCGGTACTTTCAATCCGATCCATATAGGACATTTGGTGATTGCCAATCATATGGTGGAATTTTCGGATTTGGATGAGGTTTGGTTTGTGGTAACGCCACAAAGTCCATTTAAAACCAAAAAAAGCCTACTGGACAATCATCATCGCTATCAGTTGGTAGCCGAGGCCACCTTGGATTATCCCAAATTAAAACCGAGCAAGATAGAGTTTGATCTTCCCCAGCCCAATTATACGGTGAATACCCTTGCTTATTTACAGGAAAAATATGATGACAAACACAATTTCTGTTTAATCATGGGGGAGGACAATTTAAAGGGGCTGCATAAATGGAAGAACTATGAAGTAATTCTGGAAAACCATACTATTTATGTCTACCCAAGGATTTCTGAAGGAGAAGTGGTACATCAATTTAATGATCATCCCAAAATTCAATACGTTGCTGCTCCTATCATGGAAATATCCTCAACTTTTATAAGGGCGCAGCATAAATTGGGTAAAAATATTAGACCTCTGCTTCCGGAGAGGGTCTGGAAATATTTGGATGAAATGAATTTTTATAGATAGGGCAATGCGAGGTTTTACTCAAAATATCCTTCCCTAATTTTGTCAACTGCTCGTTCCCAGATGTCGCCTTCCTAGTGGCTTATTAAATTTAAAAAGAAGCCAAAACCATCATTGGTAATGAAACTAATTTTTTGTCCCCTTTCGGGAATGGGCTCTATTTAGATATAGTGTTGGGCCAAATTGGAAATCCGATAATTTTAACTCTCTCCAATTGAGAAGATTCAATTATTTATTTCCATTGGGGCCAGGGCAAATTAATTGAATTTTCGGCCTTTTGGTTCTGCCCCCACAAGGGGTGCCAAAAGACCGAAAAATTTAAGTTTTAGAGCATGATGGCTATTTTATAATACCGCTTAGGCGAGCCATACTTTCTTCAAATCTCCTTTAAAGGAGTTCCCATTGTTATTGGGACCCGTAATATGCCATGGCTTTTTGTAGAAGTTCCATGCCCATTATTCCAATTATTCAACCTCTAACTTTGCGGGCTCAACCGTGCTGTCGTGTTCATTATAATACAGCTCCAGAAGGTTCATGGTAGCATTGATAAAATCTTTGGTCTCTAGAAGAAAGGTAAAGTACAAAGTGGTATTTTTTGGACTTGATTCTTCATTGCGGGTTCTGGCAATCTGTTTTTCTATTTTTTGGGAAACCATATCCAGAAGGCCTTGTTTGCTCGCAAATATTTCGCTTATTTGCTCGAAAGATCTATTGCCAAATGTTGATTTTGTTGCACTTAACAATTTCTGTAATTCAAGATCTATCTCCTTTAGCTCCTTAATCTGATTGTATTTTAATTTTTTGTGGTTATTGTGGATGTGTTTATGGCTAATCTTATTTAAATATTCCAGGGATTGGGCCATATCCTGCAAATATCCCAAAATGTTGATATACAAATTACTGGCACCTATACTGGCTTCATCCAAATTTTTAATAAAATAGAAAATGTGGTCCCTTAATTCATCTATTTCATCGGAAAGTTTGCCTACACCTTTCCTATTCTTTTTAAGAAGTTCCAAATCTTGTTTGGCAAGGCCATCTATGATGTTAGTGTATATTTTATTGCTTCTTTTTGCAACGTTGGAAATATTGTCGGCGCTCTCCTCTATTACCCCTTGGATAGAGCTGCTTTCAGCCTTTCTTAAGCTGTCTTCTGCCTTTATTTCCTTGGATTTTTTAGTATGGGAAATATAATTTCTTACCAATAATAGCACGGCGATCAATAAAAGAACGGCTACCATGGAGGGTACATGGATATTGATAAGGGAAACAATAACTGCAGCAGAAACAAAGGCGATAATGGCCGTGAAGAACCAGCCGCCGATAACGTTCAATACTCCTGCAACGCGGTATACGGCACTTTCGGCACCCCATGCCCTATCGGCCAAGGAAGTACCCATAGCCACCATAAAGGTTACATAGGTGGTGGATAAAGGCAATTTATAGGATGTGGCCAGGGAAATCAATACACCCGCAACCATTAGGTTTACAGAGGCCCTAACCATATCAAAAGCAGGCAATTCGAAGGTTTTATCCTTTGACAACGCAATTATAGGTTTTTTAAAATTGTCATCAATTTTTTCTTGCAATGATTTTGGTATAAGTGATGTAGCTACCGTATTCAAAAGTACAGCCGATCTCACGATGCCCCTGGACAGAAAATTGGGCTGAAAGCGTTCCTTTGATTCCCCTTCCCTGGAAAGATTTATCTCTGTTTGGGTTACATAGCGGGCTTTTTTGGAAAACCACAGGGTAAGCACCATAATCATTCCCGATACGAACAACAATGCGGTAGGTGTGGCAACTTTTTCGGCAAGCACGGACATGTTAAATTCGGTAGGAGGAATTCCGGAAGCCTGCCAAGCTTCAAAGGATTGCCAAGCTGCAATGGGAACTCCAATAAAATTAACAAGGTCGTTCCCTGCAAAAGCCAATGCCAGTGCAAAGGTACCTACAATGATGATGAGCTTATAAACATCATATTTAAGAATGGCCGAAATAATATATGATACAAGGGTCCAAAGAACAAGACTTCCTATTACAATGGTTCCAGTGTTGTTTTGAATTATGTCCAATGCGGCATCACTGACAAAGGTGGCTCCTTTTAAACCTTTTATTAAAATAAAATAGGTGATCGCGGTCAATGCAAAACCTCCGAATACGGCCCCTATAATCTTAGCTTTTTTTCTAAAGTCGAATGAAAGTAGAATGCGCGACAGATATTGTACCAAGGCCCCAATGGAAAATGCAATAACCACCGATAGCAGTATCCCCAAAATTATTTCAGTAGCCTTTGAGGTATTTATATAATTATATATTTCAATATAATCGCCCCCACCTGATACAATTTTAATGAAGGACATGGCAACTGAGGCTCCCAATAGCTCAAAAACTATGGATACCGTAGTTGAGGTCGGCATCCCAACGGTATTGAAAAAATCCAATAGAAGGATATCCGTTATCATTACGGCCATAAAAATAATCATGATCTCACTGAACATGAACTCGCCGGGATTAAAGATTCCCTTTCTGGCCACCTCCATCATGCCACTTGAAAAAATTGCGCCTACTGCGATACCCAAACTGGCCACGATCATAATAGTCCTAAACGAAATGGCTTTGGAACCAATTGCCGAATTTAAAAAGTTCACCGCGTCATTACTAACCCCGACTACTAAATCTGCTATTGCCAGGAAGGCAAGGGCAATAATCATTAATAAATATAAATTGTCCATTATCTTATAAAAAAAATAGTTTGCAAATATCTAAAGTCTCTTTGTTCGTAACGTTATCTTAAGGTTATATTTTTACTAAAAATGTACGTCCATTTGTAGTCTAAACATCAATTCATTAGGGTCGTTCCCTACAGACAGGTAACTAATATCCGTTTGCACCTTTAATTTGTGGCCTACAAGATATTTGGAAAGCCCTAAGCTGTATTGGTTTTCTGGGTTTTGACCAGTGATATTTTCATCCAATTTTATCTTGGTATATCTCCCAGAAACCTCCCAATTATTGTTAAAAAGATATCCGGTTTGTAGGTTCAATCCATTTCCTACCTGTACCACTTCTCCGGTCAGGGATCCATCGGCATTCTTGGCAAAGGGGTCATCGGCATTTCTTTTGGCATATTCTGCCATGAAGGAGAATCCGTCGTATTTGAACATGGCATCCAAAAATAAGGTGCTGATATTGGTTTTGTGAAAACCAAAATCTGTGACCATATAGGTCCCTTGGCTACCTCTGGTCTTTACTGCCTTGTGGTTTAGGTCATAGGTCGTTGCCAATAATAGCTTTGGGGATTTTTCCCTTTTTAAATCGCCGCCGCTGTAGTCGCCGTTGCCCTTAAATTCACCGAAAGGGAGTAGTTCCAGCCTTCCACTGTATTGATGTCCCCCTAAATTTCCTGTGGTTATATTTCTACCTTCCCCTTGGGAAATGGCGATAATTTCCCTTATTAAAAAGGTATGCGTTAGTTGTGTATGATGTCTAAGTTGTAGTCCAATATCACGATCTAGGGTGAATTGACTATTTAATAGGGAGCGATCTACCATTTGTAGGTTACCGGAGGAAATAACGCGTTCTATATTGCCAGGGAGTTTGGTTTGACCGACCCAAAGGGTGAAATTTTGATAGAAATTCCACATTACTACCGCATCCAGAATATATCTTGGCGCGTCACTGGTATACTGTGAAGCCCCGGAAAGATCTCTATTGGATAACCCCAATTCAATTTTGTAGGCAAGTTTTGGCGAATAGACAAAGCCATCAAATTTCAACCGGGCCCTCCTAATAAGCGTGTTGAATGTGGGGTCTGTATAATCACCGTTCGAATTTTCAATCCAAGTAGCGCTGCTTAATAGCTGTATTCTAGTGCCAATATTAGCACTCCAAGTACTGTCTTTGCCCATTAAATTAAAAAGGCCTTTGCCAAATTCAGGAGCATTGGTTTCTTGGGAAAACGAGATAGAAAATGTGCACAGCATTAGCCCTAGGGCTAAACATTTCATTGTCATTGTTAATTAGTTTTTGTCGGGGCACAAAGTACCAAACTTATTGGGAGTTGTGAAAGAATTTTACATAAAAAGAAAAAGCTACCTTGGCCAGAGGTAGCATAAGATTTCAAATCAATAGTCGACAAAAACTAATTTATATGAATGAAACCAAAAAAGTCTAAAGACAAAGGCGAAGATGGGGAATAGCAAATTATAAAGGGTAACCTTAAGTTTAATTTATTGTTAAATTAAGTTATACAGGTTCAGTTTGCAGTGGAAAACAGTTTTATTATGTGTTGAATGGCTAAAAATGTATCTTGCTGCCGTTAAATAAAGACTATGAATTGGGAACAGCTTTTATCCTTAAAGCGCTTTGGGGATACCCACAAAAGAATAAGAAAAGAACAGGATGAAACCCGATTGGGTTTTGAAGTGGATTACGACAGGGTGATATTTTCTGCTGCCTTTAGGAGCCTTCAGGACAAGACCCAGGTAATACCCCTTTCCAAAACCGATTTTGTACATACCCGCCTGACCCATAGCTTGGAGGTTTCAGTGGTGGGAAGGAGCTTGGGAAGGATAGCCGGGCAGAAAATTTTGGAAAAGCATCCTTATCTCAGCGAGGTACATGGGTATAAATTTAATGATTTTGGTGCCATAGTAGCGGCCGCTGCTTTGGCTCATGATATAGGAAATCCACCCTTTGGGCATAGTGGGGAGAAGGCCATTGGGGAATACTTTAAAACAGGTAATGGCAAACAATTTGAAACGGCCTTGACCCTAAAGGAGTATCAGGATATTATAGATTTTGAAGGCAATGCCAATGGCTATAGATTACTAACAGAGACCCGTCAGGGCGTTGAAGGGGGGTTACGACTTAGTTACGCCACCTTGGGCGCTTTTATGAAGTACCCAAAGGAATCCTTGCCCAAAAAGCCTACCAAGCATATCGCCGATAAGAAATTTGGATTTTTTCAGCAGGATGTGGCTTCTTTTGGGAAAGTAGCCGATGAACTGGGACTGGCATCAAGGGGAAAGGGCAATGATATTGGTTTTTGCAGACATCCACTAACTTTCTTGGTGGAGGCTGCGGACGATATTTGTTATACCATTATCGATTTTGAGGACGGAATCAATTTAGGACTTATTTCTGAGGATTATGCTTTGGAGTATCTAATAAAGTTGGTCAAGGACAGTATCAACATAAAAAAGTATAATAATCTGATCTATATGGAAGATCGTCTGAGCTACTTACGGGCTTTGGCAATCAACACCTTGATTACGGATGCCATTAGTATTTTTATTGATAATGAAGAGGATATCTTAAAAGGCGAATTTTCAGTCTCTTTGATGGATAAAAGTAAGTTCAAGGCCCAGATAGAAGACATTATTACACTAAGCGTGCAGAAAATATACAGGTCCCAAGAAGTTTTGGAAAAAGAAATAGCCGGGTATAGGATTATCTCGGACATTTTGGATGTGTATACCACAGCATTGATCAGGAAAAAGGAAGGGGACAGTTCCAATTATGACCGACTAATGATTTCCACTTTGCCCGAACCTTATAGGGAAACAACAGGTTCTACATACTCCATACTCTTGAATACCTGCTGTTATGTGGCCAGTTTATCGGATAGTGCTGCGGTACATATCCACAATAAGATTATGGGTAAGCAGCTCTAAAAATCATAGACCAGACCAACGCCCAGCAATTGTTTAAATTGTACTTTACGCTTTCCGGGGGTTGTAATGGTACCGTCGGCAGCTTTAACCTCGTCGAAAATAATGTCGTGGTCATATAGGACATGGGTGCCTATTGAGGCCTTGACATATTTGTTTACGGTTAAGTCCACGTTTACTTCCCAGTCCACGTCAATGTTTCCAAAATTGTTTACATAGTCTGAGTATAGCTGTAGCCGATGATTTAATTTTACATTTTCATAAACCATGGTTTCCCAAGTGTTTGAGACCAAAAAACCAAATTCCAAATAAACGTTTTCGCCCTCCTTTATTATATTTCCATCGGTATCTAAGAGAGCTTTTTGCACCCCAAAGGCACCGTTGTTGGCCAAGGTTTGGTCCAGCACAAAGGTAGATTTGAAGGTAAGGGGGGCTAAACGCAAGTTAAATTTTTTGCCTTCTGGAATATAGGAGGTACCAGCACCCAAGAGGGCATAACCGGGAGCCATAAATCTGGAAATGGGTTTATCCCTATTAGGGTATTTGTAACCATTGGAAAACTGGGTTCTAAATTCTGCGCTGGCAGAATAATACCAATTGCTGATCGTATCCCTTCTAAAAGCAAAGGTGGAGGAAAACCGAAGCGCATCATCCGATTTTCTTAATTTAAATCCTTCCTGGGCATTAAGGCCATATCGTATGTCCAAGTTGTTGTTTAGTTGAACGTATCTAAATTTATAATTTCGAACAAATTTGGCACTGGCCAAACCGGAAATGGAATTGTTTCCCCCTGCATTCCAATTTACAAAGGCTACCTCACTAAAATTAAATCCAAGTTTGTTCTCCTTTTCCCAAAAGGAAGGAATACTGAAACGGTTGTATTTTTCTTCCAAAGGTTTGGTTCGCTTAAAGGAAACAACGGGATTGGTAAGGTCTGCCCCCCGTGGAATATACTTTATTTTGTCCTGCAGGGTGCGTATTACTATGGTATCTATACGCATAGAGTCGACACGCATTGAATCTACCTGGGTAGAATCCGGAGTTTGCGGAGCAGGAATAGTGTCTTGGGCAAATAAAAAATTAAAATTTAGAAACAGAAGGACAATAATGAAAATTTTACCGTACATACTAATCAGTATTCAAGAGGTTGTTAATATAGTTTTTTAAGGTCGATATATCTATTTTAGCTATTTTATGGAGCTCTTCAACGGTTCCCTGCTCTATAAAAGCATCTTCAATGCCAAAAATCTTTAAAGGGACAAAACTATGGATCTCGTTGGCATATTCCAAAATTGCACTTCCAAACCCCCCTATTTTACAGCCATCCTCAATGGTGATGACGTTCTCATAGGTGGAGAAAACTTTGTGTAACATCATCTTGTCCAAAGGTTTTACAAAACGCATATTGTAATGGCCAATTTGACCCCTGTCATCTACGTCTTTTAGTAAATCCTTGACCATATTCCCAATATGGCCGATCGAAAGTACCGCAATTTTCGTTCCTTTTTTTAATTCTTGGGATATTCCTATCGAAATTTTATTAAATTGTTGTTTCCAATCCAGTGTAACTCCTCTTCCTCTAGGATACCTTATGGCTATGGGTTGCCCCAAGCCTAATTGTGCCGTATACATGATATCCCTGAGCTCTATTTCGTTCAAGGGCGCAAAAATAATAAGATTTGGAATACACCGTAAATAAGCCATATCATAAATTCCGTGATGGGTTGCGCCGTCCTGTCCAACAATACCTGCACGATCCAAACAGAAAATAACAGGAAGATTCTGCAGTGCTACATCATGGATAATCTGGTCATAGGCACGTTGTAAAAAAGTAGAGTAGATATTGCAAAAAGGAACCAAGCCTTCTGTGGCCATTCCACCGGCCAGGGTAACCGCATGTTGCTCCGCAATGCCAACGTCAAATGCCCTCTCAGGGATTTGTTCCATCATATATTTAAGGGAGCTTCCAGTAGGCATGGCTGGGGTTATGCCCACTATATTTTTATTCTTCTTGGCTAGTTCTACGAGAGTATGTCCAAAAACATCCTGATATTTTGGAGGTTGTTTTTCGGAGGCTTTGGGCCAAAGGTCGCCGGTTTCCTTATTAAATTTTCCAGGAGCGTGATAGACTACTTGGTTTTCCTCGGCTTTTTTGAGCCCTTTTCCCTTAGTGGTTATAATATGCAGCAATTTAGGGCCTTCTATGTCCTTTAAACTATTCAGCTCATTTAATAGGGAAACCAAATCGTGGCCATCTATTGGGCCCCAATAGTTAAAATTTAGACATTCAAATATGTTCTCGTCCTTGGCCGTACCTTTTTTAACATTGGTAAGGTATTTTTTCAAGGCACCTACACTGGGGTCAATCCCTATGGCGTTGTCATTTAGGATAATAAGGATATTGGCATTGGTGTCACCAGCATGGTTAAGTGCTTCAAAAGCCATACCACTGGCTATAGAGGCATCACCAATGACGGCAATGTGCTGAATATTCATTGCGCCCTTTATTTGCGAGGCCAAAGCCATGCCCAAGATTGCTGAAATGGAGGTTGAACTATGTCCGGTGCCAAAATTGTCATAGGGACTTTCTGCGCGTTTTGGGAATCCACTTATTCCTCCCAATTGTCTATTGGTATGGAATATGTCCCTACGTCCCGTCAATATCTTATGTCCGTATGCCTGATGTCCAACATCCCAAATTAGCTTGTCATTAGGCGTGTTAAATACATAGTGCAGGGCTATCGTTAGTTCCACAACGCCCAAGCTGGCCCCCAAATGTCCTTCTTTGGTGGCTACAATGTCTATTATAAATTCCCTTAATTCTTGGGCAAGATGTATTAAATCGACTTTTTCTAAGGTTCGAATATCCTCAGGGCCGTTAATATGTTGTAGAATTCCCTTGGGCATACTAAAAATGTTATGCAAAACTAATGTATTTAAGCATTGAATGTTGTGTTTTTTAGTGTCTGATTATAGGTTTTTCAGAATATTTTAAACAAATGGTAATTTTTTTGACCCTTCACCAATATTGTTTACTATTGTGGCTTAAATTGTTAGGTATGATCAATCCTTTTGATGACACTTATTTTATGAAAAAGGCTTTACAGGAGGCGGAAGCGGCTTTTGAAAAAGGAGAGGTGCCTGTTGGGGCCATTATTGTTGTTGAGAATAGAATTATTGCAAGGGCACATAATCTAACTGAGCTTTTGAAGGATGTTACTGCCCATGCCGAAATGCAGGCCATAACGGCAGCAGCCAATTTTTTGGGAGGGAAATATCTTCATAATTGTACCCTTTATGTAACCCTGGAGCCATGTCAAATGTGTGCGGGGGCCCTTTATTGGAGCCAAATTTCCAAAATTGTCTATGGGGCCAAGGATTTGGATAGGGGCTTTACGGCCATGGGAACTAAAATACATCCCAAGACCGAATTGGTGAGTGGGATTTTGGAGGAAGAAGCATCTGAAATATTGAAGCGTTTTTTTATTCAGAAGCGCAACTTGAATTAGAAGGGGGCCTTCTGAACTTGCCAAATCGGAATTGATAAAAGGCCAAAAAAGCACTACTTATGGGAGTGGGGCAGACGGTTTAATAGTGTTGGAAAGGTAGATAGGGTGTTGAATTGTTGTTAGAAAGCAAAAACCCCCAGCGTTGGACCAAGGGTTTAAAATTCTGTTTAAAAAATAGAATAATGTTAGCCAATTACCTGCACTTGAGCAGCAACTATTCCTTTACGCCCTTCTTCTTCATGGTATTCTACTTTGTCTCCTTCGTTAAGTTCAGTTCCGTTTAATGCAGTAGCATGAACAAAAATGTCCTTACCGGTGTCGTCGTTGGTTATGAAGCCATATCCCTTGGATTCATTAAAAAATTTTACTGTTCCAGTCATTGCAATGAAATTAAAATAATAATCGTTTAGATTACTAATTTATGTTTTTTTGGGCAAAATTGAATATAATCAATTTAAAAAAATACGAAAATTACTGGTTGTCAGTAGTTTCCTTTTCCTTTCCCTGCATTTTTCTGATGTTTTCCTCGGTAAGCATATAATCCTTCATTTTTTTGCCTTTACTGACCTTGATAAGAAATAGGGGCATGGCCACCAAAAATATTCCGACCGTACCAAAACCGATGCATTTATTGGATAGGGCCAAATCTTCATCATTTATGCTAAAGCCGTAAATGATGGAAGCTAAGGAAGCTAAAAGAATTAAAGAAATAAGATACTTCATTCTCAACAGGGGTTTTATGAGGTTAAATTTATCAATTTTCTTCTATAGGCGGTCAAAAGCTTGGACTTGGAGATAAAACCAACATACTTTTCATCTTTAATAACTGGTAGGTTCCATGCTCCGCTACTTTGAAACTTCTCCATTATATCCGTCATTTTATCTTTGTCCAATTCAATAATTTCCGGGGGAGTGTTCATTACATCTACTGCCTTCACTTCCTTGTACAATTTCTGATCGAACATAATAGGGCGTATGTCATCCAATAAAATAATCCCTAAAAGGGTGTTGTCTTCCTTGTCAATTACAGGAAATATATTTCTATTGGATTTTACGACCGCCTGGTGTACAATTTGTCCTAAGTTCATTTCAGGATAAATAGGGACAAAGTTGTTTTCAATAACTTTATCAATATCCATTAAGGTCAGTACGGCATGGTCCTTATCATGAGTTATTAATTCCCCTTTCCTGCCCAATTCCATGTTGTAGACAGAATGTGGGTGCACGTATTTGGTTATGGAAAACGAGATGGCAGAGGTGATCATAAGTGGAATAAACAATTCATAACCCCCGGTTACTTCGGCTATAAGGAATATTGCGGTAAGGGGAGCGTGGAGTACCCCAGCCATAAGACCCGCCATACCTACCAAGGTAAAATTACTTTCAGAAATTTGATTGGGAAAGATTCCAATACTGTTAATTACTTTGGCAATGCAATTGCCCATTATGCTGCCCATAAATAGTGTTGGGGCAAAGATTCCCCCAACTCCCCCTGCACCGAAGGTCAGGGTACAGGCTATGATTTTGAAAAAAACCAATCCGGCAAGCAGCCCAATTACTACCCATACATTGGCAAGGTCTAAATGAAAAATATTGTTTTCCAATACCTTTTCTGGGTGGCCTAAGATGAGGTTGTTGATAACATCAAAACCTTCCCCGTAGAGTGGGGGTACCAAATATACCAGAATACCTATGGCAATTCCCCCATAGAGCAACCTTTTGATTGGGGAAGCTATTTTGTCGAATATTTTTTGGGTCCGTTCATATACTTCCGTGAAATAAATGGAAGTCAATCCCGCAAATAATCCCAGTATGATGAAGAAGGGAATGTCGGATATTATAAAATCGTCCTCAATTTTAAAGGGCAAGAGTATATCGCTTCCAAAGAAAAAGTAGGACGTAATGATTCCTGAAAGGGAAGCTAGAAGCAAGGGCAGCATGGAGGCGATTGTTAGATCCAGGCTAAATACTTCAATGGCAAAAATGATGGCGGCAATAGGGGCTTTGAATATGGAGGACATGGCTCCTGCCGCAGCACATCCAATAAGTAAGTTCCTTGTAGTCTGGTTAACGTGGAACATTCTGGAAATATTGGAACTTATTGCTGCCCCAGTGGCCACAGTTGGGCCTTCCAGACCTACCGATCCCCCGAAGCCAACGGTAATGGGAGCTGTTAAAATGGACCCGAACATCTGATATTTGCGCATGATTCCCTTTTTTTTGGAAATCGCAAAAAGGGTTGATGGTATGCCGTGGCTCACCTTGTTGCGGATGACGTATTTAATGATCAAATAAACAAGGGTAAGGCCAATTATAGGGAAAACGAAGTAAAATGCAGTGTGGTAATACCTTACCAAATTGCCTTCCAATAAATGTTGGAAAAAGTGGGTGAGGTTCTTAAGGACAACGGCAGCTATCCCAGAAGTAAAGCCTACCAAAATACTGAGCAGGTGAGTAAATTGCGTTTGGGAGATATGTTTTGCGCGCCAAACCAAAAAATTGTTCAGCCAGGATTTTTTTAGTGCAGCCATGATTCTGAAAAAAATCCTGCAGCGTTAGAACACTGCAGGATTTTAAAGATAAGATTATAAATCCAATTTTAGGTGAAGTTCCTGCAACTGAGAACTGTCAATGGGGGCGGGGGCATCGATCATGACATCGCGACCACTGTTGTTTTTTGGAAAAGCAATAAAATCCCTTATAGTTTCCTGACCACCTAAAATGGCCACCAACCTATCCAGCCCAAATGCCAAACCACCATGGGGAGGTGCCCCGTATTGAAAGGCATCCATTAAGAAGCCAAATTGAGCCTTTGCTTCCTCCGCACTAAAGCCAAGATGTCTGAACATGGTAGCCTGTATTTGCTTATCGTGAATACGTATGGAACCCCCTCCAATTTCATTGCCGTTCAACACCAAATCATAGGCGTTGGCCTTTACAGCTCCTGGATCGGTATCCAATAACTCCAACTGTCCTGGCTTGGGGGACGTGAACGGATGGTGCATGGCATGGTAATGACCTGTTTCCTCGTCCAGTTCCAATAACGGAAAATCTATGACCCAAAGCGGAGCGAACTCATCTTTTTTACGCAACCCTAAACGCTGGGCTATTTCCATTCTAAGAGCACTTAATTGTGCCCTGGTTTTATTGGTATCACCGGATAGAACGCAGATTAAGTCCCCTGCCTTTGCTCTGGTGGCTTCTGCCCATTTTGTAAGATCTCCCTGATCGTAGAATTTGTCTACCGAAGATTTGAAGGAGCCGTCCTCGTTATATTTGGCATAGACCATTCCTTTGGCCCCTATTTGTGGCCGGCGTACCCAGTCTACAAGCGCGTCAATTTCTTTTCTAGTATAGGCTGCTCCCCCAGGGATGGCGATACCCACTACAAGCTCGGCTTCGTTGAATATTCCAAAATCCTTATGTTGCACAACGGCATTGAGTTCGCCGAATTCCATTCCAAAACGGATATCCGGTTTATCGTTACCATATTTTTTCATGGCCTCATCAAAAGTCATTCTAGGGAACTTGTCTATGGAGACCCCTTTTATTTCTTTTAACAAATGCCTGGTCAGTCCTTCAAAAACATTTAAAATATCTTCCTGTTCCACAAAGGCCATTTCACAGTCGATTTGTGTAAATTCCGGTTGCCGGTCCGCCCTAAGGTCTTCATCCCTAAAGCATTTAACGATCTGAAAGTACTTGTCCATCCCCCCGACCATTAACAACTGTTTAAATGTTTGGGGCGATTGTGGCAAGGCATAGAACTGGCCTTCGTTCATTCTGCTTGGAACTACAAAATCTCGGGCACCCTCCGGGGTAGATTTTATTAAATAAGGTGTTTCCACTTCAATAAAACCTTGGTCGGAGAGATATTTTCTAACCTCAATGGCTACTTTATGCCGAAAAATGAGGTTGTTCTTTACAGGATTTCTACGGATGTCCAGATATCGGAATTTCATGCGGATATCTTCGCCGCCATCGGTCTGGTCTTCTATGGTGAACGGAGGAACCAGGGATTTGTTAAGTATTTTGATCTCAGAGACCAGTACTTCCACATTTCCCGTAGGTATGTTTGGGTTTTTTGAAGTTCTTTCAATTACGGTTCCTTGGACCTGTATTACAAATTCGCGACCCAAGGATTTTGCGATTTCCATAATCTCTTTGGAAGAACGTTCCTCATCAAAAATGAGCTGGGTAATACCATATCGATCCCGAAGATCGGCCCATACCACAAAACCTTTGTCCCTTACTGTTTGTACCCATCCTGACAAGGTTACTTCTGCCTGTTGATGGGTTTCCCGCAATTCACCGCAATTATGACTTCTATACATCTTTTTATATCGTCTAAGAAAAGGCAAATGTAAGAAGTAATAGGGTAAGCTGAAAAAAATATACGCAATTAGGATATTGTAAAAATGTGTAACAAAATTTTGTCAAATTCTAATTTTTTTTAGAGAATATTAACAAAACTTACTTATTTTAGTATATAATTCTAACGAAACTTAATAATATGAAACAGAAATTAATTAAGAAGAACATGTTCTTATTTTTCTTAATGGCACCTTTGTTGTTATTGGCTCAGGATGTTGTTAGAGGAACGGTAACAGACTCGGGTCTGGGAGATCCACTTCCTGGGGTAAATGTGGTTATTAAAGGAACCACTACGGGGACTACTACGGATTTTGATGGTAATTACGAACTTTCTGTCGATAGTTTTCCATCCACGCTAGTGTTTTCCTCTTTGGGGTATGCCTCCAAGGAAATGCAGGTAAGCGGGCCAAGTACTTTAAATGTGGTTTTGGACGAATCGGCAACCGGTTTGGAAGAGGTTGTTGTAACGGGTCTGGCCACATCGGTTAAGAGAAGTAATGCGGCCAATGCTGTTGCTTCGGTATCTGCCGACGAGTTAACGGGGAGGACGCCTCCTCAAACTTTGGACGGTGCCTTGGCCGGGAAATTTGCGGGTGCGCAAATTACAGCCGCCTCCGGAGCACCTGGGGGTGGGATGTCCGTAAAATTAAGAGGGGTAACCTCCATTAATGGGCAGGGTCAACCACTGTATATTATAGATGGGGTATATGTGAACAATAATAGTGTATATGCGGGGGGATTAAACGAAATTTCCAATGCTGCAGGTGGAGGGGCTTCCTCTACCGATTCACAGGATAATGCATCGAACAGAATTGCAGATATTAATCCAGACGACATTCAAAATATCGAGATTCTTAAAGGTGCTTCTGCCTCCGCAATTTACGGATCAAGGGCAGCGGCCGGTGTAATTATTATTACAACTAAGAAAGGGAAGGCTGGGAAAACAAAAATAAATGTTTCACAGGCATTAGGATGGAATGAGGCGGTAAACCTGCTTGGACAAAGAAATTGGACCGCGGCCTTGGCAGAGAGTGTTTATGGAGAAGGGGCCTTATATACTGCAGCTGAATCTGCGGGAAGATTAAGGGACTATGAGAAGGTGATATATGGTGAAAAAGGATTTATCACCAATACCAATGTTAGTATTTCAGGTGGGGGCGAAAAGACCTCATTTTTTGGGAGTTTTACCAATAATGAGGAAGATGGAATTGTCAAGAGGACAGGAGCTTCCAAACAATCGCTTAGGTTAAATGTTGACCATAGGATAACAGACGATATTAAATTATCCTTGACCGGAAATTACTTGAAGTCCAGTGCGGATAGGGGATTCTTTAACAATGACAACTCCAATACTACTATAGGTGTTTCCCTTTTGTTTACTAGACCTTGGGACTATTTGCTTCCCGATGCGGATGGTAATTATCCTGATCACCCTGCTAATTCCTCCAATCAAATTCATACCCGTGATGTCATGACAAATAATGAATCTGTAAGCCGATTAATAGCAGGTGGGGCTTTGGATGTTAATTTATTTAGAAATGAAAATCAAAGTTTGAAAATGATTTTAAAGGCCGGTGTTGATACCTATACCCTAAAAACCACAGTTTTTTTTCCAAGGGAGTTGCAGTTTATGAGTCCAACCGTAGGGGGAGTTGATGGTTTGTCCTCTGACGGTACTACCCAGAATACCGATGCGAACTTTTCGGGATTTTTGGTACATAATTTCCGGACAGATAATGAGCTTAGCTTTACCACCCAAGCGGGTGTTACCAATGAACAATTCTCCCAAAATACAGTTAGGGTTACTTCAACAGGTTTAATAGCTTCGGAGCAAAACGTGGATCAGGCAGCCAATGTTAAAGTGGACCAATTTAGGTTGGAGCAGGAGGATGCTGGTTTTTTCGTTCAGGAAGAAGTTAATTACCAGGATAAAATTGTTGGAACCCTTGGTATAAGAGGAGATAAGTCTTCCAATAATGGTGATGCAAATAAGTTGTTTTACTATCCAAAAGCCTCAGTGGCGGCAAATATCCACAACTTTGATTTTTGGAATGTTGAACCGATCAATCAGATTAAACTGAGGGCAGCTTACGGGGAAGCAGGTAACTTTGCTCCCAATGGGGCGTTATTTACAACTTACATCAATTCTTTGATAAGTGGTAATGTAGGGATTATTACCCCTGCAACCCTTGGAGATCCATCTATACAACCTGAAAGACAAAAGGAGTTTGAAGTAGGTTTGGATGCAGGATTCTTTAACAACAGGGTAACCATGGAATTCACTTGGTATAATAAAAAAGTGGAAGACCTAATACTTCAGGCAGATAATGAGCCTTCCTCTGGACACTCTTTTCGTTGGGCCAATGCCGGTTCCCTAGAAAATAAAGGAGCGGAAATAGGTTTAAACGTAAACGCCTTTGACACGGAAAATTTTTCCTGGGATTCCGGTATAATTTGGTTTAGAAATAGATCGGAAATAACGAAATTGACTGTTGCTTCCTTTGATACCCAAGGTTTTGGTACCGGTTTGGGAACGTTTAGGATAGAAGAAGGTAAAAGTGCCACCCAGATTGTTGGGAATGACGAAAATGGTAACGTTGTGGCATTGGGAGATGCCGAGCCCGATTTTCAAATGTCCTTCAATAATAATTTCAAGTACAAAGATTTTACACTGTCATTTTTTTGGCACTGGAAGAAGGGGGGAGACAATGTAAATCTTAGTAGGCTGCTCTCGGATTTTGGTAACACTAGTGCCGATTACGATGAGATGAATTTGGACCCATCAGGAACTTTGAACAATGGTGATTATAGAAAAAGTGCATTTGGAGCGGGTTTTGCCGATCCCTTTGTTGAAGATGCATCTTATTTAAAATTAAGGGAGATAGGGTTGTATTATAACCTTCCGGAAAACACGTTACAGAAACTATTTAATGGCAATGTTTCCAATGTAAAAGTTGGACTTTCAGGACACAATATCATCAATATTTTTGATTATAACAGTTATGATCCAGAGGTATCCAATTTTGGTTCAGCTGCCGCAGGGATAGGAATTGAAGTGGCGCCATTTCCATCGTCCAAAAGATTTATGTTTCACTTGTCAATTGGACTATAACATTTAAAAATAATACTATGAAAATCACAAATAAAATAAAAGTTCTATTTATGACCATGATCGGACTGCTGGTTTTTGGTTGTACCATTGAAGATGGGAAAGATCTTAATGGACCGGAAACCGCATCTATTTCGGAAGGAGTATCCAGACCTGAACTTCCTCAAGTGGTATCTGGAATTTTAGCCGACATGAGAGATCGATTGAATACGCAGGTAGATGTTATTTCTGTAGTCGGAAGGGATTATTGGAGACATCAGAGTTCCGATCCCAGATGGACGGGAGATCTTATGACAGGTGTATTGGATGACAATGCCTTTTATCTTACAACTCCTTACGCCGCCAGATATGCGGTAGTGAAGGAATGTAACCTTCTGCTGGAAGGTTTGGAGAACACTACAACAGATTTTACCGATGCCGAGAAAGGGGCTATTAGGGGGTTTGCCAATACCATAAAAGCACATGAATTGTTGACCGTATTAAACATGTTATATCAAAATGGTATACGTACGGATGTAGCCGATCCTGATAATTTGGGAGGTTTTGAGGGCTACGATGCCGCACTTACCACCATTTTGGACCTGTTAAACAGTGCGGCCACGGATCTGGCTACTGGTGGTGATGTTTCCCCAAATACTTTGGGGGTTTCCTATTTGGAATTTAATAGGGCTTTGACGGCTAGGGTAGCGGCTTATCAAGGGAATTATTCACTTGTACTCAGTGCCTTGGACGATTCTTTCATGGACTTCACGGAAGACATGTACCTAGGGGCATATTACCAATTTGCGGCAGCGGGTTCGGATGAATTGAATCAGCTATTCTTTGCCCTTAATTCTACCGGAGCCAACGCTAGAATTGCACATCCGGATTTTATTAATTCGGCGGAGGCAGGGGATAATAGGTTAAATAAGGCCGTTTTAAGAACTGATGGACCACTTAATATTGCTGATTTAACCCCAGGCACCCATGATGTATATATTTATGAGTCCAACACGGATCCTGTAGCCATGATCAGAAATGAGGAACTAATTCTTTTATATGCCGAGGCTAATATGACCGATAATCCCGGAGAAGCTGAAATGGCGATAAATGTCGTTAGAAATGCTGCTGGACTTGGCCCAGTTGTTCCAGGCAGTGTGGATGAGGACAGGCTATTGTACGAACGAAGATATTCCTTATTTGCCGAGGGTCATCGCTGGATAGATTTAAGAAGGTTTGATAGACTGGATGAGTTGGTAATAGACAGGACGGGAGACAATAGGGTAACACAATTTCCTATCCCACAGAATGAGGGCCAATAATTTGGCTATGTAACGTAGCAAATTATCGATTAAAACAGAAGCTCCCTATTTCAGGGAGTTTCTTTATTTTGTAAATACTTCAAAAACAGGTATTTAGCGACTCAATGTAAATTTAATGTTAACTAAAGGTTTATTTTTCGTAAAATATATGTATCTTTATTTCGTTAAGAGATTATTGATAAATTTAAAATCCCAAATAAAATGAAAGGAATAACACTAATTTTTGCACTAATATTTTCAGTTGTAATCAACGCACAAGATATAAAACCTGAATTTGAACAAGATGGTGAAATGTTAAAAGCCACTTACTTTCATGACAACGGAGTAGTTTCCCAAGAGGGTCAATTCCTTAATGGAAAACTTCATGGGGAATGGAAAATGTATGATGAAGATGGAAAGAAAATTGCTATGGGGGAATATTCCGATGGAAAGAAATCAGGAAAATGGTTCTTCTGGGATGCCAAAAAATTAAAAGAAGTAGATTTTGTTGATAGCAAAATAGCCAATGTTACCGAATGGAACAGTGTGGGTCAATTGGCAGTCAATAAATAATAATTTTTTTTTGAATTGGAAACCCGGCGTATATCGCCGGGTTTTTTTGTTTTGGATCTTGCCGGAATCCGTTCTGGAGCGCATTATTCGTGTAAGGGAGAATGATATTAGACCATAATATTGCTTCCAAAGGCCAAGTTTTTCTTAAAGGCTTCTGGAGCCGATAATTCCCCGGGTATTTCCCTAACAGGGCAGTTGTCTTGTTGGACAAAGTACAGGTTTAGTGCAAAAAAAGAGCCGGTTTTGTCAAAACAGGCTCTTTTTTATTTGGGAGCAAATAACCTAGGCAGCTGCAACTTCCTTAGTTTTTGGCTTACCAATTCCTCTAACCCCTATTTTTATTCTGTAGGTTATGTTAAACAGCACAGGTACAATAATCAACGTTAGGAAGGTGGCTACGATCAGACCAAAGATTACAGTCCAGGCCAATGGTCCCCAAAATACTACGTTGTCCCCTCCCACGTATATATGCGGGTTAAATTCCGAAAACAAGGCAAAGAAGTCGATGTTCAATCCGATTGCCAAAGGGATCAACCCTAAAACAGTGGTGATGGCCGTTAATAAAACCGGCCTAAGTCTGGCTTTTCCTCCCTTAATAATGGCTTCTGTTGCATCTTCCATTGTCAATAGGGCTTTATCGTCCATGCCTAGTTTAACCTTTCTACGGTCTATAAGAATCTGGGTATAGTCCAATAGAACCACCCCATTGTTCACCACAATACCGGCCAAGGAAATTATTCCCATCATCGTCATCATGATCACAAAAGACCATCCAGTAATCATTAGACCTCCAAATACCCCAATAAAACTTAGGAAAATGGCTATCATAATAATCAGTGGTTTGGAAATACCGCCAAACTGAAATATCAATATCAACATAATAAGGCCCAGACCGGTGAAAAATGCTCCTACAAGGAACATCATCTGTTTATTCTGCTCTTCTATCTGCCCCGTATAGTCTATTTTGATATCGGCAGGAAGGTTTTTAAACTCTTCCATTTCCTTTTGAATCTCGGCTACAATGGCTGCCGCATCCGTAAAACCAGGTTGAAGTCCGGAATATACGGTTACTACACGTTTATTGTCCCTGTGCTTAATGGCACTAAAGGCCGAAGTATTTCTTTCGGTGGCCACAGCAGAAATAGGAATTTCCTTGATTTTGCCCGTAGATTGGTCCCTAAAAATAATATTTTGGTTGAAAAGGGCACTTTTATTATATCTTAAATCTTCGCTAAAGCGGACATTGATATCGAAATCATCCCCATCTTCCTTAAAGACTCCGGCTTTTTCACCAAATAGGGCCCTACGCAATTGGTTCCCCACTTGCCCTACAGAAACCCCTAGTTCACCTGCCTTCTTACGGTCTACGGCAACTTGCATGGAGGGCTTGCTTTTGTTTACGTCTATTTTTATTTCTTCTATCCCCGCAATATTCTTAGTGTTTATAAAATTTCTTATATCCTCGGCGGTATTGATCAACTGGTCGTAATCTTTCCCTTCCAATTCAATGTTAATAGGATAACCTGCCGGTGGGCCATTGGCTTCTTTTTCCACGGAAATGGCTACACCTGGATAAATACCACTTAGTCCGGACTGAACCTTGGCACGGATCTCCTCAGTATTCATGCCTCTTCTGTACTTGAACTCGCTAAAGTTAACGGTGACCTTGCCCTTATGTGGCATTTCTGCTGAAGAACCTCCATCTGCCAAAGGATTGCCCGCTCCTTCCCCTACTTGAGATACGGCAGAGGTCATCATAAAGTTTTCACCATTGTCCATATACTTATCTTCGTTGATAATGGCATATACTCTTTTTTCAATATCAAGGGTAATTTCATTGGTTTTTTCTATGGCCGTCCCCTCAGGATATTCTATATAGACATATATTTCATTGGGGATGTTGTCCGGGAAGAATTCTATTTTGGTCCTTCCGCTACCAACTGACATTCCGAATAGCATAAATACCACTACCAAAAGCATTGCCGTTATCCCAAAATACCAGTATACATTTTTCCCCCTCAAGGCATGTACCAATCTTACCTCATACCAGTTTTCAAAACGGGTCATTGTATTTTTCTGAAAACGCAGCGCCCATTTTTTCAATAGATATTTGTATATCCAAAACATAGCTGCCGTTACTATCAATACCGATCCCAGGCCTCTCACCGGGCCACCGAACAAGAGTATCAATAAGCCAAATCCGCCCATAATACTACTGATGCGTATCAACTGTTTTAAGGTCAGCTCTTTTTCTTCGGTATCCATAAAGTTGGAAACCAACATAGAGTTCATAAATATGGCCACAAACAGGGAGGATCCCAATACAACGGACAAGGTGATTGGAAAATAGATCATAAATTGCCCAAATATTCCTGGCCATAGTCCTAAAGGAACAAAGGCTGCAACCGTGGTTGCCGTGGAAATAATAATTGGAAAGGCAATTTCACCAATCCCCTTTTTCGCCGCTTCTATGCGAGGCATTCCCTCATCCATTAAACGATACACGTTTTCAACGACCACAATACCATTATCCACCAACATTCCCAATCCCATGATCATTCCAAACAAAATCATGGTATTAAGCGTGTAGCCTAACCAGGACAGGATCATAAAGGACATGAACATGGACATAGGTATGGCAAAACCCACAAAAAGGGCATTTCGGAATCCTAAAAAGAACATAAGTACCCCTACGACCAAAATAATTCCGAAAATGATATTATTGACCAGGTCGTCCACTTGGTTCAGAGTTCTAGTAGAGGAATCGTTGGCTATGGAAATATGAAGATCTTGGGGAAAATAGTTTGCCCTAGTAGTCTTAACTATTTCCTTGATCTTATCCGAAGCCGATATGGCATTTTGGCCTGCGCGTTTTTTTACATCCAACATCACCACACTTTCTCCAAATTCCCTGGCATAGGTGGTTTTATCCTTTTCATCAAAATGAATGGAGGCAATATCTTTAAGATAAACGGCCCCGTTCTCAGATTTTACCACAAAATCATCTAGTTGCCTTGGATTTTCTATCTCGCCCAAGATACGTATGGTGCGGCGTTGACCACCCATCTTTAAATTTCCTGCGGACATGGTCATGTTACCATTGCCTATGGCCTGCATTACATCGTCAAAACTCACTTTGGCCGCCATCATCTTGTAAACGTCAACAGCAACCTCCACTTCTTTTTCCTGTGCTCCGCGGATGTCCGCTTTTTTTACTTCTGGAAGATTTTCAATTTCGTCCTGAAGGTATTCGGCAAATTCCTTCAACTTTTCTACTGGATAATCCCCGGTAAAGTTGACGTTCATTATGGGAACTTCTTCAGAAAAATTTAGGTCGAACACATTAGGTTCTACTTTGGCTCCGTTAAAGGTAGGCCAGTCTTCACTTGCTTTTTCACCATCTACCTCATCCTTCACCTTTTGTTTTGCCGCTTCAACGGTAATTTCTTCGTCGAACTCAACCGTAATAATGGAGTAATCTTCCTGTGAGGTAGATATGATTTCTACTACATTACTGATGTTTTTTAATTCATCTTCCAAAGGATCGGTTATCAACCTTTCAATATCCTCCGCTGTATTACCTGGATAAGGGGTACTTATATAAATCTTGGTTTCTATGATTTCCGGAAAGTCTTCCCTTGGCATGGCCATATAGGAGGAGAATCCGATCCATAGGAAGATACCGATCATTACGTAAATAACGGAAGGGTTATCTATTGCCCATGACGATAAACCAAATTCTTTGTCTGCGTTTTTTTGTAATTTGCTCATGGACTTTTTAGTTTAAAACTTTCACTTTTTGACCATCCTTAACGCTTCTAGCGCCTTCTTTAATGATGTGATTTCCATTACTGATACCGGAAAGGATTTCCACATAACCGTTTTGGGACTTGCCCGTGGTTATGATCATCTTTTTGACTACAGCTTCGTTTTCGGCATTTAATTCCTCGGCCAAATAGGCATATTGCTCTCCTTCGGCATTTTCGGAAACAATACTTTGAGGAATAAGAATGGCATTTTCACTGGTGTAATCGTTCAATTGTACCTTGGCGCTCAAGTTGGGCTTAATGATCCCAGACTTGTTGGGTACAGGGATTTCTACAGTAAAGGACCTGTTGCCAGGATTAATAAAGTTTCCTGTTTGTCTAATGTTGGTCGTTATACTGTCGCCTAAAACGGGGAAATACACTTTGGCTTCCTTCCCATTTTTTATACTGCCCAAATAGTTTTCCGGTACTTCTACTACTATGTACATGTCCGAAAGGTTTACTATTCGGAAAACTTCAGATCCCTGACCGGGGGCAACCACTGTTCCTTGGTCTTTGATGACATCGTCTATAATTCCTGAAAATGGAGCTCTAATGGTGGATTTTTCCAACTGGCTCTGCATTTGTTTTACGGCATTTTCGGACGCTTCAAAATTGGTCTTGGCCTGGAGATATTGTATCTCAGAGCCAATTTTTTGTTCCCATAGCCTTTTTTGACGCTCAAAAGTGGTTTTTGCCAATACTGCTTGGGTTTTTAATTGCTCTAGTTGACTGCCCATACCACCATCGTCTATGCTGGCCAAGATTTGACCTTTACTTACCTCTTGGCCCTCTTTTACGTATACTTTGTGCAATACACCCTGCATTTCTGGATAGATAAGTACGTTCTGTTTTGTTTTAACGTCCCCTTGCAGATCCAGGTAGTGGTCAAATTTTATGGGGTTGGCTATAACCGTGGTAACTAAGGGAAGATTTTCATCTCCGCTCATGGATCCAATAACCGAATCCAACTTTTTCATTTCAGTTTCCATTACTTTTTGCTGCTCGAAGAGTTCACTTTTCTTGGCTCGCAAGGCATTGAGGTCTCCTCCAGAAATAAGGTCGTCCACTGATTTTTGATTGTCGTTCCCGCAAGAGACCAATAGGGATCCCAGTGCGAATATGTGAAGTATTTTTTTCATAAATGTTTATTTCTAGGTTGATGTTTTTCGTTTATAGTTCGCTGTTAAGTACCGTTTCCAATGCTGTTTTCTTGTTGATTACCTCTACCATGGATTGGAGGTATTCCTGTTGTGCCGTATACAGTTGCGTTTGCGCCTGTCTCAATTCGAAACTGGACGCAAGCCCTTCGGAATATTTAATTTCATTTTTAATTTCAATTCGCTCGGCCAGGGCCAAATTTTCTTTTGAAGTATTGTACTCCTCTATGGAAAATAGGTAGTTGCTCTTGGCTGTTTTATGTTGTAGTCTAATGTTTTGTTCGGTCTCAGACAATTGGGTCTTAGCCTTTTCCAGAGCAATTTTTGCCCTAGCTGTTTTTGCGCTTCTGCCCAAAGAGCTAAAGATCGGGATATGCAGGTCCAATCCTAGCACGGATGAATCGAACCAATCGGTTTCGCTACTGAAAAAGTTGAATTTATCACTGTATGAAGTGCTTCCATAGTTTACAAAGGCATTTAAGGTGGGCAAGGCTAGGCTTTTTTGTAATTTAAGCTCCAATTCCCTTTGCTGGTTAAGATTGGCAGCTATTTTAAAGTCGACATTTTTGTCCATAGCCAAATCTTCTTCCAATAGATCCAAGCGTATTTGCGCTTGGGCCAAATCGGATAAATTTTCACTTAGGGTGGTAGGGGCGTCAATATCCAAGCCCATAATTAAATTCAACATTTGTAAAGTAATCGACTTGAGACGTAAGGAATTTTTTAGTTGATTGTCAATAGACGACAAGGTAATTTGTAATTGTTCTACGCTTTCTTCATCCCCCAGGCCATTTTCAAAAAGTTTTTGCGTTTCAAAAAGATTTTTTTCCAAGTTGGCCTTGTTTTTTTCTAGAATGGCAATATTTTCTTGCGATAATAAAACGTTGCCATAAGCTTCAACGACAGAGGTGCGAACCCCCAATTCTGTCTTTTCCTTGTAGTTCTTGCTATAGGCGATAAAGGTCTTGGCGGCCTGAATGCCAACTAGGTAGGATCCGTCGAATATTTGTTGTTTTAGGGTTGCAGTGGCAATGGCAGTTTGCGGTTGCCCAAAAACAATGGGTATAAATGTTCCGGGTTCTTGTCCTGCCAATTCACCTGGTAATAGGGAAACGGGCTGCTTTAACTGATTTTGGTAGCTTACCGCCCCATCTATCTGAGGAAGTCCCGTAGCAATGGTTTCCCATTTTTGTTTTTGTGCATCCAATAGATCGCGGTCGGCATTAATGGCACCGTAATTATTTTCCAAGGCAAAGGCAATGGCCTCCTCCAAGGTGAAAGTATATGTTTGTTCCTGGGCGTAAGTCCAAGTGGTTGTAAATAGCATCAAAAGTGCTAAAAAACTGTTTTTCATAGTAGTGTAGTTAATGTTTTTTGATCGGTTCATTTAGCTGTTTTTATTCATGTGTAGAATCGATTATATCATTTAGTATCTTTCTGCCCTTTGGTGTTACAATTCCGCGCAAATGATATTCCAGAAAATAATCCTGTAATTCTTTTGGGGAGAAATTACCCTCAGGGAAAAAGCGGCCGTCCTTTATGCCAGCTACGCCCGAAATATAGATACGCGATATAAATTCTATGTTTAGGTTTTCCCTGTAAATACCTAGTTCCAAACCTCTTTTAATATTACTTACCGTGCATTGTTGCATAAGTTCGTATTGCTTTTCCCTAAGGTTGTCAAAAATTCTGGGATAGTATTTCTGTAACTGGTATTGGGGGGAAGATTTTTCATCCTTCAAATGGGATATGACAAACTTTTTGATGTCGTATAATTCTTCAATGGGATTCTTACCAGTGGCACAAATCAAATCTATTCCTGAATTAATCTGGTTAAATAAGCAGAAAGTACATTCCTGCACCAACCTTGTCTTGTTTTCGAAATGGGTGTAAATGGTCTTTTTGGATATCCCCATTTCATTCGCCAAATCGTCCATAGTCACACTTTTGAAGCCTAGGTTCAAAAACATATCCGATGCCTTTTCTAAAATTTTTTCCTTCATAGAGGGGGCAAAGATAATCTTGGAAACTAATAAAACAAAAAAAGTTTCCTAAGTTTTACATTTTCTTAACAATTTGGTTTACCTCCATCTTTTTTCACAGGGAATAGTTTCTTAGGATAAGTGATTTCTTTTAATGTATTTTTGAGAAAAATTGCCGTTATGCATAGCATTGAAGAATACAGATCCGATTTCATGGCCCATATGGAGAATAAGGTGAAGATCAAGGAGCCCGTAAATCTTTATGAGCCTATTTCCTATATTTTAAATTTGGGAGGGAAGAGACTGCGACCTGTTTTAACATTGATGACCACCGAAATTTTTGGAGGCGACTATAAAAAGGCTTTGGATGCTTCATTGGCCATTGAGGTATTTCACAATTTTTCATTGGTGCATGACGATATTATGGACGAGGCTCCCTTAAGGAGGGGAAAACAGACCTTGCACAAGAAATGGGACCTGAACACTGGAATTCTATCGGGAGATGCCATGTTGATATACAGTTACCAACTATTGGAAAGTTATCCTGAGGCTATATTCAAGAAATTGATGCAGGTGTTCAGCCAGACCGCTTTGGAAGTTTGTGAAGGGCAACAATATGATGTGGACTTTGAGAACAGGGAAGATGTTACTATTCCTGAATATTTAATAATGATCCAAAATAAAACAGCGGTATTGGTAGCCTCTGCTATGAAAATGGGAGCTATAATTGCGGATGAATCGGACGAGGTTCAGGATTTGATCTATGACTTTGGCAAGAACCTTGGGATCGCTTTTCAATTGCAGGACGATTATTTGGATGCTTTTGGAGACCCCAAAAGCTTTGGGAAGCAGGTTGGGGGTGATATTATTGAAAACAAAAAGACTTTTTTGTATTTACAAGCCTTGGAAACGGGAACCCCAAACCAGGTACAGGAGTTGGAACACCTTTACTCCATTAAGCCCAAAGATGCTACGGACAAAATAGTTAAAATAAAGGAGTTGTTTGTGGAAACAGGGGCAGTAAACCTTACCTTAAAGGAGATAGAAAGTTATACCGTAAAAGCATTCAACACCCTGGAACTTCTTTCCTTGGAATCGGCAAAAAAAGAGATATTAAGGCAGTTTGGAACTGCCCTAATGAAACGTGAAGTTTAAGTTGCTTTGGACCAACATCTATGAGTCATCAGCTTAAGGAAGTCAATCCTTTTTCATACCGGCCAAAAATTCAATTACATCCCGTATTTCCCTTTTAGACATAATTGTTCCCATTGGTGGCATGCCCGAAGCCATATTTTGTCTTTTGTCTATTCTGGACAAAGCAATTTCCATGGGTTCCGCATCAGAAGTTTTTAGTATCAGCTCATCTTCGGTTTCCTCCTCCAATATTCCTGTGACCGTTTGTCCATCTTTAAGGGTAACGGTAACCATTCCGTATCCTGGGGCCAAACGGGCACTAGGATTGATTAAGGCCTCTAGGATCTGTTCCCTGCTCAATATATTTCCAATATTGTCCAATGCCGGACCTACGGCGCCACCAGCACCGCCAACAGCATGGCATCTAACGCATTGGCCGGCAGAATTGGTGTTGAAATATTGATAACCTGCCCGTCTGTTTCCGCCATTTAGTGTTTCTGTATAGGCATCCAAACCATCTCCTTGGGCTTTTAGCGTGCCCAATTGGGCAATAAGTTCTTCGGATTTTGTAGCCTCAACAGCTTCTGTCAAATCGAGTATGACCCCGTTGGAAAGCTTTTTATTATTTCCCTGTTTTATCAGGGAGCTTAGGACATCCTTACTCTTTTCAAGGGGCATATCCCCTAATACACTCAACATTTTTTGTTGTTCAACAATGGATCCACTTCTAAATATTGGCTCTACAATGGTCGGTAACTTTTCTTTTGGGATATCTATCTGGGTCACTAGTCCAACGGCTACGGTACGTACATCCCGATCTTTATCAGCCATACCTATCTTCATGGCCTCCTCTATTTTGGTATAGTTTAAATCCCCAAGGGCGGTTAACATGGCCGATCGTACTTCTGGTGAAGCATGGCTTTTCATAATCTGTGCCAGTTGGGCATTATATCCATCAATTTCAAGTGCGCTTATGGCTTTGGCCGCTGCCACTAGAATTTCTGGGTTGTTATCCTTTAAAAATTCGGGAATATAATTCTCTATTTTCTGTTTTACTGCAATGGCATCCCTGTTAATTTCGCCCCTATATCGTCCATCTACCCTGTCCAGAACCGAAGGTGAGGCCCATGTGCCAATGGCCGCCAATGCTTCACCTCTAAGGACACTGGAAACAGATGTTCTTCTTGCAAAGTTGACCAGTAAGTCTAATTCCTTGTCGCCACCAACCCTAAGGGCGGCATTTATACTCCTGCGCAATAGAGGCTCTGATGTATATTTTTCCTCATTTAGCAAAGAAGCCAATGCAGGCAGGGCGGGTTCAATAGACCAATCGTCGTTGATGGCCCTGGCTGCCTCGGTAACTATATATTCATCCTGGTCCTTTAAAAATAGTGTTAACTGTTCATTCTGTAGACGTCTCAACACAAGGACGGCTGCAAGGCGCAAACTTCTGTTTTCGCTGTTGGCCAAGGCAACAATTGGGGCAATCTCCCCGATTCTCGTCAACGCCAATACCCCGGCATGCCTTAAATAAAGGTCTTCGTCATTATTAGCTTCCAACATGCTCAGAAGGGGTTGAACCGCATTTTTTTCTGCAACCCTGCCCAAGGCTTGGGCGGCGAAGAAACGAACCCTGGCATTTTCATGACCGAGCAAGGAAATTAAATCCGGAGCGGCTTTGTTGTATTTTACATCTCCCAAGGTTTTGGCCGCCTGTGCTACTATTTCTACATCACTGTCCTTTAAAAGACCCATGAGGGATTCGGCTGTTTCCATATTTTGTCTTGCCAATTGTCCAATTCCCCATATTCCGTGTACCCGGGCCAATTGATTTTGCTTTTGTGCAATAGCTGCCGTAAAAGCTTTTAATCCTTTGTTTTCCCTATTGGCCAACTCGAACTGAGCTTTTTGCCGAATACGCATATCGGGATAGGAAAGGAATTGGGTTAATTTATCAACGCTTTGATCCGCATAATCCAAGGTCATAAGTCGCTCTGTTTCCTTTCTTTCAGCCTCCAGATCGTTCTTATTTGGTGCCACATCCAATTTCCAGACCCGACCGTAATTTTTGGTGTCCCAACCATTCATCCAATCGGCAATATAAAGCGCACCATCCGGGGCGAAACGAATTCCTGTAGGTAAAATTCCGCTGAGGATGTCCTGTTCCTTATTTAGTTCAAAGGAGGCACCTTTTGGTTTTAGGTCGAAGCTCCATATGTGGGATCTACTTGGATTGCCCACAAACTCCACGAGAAAGAATTTGTTTCTCCATTCTTTTCCCAAAGCGGTACCTGGATTGTACGCCATTCCGGTGGGGCCATTGTGAAAGTTCATCAGGGGCGGAATAATATAGGCAGCCTGACCCTCCCAATGTGGGACGAATAGTTTTTCGTCCATCCAAACATTATATCCGTTGTTTTTTGGGTCGGTATACTTGCCATATTGCCAATTGGAACGCCAACCCGCATCGGATCCCTCCACTATATAAACCAATCGTTCACTTTCCCCGCGGTGATCACCGTCGTTGTCGGCAGTAATTATATTGCCGTATTCATCGAACACAAATTCGTGGGTGTTGCGGACCCCGGCCGCGAAAACCTCAAAATCGCTGCCATCTGGATTGGATCTAACAATAACGCCTTGGTTAGGGTATTTGTGATGTGTTCCGTCCGTAGTGGTAATATTGGCGCCTATATCGCCTATACCCCAGTATATTCTTCCGTCAGGACCTTCAATGGCGCCCGACATTCCATGGCCTCCAAAACCGATATGAACTCCATAACCATGGGATATGGATGTTTTATCGGTCATGATACCATCTCCATCCTCATCGGTAATTCTCCACATATCAGGGGCAATACCCACGAACATGTCATTTTTTCTAACCAATAACGCCCCTGCCACATCGGATACTTCGTCGTGAAAGTCGTTCAGTATTCTCGTGGCAATATTGGCCATGCCCGTACCGTTTTGGTCTTCCAGCCTCCATATTTCCTCCTTTTGTACCGTTAGGTCCCTCCAGTCATGGATACTATCCTTATTTAGGTCTTTTAACCACTCGTTTTCAGAACTTTTTTCGGTAGCGAAGGTTTCGTGCAAGAAGTTTTTTCTGTCTTCCACGGATTGTAGGGCAATGGATGGTGTCATCCAATGTCTAAATCCCCTGATATCAAATTCTGAGTTTTTTTGACGATTGGTCCGTGTTAGGTAAATACGCCCTTCATCGTCCACCGACATGGCAACCGGATCGGGAGCCAAAGAATCCGAGGCCCATAGGGACAGCGTTAATCCGTCGGCAACTTGGGCAGGAACACCTTCCCTTATTTCTTTAAATCTGCTTGTGGCCGTGGTAGAATCTTCTTTGATTACCAACAAGGGCTCCGTTGGCTTTGAGGGTTTATCATCACAGGATAAGGTGCAAATGCCAAAAAAACATAGAATTAAGGCAGATCTTAGAAAAGTTGTGGTTTTCATAGGGTTTTAATTAGTCTTAAACAGAATAAAATATAAGGGTATATGTCAATATCGTAAAAATGCCTGTTAAATTAAGAAAATCCTGCGTAAGAAAGCTAGGATAAATTCTTTTTTAGGGCATGAGGCAATAATCACTAGGTCTTCCCAGATGGTGGTTTTTTCATCCAAGAATTTAAATATTTTATGTGGGTTACTCCTCTTGAACAGTTGGCCAAAAATTAGTCGCCCCTTATTATTGTCCCTAAAAAGAATATCCAATAATAAAAGGTCATAAAACCAGAATCGATCTTTCTTAAAATAGGTATTTAGGGGCTTTTCTTTTTTTAAAAAAGGTATTAAAGCCATGGTTTTTTGATATGAGCGCATAAAGGTGTAGCCCGAGCTGGGCTTTGCCCATCCTCCGGCGATCCCGATATGCATGATATTTTCACTGTTGTGGGCGTTAAAATTATAGGAGGTCATGGGGATGTTACCTTTTTCTTTTTCCAAGATTTGATAATCCTGACATTTTAATTCATTTTTTAGATAGGATTTTATGGGCTCTTCATATTCCGACCGGGCTAGTACATTTTCAGAAAATAAGGTGTATTCTATCAAGGCTTCCGTTTCGGTAAAGGGCAGCACATACATAAACCTGGTATTCCCATGCTGTGGAATGGAAAAATCCATAAAAGTAGCTTGGTCTATGTCAAAAATAGGTTTTGTTGTTCTTACAAACCAGCCTATAAAGTGTTGTTTCAAGACCGGATACTTTTGCTGTTGTAACAATGGTCTATAGTCAAAAATACTATTGAATACCTTTTTGCCCCGAAAGGTATTGGTCTCGGTGTTGACCAATATTTCGTTGCCCTGGTCTTTAACTTCCTGCACCGTTCCTTCCAAAAATGTGATGTTGGAATGCTTTTTTATTTTCTCGTGGTAGGCCGTGTAAAAATCTTCTGCCTTCAGCATCTTATAGCGGTAGGGGGTAATGGGCATGCGTTTGGAATACCGGTCGTCTGCGACCAAAATATGATCCCAGGTCTTGTGAAGTATGGCATCAAATTCTCCATGTCCAATTTCCCAAAAACACCAGGTGCGATCATTTTGAAAATTAAAATTCTTTTCCAGCAACAGAATGGATTTTTCGGAAAAGAAATTGTCCTTGCCCAGGGCGTCTGCCATTAGTAATCCGGAGGCTCCGGCGCCAATAATTATATAATCGTATGTTGCCATGGAAATAATCGCTAAGGAAAAGTAATTACGCTGGATTATGAAAATTTATGCATCAATTCCTTATATCATTCCCAAAAATACGAATTCTATTCATAGGACTTATATTGCCCTTCACGTTAGTATATATGGTAACCTTAAGGCATTTTTTCAAAAATTTCCAGTAATTGTTCTGCATCCAAATATTGGAAATAGCGTGCTTGGGCATTAAAGGATGAATCCATAAATACTAAGGCGGGGAGGGAAAAGGGAGCATCTTGCCTACTGGCCAATAGAAGGGGTATTTCGTGCACGGGATTGCGTCTATGGGCCCGTTTATTGGTAAAAACTTGTTGCCCAAAAACAATGGTATCGGTAGTTTCCACGTTCATTCTAATGGCATAGAAATCCTTGTTCAGTTGTTTGACGACCATCGGGTCTTTGAAGGCCACTTCATCCATTTTTAGGCAGGGGGCACACCAATCCGCATAAAAATCTATGAATACTTTTTTAGGGTGTACTAGGAGGGAATCGTGCAATTGTTCAAAGCTGATCCAATTAACACCCATATGTTCTTGGGCAGCAACATTGTTCCAGGACAGCATTGTAGTTGCTATAAATAATAAAAATATTCTCCTTGGTCCTATCATTTTTAAAGGGATTTTATTCTTAACCCAACAAATACGGTTCTTGGTGCTCCCGGGCCATAGACGTAATTGCTATCCCTGTTTTTCCCAAGATCAAAATCCCCTTGATAGGCATTGGTCAAGTTTTTTACTCCGCCAAATACTTCCATTCCAGTGTCAATATTAGGAAATTCAAACTCGTATCCCATTCGTAGACTTAGTTCTGTGAACGATGGGGATTTGACATATTCATCCATTAGCTGACCAGTGCCTTCCCCACTGAAATGTACCAATTCCATAGGCCCGGTATAAACTATATTTGCACTAGCGCTAAATGTTTTGGTAGGAGTATAGGTAACTGTAGCGTAACCATAATTGTTCGGAGTTCTAAGAAACTCCCTTTTTGACTCTAAGCCTTCAATATTCTCTACGGCATCATCAAAAAGGCTGGACTGAAGGGTAAAGCCCGCTTCAATCTGAAGCAAATAATCAAAATTGGCCCTTGTTTCCAAGGTAATCCCTTTTACAGTGGCTCCACTCCCGTTTCTCTTTTCAAATCGTTCCCCAAATTCGTCCTCTCCCAAAGGGAAGAGATAAAAGGCGTCATTTAAATGGGTATAAAAACCTTCTAGGGTAAAACCTGCAATGAAATGCTCTGAGGCCTTGTCATAATTAACCGATCCGGTAAAACTGTTGGAACGTTCTTCTTTTAGAGAGTCGGATAGGGATATTCGGGAGATCCCTCCACCGGCAAAGGCGATGTGCAGGTCGGTATCAAAGGCCTGTGGAGCCCGAAAACCGGTACCCCACCCCAATCTAAATTGGGTCTCTTTATTCCATTTGTACAACAGGGAGAGTCTTGGGCTAATAATGGCATTGCCTAGCAAATTATGTTGATCGACCCTGAAGCCTGAAAGAAAATTAAGATCCTGGGTAATGTCCCAATCGTTTTGTACAAAACCACTTAAATTTCTTGTGGTCTGGTCTATTTTATAATTATAGGACTCAATAATATCGAGAACGTCATCATATACATATTCTGTACCAAGGGTTAACACGGTTTTGCCCCCTAAAAAGCTGTTGAGCGCATGATTGTACTGTACCCCTCCTTGATGGGTGCTAACATTTGAAATTCCATAGGGTGGGTCGGCCAAAAACCCGGATAATTCCGGTTCACCATCCGGGATTATGCCCGTATAATGATCGCGATCGGTGTATTGACCGCCATAATAAAGTATTAGGGCACTTTTTTCTTCATTGAAATTGATTTGGTAGTCCAAACTGCCCATGAGAACGTTATGGGTCCTTTCCTCGGATTGCTTTGCCAAGTGGGCGGGTTTATTGACCATCTCGCCCCCGTAGCGGTATTCATTGATACTGCTAATACTTACTTCGAGTTTCTGATTTTCCCGTGGTAGATAAAAGAAATTGGCACCAAATGAATTGTTGCGTAGTTGTGGTAGCTCCGAAAAATTATCGCCGTTGTCGTCATAGGTGTCCCTGTCCCGTTTGCTTACGAAAAAGGTGGCACCGGCATTTCTTTTTGGGTTAATGACTGTAGCGTTTCCGAGTAAAAGATGGTCGTTGCTATTTTTTCCTAAATTTTGATAGGTATAGGTTAAGGAATAGTCGTTTTGCCTAGGTATTTTGGTCATTACGTTCACCGTACCACCTATGGCACTGGACCCGTATAGGGCAGATACCCCGCCGCGGACTATTTCTATGCGCTCTATCATGTTGGGAGGAATTTGCTCCATCCCGTATAGGCCGGTGAGCGGACTAAAAATGGGACGACCATTGATCAAGATCTGTGAATATCCTCCTTGGAGACCATTCATACGCAACTGGGTGTAGTTACAAGTCTGGCAATCGGTTTCTACGCGTAGGCCAGGTTGAAATCTCAGCCCTTCGGAAAGATTGGTGGCCACCACATTATCCAGTGTTTTACTGCTGATCAAATTTACTATTACAGGGGAGTCTGTACGTCTTTTGTCGGTCCTCGTTCCCGTCACCACTACTTGTTCCAGCCCCATTACGTCTTCCTTGAGATCGAAATTTAATTTTGAGGGTAGGGAATTATTCAATTTAATTTCCTTGTGTACGGATTTGTAACCAATGCTTTGGCATATCACTGTATAGGTTCCAAATGGTGCAGATAGGTTATACTTCCCATTCTCATCGGTAGTAGTCCCTATTTGTGTGCCTTTGAGTTGTATGGTGGCGAAAGCTAAAATTTCATCGTTGGACATTACGGTACCTTCCAAAGTTGCTTTTTGGGAAAATAGTTGGAACAACGTCAAGAAGAGAACTGTGCACAGTGCATGTTTCATTAATACAAAATTAAATTTAGGCAAATCTAAAAATTTGTTTTTATAAATAAAAATGTATTTTTGCGTAAATAAGTATTTAATGACACGTTCGGAAGAAAATTATATTAAAACTATTTTTCATTTGGGTAGGCAGGGTACTCAGGAAGTAGCTACCAATGCTATTGCGGAACTTATGGAAACCAAGCCTTCTTCGGTTACCGACATGATCAAGAGACTTTCCGAAAAAGATCTAGTAAATTATAAGCGTTACCAAGGGGTTTCTTTAACGCCCTTGGGAAACAAAACGGCCTTGGGAATTATTAGAAAACATAGGCTTTGGGAAGTATTCTTGGTAGAGAAGTTGGATTTTTCTTGGGATGAGGTCCACGAAGTGGCGGAACAGTTGGAACATATTAAAAGTGATAAGCTAATAGACAGTCTTGATCGGCTGTTGGCATTTCCAAAGTTTGATCCCCACGGAGATCCCATACCTGACAAGAACGGCGGATTTAAGGAAAGGGATAGGGAGTTGTTGAGCGAAGTCCCAATAAATTCGGAAGGAGTATGTGTTGGGGTAAAGGATTCATCGGCAACCTTCTTAAAATTTCTGGATAAGAATGGTATAGCCTTGGGGAACCATATAACAGTGATGGAGATAGAGGAGTTTGATGGTTCACTGAACATAGATATAGATGGTAGAAAAATGCAAATTTCGCATGTCATTGCTTCTAATTTGTACATTAAAACCAATGATAAAATATGAAGGAGATTATTGACTATTTTGAATCTATAGATCCTATTTTAGCAGCGTTTTATGCAACCTTGTTTACTTGGGGACTTACGGCCCTGGGGGCAGGGTTGGTTTTTTTCTTTAAGACTATGAATCGCGCCGTGTTGGATGGCATGTTGGGTTTTACTGGCGGGGTAATGGTGGCGGCCAGTTTTTGGAGTTTATTGGCACCAGGTATAGAAATGAGCCCAGGAGAAGGCTTTGTAAAAGTAGTTCCTGCAGCAGTTGGATTTTTATTGGGGGCCTTGTTCCTTTTTGGTTTGGATAAGGTATTGCCACATTTACATATTAATTTTAAGGAAAACGAAAAGGAGGGTCTTAAAACACCCTGGCATAAAACCACCCTGTTAACCTTGGCAATTACCTTGCACAATATCCCGGAAGGACTTGCCGTTGGGGTATTGTTCGGCGGTGTGGCTGCCGGATTTGATGGTGCCACAATTGGTGGGGCCGTTGCCTTGGCCCTGGGAATTGGGCTTCAAAATTTTCCCGAGGGTTTTGCGGTTGCCATGCCTTTAAGACGGCAGGGTTTGAGTAGGAGAAAGAGTTTTATGTACGGACAGGCCTCCGCTTTGGTAGAGCCTATCGCAGCGGTATTGGGTGCTTGGGCCGTTCTTACTTTTCAGCCTATTTTGCCCTATGCGCTCTCTTTTGCGGCAGGAGCTATGATCTTTGTAGTGGTGGAAGAGGTGATACCGGAGACGCAACAGGATAAGTTTACCGATATTGCCACCATGGGATTTATAGGAGGTTTTATAATTATGATGACTCTTGATGTGGGTCTCGGTTAAAATATTTCAATTTGAAAAAGTAATCATCTATCTTCAATTCTATTATGGGAAATACTGAAAAAAGACATTGGGTGTTAAACATTCTAATTGTAATCACAATTATTGTAGTTGCCTTGGCTTTTACGGCGCATTACAAAAATTGGGTAAAGACAGAAAAGGAGGATCTGGAGATTTTATCGGGGATTTATTTTGTTAAAATACCATATGCGAATATGGATAGTATTGAGATGGTGGAAAGGATACCTTCCATGGAGCGCATCAATGGGTTCTCTGTTAAAGAAAGGGAAAAGGGGGTTTTTAAGGAGGATAGCTTAAGTAAAAATAAGGTTTATGTTTATGTGGATAAACTCTCACAACCTAAAATAAGGTTGGTATATCAGGATTCCTTGAAAATATTTTTAAATATGCCGGATAGCACGGAAACGGTATCAATGTTTCAATTTTTGTCCAACAAAATACATCCACCTAAGGAATAGATGATTAACTTTGGTTTTTAAGCTGTGGTGTCCATGAAGAAATTTATATGGTTGATGATCCTGACCCTTCCTTATTTTGGGGTTTCCCAAAATAGTCTATCCATAGAACTGCTTGGAGTTAAGTCATCAATGGGCAATATTAATGTTGCCGTTTATAATGGATCGAAAGGATTTTTGAAATTTGAGGATGTATTTAAGGTGGAACGTATAGCAGCTACAGAGGTTGCCACCCACTTTAAGATTTCCAATCTGCCCAGCGGGGAATATGCAGTGGCCATATTTCACGATGAAAATGCGAATGATAAGCTGGATACCAATTGGTTGGGAATGCCGAAGGAGTCCATTGCCTTTTCCAATGCCAAAATAAAGGCATTTGGCCCTCCAAGCTACAAGGAATGTGCGTTTGATCTGAATAGGGATTTGGATATAAAGATGGAATTCAATTAGGGTTAACAATCCACTTCATAAAAAATAGATTTATGGTACTTATAGCTCACGTTCTGGGTTCTCTTTTTGGTCTTCTTGCAGTAATTTTTGGGGCATTTGGAGCACACGCCCTAAAAAAGACCTTTAATGAACAACAGTTAAAAAGTTTTGAAACAGGGGTAAAGTATCAAATGTACCATGCCATTTTGTTGCTGGTATTGGGATTTAATTTAAATCTGGAAACCGCCTTGGAACGTTATATGATCTACTGCTTTATAATTGGGACATTTCTTTTTTCCTTTAGCATTTACGGTCTTTCCATTAGTGCAGCCAAGGGCAAGAAAATTAAGGTTTTGGGGCCTATTACACCCTTGGGAGGATTACTCTTGGTAATGGGCTGGACATTATTGCTCTATTCCTTTATCCAAAATTTCGTGTAGTATTCAATTAACCTCTACTTGAGCCGTAAAATCCTTAATGGCCTGATTGGGTTCCAAAATATTGTATCCCTTCCAAAATTCTGGATCGTAATTGGGCATGTATGTAGGTAGTACCGTATTTTTTTCCTCAATGGAATTGAACTCTTGGGCAGTTATATGTTCCGTATCAAAAAGTATCAGTTCGCGCTTATTTACACCGCTACTGGCCATATCCAATTTTAGGGAAAGCTCGTTCTGTTTGTTCCTTCCCTTAACGCGCTTGTTTAGTTCAATGATCTTCAAAGGTCTTTTAATTCCCACCTTGGCACCCAATTCTTCTTCCAAATAGCGCAGATGGTAAAGTCCATCGTCATCTTTAGAAAATATCATTTTGCCCCTATCCAAATATTGGTCCAAGGAAACCCCTAAAAGCTTGAAGGTTCTTATGGATTTAACATTGTTATAATCTAGACGGATTATGGCAAAATCATCGGCATTTATATATAGCCTTCCCTTGTAGTCGGCAGACCTCTTGGGCTCAAAATCCAATATATATACTGCATCATCGCCCCAATAGGTAAAATCGACCATTTTAAAATGATAGCGATTATTTTTTTTGATGAAGTTGAGGTCGGAATCTTTAAGAAAAAACTGTTTTTCCATAATTTTTCCCAAACTTCCCTTTTTAAAGGAAGCGAAGTTCCTCTTGCGGTCCTCTTCCTTTTTTTTCTTTTCTGCCAGTTCCTTTTTCAGGGCCTCGGCGTCAGTGGAATCGGTTTCGAAGGTCATAAATTCGTCCGCATCCACCTTGGTGCCAAATAGGCCCGATTTAATTTTGAAGTAGGAATCGGGCTTTATATTGTTCTGTAGGATATCGTTAAACTTTTCCTCCAAGGAAGTCAGGTCCAGTTCACTTTGCTTATCATAAAGGTCTGAAGCCTTAATGAGGGTCAGTTTTTGGTTGTCCTTTTCAAAATTGCCGTAAAAGTCTCCAAGAATCTCGGTATAGCGACTGGATTTTCTCGGGATGGAATTAAGGACACTGTCCAAAAACTTCTTGTTGAGGGCCTCTATGGTAGATTCCTTAAAGGTGTAATTCCTTTTAGTGAGGGTCTGGTGGTAGGAATCCCGAAAAAATACCCTTTTTTTAGTGAGGTTGGTACTGTAGTTTTGGTCGATATTGTTCTTTACCTGCTCAATAAGTTCTTCCGCGGTATACTGTTTATTGCTTACTATTACGGGATTTAATTCTATGGGCTTTGCACTTAAAAGAATGACATTTTCCTTGAATTCGTTCAATGGCTTGCCCAAGGCCTCGTATCCCATGCATGAAATAAAAAGGGAATCGGTTTCCTTAGTGTTCGAATCCAGGAGTAGACTAAAACGGCCTTCCTCATTGGTAATTACCCCTTTTTTGTTGGATAACTGTATGGTGACGTAGGGGATAGGTTGTTGGGTAGCGGAATCTTTTACAACAGAGGTGATAACTTGGGCCTGATGGTAGAAAAATCCGAAAACAATTAGAAGAGCAGTAAGTAAGAGTTTGTTTATTACCATGGTAGTGGGCTCTCGTTTGATATAGCGTTGATAATATTGATCGATATTAGAATTCCGATATTTTGAACCGTCTCCAATTGGGAAAATTTAATTATTCCCTTTATGGTCATGGCAAATTAATTGAATTTTCGGTTTTTTGGTTCTTTCCCCCTCCCTAAAAGGATCCAAAAAATTTGAGTTTTCGAGCATAATAGCTGTTTTAAATTAGAGCTTGGAAGTGGTCCAACGAATACCAAAATAAGGATTTGGATAACCGATAGCAATGGTCTTATGATTATTTTAAGACAGAATCGTTTTTTTTTAGGCCAATTGCAATACGTGTTAAGGTAGGCAAACTCCCTCGGGACAAGCCTGTCCAACCGATATAGGCAGGCCCGCAAGGCATTAAAAGGAACCTTATTTTAGATTTCGACGCCCGCCTGAATGGAGCGGGCAGGTAAGCGTTGGAGCAGCTGCCTCTGGTAAGCAGGTTAAAATCTCGATTATCGAGTAAATTGTTGCTTTTGCAAGCTTAATGACAACCACAATCACCATCGCCACAACCTTTGGAGCTGCGTTTTTTGCCGGCGAAAAGGGATTTGGGCAAGAGAAATTTATTTATGAGATACCCTAAGGCCAAGATTACAGTGATATAGACCAGAATGTGTTGTAGTATGTACATTTTTATAACTTGTTTCTTTTTTAAAATTCCGTTTTTTTGGCTGGCGGTTATTTTAAAATCTGATAGGCAATCAATGATACAATATACGCAAAAAGACTCATAAAAACTAGCTGTGCAGCGGGCCATTTCCAAGTATTGGTTTCCCTTTTTACTATAGCCAGTGTACTCATACATTGCATGGCAAAGGCATAGAAAAGCAATAATGATATGCCTGAGGCCAGATTAAATAATGGTTTTTTTGTTTTGGGATCCATTTCAGCGGCCATCCTGTTCTTTATGGTGTCCTCTTCATCGCTGCCTACGCTATAAATAGTGGCCAAGGTTCCAACAAAGACCTCTCTTGCTGCAAATGAAGTAAGTACTGCTATGCCAATTTTCCAATCGTATCCCAAGGGGCGTACTATAGGTTCTATGGCCTTTCCCATATATCCCATATAGGAATTTTCCAGCTTATAACTGGCAATTTCCTGGTTGGTGGCCTTGGCATTTAGGACCATTTCCTTTGTTTTTAAGGAGTCGTTTATTGCTGCTTGGTCCAAGGCATAAGCTTCGGTATTTAAACTATCCTGCAAAGCCAGTTTATAGGAAGCCATGGTGCTTTCTATATTGGATTTATTAAAGTCCGAAAACCCTTCTTTTTTAATTTGTTCAGTAACAATTTCCTCTGCATTTTCAAAATCATCCGAAAAGCCATTGGAGCCTAAAAACCATAGTATAATGGAGATGGCCAATATAATTTTACCAGCGCCCAAGACAAAACTTTTTGTCTTTTCCCAAACTGTATATACCACATTTTTGATAAGTGGTAGCTTATAATTGGGCATTTCCATAACAAAGAAGGTCTTGCTCTTTATTTTCATGATTTTGTTCAAGACCATAGCAGAGAGTACTGCGGCTCCAAAGCCCATGAGATATAGGAGCATTAAGGTCAGCGCCTGATAGCTTAGGCCTAGAAATCTTCCTTCGGGGATTACCAAGGCAATAATGATCAAATATACCGGTAAACGTGCAGAACATGTGGTAAAGGGGGTTACCAATATGGTTATAAGCCGTTCCTTCCAATTTTCAATGGTCCTTGTGGCCATGATGGCCGGAATTGCACAGGCCGTTCCCGAAATTAGGGGCACAACACTTTTGCCACTTAAACCAAAGGGACGCATCAATTTGTCCATTAAAAAAACTACCCGGCTCATATAGCCCGATTCTTCCAAGAGGGCAATAAAAAGGAATAAAAAGGCTATTTGTGGGATAAAGATGACTATCCCTCCTATTCCGGCAAGAATTCCTTCGGCTATCAAATTGGTAAATACTCCAGGAGGTAAGGTGTTCTTGACCCATTCGCTGGCAGCGGCAAAAGTTTCATCAATAAAATCCATTGGGTAACTGCTCCAATCGTAAATCGCCTGAAAAATCAATAAAAGGATAAGGAAAAAGATAGCATACCCAAATATTTTATGGGTCAAAATTTTGTCCAAGGTTGCCCTGAGGCCCTTGGCCGCATTAATGTCTACCTTATAGGCCTGTTTTAAGATGCCATTAATGAATTGATATCTAAGAATGGTTTCCTTTTGTTGCAGTCGTTTTAATTCGGATTTGGACTTGGTAGCAAAAGAGGCATCAATGGTAACAGGATTTTTTTCTATAGGCATAAAATTTACATCCTGTGTAATTACCAGCCATAGTTTATAGAGATCTTCTTTTGGAAAAGCGGTCTTCAGTTTTTCAAAATACTCCGGCGCAATTACCGTGGTGTCAACATTGGGGGTAATGGAAATATTTTTATAGTCGGCGATCAATTCCTTGATCCGTTCTATACCCGTACCTTTTCTGGTACTTACCAAAGCAATTTTGGTATCCAGTTTCTCTTCCAACAATTCAATATCCAAGGAAATACCCGTCCTGGACATACGGTCGGCCATATTGATGACCAAGATGACCGGAATTTTAAGATCCTTGATCTGGGTGAAGAGAAGAAGGTTTCTTTTGAGATTTTCTACATCGCTGATGACGACGGCAACATCGGGAAAATCCTTGTCATTTTTGTTAAGCAACAATTCAACCACCACACTCTCATCCAATGAAGTGGTATTTAGGCTATAGGTGCCCGGCAAATCCAGAATGTGGGCCTTTACGCCCCTAGGCAATTTACAGATCCCTTCCTTTTTTTCAACGGTAATCCCGGGGTAGTTCCCTACTTTCTGCTTTAATCCGGTAAGCTGGTTAAAAACCGAAGTTTTGCCAGTATTGGGGTTGCCTATAAGCGCAACATTAATCTGTTTGCTCATAGTGGGGAATCTTCAATAATTTCTAATTCTATTAAGTCTGCCATAGAACGCCTAATAGCTATATGGGTGCCGTTAACATTAATGTAAATGGGGTCTTTAAGGGGGGCAACTTGTACCAATTCTATTTCGTTGCCCGGGAGACAACCCAATTCCAATAGTTTAATGGGTAGAATACCATCGGCAAATTCTTTGATGATTCCTTTTTGTCCTCGCCTTAACTGTGCTACGGTTGTAGTCAATTTTTATTTAGATTGATTTTAATTAAGCACAAAAATAAAAGAAAAAGATGAAGTAAACAGTTAAAACAATAAAAAGTTGATGCTATAGAACGGTTGTAGCTTATGTTAGATGGTAGTACATGCTTTTTGGTGGATGCAAAGACTGTAATTGGGTTACTGTATCTATGATTATAAGCCTCATGGTCTTAATATATTACTCCTTATAGGAAGATTTCAGTATTTCCAGATCGCTCAGTAATGTTTCCATGGCCTCCGAGTTTGTGCCGTCATAAAAGCCTCTTATTCTTCTTTCTTTATCAACCAGGATAAAGTTTTCGGTGTGGATCATATCATAAGGGCCGCCATCACCATCGGTCTTAACGGCCATGTAGGATTTTCTGGCAAGTTCATAAATCTCCCGTTTATCGCCAGTGACCAGATTCCACTTGCTGTCATTGACGCCCTTTTCCAAGGCATATTTTTTTAGTTGTGGAACGGAGTCAATATCTGGGGTAACGGAATGGGAAAGCAGCAATACGTCCTTATCATCCATTATTTTATCCTGAAGTCCGGCCATATTTTTTGTCATTATGGGACAAATTGTGGGGCAGGTGGTAAAGAAAAAATCGGCAATATAAATCTTGTTCTCGTAGTCTTTTTGTGTTACCAATTTTCCGTTTTGATTGGTAAATGCAAAATCGGCTATGGTGTGGTATTTTTTTACATGCTGTAGGGTGCTGTCTACCAGTTCATAATTTACCATGGCGGGTTGGTAAACGGGTAAAACTTTTTTGGGCTGCAAGGCATTGTAAAATAGGGAAATGATCACCCCGGAAACAATAAGCAGTACAATGCCGAAAAATTTGAATTTGGCAAAAAACGAACGCATGTTTTTTTTGTAAAGGTAGGGCAGATAACAATATATTTCAAGCATCTAAGGGGTGATCCCTACTAAAACTTTCTTAAAAAGATCCCTAGGCGGAATAGTTTTTTTTTTAAGACCATGTAATAATGTACTTTTGTGCGTTTTTAAAGTTTAAAAAAATACTTAATGACGTTAGCACTACAGATTGTACAGTTTGTACTCATCATATCCATTTTGGTGATCCTTCATGAAATGGGCCATTTTTTCCCCGCAAAATATTTTAAGACCAAAGTAGAAAAGTTCTATTTGTTTTTTGATGTTAAGTTTTCCCTTTTTAAGAAGAAAATAGGGGATACGGAATACGGAATTGGTTGGTTGCCCTTGGGAGGTTATGTAAAGATAGCCGGGATGATAGATGAGAGTATGGACACCGAGCAGATGAAGGAGGAACCAAAGCCATGGGAATTCCGTAGTAAACCGGCTTGGCAACGTCTTATTATTATGACCGGTGGGGTAATCGTCAACTTTTTGTTGGCCTGGGTAATCTATACTTTGTTGTTATTCAACAATGGGGATACCTATATTCCTTCGGACAGCTTAAAGTATGGTATTGTGGTAGATTCCATTGGAGAGCAATTGGGGCTGAAAACCGGGGATCAAATTTTAATGGTGGATGATAAGAAGACCAGAAAATTCAACGAGGCCGTTTTGGATATCATCCTAGGTGATGAGGTAACGGTTAAAAGGGATGGCCGCGAAATTACGGTGCCCTTATCGGATGAAGGAAAGGAGACGGTTTTTGCTACCCAGGGTAAGAATTTCTTAGGTTATAGATCAAAAGCCATTATTGCAAAAGTGTCACCTAATTCAGTAGCCGAAAAGGCAGGTTTGATGCCCGGTGATGAAATTATTGGGGTCAATGGAGTGGATACCAAATATTGGGACGAATTTAGAAGTAAAATAGGGGCTTCCGCCAATCAGAAATTGGATATCAGTGTTTTGCGCAACGGAACGACCGAACATTTGGCATTGACTGTTCCCGATGAAGGAATAATAGGAATTGAATTGGATCTTACCGATCTTAGGGTTACCGATAATTACAACTTCTTAGAGGCTATCCCAGCAGGTTATAAGCGTACAATACAGGTTTTAACGGATCAAATAAGGCAGTTTAAGGTAATATTCAATACCAAGACTGGGGCTTATAAGCAAGTCAAAGGCCCGATCGGGATTGTAGAATTGATGTCTCCCACCTGGGATTGGGTATTTTTCTTCAATTTCATGGCCATGTTTTCGGTTTGGTTGGCATTTTTGAATATTCTTCCGATTCCGGCATTGGACGGGGGACATGTAATGTTTTTGCTATACGAAATAATTTCTGGCAGAAAGCCGAGTGAAAAGGTATTGGAAACGGGTCAAATTATTGGTTTTGTTATACTTATGGGGCTAATGGCAGTGGTATTCGGAAACGATATCTGGAATATCATCAAGAAGTTTTTATAGTGGAATTGAATATTTTTAAAATTAAGTTGCAAAACAGCCATTTTTTGTTTGGCGTATTTGAAAAAACATTTATATTTGCACCCGCTTAGGCGATAAAAATACACTCCTCCTTAGCTCAGTTGGTTAGAGCATCTGACTGTTAATCAGAGGGTCCTTGGTTCGAGCCCAAGAGGGGGAGCTACTATAAACAAAGGCTTTGCAGAAATGCAAGGCCTTTTTTTATTGACCTAGGTCAAACATAGGTCAAACAAATTCTTCAGGTTCTATTTACTAACTTTCTTTACTGAGTACAGGGTATTTCATTAAAAATATCACTAGTTCTTACTATATGAGAAATGTTATACCGCGCTCTCTATCAAATACCTTTATATGACAAGTGCGTGTTGCGTAATTCTAAACGATTTTTAAGAATCGTTATTAATCCCTCAAATAATATTGTTTTTTTTAGTTAAAATTTTCTAGATCTTCTTTTTGTGCTATTTGCTTCTCTAATTTGAAGAAAACTAAAAAGCGAATATCATGGAAGAAAATGAAAACGTAGTGGGGCTGCTATCCGATATCAAAGGACTGTTGTCCCACACCAAGAAAGTAATGAACGTGGAAGATTTGGCAGCATATACCGGACTCTCCAAAAGCAAGATCTACAAACTGACCCAGTTAAAGCTCATCCCAATGGGCAACAATGCCCATATCCGCCAGAAATTTTTTGACAAGGATACAATAGATAACTGGCTATTGGGGGAACCCGATGTTTCGGATGAAACCTTAGAACACCAATTTAACCAGCAACTATTGAAAAATAGAAGGAAGTAGGTGATCTATTTCAGCTTCATTATAACAGAGCTATGAAAGACACACCATACATCCGCGTGGGCACCTCCTATTACAAATTGGTATGTGTCCCGACCATTGCCGGGAATTTCAACGAAATTATTGTTCCATGGACCCTGGAGGCCATCCGCCAAGATCATGGTAGGAGTTTTATCGGTGGGATTAAAAAGTATGATGGATTCACCTGTCTCCCCAGCCATATTCATTTTAAGCAAGATTGCCACGGTTTCTATAATACCTATGCTCCCTTGCCCCATAAACTGCGAGAGGGAGCTTTTCACTATACGATACAACTATTGGAGCATATTTTCGGTCCCCAGTTAGATTTAGGTCTAGATTATCTGCAGCTGTTATATGTAAAGCCGGTCCAGGTGTTGCCTATACTGTGTCTTGTATCCAAGGAGCGGTCAACAGGTAAGACCACTTTTCTTAAATGGCTAAAAACCATGTTCGACAATAACTTGACCTATCTCACCAATGATAGCTTTAGCAGTCAGTTTAATGCCGATTGGGCCAACAAGCTTTTAATCTGTATAGACGAGGTACTCTTTAATAAAGAAGAATTGACCGAACGGATCAAGTACCTGAGTACGACCAATTTCAACAAACTGGAAGCCAAGGGGAAGGATAAGAGGGAAGTAGAATTCTTTGGGAAGTTCATCCTTTGTAGTAACAACGAGGAGAATTTTATCAAGATAGATAATAACGAAACCCGTTTTTGGGTATTAAAGATTCCATCCTTGAAAAAGGAGGAAACACGATTTTTGGAATATCTTGAAAGGGAGATACCTGCATTCCTATTCTATTTGCAACAACGAAAACTGACCAGTCCCAATAGGACCCGGATGTGGTTTTCTCCTGCCCAGATAAAGACGAAGGCCTTGGAGAATTTAATGCAAAACAACAAGAACAGGGTGGAAAAGGAACTTGCCAGTATAATCCTGAGCGCAATGGAAACCTTTGAATTGGAAGAGGTGCAATTATGCCCGTTGGATGCCCTACACCTCTTGAACCAAACCCGGATTAAAACGGACCTTACCCAATTGAGGCATATCTTAAAAAAGGACTGGAAGCTCGTCAATCAGGAAAATTCCTTGGCCTATGGGAAATTGATGATCTGGCGGGAAGGAGGGATGGGGGTGATTGATGCCAAGGGTAGGTACTACACTATAAAAAGGGAGTTTCTGTCGGAACATTTTGGGGAAGAATAGTAAAACGATGAAACGATGACCAAACGATGAAGCGGTTAACATACTGTTTATGCACATTATGGGCGATTTCGCATCATTTGTCGAAAAATTCGCTGATGAAAAGAAAAAACAACCTACCAATTATACTTTTTTTGATGAAACGATGAGAGATAGAGTTAAGGTCAATAAATACAGGGGATTGGGCCGTCATCGTTTTGTCATCATTTTGTCATCAAAAATAAACGATGACAAAGTCGAGAGCCAAATGATAGGATATGCAAAGAACCAATAAAATATCGTGTGAAAGAGCCAGAGATTATCCCATCGGAAAAGCGCTGGCAAATCTCGGGCACTTTCCTACAAAGGAATCTAAGAAAGAAGCTTGGTTCCTCAGTCCGTTCCGCTCAGAAACGCAAGCCTCTTTCAAGGTATCCAAGAAACTGAACAGATGGTATGATCATGGAGCGGGAAAAGGTGGCAATGTAATTGACCTGATATGTTTAATAAACGGTACTTCTGTAAAAGAAACCTTGGCTTGGTTGCAAAAGGGTCAGATCTCTTTTTCTTTTCAGCAGCAGCCTTTATTTACCATGCAAAATGGAAATGATATTCAGGTCCGTTATGCACAACCCATAACACATTTTGCATTGATCGGATATTTACATGCACGTAAAATTTCGCTTTCTACGGCAGTCAAACTTTGTCAGGAGGTCCATTACATTTTCCGGGGTAGGGACTACTTCGCCATAGGGTTACAGAACAGTTCCGGGGGATGGGAGTTACGGAACAAATACTATAAGAACTCCAGCTCCCCAAAAGACATCACTCACATCAAGAATGAGAACAATAGGTTGATAGTTACCGAAGGCATGTTTGATATCTTGAGCCTGATGGATATGGGTAATAATCTTATGGAAAAGAATGACCTTTTAATATTAAACTCCCTGGGCTTTATAGAAAAATCGTTTGACATGTTTGACGCCTATAAATCTGTAGCGCTTTATATGGATAATGATAGAGCAGGTAAAAAAGCAGTTGATCTAATGTTGAAAGAAAATCCAAAATGTAAGGACAGATCAAATTTATACAAGGACTTTAAAGATGTGAACGCATGGTGGACTGCTCAAAACCAATGACCCGAATTGGAAGTAATGCAAGCAATATGGTGTGAGCAAAGTGGAATAGCAAGAGGGTAACGGGCAAAGCCACGTTACGTATTTATTTTGGCTCACAACATATTGACAGATAGATAGTTAGGTATATTTTGATTTTTTACATTTTATAAATTTGCGACAAACGCCCTGTAAATGCCCATTTTCAGGGAAGAATTTGCGACAAATCAGAAAATTATGAACTCATTTAAAAGTATACGCTTTAAGAGTGAAACAGCCAAGCATTTCCAAAAATTTTCGAGGCGGTTTTTCAAGACCCATACGGAGGCACTGCAAACGATGCTGGATTTCTTTTTCTATAACGAGATTTCTCCAAAGGAATCTCTTGGACCCAATGGAAGGACCATAACAAACCTGATCAAAAAAAGGTTCAATGCCATGGCGGCCATGATGAAGAATTTGGAAAAGAATGGGGTACTTCCGACCAAGGCCATGATAGAACTTTTATTTGAACACTCCCCCCAAAAGAAACGGAAACAAGCTCCCTTGTTGATGGAGGGTGGGGAAGACGACCCAGAAAGGGATAGGTTCTTTAAAAAGGTGGAGGAGGCCATTGTCATAGAAAGGAAATATACCAATCTTAAACGCGACCTAAGGCAGAACAGGGCAGAATTTATTGCTCTTTTGAACAAGGTACAATTGGTGAAGAGCAGTTTTGGGAAGTCCAGGTTACAATTGGACATGGCCCTGGAAGATTTTGAAAAGCTTAAGATAAAAATAGAAAAAGAATTGCCATAGGATAGCCCTATTGGATGATTCCGTAAAATAAGTCCAGTCCTTGCGGAAGTTGAAAAACCTCTGGATCTTTCAACCTCCTCAGGCCCGCTCATAAAAGCCTAGTGCGTAGAAAGAACGCCATAGGCTTTTATCCTTGCCAACGCACGGTTATTGCTATGGATCAAAAAATGATGTTCCAAATTTACCTAAGCAAGTGCGCCCTGTCCGATTTTTGATTTACGATTATCTTCCCGAACACTACAAAAATCGGACAGGATCCAGGCGCAGTTAAGTTTTGGTAAGATTTGGGGTTGTATTCCGTTTTTTAAAAGTTCGTTTTGGGGGACACTCAAATTTGAAGTTAATCATTCGAAAGATAGACTGCTTCGTTCGTTTAGGAATTAGCTCATTAAAGAATTAATAACTGGCTGAGATTTGAATTTAGAATTATTGCAAAGTTTTACCGTTAAGTCCCAAGAGAATTTATAATTTGGCTCTATTTACTTGTAGGAATTTTAAGGTAAAAAGGTATATTTAGAGTTTAGTAAAAGTTCCCCGCTTAATGCATTAAAGAAATTTAGTAATTAATGATTTTTAACGAAGATTCAAGAGTAAAAATTCCTTCCATTTTACACTTAATGCAATTGGGGTATAATTACTTGTCCTTAAAGGATAGTACCTGGGATGCGGGAACCAATATATTCACTGAAATATTTCAAAAGCAAATTGCTGCAATTAACTTCGGCATAACTCCGACCGATATTAAAAAAGTATATGATGAAGTTACTTTGTCATTAGAAAATGAGGATTTAGGTCGTGCCTTTTACCACAAACTTATAGACCAATCGGGATTTAAATTAATCGACTTCGAAAACTTTGAGGAGAATAACTCCTTTCATGTAGTAACTGAATTGCCCTATCAGAAAGATGATGAAACTTTTAGGCCGGATATTATAATATTGATCAATGGTATGCCATTGGTCTTTTTAGAGGTTAAAAAGCCGAACAATAGAGATGGGATTTTAGCGGAACATAGGCGCATGAAAACGCGTTTCCAAAATAAGAAATTCCGAAAGTTTATCAACCTTACCCAGCTCATGGTGTTTTCCAACAACATGAAGTATAGTGACGATGATTCCCAAATGTTGGAAGGAGCCTTTTATAGTACTACCAACTATTATAAACCCAGCTTTAACTATTTCAGGGAAGAGGAAACCTTTGAATTAAATACCATTCTGCAGCCCATCACGGAGGACGAGGAAAACTTTGTTCTAAAGGATACCAACTTATTGAGCATAAAGAACTCACAAGAGTATATATCCAATAAACATCCGAATACACCGACCAACTCTATTTCCACTTCCCTGTTCCAAAAAGAGCGTTTAAAATTCATTTTACAATATGCTTTTGCTTATGTAGAGGAAGAAAAAGGTTTGGAAAAGCATGTGATGCGTTATCCACAACTATTTGCAACCAAGGCAATCGAAAAAAAGCTCGAGAAAGGAGTTAAAAAAGGAATAATTTGGCACACCCAAGGTTCCGGTAAAACGGCATTGGCTTTTTTCAATGTAAAATATCTTACGGATTATTATCAGAAGAGGAACATCATCCCTAAGTTTTATTTTATAGTAGACCGTCTGGATTTATTAACTCAAGCCGCGAAAGAATTTACAGCTCGTGGACTTGTGGTACATAAAATAGATTCAAGAGAAGCATTTACCAAAGACATTAAATCTACCGAGGTAATCCATAATAGTTCGGGTAAGACAGAAATTACCGTAGTTAACATTCAGAAGTTTAAGGACGACCCTGATGTTATAAAAAATAACGACTATAATTTAAGTGTACAACGCATTTTCTTCTTGGATGAAGTGCATCGCAGTTACAACCCAAAGGGTAGTTTTTTAGCGAATTTGGAACTGGCCGATACCCATTCCATAAAGATTGGACTAACAGGCACCCCTCTATTGGGAACGGAATACAATTCCAAAACCTTATTCGGTGACTATATCCATAAATACTACTACAATCTTTCCATAAAGGATGGCTATACCTTACGGCTGATTCGAGAAGAAATTGAGACCAATTATAAACTTGCCCTACAGAAAACCCTGGAAGAGATTAAAATACTTCAGGGTAATACGGACAAAAAGAAGGTCTTTGCCCACTATAAGTTTGTGGAACCTATGCTAGACTATATTGTAAAGGATATGGAGCAAGCTAGAATTGCTATGAACGACAATAGCATTGGAGGTATGGTGGTCTGTGACTCTTCGGATCAAGCCAAGATGATGTATGACATCTTTCTGGAGAATTACGCTGATAAGACTGAACCGAATTTGAATCTGGCCGCCGAGGAACCTATTACCTACGCCACTAAAAAGAAAGAAGCCAGCGACGTTAAAACTGCCAAGGTTATTCTACATGATATTGGCACCAAACAAGAGCGCAAAGATTGGGTATCCGACTTTAAGGCCGGTAAAATGGATCTCCTGTTTGTTTATAATATGCTCCTAACCGGTTTTGATGCGAAACGGCTAAAAAAGCTCTACATAGGGCGTAAAATTAAGTCGCACAATTTGCTGCAAACCCTAACCCGTGTCAACAGAACTTACAGGAATCATAAATACGGTTTTGTAGTGGACTTTGCAGATATTCAAAAAGAGTTTGACAAGACCAATCAGGATTACTTTAACGAGCTGCAATCGGAACTAGGGGATGAAATGCAGCATTATTCCAACCTCTTCAAATCTGCTGAAGAAATAAAAGAGGAGATAGAAGAAATAAAGGATATTCTTTTCAAATTCAATACCGTAAATGCTACCGTTTTCGGGGAGCAAATTTCTGAAATAAACGAACGCACCGAAATACGGCTTATCGCAAAAGCTTTAAACAATGCGAAAGAACTGTACAATCTTATTCGTCTTTCCGGTAATTTTGAATTGCTGGAAAAACTGGATTTCAGAAAATTATCGGTACTTTCCAGACTAACCAATGATAGGTTGGCACTTATCAACACCAAAATTGCCTTAGAAAATAATGTAGGTACGGACAATATTTTAAACACCGCCTTAGAAGATGTTATTTTTGCTTTCACAAAGGTGAAGGAAGAAGAAATGGTTTTGGCAGACGAGTTAAAAAACACCTTGCAGCGTACTAGAGAAATGTTGGGTGGTAACTTTGACCAGAAGGACCCTGTTTTTGTGTCTTTAAAAGAAGAATTGGAGCGACTCTTTAAAAAGAAAAATTTAAGTGAGGTTACCAAGGAAGAAATGGAAGCCAATATTAAGGCCTTGAACGACATTTATGATAGGGCGAAAAAACTGGAGCGAGAAAACCAATTGCTAAAAGCGAAATATGATTATGACGCCAAATATGCCCGCATTCATAAACGCCTAATCGAAAAGGATCCGTTGACCGAAAGTGAAAGAAAATTATTCGATGCCTTAATGGGTTTAAAAACGGCTGTAGATAAGGAAATCATGCAAAACTCTAAAATATTGGAGAACGAAAGTTATGTGGAACGAATGGTAATGCGCTTGGTGGTAAACCAGTTTAAAAAAGAACAGCATATAGACATCAATACCACCGATGTAAAGCGCATCAATAGTATTATAGTTAGAGAATACATGAACGAATACAACGGTTACGTTGCATAAGGTCCAAAGAATCAACTGTCGCTAAATTGGAGTTAGTTGAAAAGTAAAATTTAAAATGAAAGAACAAAACCAAATCGTAATATATCAGTCTGATGATGGAGCAGCCCAACTTCAAGTTAATCTTCAAGATGATACTATTTGGTTAACACAAGCTCAAATTGTAGAAGTTTTTAATTCTAGTAAAGCTAATATTAGCGAGCATATAAAAAATATTTTTTCTTCTGGTGAATTATTGGAAATGGCAACTGTTCGGAAATTCCGAACAGTTCAACAAGAAGGTGAAAGAGAAGTAACTAGAAATAGGGCACACTATAATTTAGATGTTATAATTTCAGTAGGTTATCGTGTAAATTCAAAAAGAGGTACCCAATTTCGTATTTGGGCGAATCAAGTATTAAAAGATTATTTGGTTCAGGGGTATGCAGTAAATGAAAAACGCTTAGCACAAAAAGAACAAGAAGTACAAGTTTTAAAAGACGGTATTCAAATTTTAAGTAGGGCTATTGAAGAAAAAATTGAAGACAATCAATGGCTTACAGTTTTCACTAAGGGCTTAAGTTTATTAGATGATTATGATCACGAACAATTAGATACAAAAGGATTAACTACAAAAGAAGTCAATTATCCAAGTTTGGCAGATTATCAAGAACTCATCAACCAAATGTTAACCGAGTTTGATTCGGATGTTTTTGGTAAGGAAAAAGATAAAAGCTTTCAAAGCTCGATTGCCCAAATTGGAAAAGGATTTGGAGAAGCTGATTTTTACCCAACACTAGAGGAAAAAGCAGCCATGCTCCTATATCTAGTGGTAAAGAACCATTCTTTTGTAGATGGAAACAAACGAATAGCAGCAGCATGTTTTCTTAAATTTTTGCAGCAGAACGACATGCTTTTCAATAGTCAACAACAACCTATTATAAGCAACGATACTTTAGCGAGTTTAACGTTGTTCATTGCTTCCAGTAAACCTCAAGAAATGCAAACGGTAACCCGTTTGGTAATTAGCGTATTAAACAGAAATAATAGTAAATAAAAAAACAGGGAAAATAAAATAATGACAAGCACAGCACAATTTGAAACCCAGACCAAAGTACTTATAGACGACCTTAAAAGCGTCTGTGCCAGCTATGGTTTAGGGAATGACGGGAATGAATTTAAAATCATTACCCAGGTATTTTTATATAAGTTCTTGAACGATAAATATGTTTATGAACTAAAACAGTTGGAACCAGCTCTAGCCAAAGCGGAAGATTTTGATGCAGCCTTAAAAAAATACTCCGATGACGACTTGGAATTGTTGAGCATGCAGATTAGCGTGAATACGGCCCGTATTGCTCCAAAAAACTTTTTGTCCCGTTTATTCGAGCAACAAAATCAACCAAAGTTTGCCGAAATTTTTGACCAGACGCTGATGGATGTTGCCAAAGCGAACAGTGATATTTTCTCCGTGCTTACCCAAGGAGGCGAAAAAATAGTCTTGTTCGAGAATTTGAGCAAGTACGTATCCGACAATAGGGATGCTTTTTGCAAAGCATTGGTGAATAAGTTGGTGGGCTTTAGTTTTGAACATATTTTTACCCAGAAGTTCGATTTTTTTGCTACTATTTTTGAATACTTGATTAAGGATTACAACTCCAATAGCGGCGGTAAATATGCAGAGTATTTTACGCCTCATGCCGTAGCCAAGATCATGGCAGCCTGTTTGGTGCCCGAACAAAATGTAAACAACGTAACCTGTTACGATCCCAGTGCGGGGTCTGGAACTTTGTTGATGAATCTGGCCCATGCCATTGGGGAGGACAAGTGTACCATTTACTCCCAGGACATCTCCCAAAAGTCATCCGCCTTATTGCGTTTGAACCTTATTTTGAACAATCTGGTACATTCCATTCAGAATATTATACAAGGAAATACCATTTTAACCCCATACCACAAACAGGAAAATGGGCAACTTGAAAAGTTCGATTACATCGTCTCCAACCCTCCGTTTAAATTGGATTTTTCTGATTATAGTGCTGATCTGGACAGTAAGGCCAATAAGGAACGTTTTTTTGCGGGCATCCCAAAAGTGCCGGCCAAAAAGAAAGAATCCATGGCCATTTACCTGCTGTTTATACAGCATATTATGCACAGTTTAAGTGCCAAAGGAAAAGCTGCCATTGTAGTGCCTACTGGTTTTATTACTGCCCAAAGTGGTATTGATAAAAAGATTAGGCAAAAACTGGTCAAGGAGAAAATGTTGGCCGGAGTGGTAAGTATGCCCTCCAATATTTTCGCCACTACGGGTACCAATGTGAGTATTTTGTTTTTGGATAAGGAAAACAATGGCGATGTGGTTTTGATTGATGCCTCTAATTTGGGAACCAAAGTAAAAGAAGGGAAAAACCAAAAAACGGTATTGTGCGAAGCCGAAGAACAGCAGATTATAGATGTGTTTAATGCCAAAGAGGCCAAAGTCGACTTCTCTGTGGTGGTTTCTTATGACGATATTAAAGCTAAAAACTACAGTCTAAGCGCAGGGCAATATTTTGAGGTTAAAATTGATTACTCAGATATTACTGCGAAAGAATTTACAATTAAAATGAATGAGTTTGAAGGTAAATTAAAGAATTTATTCGCTGCATCTAAAAGTTTAGAAAAAGAGATTCAAGAGAATTTGAAAAGTTTGAAGTATGATTAATATCTCAAAAACTACATTAGGAAAATTAATTGAATTTCAAAGAGGATATGATTTACCTAAATCCGAAATGATTGATGGAGTTTATCCAGTTCGCTCTTCAAATGGTATACTTGGTTATCATAATGAATATAAAGCTAAAGGCCCTGGTATAACAATAGGACGAAGTGGAACTGTCGGAATACCTCATTTAATTAAATCAAATTTTTATCCACATAACACTTCTTTATTTATTAAAGATTTTAAAGGAAATGATGTAGAATATATTTTCTATCTGCTTACTAATCTAAAATTAGGAGACAGAAAAAGTGGTTCTGGAGTTCCTACTATGAATAGAAATCATTTACATCCTTTGGAAATTTTAGCTCATTTAGATGTTTTAACCCAAAAAAAAATAGCCAAAGTACTTTCCGATTTAGATGCCAAAATAGAAGTCAACAACAAAATCAATGCGGAGTTGGAGGCCATGGCCAAGCTTATTTATGACTATTGGTTTGTACAGTTTGATTTTCCGGATCAGGACGGCAAACCCTATAAGTCTTCTGGTGGGAAGATGGTGTATAATAAAGAGCTGAAACGGGAGATTCCAGAGGGTTGGGGTCTAAAGAAGTTGTCCAACTGTTGTAAGATTATTGATTGTTTGCACTCTAAAAAATCAGATTACCATTTTGAAAATGAAAATTGCTATTTGTTGCAATTGGATAATATTAAAGATGATGGCTTATTGGATTTGTCTAAAAAATATTATGTTTCAAAAGAAGAATATATGAGATGGACTTACAGAATTGAGGTTCAAGATAATGATTTGGTAATTACAAATGCAGGTAGAGTAGCAGGGCTAGCCCAAATACCCAAAAATGTAGTCGCTGGAATAGGCAGAAATATTACCGCTATCAGACCTACTACAATTCTGCCAACATTCTTGTATTATACTTTTCAAGGAGCCGAAATGAACAGGCAAATAAAATTAAATACTGATACGGGGTCATTTTTTAAAAGTTTAAATGTTAGGGGCATTAAAGAATTATTGGTGATAAGGCCTCCAAAGTATTTGGAACAAAGTTTTGAAGAAATTGCAATAAAACATAGAAGGAAAAGAGAATTAAATTCACTTCAAAACCAGAAACTTTCAGAACTTCGTGATTGGTTATTACCAATGTTAATGAACGGGCAGGTAACTGTTGGTGAAGCAGAGGAGAAGTTGGGTATGGTTGCGGAGGAGAATATTAAATACAGAGGTTTATGATGTTAAGGGATAATTTTCCAACAACTAAAGAAGATGCAAAAAGCTTTGACGTAGAAATACGCGATGAAATAGGTGTGTTTAAAGTATTTGAGCTAGAAGACTCTTCTTCGTTGGCTTCGTTAGAAAAGACTATCATCAAAGTCAATGAATTTTTGGTAAAAAATGGCTTTGATTCCATTTCCCCAATAGAATTTATCAAAAATGACTTTAATTATGAATCTGAAGATGAGAGGGTGTCATTAAGCAAACACGGTTACCTTGAAGAGTTTGTACTTTTCATTGAAAGAGAGAACTACATTAACTTAAATAAGGATACAGTATTTCTACTCAATGAGTTTTTTAAAAACTTAAAAATGAAAGCAATAGGCTATAGTCCTGCACGAAATTTAAATACGGTTTTAAAAGAAATAAGTGAATTGCCTGTGCGTCCAAAACAGAATGCCTTCGTATCCTTGGAGTACGATAATAGCACCTATCATATTGCTTTTTCAGATTACAAAATTGAGTTCTCTAATTATGTACAAAATTTTGATACAGATGAAAATGGAAACAAAAGTAATTTTGAGAGTTATGAAGCAAGTTGTTTTTCCTATGGATTTAACGGACAAACCGATGTTATAGGTGATTACGACCAGTTTCGAGAAGAATTGTTATTTGCCTTAAATAAGGTAAATGTTACTGATATAAGTATTAGTGAAGAAGAATGATACCACAAAGGAAAAATGATAAGGCTATCATTGACAAGGTGTTACCTGTGATAGTATATAGAAAGGTGTATATTAATGAGTTTAATGAAAAGTTGGTTGTGGTTGCAGAGCACATCTGAACTTATAAAACATAATAATATGGCAGTTTTAGGAAAACTAATTAGAGAAAAAAATGAACATATCAACTTCAGGTCTGGTGATGTGGTAGGCGATGTTATTATTGAGAGAGACTACTTGCAACTACGCACTTACGCAAAGGGCGATTTAGACAGAGAGAATGGTTCAAAACAAAACATTCAATTCGATAAAAAAATGGCTAGGGAGTTTAGAACCTTTTTAGATGAGTTTATTGAGGGTAATTAATCTTTAGTTATGTATACCAAGACCAAACCAAATATATCTTTCATAGAATTTATTCAATTGGCTGGCCCCGTGGTGTCTTTCAATAGTTTAGAAGGCTATGAATATGTGGTTAAAAAGCTTAATGGAAGCACCATGCATTTTATTCGAACTTCTACGGGTGCATTGTGGGACATGGATTTGAAACAAGTTCATAAAGCATATTTGGAGCTTAAAGATTTCAAAACCAAAAGTTTTGAGAAGTATGTTCCGAGAAGGCATTCACCGGCTTTAGGATTGTTATTTCATTTGAAATTATTGGTGCGATGAAAAAATTTATAGACATAACATCATCTGAATCTATTGACCTCCATAAGCCCATTTTTGAGAATGCTAGAAAATTGCATAATGACGCTATCCTCCTAGCAACCTATAAATCATCTTATAGTACGGCAACTTCACTTTTGATATTAAGCTTAGAAGAACTAGTTAAGGCTGTTTTAGTCTTACTTCATAGTCAAGGATATAGGATTTATGAATTGGAGGATTCTAAAAAGTTCTTTTTTGACCATAAAATTCGACATCAATTAATACAAATAATTGAAGCGGGATTAGGCTTTTTCGAGGTGAGCAATGTATGGAAAAATCGAAGGAAGAACACTCTCGTGAATAAAAAATCAAGTAAAACAGGTCTTATTATAAAAGGCCTTTTAGATATTATCGTGTCCGCCCATCCTATTTTGAATTCTCAAAAAAGAATCGAGAAACTTCGAGAATTTAATACTATGAAAAATAATGGTTTTTATGTAGACTATAGGGATAAGCTACTTACACCTATTGAAACAGTGGATAAGAATGATTTTAACGAGGTAAAGTTAATCGAAGATAGAATAATTAAGTTTTATAAATTATTAAAACTATTGTTTCACCCAAATATAGTAAATCATCTTTCCAAAAATGAAATTGACAAATTAAAAGAAGATTTAAGGTTCTTTACTGATGATATAATGAGGGACTTTTCGTTTAAAGAATTAAAAAATATTTAGATGAGGTTAGCTGCAATTTTTATTCCGAATGGTGTTTTAAAATATATTTTTGGAGAAGAACATACTGGTATTACTTTAAATTTAGGAGGAAGAAATATCTACAAATTCGAAGAACACAATGATAAGTTAATGTTAATCGAAAAAAAACCAAACCCCCATTATATTGAAAAGTTTTGGGGTGAAAATTTATATTTAGTTTCAGCTATTGTCGGTGCTAATGGAACAGGGAAGTCGTCAATTTTAAACGTGTTTAGATATAATTCGTTTTGCTTTTATGTTTATGAGTTTACAAATAAGGATGAATATAAAATAGTGAGAGACACAAAAGCAATCAATGATATCATTTATTATTCTCCATTCTTAAATATCGAAAATTATAATTACATAAACAGCAATTTTAAGGATATTTCCAAATATGCGTTAATGGTAGAGGATGCGGAATATGAAAATATTGAATTATCTGCTCAACTTGAACTCCATAATTCTGAAAACTTAAAAAGATGGATTAAATTCAGACAAATAAAAAATATTGAATCTTATTTGACGAATATATACCTACCTGTTTTTGATAAAATAATTGTCAAAATCAATTATTTAGTTCCTAAGGTTAATGACACACCATATAAATTCAGACCTTTTTTTCAACGATTTGAAAATTTGAAAAAAATTGAAGAAGAAAAAAAGTTTCAAGTGCTTAGAAGTTCATATCCTAATTTTAATATTAAAAATAGGCCAAGGTTATTTGGCCATAGTATAAAATTGGAATTAGAAATTCTTCAACGTGTAATAAATAAAGTGCAAAATATTCTTGAAAATTCAGGTAATGATTATTTAGATAGGGGTTTTATAAAAAACAAAATAGACGTAGATAACCCAGTATTTACTGAAATCAAAAGTTTAAAAGAGGCCTTCTACTGGTTTATTGACAATGCTTACATTTCATTAGCAAAAGATAGTGGTAATATACTTCTTCCTGTAACTGAAATTAAAAATTTAATAGAAGTATTGTTATCTCATATCCCAGGAAGTGATAACGAAATTAAAAATTTTACTGAGTTCGAAGTTACTTTTGAAGATTCTTTAGAAATAGTTAATGCCTACGAAAAGTTTATTATTGCTTTTAAGGAGCATTTTACATTAGATAGAAAAATACTGTTGACATTTCGTCCAAATAAAAATTTAAGTTCGGGAGAAAAGGGGATGTATAATCTATTTGCAACTCTTTATGATTATCAATTCAAAATAGATCAAGGCATTTTAGAGGATTTTAATAGTTATACTAAAAGAGACCATCACAATAATAATAATCTTATACTCTTAGATGAGGCTGATATTGGCTTTCACCCACTATGGAGAAGAAGGTTTATTTATTCTATGCTGCCACTATTTAATCTAATATTTCCAAATAAAAAGCTTCAAATAGTATTTACTACCCATGACCCCCTGACTCTTTCAGATATTCCTAATAGGAACATTGTTTACTTAAAAAAAAATGAAATGAACGAAACAAGTGTCTTAGAAAATCATAAACAAAAATCTTTTGGAGCAAATGTGCATGATTTGTTAGCAGATAGTTTTTTTCTTCAGGATGGTTTTATGGGTGAATTTGCTAAGAATAAAATCCAAGAAGTATTAAATGGGTTGAATTATGAAATGCTTAGATTAGAATTAACTGAATTAAAAGAAAAAAAATCAGGCGATTATTCAGAATTGACAAAAGCCAAAGAAAAAGAATTTGATCAACTTAAAGCTATTGTTATTGTTAAAGATTGGAGTTACTATAAATCAATAATTACAATCGTAGATGAACCAATTTTAAAATTCAAAATGATGGAGATGTTTAATGAGGCTTTTCCTAAAATTATTGATAAAAATGAAGCACTTGCAAATGCAAAAAAAATATTAGGTGATGCAGGTTTAAGTTTAGATGACTTGATAGACGATATTGTATGATTTATATCGGACAACAACTACAAGCATTAAATAATTATAGTAGTCAAGCTATTTGTTGGCTATCAATCAAGATAAAGGGCAGGAGAACTCCAAGAAATCCTATGGGTCATAATTGTGGCAAAAAAACTTGTATATATTGTCTAGGAAACGGCAAAAAAAGAAGTGGTCTAGATCGTGTATTTGTAGGTGTTTTTACGGACAAAGCTATAAAATCTTTAATAAGCGCAGAGCCAAATCAACTCATTTTTGAATATGATTTGTTAAAAGCTTCATTTCTCGCAATCCGTGGTACAACAATAAAGAGATTCAATAAAAATTGTATGCTGCTGTTCGTTGATTCTGGTTACAAAGATTGGTTTTTAAAGGAAAAAATTAATTATTCCGTTGCTAAGGAAATAGATCAACATACATGTACTTACTGCAATAAGGAATATATATTTGTATATAAAAATAAGGAAGGTGGTAAAGGAATGGTTCCTCAATTTGACCATTGGTTTTCTAAAACAGATTATCCGTTATTAGCTTTGTCTTTTTATAATCTGATCCCATCTTGTGCCACCTGCAATACAATTAAATCGAAGGCTAAATTCAATTTAAATAGCTTCTTACATCCCTATGTTGATTCTAACATTTCTTCAACATACAGTTTTAGTTATATGCCGACGGGGGTGCATTCAAATAGAATTGTTTTTAAGAAAGAAGGGCTTAATTCTAAGGGAATTAACACAGTTAATGCTTTAAACCTTCCAATGATTTATAAAGGGCATTCTGAAAAAGAACTTCAAGATTTAATTGACCTTAAATATAAATACTCGGAAAATTACTTGACCATTCTATTGGAAAAGACATTCGGAGACCTGGGAATATCAGAACAAGAAAGGTTTAGACTAATTTTTGGTATTGAAATAGATGAAGATAATTATCATAAACGTCCATTTAGTAAATTCAAAAAAGACATAATAAAAGTGCTAAAAACTATAACATAATATGCCATTCCAACCAGAAAAAATTAAACGTTCACATGTATTAAAAGCCTTTCAGGAAATTGATGCTGAAAAAGTAGATATAAGACCTTCTACCAAATGGGACATAGTATACAATGGCAAAAGATACCCGCCCAAAGATGTTGGCCGCTTAGCTCATGAATATGCCACTGGGGAATATTTCTGGCAACCAGGTGGAGGTGAGGACACCAATAAATATTTTAAGAAATTGGGATTCCTTATCGTCAATAAGACAAAGCCTTTGGATGATGTCGTAAAGGCCTTAATACCCAGTTATAAGCATATTATTACAACACATGATAAATATGATGAAATATATAAGTGGGAGGCTGTAGGTAACTTTCAAAATCATTGGGATTTGGATGCCGATGATTTGGTCCCAATGATAGACAAGTCGTTCCCGGGCAACAATAATTTATGGACAAGCCGTAATTATTACCCCATTAACATGCTAAAAACATTCGCAGAAAACAATGCACCTAAGGTCAGGACTGCTCTTCAAAATCTGTTTGATGAAAACTCCCCTTTGGATGAAAGAATTTCAGCATACCAAAATGTTTTGGATGAATTATTGAGAGAAGATAATGTAATAAGAAGTGCTAGTAACAAACACCATTATCATGATGCTAGATCAATAAGTCTACTGCTGTCATTCCAGGCGCCAACAAAATATTTTCTATTTAAGCATGGTGTTCTAAAAAAGTTCTGTGCTCGTCTCGAAATTGATATGCCAAAAACTGGCGATATTGTTAACCAAATCCTAATCAATAATGAGGTTAACCTGTTGGTAAAAGAGATTCTGGTTCAAGATAAAGAATTATTGGAACTTCATAAAAATAGACTTACTCCAAATTCCTTTGAATCTGACGATAACAATATACTAACTCAAGATTTTATTTATTCAATTGTAAACTATATGGATAAAGATAACGTACCAGCATATTATTGTGTGGGTTTCACTTTCGACGATAGCGAACCAAAAAATCAGCTTCCACGGTTTTTGGAAGAGGATCTATGGGAAAATGGCTATTCTGATAAAAATATTGAAATAGTAAAAGAGGTTCCCATTGGCTCTATGATAGCCGCTAAAACAACTTATACAGAGGGTGACGGATCGAAAACGCTTTCTGTATTAAAAATTCATGCAATAGGAAAAGTTATTGAAAATCCGAAAGACGGTAATTTTTTAAGTGTAAAATGGGAGAAAAATTTAAAACCATTTGTCTTGTATGGCAAAGGTGGTTACAGAAGTACCATCTCTCAAGTCAGAAATCAAGAATCTATTGATTTGATATTCAATCTCAAAAAGGATTTATTGCCAAATAAATCAGAAATTATGAGGGACATTGAAATATCATTAAATCAAATATTATATGGGCCTCCAGGAACTGGTAAAACCTATAAAACTAAAGATTTGGCTGTTCAAATAGCCAACCCCAGGTTTGAAGTTGATGATGATTTGGGAGAAGTTGAAAAACGTTATGTGATTACCAAAGAATACAATCGTCTTTATAACAATGGCCAAATTGTTTTCACCACCTTTCATCAATCCTTTAGCTATGAGGATTTTGTTGAAGGCATAAAGCCTGAAACTTTGGACAATAACGTTACCTATTCGGTGGTTCCGGGAATATTTAAGGAAATATGCGAAAAGGCCGACACTAAAGATGCTTCCAATTTCGAAGAAATCTTGACCCAATTTAAGGCAGATGTTATTGAGAAGGAAAAGATTACCATTAATACCGGATCAATAGAATTTGACGTCTTTTACAAAGGCGGAAAAACTTTCAAAATAAATCCCAAAGACTCCAAAATTGAAAATCCCCAATATCCAGCATCTATTGAAAATATTTTGCAATTGTACAAGGGAGCTTCTATTCAAAACATTTACAATCCATCTTATGTCAGGGGTATTTTAAATTACTTGTTCGCAGAATATGGTTTAAAAAAATATGATTCTATAGGCGTCCAGAATAATAAAAATTATGTGCTTATAATAGATGAAATCAACCGCGGTAATGTATCGGCTATTTTCGGGGAACTAATTACCCTGCTGGAACCCGATAAACGCCTAGCTGCGGATGAAGAAATAACTGTAAAACTACCTTATTCAAAAGATGAGACTTTTGGAGTTCCTCCAAATCTTTATATAATTGGTACTATGAACACTGCCGACAGAAGTGTGGAGGCACTGGATACAGCCCTAAGAAGACGGTTCGTTTTCAAGGAGGTTATGCCGGATCCTACGCTACTGGCAGCAATAACTTTTAATGGTTTTAATCTTGAACAAGTACTAATCACCATTAACGATCGGATTGAGGTTTTATTAGATCGGGACCATACCATTGGGCATTCGTACTTTATCAAGTTAGAGAGTAATGATACAGAAGGGCTTTTAAACGTTTTCAATAACAACATTATTCCACTTTTACAGGAATACTTTTATAACGATTATGAAAAAATCGCCCTAGTTTTGGGTAAAGGTTTTATTGAAGAAAAAGTAACCAAGAAGGTTGAGTTTGCAAAATTTTCAAAAATAGAAGAGCCTGAGACCGGTGTTATTTATAACCTTATAACAACAATTGATGATATAGAAAAGGCCGTAAGTCTGTTATTAGGGATATCCAATGAGTAAGCGCAAAAACATATTACAAGTCTTTGAGCATAGTACGTTGTACTATGGACGGGAATATAACGACATAACTTTTGAAGAAAAACATTTTAACGCTTTAGCGAAGCTTAACCAGCTTCATAATAGCCAATATTTTACCATACTACATAAGGGTATTAAATTCTCACAATATGTTGGTGTTATTCAAATAGATGGTTTAACAATCGAGATTTTACCAAAAATAGACGGAGGTGCTGCCAATGAAATGCTATGGCAAAAAGTATTGATCAATATGCTTCGTGCTACTAAACGATTAAAAGTCAATAAGGTTGGCCAAGCCAATGTAAGTAAACAGCAAATACATTTGTTGGACATCTATTTTGAATGGTTTCTAAGCGAAATCCAATTATTAGCGCATCAAGGTTTAATAAAACAATATCGCACTAACAGGGGCAATGTAAAGGCTTTAAAAGGGAGGCTGGAGTTTGCCTCTCATCTCAATAAAAATATCATCCATAAGGAACGGTTCTTTACGGCACATCAGGTATATGATTACAACCATCAAATCCATCAAATTTTGTCATTGGCCTTGGATATCATTAGCCAGTTTTCGTCCGGTACATATCTATATTCAATGTGCAGAACAGTACAGGCCAATTTTCCAGAAGTTTCCCCGATTAATGTAAATGCCAGTACTTTCAAGAAGCTGACTAATAATAGAAAGACCCAGCCGTACAAATCTGCCCTAGAAATTGCCCGACTCATCATTTTGAATTTTGCTCCCAATATTTCAAGTGGAAAGGAAAACATGTTGGCCCTGCTCTTTGATATGAATAGTCTGTGGGAGGAGTATGTTTTAATAATGCTCAAAGCTGTTATTAAGGAGGACCTAGTAGTCAAAGGCCAGGAATCAAAGTCGTTTTGGAACGGTATTAAAATCCGACCTGATATTGTTATTCATAAATCAGAGAAAACATTTGTAATCGATACAAAATGGAAAAATATAGGAGGCTATAAGCCTTCCACCAATGATTTAAGACAGATGTATGTTTATAATGAGTATTGGGGCTCAAATAATGCCTTATTGTTATATCCCTCCTTGGAAACTGAAAAACCAGAATTTATCCCTTTTGAAGGCGACGAAAATCATAAATGTGCCCTCGGAAAATTGAATATTCTGGATGGCGATCAATTAAACGTAAGTATTGGTGAAGAAATTCTGGAAATGCTAGAATTAAATTAATGGAATTCTAAACTAAACCAATATTCTAATTATGGCGATGCACATGCATATTAGAGAATATAATTCGAAAGCAGAATCGCTTCGACTCTCTTGCGAATGTGGATGGGAAGGAAAGGCAAATGAAGCACGTAGAGAATTGCACGAAGCTGTCATGGATTTTGAATGTCCCAAATGTGATAAAATGCTATTGATTGTTAATCTTATAACAGATGCTCAAAAGTATTTTGATTGGAAGGAAACGAAAGAATGAAATTGTAATAGGCTTAGAATTCAAATACCTATTAAGAAGTCAAGTTGTCAAATAGTTGTGATTTAAGAAGTTGTTCCAATTGGTTCAAGCCCAAGTGGTATACTACTTCTAAGAGTTTGTTATGAGTCACCTAAGTTAGTCAATATTAGGATTGGAATATTTGCTATTTTAGGTTCTCTAAAATATATTTTAAGTCGATTAAAAATTTTGAAAGATTACCGAAAATTTCATTTATATTATCCAATACTTTATCTGACTCCAAAGAATCGCCTCCTTTCAAAGAAATTTGCTTTTTGCCATCAGGGGTTACTTCCAATATCGTCCTGTAGTCCTTTTGATTTATTGGAAATTTATGGGTAAGGCTGTTTCTGTAATTATTTCCTATTTCGGTGGATTTATAGAATAAGTCCAATAATTCCTTAATTTCTACATTTTTATTTATGGCGCTATTAACGACTGAGCCGAAAGTGACTCTATGCTCCAAAATTCCTAAATCAAGGTATACATTTAAAAGTTGGGCTATTGTATCTCTTGCAGAAAAGTAAAAATAATAGAATATTTCGGCATAATAATCAAATAGAATATGATCAACTAATTCCTTATTGGCTATTTCGGAGTTATGACGCCACCCTTTTCGGTCAAATTGCGCCACTTTGAAAGATCTTACAATTATAAAAAAAATTTAGGTTTATATACTCTTTAAAGTTCCTTTTCTTAATGATTCAC
>NZ_JALKBD010000119.1 GCF_023015905.1 Arenibacter sp. F20364 | reverse complement strand
CCCCTGCCCGGGAGTGCGTACGAGCTAAAGGATTACCGCAGGGCCAAGGTCCAGAAGATGGGCTATGTATACTTCTCCCCGGACAAGAGCTATTATAGCGTTCCCTACCGCTATATCGGAAAAGAGACCACCATCCATTACACCGGTTCCGTTGTCGAGATCTATTACCACCAAAAGCGGATAGCCCTGCACAGGCGCCATACGGAAAAAGGCAGCTATAATACCAACAGGGAACATCTTAGCAGCACCCATAAATATTATAGTGACTGGAGCCCGGAGTTCTTTAAAAGGAAAGCGGCCCGACACGGCGACCATGTACTGAGCTGTGTGGAGGCGATACTGGCCAAGGGGGACTATCCTGAAATAGGATATAAACGGGCCATGGGGGTCATACAGCTCCATAAGGCCTACGGTGCGGAACGCCTGGACAATGCCTGCAAAAGGGCCCTGCAGGCGGATGCCGCCACCTATATGCGGATCAGGAACATACTGAAGAATAACCTGGACAAAAGCTCCCTGTTCTACCGGGACCTGGAAGAGGACAAGAGCCATATTCCTGACCACGGGAACATACGGGGCGCCTCCGCTTATCAATAATAAATAACTTAAATCCAATACATTATGAACAATGAACAGACGATCGAAAAATTGAAACAAATGCGCCTGGGGGCCATGGCCCAATTGCACCTACAGTACATAAGGGACAACGGTGTGGCCGACATTACCACAGATGAATATCTGGCCCTGCTCACGGACCACCAGTGGGAGGACCGCCAGAACAGGAAGATCCAACGGTTGTTGAAACAGGCGGGGTTCGCACAGACCGCCAACCTGGCCGAGGTGAACTATGCCCAACAGCGCAACCTGGACAGGAACATGTTCGCGCGCCTGGGAACCTTGGATTTTATGGCCCGGAAGGAAAACATCATCCTCACCGGGGCCTCTGGAACGGGCAA
>NZ_JALKBD010000118.1 GCF_023015905.1 Arenibacter sp. F20364 | reverse complement strand
TTGCCCGTTCCAGAGGCCCCGGTGAGGATGATGTTTTCCTTCCGGGCCATAAAATCCAAGGTTCCCAGGCGCGCGAACATGTTCCTGTCCAGGTTACGCTGTTGGGCATAGTTCACCTCGGCCAGGTTGGCGGACTGTGCGAACCCCGCCTGTTTCAACAACCGTTGGATCTTCCTGTTCTGGCGGTCCTCCCACTGGTGGTCCGTGAGCAGGGCCAGGTATTCATCGGCGGTAATATCGGCAACACCGTTGTCCCTTACATGTTGTAGGTGCAGTTGGGCCATGGCCGTAAGGCGCATCTGTTTCAATTTTTCGATCGTCTGTTCATTGTTCATAATATATTGGATTTAAGTTATGTATTATTGGTAAGCGGAGGCGCCCCGTATGTTCCCATGGTCCGGGATATGGCTTTTGTCCTCTTCAAGGTCCCGGTAGAACAGGGAGCTTTTGTCCAGGTTGTTCTTCAGGATATTCTTGATCCGTATATATGTGGCGGCATCTGCCTGTAGGGCCCTCTTGCAGGCATTGTCCAAGCGTTCTGCCCCATAGGCCTTATGGAGCTGTATGACTCCCATCGCCCTTTTGTATCCTATTTCCGGATAGTCCCCCTTAGCAAGTATTGCCTCCACACAGCCCAGTACATGGTCGCCGTGTCGGGCCGCTTTCCTTTTAAAGAACTCCGGGCTCCAGTCGCTATAATATTTATGGGTACTGCTAAGGTGTTCTTTATTGGTATTATAGCTGCCTTTTTCCGGATGGCGCCCGTGCAGCGCGATCCGCCGCTGGTGGTAGTACACCTCCACCATGGAACCCGTATAGTGGATGGTCGTCTCCTTTCCGATATAACGGTAGGGCACGCTGTAATAGCTCTTGTCCGGGGAGAAGTATACATAGCCCATCTTCTGGACCTTGGCCCTGCGGTAATCCTTTAGCTCGTACGCACTCCCGGGCAGGGG
>NZ_JALKBD010000117.1 GCF_023015905.1 Arenibacter sp. F20364 | reverse complement strand
GTGATAAAGGTGACACTGGTGCTACTGGCTCTACTGGAGCTAAAGGTGACCAAGGTGATAAGGGTGAAAAAGGAGATACTGGAGCGAAAGGCGACCAGGGCGAAAAAGGTGAGACAGGAGCTCAGGGTCCAATAGGACTTACTGGTGCTAACGGTGCTAAAGGCGACAAGGGTGATACCGGAGCTACAGGTGCAACTGGAGCCAAGGGAGATCAAGGTGATACTGGTGCGACCGGAGCAACTGGTGCAACAGGACAGACTGGAGCACAGGGTATCCAAGGAGAGACCGGAGCCACAGGTGCTACGGGCGCCCAAGGTTTAAAAGGTGATCAAGGAGACAAAGGCGAAACTGGAGCTAAAGGTGATACAGGTGCCCAAGGAATACAAGGTGTAACTGGCGCCAAGGGAGATCTGGGAGACAAGGGAGATACTGGTGCTACCGGAGCAACCGGAGCAACAGGTGCGACTGGTGCAACTGGAGATCAGGGTATCCAAGGTTTAAAAGGAGATAAAGGTGACACTGGTGATACTGGTGCCCAAGGAATACAAGGTATCCAAGGTGAAACCGGAGCTACTGGTGCGGACGGAGCTACTGGAGCTAAAGGAGACACTGGTGCAACTGGCCTAACCGGAGCCAAGGGAGATCAGGGAGACAAAGGTGATAAAGGAGATACTGGTGCGACCGGAGTCAAAGGAGATACAGGTGCCAAGGGAGATCAAGGCGACAAGGGTGATACCGGAGCCAAAGGCGACCAAGGCGATAAAGGTGAAACGGGAGCTACTGGTGCAACGGGTGAACAAGGAATCCAAGGTGTAAAAGGTGATCAAGGCGACAAGGGTGAGACTGGTGCTCAAGGCATCCAAGGGGTAACCGGAGCCAAAGGAGATACCGGAGCTAAGGGTGATACCGGTGCTACAGGAGCTACTGGCTCTACTGGAGCTAAGGGTGACCAAGGTGATAAGGGTGAAAAAG
>NZ_JALKBD010000116.1 GCF_023015905.1 Arenibacter sp. F20364 | reverse complement strand
TTATGCACAGGCATTTTCTCAATCTGTGGCTGTTTTCTCCTTCATCCATACAGGTGTTGTGTCCGATTTATGCTTACCGCCAATTATGTCCTTATACAGTTCTGGTCTTCGAGCATTTTTGTATCTCCAACCACCCGAAAGTTGAATTTTATCCTTTGCGATTTTTGAAATCGTGATTTCATCTTCAAATGATTTTATTTCGGACAAAACCTCTCCATAAGGGTCGATTATCATCGAATTGCCATTTTTGAGATGTTCACCGTCATAGCCAATCGGGTTTGTAAACGCATAATAAACTCCATTATCGTAAGCCCGTGCGGGCAGCCAGCGCATTAACCAACGCCTACCTTTGGGGCCGTCAAATTCCATTCGTAATGAGACTGGGTCGTTTTCACGATTTCTCCAGTATTTATCATCTACGTAATCTCGATGTGGCATTGCAGAAGGTGTACAGCCTGTAACGTGGGGTGCAAAAATTATTTCCGCTCCTAAAAGGCTTGTCGCGCGTACGTTTTCTATTACATTATTGTCATAGCAAATCAAAATTCCGCATTTCCAACCGAGAAGGTCAAATACACAATATTCGTCGCCAGCAGACATATATTTGCTGATAAATGGGTGTATTTTTCGATATTTGGCAACTACTTTATCGCCAGTTACACAGATATAGGTATTATAAATTTTTCCATCTGATTTTTCCACTAGACCCGCCAAAATCGGAATACCCAAATCATTGGAAATCGCAATTAAGTCCTTCGTGCTATTTCCGTTTGGAACGTCCTCCGCCAATTCCGTTATCTGTTCCAGACCTAAATCTTTGGTAAAAGTGTAAGCGGTAATGGACATTTCGTGAAAACTTATTAAGTCCGCTCCGTTGGATTTTGCTTTTTCTGCAAGTTTTCTGATGACCGATAAGTTGTATGTTTTATCTCCGTCTTTCGGTTGAAATTGGGCTACTGCTATATTCATGTTTTGATGTATGTTGAATTTTTAGGCTGCTTGTGCA
>NZ_JALKBD010000115.1 GCF_023015905.1 Arenibacter sp. F20364 | reverse complement strand
TCCAGTTGCTCCAGTTGAACCAGTGGCTCCAGTGGAACCAGTTTCACCTTGTATTCCCTGTGCTCCAGTAGAACCAGTAGCACCTGTCGCTCCAGTCTCACCCTTGTCTCCTTGGTCACCTTTGGCACCAGTGTCACCTTTTTCACCCTTATCACCTTGGGCACCAGTATCTCCTTGATCTCCCTTGGCTCCTGTTGTACCAGTAGCTCCAGTTGCACCTGTGGCCCCGGTTACACCTTGAATACCTTGAGCTCCGTCCGCACCAGTTGCTCCAGTAAGTCCGATCGGACCTTGAGCTCCAGTTGAACCAGTTGCTCCGGTATCTCCTTTGTCGCCTTGATCTCCCTTGGCTCCGGTAGTTCCAGTTGCTCCTGCTACACCTTGTATTCCTTGGGCTCCAGTGTCTCCTTTGGCTCCGTCAGCACCTGTTGCACCGGTATCTCCTTTATCACCTTTCTCACCTTGTGCTCCAGTTGAGCCAGTATCGCCTTTCTCACCTTTGTCTCCCTGATCTCCTTTGTCTCCCTGATCTCCCTTGGCACCAGTTTCACCTTTCTCACCTTGAGTTCCAGTAGCACCGGTTGCACCGGTATCTCCTTTAGCTCCGGTTGCCCCTTGTATTCCTTGGGCACCTGTATCACCCTTGTCACCTTTTACACCTTGAATACCTTGTTCGCCAGTATCACCCTTATCTCCTTTTGCTCCAGTATCACCTTTCTCACCGGTTACACCAGTAGCACCTGTAGCTCCGGTATCTCCTTTAGCTCCAGTATCTCCAGTTTCACCTTTCTCGCCTTGGTCACCCTTAGCTCCAGTAGAGCCAGTAGCTCCGGTAGCACCGGTATCACCCTTAGCTCCGGTATCTCCTTTGTCGCCTTGATCTCCCTTGGCGCCAGTAGCTCCAGTAGCTCCAGTTGCACCTGTGGCACCAGTCTCTCCTTGAATACCTTGAATTCCTTGGGCACCAGTATCACCTTTTTCACCTTGAACTCCAGTAGCTCCAGTTGAACCAGTAGCACCAGCCTCTCCTTGAATTCCTTGCGCACCAGTTGAACCAGTTGAACC
>NZ_JALKBD010000114.1 GCF_023015905.1 Arenibacter sp. F20364 | reverse complement strand
GGATCATGCCTAATTTCTGGGTATTTGGATATTTATGCAAATAACTGAGTTAACCTAAACAGGAAGAATTCTGTATTTCTAACGCCTCTGAATTGCACCCTGAATGCCTTTATTTTAGCGTTGAAGGATTCAGCGGATGCATTAGTACTTCTATTTATAAAATAGTTTAGGATAGACCTGTAGTTGAGGGCTATGGTATTGGCAATCGTTTTGAATGCCCGGAACCCTGTATTTTCCACGTCCTTGTACCAATGGGCCAGTTTTGTGTACGCTACCTCTATGGTCGTTGCCGTATTGAATATGTGCCTAAGCCCTTGGACCAGGTCGAATGCGAGCTTTATATCCGGATATTCCGAGAACAATATTTTACTTCTTTCAGATTGGTTCGGGGTCCAATTGTTGGGTGATTTATAAAGGAGGTACCTACTTCTGGCCAAGAGTTGTTTTCTGGTGTCCCCATTGCTGAATTCTTTTGGGACAAAGGCCCTGTTCTTTTCTTTTGCCCGTTTTATGTGTTCGTTCTCCAGGTCTATGGCATCCCATCTGTGCTTGATCCGGATGTCTTGAAGGGCTTCCAGTGCCAGCTTTTGTACGTGGAACCTATCCGTCACCTGTACCGCCTTTGGGAAACATTTTTTGGCGATGGTCTTCATGGAGTTTGCCATATCCAGGGTGATTTCCTTGACCGTTGCCCTTTTCTTGGTGGGTATCTTCATTAGTTGTTCTATGATAGGTTCCACCTTGGTGCCGGAGAATATGGCCACTATGGACCCTTTTTTTCCCTTGGCCTTTTTGTTGGTGATTATGGTGTAGAGCTCCCCTTTGGAGAGTGCCGTTTCGTCAATGGACAGGTAAGGTCCCATATTTTCGGGAAAGACGAGCCATTGTTTGGCATGTCCCTTTTGCTCCCAGTCCTTGAACTCGCTCAGATAATCCCTGTACTGTCGCTGGAGTTTCTTGCCATTTACCCCGAAGAGAGACCCCAGTTGTTGGCCGCTCAGGGCCGTATTATCCGTTGATCTCTTTTAAAAAAGCAGCGAACTCCTTTGACATGCGGGTCCCCTGTGC
>NZ_JALKBD010000113.1 GCF_023015905.1 Arenibacter sp. F20364 | reverse complement strand
TATAGGATCCCAAAATTAAAACCAAAACCTGTGCGACTTCTCAATCGTTGCGAAAAAGCATCAGTTGTCGAAGTGACAACTCCAGTCATTTCGACCAACGGGAGAAATCACACAAGCAGCTATGTGTGCACTTAAAATTTGCACACAACTTCTAACTTCCGACTAATACCACTAAAACCAATATGTGCGACTTCTCGTCGTCCCGAAAAGGGACTCTGTCGAAGTGACTGCCCAAAGTCATTTCGAACGAAGGTGAGAAATCACACAAGTAGCTATGCGTTCACTTAAAATTTGCACACAACTTCTAACTACCGACCAATGCCACTAAAACCAATATGTGCGACTTCTCAATCGGTGTAAAAACACCTCATGTCGAAGTGACTATCAGGTCATTTAAAATACTTCGCTGTACTTACAAACTTCAGATTCATTATTGTAATCCAATTAAAAAATCTGATTGTTCAAGGTTTCCCACTTAGGATTAAAGGAAGAAACGAGACTATTCTTCTTTTCCCTTCGCCACTTTTTAATTTCCTTTTCCCGGGCAATGGCTTCTTTTGGGTTCTCAAAGCCTTCGTAATACACCAAATAAATACAGCTATACTTTCCTGCGAAGGATTTCTTGGAATTTTGACTATCAAAATGGTGTTGTGACAACCTACGCTGTATATTATTAGTTACTCCTACATAAAGAGTCGTACGGTGTTCGTTCGTGGTTATATATACAAAATGATTGTAGAACAATTAAAAGCTCGTATTGGTGTTACCCAAATTTAGTTCATTATTTATAAGTTTTGAAAACAAATAATAACAAAATGACCTCCCCTGTCATTTCGAACGACTGACAGGGCGGAGAAACCGAAGGTTTACGAATACCCCTCAAATAAAAATGACATGAGTAAATCACACAAGTAGCTATGTGTGCACCTAAAATTTGCACACAACTTCTAACTACCGACTAATAACACTAAAACCAATATGTGCGACTTCTCGTCGTCCCGAAAAGGACTCTGTCGAAGTGACTACCCATAGTCATTTCGACTGTTAAGGAGAAATCACACAAGTAGCTCAACG
>NZ_JALKBD010000112.1 GCF_023015905.1 Arenibacter sp. F20364 | reverse complement strand
AACCGCCGTATACGAGACCCGTACGTACGGTGGTGTGAGGGGTGCACTCCGTCATTTGATGGCGGAGCCATCCACTCGATTATCTGCTGGCTTTTTCCGCACGATTTTTATTTTTCCCAGTATTTTAGTCCCTTCTTGATTGAAAAAATAAGTTGTAGTTGAGTTTGGATTTTGATTGTTGAAAATATGTAAACTTAATAATTCGTATTCATCTTCGTACTTTTTCAATTCTGTTCTAAGTTCCTCAAGTCCAGCAACTTTTAAATAGTTCAAATTTGATTTTAATAAAGAAGCGTAGATGGATAAATTCAATTCTTTACTTTGAGACCCTATATTTTTTGTCAGTCCGTTTTGTCCATTATATTTTTCAAGAGTTTTTTTGATAAGGGGAAGATTAATTCTATCATCTGAATATAAATCATCTCTATTCAGATACATTTGAAGCATTTTCTTGAACAAGTTTGTGTCGTAAATTAAGTCCTTACTTCTGTATTCAAACGAATCTCTAGTAACTTTTAGCTTAGTTAGTTTAGTGGCTGGTCCATTCGTTTCATACGATACTTTGTAAATACACTTATCCGACCAGCTCCGTGCAAAATATAGAAATCCATTCGTAACAAATATGTTCCATTTTTCATCCATACTGTCCGCAAAAATTCCACGCCCAAGAAGTCCAAACTCACTTTCGTTCAAATCGATGTCCAATTCCGCTTCAGCAAATTCAGAGGAGAATGATTCGGCAATTTGTATTTGTCTTTCTGGTGTCATTTTTGAGCTTGCAGATAACGGTTGAGCTATGAACAGTACGGGAGCAAACCAGCGTTTGCTTTCCGCCACACACATAGCGAAATCTTTTGGTTTTCTTTTTTTCTTTGTCCCGCTAAAAAGCAAAATCCCAAAGATTTTGCGGACATCATAAAAATACACAAACCCTGCGATTAAGCCCGAAGCCCGTATTGTTTATAGGTTTTGTGTGTGCCCAGCATGGGCATCTTTATCATATCCAAGATATGGTATTAATCTAGAGGGTGCAAGTCCCTTATGGGCAGGGGTAACTCCTTGAACCATTAGTAAGTCGCAAGGGTGGTAACTGCGAGGTT
>NZ_JALKBD010000111.1 GCF_023015905.1 Arenibacter sp. F20364 | reverse complement strand
TATTAGATTAGCATTATTAAATTTATAGATGTTTAATTTATTGAAATTACTGAACAACCAGAGGAGAAAAGGTGACCTATTTCGACTCACAAACTCTAAGGTTTATATCGAGCATTAGTCCTTTACTCCTCTTTGGTTTAAATGCCATTTAGAATGTTAAGCTTTAAGGCTTATTAATAGCGTTAGCATAAAAACCATATTGGTCGTTTCAGTGTTTTAATAGCTAATCTCAAAGTTATGAAAAAATTGATTGTAGGAATTGACATTTCCAAAGACGTGCTGGATTACTGTATCCTTAAAAGTGTTGATTTTTCAGTAGTGGGAAGAGGGGTTGTCGGGAACAACAAAAAAGCCATTTCCTGCTGGTTGAAAAAGTTCAGTTCTGAATCCATTATTGTTTCCATGGAACATACAGGACATTATGGGGCATTGTTGGCATGGCTGCTCAGTGAGAGTAAAATATGCTTTTACATGATCAATCCACTGGAATTAAAAAGGTCAATGGGTATTCAAAGAGGTAAGACCGATGCCGTTGATGCCTATAGAATAGCTTGCCATACCATTGGCCATAGGCAAAAAATGAAACCCTACAATTTGCCTGCGGAAAAGCTTCGCAAGCTCAAGGTGCTGATGACCGCCAGGGAACGATATGTAAAGATGTCCGTCCAACTCAAAAACAGCTTAAAGGCCAATCAAATATTAGCTCAGACTATCAACCTAAATGAGCTTATCCGTGAGGAAAAGAGACAGATCGGATCCCTTGAGAAATCCATTGATCTAGTCGAGAAGTTAATGAAGGAGATAATCGATGCCACGGAAGAATTAAAAACAAACTATAAAAAAATAACCCAAGTCATAGGCGTAGGGCCGATAACGGCCATAAAATGTATTGCAGAGACCGATAATTTCCTGAAATTTTCCAATGCCCGAAAATTTAGTTGCCATAGTGGTCTCGCCCCATTCCCGTATAGATCCGGAAGCAGTATAAAAGGTAGAACAAAAACACATTACCTCAGGGACAAAACTTTAAAATCCATATTGTTCAAGGCTGCAGGAAGTGCCATACAGCACGATCCACAACTGAAAAGATATTATCAAAGAAAAAC
>NZ_JALKBD010000110.1 GCF_023015905.1 Arenibacter sp. F20364 | reverse complement strand
TAACGTTTCGTTTTGTGCCACTTTGAAAGATCAAGTAACAATTACCTTGTCGCTTAAAAACAAGCGATATGGCCAATACACTTGATCCAATGGACTTAAAACAGATTATTTCCCTTCATCTCGATGGGTTCAGCAACCGTAAGATAGGTGCCGTCTTAGGGATATCCCGTAATACGGTAAATACATATATGCGGTTGTTCGGGGCCTGTGATCGCTCCCTTAAAGAATTATTGGCCCTTGACAATGGGGCCCTGGAAGCCCTCTTTCCCTCCCATACGACCATAGACAACAGGCGTTACGACGAGCTCATGCGGTGTTTTGAGGGGGTCAACAAGGCCCGGAACCATCCCGGATTTACCTTTCTATATCATTATCAGCAGTACGTACAGCAGGCCAAAGAACCTTATGGCTACACCCAGTTCATGGAACATTACCGGCGCAAATATGCCAAGACCAAAGGCTCGATGAAACTCGAGCACGATCCCGGAAAGGAAATGTTCATCGACTTCGCCGGCAAGAAGCTCCATATTGTTGATAGGGACACTGGGGAAGTGGTCCCGGTGGAAGTGTTCGTGGCCATCCTGCCCAATAGCCAGTATACCTATGTGGAGGCCTGCAGGAGCCAAAAACGGGAGGACCTGATCGGTTGTTGCACCAATGCCCTGAACTTTTACGGTGGCGTGCCCAAGGCCATCGTCTCGGACAACCTGAAATCGGCGGTGACAAGGGCGAGCAGATATGAGGCGGACATTAATCGTAGCTTCAAGGATTTTGCACGGCATTACAACTGCGCCATAAACCCCGCCCGGGGGTACTCCCCCCAGGACAAGGCCCTGGTGGAGAACGCCGTGCACCTTGCCTATCAGCGTATCTACTACCCAATACGGGAAATGGTGTTCTTCTCTTTGGCAGATCTGAACCGGGAGATAAAACGCCTGTTGGGGGCCTATAACGATCTATTGTTCAAGCGAAAGGAGGCGAGTCGCAGGGAATTGTTCCAATCCGTGGAAAGGGAATACCTAAAACCCCTGCCCGGGAGTGCGTACGAGCTAAAGGATTACCGCAGGGCCAAGGTCCAGAAGATGGGCTATGTATACTTCTCCCCGGACAAGAGCTATTA
>NZ_JALKBD010000010.1 GCF_023015905.1 Arenibacter sp. F20364 | reverse complement strand
GAGTATATAAACCTAAATTTTTTTTATAATTGTAAGATCTTTCAAAGTGGCGCAATTTGACCGAAAATGGTGGCGTCATAACTCCGAAATAGCCAATATAAGCAAAATTAAAGGTAATCATAAAACGAGCGTACAAATTCATTGCAATAACGCCTATTACAAATTTCATCTGTAGTTAACCAAAAATCCTAATTAGAAATTTAATGGATTTTGGGCAGAAACACTCAAGGACAATCAGGAATTGGCGGATTGGCACCGGCTAAATCCTATACAAAACCAAGACGGGTAAATCAAGTTTTTTACCTTCCCCTACCATTTATCCATTGTCTTTTGAAATGTTTTTTGCCCTAATAGCAGAAACTTGACCATTTTTGATGAAATTTACGAATAAACCAAAAATCCACCGTCCAACCACAAGCCTAAATGATGAAATTTTACTTCCTATTAATCTTCCTCCTGTCCTTTTTACATCCTATACATGGCCAGACGGCATTTACGCCAGAAAATATAGTTATCACTTCCAAGAAGAAAAAAAAACCAATATTCACGGATAAAAACGGGGTGCTACATGTGAATGTCCCTCCAAAGGATGTTCTCAATTTTAAAGCTCTTGGATTAGTACGTTATAGTGACTTTGGTGCTAAGGGAGATGGCAAAACAGATGATATGGATGCCATAGCCGCAGCCCATGCGTTTGCCAATAAGCACCACCTTTTGGTAAGGGCAGACGAGGGGTACACCTACTATATTGGAGGAAAAGAGCGCACTGCAATTATTGGAACCGATACCGATTTTGGCTCGGCGGCCTTTATTATAGACGACACCAAAGTCCAAAACAGAAGTGCTTCCATTTTCATTGTTGCTTCCAGCCACGAAGCGTTTAAACTGGAAGGAATAACTTCTCTTAGGAATAATCAGAAAAAAATCGACATTTCCCTCCCATCATCCTGTCTTATTACTGTAAGTAATTCCCACCAAAAACACTACATCCGTTTCGGGCTCAACCAAGACAATGGATCTAAGCAAACAGATATCTTCGTAGTTGACAAAAACGGCAATGTGGATATGGATGCTCCAATAATCTGGGACTTTGATCAAATTACCGAGGTAACCGCCCTACCCCTGGACGAGACCAAACTCAACATCACCGGAGGACAATTTACCAGCATAGCCAATAGCGCTGAATCCAAATACACTTATTACAGTCGAAATATAGCCATAAGGCGCTCCAATGTCGTCGTGGACGGACTGGTTCACCGCATTACCGGTGAAGGAGAACATGGAGCTCCCTACGGTGGCTTTATCACTATAAGTAACTGTGCCTACGTAACCGTGAAGAACTCAATCCTAACCGGACACAAAACCTACAGTACAATAGGTTCGGCCGGGAAGTCCGTATCCATGGGCTCCTACGATCTTCAGGTAAACCGTGCCCTAAATGTATCCTTTGTGAACTGTAGTCAGACCAATGATATGGAAGACAGAACATATTGGGGAATAATGAGTTCCAACTACTCCAAGAATCTAGTTTATGACAATTGCAGCCTTTCCCGATTTGATGCCCACAAAGGGGTTGCCAATGCCACCATTCGTAACTCCAATTTGGGACATATGGGCATCAATGCCATTGGTTGCGGACTATTAACCGTTGAAAACAGCACCATCCGTGGAAGAAACCTCGTAAATCTTCGCTCCGATTACGGAAGTACATGGCAGGGTGAAATCGTTATTCGTAACTGTGTTTTTTCGCCTGCCGAAGTAAGTCCGACCGACCTTAGCCTAATTGGCGGTTCCAATTCTGGGCAGCATGATTTTGGCTACACCTGTTATTTACCGGAAAAGATTACCATTGAAAACCTAATTATTGAAGATTACGATCATCCTGAAGGTTACCAAGGGCCTGCCTTGTTCAAAGATTTCAATAAAGAAATGACCAACAATACCTATCAAGAGAAGTTTCCCTATATCACAACTAGTCAGGTCTTACTAAAGAACGTGACCACTACAAGCGGTAAGGAATTGAGAATTAGCAATAATATGTTCATGTTTAAAGACGTAAAAGTAAGCACCGATTAAGCTATTTGCTATTGGCATAAATCAGAATTACCCTAATCGACATATAAGGGATATAGCGTAACTTTATATATACCCAATATTGGGCAGCTAATGCAACTTAGCCCAGAACCCTAACAAGGAAAAAATGATAAACACCGTATGGAAAAAATCCCCGTCAGACATTTAAAAGATTCTTTTTTTGAAGACCGATTTAGCATAAAAGCCATTGAACCTTTAGTAATAAATGGGGCTATGATTCATGAACTTCATCGGCACGACTTCTATTTTATCTTGTTTATCAGAACTGGTATGGGTGACCACGAAATAGATTTTATTAAGTATAAGGTGGACAACTACTCTGTTTTTTTTATCCGTCCCGGGCAAGTTCATCAATTAAAGCTAGAACAAGGTACTACCGGGTTTATGCTTCAATTTGCTTCTGACTTTTATGCCCCCCGTGACAACGTTTCCAATATGGTATTACGTAAGGTTAGCCATAAAAATCATTGCCATTTAAGTACAGAACGATTTGAAAGGATTTATTTGCAATTACAGGCCATTTTCCTAGAATTCACCCAAAAACAAGACCGATACAAAGAAGTTGTTAAAGCTAGTTTAGACATTATTTTCATAGAATTAGTGCGTGAAAGTAACAACCCAAATAACATTGTCAACAAAGCCAAACTATATGCCCAAGAACGTTTGGAAGAATTACAATACCTACTGGAAAAAAACATTCGCACCAAAAAGCAAGTAAGCGAATACGCTAAAATGTTGAGTATAACCCCTTATCAACTGAACGCCATTACAAAGGCAACGCTTGAAAAAACCGGTTCGGAGCTTATCAATGAACATATTATTTTAGAGGCCAAGCGGATGCTAATTGGCACAGGTAATCAAGTAAATCAAGTAGCCGATATGCTGGGCTACGATGATACTTCCTATTTTATACGCTTTTTCAAAAAGCAAACGGGGCTAACTCCCGAGGCATTTCGACAAAATTTTAAGTAAGTCCTATTCAACTTGAAATCTGTCCTATAAGACAGGCTTTTCTCCTAGATACTTTTGCGGTGTTATTTTTTTTATCACCACAAAAAAGTATCTACATGAAAAAGATTCATTTCATATCAATTTTAATCAGTGCTGCATTCAGCACACAAAATTTACAAGCCCAAGACTCCACATACAATTACAAACCCAAATCAATTTCTGTTGAAGAAATGATTGGCGACAAACGTCAATTTTTGCAGCTTTTGGTAAACAAGGTTTTTGTAGATAAGAAAAAAATTGGCTTGCTGTCCGTTTCGTCATACACTGCCGATTACGAAGACAATCTCGGCAACAATGAATTTCAAAACACAACACTTATTTATCATCACTTATTCAAAGGAATCAGTATAAATTCCGGTACAAGTTTTACTTCCATAGAAGGTCTCCAAAACTTTGCTGGCTTACAATACGTCCATCAGAGCAAAACGCTTTCACTAATGTACATGCCCAGTTATTATTTTATCAACAGTCACAAGATTTCCAATTTTGCACTCATAGAATATAAGCCTATCATAAATGAGAATTGGTCCGTTTATTCACGCCTACAATTTTATTACAGCCATAATCTAGAAAATGGAAGTCATTTCCGAAGCTATGCCTATAGCCGTTTGGGCTTAACGTATAAGTACTTCAGTTTTGGATTTGCTCACAATTATGACCTCTATAGTGAAATGAAATTTACCAAAAACAATTATGGCGTATTTCTAAAATTGACTTTATAATCAGCTTGAACAAAAATTTTAAAACAGTCCTATTGAACTAACCAAATGTCCTATCAGATAGCTGTTACGTCAATGTAATTTTATACCACAATAATTAAAACATCAATAAAATGAATACACAAAAAAGAATTATCATAGTAGGCGCATCAGGTACAATGGGTCATTTTATTGCCAATTCGCTAGAAAAAGAAAACCATGAAATAATTAGAGCGAGTAGAACTTCAGCCGATATAAAGGTAGACACAGCTTCTACCAAATCAATAAAAGATATGTTTGAAAAAGTTGGTTCTTTTGATGCCCTGATTTCAACTGCCGGCCCCACATACGTAGGTCCTTGGAAAAATCTAAATGACCAAACTTTCAGAACTGGAATTGAAGGGAAAATGATGGGACAAATCAATTTGGTACTCATCGGTCAGCATTACATTAAACCCAAAGGTTCCTTTACTTTAATCTCAGGGGCACTGACCTACGAGCCACAATTACATTTTGCCAATGCCTCGGCCGCAAACGGAGCTGTTGAAGCATTTGTACGGGCAGCGGCCATTGAACTGGAGAGCGGTATTCGAATCAATGCAGTAAGCCCAACTGTCATTGAAAATTCTCCGCAATATTTTCCATATTTCCCTGGTGAAACTCCTACAACAATGAAACAGTTGGAATATGGCTTCAAGAAAAGTTTGTTTGGATCCGTAACAGGACAAATAATAAAACCATAAAATAATAGAAATGACTACAAAAGCAAAAATCATACAGGCAATTAAGGTATGGATAGTGATTTATCCCTCCATTACAATATTTAATGTTTTGCTTGGAAGCTATTTAACCAACCTTCCCTTGTATATAAAAACACTTTCATTAACAATAGTGCTGGTTCCATGGATGGTATTTGTAGGCCTACCATTGGTAAATAAAATACTGCAAAGAATATCCAAAAATGAAAAACCTTAACAGGAAAAACTTCATTAAACAAAGTGGGCTTATGCTAACAGCATTTGCCCTTCCTATTACTATCAACTTAGTATTAAATAAAAATGAAATGACAAATAAAAAGCACTTTGATGTAATCATTATAGGAGGGAGTTATTCAGGACTTGCAGCTGCAATGACACTAGGCAGGGCTTTAAGAAAAGTACTGATTATCGATAGCGGGGAACCTTGTAATAGGCAAACCCCACATTCACATAACTTTTTGACGCAAGACGGAAAAACACCTCAAGAAATTACAATCCTTGCAAAGCAACAGCTGTCAAAGTATAACACAGTTGAATTTTTAAATGATTTGGCAACAAATGCAAGTAAAACTGAAAATGGTTTTGAAATGCAAACATCAACTGGAAAAAAACTCACTGCAAACAAGTTGATTTTCGCAACGGGAATTAAAGATGAAATGTCCAATATCAAAGGTTTTTCCGAGTGTTGGGGAATTTCGGTTTTACACTGTCCTTATTGCCATGGATACGAAGTAAAAACCGAAACAACAGGAATTTTGGGCAATGGAGAATATGGATTTGAATTTTCTAAGCTTATTTCAAATTGGACAAAGGATTTGACATTATTTACAAATGGAAAATCAACATTGACTGCCGAACAAACAGCAAACCTTGAAAGTCATCACATTAAAATAGTAGAAAAAGAAATTGAAGAATTAGAACACAGCAATGGACATCTTCAAAATATCATATTTACAGACGGCTCGAAGAAAATGGTTAGGGCCATTTACACTCGGCTGCCATTCGAGCAAAATTGCCAGATACCTGAACAATTAGGCTGTGAACTTACCAAAGACGGCTACATTAATATTGATACTTCCCACCAAACGAGAATCAAAGGCGTTTTTGCATGTGGCGATAACGTAACCCGCCTGCGAACAGTCGCAAACGCAGTAGCAATGGGAACAACGACAGCAATGATGGTAAACAAAGAACTGATTGAGGAAAAATTCATTTATAATAAATAAATAATTTGAATTCAAAACTTTCAAACCACAATGACTTCGTATAATTAGAAAATAATTAGATGGCACTACCTTACAAGTCAGCTTTTTGTACGGGCTGTAAATCCGGATGGATTGGATTTTCACGGTGTAGTGGCTGTCCCCTTTGATACAGAACATGAAAATGGACCAACAGATGAAGGTGGGCAAAGATACTACAACTACATTTGGATAGTTAAAGACGCTAAATAAATCGCAATTACCATATTCAACTTATGAGGTATAGTGTAACTTGTAATCAAATCCAATTATAATTGGGGAAGGAATTCCTCTGTTTGTAGACATCAAGGACAAAATAAAACTGGAACTAGTGAGTACCCTACTATTTACTTACGGATCAACAGAACTGAATTATACGGTTGATAGACAACATTAACATATCGCTTAGCGCCAAGTTAATAGAATCCATGGCACCAAGTAACCTCAATTAAACCCAGGTATCAATGAGCAAAATCAATACGCCTCCTTATTTAAATTTTCCCCGTGTTTCTAATTTCAATATATCGTTACGACAGATTCGGGATTCAGACATTAATGACATTATAGACATTTCATTTTATGACGCTACCCAGGCCACATCTTTACAACAGGCGATTGTAATGAATTCAAAGATCAATAAAGATTATGAGGATGGCAACTCCATTCATTGGGGGATTTTTGACAACAGAACCAACAAAATTGTGGGGACTTGCGGTTACTATCGTGGCCTTGACAAAGGGGAAGGAGAACTAGGTTGCGTGCTATTGCCCCATTACCGTGGACAAGGTTTTATGACCTCAGCCATGTTATTGGCCATAGATTTTGGAATAAATAACATTGGTTTAAAACGAATTTGGGCCATAACAAGCCAAGAAAACAAAAAGGCAATACAACTGCTGGAACGACTTGAATTTACCAGAATTAGAGATTTGGATGATAATGATGTGGAATTTGAATTAATAAGGTGATCAACAATGCGAAGGGAAGAGAGCCCCGACGGCTTAAAGTAATTCCTTCAAAGCGTCACTAATTAAAAAGAATTCTTAATTTAAGCCATAACCAGAATAGATCCTATATGGAAGCAGAATATCTAAATAGTATTAAAAAACAGTTCCAATACTATAAATCCCTTGGTGAAAGAACTTTTGACCAGTTGGATGAAAGAGATTTTTTTTGGCAGTACAATGATGAATCCAATTCAATTGCTGTAATCGTAAATCACCTATCGGGAAATATGAAATCTAGATGGACTGATTTTCTAACCGCTGACGGAGAAAAGGAATGGAGAAATAGAGATCAGGAATTTGAACCTTTTATCAAAACCAAGGAGGATCTACTAACAAAGTGGAATGACGGTTGGGCCTGCCTCTATGAGGCACTTAATTCGGTCAACGAGAGTAATTTTGATGCCGTGATTTATATTAGAAATCAGTCTCACTCTATTCTTGAGGCCTTTAATAGACAATTGGGCCATTATTCCTACCATATAGGGCAAATTGTTTATATAGGCCGCATGATCAAAGGACGTGAATGGAAAAGCCTTACGATTGCCAAAGGAGAATCAAATAATTTTAATAAAACCAAATTCTCAAAAGGAAAACATGGGGGACATTTTAAAGATGATATTAAATAAATTTCAACTTGAACCCCAAGGACCAATTTGAGATTACATCCGTAAAACTAACCCATCTTGGTTGACCCTTGAATTTTTAGAAACTTAGTCCAACACACCTCTCATACTGGTGTTTTTATTCCTGTAATATAAAATAATAAGAGTTGCCACGTATATAATAACAATGGCCAAGGGTATTGTAACGAACCTTAAATCCGGAAATACATACCACAAAACAACTATACAGATTGTTCTAACTACAGCATGGGCAATGCCGATCCAATGCTTTATAATCCAAGAAAAAGGCAGCCACATGGTTCCGGTCAATATCCCCACGGATAAAGGCAAGGAGGTATAATCAATCAAGAAAAACGGAATTGCAATGGCGTAGGCCATAACCGCCTGGGCAACAGAAAAGAGGAATAGATCATCGAACACATTTTTAGCTTTGTTCTTGTCCAAAAAATTCTCACCAGTGAATTTCGATATAAACAATGCCAGGTATACAATACTACCAGTTGCTATAAAAAGTACCCATACGGTAACCCTATCGGAGAGGAAAATGCCTGATATGGCTACCAATAACCAGGCTATTAAACCCGATAAAGGTGTTGCTAAAAACGGTCCTTTTGAAAATTCAAGTCGTTGTTGTTCCAATGTTTTCATTCCCCCAAAATTAATTAATTTTAGGTTTATTCCGTCTTTTCAAATTTCATACTTCCCTCCTTTTTCAACCCCTTCACCAAGAGCCAAATAGTAAATGATAGCTCCCCTATTACGCCCGTCATTACCACACCCGCTTCAAAATAAGATTGGTATTGGTCATAATTTTCAAACGTTAATTTTGCGATGCCATCAATGAGATAACCCACTGCAGCAAGTATTAACAACAACCCAATAATTTTTGGAATAATGGTCGACTTCAGGCCCAAAAATCCAAGGACAAATAAATGTAACCCAAAGATTAAAAGTCCTATGGTCCATATGACGTCAAAACCCGACAATAATTGCATAATTTCCTGTTCCATGCCTGTGCCCATATCTGCATTATGGGTTAATTGGTAGGCCTTCCACAATTTGGATAAGGCTATACCGAAAAAAATAGCATGCAGTAGTCGGAACAAAGAAGCTACATAAGATAAATACCTACTAACGGATTTTGTCAAATAAAAAAGTGACCAGACCAATACAATATCAAATAACAACATCACTAGGAATCCTAACAGGCCATACCCGAACTGAGAGTGCCCATTGACCAAATTTGTAAGGGTCAGTGCAGGGGCATTCATATCCACTAGACTTTCAAGGATAGAAAAATTGGCATAAAAACCAGAAATAAAAATCATTACATAGGCTATTCCAGAAATTTTTGCGATTCGTTTCATCGTAAAAGGTTTTATATTTCTTTGCTAAACTATTGGCTTCAAAATTAAAATTCATTAATCTACATTAAGAAAAAATGACTACACCTTGTGTCAATTAAGAATTTTATCGAATTTTAAACATAAAAAATATTTGTATAATCCAAGCTGTAAACAATGTATGACCTCCTCATTGGAAATATTAAGGAATTGGTCCCTATTACAGAAGATGAATCCAAACTGATCCACAAATCTTTTGAAACTGTCCATCTCAAAAAGAAACAATTTTTACTTCAAAGTGGGGAGTACTCCAATCATATGCGCTTTATTTCCCAGGGGTGTCTAAAATTGTACAGCATAGATGAATTGGGTGCAGAACATATTCTACAGTTTGGAATAAGTGGCTGGTGGCTAAACGACCTGTATGCCTATCTCACCCAAAAACCCGCAACTTTCTTCATTCAGGCCATAACAGATAGCATCGTGATACAAATCCATAGGGATAAATTAAATGAACTCTTTGATAAAATCCATATGATGGATCGGTTTTTCCGTATCAAAACACAAAATGGCTATGTGGCGTTAATGGAAAGAACGATCAATAATATGAGTCAGTCTGCCGAACAGCGATATCTGGAATTTATTAGTCGCTACCGCGACATAGAACAACAGATTCCACAATACATGCTAGCTTCCTATTTGGGTGTAAGTCCCGAACATCTGAGCACCATCCGAAAAAATATTAGGGATCAATAGCGTTCTTAAGATACCTTAATGGAATTGGGCTCCATGGTTTCAATATTTGTACAAACAAAATATTTAAACCATGAAAAGAACAAACATTTTAATTGCAGTTCTCCTCTTCCTACAGCTCCAGGCGAGAGGGCAACAACAAGAAACAGTTGGAACAAGTCCTTGGGGACCACAAGATGAAATTGGCGCCCTTAACATGATGACCGAGGCTTCAAAGCTTCAGGTATTGTCCAAAATAACCTCAGGTAAGTCCTATGACCTCAGTGTAAATTACTTTGTAGGGATGCCCAGCTTTCATTCCCTGGGAGACCCGGGATATCAGTATTGGCTTACACATACCCCGCAGGGTACCGTAGTGGACAACCCCAATGGTCTGGGAAAAGGGATGAACAAAAAAGTTAGTTATACCGGAGATGCCATCTCCATGTATACCCATATGGGAACCCATATAGACGCCCTGAACCATTTTGGTCTACATGGAAAAATCTGGAACGGCTTTAGCCACGAAGAGTACCTTGGGGACAAGGGCTGGAAGAAAACCGGGGCAGAATCCATTCCTCCCATTATTGCCAGAGGGGTACTCTTGGACGTTGCACATGCTAAAGGACCACTTCCCAAAAACTATCGCATCACATCACAAGATCTACAGCTCACCTTGGAAAAACAAGGCATAAAGCTGAAAAGCGGGGACGTTGTCCTAATTAGGACCGGCCAAGCCAAATTTTATGAAAATGCCTCACAGTACCTAGATAACTATCCGGGTATAAGCTTGGATGCGGTTAAGTGGCTGGTCGAAGACCAAAGAATTATGCTCTTAGGGGCCGATAATCTTAGTTTTGAAGCATTCCCACCAGAGCGGGAAGACAACTGGGTACCTGTACATACCTACTTACTTGCCGAAAAAGGAGTAATGTTCATAGAGCAGCTATTCTTGGAAGACTTGTCAAAAGATAAACAATACGAATTTGCTTTCATTGCGGCTTCCCTTAAATTAAAGGGTGCAAGCGGATCCCCCCTTAGACCCATAGCTATCCCGATCAATACTAAAAAATAAGGCTATGAACAATTCATCACTATTACTTCTCTCATTTTCGGTAGGAATTATGGTCGTAATCCAGGGCGGAATAAACGCTCGACTTGGGGTACTTTTAAACAACACCTTATTGGCTACCTCAGCGGCCTTGGTCATGAGCGCCAGTTTTACCCTGCTCGCCGTTTTCATGACTGTCCGTGAACTTCCCAGCTTGGACCAATTACAGTTGATCCCCACCTATATGTGGTTTACTGGAGGTGCCATTAGTTTCTTGGCAGTAACACTCTTCTATTACATAATACCCCGCATTGGTATCTCTACTGCCGTGATTTTTGGACTGAGCGGTCAAATAATATTTGCGGCAATAGCAGGGCATTTTGGTTGGTTCGGAATGCCAGTTGAACCTATTACCCTCAAGAAAGTTTTAGGGATGATGGTGATGACCTTAGGAATAATACTGATAAAATATTAATGATATGGATTTGAACAGAGAAAACATCAGCAACCTAACTAGCCTTTGGCGCCTTGCAGGACAGGCCGACGGCCAATATTACAACAATGAAGACTACGCCATCAGTTCAGTGGCGGAATCACAATGGCCAAACAAACTATGGTTTCATAGGTCTCCGACAGAAAAGCTACTAAAGGTAGCCCTTACGGAATATAATTGTGATGGCATTACAATTCCACTCTGGCAGCCCGATGTCCCGGAAGAAATTTTAGAGCTCAATGGCTTTACATTAAAAAATGAATTGACCGGTATGTCAATACGTCTCAATGACATCCATGATCAATCGCCAAGGCTTGATTTCCATAAGGTAACCGACGCCAGCTCTGCTGCACTTTGGTCCAGCCTCTTTCTGCAAGCTTTTGGATATTGGATAAAACCGAGTACAGTTGTACTTACTATGGACCGGGTAAACTATCTCATAGGGACCCATGGGTCCCAGGCTATTGGAACTGCCGTTTTATATAGGGATACCCCCAAAATTGCCGGTATTCATTCCATAGGTGTGGTACCAGACCACAGGCGAAAGGGATATGCTGCAGACCTACTAAATCATACCTTGTATTTGGCCAAGCAACACGGGGCTAGCCACGCCACCCTTCAGGCCTCATCAATGGCAAAGGACCTTTACCTAAAAACAGGATTTCAAGAAGATTTCCTACTTAAAAATTTTGTAAAACATTAAAACAGATAAAATGAACCTAATAGACAATCTCAATTGGCGATATGCCACAAAAGTTTTTGACCCGAATAAAAAGGTTAGTAATCAAGACCTAGAATTTCTTAAAGAAGCCATAAGGCTATCCGTTTCTTCCTACGGCCTACAGCTCTATAAAGTATTGATCATTGAAAATGATGAAATTAGGGCAGCACTCCGAAAAGCCTCTTGGGACCAAAAGCAAATCACGGACGCATCACAACTATTCGTTTTTTGTAATTATACCCTCGATTACGATCGGCATGTAGACGATTACATACAACGGATTATTAGCACACAGGGCACAGCTTCCGATGATGTAAAACAGTACGGGGAATTTATAAAAACAAGCATTGACAAAATGCCGGCGGCGGAACGAAAAAGCTGGTCCGAAAAGCAAACTTATCTGGCCATGAACAATCTACTGTTGGCCTGTGCGGAATTGAAGATTGATGCCTGCCCCATGGAAGGATTTGACAACCAGGCCTACAATCAAATATTGGGATTGGATGAACTGGGACTCAATGCAGCGGTTATTGCACCAGTGGGCTATAGATCTGCCGCCGATAAAACACAGCAGAGAAAAAAAATAAGAAAGACCAAGGAGGAATTGTTTAAGACTGCCTAGGTATTGGTTAAAAAAATAGGAGTACTCACTTGAACCGCTTAGAAGAAATGATAATTCTTTTGGAACAAATAGTACTCCTTATAAAACAATACATTTTTACTTTTTGCGAGCATCTTTGCTACAGAAACAAAATAAAATAGACATATGCCACACTTTGTAATAGATTGCTCAGAAAACATTATTAATTTCAAAACTCCGAAAGAAATTATTCAAAAGGTATATGATACCGCCGAGTCTACAGAACTTTTTGACAAAGGGGATATTAAGGTTAGAATAAACCCCTATAAATTCTATACCATAGGAAATACCTCGGACGACTTCATTCACATTTTTGCCAATATAATGGAGGGACGGAGCACAGCCCAAAAAAGTAACTTATCAAAAAATATAATTGAAGCATTGAAACCAATGTTTCCCGAAGTTCCCATTATTTCTATAAACATTCGGGATTTTGAAAAAGCAACCTATTGCAATAAATCTATCTTGAAGGTATAAATTGGAACAAGATGATCGTAAAAAACGCCAAAGCGGATGATTTGTAGCCTATCCCCTTTTTTGGAAAATAATTTGTAACAAAAAAACCCAATTTATTACCAATTCAAAATAGACCCTTATTGCAGCCAAGTTTTAGACAGATTTCTTTTTCAACTTTGCCATCAATCATTGCGGTCTAAAAGGGTATATCTGTAAGGAATAGATAATAAATGATTAAAATGAGAAAACTACTCTTCAATTATATTAACACTTTTGGTGGCTTATCCAAAGAAGTTTGGTGGTTGGCATTGATTACGCTTATCAATAGGGCCGGTACCATGGTAGTCCCCTTTTTGTCACTGTATCTCACCAAAAGTTTGGGCTTTACACTTTCCGATGTCGGATGGATAATGGCATTTTTCGGATTGGGATCTGTAGTCGGTTCTTGGGTAGGAGGAAAACTTACCGATAAGATAGGTTATTATAAGGTAATGGTATTAAGCCTATTGGCCTCAGGAATGTTTTTTATCATCCTACAGTATATTACCACCTTCGTTGGGTTTTGCATGGGCGTATTTGTATTAATGGTGCTGGCCGATATGTTTCGTCCGGCCATGTTTGTAGCAATAAGCGCCTATAGCAAACCGGAAAATAGGACCCGCTCCATCACCTTGATCAGATTGGCCATTAATTTAGGTTTTTCCGCAGGACCGGCATTGGGAGGCCTAATTATATTAGCCTTAAGTTATGGTGGGCTATTTTGGGCAGACGGTATTACTTGTTGTATTGCCGGTATATTATTGTTGAATATTCTAAACCCTAGAAAAGCAAAAACAATTGATCAACAAAAAGTTGCAAATCCGACTCCCGCCTATGCAGACAGGGCATATTTGATTCTCCTGGTTGGGATGGCACTTTTTGGGTTGGCTTTTTTTCAATTATTATCTACCCTTCCCCTATTCTATAGAGATATTCATCAATTAACGGAAGCAGAAATCGGCCTGCTACTAGGTTTAAACGGATTCCTCATTTTTATTTTTGAAATGCCTTTGATAAAATGGCTTGAAAGCAGTAAAAATAGTATGTCCAAACTTGTTTTGATAGGCGTGCTTCTAACCGCAATGAGCTTTATTGCGATTAATCTGATGGGATGGATAGGTATGTTGGTGATTGGAATGATTTTAATGACCGTAGGGGAAATGATCGTATTTCCTTTTTCAAATTCCTTGGCCTTGAACAGGTCTATAAAGGGAAACCAAGGGCAGTATATGGCATATTATTCCATATCCTTTTCTGTAGCACATATTTTTGGCCACAGTATTGGAATGAATTTAGTGGACAAATTGGGGTTTAATGCTACCTGGTATATCATTACATTAATAGCGCTATTGAGCGCTGTATGTATGCTTTTGGTAATGGGCATATTAAAAAATGAAAAACCTTTGGTTACAGAATCTCATTAAGCTTTTGAAGGATCTTATTAGTAATATTTATTAGGATCAAGATCCAATGCCCAACAGCCGTCAGAAGTATATCAAAAACAAGTGACGTATTTGGAAATCGAAATAACAGGTTTTAATGAAAATCATCGGGAGAGGCTTGCTCAAATTTATTTAGAGGTTCGTCAGACCAACTTTAGTTGGTTGGATCCGGAATCCCTTATACCCTCATCCTTTGATCAGGACACTGAAGGCGAATTCATTTTGGTTGCTAAAGTGGACTATAAAATTGTGGGATTTGTTTCGGTTTGGTCCAAGGATAACTTTATTCATCATTTGTACATCTCCAATCATTTTCAAAATAAAGGCATTGGATCACGGTTATTGAACAGCGTAATTAACAGAGCTAATTCCGATCTTACGCTAAAGTGTCTCATAAAAAACAGATCGGCCCTAAATTTCTATTTAAAACAAGGATGGAAACCAGTATCCGAAGGCCTTTCCAATGAGGGGGAGTACATTTTATTTAAGTACCTCATCCCAAATTCAGGAGAATACCCCTAGGCGGTAGTTTTTAATAATAATGGATCCTGGAAACCTAAGGTTTAATTCGGGGAATACTAATTGAATGCTATAGGATAGTACGCATGATACCAATAGCATGAAGCGTTTTCCAAACTTATTATTATTTGTATATTTATCAGGTAACCAATCTATTAACCGAGATTTTAAATCTAAGCAACCTAAATTTAAAATGTGGAAAAGCAATTACTGTATTAGGATTTTGTTCCTAGGCGCTATCTTTATTTTTACAACTTCCTTTAACCAATTAATACCAGAACATTCGGAAAAGCGGGGCAAGTCCACACAAACTTTGGTATTTAATACCGATGGTTTGTACAACGCGGAGTTCTACGATTATATTTTCAGGGGACATTTTGAAAATATTGATACCACGCGCGAGGATGTGGAATTCCTCATGATTTTTGAACAATATTTGAGAGCTTTTGGCAGGCAGTGCCCTAGCTACCTTCCGGCTAACAAGGTTGAGATTATGGAACAGGTATGCGCAGTGGAAGAGGTTTCCAAAAATATATATGGCGATGTGCTTAGTAGGACCTGTGTGGAATATAAGTGGGTTGGCACTGGCCTATTTGCTCGTCCTGACTTATATAACGCCAAAATAGAAGTTGAGAATATGCATAGGGCGGATGCCCTTCAGACCACAATGGAAATGATATTGGACCCAAATGCTATGGGCAATTCTGTTGATTTGATGCATAAGTCCAAAGGTCTAAAAAATGATATGCTCCAAATTTTTAAGCTAAATTCCTGTAATAGTCCCGGTGTTCAACGATTTGAAGAGAATCTAAAATTATTTGCTTTGAACAAACCCTCTATCCGTATGGAGGGCAGCAGTAAATATGCCACCATGAAAAAATTCGGAGGGCCTACGGGTGCACAGGATTACAACAAGTTGATAGATGACCTCGTGGCCAACCAATCCCAAACCTGGTCGTTTAATCGTTATTCTCACGGGAGTATTTCAGCGGTTTCCATACTGTCCAATGATAGCGAAGGAAGACCTAAATCTTTAAAAGCCAACTATAGTTATACCGGATTTGGCAGTAGTAGTCAAGGCTGGGTGAAAATCGACTTTAACAATGGCCTGCCCCACTGTATTTATTTCTTCGACTTCCCAAATAACTGTAAAACTCCCAACAGTAGTATTGTAACCTCTTATGCAAAGGGCGATTATGGTAGATAGTCCTTAAAAACTAATATTCATACCCTGGAAAATTTAATCCATTATAATGACTTTTCCCAAATCCATCATATATCCTTCCAATTTGAGTTGTATCACTTAATTTTACATACTGCTAATGTGGCACCTCATATCCTACTATGTAAGAGCTTAAAAGGCAACGTGCACTCGTTTTCCCTACTTTCCATTCTTGGCATAAAACAAACTTAACAGCAAATTAAAAAGGATAATCAGCCTCATATATCTATTTATCGTTTTCTATCGTTGTCTCATTTTGAAATTAAACACCTAAACATGCTCCGAAATCTGGACAGATACGAGGTAAAATAATCCAAACATGAATAAAAAATAGAACAATAAAAAGAAGCCCTATTAACAAGGCATGACTAATATACACTTCGTCCCCTGTCGGTTTAATTTTTGGCCACATCAAACCAAAACTTCCTGTAACGAATAATAAAAAAGGGACACCGGAGAAAAAAATAAGGAAGGGCAGACCAAATTGGTCCTTCAAAGTACCATAAAAAACAAATCCTATTACGATCGATAGGATTATTAAAATCCAGTAAATTTTTTTAGTTGTACTCTTGTTAATTTTAGACATAATATTCAATTTTTGAATTACTGCAATCTAAAAGTATCCAATACTCGGGTTCTTTTAAATGATAAATATCATAGCGCCAATAACAGGGCTGAATTTCTTATTGATAGAACTACAAACTACCCCTAAATGGGAACGGATTGACCTTTCTTTAAAATTTGCAAAATTTTCTTATTATATTACTATTAATTTAAGTTAAAAATCAATCATATGGAATCCAATAGACGCAAATTTATTAGTCAATCCTTCGCTTCGATAGCCGGAATAGCCACCACTGCCATGATTCCATCCCAACTTTTTGGCCAAAGCTTACATAATACTTCAAGACCTGAAGAAATTATTTTACCGCCCAACAAACCTTTGGGCAACAAAGAATCCATTAGGTTTTCTGTAATAGGGTTAAACCATGGCCATATTTATGGTATGGTAGATTCTCTAATCAACGGTGGAGGCATTATGGTAGCCGTTTTTGCCAAAGAGCCGGAATTGTTGCAGCAATTCACCAAGCGCTACCCAAACGTTAAAATCGCAAAAAGCGAGAAAGAAATTATTGAGGACAATTCTATTCAACTAGTGGCCAGCGCAGCCATTCCAATAGAAAGGGCTCCGATAGGAGTTCGGGTTATGAAGTCAGGAAAGGATTATATGACGGACAAGCCCGGCATTCTTACCTTGGAACAGTTTACAGAAGTAAAAAATGTACAAAAGGAGACGAAGCGAATTTATTCCATAGTCTATAGTGAACGTTTAGGCAATCCGGCCTCTGTAAAAGCCGGGGAATTGGTAAGTGCAGGAGCCATTGGAAAAGTGGTCCAGACCATCGGACTTGGACCGCACCGAATGCGACCAGAATCACGTCCCGACTGGTTTTTTGATCCCAATAAGGCCGGGGGCATTTTATGTGACATTGGCTCCCACCAATGTGACCAATTTTTATTTTACACCAACTCCAAACAGGCAGATGTCAATTTTTCCCAAATTGGAAATTTTAATAATTCAGAAGTTCCCAAATATCAGGATTTTGGAGATATGAGCGTAAGAAGTTCCCATGCTACCGGCTACATTAGAATCGATTGGTTTACACCAGACGGACTGGATACTTGGGGAGATGGGCGTACCTTCATACTGGGGACGGAAGGGTATATAGAAATGCGAAAGTATATCGATATTGCCGGTCGTGAAGGGGGCAATCACCTATTCTTGGTAAACCAAAAAGAAACAAAATATTTTGATTGTTCCAATATCTATATGCCCTATGGCCAACAGCTTGTCCACGATGTGGTGCACCGTACCGAAACGGCAATGTCACAAGACCATTGTTTCCTAGCTACTGAATTGGCTTTGACCGCTCAAAAAATGGCCCACAAACTTAATGTATAAGCTAAATAATTTTGCAGAGCCAATAAAAAAACAGAATTAAATGAGGGGTGAAACAGAACTATCCAAACTAATAAATGAAATGTCCCCTAAATTGAACCAAGGGAAATACGTCTTTTCTACTGTGGAAAACTTGGATGATATAGACCGAAAAGATACCATTTGTGAATTCAAGGAAAAAGAAGGAACCACTGTAATAGTAGAAAAAAACAAAGCGGACGAATTAAAGCTCTCTTACCAATATGTAGCTTCTTGGATTACCTTAAGGATCCATTCCTCACTGGAGTCAGTAGGCCTCACCGCTATGTTTTCATCAGAACTGGCCAAAAATAATATAAGCTGTAATGTTATAGCCGGTTATTATCACGACCATATTTTTGTGGACACCAAGGACTCGGAAAAAGCCATCTCGGTTTTATTGGCCCTATCAAATAGGTCCAAGTAACAGGAACAACAGCATCCATCCCTATTTTTTAGCAAAATTGGTAAGACCAAACATTCCAATCCCTAATTACATCTTTATTACAATAACACCATAATATTCACTTAATTAAAAAGATTTTAACCGAATATTTATTATTATTGAAGAATGTTATCAGTATAAATGGTTTTCCAAAAAATATCCAAAGTGAATGGAAGTTTTGTTTTCAAAATCCTTTAGTGCTATAACTCGCCAATAATCAACTATAAAAAATTATCCAATCAATGATCAGATCAACCATTTTTAAAGCGTTTCTACTATTTGCCATTAGCTCCCTTTCCCAAGCCCAGGAAATAAAACCTAGCGAAGTTATAAATGTCATGGAAAAAGTGGCCGACTGGCAGATAGATAATTACGAGGGTCTGTACAGCGGACATGAAAAGCCTCACCACCCATTGGACTGGACCAACGGCGCCTTGTATGTAGGCATGGTGAAATGGGCAGCCATGGCAGAAAATGACAAATATTATGAGTGGCTCAAAGATATTGGTGAAAAACATGATTGGCAATTACACCGCAGAAAATACCATGCCGATGATCATACCGTAGGTCAGTTATATATTGATCTATATAGAAAGTATCAGGACGATAAAATGATAGAGCCCACCAAAGAGCAGTTCAATTTTATTATGTATCATCCTGCTCAAACTTCCCTGAAATGGAAATCGCCTTATCACCAGAGCCGTTGGAACTGGTGCGATGCCCTATTCATGTCTCCCCCGGTTTGGGCAAAACTTTATAACTTGACGGGAGAAAAAAAGTATCTTGACTTTATGATGACCGAATTTAAGGCTACCACCGATTTCTTATTCGACAAGAAGGAAAATCTTTATTATAGGGACGAAAGCTATATGGGCAAATTGGACAACGGCACTAAAATATTCTGGGCAAGGGGCAACGGATGGGTTTTTGCAGGCCTCGTTAATGTTATGAACGAATTGGATCCTCAGAGTAAAGAGTATAAATACTTTCTTAATATCTATAAGAAAATGGCAGACAAACTGCTGAAAATTCAAAGTCCGGAAGGCCATTGGGCCATGAGCCTATTGGGCCAAAAATTCTACCCTACCCCAGAGACCAGTGGCACCTCATTTAATGTTTACGGTTTGGCATGGGGTATAAACCAAGGCATCTTGGATAAAGCAACTTTTGGTCCAGCCGTACAAAAGGGATGGAACGCCCTGGTTGGCCATGTTACCCCTGAAGGTATGCTAGGTTATGTTCAGCCTATTGGTGCTGCCCCTGGAAAGGCTTGGGCCGATAAGACCGAAGTCTATGGTACAGGAGCTTTTTTAAGCGCCGGTTCCGAAGTTTACAAACTGTACGGGGGGCAATAAGGCCATCCCTATTATCCCATAGAATTTAATCTTTGGATCACCATAACGTACTTGGAGCAAAAAAGTATTGATAAGGGTCATCCCAATAGCTTCCTTTGCTCTAGTTTTAGGTCCTTACCAATGAGATGAAAAGACGCCTAGTACAGTTTAGAAATAGCCGATTACGGCGATTTATAAGAAAACATGAAAAATATGCCCCCATCCTATTTTTCATCGGCGGATTTATTTTTGACACCCTAACACTGGGACGTATAGATAGACTATATGATCTTACGGTACTGTGTCTGCATATGACTTCCTTAACCATTGTGCTTTACCTCTATAATTTAGCTGATGACGGTAAATGGAAAAATACCATACTTGAAAGATTTGAAGAATATTACCCATTGGCCATCCAATTTTTTTTTGGTGGACTTTCCAGTGCCTATGTCGTGTATTTCTCGCGCAGTGTGTCCATGTCCAAAACAGTATTCTTCCTGATCATCCTTCTCGGTCTGCTGTTTGCCAATGAAATTTTAAAAAAAAGAATATCCAATAAATACTTACAGTTTAGTGTATATTTTTTTATCAGTTTCACCTTCTTCACTTTTATGGTTCCTGTATTCATCAAGGAAATGAGTCCCAATATTTTTGTGATATCGGGTGCAGTTAGTCTATGCTGTACATTAACGCTCATTACACTTATATATAGGTCAAGTCCCACAAGCAGGACCGAGATACATTTAGGGAAGCTAATAGGACTCGTAATGTCCATCTACCTATTGATCAATATATTCTACTTTTTTAGGCTAATTCCACCTGTCCCCCTTGCCTTGAACAACGGGATAGTAGCTCACAGTGTTAGGGTGGAGAACAACAATTATATGGTTGCCTACGAAACGGATGAATGGTATATCTTTTGGCGAAAGCACAGGTTAAAATTCATTCAACAAACTAATGATGACGTTTATGTTTTCTCCTCCATATTTGCTCCGACCGATTTTAAAAAATCGGTATTTCATCGCTGGAAATGGTACAACGACAAGACGTTTGAGTGGGAAATAATAGAAGATATTGGCTACGACATAAAAGGTGGCAGGGATGGCGGTTATCGCGGTTATACCTATAAAAACAATGTAGTGGACGGATTGTGGAAAGTGGAGGTTTTAACTGATGAAAAGTTGGTATTGGGTGTTATCGATTTTGAAATAATAACCAGTAATCACATAAAACCACAAAGAGTTATCCACAAAATATTCTAATCCTATTGGCATGACCCAAAGTGACAGAATAGGCGAGGCAATTGAAATTGATTTTTGACCATAATTTTAAGGGGTCCTTAGACAAGCTATTAAGAACGAAGTAAACTGGCAAGCGAATACAGCTATAGACGCTGCCATTGATGCCCGCCATCTCCTACTCCCAAACGCCCATGATCTGCCTCCGGTATATTAAAGATTTATTATCTTCGAGGAATACAAGAACAGTGAATTATAATATTCCATAACCAGCTACTTCCATAATTTGTCATGAAGATCCAGGAATTAACATTATACACTTCAAAACTTAGGGAGCAAGCTGCGTTTTATGCCGAGGTATTGGAATTGAAGACTCTGGCACAATCCGAAAAAAGTGTTTCCTTCCAAATCGGAAATTCAACACTTCGCTTTGAAGAAAAGATTGATGCAACACCCTATCATTTTGCCATAAACATCCCTGCCAATAAGGAGCATGAAGCATTAACATGGTTAAAGTCCAAACTTGAAATCCTAAAGGACGGTGAGGACCAAATAATAAATTTTACCGCTTGGAATGCCAAAGCCATATATTTCTATGACAAGGACAAAAACATCGTAGAACTTATTTCAAGGAGAAATCTCAATAATCGAACGGATCAAAATTTTGGACCCGATCAATTCCTGGAAATATCTGAAATTGGAGTCCCAACAAAAGATGTCAAAACTGTTTATGACAGCTTAAAGCAAGTAATGGGCATTGAAATTTACGACGGTGCATTTGGAAACTTCTGTGCCGTTGGCGATGAGAACGGACTGTTTATATGTATTAATATGGACCGGAAAGATTGGTACCCTACAAATGACAAAGCCTACTCTTCCGATTTTAAATTGAATTTATTGGAGAAAGGAAATCACTTTTACATTGAATTCAAAAATGGAGAAATAAAAGTTATAGCCCCTTGATTAATTTACTCAACATATAAACTTTAATACGATTTGTAAGAATGCTTAAATATTTTTAATAATAAACCAATACATCAGCTATGATAATAGACGTCCATACCCATATTAACAACTACCACGAAGATCGAGTTGTCTCTTTGGAAGATTGCCTTAATCTACTTACAGATAAGATGCAGGAAAATAAAGTGGACTATTCCTTGGTCCTAACTTCCTACAAAGTAAATGAGCATAGACCAAGCACCCAACAGGCGGTGGAGGCTATTAGTGGCAGGGATAACTTGGGCGTAGTAGCAGGTATCAGCTTTTTGAACTACAATCATAGGGACCTTAGGGAAATTAGCGAATATCTGGATGAAGGCCTAATAAAGGGGTTAAAACTGTACCCAGGCTATGAACCCTTCTACCCCAATGACAATAGATTAAAGGTGGTCTATGACATGGCAGTGGAATATGACGTCCCGGTAATGTTTCATTCGGGGGATACCTATTCCCCTACCGGGAGGATCAAATATTCCCATCCTATTCACATAGACGATGTGGCTGTGGACAATCCGAATATGAAAATAGTGATCTGCCATGTGGGCAACCCTTGGATCAAAGACTGCATGGAGGTAGTTTATAAAAACAATAATGTTTATAGCGATATTTCCGGCCTAGTATTGGGAGATTTTTCTTATAAATTTGAAAAGTATATGAAAAATGAATTGGAAGAAATGATCACCTATGCCGGCAATCCGCAATATCTTCTATACGGTACGGACTGGCCCATTTCCAATATGCATTCCTATCTCAACTTTATGAAACAATTGGATCTGCCTGAAGAAAAAAAAGAGCTCATCCTGTGGAAGAACGCTGCCGAACTTTTTAAGATAGATGTATCCAAACTTTAAGGAACACCCTATCGCCTTAAGATAAATCAATGTCTAGACTTTGCAATCCGTACATTTAAGCCAATGGAGAAAAATCCCATCAAAAACTACCTCCCATCAAAATGTTAAATTCAAACCGCGGAATTTGTGCCAAATCAAAAATAAATAAGTAACTTATAGGTAGGTAAATGCTTTAATCTAATTCATTTCAGCCCTTTTAATAGAATATAGGTATGACCAAGAAAACCTTTGGGACCTTTGCTGGGGTCTTTACACCAACCACCTTAACCATCTTGGGCGTCATTATGTACATAAGGCAGCCTTGGGTGGTGGGCAATGCTGGCGTCATGGGTGCCTTGGGCATAGTTTTATTGTCGGTCGCCATTACCTTGACCACAGCACTTAGCCTATCTTCCATTACCACCAATATCAGGATTGGCAGTGGAGGGGCCTTTAGTTTAATTTCACAATCCTTGGGCCTGGAAATTGGAGGGGCCATAGGTATTCCCTTTTATTTTGCCCAATCCATAGCCGTTGCCATGTACATTTTCGGATTTAGGGAAGGTTTACAAACATTGACCCCTGACATTAATCCCTTGTTTTTGGACTTGGTAATTTTTGCCGTGGTCATGGCCATTGCTTTTATCAGCACGAGTTTTGCCTTTAAAATTCAATTTGTCATTTTGGGAATCATCGTTTTGTCCCTGGTCTCCATCTACGGCGCCCTGTTTGTAAATGAGTTGGATTTTAATATTCAATGGATAGGGGAATACCCGGGATCTATCGAAAATAATTTTAGCGGTTCCTCCTTTTGGACTGTTTTTGCAGTTTTTTTCCCAGCGGTTACCGGGGTTATGGCAGGGGCAAACATGTCCGGGGACCTCACCAACCCTAGAAAGAGCATCCCACTAGGAACCATTTCATCTGTAATCCTAACCACAATAATTTATATCAGCTTGATATTCCTGGCGGCGGTGATTGCCACCCCAGATGAATTGGCTAAAAATTACAATATATTCATAGACAAATCCCTTTTCGGGCCTATTGTCCTTGCGGGCCTATTAGGCGCTACACTTTCCTCTGCCCTTGGGTCATTTGTTGGTGCCCCACGGATACTATTGGCTTTGGGAGAAAAAAACATACTGCCCAAGAGCAAGGAACTCGCCAAAAAATCCAAAAAGGGAGAGCCGGTCAATGCCATGTTAATCACAGCAGGATTAGTGCTATTTGGTATTTCGCTTCGAAATTTAAATACCATTGCCCCTTTGCTCACCATGTTCTTTATGATTACCTATGCCATGGTAAATATAGTGGCCCTAGTAGAACAAACCTTGGGATTGCCCAGTTATAGGCCAACCTTAAAAATTCCTATAATTATACCCGCAATTGGCGCCTTTGGTTCCATAGCCATTATGTTTGTACTGAATGTGATCGTAGCCCTATTTTCCTTGATCTTCATAGTGATATTCTATCTATATCTGGTTAAAATGAACATTAAATCGGCTGCGGGCGACTCTAGAAGTGGACTGTTTACGGCCTTGGCAGAGTGGGCTACCAAGAAGACAAACAGCCTTCGGCAAGAAAGGGAAGTAAGATCATGGCGCCCGGATTTGTTGATTCCGGTAACTATGCCCAAGGAACTTAGAAGTTCTTTTAAACTTATACATTCCATTATTTACCCCAAGGGTTCCGTAAAGATCTTGGCCCTCAGAAATGAAAATGAGACCGAGCAAAGAAACATGGAAATTTTCCTTAGAAATGCTGTTAAGAAATTTAAGGAGAGTGATCTGTCCGTTTCCTATTCGGTAATAGATAACACAGATTTCAACACCACCGTAAATGTAAGTATGCAATCCCTAAATGCTGCATTCTTTAAACCCAATATCATTTTTGTGAGTATAGACCCCGCAACGTCCAATTTATCATATTACAACAAACTAATAGCAGACACCAAGAAGAATAATTTTGGAATGGTTATTTATATCCCCTTTGCCACGGCAAGTCTGGCCATTGAAAAAAGCATCAATTTATGGATGACCGATATCCCTGCAGATTGGAAAGAGACTTTTAGCGTTAGAAACAATAACCTGTCCTCCCTGACATCACTTTTAATTTGCCGAAATTGGAAAGGCAATATAGACGTGCATATTCTTAACAATGACCCCAAATTGGTATTTGGTGAAAAGGATATAGAAGATTTAAAGACCATGGTCCGATTTCCAAAGCACACTACCATAAAAACGCATCAGGGCAAACTATTGGAAAATGTTGTAAGGGAGAAAAATGCGGACGTCAATATTTTTAATATTGAGCCAGGGGTATCTATTGATGATATGGTCAGAATTGTAAACGAATCCCGAATATCGGCCGTTTTTTGTTCCGATTCGGATTTTGAAAATGTATTAGTCTAAAGAATGGGATGAAATATTCTCGAACTGTCTGCAGTACATACCTATGTGCGTCAAAATAACAACCAAGAAACAATCCTTAATAGCAGTCAAAACACAGAGTTGGGAAAGACCAAAATTGGATATTGCAGCCCCAAGTTGTTGCCATACCCCCGAGGTATAAGCAAGCTCTTTAAAGCTATTGGCAACCCCGCAACTATTTAAAAGTGCGATTTTGACCCTAAAAGTGTCCAAATAGAATTGGTTTATACTTTTACATCTCATTAAAAATGAGTACCTTAGAGTATATAACATATAAATTTTCGGCTATGGCAACTATTAAATCATTGAACAAATGGGCCAATGCACACACTTATTATCCCTTGGATCTATTAAGGGTAGCATTGGGTGTTTTTCTTTTTATGAAAGGGGTCGATTTTATGTCCAACCATCAACAAATGGTGGAAATTATTAAACCCTTCCAAAACCTTCCAGGAGGTATGTTGATTATGCATTATGTAGCACCTGCACATTTTGTAGGCGGATTTTTACTGGTCATCGGTTTACTTACACGTTGGGCCGTAGTAGCACAATTGCCAATTCTTATTGGAGCCGTCTTGGTAAATTTCCTAGGTGAAATGAATACCTCCAACCTAATGTTGGCCTTCATAACCTTGTTGGTATGCATATTCTTTATGTTCTATGGATCTGGAAAACATTCGGCAGATTACTATTTAAAAATGCAGAAATAGGGCAATTGACACCGTATTTGAAGTATATTTAATATTTAAATAATTACGGTTAAACCTCATTATGCCTTATACCCATACATCCTTAACACCATTAATGTCCAAGGTAAAAAATTGGGTTTTAATAATATCGTTAGTATTATTTACTTCCTGTCGTGAGAACAACGGCTCGGACTCCAAAGGGGATTATGAACCTTCGGAAGAAATCCCGTCAATCTCTTTTACAGCTATTGGGGATGTTCCTTACAACAACGAACAGCGGGATGGCCTGATCAATATCATATCCAGGCATAATGACATTGATCCTTCTGAATTTGTCATCCATGTCGGCGACATAAAACCAGGTGCCGCAGAATGTGACGAAACGGTCTACGAAGATGTTTCTGGCATCTTAAAGACGTTTGAGGCACCCACCTTTATCGTTTTGGGAGACAATGAATATAACGACTGCACGGACCCACAACAAGGATTGGAATACTGGAACAAGTACTTCCTTCATTTTAATGAAAATTGGGTTTTCGAACCCACTGTCACTTATCAGCCCGAGCGGACAGAAAATTTTAGTTGGATAGAAAACAAAGTTTTGTTCATAGGAGTTAATCTCGTAGGAAGCCAAGTTCATGACTCCTTGGAATGGCAGAACAGATTGGTTCAAAATGGCCAATGGATTAAAAAACTCTTGGAAGAGCAAGTGAACAAGGTAGAGGCCATGGTAGTTTTTGGCCATGCCAACGTAGTGGAAGCAGGCCCTGATAAGTTTAAGCCATTTACGGATCTTTTGCGTGGAGCTGCCAAAACTTTTGGAAAACCAGTGCTAATGGTACAGGGTGATGGGCATTTTTGGCTCAAAAATAAACCTTGGCCAGAACAAAATATTACCCGTTTGCAGATTGATGGCGGGGATACTGCGGTAAAGATAACGGTGAACACTAATCTTGACTTCCCCTTTTTGTTCGATAGGGAGTTTTTGAATTGATACACTTCAAATAGAATCATCCCTAATTATGAGTGCTTGGCAAACTAATTACCTAAAGCATTTTCACAATTAGGGATGAGTAATAACTTTAACAATTTCTCTTGAGTCTAATGGTATGAGTATACGAATAGCTCCAAGGAATTTTTATTAGATTTCTTCTGCCAACCAAGCCTTCATCATCCAGACGGTTTTTTCCTGTTCGGTGATAAACTCGCTCATCATAGAATTGGTACCCTCATCCGAGGCCTCATCAGAAGCATCCAAAATAGCCCTTTCTATAACCAACAATTCTGTAAGAGATTCCACGATCAAACGAATTGCATCCTCATCCTTGGTAATATTTTTTCCTACCGGGACCTTCGCATTTTCAATATAATCCTCAAAAGTGTGTAAGGGTACACCCCCCAAGGTAAGGATACGCTCCGCAATTTCATCTACTTTTAAATTGGCATCGGTATATAATTCCTCAAATTTAACATGAAGATCAAAAAACCTCTTCCCTTTAATGTTCCAGTGAATTCCCCTTAGATTCTGATAGTAACGTTGGAAATTTGCCAATAATTGATTTAAATCCTTACTTAACGACTTTGATTTGGAGATATCCAAACCTATACTGTTTAATTGCATAACATCTTCTTTTTAATGTACCACTAAATTACAGAATTCATCTTCCACTTAAGATACGGGTCAATTGATAGATTTTATCATTGGATAGTATTATACAATAGAATAAAGCCAAGTTTAATAAGCGGTATGATTATTGATAATATTATCAATAATTTAACATTAAAATTTATGATAAATTAAATAATCGACCGGAACACATTGGTTTTGCAATTAATTAAGAAAATAATAACAAAATATTCTGTTGAATATTGAGGTACTAGCTTAAATTTGATTTACTCCCCCATAACTAAACCATCTAAAAATGACTAAAAAAAAACTACTCCTATTTGGTATACCCATTGTTCTTATTCTTGTAGGTTATACCTTGTTCGGGAACAATTCGGATGAAGATGTAGCCATTACCACCAAAGTTGTAAAAGGCGAATTTGTAAATGAGGTTATTATTTCTGGGGAGGCCCAATCCACCAGTTTAAAAAAAATAAATGGCCCAGATGACATACGCAAATTTAAACTCCGGGATGTGAAAATTCAAGATCTAATTCCTGAAGGTTCTTTGGTAAAGGAAGGCGACTATGTGGGCCGCTTGGATCCCTCAGAGGTGAATGAACAGATATTGGATGCCCAATTAAACTTGGAAACTGCACAGTCCAAATACACCCAGGAGCAATTGGACACTACCCTGACCTTGAAGCAGGAACGGACAGCCATAAAAGATTTACTATTTGATATCCAAGAAAATAAGCTGGAACTTAAACAGTCCATTTATGAACCTCCTGCCACTATAAAAAAGTTGGAAATTAATATTGAGCGTCTGGAACGGGATCTAAAGGAAAAAACCGAGGATTATAAAATTAAAGAACAGAAGGCCGTGGCCAAGATGGTCGAGGTGGGAACTGAAGTTTCCAAAATAAGTAAAATGCTGGAAGAACTCAGAAATCTACAAAAATCCTTCACCATACATTCCGATGCCAATGGAATGGTAACTTATGCTAAAAACTGGGATGGCTCCAAAAGAAAGGTAGGATCGTCCATAAGCATGTGGGATCCGGCCATTGCCACACTGCCCGACCTCACCAAAATGGAATCCAAGACCTACGCCAATGAGGTGGATATTAGAAAAATAAAAAAGGACCTTCCTGTTATCATCGGTTTTGATGCGTTCCCCGATATAACCTTAAAAGGAACTATCACCAATGTCGCCAATGTGGGCGAAGAAAAAAGAGGTTCCGATATCAAACTATTTCAGGTACTTGTAAACTTTGACGAGAACAATGATAACGTTAGACCAGGAATGACCACCTCCAATAGAATACTGATCCATAAGGAAGAAGAAGTCCTTATGGTTCCATTGGAAGCTATATTTTCCCAAGATTCTATAAGTTTTGTGTACACCAAGTCCGGCTTATCCATTGATAAAAAGGAAATCGAAATGGGCGAGTCCAATTTGGATGTCGTGGTTATAAAAAAAGGTTTAAACGAGAATGAAGTTGTATATCTGAGCAAACCCGAAGGAATGGAAGAAAAAAGTATTCTGTCTTTAAACTAGGTTCATGATAGACAAGATACTTCTAGAACAGATTGTCTCTAATTTTAGAGAGGCCATTCGCGTGGTAACAATCAATAAGGTAAGAACTTTTTTAACGGCTCTGGGAATCATTTTTGGGGTAGCAGCGGTCATTACCATGTTATCTATAGGGAACGGGGCCGAAAAGGAAATTTTAACGCAATTGGAACTGGTTGGTGTAAACAATATTGTGGTAACCCCTATTCCCGATGAGGAGGATGAAAATTCCACCGAAGAGGAAGAAGGAACCAAAGAAATCAGAAGATTCTCCAAAGGCTTGGATCTACTGGATGTTGCAAGTATTGCCAACAACATTCCGACCATAAAAGCCATTAGTCCCGAAATTATTTTGGAAACCTATGTGATCAATAAGGGAAGGCAAAACTCGGTAAAACTCATAGGGGTAACCAATTCTTTTTTCCAGACTTCAAACATACATATTGGCCAAGGCAGCAACTTCTCCGAAGAACATGCTGTAAATGCAGCTTCGGTATGTATCATAGGTGAAAAAGTAGAAAAAAAACTGTTCCCTGGTGAGAGTGCCATCGGCAAACAGATCAAGGTAAAAGATGTTTGGCTTCAAGTAATTGGAATAATCGAGGAAAAACTTATATCGGAAAAGGCCCAGGAGAACCTAGGCATCAGAGATCTGAACCAGGATATATATATTCCCGTAAAAACCTTTCTGGTTAGGTATAAAGACAGAAAGATTATATCCGATGAACCTTTAGATTTTAGTGGAGGGGGCATGATCATCATTGGAGGAGCCAACAATGGTCCCAAAAAGAGGATACCACGGGGCAATTACCATCAGTTGGATAAATTAACGGTCCAAGTAAATAATTCCAATGAACTAAAATCGACCGCTGAAGTTCTGAGCAAACTTCTCAAAAGAAAACACAACGAGGTGTTGGATTTTGAAATTACCATCCCTATACAGTTGCTAAAACAGCAGCAGAAAACCAAACAGATATTCAACATTGTGCTCAGCGTAATTGCAGGAATATCTTTACTTATCGGTGGTATTGGGATAATGAACATTATGTTGGCCTCAGTGTTGGAACGGACAAAGGAAATAGGTATCATGAGGGCAATTGGTGCCACCAAGCAAGATGTAATTCTACAGTTCTTGTCTGAGTCCGTCCTAATAAGCTTGGGGGGTGGAATAATAGGAATACTTCTGGGAATAGTAGCCTCGTATGGATTGGAACTGGCAACAGGGATAGAAACAATACTTTCCTTGAATTCCATTGTTTTGTCCTTTTTCGTGGCCACTTTTATAGGGCTTGCATTTGGGGTACTACCAGCCAAATCAGCTGCCAACAAAAATCCCATAGAAGCCATAAGACGTGAATAATAATATTTTCAGATAACACTTATAACAGTTACCCTCCCCCGCCTTTTAAACCAAAATAGTCCAAAATGAAAAAATGTATTTTGTTGTTATTCCTTTGCTCCAACTTTATTGTCCTGGGACAGTCCAAAAAAATAACACTGACAGAGGCCATTGAAATGGCAAAAAAGAACTCCCCCGAATACCAAGCTGTACTAAATCAATCCCAAGCCAGTTATTGGAAATATAGAACTTATCTTGCAGAATTCCTGCCACAATTTAGATTATTGGCCACCTTGCCAGAATACTCAAATTCAATTACAAGGATTACCAATGATGAGGGACAGGATATTTTTGTAAATCAAAATCAGTCCAGAGTAGATGGAACACTATCAATAAACCAGCGGGTGCCTTTCACTGGAGGCGACCTTTCCCTTAATTCCCAAATCCAAAGAATTGATCGCTATGGCGCAGACGAAAATAGCAATTACTCCCTAACCCCATTTTCCGTACAATACTATCAAAACTCCTTGTTCTTTAATCCCTATAAATGGGACAAGCTTATTGAGCCATTAAAATACGAGGAATCCAAACGGGAATTTATAGAAAGGATGGAGGATATTTCGCTAAGTAGTTGCCAGCGCTATTTCGGACTATTGACCGCGCAAATGAGATTAAAAAATTCGCAAAAAAATTTAGCGACCCAAGATACCTTATTGCAAATTGCCAAAGGAAGGTTCGAAATTGGCAAAATTGCAGAAAACGAATTATTGCAGATGGAACTAGGACATTTAAATTCGCAAAATGAAGTCACCACCAATACCATATTACTTAAAAGGACTTCCCAAAATTTGGCCCGTTATCTGGAACTGGAAACCGAAGATATAGAATTGTTCATACCTGAGAAATTGGTAGATTTTGAGGTGAGCGTGGAGACCGCCCTTGATGAAGCTACCACCAATAGAAAGTCGGTCATCGAATTTAGAAGGAGACGCCTTGAGGCAGAAAAAAATCTTGCCCAAATAAAAGGCAATAACAGGTTGGAAATTAATGTTAGAGCTAATTTTGGGCTTAACAAGCGAGCGGATGATTATGATGTACTATTTCAGGACTATGATAGACAACAAAGAGTATTGGTAACTTTGGGAATTCCTATTTTTGATTGGGGAGTATCCAAATCCGAAAGAAAAATGGGAGAGGCCGATTTAAGTTTGGTCGAAACAAATATTGAGCAAGAACAACAGGCCTTTGAACAGGAAATTTACCTCCATATTTTAAACTGGTCCAGTAAACGGGATTTTCTGGCGACCTCAGAAAAAGCCAAAGAAATTGCCATTAAGCGTTACCAAATTACCAAAGAAAGGTATATTCTAGGAAAGATTACCATTACAGATCTAAATCTGGCCCAACAGGAGAAAGATAAGGCTGAAATTGATTACCTAAATTCCTTGGAGAATTTTTGGACAGATTACTATACCTTACGAAGACTAACCTTATACGATTTTATCAATGAGAAAAAAATTGAAGCGGAAAATATACTATTTGATTAGCTCCATAATTAAACGGCAACTGCCCTAAACCGTCTTCTTAAAATAAAAATATTGGGAAGATTTGTTAAGTAAGGTTCAAACTGGTTAGGTTTTGTTTTTAGTTTTCATAATTTTATCACTTTAAATAATACTAAATGACCATTACACAATTGCAATATGTACTAGCTGTTGCAGAGTACCAGAATTTTACCCTTGCAGCCGAAAAGAGCTTTGTTACACAACCTACATTGAGTATGCAAGTCCAGAAATTGGAGGACGAGTTGGATATATTGATCTTTGATAGAAGTAAAAAACCCATTACCATTACAGAGGTAGGTGCCAAAATAGTTGCCCAGGCCAAGAATATTGTAAATGAGGCCAACCGCATCAAGGATATAGTGGATCAGGAAAAGGGTTTCATTGGTGGTGAGTTTACCTTGGGGATCATCCCCACCATTATGCCTACCCTATTGCCTATGTTCCTAAGGACGTTTATAAAAAAATATCCTAAAGTAAACCTGATCATTAAAGAGCAAAACACGGAAAACCTGATCCAGAATTTACAGGATGGCCATATTGATGCGGCTATTGCTGCAACCCCTTTGGAGATCGAATTTATTAAGGAAAGACCCCTCTATTACGAACCTTTTGTGGGATATGTACCCCCTAACCATAGACTGGGAAAAACATCCGAATTGGTACCCGAAGATTTGGAAATATCCGATGTACTACTTTTAAGGGACGGACACTGTTTTAGGGACGGAGTGATCAATTTGTGCAATGCCTCAAAAAATTATCAGGAAGATCACTTTCAATTGCAAAGTGGTAGTTTTGAAACGCTTATCAATCTTTCCAATGAAGGCTTGGGCATGACCCTCCTACCCTTCCTCAACACCATTGAACTGGATGATAAAAAGAAGCAGAACCTTAAATTCTTTAAAAACCCCTCCCCCGCTAGGGAAGTAAGTCTTATTTATCATAAAAGCGAGCTTAAAATACAGATTACGGAAGCTTTATATGATGTAATTGCCAGTGTGGTCCGGGGTGCTATTGCTTTCCAGGACGTAAAAATTATCAGTCCGTTAAACAAATAATTATTCCATTTTTCGATATTTGTACGAACATTCCTCAATGCAACCTACATTGGATAGAATGAGTTTTCCTTCAGAGAAACTCATGTTAAAATTGGTCTCTATGGCATCATTTTTACAGTGATATCGCATAGTCAATAAACTGTCACTTGTGCTGTATATTCCATTGACAATTCCTCCACAGGCCTTCTCATTGTGGGTGTAAGAGCCATTGGCCTTAAATTCAAACATTGGGCCATTCGTTACAGCTGTCCAATTTTCAACTATGTCGCCCGGGCTAATTTTGGTGGCTTCCAATTGCCATATTCCTAGAAGTTCATTTGTAATTAAGGGTAGGGTATCCTCATCCTTACCACAACCAATAAGTAAAAGGATAAATAGGTAGGTAAGTTGTTTCATTATATATAATTTGGGGGTCCGCCATTATATACGAATGAATTAACCTAAATAGTTGTCTTTAAGGTGTAAGAAATCAAAAAAACAAAATTTTCCAAACGGAGAAGTCATAAAAAAAGCCACCTTATAAAGGTGGCCAATATCTATGCTTTTAAATAAAGTAAACTTTGTTGTAATTCTGGTTTGTCGTTAATAAATTGCTTCAACCAGAGTTTTAATTCTTCTATTTCAAATGGTAATAGTCTTGTCACTGCTTTTTCTAGTTCTTTGCAAAATAACTTTGTATCAAAACTAACCTTTTGCAGTACGGTTTTGGTGTACTCTAACATAGCTCTTGCCATATTTCAAAATAATTTTAGGTTGCTTGGACTAAGATAACCAATAAAAGGTATATATTATTGCTCTATTTCAGTTAAAATATAGATAAAAGGATGTTAAAGTCGATGAACGTACAATTTCAAATACATTTAACCGATAAAAAAAGGATACTTGGGCGATTGTTTATGGTTTACGCCACAATGAGCTTATTAGGATGCAAAACACTAAATAACAGCAAATTAAATAAAAGTATCGACCAACAGATAAGCTCACAAACTACCAATAATTACTTTCAAGGCCTACTAGTCTATGACCCCGTAAAAAAGGACACGCTATATAACCATAATAGCCAAAAATATTTTACTCCGGCAAGCAATACCAAGATAATTACCTTGTATTCCTCCTTAAAAACCCTTCCAGAAAAGATTCCAGCACTAAAATATATTGTTAGAAATGACACCCTGTATATGGAAGGCACGGGCGACCCAACTTTGTTGCATCCCTATTTTGGTGACAGTACCGCCGTAAAATTTGCTCAGAACTACAATAACGTTTCCCTGTATCTAAATAATTTTAAGGAAAGCAGGTATGGCCCCGGTTGGGCATGGGAAGATTATGACCTCTATTTTAGTCCCGAAAGAAGTGGTATTCCCTTGTACGGCAATATTGTTACCATTTCCAATGACGGGAATATAGCAGTTACCCCCGAGCATTTTAAAAACCAAGTAGTACCTATTAATTATACTGTAAACAGGGAACTATATAGCAATACCTTTTATTTTGACCCTCAAAAAAAGGATACCTTGGAGAGTCCTTTTATGATAGATAGCACACTTACCAAAACACTATTGGAGGAAGTCCTAATAAAAAAGGTCAATATTGTGCAGAAAATGCCGAATGAAGAAAAACAGGTATTGTACAGCGTTTCTTCAGATTCCCTGTACAAGAGAATGATGGCGGTAAGCGATAATTTTCTTGCGGAGCAACTGCTAATTTTAAGCTCCTCTACCCTTTCGGATACCTTAAACAGCGCCAAGGCCAGAAAACATATTTTGGAGAATTATTTACAGGAACTTGAACAGCCACCGCGATGGGTAGATGGTTCAGGGCTTTCCCGCTACAATTTGTTTACTCCTGGAACAATGGTCTATGTACTGAATAAAATGTATCAAGAAATACCAAGGGAACGGCTTTTCAATTTTTTCCCCGTTGGCGGAAATATCGAAACTTTAAAAAACCGGTTCAATGAGGATGGACGTCCCTTTATGTACGCCAAAACAGGCTCTTTGGGTAATAACTTCTGCCTCAGTGGATATCTAATAACCCGATCTGGCAAAACCTTAATATTTAGTTTTATGAACAACCATTTTACCAAGACCAATGCTGAGGTAAAAGAACAGATGCAAACTATTTTTGAAATGATCAGGGACAATTATTGATCCAAGACCTTACTATTATCTACTTTGTCCGTAAATTTCTGCATAAGCAATTTGAGCTTTGGGGCAATGTGGGTCTGGCAAAATGGCTTATATGGATTCTTATAATAATAGTTTTGAAAGGCCTTATCGGAAATTTTAAATTCCCTGAACGGTAGGACTTTGGTTACCAGTGGTTTTTTGAAATTCTCTTGGAATATCTGTAATGCCAAGGTAGCTCTTTCGGCATCCCCAGAATCAAAGGTATAAATGGCAGAGCGGTATTTTTTGCGCATACTATGGTCCGAAGTAGATTTATGGGTATGGAGGTGTACCAATATTAAATCTTCCAGACCTATGGCCTTAGGATTATAATACACAATTACAGCTTCAGAAAAGGAGGACTCCTCACCTTCAGAAGCCACAAAGCCCTGATCTACACTTGTTATTCCCTTTAGGGATGTAAAGACCGCTTCGGTACACCAATGGCAGCCTCCGCCAAAGGCTATTCTGGGATACGTTTTCATACTGGGTTTGTCGTATTACTAATTGGAAAATAACCCATTAATCTTGGCATACTGTAGGAGCATAATAGTCTTGGCATCTTTTATTTCACCCGTACGTATCATATCCAAAGCTTTTTCAAAGCCCAGTTCCATTACTTCAATATTTTCTGTTTCGCTCTCGGCACCTCCTCCCTCGCCAATCTTCATTTTTTCTTCATATGATCCAATAAAAAAATAAAGGATCTCCGTTACCGAACCAGGTGACATGTAGGATTCAAATACTTTTTCCACCTTGTCCAATTTATAACCGGTCTCTTCCTCGGTTTCTTTTTTTATACAATCTTCCGGGTTGTCACCATCCAATAATCCAGCACAAACCTCTACCATCATTCCAGAATCATTGCCATTTATATAAGTGGGCATCCGAAACTGTCGGGTAAGTATAACCGTTTTATTCTTTTTGTTATATAATAAAATAGCGGCCCCATTACCTCGATCATAAGCCTCCCGGGATTGGGTTTCCCAACTACCATCCTCCCGTTCATATTCAAAAGTTATCTTGTGCAATTTATACCAATTATCAGACAGCAGTTGCTGTTCAATATTTCTTACTTTTCCATTTTTCATCGCTATTTAATTTTATTATATACAAAGCTATTAATTCTAGAGTCCATTAACGGCCAAGCAAAAATTCTGCGATAAACCTTGAACTTCTAAATACTTAATACCAATGTCCGTAAAATACCACTCTACCAATAAAAAGGCCCGGTTAGGTTTACTTGAACTTGGAACCTTGAACTTTTCTTTGTCTTCCCTATTCAGCTTCCAAAAGTTTAGTCTACACCGTAACCGCCTTATTTAAATACCTCCTAAAAGGTAGCATTTCCAAATAAACTGAGATTACCTTCTCTTTAAAATTGGGTTGAAGGATTTCCTTTTGAGTTAAAGGATGCATTACGGCAAAGGTTTTGTTTCGCAAAAGGTGAATGTGTGGATGGTCATTGGAAAAACCTTTGGGTGCTTTTTTTAAGGAATCATCTACCACCAAATCCCCGAATGTATCCTTAGAAGACTTTTTATTCAAGATTTTTATTAATTCCTCCCCATCGTAATCAATAGCTTCCCTTATACTTCTCAAGGTTTTGGGATCAGGCCTCCAAAATCCGCCCGCCAACATGGATTGACCGAGCCCGATCTCAATATAAAAATCCCCCGTATTGGGTGCCTTATCCAGTCCAGCGCCAAAATGATCCTTGTAAATGGGCTTATTGGGATGAAACATAAGGTTATTGTTGATTCTATTTATACCTTTCTTGCCCGGGGTACCATAGTATTCATCATCAACTCCCGCTAATGACAGATCCAATTCATTTAACCATTCTATATAATTACCCCTTACTTCTTTGTACCATTTACGATTGTTATCCATCCACTCCTTGGAGTTGTTTTGGTTGAGTTTGGTAAGAAATTGAAATAGGGAATTGAAGTTCATTATCTATGATATCACATAATGGAATAATACAGAAGATTATTTATTGTCTAGAATCGGTTATCCCCGTCCAAAAGATTGCCCAAACCGCCTAAAATACTACCTTCCCCTTTATCCTTTCCTCCCCTGGGAATGGAAGCCAAGACCCTACCAGCCAATCTGCTAAAGGGCAAGGATTGAATGTATACGGTACCAGGGCCGCGTAAAGTGGCATAAAAAAGTCCCTCACCTCCAAAGATGGTATTTTTAATTCCCCCTATGAATTCTATGTTATAATCTACATCCTTGGTAAAACCAATAATACAACCTGTATCTACCTTTAAGGTTTCACCTGGGCCAAGTACTTTTTTGGCCGTGGTTCCTCCTGCATGTACAAAAGCCATTCCGTCTCCTTCCAATTTCTGCATGATGAACCCTTCACCACCAAAAAGTCCTCGGCCCAATCTTTTTGAAAATTCAATTCCCACGGAAACCCCTTTAGCAGCGCATAGAAAGGCATCTTTCTGACAAATGAACTTACCTTGAAATTCGCTGAGGTCTATGGGGATGATCTTACCCGGATAAGGCGAAGCAAAACTTACTTGTTTTTTACCCTGCCCTATGTTTAGGAAGGCGGTCATAAAAAGGCTTTCCCCTGTAAGCAAACGTTTTCCGGCGGAGAATAATTTTCCCAAGACCCCTGTATCCTGATTGGAACCATCACCGAAGATGGTATCCATTTTAATGTCGGAATCCATCATCATAAAACTACCTGCTTCCGCTACAACGGCTTCTTGTGGATCCAATTCTATTTCCACATATTGCATTTCCTCTCCGTAAATTTCAAAATCTATTTCGTGTGCGTTCATTCTATAAGTTTAATATTTTGAATTTTTATTTCCTGACTATAAGTATCAAAAAATACCGTTTTGTTACAATAGCACATTGCCATATTGATTCATTAATTCAATTACCGAATAGTACCATTAGTGCATTAACCCTTAACCTTAATCGTCCATTCAAAATTAAAGGAGGAAACAACAATTCCCTCTTCATTTTTTCCAACAGATTTCATCCAGATAGTCTGTCCCTCACCCGTATCAATGGTTCTTTTAATAGCATCCGCAATAAGATGGCCGTCCTCGCAGGTAAATGTAATTCTACCCGTGGCTTTTTTTGAGAAATTGGCATTGTTATTGGCCACCAGCATCGATATATTCCTTCCGCTTTCCTTAATCTGATTCATGACCATAGCTCCGGTAGTCAATTCGGCCGCCATTGCCTGAACAGCCCAAAACAAGGATTTAAATGGATTTTGATTGATCCATCTATGTTTTACCGTGACAATTGCTTTTTTATCATCAATGTACCTTAAACGCACCCCTGTCCACCATACGGCAGGGAGTTTAAAAAAGCTGAACATATTAATCTTACTGGGACTTAGGGCCATAACCAAATATTATTATACCTCAAAAGTATAGAAAATATACGTACAACATAAATGTTAATTATATGTTAAATTATAGTACTTTGTTTTGCATAGTACCTTCTTTTAGATATATATTTGCATAGGAAGTTATTATGCGTAGCCATTGGAACTGGCAAAAAGTGATTGCAACGGTACAAAGAATAAGCTTCCTGTCCAGCTGAAAATAGCCCTAAGACAAGTTGGTTATTAATAAAAGAAATAGCATTTAATTCAATTAACTATAAGGCCATGACCGAAACACTAAGCAAACACGAAAAAAATCTATCGGCGCTAATACATGCCTCTACTTTTTCCAAATACTTTATTCCCTTTGGGAATTTTCTACTGCCTTTAATACTTTGGACAGCAAACAAGAAAGATCACCCCTTTGTAGATCAAAATGGGAAACAGGCCTTAAATTTTCAAATTAGCCTTCTTTTGTATTCCGTAATCCTGGGAATTTTCACAGTGCCCTTTTTCCTTGGAATAATACCGGAGATCTTTCATAACGGAGATTTAGGTTTTGCCAATTTCAATGAATTTAATGGCATCAATTTTAATTTTGATTTCCACCGGTTAAAATTGGGTAAATTACTTTGGCCCATAGGTATAGCAGGTGTTGCCCAGGTAGGACTATTCCTGATCAATATAGTTTACACCATTCTGGCTGCCATACGTACCAGTGAGGGTATGGATTTCAAATATCCGATAAGCATACCATTCATAAAATGAATGTAAAATAAAATTAGTACTCATCACACTAATTCCAGAGTTTATTCATCAAAAAGATCAAGAGTAAAATGCTGCAATGCGACCATCAAAAAAACGAACAGTAAAATTATTATAATCATGTAATTATGAATATTGAAAACACAAAAGCACAAATGCGCAAGGGAGTCTTGGAGTACTGTATACTTTCCATTCTCAATGGAGAGGACAAGTATACCTCCGAAATTCTGGACACCTTAAAAGACGCCAAAATGCTAGTGGTAGAGGGTACTATTTATCCCTTACTCACAAGACTAAAAAATGCAGGGTTGCTCAACTATCGTTGGGAAGAATCCACCTCAGGACCCCCACGAAAATACTATACATTAACAGAAACGGGCAAACTGTTTCTGAAGGAACTGGACACCACTTGGGATGAACTAAGAAATGCGACAAACCTTGTTACCAAAACAAAAAACAGTTAAAAAATGAACAAGACAATAAATATAAATCTGGCCAATTTATTCTTTCACATAGATGAAGTAGCCTACACTAAATTGCAACGCTATTTAGAAGCCATAAAACGTTCCTTTGCCAATACTAGTGGTAGTGACGAGATCATAGCGGATATAGAGGCCAGAATTGCTGAACTTTTCCATGAAAAAATGGAAAACGAAAGACAGGTAATTACCGAAAAAGAAGTGGACGAGGTAATAGGCATTATGGGGCAGCCCGAAGATTATATGGTTGATGAGGATATTTTTGAGGATCAACCAAAATCCTCCAAAAGAACTGAACGGGTAAGGAAGTTTTACAGAGACGTGGACAATAAGTATATCGGAGGCGTATCTGCCGGTCTGGGCCATTATTTTGGTATAGATGCTTTATGGGTCCGACTATTATGGATTTTACTGACCATTTTTAGCTGGGGTGGATTTGTCTTCATCTATGGCCTATTATGGATATTGATACCCGAGGCCGTTACCACAGCACAAAAATTGGACATGCGGGGTGAAGCCGTTAATATTAGCAATATCGAAAAAAAAGTAAAAGAAGGTTTTGATGATGTAGCGGAAAAAGTAAAAAATGTGGACTACGAAAAAATGGGCCATAAGGTCAAGGATAGTAGCCGAAGTTTTTTCAATGCCATTTCCGATGTTATTATGTTCTTTTTCAAAATCATAGGGAAATTTATAGGTATCATATTAATAATTATTGGAGCCGCTGGTATAGTTGCATTATTTATAGGCCTATTTACTGTGGGAATATTGGACATAATCCACCTTCCGGGAATCGACATTTACAATCTCGTCAACTCCACCAATACCCCAGTTTGGTTAGTGTCTTTACTCGGTTTTTTTGCTATTGGAATTCCTTTTTTCTTTCTCATGTACCTAGGGCTTAAGATTTTGGTGAACAACCTAAAATCAATAGGTAATATTGTAAAATTCACACTGCTGGGGCTGTGGTTGATCTCTATAATCCTATTGACTGTTCTTGGTATACGCCAAGCCGCTGCCCATGCCTACTCAGGTAATGTCTCCATTGAAAAAGAATTGGTTTTCGCCGAACCAACGGAATCTATTAAGATTAACCTGAAATCTGCGGATAGGGACAAGCAAGAGAACAATATGCATATTAATGGGATTGTACTGGACTATACTGAAAATGGGGAGGAAATACTCATTTCCCGGGATTTCCGTATTTACCTAAAAATGTCGCACGATTCCATAGCCCGTATCGAAGTGAGGAAAAACGCCAACGGGAGTTCCTTTAAAAATGCTACCGAGACCGCTTCTAAAATTAATTACAATTATATGGTCCAAGGCAACACCATTACGTTGGATGACTTTTTATCAACGGGTAGGGAGAACAAATTTAGAGATCAGGATGTACGGGTTTATTTATACCTGCCTATCGGTACCAAATTGGAGTTTAACAAAACTCCAGAAAACTGCTGGATAATTAGGGCCAATAATGACCAAAATATGAACGGTTGCGAAATCACAAAATACACCTGGATGATGAATGAAGACGGAGAATTTAAATGCGAAAATTGTCCTGACACGGAAGAAGAAGAAGACAATGATAATAACGGAAGTATTATCATCAATGAAGACGGTGTAGACATCGATATTAAAGGTGACGGCGATAACTTTAAATTGAAGATCGACGAAAAAGGCGTACAATTAAAAACCAATGATAGTGGTAAAACCATATTAAAAAAAGATACAGTTCAGTAGGTTATAGCAACAACTCGGTCATTAATAATGTGAGCGAAGAAACCCATTTAATAATTTTAAACAAATCAATAAATAGTAACATTAATCAATCCTTGAAATACTCAGCCCCCCCAAGAGTTTATTACAAGACTCAAAAACAACAATCATGACAACACTTGCAAGAATTACCATCACACTTATCCTGGCAATCTTATTTTCTTCCTGCGGTTTTGATATCAATATTGGAAACGGCAAAAAAGGAAATGGCATTGTAGACGAGGAAAAACGTACTATTACATCCAATTTTACTGCAGTTACAGCATCGGAAGGCTTGGATGTTTTTGTAACACAAGGCAATGATTTCGAAATCGTAGTAGAAGCCGATGAGAATATCATAGACCTTATCGCGACAGACATAAAAAACGGAACTTTGCGCATTCATGCCATTGAAAATATTGGCAGGGCCACCAAAAAAATATATGTTACCCTACCGGTAATTACCGTATTGGAAACTTCCAGTGGTGCTAATCTATCTACCCAAAATGCCATAGAGGCCCAAAATATTGAATTGAGTGCCAGTAGTGGCTCCAATCTGGAAATTGAGGAATTAAAGGCAGGAAATGTGTCGACGGACTCCAGCAGTGGTGCCCACATTCAAGTGGCCGGAGAAGCAGAAATTCTGAACAGCAATGCCAGTAGCGGCTCTGGAATAAAAGCTGAAAATTTAAGCACCGCAAAATGCAATGCCAGTGCTAGCAGCGGGGCAGGAATCACTGTAAACGTATCCGAATCCCTAATAGCAAAGGCCAGTAGTGGTGGAGATATACGCTATACCGGAAACGCGAAAGTAGAACATAAAAAGTCGAGCTCGGGAAGCGTAAGTGCATTATAAATACCTGATCGTCTTTTAGTAGCAATCCAACCATCCTAAAATTTACAAAACCCATTGAGATTTCAATGGGTTTTCATTTTCCAATACACCATCTTTCTTTATATTCGTTCAATAAATTATGATATGAAGATTAAGATTAAAAAATATGTACTTCCGCTAAAACACACTTTCAGTATTTCCAGGGAATCCCATGATTTTCAAGATTCCATGGTCGTTGCCTTGGAACTGAATGGTAAATCGGGTTATGGAGAGGCTACATCCAATCCTTACTATAAAATAACCTTTGAAACCATGCAGGCGGAGATTGAAAGTATTAGGCCGGAAATTGAGAATTTCGATTTTAAGGAGCCAGAGGCCTTCCACACTTTCTTAGTGTCCAAAAAACTGAGCAATTTTGCCATTTGCGCATTGGATCTTGCCGCCAACGATCTGTACGGAAAAATACTGGGCAAACCATTATATGAAATATGGAATACGGATAACAGTAGTTATCCCATAACCAATTACACCATTGGCCTGGATACCATTGAAAAAATGGTGGAAAAGATGAAGGAAATGCCCTGGCCCATATATAAGATTAAACTAGGTACCGATAAGGATGTGGAGATAGTAAGGGAGTTGCGCAAACACACCGATGCCATTTTTAGGATAGATGCCAATTGTGCATGGACTGCTGAGGAAACCATTGCCAATGCCCCTATATTAAAGGATTTGGGTGTTGAGTTTTTGGAACAACCCCTAAAAGCGGATGACTGGACGGGAATGGAAGCAGTAATGCACCAAAGCGTTCTACCCGTAATAGCCGATGAAAGCTGTATAGTGGAATCCGATGTGGAGAAATGTGCACTTCATTTTAATGGTATAAACATTAAACTAACAAAGTGCGGTGGACTTACCCCAGCGAGGCGGATGATCAAAAGAGCCAAGGAATTGAATCTCCAGGTAATGGTAGGCTGTATGACCGAATCTACCGTTGGTATTTCGGCCATAGCCCAACTTATACCGCAATTGGACTACGTAGATATGGATGGCGCCATGTTATTAAAAGAAGATATTGCCGACGGAGTAATTATCCAAGAAGACGGCAAAGTAATCTTTCCTACCTCGGGTGGTAGCGGAATAAGTTTGCGTTGATGGCAATTTATATTGATGGATTCCCTGGAAGGGAATTGGATTTGGACCATAGCAAATATCTGTATTTTGGAGGCACCTCTTATTTGGGACTGCAGACCGATGGAGCTTTTCAGGATATGTATATTTCCAATATTAGAAAATATGGCACCAATTATGGAGCTTCGAGAAAATCCAATTTACGAATTTCGATTTATGAGGTAGCGGAAAAACATTTATCCCAGCTAGTGGGAAGTGAATCATGCACCACTTTATCTTCCGGTTATTTGGCAGGACAACTCGTGAGGCAAACTATGGCTACCAAAGAACATAGAATGTTCTATGCGCCCAACACCCATTCGGCCCTTTATTCCCCTACCGCATCCTTAACAAAACTAAAGCCATACATTACTTTTACCGCCTTGAACATAGCGGTCCGGGATCATTTGGAAACCAATAAAGGAATTACTCCAGTTGTTTTTTTGGATGCCATTGATTTTTCCGGGGCCAATTATCCGGATTTTGAAGGATTAAAAATGCTGCCTTTGGAAAAGATCATTCTGGTAGTGGACGATTCACATGGAATTGGAGTTGTTGGTGCAAATGGAGGTGGTATTTTTCGGACAGTAATGGAACTTGCCCCTAAGGAATTGATTGTTTGTTGTTCCTTGGGAAAAGGATTTGGAGTTCAGGCAGGGGCCATTTTTGGAACCCAAAAGCGTATGGAACAATTCACGGACACTCCTTTTTTTGGTGGGGCAAGTCCCGCAGCACCTGCAGCTGTGGCCTGTCTTGTGGATGGAAAGGAGCTTTTCCCTAAAAAAAGGGAGATCCTAATGAATAATATAGCAGTATTTAAATCCCATCTTAAAGTTTTGGACAAATTCAAGTTCATGGAGGATCATCCGGCCTTCAGTTTTACGGATGAAAAGCTTACAAATTACCTAGAACGGCAAAATGTTTTGGTCACTAGTTTTCGCTATCCTGATGAAGATTCCTCGCTTATGAGCAGAATTGTAATTAGCGCCCTTCATAAAAAGGAGGATATCCTTTTATTATGCAATATTGTCAACTCCTATTCTTAAAATAAAACGGCCATCCCATAAAAGGATGGCCGATATACCTAATTATTTATTATTTCAATTTTAATTATCCCACCAAACTGGCGTAACAGGGGATTGTTGGTTGGCCGTTACATTAGCCTCATTTCGGCTCAATTCGGTTGAAGGATAGATAGCTCTACGGAACCACTGCCCAGAGAACTCGTTATCATCAGTTGCCTCTTCAAGTCTAATTTGTAGACCCGTGAAAACATCTGCAGAGAAATCATATCTTCTATAGTCCACAAAAGTCTCGGGATTCAAAAAGTTATGAATGTACTTCTCTTTCATAATATGGTTCAACATAAGTCCAGCTTCACCCACGGCAATAGCGCCATCGGCCAGATAATCGGTGCCATCTACACCGTACATATCCATACTGGCCTGAACACCTTCCATATATGCGTCATACGCAGCGGTAGTAGAACCTGTACTGGTTGTATTACCTCCATTGGCCAGAAAAGCGGCTTCGGCCTCAATAAATTTGGCTTCGGCATAACTGATCAACATCAAAGGAGAATCAATACTGGTATAATATCCATCGGTTTTAAAACCGGTGTTGGCATCACTGCCATCTGGGGCTATTCCAGCTCCACCACTGACAAAACCTTTCCACTCTACCTCGTCATCATTTTCTGCAAAAAGAGGCAGTCTTGGATCTATTGAAAGTGCTCCACTTTCAAACGGATAGTAATCCCCGTTCATAGAACTCACCAACTGGCTGGCAATATCGTTGCTCAGGTTACCTGTAGACCTGGCCAATATTTCAGCCGAATACCAAGGGTTGATATTTTTCTCATTGTAAAACATCTCAAAATTATCGTCATTTGAGGTAAAACCGTTGGCAATTGAAGATAAGACTTCACTTGCAGAAACGGTACCTTTATTCACTAAGTGCAACTGATATCTTGCCTTAATAGTGTAGGCAGCCCTTAACCATTGATCGGAATCACCTCCGTAAATAAGGTCCGAGCTCCCCAAATTAAAGCCAGAGTTATCAGGACCTTCCAAGGCATCGATAGCAGAATCCAGGAGTGTGAATATTTCCGTGTAAATCGATTCTTGGGTATCAAAGGTTGGAAAATTATTGTCCGGACCATCTGTAGCATCGGAATAGGGTATGTTATCCCAAGTATCTGTAGCTATTCCTAGATTTACAGCGATAAGAATATCGGATATAGCTCCTATATGGGTGGCATTGGTTTCAACAGCCTTTGTCTTGATTGCCTTGATATTTGGCAAAATATAAAGATAAACCTGACTCCACAAGCCACTTGCCTCGGTCTGACCTGCAGCTCCTCCGCCGGTAGACACAAAATTCTGCACGTAGTTTCCAAAAGCCAATTCGGCCGAACGCTGGCCTTCCATGGTACTATGGATGACCGGCGCCATTAAATCCTGCATTCTCAACTCTTCCAAAGTTGCCGTATTGGAAGGGGTATTAACATCAAAATAATCATCACTACACGAAATCTGCGCAACTAATAAAAGTGATAAAATTCCTGTTTTTATAATATTGTTTTTCATGTTTATCATATTTAGAATGAAATATTTAGACCGAAAGAGTAGCTTTGGCTCAAAGGAACACTAAGTCCTGTGAAACCATAAACATTACTACCAGCACTATACTGGTTCCCTTCAGGGTCATAACCGTCGAACGGAGTCCATAAAAGTATATTTCCAGCACTGACCGAAAGGCTTACTTTCTCCATATTCAAATCCCTAATAAATTTACTGTCCAAATCATAGGTTACGCTAACATTACGCAATTTCACCCAAGAGGCATCCTGAATCAATATTTCGGAAGCCCTGTTGTAGACACTGGAATTTCTATAGTAATTCTGATCAATTAAGGCTGCGGTTGTATTAGCGGTATAACCTCCACTACCGTCATCCATTACTCCTGACAAAACCACTTCTTCATCCCTTACCAAAGTACTTAAAGGATTACCGTTTCTAATGGAGTTTCTAAGCCCGGAATCATAAAGATCGCCACCTTCCTTATATTCTAACAAGAAATTGAACCCTAAGCCCTTCCATTTAAAATTACTGCCCAATGAGGATATGAAATCTGGAAAGGCATTACCCACTTTTACCCGCTCATCAAGAACAATTTCGGGATAGCCATTTTCATCCAAATACCTTTGGCCGTCTTCATATCTCCACTTATATCCGTAAAGGTTGCCCATTTTATCACCAGCCCTAATTTCTGACGTTATCCCGGCAAAGCCCGAATCTGCAAATATAATGGCTTCAATATCCTCGGGAATTTCCAAAACTTTCCCTTCGCTGGTAGACCAATTTAGAACCAACTCCCATCTAAAGTCATTGCTTCTAATAATGTCTGCACTAACCAATAATTCATGTCCAAAAACTTCATAATCACCCGCATTCCTTGTAATTCCGGAAAGACCAGAGGAATAAGCCGTTCCCACTGTGAATATTTGGTCCTTTACGCGAGTTTTGTAATAAGCATAGTCCAATCGGATCCTATCTTTCATAAATCTAAGGTCCGCACCAAATTCTGTAGACTGGTTACGTTCCGGAACTATATCCAAATCTCCCAACAAGGTACTTCTTCTATATCCCCCGGCACCTCCAAAAGGAAAATCCCCGTCAACTACGAAATACTGGCCAACATCCCCAAAACCGGGACCTTTACCTACTTCGGCCCAGGACGCCCTTAGTTTACCAAAAGTAAAGACATCATTATCGCCAAATACATCGGAAACATCATAGGCCAAACTTACAGAAGGATAAAAGAAAGAACGATTTTCTTTTGGCAATGTGGACAACCAGTCATTTCTACCGGTCACGGTCAAGAACAATTTATCCTTATAGCCCAATTTCAATTCTCCAAAGGCACCAACGTTTCTCAATTGGGTAATACTATTATCTACAAAATAATTAATGGTATTTCCAATTTCATTGATTCCAGGTACGTTTAGACCTTCCCCCCTAGCCTGGGCATAGTCTCTTTTGGAATCAGAAATCTGATGTCCCAAGGTAAGATCCGTGGTAAAATCATCTGACCATTCTTTGGTAAATGCAACCAAAAGGTTGGACTCCAAGCCCGTAAAATTGATGTTTTGATTTAAGACAAAACCACCCACCTGTGAACCTCCATCCAGATCTGGACCCACATATCTATTACGTTGATCCGAATAATTATCTATTTGGGCAGCATAGGTGACATTTACCCAATCTTTGGGTTTCCAATTCAAGGTGGCATTGGCGATCCATCTGTTGACATTATCGATAAGACTACTGGTCTCCATTAAATAGCGAGGATTATCTATTATTCCAAAAGAATAATCCCTTTCTGTACCATCGGTATTCATATAATCATTAATTGGGAAAGTCCCAGAATAATATGAAAGGGCACTCATTACCGATTTATCCCCTCCATTGGCCCTACGTCCACCAGATTTGGTGAAGGCTACCGAAGAATTTAATGTTAATTGATCGGTAATCTTATAGCCTGCCTTTAACCTAAAATTATTTTTGGTGTAATCCGTATTGGGGAGAATCCCTTCTTCATTATCCCTTCCCATAGAAAAGAAATAGTCCAATTTCTCATTAGCCCCACTTAAACTTAGATTGACCTGGGAATTAAAACCTGTCCTGAAAATATCGTAAGGACTGTAAAATTGATCGCCTGTCAAATCAACCACAGTACCATCCGACAAGGTATAGGAGTCATCTGAATACTTAGGTCCCCAACTATAGAAGGAGGTAGCATTCTGAACCCTATTAAAACCTGTTTCAGAATCGGGATCGTACAGTGTCCTGGGAGCACCACTGAACCCCTCCCTATAGGTAGTTTGTAACGAAGGGGTTGTTTGTACATCCCTGAAGGTGGTTGAAGCCGTTAAATTTATTTTGGCCTTGCCCTGTTTACCTTTTTTGGTTGTTATAATAATTGCCCCGTTGGATGCCCGTACCCCGTATAAGGCTGTGGCAGCCGCACCCTTTAAGACGTTAAAGCTTTCAATATCTTCTGGGTTAATGTCACCCGCTCTATTGGAAAAAGCAAATTGTTCAGAGCTATTGGGAGAATTTGAACCTGCACTAGGCCTTACCTCCCCAGAAAATGTATCGTTGTTCAAGGCTATCCCATCAACAACAATTAAAGGTTGATTGCTCCTACTTGGATTAACGGAGGTAATACCCCTGATCAGGATATCCACACCACCACCTGAAGATCCAGATGTTCTGTTGATCTGGACCCCGGCAACCCTACCCTGTAAACTTTCCATGGGGTTGGACTGCCCAGCTAGGTTTAGGTCCTCGGTGTTAACTTGGGTTACCGAGTAACCCAGAGATTTTTGTTTCTTCTCCACACCGAAGGCTGTAACTACAACTTCATCCAAAGCACTAGCGTCTTCCAATAATACTATGCTCAATTCGGTATTGGATGTAACGGTTACATCCTGCGATTTCATTCCCAAGTAAGAAAAGCGCAAAATGTCACCTTGATTGGCGGCAATAACAAAGTTACCATCAAAGTCGGTCGTAGTTCCCGTATTGGTCCCAACAATCAAAACGGTAACTCCAGGAAGTGGCATGCCACTATCATCATTTACGTTACCGGTAACATTTTGTGCAAAGCCATGCCATGTGAGCATGAAGGTACACAACAGTAAAAATTTTTGTATCATATTAGTTTGTTTTTATTAATCGAGCTAAAAGTCATAAAAAAAACATAAAAAACAAACATTGAGGAAGCGAAATGTGATTTAAACAATAATAAGGCCTATATACAAAGTATTTTTCACAAAATTATGACTGGAAACGACTATTATTTAATTCATTTTAAGAAGTTTTTTTTAACATATTTTTAGTTTCATATGTTAATATTCTAAAAAAGTCGTAACTTATTAGTATCTAATCTCGTAAATAAAATGAACATGAAAAAAATACTTGGAATAGTTTTCTTGATGTTATTTTTGGTATCCGCTACTGAAATTACATCTACAAAAAATCAAAACCCAAAAACCCTTGAAGGTACTTGGGAATTAGTCAGTTTTAACAATTACGATGGCAACGATGTCGTAAAAACCATACCTCCAACGGATGGTTACCGTCAAATTAAAATGTATTACAATGGAAAAGTTATGTGGACAAGATACGTTCCTACAGATTCCATTGAATGGTTCGGCTATGGTTCTTATTCAGCCACTGATAGCACCTTGACAGAAAAATTGGAATATATGTCGGCATCCTTAAAGAAGATTGCCAATGAAAACATGGAATGGCATATGGAACTCCAATTAGAGGGCGACAAATACAGCCAAATCTTTATTGATGCCGATGGGAACCGAATTAATTCTGAAAACTACAAACGCCTTAACTAAATTTAAGTCCTAAAATACCTTTCTGGTTAAGGATCACAAATTTACGCCCCATGACTAAAAAAACGATCTGTACTCGGAACATAAGTTCTAAGTACAGATTGTTTTCCATTGCCCGAAATTCAAGTAATTTAGTGAATATAGGACATCCTTAGTAATATATTGTCTAAGAAGAAACTTCTTGATGTGTTTCAATGGTGGCCAGATATCTCTCGGCATCAAGCGCCGCCATACAACCAGTACCTGCAGCTGTAACTGCCTGTCTATATTCCTTATCCTGGACATCGCCACTGGCGAAAACCCCGGGCTTGCTAGTCTTGGTCGTCTTACCTTGGGTAATTAAATATCCAGTTTCATCCATTTCCAATTGTCCTTTAAAAATATCGGTATTTGGTTTATGACCTATGGCAATAAACAACCCGGTAATGGCTATATCCTCTTTTTCTCCGGTAATATTGTTGACCATTCTTAAGCCTTCTACAACCTGATCGCCCAATACGGTATCTACTTCCGTATTATAACGAATTTCAATATTGTCCAAGCTGTTCACCCTATGTTGCATAGCTTTTGAAGCACGCATTTCGTCCCTTCGTACCAACATGGTCACTTTTTTACAAATATTGGCCAAATAGGAAGCCTCTTCAGCAGCAGTGTCCCCAGCTCCAACTATAGCTACTTCCTGTCCTTTGTAAAAGAAACCATCACATACGGCACATGCCGAGACTCCACCTCCTCGAAGTTTTTGTTCACTAGGGATACCCAAATACTTTGCTGTAGCCCCGGTTGAAATAATTACTGTTTCCGCTTCTATAACCTTATTGTCGTCTATGGTAACCTTATGTATACCACCTACTTCATCACTAAAATCCACGGCGGTAGCCATACCAATACGCACCTCGGTACCAAACCTTTCAGCCTGTTGCTGTAATTGCATCATCATTGTAGGTCCGTCCACTCCTTCTGGGTATCCAGGAAAGTTATCCACCTCTGTTGTCGTAGTCAATTGTCCTCCAGGTTCCATTCCAGTATACAATACCGGCTTAAGATCTGCCCTTGACGCATATATAGCTGCCGTATAGCCTGCAGGTCCCGAACCAATAATCAACGTTTTTAAACGCTCCACTTTTTCTGTCATAATAAAAATCTTCTATTATACTTGTTATTAAACAAAAGTAGGATTTTCAATAAAAACCTTACATCAAAAGTTATAAAAAGTTATTATTAAACTAGAGGTATATACTATGGATGCCCCCATGTAACGGAAAGAAGTCATTTTGTTGTAAAATTGGAAATACCTCTCTAATAAATTTTTAAACAAAGGTTTGTTTAAGCATGAAACGGATTGGGAATCCAGTAGAAAATATTGAAACCCGTTGGTGGACCTTAATATAGCTATCCCAACAAATGATAAGGCAATACTAAAAATGGGATACTTGAATGAAAACCTATTTGATTTATTACGGGCTTTAAAAATAGATTCTCCAGAAAACTATGCTTATTCTTTACCATGACCAGCATCTGGGGATGCAACTCTGATTGAATACTATTTATACCCTCAATAATTCCTTGATCCGGTAATTCATGAAACCTATGTGCAGTTTTCGAAAGTAACTGTTCCAATTTGTTCTTGTTCTTTTTCTGTTCTGGGTTAAGTTCATAACCGGAACGCACATGCATAATTTCCAATGTTGATTTATGCATGCCAACAATAAACAATACCTCCTTGATTAACCCTACATTATAATCAATTTCATAGTCCGTTGGAAATAGGATCGTTTTTGGCATTTTAACGTCATAGTCAAAGGGTATGGCCAATACAGGGCATTTCGCCCTCTTAATGGTATGTACCGTACTACTGCCCAAGAATATTTCTTTTGCTCCTGTAGCTCCTTGGGTACCCATGATTAAAAGATCTATTTTTTTATTTTCTACGAGTTCGTCAATGGCCTCAATTAGTACACTGAAGGCACTGTAGGTCTTAAAATGATGTTTCGTATTTTTGAATTCTGAAATCACCTTTAATTTTAATTCTTCCAATTTTGTCTCGGAATCTGTACGATAAATATCCCCTAATCCCAATTGCCCTGGACTGTGCAATAAATACTCGGATTGATAAATAGCTGGAGTATAGGTGTGCAATAAATGAAAGGTACAATTCTCATTTTCAAGTAAACGCATTGCATAGGAAATGGCCTTATAGGCATTATCCGAAAAATCCGTGGGTATCAAAATATTTTTCATGTCTTCGTTTTTTAATTGTCCTAAATCATGGTACAGGATTGGCTGCAACAATTAGCTCTTGTAGTCTTAAAATATTTGAGGGACACAGTTAACGGACACAAAGCCAAATAAAATTCAAGTCCCTTTGTATATAATTTTACAATAAATGTAAAGAGAAGAAAGCGATTAATTCATGATTTTAATCAGTTTGAAGCAACATGGATTTTTATAATTTTACCTCGGTGTTTATTACAGTTACGAATATATTTGGAAAAGGGTTGGTTTAAATACCCGTTCCGATAATCCATTAACATTTGGTTCAACGTTAGTAATAAAGAATTAAATAACTGCTAGGTGAAATTTATAGACTATTACAAAATATTGGGATTGGACAAAAGCGCCAGCCAGAGCGACATTAAAAAGGCGTATAGAAAATTGGCCAGAAAACATCATCCAGATGTTAACCCCAATGATAAGGAGGCCGAAAAAAAGTTTAAGGAAATCAATGAAGCCAATGAAGTACTAAGTGATCCTGAAAAACGTAAAAAATACGATAAATACGGAAAGGACTGGGAACATGCGGAAGAGTTTGAAAAAGCAAGGGCTTCCCAACAATCGGCCTATGGCAGAGGTTCAGAAGGCTATTCGCAGAGTTATGGGGAACATGATTTCTCGGATTTTTTCGAATCTATGTTTGGAGGTTCCGGTGGCTTTTCAGGAAGGGGCAGGGCCCGTTTTAGAGGCCAGGATCTAAACGCTGAAATAAAAATACACCTGAGGGATGTTTATAAAACACATAAGCAGACACTAAATGTAAACGGTAAAAATATCAGGATTACCGTCCCGGCAGGAATCGAAAATGGGCAGACCATAAAGATCAGCGGTCATGGCGGCCCGGGACATCAAGGAGGGCCTAAAGGAGACCTTTACATTACCTTTGGCATCATAAACGACACGGCTTTTAAACGGGATGGCAACAACCTGTACACCACGGTCAATCTCGACCTATATAAGGCACTCTTGGGCGGTGAAATAATGGTGAACACCTTTGACGGACAGGTTAAGCTAAATGTTAAGCCTGAAACGCAGAACGGCACCAAAATTAAATTAAAAGGCAAAGGCTTCCCTGTATATAAAAAACCCGACGCTTTTGGGGATTTATATATTACTTACAACCTTGTTACCCCTACCAATTTAACGGACAAGGAAAAAGAGCTTTTTAAGGAACTGGCGAAACTGAGAAAATAGTATTATCCATGAAAAGAGAAAGCTGCCCAAGGGCATCAAATAATCACAACTACCAAATTTAATCCTTATGGAACAGGAATATATACTTATTACCGACTTCTGTATGAGTCACAATATAGAAACCCATTTCGTAATGGAACTTTACGAGTTTGGGCTAGTAGACGTTGTGGTCAAAGAAAATGTACAATATCTCCCGATTCAGCAGTTACCAAAAGCAGAAAAAATTCTCAGGCTACATTCCGATCTGGATATCAACTTGGAAGGCATAGCCGTTATTACAAGGCTATTAAATAGAATGGAAAAAATGCAAGATGAAATTACACAGCTCAAAAATAAACTAGACCTATATGAATAAGGTTAAACGGCCAAACGAACTGTATTGACAAATTCGAATGAAAAAGACAACAAGATTTTTCCAACGTTTGAACAACAACTATTCAAACTAAATACATATTCTTAGCTGTTTAAGGGAAGAAAATCTCAATATAATCAACCAATACTGATTTATATCATTTTGGAAGAGGTAATGCTTGTCTAGTTTTGGACTTTTATTAATCTAAAACCTTAATCCCATGACAGCATTGATTAAAGTTGAACAGCTTATTTCCGAGGAAAACAAAAATGTTATTACCCGAAACCTAAGTCGTATTTTGGATTTAAGAATCTTGGACATTGATACCTTCAATAAGACAATAGCACTCGTCTACGACAATCCCTTTGTATTGGACAAGGCAAAAAAGGAATTGTGCCGCGTGGGATATTCCCTTCAAACCCCAGCCCATCCATTAAGCTCTATTTAGACTGTAGGCCCTGTGGACATTCTATATTTTTATGCTAAAACTTACCTCATTTAATCCAAGAGACTATAATGTAAATCTGATAATGATTTCATTGTTTCAGCTGCCTGTTCGGCCGTAATATCCCGTTGAGGATTGGCAAACATTTCATAACCCACCATAAATTTTTTCACAGTAGCCGATCGTAACAAGGGAGGATAAAATGACATATGAAAATGCCATTCCGGATGTTCTTGGCCGTCCGTTGGTGCCTGATGTATACCTGCTGAATAAGGGAAAGAAGTATTAAATATATTATCGTACTTAACCGTAAGTTGTTTAAGTATTTCGGCATAGGCCTGCTTTTCATCTTCGGTAAGTAGCGCAATGTTGGCAATTTTTCTTTTGGGTAGGATCATTGTCTCGTATGGCCACACCGCCCAATATGGGATAAGAGCTACAAAATGTTCATTTTCGAGAAGGATGCGTTCGTCCAACTTTAATTCCTGTTCTATATAATCCTCTAAAATACTTCTACCGTGCTTTTCCCAATGGGCCTTTAAATTGCCTATTTTTTTATGTACTTCTTGCGGTATTTTATTCTGGGCCCATATTTGCCCGTGAGGATGGGGATTGCTACACCCCATTATACTCCCTTTATTTTCAAAAATTTGAACGTGATTAATTCCTTCCTTACTGCCCAACTCCATATACTCTTTTTGCCATAGCGAAATTACATCTACTATGTCGGATACGTTCATTAATGGCAAAGTTTTGGAATGGTCAGGAGAAAAACAGACCACTTTACATATTCCTGACTCAGATTCTGCATAAAGTAAACCATTCTCATAGCTTTCTTCCTTTACATCAGGCAATAACGCTGAAAAATCATTGATAAATGAAAAAGGTTTTTGATAATCCGGATTAATGCCCCCGCCCATTCTTCCGTTGGTGGGACATAGGTAGCATGAAGGGTCATAGGCCGGAAGGTCTGTTACGGTACTTTTCTCGGTCTTTCCCTGCCAAGGTCTTTTGGTTCTATGGGGGGATACCAAAATCCATTCTCCTGTAAGAATATTTAGTCTCCTATGGGGGCTGTCATTAAAATTAGTTGGCATCATAATTCATTCTTTATGTAAGTTCCAGCACTAGGTTTTACCTCAAATGCCTCCAATTCAATATTAAATGCCGCTTTGTACGCCTTGGTTGCGGCTTCCACAAAATCATTTACCTTGTCCTTATGAACTATGTTTAGCGTGCAACCTCCAAATCCACCACCAGTTTGTCTAGCCCCTAACACAGCATCATACTGCTTGGAAAAATCAACCAAAAAATCGGACTCAGGGCAACTTACTTCGTACAATTTGCTAATTCCATCATGTGCTTCGTATAACAATGCTCCAAAAAGCTTCAAATCATTATCCTTCAAAGCCTTGGCCGTCTTCAATACCCTGTCATTCTCACTAACAATAAAAGAACATCTTTTGAACAGTGTGGTATCCATCTCCTCCTTATATTCCTGAAGCACAGTAGGGGTTACATCCCTCAAAGACCTTACTTCATTATGTTGCACACTTATGATGGCTACACCCTCTTCACACTCCCGCTTCCTAGTGTTGTATTCACTGGAAGCCAAGTTGTGGGAGACTTTTGTATTAAGCATTATCATCTTATACGGGTCTATATTTATGGGGATTTGCTGATGCTCCAGTGTCTTGCAATCCAACAAAATAACGTGTCCCTTTTCACTCATTACAGAAGCAAATTGATCCATGATTCCACATTGGGTTCCTACAAAGGTATGCTCCGCCTTTTGCGAAAGTTGCACAATATCCATTTTGGAAAGTCCTAGATCAAACAGTTCATTAAGACCAAAGGCCAGTCCACATTCTAAAGCGGCGGAAGAACTAAGACCTGAACCCATTGGTAATTTACTTTCAATGGTACAGTCGAACCCTCTTAACTTATCCGTTCTCAACAAAATTTCATTTAATACGCCCAATATGTAATTTTCCCATTCCACATTGCTCCTTGCAATTTTATCCAATTGAAGGGTGAACCCGGTATTGTAACCCAAACTAAAAAGGTTACATTCCTTATCCGAATTGTTCCTAATGAATTTAAAAGTAATTTTCTTCTCAATGGCCGTAGGCAATACATAGCCAAGGTTATAATCTGTATGCTCTCCTATCAAATTGATTCTTCCAGGGGATTCAACGACTAGTTCAGGGGTGAAATTTTCAGGAAACGGCATATACTTTAAGTGTATTAGGCCGCAAATATAAAAAATATTTTTTATAAACGTATAATTTACATTTATAATAAATGAGTATAAAGCAAAACCTCTCAACAAAAAAATCCCCTAGGCAACGCCAAAGGGGATTTAATATCTTCGAAATAATAGTAATTGTTATTCTTCCTTTGTAAGCATATCTACTGTAGCTACTGTCCTAAATCCCAAATGCTCCAAGGAAGAATCCAAGCTGGAAGCCATTCTGGAGGATATCCTGTAACTGGCGCAATAGGAGGCATTACATAGAAAAGACCCGCCCCTCATTACCTTTTCTTTGGCATAGGGCATATTGGGGTTGTACGGAGTGGCTGCTCCTTGAGGATTTACCACTGGAGTACCCAATGCAGCCAATTCATTGTAATAATTGGTATTGTACCAATCACTGGTCCATTCCCAGACATTTCCGGCCATATCGTACAGTCCAAAATCATTTGGAGGGTAAGATTTTACTTTAGAACGCTTTTCAAATCCATCGGCCCTATTATTGTCCACTGGAAACTCCCCTTCCCAAGTATTTGCCATTTGGGACAAATTGGAATCGTCATCACCCCAGAAATAGATACTTTCGGTTTTATTACCTCTAGCAGCCCTTTCCCATTCAGCTTCGGTAGGCAATCTTCTTCCCGCCCATTCGCAATAGGCCTGGGCATCTTCGTAGGCCACTTGCACTACTGGTTCGTTATCTTTCCCCTTGATAGAACTTCCAGGCCCATTGGGATGTTTCCAGTTGGCCCCAATAGTCCAGTTCCACCACTGTGAAAAGTCATAAAGGTTGGGCACTGATGTCTTGGTTTTTTTAAAGGTCAAAGAACCGGGTTGTAAAATGGAATCATGGGGTTTGGGAGTACCCTCTGGAACCTGAGTTTTCATTTCCTCCCAATCAATTGCCCGCTCTGCAACAGTAATATAGCCTGTTTCCTTTACGAACTTAGCAAATTGTGCGTTGGTTACCTCCGTAACATCCATAAAAAATCCGTCCACTTTTATCTGGTGCGCAGGTTTCTCATGGGCCATGGCCATTTTGTCCTGGGGTACGGCACCTTGAATAAACTCACCCCCGGGAATCCATACCATGCCATCCGGTGCCTTTATATTTTCCGGTTTTTCTATCAAAATAGGAGTTGTGTCGACTACCGATTCCGCAACCTCAGTCATTGGGGCACTACTTTCAACCTTATCGACCGACTTCTTATCCTCCTTACATTGCACCATCAAAGCCAATATAAAAAGGACACCTAAAACATTAATTTTTTGCATTCTATAGTTTTTAATCCTTACAAATGTAAAGAACCAAAATGATTCTAATCCCCTTGCGGAATAAATTTCATGTCATAAGGTGTTGAACCCACTTTCATAATGGCATTAAATATATACTGGCAAACCCGTTTTTGACCCTCAAAGTTAATCAGGTCAACCGTATCCTCAGGGGTATGGTATTGTGGATGCCCACCTGTATGGATTCCTAGTACGGAAATATTTTTTTTATAAAAGGATACATGATCCGAACCTCCTACAGAACCAGCATGTACTACAGGCGACAAGCCCAATGGAGGCCCCAAATCCTTCATTAACTCTACTCCCCCTGGAAAGGTTCCGGCTCCGCCCATATAGACCTGCTTGGCATCGTTTAACCGGCCAACCATATCCATATTGATCATTAATTTAATTTGTGATAAAGGCACCCCAGGGTTATCTGCAAAATACTTACTGCCCAAAAGTCCCTGTTCTTCTGCTCCAAAAGCGACCAACAAAACACTTCTTTTTAACTCGGTCCTGTGGGCCATTAGCTTCTCCCCTATTTCCAATAGAGCTGAAGTCCCGCTTGCGTTATCATCCGCTCCGTGGTGGATATCAATTTTATCCGATTTAGAGGATGGACCACCACCCATACCCAAATGATCATAATGGGCACCTAGTACTACAAATTCATTTTTTAGTATGGGATCATTGCCCTCAATATAGCCAATAACGTTCCAAGTTTTAACAGCCTCTTTGGGTTTGTCTCCTTTCTTCACCCTTAACGGGGCAGTAAACGGCTGCTTATAGGATTTCAAAAAGGAAGATATCCCCGACTTTTTAAAATCCTTTTTAATATAATTCACAACCCTTTTATTGATTTTTCCCCCGGGATATCTCCCCGAATTTTTATCAGCCGTTAAATAGGTAATATGTCCTTTTAGTTCATCAGTAGTAATGTCATCCTGTGCTTGTAACAGTCCAAAATGAAAACAACAGGAGAATAACGTAAAATATAATCGCATCAAACAAAATATTAATGGGCCAACAGGCCTTTTTATCGATCAACAAAGTTAGTACTTAGCCTCAATAATTAATACAAAGATATTAAACCTCACGGCAAACCCTGAACCCTATAATAGGAATCGACCCAAGGGTCGAGGTATTGAACCTAGATCTTGCCGAAAAAGGCGGGATTAGTTCAATTTTCAGTGCGTCTTACTGACTTCTCAAAATTGAGCTTCACTAATAAAAAAGGTTCTTACAACCCGTCCTTAAGTGCAGGAATCCTAAATTTTTCAATGCTGGGTTCAGTATGCTGGGTTTCCAGAATTTTGGCTGCCTTTTCCAGTATTTCTGGATGTTGATCCGCCACATTTGTTGTTTCCTTTATATCTGTCCTAAGGTTATACAATTCCAAGGTGGGCTTATTCTTTTTGTCCTTTAGATGGGATTTTACCACTTTCCAATCGCCCATTCTAATCGCCAATTGGCCTCCATATTCCGGAAATTCCCAGTAAAGAAAGTCGTGCTGCTGTTGATTATCCTGTGAAAGTAAGGTGGGCAAAAAGCTAAGTCCGTCCGTATAACCGGGGGCCTCATAACCCGCAACATCGGCCAAAGTGGCCATAACATCATAATGTGCAGAAATGTGATCCGTTATACTGGCCGCTTTTATTTGTCCGGGCCAAGTTGCAATCATAGGTACCCTAATTCCCCCTTCATAAACAAAGCCTTTTCCTCTTCCGTACTCACTTCTAAATGGTTTTGCACTATCAAACCAAGGCGAGTCGGTTCCACCATTAAAAGTGGGACCATTGTCTGAAGTAAATATAATAAGGGTATTGTCATAGAGTCCGTCCTCCTTCAACTTGGCCACTAGTTTTCCTATATTCTCATCGAGGTAGGAAACCATAGCAGCGTAACCGGCATGTGGGTTTTTATGGGGGAAATACCCCCTATTTCCCAGATAAGGTTCTTCATCCCCAAACTTATCAATGTAGTAATCTACCCATTTTTGTGGAGCTTGGATGGCGGCATGCGGTATAGGGGTAGCCCAATAAACAAAAAATGGGTTCTCCTTATTCCTATCAACAAACCCCTCTAGCTCTTTAAACATAATATCTGGAGCATACTCCTTTAATGTAAAGGGAGCGTAACTGGCGGGGTCATCAATGTCTGCCCCTTCGGGTAATTTGGTATTGGGCGCAATGGTGTCGTTATTTAAATGAATCCTATTTTCATTCTTGTATAAATGCAGTGGATAATAAGTGTGGGCTTGGCGTTGACAGTTAAATCCAACGAAATAATCAAAGCCCATTGTGGTAGGTATGGAATTGGTATGTGGGGCACCAAGTCCCCATTTCCCGAACATGGCCGTGCTGTAGCCTGCTTCCTTTAACTTTTTAGCGATTGTAATGGTGCTATCCGGCATAGGACGTTGCCCTTCTAGGACAGAATCTTTGGCCATGGCCTTGTAGTTCCATACCTCGCCACGTTCTCCCCATTCCTCATTACCGCGAATATGGGCGCGCCCGGAATGGGTACCTGTTAGCAACATATAGCGCGCCGGGGCGCAAACTGGGGCACTGGTGTAGTGTTGGGTAAACAACATACCTTCCTTTGCCAGGGCATCAATATTGGGGGTTTCAATTTTTTCCTGACCATAGGCACCCACTTCGGCATAGCCAAGGTCATCCGCCAAAATGTAGATTATGTTGGGTTTGGGTGAGGACGTCATACTAGACTCCTTTTTACTTTCATCCTTACAGGATAATAGGGCTAATGGAATTAAAATTAGATAGCTTATTTTTTTCATGCTTATATTATTTCTGGTTTCTGGTTTCTGGTTTCTGGTTTCTGGTTTCTAAGTAATGCGTGCTACCCTAAATGACCAACTTCCAATAATCATTATTGAAAAGGAGATTGGATACTATTTCGAATTAACACATTGCCAAAATGATACATTGATCAATTAATACATAGACACATTACTAAATATCATATTTCCAACTTAATACATTACTATTGCAATAATTTCTCCAGCAAAGAAAAATCTATTACTGGGGCAGTTCCATTGGCTGTTCTTTCATGGAAGGTATCTATAGTGGTCATTTCATTAATAAATCCACAATTCTTCATAAAGAATTTGTTTCCAACGGCCCCTCCGGCATAATCTTCCCTAGAACCTTTCCTTGCGGTGGCATCTGCCGTGAATTTAGCCTTGGTAAGTTCATGCCACTGTCCTTTGGTATCCATGATCCATTGGTTGGTATATTTTGCCATTCTGGAAATATGGCCAACTTCGGTTCTGAAATTCTCCAAAAAAGAATGTGGCCTTTTTAAATAAGTGCTGGTATATGGCCTTCTAAAACTGGCAATAAAATTCCATTTATCCATTTCCGGGTCATAGAAATAGGCGGTATAATCCGTAGAATTATTTACAGAAGGCTCACCCTTCAATAAGAATTTGTAGGTCTTGCCCGCCTTCCAGTTGAATACCTTATAACTTTGTCCACCAGAACCTTCATTCCCAAATTCGCCCGTAGTAACACCTTCCCCTTTTCCCAACATAATAATTCTATATTCTTCAGGAATACTTTTTGGGTCTTGGGTCTCGAACGGACTCCAGACCGAAAACAGGATTCTCCTTTCTGTCTCCGAATTTACCTGCATTCCAAAATACCCCTCTCCGAAGCCGTTGGCCATGTAATAGGATCCAATAACATCCTCTTTTTCAGGGACCGTTATTTCATTATAAAACCAAAGAATATCCGTGTTTTCGGGAGTAGTGTAACTTAAATGTACAGATGGCCCCCTTCTACCCCAGTAAAAGTCTTCTTTTACGTAAGTAAGCTCACCATTGGCCGCCTGGCCGCCAATAAGTACCTCATTGACATCCCCGAAATTGCTTGCTGTTTTTTCCAATCCCTGTAGTTCCACGTAGTGATAGCCAGGTGTGGTAAGCTTAAACACGCCCACATCAATAGTTTCAAAATCTTTATTGGAAACTTGGATCTCCTTTGTGGTTCCGTCCAAGGTAACTTTGATTTTAGAAGTACTGTCCATCACTTTTAGATTTAGGCCCACATTCAATTGCCCTACTTGGTCGGTTTTAAAATAAGTTCTTATAACCGTATTGGTATCATTCCAGTTCCTTATTCCCTCATCAGAAATAAGATGGCGACTATCCCTAACTTCATTTACCACCCAGCTATTGCCTCCTGGTTTTAAAGTTTCGGTAAAACTTAGTTCTTCCAAGCGTATCTCTTCTGCATTATCCTGCTTGGATAAGGTAGTACATGAGCCCAGCACGAATAGTAACCCTAGACTCATTATATTTTTATAGCCCATACCTCTTAACATAGTGTTTTTAATAGCCATTTTTGTAGACTTGGCTGCAACATTGGTTGTTGTTATTATATTGACCATTGAAATCTTTACAGTTAATTTTGAATGTCCTGTCCAAATCAAATTAATTTAAAGCCTTCATTATTGCCTACATTTCCCTTTAACTTTCTGGGGCTCGTACCAAACTCTTTTTTAAAGCATTTTGAAAAATATTTAGGATCATTGAAGCCCACTAAAAACGCAGCCTCGGATACGGAGTAATTACAATCTCCAATTAAAACAGCCGCCTTTTTAAGGCGCATGGTTCTTACAAAGTCGACAATTTTTTTGCCCGTTAACCCCTGAAATTTTCTGTAAATGGCAGAATAACTCATATTTAATTCATTTGATAAGTCTTCCGTTTTAAAATCGGGATTGCTAATCTGATTTTCAACAAGATTTACCAGATTTTCCAGAAAAATTTCATCTTGGGACCTATTTCCTCCAACTTTGGGCGCAGTGATCAAGTCATTCTTATATTTCATAATTAACCGATCGCTCCTAGTGATGATGTTGTTCACTTTTAACACCAACTCGTTGATATTAAAAGGTTTATTTATATACTCAATGGCCCCTGTACGCAGTCCGAGTAATTTATTCTTGGATGTTTTTTTGGCCGTCAGTAGGACAATTGGAATATGGGTGGTTAGCTCATTCTTTTGAAGGATTCTACTCAATTCAATACCATCCATTTTCGGCATCATGATATCGCTAATGATCAGGTCAGGATTATGCTCCAAGGCCAAGGCATAACCTTCTTCCCCATTTTCTGCCAAGAGAACATTATAGTAATCATGAAAAATATCCTTCAGGGATATTTGTAGTTCATAATTATCCTCTACTACCAATATGGTCTTCCCCAGTTTAGCTGAACTTGTACCTATAATCTCCTCCTTCAGACCATAATCAACATCCTCAACTCCAACAATAGCCTCTTCCAAGGTAAGCTCCTTTTGCAAACTTTCATTCTTATTTTTATCAATCGGAAAACTTACACTGAAACAAGTTCCCTTAACCGGGTCCGATTTTACATCAATCTTACCATGGTGCAGATCCACCAGCTCTTTTGTAAGGGCCAAGCCGATTCCTGTTCCCACTTTTTGCTTTCCTGAATCTGCTTGATAAAACAATTGAAAAATATTATCGAGTTCTTCGGATGGGATTCCCTGTCCTGAATCTGTTACCGATATTTTTACATTTCCTTCCCAATCCTCCACAATCATATCTAAAGCAATAGTACCCCCTTTGGGCGTAAACTTGAAGGCGTTGGACAGTAGGTTAAAGAAAATATGATCCATTTTATCCTTATCGTACCACATTTTCAACTCGTCATTGGGGTAACTACATTTAAAATGAATACGTTTAAATTTGGCCTGTTCCATAAACGATTCCGTAATCGCCTTCAGGTCTTCGGTCAGATTATTTTGCGAAGGCCTAAGGACTAATCTTTCCAGTTCCTTATCTCTAAGCGAAGTGAGCTCAAAAACAATTCTTGACAAACGATTGGCATTGTTGGATATTGAGCGTAGTCTTTGTTGCAACAGTACATTACCACTTTTCATAGCACGTTGTAACATGTTTTCCAAGGGAATCAAAATCAAGGTCAAAGGGGTTTGGATTTCATGGGACATCTTGGCAAAGAAATCCATTTTTAGGGCATAAAGCTCCCTTTCATGTCGATGTTTTAGCTGATCGGCAATAACTTTATTTCTAAGTCTTATCCAAATAACAATTCCATATATCAATCCAAACGCCAGTAGTACATAGAACATTTTGGCCAAAGGAGTTTTCCAAAATGGTTGTAATATTTGGATCGTAACCGATTTGGGTTCGATGTCCCATTGGCCGTTCCCTGAACTGGCCTTGACTTCAAAAATATATTGTCCAGGAGGAATGTTAGTGTAGGTAGCCAAACGTTCCTGATCTGTACCTATCCATTTATCATTAAAACCTTTAAGCCTATAGGCATAATTAAAATTAGGAAAAAGTACATTATCAAGGGCCAAAAAACGAAAGGCAAAAGAGGATTGGTCATAATTCAATTCCAAATGCTTCAACTTCTCAACCCCCTCGGTAATTTGTTCCGGAATAACTGAAATAGCCGGCTGATTTAAAATATCTATATCCTCTATTAATATTTTAACTCCCGTACTATCTTTTTGTAGTTGCTCTGGAAAAAAGTAATTTACCCCATTTAAACCTCCAAAATACAAATACCCATTGCCATCCTTATGGACACTCCGTTGCATAAAGGTATTGTCTTGAATACCATCACTTTTTTGAAATACAGTAGTTGTGGAATCTTTCAAATTGTATTTCCAAATACCATTGGTTGATGCCAACCAGACATTTTCTTCATTATCAAGAACAACAGACCTAAATATAGTATTATCATAAGTCCCATTCATTTTTACCCTATGAAACTCCTGATCGGCAATATTAAATTGGGTAAGATCGCCATTTACCAAGACCATCCAAATAGTGTCACCCCTATCGGCTGACATGGACCAAATATCATATTTCTTATTTGTAATATGTTCGTTCTCAAGGTCGGTAAACCTTGTAAATTGAGATTCTGTTATATTTTCCATATCCTCATCGAACCTAAATAACCCACCACGATTGTAGGCTAGCCATATTGTCCCGAGGGCATCTTCCACGACCGATTGTGAAATTGGCCCGACCAAACCTGATGTTCCATTTTCAAAATAGGCCAACATTGTATCTCTCCCTGAAAATAAATAAATTCCCAAGTCGGTAGTTACCCACAATCGGTCTTTAGAATCTTTGAAAATAAATCGAACGTCGGAAACCTCGTTCTTTTTTGAATTCCTTAGACGAATTTTGGAAAAACTATTTGAACGTGGATTAAAAAGAATTAATCCATTTTGATAGGTTCCTATCCATATATTTCCTTCTTGATCCTGATTAATGGAATGAATGTAATATCCCTTATTACTGTCTAAATTTTCGAAAAATTGCTCCTCTGCCCCGTTCGGGTTTATTTTGGTTATACCTTCGCCATCAGTACCAATCCATAATGTTCCATCTTTTGCCCTAAAGGAAGACAGAACCCTAGTTGGCTTTTCGTTAATTGAACCGGAATGGTAATTAACATGCTTATTCTTATTCCTTAAAATATTTAGATCTCCGTAATTGGTGACCACCCATAGATTATTATTTAGATCCTCATTTATATCCAATACTGTATTGCTACTAAGGGAAAAACGATTTAGTATATTATTTTTCAAAATACTTATACTACCATCATCCGGGTCAATTTTGTAAAGACCATTACCATCTGTGCCCATCCAAATATTCCCCAGATAATCTTTATATATTATCTTAAAAACTTCATATAATTTTGACTTGGATTCTTTATCGAAAATTTGATTTTGCACGAAGGATTTTTTCTGAAAATCATAAACATGCAATCCAAAACTTGGATAGGACGAGGCTATCCAAAGCCTATCCATATTATCCATCGTTAAAAAAAAACTGGCAGGTAAGCTATAATTATAGGGGAAACCGATGGTATCCAACTTCCTCTTGTTTACTGAATATGTATAAATTGGCCCACGGTAGGTACTTAAAATTATTTCCTCGGATTTTCTAACAATCATGGAATTGATCACTGATCCATCCGGGGCAATATTAGGTATGGTCGTAATACTGTCCATTGCACCTTTGGTATGGTTGTAAGAAAGTATTAAACCCTGTAGCGTTGCTAAAAAAAGGTTATTCCCATTACTTTTTGCTGTATAGACCCTATGTCGTTTTTGAAAACCCTCTATCCTAGTGTCTATGGAAGAAAATTTACCGTTTTTTTCTAAAAAAGATAACTGACCATTTACGGACAATGCCCAAATTGTACCCTGACCAACCTTAAAAATACTTTTAACCTGATCCGAACCAATTTTATCCCCAAAAATTTGATCAGAGGGAATAAACTTAAAATTGTACCCATCGTATTTTGAAATACCGTTAACATGGGCCAACCACATAAAACCAAGACTATCCTGAACGGTATGAGTCACTTTTACTCCTTGGTTTTCTAGTTTAAAAGGTAGATGCACAAAATTGGAAGGATTTTGACCATAACAAAGTGAACAAAAAACCAGCGCCAAAATTAGCACATCAATTTTTCCATTCTTTATAAATCTCCTATTCAACAAATGCATTTAACTCATTATTAAACCATCACCTAACTACCCAACAAATATACCCAATATTAGGCCTAACCTTAAGTAGATAAATTCCTCAAAAAGGTGGAAAAAAACTTCAAATATCCGAATTATCCGAAAATTTACCCCTAGAACGCAAAAAAAGAACACCTAAATAATTATCACAATCTTAATATTTGCTGAACATTAACAACAAGTACCATTATTTAGGAAACATGAACCAAAGAAGAAATTTTATTAAGAAAACAGCCATAACCGGAGCAGGTATTGCGCTATTACCAAATCTTAGCTTGGGAAATAGTCGGACCAAAGACGCACAAAAATTAAGGGTTGGTGTCATTGGTGTTGGACTTAGGGGAACAAATCACTTGGTCAACCTCCTAAGGAGGAATGATGTAGTTGTAACGGCCATTTGTGATATAGATCATAACAGAATTGCTATTGCGCAGGATCATATTGTAAAAGCTGGCCAAAAGAAGGCCAAGGCATTTGGAAAAAATGAACAGGATTACAAAAACCTGTTGGCGTTGACAGAAATAGATGCCGTGGTCATTGCCACTCCTTGGTTATGGCATACCAAAATGGCGGTAGATTCCATGAAGGCAGGAAAATATACTGGCCTTGAAGTATCGGCTGCCAATACCCTTGAAGAATGTTGGGACTTGGTGAATACACATGAAGAAACTGGTTCCCACCTCATGATCTTGGAAAATGTTAATTATAGAAGGGATGTGCTTGCCGTATTAAATATGGTTAAACAAAATGTCTTTGGAGAACTATTGCATTTCAGATGTGGATATCAGCACGATCTGCGCGGGGTAAAATTCAATGACGGAAAAACGGCATACGGAAAAGGTGCCGAATTTGGCGCCAAGGGTATCTCCGAATCTGCCTGGAGGACACAGCACTCTTTATTGAGAAATGCAGATGTCTATCCAACCCATGGTCTTGGGCCAATAGCTGTTATGGCAGATATAAACAGGGGCAATCGTTTTCTTTCGCTAACCTCACATGCCACCAAAGGTGTTGGTCTGCATAAATACATTGTAGATACTGCAGGTGAAAATCATCCCAATACCAAATTAAAATTTAAGCAGGGAGATATCATTACCTCTACTATAGAAACCTCCAACGGGGAGTCCATCATAGTAACCCATAATGTAAACAATCCCCACCCCTATTCCCTAGGATTTAAAGTTCAGGGAGCCCAAGGGCTTACGGACTTCGATTACCATACACAACGAATCCATATTGAAGGCACTACTGAGGGACATGGATGGGAAAATATGGATTCCTGGTTCGAAAAATATGATCATCCGTTATGGAAAAAATTCGGAAGCAGTGCTACGGAAGCTGGTCACGGGGGTATCGATTTTTATGTAATGAACGCCTTTATAGAATCTGCCAAGGAAAATATTGCCCCACCTATGGACGCCTATGATGCAGCGGCATGGAGTGCCGTTACACCCCTTTCCGAACTATCTATAGAAAACAATGGGGAACCACAGGATTTCCCAGATTTCACTAGGGGGACTTGGATAAAAAGAAAGCCCTATAACTGGATAAAGGACACCTATTAAGTGGTGAATATTGAATTACCTATTGAGTTGTTTGAGTTAGTTGTTTTTCAAAACCCATTTCATGAAAATGGAATGGGTTTAAAAAAGTAGCCGATACAAGAACAATAGTAAACTACAAAAGAATATGAACAGAGGCATAAACAAAAAAAGCTCGAAAAGAATTTTTCAAACTTTAACATCAACCGATTATTAATTTAAACTAAATCAATGAAAAAAATAATTACAAAAGGATTCTTCCTACTCATGTTGTTCCTCAGTTGTGCAATACAAGCTCAGGAAATGGAAGTTAAAGGAATGGTGACAGATTTGGCAGACGTTCCCTTGTCAGGGGCTTCAATTACGATAAAAGGTACTTCCAAGGGAGTCGTAGCGGACTTTGACGGCAACTACAGTATTAATACATCCAAAGGGGATGTATTAATATTTTCTTATCTAGGGTACCTATCCCAAGAAATCCAGGTAAATGACAATAGTACCATTAATGCCAAACTAGAAGAAGATGCGGCTTTATTGGAGGAAGTCGTTGTAGTAGGTTTTGGGACACAAAAAAAGGCTAATGTAACGGGAGCAACGGGTTCGGTAAATATGGAGGATGTGCTGGCCAACCGACCCGTAACCAACGCTATTGAAGCCGTTCAAGGAACCATTCCAGGGCTACAGATCACCACTAATTCCGGACAGCCCGGGGCCTCAGGACTAGGTATTAACATAAGGGGGACAACTTCAATTAATGGTGGAAGCCCATTAATCCTTTTGAACAACGTGCCTGTTTCCGTTGAGGATATCAACCCACAAGACGTGGAATCCATAACTGTTTTAAAGGATGCCTCGGCAACGTCTATTTATGGCGCTAGGGCCGCATTTGGTGTAATTTTAATTACTACTAAAACTCCGGCAACAGACCAGCCCATTAAATTCAATTACTCGTCCACATTTAGCTTCTTGTATCCTGAGGACATTCCTGATAAAGCCTCCACCTACGAATTTATTAATGCCATTAATGACTGGGGTACCAATCCTTTTTGGACTGGGCAGGATATTCCAACATGGGTAGGCTTTTTGGAAGAATACAAAGACAATCCAGCAACCTATCCCTTGGGCTATGCTGAATTCAACGGACTGAGATATCCATTGGCAGATACAGATTTAATAGGGGAATGGATAAACGAACTCGGATTTACGCAAATACACAACTTTAATTTTAGTGGAGGTGGCGAGAAAACTAGTTATAGAATTTCCGCAGGTTTCAGTGATGAGGACGGTATTATTATAACCAGGAACGATAGCTTTAAAAAGTACAATGTAAATGCTTCGGTAACCAGCAAGCTTACTTCAAAGTTAACATCTACTACCAATATTATCTATCGTAACAGTACCAGAAGAACACCACTTGGAAGCTATAGTAATTCCATAAGTTTCAACCCCTATACCCCCGCCAGTGGCAACCATGTATTTGAAGATGGCACTGAGGTACCCTATGATACCCCAGCCAATAGGGAATTGTTAAAAGTTGCTCCGAAAATTCTGAACGACAACATTAGGTTCTTTCAAAAACTGAATTATAATGTTGCCGATGGTCTTAACTTGATCGGGGAATATACTTTTGAAAAGAAAAATTTAACAAGAACAACCAGTGACAATCAAATCCTGACCGTTAACCCAGAAAGATTTGTTTTAAACGCTGTAGATCCTGTGAACACTTTTTTCCGAAAAGAAAATACTCAGACCAATTACAATGCACTAAACTTTTACGGTAAATATGATAAGGGTATAGGCAAGCACAACTTTAGTGTACTTGCTGGTGTAAACAGTGAAGAAAGTAGTTTTGAATCATTTGATGCCCAACGAAACAACCTTATCAATGTTGATCTTCCCTCCCTTTCCGGTGCAACCGGTGCACAGTCTACAGACGACTCGTACGGTGAATGGGCGGTATTAGGTTATTTCGGAAGGCTCAACTACAATTATGCAGAAAAGTATTTCTTGGAAGTGAGCGGTAGATATGATGGCTCCTCGCGTTTTCCGGAAGGCAACAGATTCGGATTCTTTCCATCCTTCTCGGGAGGTTGGCATCTAGGCAGGGAATCCTTTATGGAATCCATAGGCTTTTTATCCAGCCTAAAGCTTAGGGGGTCATGGGGAGAGATAGGAAACCAAAACACAACTTCCCTCTACCCTGCCGTTCCTGGACTTGGTATAACAGATTACGGAACTACCGGCTCTACCAACTGGTTAAACGAAGAAACCGGTACGCGCTACTCAACTTTATTGCTTCCCAACCTAGTCAGTAGCTCTTTCACATGGGAAACAGTTCAAACCTTAAACCTTGGTTTTGATGCGGCATTTTTTAAGAATAGACTTTCCACTTCCTTTGATTGGTTTAAAAGAAAGACCTTGGATATGTTGGCCCCTGGAGCAGAACTACCAGGCATATTGGGTGCAGATGCCCCATTGGAAAACGTGGCCGATCTAGAGTCCAAAGGATGGGAATTAGGTATCTCCTGGAACGATAAAATAGGGGAGTTTAGCTATAACATAGGCGCCACATTATATGATTATCAATCCAAAATCACCAAATTTGACAACCCCGCCGGCCTTTTAAGCCAATACTATCCAGGCCGAGAGTTGGGTGAAATTTGGGGTTATACCACAGATGGTTACTACACAGTAGACGATTTTGAACCTGGAACATTGAACGAAGATCCCAATAGTCCAAATTACCTCACCGGAGGTACATTAAAGGATGGCGTCCCATTCTGGGAGGGTCGTAACCAAAACCCAGGAGATATTAAATATGTAGATCAAAATGGGGATGGAATTATCAATGATGGTAACAACACTTTAGATGACCCAGGGGATAGAAGCATTATTGGTAATTCCACCAGAAGATATCAATATGGATTTTTTGGTAACTTTAATTATAAAAACTTCGACTTCTCGTTCTTGGCCAATGGGGTAGGAAAAAGGGATATCTACCTAAACAACAGGGTACGATTCCCTTACACGGACGAATTTTCGGTAGTTTATAAATCCCAATTGGATTATTGGACACCTAATAACAGGGATGCTTATTTTCCAAGAAACTACCCCTTGGGCGGTGTTAACTACGGCATCAGTAGAAGCACTCAGACCAAGTATCTCCTAAATGGGGCATATTTAAGAATAAAAAACTTGACCCTTGGCTATTCCCTTCCTACCGAAATGTTAAAAAAGAACGGTATAGATAAACTAAGATTATATGTAGCAGGTGAGAATTTATTCAGTTTTAACGATTACCCAGACGGTATCAATACTGAATTGGCCACTCAAGGTAGTGGTGGAATCTATCCCTATATCACGAGCTATTCCATAGGCCTTAATTTAACTTTTTAATTGTAGAGAGATGAAAAAAATATATAATATTATTATAGTCCTTCTAGTCACGCTAGGGACTTCGTGTTCAGATGAAATATTGGAAAAACTTCCAAAAGACCAGTTGACCGTTACTACAACCTTCACCACCAATAGCAACTTTGAAACCTATGCATGGTCCATGTACGCCAATGCCTTTCCTGGGTATTGGGATTTAACTCCTATAAATAGGGAAATGGGAAGTGACCTATTGGTGAACAACGCCGGAACCCAAGGGGATGCCCTTTTATGGCAAAGAAAGACCGTGCCCTCTTCCTCAAGTCTCTGGAACAATGCATTTGTGAACATACGTCGCGCCAACCTAATGTTGGACAATATTGACGGTAGCGAGTTAACAGACGGAGAGAAACAACACTGGAAAGGTGTCGGACTTTTTTTCAGAGCTTATGAATACGTACAGTTGATCGCCAATTATGGAGAGGTGCCATGGGTAGACAAATCCCTTACCGAAGTGGACGAAGATATCCTATATGGTCCTAAAACCAGTAGAAATGAATTGACACAATTTGTATTGAATGATCTCTTGGAGGCTGAAAACATCATTAATCCTGAAGGTAGTGGACCCAATACTATAAATACGGATGTTGTTCGTGCCCTAATTTCAAGATTTGGTTTGTACGAAGGTACTTGGAGGAAATATCACGGTCTTGGTGATGAAACCCGATACTTACAGGCTAGCGTTGATGCCAGTGGTCAGCTAATTGCCGAACATCCCAATCTTCACTCCAGTTATGACGAGGTATTTAATAGTGAGACCCTAAATGGCGTTGAAGGAATTTTGTTGTACAAGGCTTATGAGTTTGGAGTACAAAACGGTAGATGGTCCCATTACAACAGAAGTTCCATAGGTCACAGGGACCTTACTAAAAAAGCGGTGGACCAATATCTTTGCTTGGACGGTGAGACGATCCATACAAGTGATTTATTTGATGGGGAACAAGATGCCTATGACGAGTTCAGAAACAGAGACCACCGGTTGTATTTTAACACCCCTCCTCCTTTTAGGGTAGATACAGGAGGAAAAAACCAACTTACCTGGGAGTATGATGCTGATCCCAAAAGTAGGGAATACATAGATTTAATGGCCACTTTGAGTGATGATACCCATAAAACACTTCCTACAATTAACTGGAGGGGTCTTGTGGTAAGAACCTCCCCTCATTTTAGAAAATTTAATGAAGGACATGGATTTAATGTAACCTATACTGGGTATGCCTTCTATAAATTTTCGAATAAAATAAGTAGGCTGCAAAATAGGGATTCCCACGATGCTCCAATTTTTAGAATGGGAGAGGTGTTTTTAAATCATGCTGAGGCCATGTATGAACTAGGGCAATTTACCCAAGAAGTAGCGGATGCTACCATTAATAAATTAAGAACCAGAGGAGCCGTAGCACCCTTAAACTTGGCAAGTATTCCAAATGACCATACAAGGGATGAAGACATAGCGCCTGCGCTATGGGAAATAAGGCGCGAACGAGGTATAGAATTCCTAGGAGAGGCCTTGGGAAGGGTATTCGATATTAAGCGTTGGAAAAAGCTCATAGAATATGGTGCAGAGGAAAAACTTGGAAGATGGGTTGTTAATGCCGATTACGGCAATAATTTACCTGTCCAAGGAGGAACTGCAGAAGGTTATGTGTCTCCTTTTGGAGTTCCTCCAGGGGTTCCCGAACATTATTATTTGGAACCTATACCTTCAGACCAAATAGTGCTAAACCCCCAACTGGAACAGAACCCTGGATGGGAATAAGAATAATCTTTTGAGTTACTATAATTAGTTTAAATTTGGGATGCCCGGTTAAAAATAACCAGCATCCCTTTTTAAGTATTTTTGAAAATAGTAGAAAGTTATATCGCCACAACAATAAGGCCTTTTTAATAATTCAACCTTACAAGACAAATCTTTGTTCCAATAAAATGTCCACTTGTCACGTCTAAACGTCAGCCATGAAATTCACTTTCCGTATTCTGATTGCTCTAATTCCATTTACACTATTTTTACAAAAAAGCGATGCTCAGGTCAGGACAACACAAGATAGGCCCAATATTGTATTTATAGTTGCCGATGACCTGGGCTATGGGGATTTAGGCTTTACCGGAAGTACGCAAATAAAGACTCCTAACATTGATAACCTGGCCAATACGGGGATTTTTTGTACACAAGGCTACGTTTCCTCTGCCGTTTGCAGTCCATCACGAGCTGGTTTTTTAACCGGTATCAATCAAGTAGAATTTGGTCACGACAACAATCTGGCCAACAACCAACCAGGTTTTGATCCCCAGTTTTTAGGTTTGCCCCTAACACAAAAAACCATAGCCGATCATCTAAAACCTTTGGGCTACATAAGTGGCATTATCGGGAAATGGCATTTGGGCTATGAAGATCAATTTCATCCCCTAAAAAGAGGATTCGATGAATTTTGGGGCTATCGTGGGGGTGGTCACGATTACTTCACTTCCAATCCGGAAGCAAAGGGATACATGGCCCCCATTGAATGCAATTACAAGACCCCACAGCCTATCACCTATATCACAGACGACAAGGGTGATGAATGTGTCGATTTTATAAAACGTCATAAAAAAGAGCCGTTCCTTCTTTTTGCCTCCTTTAATGCCCCCCACACACCTATGCAGGCCACCAGGGCCGATTTGGCATTATACGACCATATAAAGGATAATAAAAGACGGACGTACGCGGCAATGGTGCATCGGCTTGACGTTAATGTGGGCAGGATATTAGCTGCTATTAAAGAACATCGTTTGGACAAAAATACTCTTGTTGTTTTTATAAGTGACAATGGAGGACCTATTGATAACGGTTCCATCAACTCCCCGTACAACGGTAAAAAAGGCACCTTGTTGGAAGGTGGAGTACATGTACCATTTATATTAAATTGGCCCGAAACCCTACGCTCTGGAGAAACCTACTCCCATATGGTTTCATCACTCGACTTCGTCCCAACCTTTTTGGCTTTGGCAGCTGGAAATGTAAAAGAATACCCTTTTAGCGGTACCGATCTAATGCCTTATCTTATGAAAGGTAGCAAGCAAATACCCCATGACAATCTCTTGTGGCGCTTTACCATAAGTGCGGCCATAAGGGAAGGAGACTATAAATTGATTCGGCTTCCAGATCGACTGCCACTTTTGTTTCACCTTCCTTCTGATATTTCTGAGCAGCACAATATAGCCCTTGACAGCTTGGATATCACGAGAGCCCTCTTGGAAAAATTAGGAAATTGGGATGTTTCCCTCCCCCATCCCCTATTTTTGGAAGGAGCAGAATGGAAAAAACGACAGCTTTACCAATACAACGATAATTATCCGTTAATACAACCATAGTATAAATCTCGATATATGAACAGAAGAAAATATATAAAGACCATAGCACTGGGAACCCTATTGCCCAGTTTTTCCGCTTCGGCATTTCCCCTTGGGACCATAGGCCAAGATAAATTACTTGAAGACATACAGTTTAAAAGCAATTGGCATAATTGGCCCGATATGAAATGGGTAGGTCCCGAATATTGGGGAAACCGACTCCAGGATTGGCGACTAAAAGATGGGATGGCCGTTTGTACAATAAGCGGAGTAAATAGAAATCTTCAATTATTGACGGTTCAAAAAACAGATTCCTTAACCCCATTGGAAGTTAGTGTGGATATAACCCTATTGAACAAGAGTATTGCCAATACCGATGAGGGATGCCTAGGTATGCAATTGGGATGTAGTGGTCCTTTTGATGATTACCGATCGGCGGCCGTCTTTGGCAAAGGTTTTGATATTGGTCTTAACCCCAACGGTAAGCTACAGGTAAGCGGTCAGCTCTTTGACACCGGCCTAAATAAAATACCTGAAACCTTTCGTTTGGAAGTGCATTTAAAGCCTTACAATGATAAATACCGATTGAAGGTTGTTGTTCTGGAGCCGATAACAAACACCTTGATCCATACCCAAGAAGATATATATGTCGATGGTAAAAACCTAATAGGGAATTTTGCCATACTGGCCGATATAAAAACGGACAAGAGCCATGCCTCCCAACCTTTGGCCGGCTTTTCCAACTGGAATATAACTGCAGATAATCTTATTTCAAACAAAGACCAATTATACGGCCCCATTTGCTTTGCCCAATACACCCTTCATAACAAAAAGTTGAAATTAACTGCACAGTTAGCCCCCATTGAAGAAATTAAGGATCATTCAGTAATCTTACAATTTAAAGAAAAAGGTTTTTGGAAGACCAATATAAGCACCAAAATTGAACATATGGGAAGGGCCATCAACTTTAAAGTTAAAAATTGGAATGCCCAATCGGATATACCTTACCGTATTTTGGTTGAAATTCCCTTAAAAAATGAAACCCACCAATACACCTATGACGGAACCATAGCCCAGGAACCTATGGATAAGGAATCCGTTTCCGCAGCCGTATTTAGCTGTAATTTTCATTACGGGTTTCCCGACAACGACGTTCATGAAAATGTAGCCAAATTAAACCCGGACGTCATTCTTTTCCTAGGTGACCAATTTTACGAAGGCACTGGTGGTTATGGGGCGCAACGTACTGGAGACTTGGATGACCTTTGTCTGGACTATCTGCGCAAATGGATGATGTTCGGTTGGTCTTACCGCGAACTCTTTAGACATAAACCCTGCGCCATAATCCCGGATGACCATGACGTGTATCACGGTAATGTTTGGGGCGAGAGCGGAAAAAAGGCCGATACCAGTGAAGGCCATGGCATGTTGGCCCAAGATTCCGGAGGCTACAAAATGCCCGCCGAATGGGTGAACATGGTACAATTTACGCAGACCAGTCATTTGCCAGACCCCTTCGACCCTACCCCTGTACAACAGAACATAGGGGTCTACTACACGCACTGGAATTATGGAGGCATTAGTTTTGCCATCCTGGAGGATCGAAAATTCAAATCCGCCCCCAAGCATGTTCTACCACCAGAGGCACAGGTAAGAAACGGATGGATACAAAACCAAGATTTCGACATAAAAAAATACCGGGATTTGGATGCAGTGCTTTTAGGAAAGCGGCAGCACGATTTTATTGATCGCTGGTCCCAGGATTGGAACAATGGGGCCGAAATAAAAGTAGTGCTGTCGCAGACCAATTTTGCCACTGTGGCCACCTTGCCCAAAACAGCTCTAAATGATGACGTGGTTCCCTCCTTACCTATTCCTAAAAAAGGGGAATACGTACTTGGGGATGTCCCTACCGTGGATATGGATTCCAACGGCTGGCCAGCAAACGAAAGGGATAAGGCCGTTGAGGCTATCAGAAAATGCTTTGCATTTCATATTGCCGGGGACCAGCATCTGGGAAGTTTTATCCAATACGGTACCGTTCAACATGGAGACAGTGGTTACGCCTTTGCCGGTCCGGCATTGAACAATATTTGGCCCAGAAGATTCTGGCCACAGGTGGACCATGCGCAACATACCTATGAAAACCCGGCCTATGTGGGCGACCATGTGGACGGATTTGGCAATAAACTATCGGTACATGCTGTGGGCAATCCTTTCGATACCGGGATTGAGCCGGCCATTATACACAATAGGGCAACCGGTTATGGCCTGGTAACCTTCAACAAAAAAGAAAGAACCATAACCACAGCCTGTTGGCCCAGATATGCCGACCCTAGCAAGGGTACAATTGAACAATTTCCCGGATGGCCTATCACTATAAAACAAGAAGACAATTATGGTAAAAAGGCTGTAGCCTGGTTGCCTACCATAAAGATTGTTGATACAAGCAAACCAGTTATTTCAATTTTCGATAATAATAATCAGCTAGTTTATTCCATTCGTATGGCAGCCAACACCTTTGCCCCCAAAGTATTCGATAAAGAAAAATATACCATTGTAATCCACGATGTGAAAAACAATAGAAAAAAGATACTTAAGAATATTAGGGCCAAAACCGTTAACAAGCGAATATTGGAAATTAACCTTGATTAAATTAACTCGGTAGTTCTGGATTTATCCCAAAAGTTGTGCATGAATCAGAAAAAGATAGAATGAACTATCCCAGAATTTGTGTCCTGTTCATTTTTTGAATCGCCCAAATGCGTAACATTCATGAATACCAATAAAAATCAATAGACCAGCCGATAAATAAAAAACGACCAGGGCCGAAAAACTAAGGTGTAGTGTACCTTGGTTGTAAGGAGCCAGCTGCAACGGGGGCAGGGTCTTGGGTGAAATGCTCTTTGGAAGCCTGCCTGGCGGAAGACAGGGCTACCCCCGCCCAATGTGGAAACCACTTGATTTAATACGAAATCGAAGATTCACGAAAACCTATAAAAAACAACAATAACCACTTAAGTAAATTGAAAATAGGCCGTTTCTCTGTTCGTTACCATTTGACGCCTTAAGTCATTTTCATTTATAGAATACCGTGAACATTGTCTGCAAAGTCTATGGTGTGGTCGGTCTTCTTCCGTAGTGGAGATGTCAGGGCCGTAAAGCATTATTGAAGCCTTGGAAATAATTTAGGCCGTGACATCGGTCCTTAAAATCCCGAGATTTTAGAGCCCACATAGTGAAGAAGGGTCTTTTCTCCCGCCTGCCGGCGAGGCAGGTTTGTTTCGTTTTATTCATTGTCTGTCTATTTTGGAATAAGGTATTCATGAACCTTCTGCGTCGGTTTCATTGGACAGCAAAGAAATCGCAGATTCACGAAAACCTATTAAAAACAATAGAAATCACTTGAGTAAAATGAAAGAAGAATTTCAACATAAGTTTTAATCGATTCTCCACTATAAATGGAATCAATAATAAAAAAAAAGACAATTGATCGTAATCACAATTTTAGCCTAAACACAACATTTAGGCATAATACCTATTTCTATTAACGCCAAATGGACCAACAAAAAAATCCCAAACTTTCTATAAACTAAGAAAGTTTGGGATTTTTAAATATCATATCAAAGCCTAGATGACCACAGTCTTGCCCGGAGTTGGAATGTTATAAGTTCCATCTGCATTAGGTTGTACGGGTGCCGGAGAATCCCAAGTCAAATTATCAGGAGCAAGATCTATATTGGAAGCCATTGCCTCTTCCCATTTGATTACTTGACCTGAATAGGTGGCCATTCTACCTATAATGGCACTCATAGTGCTGAAAGCTCCGTTCTCAGCATCAGAGATTACTCCTTTATTTCTAATGGATTCAAACAGTTTTATATGTTCTACTTGATACGGGTTTGGATCATCTTTACCACGATGTGTAAATATTTCACCTCCATTGTAATCCTTTATAAAAGTATTATCCCCATAAGTTTCTATAGTACCTTTGGTGCCTTGGAAAGTTTCTGCTACCCTACTCATGGTTTCTGGCATATGGCGACACTGACTGGCGATTACAGCTCCACTTGGATACGTGTATTCTACAAAGTGATGATCAAAAATTTCGCCATGATCCTTTCCTGTTCTTACCTGTCTACCGCCAAACCCTTGTGCAGAAATAGGATACTCTCCAATAAACCAGTTGGCAACATCAATATTATGAATGTGCTGTTCCAAAATATGGTCTCCGCACAACCAATTAAAATAGTACCAATTACGCATCTGGTATTCCAATTCGGATTGCCCGGGCTGTCTTTCCCTTACCCAAACTCCGCCACTGTTCCAGTATACCTGACCGGAAACAATTTTTCCAATTTTATTATCCTTTATATGTTGTAGACCCGCTAAGTAATTGTCTTGGTAATGTCTCTGAAGTCCTACAACCACATTTAACTTCTTATCCTTTGCAACCTGTGCCGCTGCCAATACCTTCCTTACTCCAGGAATATCCGTAGCAACCGGTTTTTCCATAAAAACATGCTTACCAGAATTGACGGCATATTCAAAATGCTGTGGTCTAAAACCAGGAGGAGTAGCCAAAATAACTACATCTGCCAATTCTATTGCCTTTTCTGCACCATCAAAACCAACAAACTGATTAGCCTTAGGTACATTTACCTTTTTACTGTCCTTAAATTCCTTTTGCAGATTCATTAAGCTTCCCTGAAGTCTATCCTCAAAAGCATCGGCCATAGCCACCAATTCCACATTAGAATCCGCTTTCAAAGCCTGTTGTGCCGCACCTGTACCACGACCACCGCAACCAATCAAGGCTATCTTTAATTTTTTATCGTTCGCTACATTTACCATAGCATTCATCTGCATGGTAGGTAAAATCATTGCTCCGGTTACTAGAGCACTGCTCTTAACAAAATCTCTTCTACTATTCTTAATATTGGTCATGGTAATATTTGTTTGTTTAGTTTTTCACGTTAAAGTTAAAAATTACAAGTAATGTCTCATTACAAAATATTGAAGACACCTTAGGGTGCTCAAGATAGAGATTTATTTGGAAACGTACAATGTACATTTTTACAGAATAGCATCAATTATGTTAAATATTCTATGTTATTCCAAAATTAGGGCATTAAATTTACTCAGCATCACAAAATAAGCCTCATTTACCAAATGTCTGAAAATTGACAACTTCCTATAATTTAGACTTTTCTTCACTAGCATCAGGCTTAAAATTTCGGTGTCTTTCCATCATCATATTTTGAAGGGAATCCATATGCCGGAACAACTCTCGCATATCGGAAAAACCATTGCTGCGTTGTCTTTCAAAGAAGTCATCAAAATAATGGTGACCGTTCATAAGGGAATCCACATCCATAAACTGTCCAAAATTATGGTCTTCCATAAAAGAGGATAAATCATCACGCGAAAAAAACTTAAACGACCCCATAATACTGTCCAAATTCATGTCCTTTGGCAAGTTCTTTAAATTGTCATAGTAATAGGAATAAATAGAGTCATAGCCTATAACATTACCAGCCTCGTCGTATTTCTTATCTACTTTCCAGCTTATCTTAGGTTTATCGGCAGTAAGACTGTCGGAATGTTTTCCTGCCAAATCATCCTTAGCATTACTGTTGTCTACCTGTGCTTGGCATCCAGTTAACAACATCCCCAACAAAAGGGTAAATACAAATTTTTTCATCTTAAAAAATTTAAATTAAACCTCTGTTTATTCATTTTTAGCAACAAAAAAAATGCCATCCGAGTTATTAATTAAACCATTGGCAGGTTAAAAATGTGTTAAACATATACTATCTTTAATTGTAAAATTTGAAGGCTTTAAACGAACATAACATCGGTGATCAGCATTACCTTTTCCATGTGATAATAATTAAATGACAAAAAAAACAGCACCTAAAGAACAAAAGAGATTGGACGATTCTCGATCCAAATCCAAAGATTGGCTTAAATGGGGTCCATATCTGAGTGAACGTCAATGGGGTACTGTCCGGGAAGATTACAGTCCGGATGGAGACGCCTGGAATTATTTTTCGCACGACGATTCCCGGAGTAGAGCCTATAGATGGGGCGAAGATGGAATTGCCGGAATATCCGACCGGTATTGTAATATATGCTTTGGTATCTCCTTATGGAATGGCAAAGATAGTATTCTAAAGGAGCGACTTTTTGGCTTAACCGGACCGCAAGGCAACCATGGTGAGGATGTTAAGGAGCTTTACTACTATTTGGAAAATACTCCTACCCATTCCTATATGAAGCATCTTTACAAATATCCTCAAAATGAATTTCCATACCTCCAATTGGTCGAGGAAAACAGCAAGAGGGGAAAGTACGAATTGGAGTACCAGCTTTTGGATACCGGCATCTTCGACAACAATGAATATTTTGATGTCCTAACGGAATACGCTAAAGCGGACAATGAAGATTTACTCATAAAAATATCTGTTAGTAACAGGAATTCAAAACCCGCCCCCATACATGTACTGCCCACCCTTTGGACCAGGAATCTTTGGAGTTTTGTAGGCATGCCCGAAAAGCCCCTTATAAAGAAACAAATTCATAAAAATCAGACCTTTGTCTCTGTTGATCATGTTTATGTAGGCAATTACAAGCTGTATTTTGAAGAGCCATCCCGACTGTTATTTACCGAGAACGAGACCAATATGGAAAAGGTCTACGCCCAACCCAACGATCATCCCTATAAAAAAGATCTTTTTCACAATTCCGTTGTGAACAACAATTATTCAATAATTTCCAAAAATGAACAAGGCACCAAATTTGCGCCCTTGTACCAGATGAAGCTGAAGGCTGGAGAAACCAAAACAATTAAACTGAGGTTAACCGCCTCTTCTTTGGAAGCACCGTTTGATAAGAGTTTCGACACTACCTTTTCAAAAAGAGTCCAAGAATCCCAAGAATTTCTTGATAGTATATTTAATACGGCCTCCAAAGAAGCCAAAGAAATACAGAAGCAGGCTATTGCCGGACTGCTATGGTCGAAGCAATATTACAATTACGAAGTGGAAAGGTGGTTGAATGGAGACCACAAGGAAATGCCCCCACCACAAAGTCGCTTTTACGGTAGAAACAAGGAATGGAAGACCTTGAGGAACCACGATATACTTTCTATGCCGGACAAATGGGAATATCCCTGGTTCGCAGCCTGGGATACGGCATTCCATTGTGTTAGCTTGGCCTTGGTGGATCCCAGTTTCGCCAAGGATCAACTATTGTTATTTACCAAAGAGTGGTACATGGCGCCCAATGGACAGATTCCTGCCTACGAATGGAATTTCAGCGATGTTAATCCACCAGTGCAAGCATGGGCCTCCCTCCAGGTTTATCAAATGGAGAAAAAAAGGAGCGGCAAAGGTGACCTTCTCTTTTTAAAGCGGATGTTCAACAAATTGGCCCTTAATTTTACGTGGTGGGTAAACAGGGAGGACAGTCTTGAGAACAATGTTTTTGAAGGGGGATTTTTAGGGCTGGACAATATTGGAGTTTTTGATCGTAGTCGCGATATTCCAGGAGGCGGTGTCTTGGAGCAGGTAGATGGAACCTCTTGGATGGCCCTCTATTGTCTGAACATGTTGGAAATGGCTTTGGAAATAGCTTTGGAAGATCCATCTTTTGAAGATATGACCATGAAATATTTTGGCCATTTTGTCTTTATAGCCGAAGCCTTGAACAATATAAGTCAAGATTATAATGGTACATGGGATGAAAGCGAAGGCTTTTTCTATGATAAGTTGATACTCCCCCATGGGGATTCCGTTCCTATTAAAGTGCGCTCTATTTCCGGATTACTTTCCCTAACCGCTGTGTTGAATATCAAAAAAGAGCATTTGGACAAACTTCCCAGGTTTAGACGGAGTATGGAATGGTTTCGAAGACATCGTATAGAGAACGCGAAATATCAGGTGATGGAGGAATACTCCCCAGACCATGATGTACTATTGTCATTGGTACCCAAAGAACGTTTAAAAAAATTAATAGGCACTGTCTTGAACGAAAAGGAGTTTCTTTCCCAGTTTGGTATTAGGTCGCTATCCAAGATACATGAAAATCCATATACCATCCACATAGATGGAAAAACATACAGTATAAATTACGAACCAGCAGAATCTACCACAGGACTTTTCGGAGGAAACTCCAATTGGAGAGGGCCTATTTGGATGCCTATGAACTATTTATTTATTAATTCCCTTAGGGAGTATCATAGCTATTTTGGGAATAAATTAAAGTTTTCTTATCCCACAGGTAATGGGAATATGATAAATTTAAAGGATATTAGTAATGAAATAGGCAAGAGATTGATACTACTTTTTGAAAAAGATGCGAACGGTAATAGACCCATTCACCAGTTACATGAAGCAAAATACCAAGACCCCCATTTTAAGGACCTGATCTTATTTTATGAATATTTTCATGGAGATAGTGGTAGAGGTGTTGGGGCCTCACATCAAACCGGATGGACCGCTTTGGTTGTAAATTTAATGGAAGAAATATAGCTGTAATTTTGGAAAACTTATTTAAAAAGGAATGGTTGGTTACCAACGGACTTGGCGGTTATGCCTCAGGTGCCGTCAATGGTGCCAATACGAGACAGTATCATGGTCTTTTGGTCGCTGCACTTGAACCCCCAACAGATCGCACGGTTGTGGTGGCAAAAATCGAGGAACGCGTGCTAATAGATGGCCAATATCATAACATTTCCACTAACCAATATCCCAAAGTCGTTTTTCCCGATGGAGGTCATTACTTGAAGGATTTTGATATTGACCCCACTCCTACCTGGCAATTTTCCGATAGTAATTGGGAGTTGCGCAAAAATGTTCAAATGGTGCCAGGATCCAATACAACGGTGTTAACCTATACCAACAATGGCAAAAAGCCTTTGGTTTTGGAATTACACCCATTGTATGCTTACAACGACTTTCACACCACTTTCCATGAAACTTCAGATTATAATTTCTTTACAGAGTTCAATGACCATTACTTAAAAACATTTCCAGAATACGGGAGCATTCCAGTTTATACAGGGTGGACAGCAGGAAATTATTTTGAAGCTCGTTGTTGGTTCAAAAATATTATTCTTTCCAAGGGTAAAGCCCGTGGCCTAGGTTCCGAATGCGACTACTACAGAATAGGCTATCTTGTACATGAACTGCAGCCTGGGGAAGATCTTATGCTGTACTTTACCATTGATCAGGATATCGTACATAAAGGAATAAAAAAAATCCTATCTGTTGGTAGCAATAAACCAACATTGAACAATGAAAAATGGCCAAAAGGTTTTTTCAAAGACCTATTAACATCTGGCGAACAATTTTTGGTCAAAAGAAAATCTACCGATAGCATGTCCATAATTGCAGGCTATCACTGGTTTACGGATTGGGGACGCGATACCATGATCGCTATGCGTGGATTGACCATTGCCACTGGCAAAAAAGCACTATCCAAATCCATTTTGGACACTTTTTATAAAAGTGTGGATCAGGGGATGATACCGGACCGATTTCCGGATAACTCCAAAGATCCCGTTCATTATAACACTATGGACGCCACCCTCTGGCTTTTTGTGGCCAGCTATGATTACCATCAAAAGTTCAAGGATACTCCATTTCTAAAAAACCATATCGAAATATTAAGGAATATCTTGGATCAGCATATATCTGGTGCCCGCTACAATATTCACATTACTGAGGAAGGATTTATTTTTGGGGGCGAATGCGCTGTTCAACTAACATGGATGGACGCTATAGTTGGCGGAAAGGTAATAACCCCTAGGATAGGCTGCCCGGTGGAGGTGAATGCACTTTGGTACAATGCCCTTAAAATTTACGAGCACTTCTGTCAGATTCTTAAAGTTGAAATTGAAATCGATTATTTAAATTTAATTGCCAAGTTCGAATCCAATTTCACCAAATTTTTCACCAACCCGCAAGGAACACTCTTCGACGTTATCTTACCAGGGCTCTCACAGGACAATACCTTACGTCCCAATCAAATATATTGTCTAAGCCTGCCTTTCACCGTATTGGATCCTGAACAACAAAAATCTATTTTTGAGGCCGTAGAAGATAAGCTCTATACCCCATTCGGTCTTCGTACCTTGGATCCCGATAGTCCTGAATATAAACCGAATTATGAAGGCAACCAATGGTCTCGGGACCATGCTTATCATCAAGGTACTGCATGGCCTTTTCTTCTGCACGAATACTTTCAGTCCTACTTCAAAATATATGGATCTTCCTTGAAGAATAAAAAGAAGGTCCTCGCCGAATTGGAACCATTAAAAAAGCATTTCTATTTCCACAATGGTATCCATTGTATTTCTGAGATTTTTAACGGGACCGATCCAAAAGAGGGAAAAGGATGCATTCACCAAGCTTGGTCCGTAGCAGCCGTTATAAAACTATATGTAGATTATGAATTGCACAGCGTTGAGACAGAAGTTTCGGTTAAATCGAAACAGCCCCTTAATAAAGAGTAAAATACCTCGGGGCAAGCCCGCCTGAACGGATACCTTTAGATTTGTATTATAAATATAATCTATTATGATGATGGTGAAAAGAGGGGGGTCGGGGGAGACTCATAACTTATAAAAATGTTCATAACTTTAATGTAAAACAAAAAAGAACGGGGTGAACTTTCGTGACGGAATAGGTTAATGGCCCATCGCCCGTATCAGTCCCCGTTCTTCTAACCGGTTGCCAGGACCATATAGGATTTTAGTCTTGACTTTTAAAGGTCTTAGTCTAAGCAACCATTTTAAAACAATATAAAATTATGGAAATAAAAGAAGTTATAGGGATCGATGCCAGTAAATTAACACTGGATTGTTGTCTTCACAATCGTGGGGAAGAAGAGGTTTTCGACAATACCCTTGCGGATATTGGAATAATGGTAGCCTGGGCTTTGGACACAAGTGGTGTAAGGAAAGAAAAGCTTTTGTTCGTTTTTGAGTACACAGGGTTGTACACCCATCAGCTGATCCAGTATCTTGGCGGCAACGGCTACCTGTTCCATGTAGTGCCCGGCCTGGAGATAAAACGCTCCTTGGGAATAGCACGTGGAAAAGAAGACAGGGTGGACGCCAAGAGGATCGCCCTCTACGGGTATCGTGTACGGGAAGAGGTAAAGATTTATAAGATGCCCGGGGAATCACTGGAAAGCATGAAGCGCCTGATGTCCATGCGCAGGAAATTGGTCGCACAACGGGCAGGCCACATCACTACTTTGGGGGAGCAAGAAAGAATATTGGGCCAAGGGATGCAAAAGGTTTTGCTACGGGTACAGCAAGAACTTATCGCTACCCTTGATGTGCAGATATCCACTATAGAAAAAGAACTGGACCGGATTATCGGGCAAGATCCCGAACTGAAAAACCTACAACGGCTCTTGACAAGCATCAAAGGTATCTCAGAGGTCACGGCGCGCTTTTTGATCGTTTACACCGTTGGGTTCACCGCTTTCAAGACCTGGAGAAAATTTGCCTCCTATTGTGGAATAGCGCCTTTCCCTTATCGTTCGGGAACAAGTATTAAGGGAAGGACCAAAGTAAGCCATCTGGCCAATAAAGAGGGCAAGACATTGTTAAATTTATGCGCCAGTTCTGCAATTCAGTGTAACCCGGAAATGAAGACGTATTATGAAAGAAGGGTGGAACAGGGCAAGAACAAAATGAGTACACTGAATGTCATAAGAAACAAATTATTGGCCAGGGCATTCGCCGTAGTAGGCAGAGTACACCATATGTCAATACAATGGGGTATATATCCTGAACTATAGAAAAAATTTATCAGTAAAAATTTGTTTTAACCATAGGATACGGGCAGGCAAGCGTCGGAGCGCCTGCCTGCGGTAGGCAGGTTAAAATGTCGATTATCGAGTAAAATATATTTTATTCCTTAATCATAAGGCAAACAGCCCCTTGGGAATAGCGTTAAACCCCAGACCCTTAACCATCTTTTCAATATCTTTTATTTCAACCATTTTGGTCGTATGGACCGTAAATTCCACAGGGTATTCGTCTTTGAAAATAATATTCTTTACACCCTCAATTTTCAATAAGTTTTCCTCAATTCTCTTTAAATCATTAGCTTCCTTGGCGTTTGTCCCAAAAACCTTTCCATGATTTCCTGGAATTACATTTTCTGAAATTATACTCATAATTAAAATTTATATTTTGATAATAACTAATTGGCAAAACCATCCATAATTTGGTAAGCATTTAAATTTCCTAGGTCTTATATAAATTTACGAAAAACAGTAAAAAACGACCGCTAAAATTGCCATAACTTTTGAAGCAAATATCCAATCCCCTCAATGATTAGTCCTACATCGCCCAATTCTTGAATTTTATAGGGAAATTTATTCTTTGGAGAACCTATAAACACGAAATCAACTGGAATTCCCAAGCCCTTGGAAAGCTCCTTTATTTTTTCAGGACCAACAGGAATTCATGGATAATTCATAAGCCGAATTGGAGTTCCCTTTCTAAATGGGAAATTGGACCATGCTATAATTCATGGCAACAATAACTTTTGAATATTCAGCAAATTCAAATTGAGGTAATGGAAAATATAATGAAACAGATAAAAAATCTACAAAAAATTTAAGATTAGATCAAGATATTGCAGCAAACTTTAGATATTTTAGAAAAATTACCAAAAGAAGTTAAGTTATTTCGTATTTTTTGGGTGCCAAAATATAAACCGATCAAATTAACCTCAAAGCATGCACACCAAGACTTTTAACATCAACAGAAGACACTTTTTAAAAGGCGCGGCAGCGTCACTGGCCCTTTCCTCTTTTGGATCCTATGGTATGGAACTCATTTATCGGGATAAACCGCTACGGGTTGGACTAATCGGTACGGGTTGGTACGGAAAAAGTGATCTTTTTAGGCTAATGCAGGTGACCAAAGTGAATGTAGTATCCATTTGTGATGTGGACGACAACCTACTTAAGGAAGCAGCAAACCTAATACGGTTAAGACAAACATCCGGAAAAACACCAAGGATGTACAAGGATTATAGAAAAATGCTCGCCGAAAGAGATTTAGATATTGTACTCATTGGAACCCCGGATCATTGGCATGCCCTACAAGCCATAGAGGCTTTAAAAGCTGGTGCCCATGTGTATGTACAAAAGCCTATAAGTGTTGATGTGATTGAGGGTGAAGCTATGGTGGCCGCAGCCAGAAAATATAACAGGGTAGTTCAAGTAGGCACCCAGCGCAAGAGTACCCCTCATCTTATTGACGCCAAAAAAAACATAGTAGATGCCGGCCTATTGGGCAAAGTTTCCCATGTGGAAATGTGTTGTTACTACCATATGAGGGCCAATGGCAATCCTCCCGTGGAAGCTGTTCCTGATTTTTTGGATTATGAACTATGGACCGGGCCTGCGCCCCTAAGACCTTATGACGGGATTCCCCACAGACGTTGGTGGCGTACCTTTATGGAATACGGCAACGGCATTATGGGAGATATGTGTGTACATATGTTGGATACCGTTAGGTGGATGCTAGCGCTCGATTGGCCAAATAGAATAAGTTCAACTGGAGGAATATATGTACAAAAAGACGGGAAATCCAATATTGCGGATACCCAAACCGCCATCTTTGAATATGAAGAACTCAACTGTGTATGGCAGCATAGAAGTTGGGGTACCCCTGCGGATCCGGATTACCCTTGGTCCTTTAAACTTTATGGAGAGAAAGGCACATTGTCCGGCAGCACTATGAGATATGACTTTGTTCCTCACGGGGATGGGAAAAAGATTCATATGGACGTTATTTATGAAAAAGAAAAATATCCAGAGGACCTTACGGAAAAGGATATTGAATTAAATGCCGCTCCCGCAACACGCTTGCATATGTTGGACTTCCTTGCTGCCATTGATAAGGGAACTTTACCCATTGCGGATATCCGGGAAGGCCATGTTTCCACAGCAAGTTGCATTTTGGCCAATATGGCCATGGCCGTGGGAAGACCTTTGATCTATGACCCTAAGAATATTGTGGTAGTAAATGATGCAGAGGCAACAGCACTTTTGCAAAGGGATTATCGCACCCCTTGGGAACATCCCCGTCCCAAGGATTTTAGATAAAGCTAAACTAATTCACTACAGCTTTCAACTAATAAACGTTTAATCCAAAATACGCCCGTCCTCCATTTGGATGATGCGATCGGTACGTTTTGCAAAGTCTTCATCATGGGTTACTATCAAAAGGGATAGGCCTTCCTCCTCCTTAAGCCGTTTAAAAATTCCGAAGACGTTTTCCGAATTGTGGCTATCCAAGTTCCCGGTAGGTTCATCGCCCATAAGAATAGATGGATTATTTATTAAAGCCCTCGCGATGGCCACCCGTTGTTTTTCCCCGCCCGAAATCCTCGAGGCACGTTGATGGGCCAACTTTTCTATATTCAACATTTTTAGCTTCTCCATGGCATCGTGCTCTATTTCTGCCAAAGATTTCTCTGCCAACTTTTTAGCGGGCAACATTACATTTTCCAAAACGCTAAACTCGGACAACAAATAATGGAACTGGAATACAAAACCTATATTCTTATTGCGTATTTGGGACAGTTGCTGATGTTTTTGACCCGTAACCAATTCATTGTTAAGGTATAACTCTCCAGTATAATCCGTATCCATGGTAGACAGAATATACAAGAGGGTAGACTTTCCAGATCCTGATTTGCCCATGATAGAGGCAAATTCCCCTTTTTTTATACCGATAGAAATATCTTTGAGCACATGAAATTTCACTGGCTTTTCAAAGTATTTGTTGATATTCTTTGTTTCTAAAACGAACTCCATTTTTCTAGGTTAAGTTCCCCTAATAATACGTACAGGGTCTATTCGCTTTGCTTTGTTGGAAGGCAACCAACCAGCAACGAAGGTCGAAATCAGGGCAAAGGAAATACCAATGATATAGTACCATATATTATAGTTTATGGGATAGGTGGTTATAGTTGGTAACGCCTCGGTTTCGAAAGCCACATTATCTATTAGTTTAGAAAGAACAAACCCCACAATAAGCCCAAGAATTCCTCCCACTGCGCCAATGATCATCGCCTGGCTCATAAATATAAGCTGCACATCATTGCCAGAGAATCCGGTAGCTTTTAAAATGGCAATATCCTTCATTTTCTCATAAATAAGCATGTTGAGAATATTATAGATTCCGAAGCCAGCTACAATCAATAAAGTAATGGACACGGCATATGTAATAAGGTTTCGGATATTGGATCCCGTTTCAAATTGGGCATTGGCCTCGTTTATGCTGGTGGCCTTTACTTGGAACTGTTTTCCCAAGCTTACGGCCATGGTCGAGGCTTCGCTTATATCGTACAACTTTACATTGATATCGGTAACGTAATTCTGGGCCTCCCCTAAAATACGTTGCACCGTTTTTAAATTGGCATAACTCTGAATATTATCTATATCCGCTATTCCACTTTGGTATATACCTACGATTTTTAAGGGAAAAACATCTCCCTTTATGGTGCTGATCTGTACACGATCACCCTTCTTAAGCGACATTTTTTTGGCAAGGCCAGCTCCCAAAAGTATTCCGTTTTCACTGTTTTTTAGATCCTGTGCTGTTCCCTCCACTATATAATCATCAATATTAGAGAGTCTTGCCTCCTCCATAATATCTACCCCAACCAAGTTCCCTCCCAATTCTATAGATCCCGAAAGATAAAAGATCTGCGCCCGTAGTTGGGGTGTTGCACCATAAACCTTCTTGTCCTTTTTTAAATAACTCAAGATGGGCAGACCATTATGGATCTTCTTCTGACTTTGCTTGGGCTTGACAGAGTTCACTACATTAAAAGCGTCCTCAAATTCCTGGTATAGGGCAATGGGCTGTTTTTCAGAGGGCTCTATCTCATTATACATATGGATATGTGGCGTTTGGTTTAAAATAAGGCTATCCAACATTTCATTAAGCCCTGTCATAAAACTCACCAAGGTAATATAGGCCCCTATACCAAAGGTAACTCCTAGTGAGGCCGTGACCGTAGATTTCATCTTCGTGAGCAGATGGGTTTTGGCAATGTTCAATATGACCTTCCAATTGATCATTCCGCCGGTTTTAAAATTTCCGTGGTCTCATTGATCCCGTTCAGGATTTCGACACGGTCTAAATTTTGCAGCCCGGGAACAACCTCAACAAGACCCTCAGGGGTGTTCACTTTATTACCCTCCAACAGATATTCCTTGGGAATGGTCAAGACGCTATCCTTTTCTGAAATTAGAATATTGGCCTCCCCCGCCAAACCGGGGTAAAGCGCTTTAGGAGGATTATTAAAAATAGCCTCTGCCTTGAAGGTCTGTGAACGCTCATCCTTTTTGGGGTAAATCTTACTGACTTTGGCGCTAAATACCTCATCCCCATAGGCATCCAAAGTAATAAGCGCCTTTTGACCCAAATTTAGTTTTACAATATCGACCTCATCGATCAATAATTCAATAATAAAATCCGAATCACTGCCCACTGATGCCAAAGGCTCCATGGTATTGACGATTTCTCCAGGATTTTTGTACAAGGCGTAAAGCTTACCTTCGATTTTACTACTAACGGTAAAATCCTGGGTCGTAAGCTTCGAGGTATTGTAATTGTTAAGCGCTTGTTGAACTTGGGTAGAAAGTTCGTTCTTGGTCTGGACATACTTCTTTTTAAGTTGCTTTAAATTATTCCCAGAAATTTGATAAGCCAACTTACGGTTCTCAAACTCCACTTTTGAGCCAATATTTTGATCCCAAAGCCGCTTTTGTCTTAAATAATTCATGGAATCGTTTTTAAAGGATAAGGTTGCCGATTGGATCTCATCTTCCAATGACCTCAAAACCGCCGAACTGCCATTATAATTTGCCTGGGCCAATTGCAGGGCCAAACGGGCATTCTCGGTATTAAGTTTTGGGGTACTGTTCACTATCTGTATCATTGGTGTTCCCTTCCGTACCAAATCCCCTTCGTCCAATAAATTACGGTCCAAAATACCTGCTACCGGAGCGTAAGCCTGATAAAGACTATCCGGCTGTACGGTTACGGAAGCATAAACCGATTCTGTTAGATGGATTTTAGTGGGAAATATCTTTTCTTGACTGCCTCCACAGGATATCAATAGAAATAGACAAGCGGACCATATAAAATTCCTCATAGATAATATAAAATAGGATAGCTCAAAATAAAGGGAATTAAATCTTAAAGAATATGAGAAAAGTCATAAAAGTGGTTATCGTTTAGTTCTTCTCTATAAAACCCAAAGGGTTCTGGCAGAAACTGTGTCTTTATTTCATTAGGAACTCTCCTGATATTAGATTACCGAGCCGACCCAACGCCGATGCCCCCAAATATCTACTGCTTACAGGAATTATAAAAAACACCATAGAAAAAGGACATCCCTAAGACAGGTATTTTAATAGCCGTCTTAAGGATGTCCATTCACTTTTATAGAGTACGAGGTCCTACACCTTCTTTATCAAAAGATGGGCCTATTAAAAATCCTAAAGAAATTGACCTTTTTCATCCAGCTTCACCCTCAAGGTTTTATCACCGTTCTGCAATTTTAGCTTATAAGTTTTCTTAGCACCATGGGCATCGGTAAAGGAAACCAAATAAATGTCTTTCGTAATAGTCCATTCGGGGAAACGTTCCAAAACTGATTCTTTTACCGAAGTAGGCAGGTTAATATCCTTAAACTTTTCAGTTGTGCGCAATAACTTGCCTTCCCCGTCATAGGCGGCAAGAATTTTACCCTCAGGAATAAAAAAAGTAATGTTGTAAAGGTCATAATCATCCTGATAATATTCGGAGCTTTTAATATCATAGGTAGCCACCTTTTCCTGTAAAAGCTTCACTGGTATAGAGGCCAACTCTCCAGTATTGATATCGTTAAGATACTTGTAGTTGGTGGCATACACCGTTACCTCCGATAACTCTACCGTTGGTATAATTTGAGAAAAGGCTTGAGTGGTTAGTCCAAAAGCTAATAAACCAAAAAGAATTTTTTTCATGATCGTTAAATTTAAATTATCAATTAGTGTTAATATGGACATTCGTGGTCCATTGGCAGCAAATTATTCCAACCTTAAGGCTTTTGCAATGACCTAAGTCATTATGGTACACTTAATTAAGAAAATCCCCACATACAGAAGTCAGAACTGACCGATATCATATTTTTCCAAAAAAGAAGGAACTAGATTTGATCCTATCAAGGTTTTATGCGAAAGGCTTTTTAGAACACTCCATAAAACGCTTAAGGATAGTATAAAGATTATATAAAAAGGAATATGACAAATTTGACCACGAGCGAAAGTATTCGTTTACTTAAAAATAACTATACTGGCTACTTGGGATATATTTTCCAGGATAAGCCATATGTACTCCCTATTACTTATTTCTATGACAAGGACGATCATTCGTTAATAAGTTATTCTGCAGACGGCCATAAGATAGATGCTATGCGCGATAATAATGCCGTTTCACTATTGGTAGAGGATATAAAGTCTTTTAAAAATTGGCAAACGGTTATGGCCCATGGCACCTACGAAGAACTCCAAGGTACCGACGCCAAATATAAATTACATCAGTTTTCCGAAGGGTTAAAAGCCCTAATCCTTCGCAAGGAAAATAGGGAAACCGAATTTATTAGTGAATTTTCAAGCAAATTGTACTCCCGCGGAATTCCAACTGTATATCGTATCAAGATATTGGAGATTACTGGAAAAAGAAAAGAAACCTAGCTTAATCCCCCCAGGTTAGTTCCCCCTATTTTTCCAGCTATTATAAATGGGATGTACGTCCCTGTATAAGTACTTTAAAAAAACATTTTATGCGTGGTGATGAAAAACTTTGTAAAGCACTTTAACGAAATTGAGATATTGGATGTTCCCGAGGTGGGTGGCAAAAATGCCTCTTTGGGCGAAATGTTCCAGAAACTGACCTCAAAGGGAGTGCAGGTTCCTGACGGATTTGCTACTACTTCGGACGCCTATTGGCTTTTCTTAAAAGAAGCTCATTTGAAGGAATCCATATTTAGGGAAATTGAAAAATTGGATAAGAAGGATTTTTCCAATTTACGGGAAGTAGGCAACACCATAAGAACGAGTATTGCCAAGGCCGATTTTCCACAAGCGATCAAAATTTCCTTAGAAAAAGGTTATAATGCACTGGTGAAAAAATACGGCCCCGAAATTTCCCTGGCAGTTCGCAGTAGTGCCACGGCAGAAGACCTTCCCAATGCCAGTTTTGCAGGACAACAGGAAACCTACCTCAACGTAAGGGGTTTTGATGAATTAATAGCAGCCTGTCATAAATGTTATGCCTCATTATTTACGGATAGGGCCATCAAATATCGCGAAGACAATCATTTTGATCAGACTAAAGTAGCACTATCCATAGGTGTTCAACTAATGGTGAGATCAGATTTGGCCTGTTCCGGTGTAAATTTTACCATAGATCCGGACACCGGATTTGATCAGGTAGTCCTTGTTTCCAGCACTTGGGGGTTAGGGGAAAATATTGTACAGGGCAGTGTAAATCCCGACGAGTACTTCGTTTTTAAGCCCAGTATTAAAAAGGGTATTCCCCGACCCATAATTTCAAGAAACCTGGGGAGTAAGGAAAAAACCATGATTTACGACACCTCTGGAAGCGGCACGCTTAACCTTGATACCAAGATTGAGAAACAAAAGCAATTTGTTCTTAATGATTCCGAGGTCCTGAAACTTGCCGAATGGTCTATGATTATAGAAGATCATTATGGCCGTCCAATGGATATTGAATGGGCAAAAGACGGATTGACCAATGAATTATTTATAGTACAGGCCAGACCGGAGACCGTGCAAAGTGCTAAAAAAGACAAACTTAAAATCACCACCTTCACCCTACTTGAGAAAGGCAGGGAAATTACCAGTGGAATGGGTCTGGGCAACAAAATATCCGCTGGGAAAGCAAGAATTATCCATAGCCCCCTTGAATCCGACAAACTTCTACCAGGAGAAATTCTTATCACGGAAAAGACAGATCCCGATTGGGATCCCATCCTTAAAAAAGCAGGAGGAATCATAACGGACCAAGGAGGACGCACTAGCCACGCCGCCATTGTTGCACGTGAGGTAGGTGCTGCAGCTATTGTGGGAACCCTCAATGCTACAAAAACAATCAAAGATGGTCAGGATATTACCATTTCCTGTGCCGCTGGGGATACAGGAATTGTCTATGACGGAATACTCAAATGGGAAGAAAAGGAAGTGGATACCAAGACACTGAAAAAACCATTGACCCAGCCCATGCTAATATTGGCCGATCCGGAACAGGCGTTCAAACTGTCCTTTTATCCCACTGCCGGTGTTGGTCTTATGCGATTGGAGTTTGTCATCAATAATTCCATCCAAATCCATCCGATGGCCTTAAAGCATTTTGACACCCTAAAGGACCCCTCTGGAAAGGAACGTATTGAAAAACTCACCCACCACTACCCGGACAAAGCCGATTATTTTGTGCATAAGCTAGCAGAGGGCATTGCTACCATTGCAGCGGCCTTTTATCCCAAGGATGTTATTGTGCGCACCAGCGATTTTAAATCCAACGAATACGCCAATTTAATTGGAGGTAAGGAATTTGAACCTATAGAAGCCAACCCAATGATCGGCTTTAGGGGTGCATCCAGATACTATCATCCTAAATATCAAGAAGCTTTTGAAATGGAGTGCAAGGCCATGAAAATGGTTCGGGAAGATATGGGCCTAAACAACGTAAAGATTATGATTCCCTTCTGCCGTACCCTTCAGGAAGCTAAAAAAGTAGTTGACCTTATGGCCGATTATGGATTGAAAAGAGGTGAAAACGGACTTCAGCTATATATGATGACCGAAATACCCAACAATGTTCTTCTGGCCGAGGAGTTCTCTACTTATTTTGACGGTTTCTCCATTGGCTCCAACGACCTTACCCAATTGACCTTGGGTGTGGATCGAGACTCTGAACTCTTAAGCGATATTTTTGACGCCAATGATCCGGGAGTAAAAAAAATGATAGACATGGTCATCGCCTCTGCCCGAAAAACCAACACAAAAATTGGACTTTGCGGACAAGCTCCCAGTGATTACCCCGAGTTTGCCCAATTTCTTGTGGAAAAAGGAATCAATTCCATATCCTTTAATCCAGATGCCCTCATTGAAGGAATCAAGAATATAAATATGGCAGAAAATCATAAGGTAAGTTTTGGAATGGCGGAAAGTAGTAATTGACATTATAAAAAGCCAATATCAAAGTATACATAATTTCAACACGTACGGTCGTATTGTTTACACATTATATTGCCATACTTTAAAATAATATCTTCCTAGCTAATACCTGAATTTATTCTATAGAATATAAAGTGAATTTAAATAATTCAATTGACTTATTTCGTAACTTGGATATAGGAACAATAAAGTAGGTTCCAACTTCCCCTGCTAATCTTTTATCTGATGAATATGCAACGAAATAGGTTTATCGCAGCCCTCTCTGGTCTAGCAACACTTCCATTAGTATCGTTCTCATCCATGGATTTCATTTTAAAGAGAAAGGACAAAGGATTTAAGATAAAGGCCGGGGAAGGAAGAATTCATGGCCATATAAAGTTGAAAGGGGTTAACGCCAACATCTTGGATGTAAAAATATCTGGAAGCGATACCGATAATAATCTGGCTATTTTTGAGCAAACCTCCCTTTCCCAAGGGAAAGGAACTCCACTGCACGTCCATAGTGCACAGGATGAAATATTTTATGTCCTAGAGGGCGCATACTATTTTAAGGTGGGAGAGGAAACCTTTGACCTAACTGTTGGCGATAGCGTATTTTTGCCTAGAAAAGTCCCACATGCCTGGACCCAGGTCTCTGAAAAAGGTAAGATGATGGTAATTCTTCAACCAGCAGGTAAATTAGAGAATTTTTTTGTGGCCATGTCCTCCTTAGATCATGAGCCCGGACCAAAAGAAATTGATCAAATTTTTGCAGACAGTGAAATGCAGGTAGTTGGTCCACCTTTGAAAATTAAATGATCAAACTCTTAGGCCAACACATAATAATAAAAGCGAAAGTAGATTGAATGATGATTTATATCATTTTTCGTCACCTTCGTAAATACTTCCTTTGTGGTTACAACCGGGATACCCAACTATTTTACATAAACCAATCTATAATATTAGGTATTCCCCAATGAAATGGGAAACCTAAGCTTAGAACGTCTAATTTCTGCCCAGATCTCATGTTGTTGGGCTGTGAACAATCATAAATTATAATTAAGATGCAAAAAAGAGTAGTAACACTTACCTTAAATCCCGTAATAGATAAGAGCGTGTCGGTACCAGGTATCAGCCCCAATACCAAACTGCGCTGTAGCTCACCAACTTATGACGCAGGAGGCGGGGGCATCAATGTATCCCGTGCCCTCAAAAAATTGGGAGAGGAATCACTCTGCATGTATCTCGCAGGAGGACCCACAGGGGAACATTTAAGACAAATATTGGACAAGGCAGGTATTGATCAAATGGCTGTGCCCATTAAGGGGTGGACGAGGGATAATCTTGCTGTTACAGATACCACTACCAATTTACAATACCGCTTTGGGGTCCCTGGCCCTTTGGTGAAAAAAGAAGAATGGGAAACGTTACTGACAAAATTGGAAGAGAATTTGCAAGAAGGAGATTACTTGGTAGCCAGTGGTAAATTACCTCCGGGAATGCCTGATGATTTCTATGTTCTGGTAGCGGAAATAGCCAAAAGGAAAAAGACGCGCTTTGTTTTGGACACTTCCGGGGAGGCCCTGGTCAAGGCTACAAAATCCAGCATATTTATGCTAAAACCCAACTTAGGGGAATTGAGTACATTATGTGGGGTTAAATCCATTTCCGTTGTGGAACTGGAGACATTAGCCAAAAAGTTTTTGGCTGAGCATGATTGCGGGATACTTGTTGTATCCTTGGGGGCAAAAGGGGCCCTATTGGCTACAAAGGATCTTATAGAACATATTCCAGCGCCCACAGTGCTGCAAAAAAGCACCATTGGGGCGGGTGATAGTATGGTGGCCGGTATGATAGTTAGTTTGCTTAAAGGCAAAACCTATAGCGAAATGGTAAAATACGGAGTAGCCTGTGGCACTGCGGCTACCATGCATGAGGGTACCCAGTTGTGCAACAAGGAGGACGCCGATAATTTGTACAAATGGATCCTAGGACAAAAAACAAAGCTGTAAATCTTAATTTGAGAAGTAACAATTGGAGGTCGAATACCTTGTAAGGGATTATGCTGCCAACCCAGTACTTTTTCGGATGATATACCTTTATTTGGGCTTTTGCCTAAAAACCAGTAAAGGAAGACATTGGATTACTTAATTTGTTTCAGAAAATTAAACTGGAAAAAAATATAACCCTTATATAAAAGATTGACTTTATGGATAATATTCAAAAATTTTCCTTGCCTGCCATCCATGAAGGGGAGATTCCCTTAGCCTTTATGAATACCAAGGCAGCCCACGACCAAGGGGTAATTCTAGCAGCCGATGTTGGAGGCACTAAAACAAATTTGGCCCTTTTTCAGATCCAGGCCGGGGATCTAGTCCCTTTGAAGGAAAAATCATATCCCACTAAAAAATATAAGTCCTTTCTAGAGATGGTATCTACATTCCATACAGATGATATGCCTAGGATAAACGGAATATGTCTGGGTGTTGCCGGACCCGTAATCCGGGGCAAGGTACATGGCACTAATTTTCCTTGGGCCATAGACAGTGAAGAAATTAGTAGGGAACTTCATATACGTTCCGTTTCCTTGCTCAACGACATGGAGGCCAATGCCTACGGACTGGCCGCACTCCAAGAGAAAGATTTCGAAACACTAAAATACGGACCAAAAATACCTGGCAACGCCGCCCTTATATCTCCGGGTACGGGACTTGGGGAAGCAGGAATGTTCTGGGATGGATCCCACTATCATCCCTTCGCCTGCGAAGGCGGACACTGCGATTTTAGTCCACGCAATGAATTGGACATTAGAATTTTGCAGCACTTCCAAGAAAAATACGAACATGTTAGCTGGGAGAGATTAATATCCGGCCCAGGAATTTTGGACTTATATTTGTTCTTGAGGCAAATTAATGGCACCATGGAACCACAATGGCTAACTGATCAAATGGCAGAAGGAAATCCCTCGGCCACAATTACTAGCACAGCCATAGAAGGAAAGGATACCGTATGTATAGAAACGCTAGATCTTTTTATACGATTCTTGGCCATAGAAGCAGCGCAGCTTGCCCTAAAATTCAAGGCTACCGGGGGTATTTATATAGGTGGGGGCATCTTGCCAAAAATACTATCAGGTATCACCAGGGAAGTCTTTTATAACAACTTTGTCCAATCCGGACGTCTAAATGCCCTCTTGGATATGGTACCAGTAAAAGTAATCCTCAATGAAAAAACGGCACTCCTTGGTGCGGCATATTACGGAGCTATGGAACTGCAATGGGATTAGGTGATGTGAAGGATGAACTTAAAAGGGCAAAAGGCCGTAGGCTTAATACCTTACAAAACCGTATTGACCTAATTTCGATTGATTTTTAATGAGTTGTTCAGAGTTATCTTGTCCGGTCAGGTGCAGTTAATACCTCATTATATGTATAATTTCCCAAACCTCTCGTCTGCTCTCAAAGAAACGGAAAAATCAATTTTAATTACCTCATAAGCAGTTATTTATATTTTTCTCTATTCTTAGTTTTGGAACCTCTAAAAATATAGTGTTTGATGGTTGTGCTCATTAAAACTCATTAAGGTTATCTTGCCGTAGTCTTCCATTTTCTTTACTAGGTCCTTATGGAACCATTTATTTAAAAACCCTTTCTTTTCCCTTTCTAACATAACTACAATATCCGCATCTACTGCTCCTAGATAAACCCTCAGGGTATCAAATATATCCTCGGAAAACAAAAGTTCGAACTCGATATCTGGATAATCTACCTTGGATTTTAGCATATCCCTAAACCACTCCATTAATAGATCTCCCGCATATTCCTCATTTGTGGATACATGCACCACCTTGATTTTTGCCCCTAATGGCTTGGCTATTTCCGTCAGTTTTAAAATAGCGTGTATATCTTCCTCCTCAAAATCCGTAGCATAGACCATGGTCTGTATGTTTGTGTGCTCCACACCTTGGGGAATTGCCATTACAGGACATGGCGCTTTTTCAATAAGCTTCTTGGTGGTACTGCCCAGAATCACTTCCTGCAAACCGCTCTCCCCTTTAGTACCGACAACAATCATTTGGGCATGCCATTCTTCGGCCTTTGAAATAATACCTTTGATTACCGAATTGTGCTGAACGGCTTCCAACCGTACATCGGGATTGTCCCAATTACTTCCTAGGTATTTACTGCATAATTTTTCCAGCCTAGATCGGTGAAATTTAAACGCATTACTACTCATATTGGGCAACTCATCAAATACTTCCGTTCCAACTACCATTGGGTTTTCGAATACATGGGTTACAACCATTCTAAGTCCTATTTTTTGACTTATGTAATAGGCATATTTCAGGGCAAAGACCGAATTCTCGGAATAGTCTGTAGCGTAAAGTAGTGTTTTCATATTATAGATATATTATTATATAGGCGAATCTCACTGGTAGGTTACCTATTTAGGGAACATAACCCTAAACTTCATTTTTTGTGCAGCAGTTCTAATATTGGTTAAATGTTACTGCCATAAAATTATAGCCATTTGTTGATTCATTAAATGACTTCTATCATATATGGTGTTCTTTCTAAGCCCGAACTTCGCAACTCATAAAAGAACCGTTTGCATCTAAATTGTAAGAATCGTATAAATTCATGAGTAAAGCCATATATGTTGCCACAACAGAACCCAACAGTGGAAAATCTATAGTCTCCTTGGGTCTAATGCAGTTATTATTGGGAAAAACGGCCAAGGTGGGCTATTTCAGGCCAATTATCGATGACTTTGAAAAGGGCAGGATTGATGTCCATATCGACACAGTGCTAACGCATTTTGAAGTGAACCAGAAATTCGAAGATTCCTATGCCTATACCCGCAGTCAAGTGGTACAACTTAAAAACCTGAATAAGGACGATGAAATTATAGGTACTATCATCAATAAATATAAAGCCATTGAAGATAGGTTCGATATTGTCTTGGTGGAAGGAACCGATTTTTCAGGGGAAGGTGCCATCATTGAATGGGACATTAATGTACTTATTGCTAAAAATTTGGGTATTCCAGCAGTTATCATAGCCAACGGAATGGGTAAATCCCTGCAAGAATTGGTCGGAAATATATATATGGCCTATGATTCCTTTAAGGAAAAGGGGGTTGAAGTACTGCTGACCGTTGCCAACAAGGTCCATCCCGAAAATTTGGAGCAAGTGGTATCCGGCCTAAAAACTAAACTACCTAACAAAATAATGATAGGTGCCATTCCTTTGAACCCCATTTTGGGAAATCCTACCGTTAAGGAAATTGCGCAGGTACTATCGGCGAAGGTATTGTTTGGCAAGGATTTCTTAAACAACCAGGCCGGTGAGTTTAGTGTAGGGGCCATGCAGCTCCGGAATTATCTTACCCATTTAAAAAAGGATAGTCTGGTGATTACTCCCGGGGATAGGGCCGATATTATTTTAGGTGCCTTACAGGCCAATATCTCATCGAAATACCCCAATCTATCCGGTATTGTGCTTACAGGCGGTCTGTTGCCAGAAGATTCTATTATTAAACTAATAGAGGGCCTTTCGGATATTATACCGATAATATCGGTTGCAGATGGAACATTTTCGGTCACCAACCGTATAGGAACCATAAAACCCAGAATATATCCGGAGAATAAGGAAAAAATAACGACCTCCATACAGGAATTTGAAAAATATGTACCCACAAATGAATTGGCCGAGCGTCTAATTACCTTTGAGGCGGAGGGCATAACCCCTAGGATGTTCCAGTACAATCTTCTTAAAAGGGCAAGATCCTCCAAAAAACATATTGTCCTCCCTGAAGGAAATGACGAACGTATTCTAATGGCCACCAAAAAACTTCTGGACACCAATGCCGTTACCATTACATTGTTGGGAAATGAGGAGCAAATATTGACAAAAATAGCAGAGTTGGACATAAATTTCGATTCCAATGGCTTTAATATCATAGACCCCAAATCGTCCCCCCATTTTTTAGATTATGCCAACACCCTGTACGAACTTCGCAAGGAAAAAAATGTCAATCTTGCCATGGCGAAAGACCTGATGGAAGATGTTTCCTATTTTGGAACCATGATGGTCCATAAAGGCCATGCCGATGGCATGGTTTCCGGAGCGGTACATACTACCCAGCATACCATTAGGCCGGCACTGCAATTTATAAAGACCAGGCCTGAGGTTTCCATTGTTTCCTCTGTCTTCTTTATGTGCCTACCCAACCGCGTTACCATATTCGGGGATTGCGCTATCAATCCTAACCCCACGGCCGAACATTTGGCGGAAATTGCGATTTCTTCGGCTGCTACCAGCACTGCTTTTGGCATTGAACCCAAGATTGCCATGCTCTCTTACTCATCCGGAGCTTCCGGTGCGGGAGAAGATGTGGATAGGGTACGCAAGGCCACTGAAATTATAAAAAAGAAGCGGCCGGATCTAAAAGTGGAAGGCCCCATACAATACGATGCCGCAGTGGATATAAATGTAGGCAAAAGCAAACTTCCGGAATCGGAAGTGGCCGGACAGGCCAGTGTATTTATTTTTCCGGATCTAAATACTGGAAACAACACCTATAAGGCCGTCCAAAGGGAAACAGGTGCCCTGGCCATTGGCCCCATGCTACAAGGCCTGAACAAACCTGTTAACGATCTAAGCCGTGGCTGTACAGTGGATGATATATACAATACGGTAGTCATCACCGCCATACAGGCACAAGGCCTATAATTCTAAAACAATAAATCCAAAACTATGAACATACTGATCATCAACGCAGGAAGTTCTTCCATTAAATATCAACTGATTCAAATGCCTTCGGAACTGCTCAACTGTAAGGGATTGATAGAACGCATAGGCTCAGAAAAGTCGACCGTGAGCTATAAAACCAATACAGTGAAAATTGAGGAAGTCATAGAGATTCCCGACCACAGTGCCGGGTTCAAAAAAATGTCCAAACTCCTGATGGATCCCAACAAAGGCGTTATTACCAATGTCAAAGATATTGCCCTAGTAGGTCACAGGGTAGTACATGGTGGCAACAGCTTTTCAGAAACTACCATGATAACACAAGAGGTCAAGGATAAAATAAGGGAACTCTCCGTCTTGGCACCTTTGCACAATCCACATAATTTGGAAGGGATTTTGCTGGCGGAGGAAATTTTTCCCAATGCCGAACAAATTGCGGTATTTGATACAGCCTTCCACCAGACCATGCCAGTAAAGGCTAAGAAATATGCCTTGCCCAATGAACTTTATAATGATCACCGTATCCAGGCTTACGGGTTTCACGGTACTAGTCACAAATACATTTCCGAAAAGGCCATTTCCCATCTAAAACTAAATTCCTCCAAGATAATTACCATTCATCTGGGACATGGCTGCAGCATAACTGCGGTAAAGGACGGAAAAAGTATTGATCATTCCATGGGTTTCACCCCTTCCAACGGACTTATCATGGGCTCTAGGAGTGGTGACATAGACCACGCCCTTATTTTTTATTTGGTAAATAGTTTAGGCTATAGTTTGGAAGCAGTAAACTCTCTGCTCTCCAAAAAAAGTGGTATGCTAGGGCTTACAGGCCATAGGGATTTAAGGGACATTGAAGCCAAAGCCATAACCGGAAATAAAGAATGTATCCTGGCCTTGGAAATGAATGCCTACCGCATAAAAAAATATATAGGTGCCTATACAGCAGCCATGAACGGCTTGGATGCCATAGTCTTTACCGCCGGTATCGGGGAAAACTCCAGTACCCTCAGAAGTCTTGTATGCACGGAAATGGATTATCTGGGTATAACACTGGACCCAGCCAAAAATGAATCAAAATCTTCCAACATAAGGGAAATTGGCAGTGCCAAGGCCAAAGTCAAAATCTTGGTAGTACCTACCAATGAAGAACTGGAGATTGCGAAACAGGCTTTCGAAATAGCCCAGAACCAGTAGTTAGTATATCATAGATTTTGAGTCCAGGTTGGATAATCAAATTTTCTATCATAAACAAAGAGTGGTACAAACAAAAAAATTCAAGATGGCAGCACCAGTGCTTACTCCTTTTTTGCCTTGCAAGTTTTTATTCCAAAAGGACGGTACAGCGGACAAAAGCCCATAAAGCTGGTCAGGAAAAAGACAATGGCCAAAACCACCAGTACAATACCCAACACACCTGAAATAGTACCGTTATAATAAAGAGCGATCAATGCTGCCGCTATCACAAAACGCAAGGTTCTGTCCAAATTACCCATATTTTTTTTCATGATTATAAATTTAAGTTATAGAACTTTTAAAAACCCCACAACGAACCTCTCATTCCGTTGTTAAGGCATACTTTATTATATATAAACATCAAACTGTAAAAAGCATCCTTTGGCGCTTTATTCCCAAGGATCCCGGCAACTTTCCGTTTTTTCCAATTTGTAACTTGAGAAATCAAAGTAAATGGATATGTATTCCTATTCAAATGATATATGTCATTTCAGGGGCCAATACATTTAAATAATTTAGCAGTACGCCAAGTTTATAATACTTAAAGCAAATTATCATGGAAAAAGAAATCATATATAACTCAAACCTCCATTTTGAACACGAAATTTGGAGGAAGGAACTCTTCTTTTGGCAGGATGAACTCATCATTTTCAATAACAGGCTTAGTGAACTGGTTACTAGGTGGACCAAAAAAGAGGTATTAAAACAATTGGATCACTTTCAGAACGAATTTATCCTACACGGCGGAGTAATTGAGGATTTATTGGAAGAAATGGAAAGCCATGAATCCCGCATGGCCGAACAAGATTTGTTGTCACATGATGCCATGGATACCATTATGGTAAAAAAACATATGGAGTTCCGAAAAAAAATGGAGATGCAGGAAGAAATCTATTCGGATCTTAAAAAGGAATTCTTTCGTTTTTTGACCAAGTACCTATAAATTTTATGTTTGGTATAAAATTTCCACAAAAACAAAATCTTAAAAGATACAATGCCCTATTTGTAGTACTTACCAAATATGGTTTTGAGGATGTCATGGCCAGTAGTACGGCCCAAAAATTCATTCCCAAAAATTACCTCCTTAAACACCCTGATACAGAAAAGCGGTTATCCGGATCCACATATGAACGCATCCGTATGGTACTGGAAGAATTGGGTCCTTCCTATGTAAAGATGGGGCAAATTATGAGCAACCGGGACGATATGTTGCCACTAGACCTGGTTAAAGAGCTAGAAAAACTACAGGACCATGCTCCTACCCTACAGAATTTTGACGTAGAAAAAGTTTTGTCACAAGAACTGGATATTGATTGTTCCCAACATTTCCTTTCCATTGATCCCCAACCCTTGGCGGCTGCCTCATTGGCCCAAGTCCATAAGGCACAGCTCTCCAATGGGGATTGGGTAGTATTAAAAATACAGCGTCCCAATATAGCCGAAGTCATTGCCTCTGACATTTCCATTATGAAGGAAGTTGCGGAAGCTATGGAAAAATATAGCACACAGGTCAAGGCCTTTCAGCCTGTAAAGTTGGTGGAATCCTTTGAAAAAAGCATCAACGAAGAACTTAGTTTTCATAGAGAAATGGACAATATGGAACATTTCGCCATTAATTTTAAGGACAACAAGGCTATCTATGTCCCCCATCTATATCGCGAACTTAGCAATGACCATATCATTTGTATGGAGTGGATAGACGGAATCAAGGTTTCCGAGCTGCATAAATTAAAGGAAAGCAACATTGATTCCAGCTCCGTCGCCAAAGTTGGGGTAGATCTATATTTGGAACAGGTTTTGGAACATGGCTTTTTTCACGCGGATCCACACCCTGGAAATCTATTTGTGTTACCTGAGATCCAAAAAATCTGCTTTATAGATTTTGGTATGATGGGTACCATTATGCCCAACGACAAGGAGGCACTTATAGAACTGCTGCTTTGTTTTTTAAAAAAAGATGTAAGGAAAATAATTTCCGTTCTAAAAAAAATAGCTTTAAAAACTGACATTCCCGACGAAAAAAAACTGGAGTATGATTTGTACGAATTGATTCAAGGCATAAGCAATACATCTATCGCTAACATTAAGTTGGGGACCACCTTGAAGCAATTTAAAAATGTTCTTTATGAAAATAAGATTACCATACCGCATTACTTGTACATTCTTATACGCGCTTTGGTTATAATTGAAGGTGTAGGCCTAAAATTGGATCCAGAATTCAACATAACGGATAATCTAGAACCCTATATGACCAAGATTAGCCGTAAAAGATTTGGCCTAAAGCGACTTTTTCAAAAAAACCTGAATAGATTTCAAGATTACAATGCACTATTGGATAAATTACCGACGGACATTAATGAAATAGTAGACAAGATCAAAGACGGGAAATTAGTCATTGTACATGAGCACAAAGGCCTGGACGATTTTAGAAAGTCCCTGAAAACTGCCTTTAACCGTTTGGTCTATGCGGTTATTATTGCAGCACTCTCCATTGGCTCTGCCCTTTTGGTAATGGCCGATATGCCACCAAAGATTAGCGGAATACCCTTATTGGGCGCTATAGGTTTTAGTCTTTCCGCCATTATTGGATTGGTTATTCTAATCTCAATTTATAGGAATAAGGAAGAGTAAACCTTATTCCATTTCTTCCAATAGATGATGATAAAATGGGCAAAACTTTAAGTGATCATTTTATAAAAACAGTTCGGAATCATTATCTTTATTCATAATTGTTTTTTTCATAGCATTGTCCAAAATAAAATCCAAACAATGAGAATAATTTCATGGAATGTCAATGGCATTAGGGCCGTTGCCAAAAAAGATTTTTTCGAATCCGTAAATAAAATGGCCCCTGATATTCTATGTCTTCAAGAGACCAAGGCACAGGACCACGAGGTAGAGGAGACACTTTCGGCAATGGAACATTATACCATGCATTCCAATTCTGCAGATAAGAAGGGATATTCCGGAACCGCACTCATCAGTAAAACCGAACCTCTTGCCGTAACCAGGGATATGCAGGTAACGGAGCACGATAGCGAAGGTAGAATACTATGCGCCGAGTATAATGACTTTTATTTGGTAAACGTATACGTACCCAATTCCGGACAGCAATTGGACCGACTGGACTACCGTAAACAATGGGATGTCGATTTTCTGAACTATCTCAAAAACCTTGAAAAGACAAAACCTGTAATTGCTTGCGGGGACTTTAACGTGGCCCATAGGGCAATGGACCTTAAGAACGATAAAAGCAACTATAATAAAACTGCAGGATACACCCAAATTGAAATTGACGGAATGGACAATTTTGTCAAATCTGGTTTTGTGGATTCGTTTCGGCATTTTCATCCAGATACCGTGGCATATACCTATTGGAGCTACCGCTTTAAGTCGCGGGAAAGAAATACCGGCTGGCGTATAGATTATTTCTTGGTAAGCAAGTCTTTGGTAGACCGTATAAAGTCTGTAGATATCCTATCGGATTATTTTGGTTCCGACCACTGTCCCATCTCTTTGGACATCGAATTCTAAAAAGATCCGTAGTGGCCTATATATTCCTGTAGGACGCTAATCTGAAAATCACCTACGACCTGGAGTTCAGAGTCCGCGTTCATAAGCACCAAACCATAGGCCAAATGTGACAACTTGCAGTCGCTCACAACTTGCTTTTGGATTCCGGTGAAAACCGGCCTAAAATGTTGGTCCATATCCAAACCGGAAGATTTCCCTACGCTCATGGCCTTGACCACAGCCTCCGTAATTTGATTGGGCGATAAACCTTGTTCCAACAAATCACTGGCCAGATGTTTCAACCGAAAGCTATAGTAGAATTCCAAAAAATTGGCAATACTATCCATTTTCCTATTCTCCGAAGTGTAAATTGAAATTTCCATAACTTTCAGTTCTTTATTATTCTTTCAACTTTTCATGGTACTAAGGTATAATCATAATTTCTTGGCATACCCAAAAACCATTTTTTTAAATTCCATAAAGTCTTTGGTAAACAAATCCATTTGGTCCCTGATATTTGAATGTTTTTCCCGGAAATCCTGATCGGATAGTCCTTTCTCCCCCTTTAGTAAACGGGACAATAGACTTTCATGGGCTACAATATCCTCTGCCAAATAATCAAATAAGGTTTCGTGAATCTTGTCCAGATATTGTAACATCTGTCCGTATTCCGAAGCTTTTACCTGTTCCTTATCCAGCAAATCTGTAAAGAACCTAGCTTCGTCCTTCCAAAAGGCAATGATGTTCAACCATTCCCTACTTTCCTTGTGTAAGGCATCCAGCCCTTCACCTATCAATATTTCTTTTTTTGACTTTGGTCCAGTGTTCATAGTTCCATAAATTAAAATTCACAGTTATTAGTCCAAATATCTCTTGATGAAGCTGGTCCTTAGACTTTTCCTGGCAGTCTTCAAAATCGATTCTATTTCTTGAACGGTACTATTGTGTATTTTGGCAATTTCCGCTATATCAAATTGATGTTCCGTAAACAGTTCAAATACCCTTCGCATTTGCTTGGGCATATGATATAGGACCATTTCTGAGTGTTTTCTAATGTTCTCCGCTCCCAATTCCTTGTCCAATTGGAGTAATACTTTTTGATCGTCATCCCCAACAAAAATATGGTTTAGTACATAGTCATCCTTGGCATAGGAAATATCATCCAATTCTTCGTTCATAATTAAATCCCCGTCTCCATCCGTAGTGAATTTTTCCTGCATGCTTTCCCATTCAGGTTTGGAGTAGGCATCTATATTTTCAAGGAACAAGGCATCAAATTCTTCCTCCACAAAGATTGTCTCCAGCAATTCATCCACTTTCTTGAACATCCATGGATGCAGCTCATTTTTATTATTTATCTCATCCAAATGGTCATATACCTCTATAAATAGCTGATCAATAATATCGTCTGTCCTATACCTGTTCCTATCAATCTTGCCCTTTACCACGGCCCGGTTGAGGTTTTTTTGGACATATCGCCTAACTTCGGGCATGGCCTTTAACAGTAACTCATTGAATGCCTTAAGGTCTCCCTCATTTTTTAACCGCGTTAAATCAGAAAAGGAATTGGCTACAAACACGTGAAACTCCCTTTGACTTTGAAATATATTTACTGACTCTTTCATACCTTATATTATTTTGTTTAAATTGATGTACTTCAAAAATGCCAACTTCCTTCTTCTAAAAAAATGATTTAAATCATCTATCCCTAATCGATCCGGATAAAGAAATCTTGATAGTAATCCTAGAAGTTCCCTGGCACTTAACTTAATTTCTCCAACTTCTCTTCTATCAGCTGCGTTTGCGGCAAAGTGTGGCGCACCAAAAGAAGTAGGTGTCCTTTTTTTAGTGCTTTGAGATAAAAATTAACCTTATCCTCCGTTATGCCCAATCCCCTTAAAATTCCATACGGTCCGGCCGACATAGATCCAAGTGGTCTTCCCGATATATCAATTAGGAATTGGGAGGCCAAGGCACCTGCAATAAAGAGAGTTCCAAACTCTGTATGGGGAAATACGCCAAAACTTACCTTTTCTTTTAAAACCTTATTCCAATAAGCTTTTAACTCCGATTCTTGATCAAAATCCCTTTTGCCTTTGGCAACAAGGTTGTTTCCAAGTTTTCCCAGGACAGATATTTGCGGTCTTTCCATATCTTCATCAAGAATAATTTCAATGGCCTTACGCAACATCTTTAGATGCTCATAATCCCTCAAAATAAAATTATACACCGCTTTATTGACCCTAGTATTCATTTGACACAAAAATGATGAAATGGCTAGGTTGGTATATTTGTCCTTCCCTAATTTAAGAACTAAAGCCTGAAAATGATATGATTTATATCATTTCCAAACCATTTTAATAGACTTATTTTTGAGTATCATTTTAAAATATGTAATAATCAAAAAATTCAGTAATCATGACAAACAACGACGGAAATATTCTTTTAGCTTTATTGACAGGTGCTGCCATAGGTGCAGGAATTGGAATTCTATATGCGCCGGATAAGGGCATAGAGACCAGACATAAAATAAAGCAAAAGGTGGGGGAAACCACCCACGACCTAACAGAAAGAATCTCCCATGCCAAGGAAGAGCTTACCAAAACTGCCAATGAAAAAAAAGATGCCTTTGACCGAAAACTGGACGAAGCCATCTCCACTATGAGCTATAAGGCAGATGACATTATTGCTACCTTGGAGCGCAAATTGGAAGACTTAAAAAAGAAAAACGCCCAACTTCAAAAATAAGGTAGCATGGCCTTGGAAGAACTTAAGAGAGACCTTACAGAGGCAGAAGCCGATGTAAGGTCTTATCTAGAAAATAGCGAGGAGTATGCCAAGCTAAAAATATTTAAAGTACTTATGGAGCTTGTTACCATATTTGCGCAAACCCTTTTAATTGGGGCCTTGGCCCTACTTGCATTGGTTTTGTTATCATGGGCCGCATCCAATGCCCTGAACGAAGCCTTGGAAAGCGCTTACCTTGGGTATTTACTGATTGGTATGAGCTATGTACTAATAGCTGTTATTTGTTATTTTCTTAGGAACAGGCTCAATGGGCCAGTACTACGTAAATTTTCCAAACATTATTTTGATTAAGACTATGGGGAAGCAATACAACTCTTTTAAAGAAATTGATGAAAGGCTAACGATTTTGAAATTACAGCGTAAAATTGAAATTGAAAGCCTTAAACTTAATATCAACCAAGTAAAGGCCAATCTAAGACCACTACAACTGGCAGGAAACCTAAAAGGTAGCATTCAACAAATGCTATTGATCTATGCAATTAGGAAGCTAAAGTCCATATTTAGCAGAAGGTAACAACGTATTTTTTAAGCTTATCCCCCATGACAAGCTTAGAAATCCGCTACTTCCCTTAGTCCCTTTTCATTTAAAATAATGATCCTTCTTCCATGATCGGTGGCGATCAGCCCTTCGTCCTTAAAATCCGATAATGCCCGGATTGCGGTTTCCGTTGCGGTACCTATCATACCAGCGAAATCCTCCCTCGGTATTCCTATTCCTCCATTGGGTTTGTCGTGTATAACATTTTTATCATAAAGTTCCAACAGGGCCTTTGCTGCCCTTTGCCTTACCGAGGCAAATGCCATATCCACCAATTGTTCCTGTAGGTGCATAAGATTATTCGATATCATTCCAATAAATTTCTGTGAAACGACAGAGTTGCCATAAATTAATTTGGTAAAATCCTTCTTAGGTATGGTGCACATTTCGGAATCTTCCAACACAGTGGCATTTTCAACATAAACTTCATTGGAATTCAATAAGGAAAGTTGCCCAACAAAATCTCCAGGACCAAATATTCCTGTTACAAATTCCTTTCCGGATTCCGTGCTTTTATAGGTCTTAACACTGCCTTGTTCAATGAAATACAAAGAATTTGCGTTATCACCTTCCCAGAAAATTATATCCTTTTTATTGTATTTCTTAAGGGGGTAATCCTTGGAAAGACTCCTCATATCGTCGTATTGGGAGGCCTCGTCCATAAATTTATTGAGTCCTTCCATGTTTTTGGCAATCTCTTTTTTAAGAAAATCGCTCTTTCGTAAACGGGAGGAAATAGCTTCAAGCAATTCTTTTTCCTCAAATGGCTTGGTGAGATAATCGTCCGCCCCCAAATTCATTCCCAGTCTCACCTCTGCCCTATCGGTTTTTGCCGTCAAAAATATAAAGGGTATGCTAGCGGTTGTACTGTTTTTGCCCAATATTTCCAATACCCCATATCCGTCCAGTTCAGGCATCATTATATCACATATGATCACGTCTGGCCTAAATTTTTCCGCAAGTTCTACCCCTACTTTTCCATTCTCGGCGGCAGCTACCTCGTAATTGGCCAATTCCAGTATGTCCGCTGTATTTTCCCTTACATCCTTGTTATCTTCAATTAATAGAATTCTTTTCATATTCGTTCATATTTATAGGCAGTTTTAGACTGAAGGTGCTACCTAAACCCTCTTCACTTTTGAAGCTTACTCCACCGCGCAAAAGCTCCGTATACTGTTTAACAATATGGAGTCCAAGACCCGTACCCTGAAAGTTGGTGGCGTTTTCTGCACGAAAAAAGCGGCTGAATATTTTATTTTGTTCCTTTTTAGGTATACCGATGCCATTATCCTTGATTTTTATAGTCAAGACCTTTCCGTTCACCTTAATTTCAATAATAATCTCTTGTTGCTCCTCAGAGTACTTGATAGCATTGGAGAGAAGATTTATTAGGATGTGGTTCAATAGTTTGGGGTCAAGACAAACCGTTATAGAGGGTTGGGAATACTTTAAAACAATGTCCTGACCAGCTTTTTTGTTTGGCTCCATTTCATCCATCAACATTTTTACAAATTGTACCAATTCAAAAGACTGTGGTTTTACTTGTACTTTGCCCTCTTCCAACTTGCTCAAGGATAGAAAATCGTTAAGAATAACAACCAGATCTTTCACATTGGTCCTTATTCTGGAGACATGTTTCATTCTCCTATCCTCCTTACCTGGCTCATTTTGTTTTCCTATCAGGATTGCAGAAGAAAGTATGGCACTGAGCGGAGTTCGGAATTCATGCGAGGCCATGGAAATAAAACGGGATTTTAACTCATTTAGTTCCTTTTCCACCAGAACCGTCTTTTCCAGTTTATGCTGTATCTTCTTCTGTTCAGTAACATTATTGTAAACAAATAGGGCCCACATTATTTTCTTTTCATCAGAATAGAGCGGTGTAGAATTAACAGCATAGCATTGATCATGAAAATCTACTTCAAAAGAAATATTGCTCCCCCTTAGTGTTTTTCGAATATCCGATTTTATTTTTTTGATCTGTATTTTTGAAAAAACAGGGATGTCATCTATGGGAATTCCTTCATAATCTGACTTTTTAAAATTGATTCGGTCCATTTCCTCCCCTTCCACATAAACCAATTCATAATCGGAATTAAATACCATGATGACCCCATTGGGAAAATTATGTGCTATGGCAGTAAACAATGCCCTACTGAGATTTGCCTTCCTTTGAGCTCTTTGGGTCTCGATCATTTGATCTTCCAGATTTAAATTGGTCGATACCAGTTTCTCTACCGTAGTTTGTACCTCCCTAGTCCGTTCTTCAACTTTGTCTTCCAATACAAAGGCATATTCCTCCATTTTTTTCTTGGCATCCTGGATTTCGGTCACGTCGTTCAGAACCCCAATAAAATGTGTCAATTTTTGATCTTTATCATATAAGGGCGTAATGGCCAGATCGTTCCAAAAAAGCGTCCCGTCCTTACGATAATTTCGGAGTAGAACCTTACAAGTTTCACCACGTTCAATTGCCTCGGCCAAGATTGCAATTTCAGGTTGGTCCCGATCTTCATTTTGTAAAAATCTGCAATTTCTTCCTAGAGCCTCATCATTGCTATAACCGGTTATTTTGGTGAAGGACCTATTGCTATAAACAATAGGGAGTTTTGGATCTTGGGCGTCTACAATGATGATGCCATTACCTGCAAGTTCCAGAGCCCTATTCCTGATATTCAGGGTATCCTGCAGCCACTTGGTATCCGTAACATCTACCCCGGAACTTACAACCCCGATAATTTGATTCTTGTCATTACGTAAAGTAGCATTCCGCCATCGAATAAGTCGCTCTTTCCCATCTTTGGTTAAAATATGGTTTTCATAAAAGTCTGGAGGTTGAACCCTATCCTCAAAAATATCATCGAAAAGTCCCATTAGATCCTTTCTTTCCCTTTGGGGAATAAACCCTGTAAACCAGTTCCTGTGTAAAATTTCATTCCTTTCAAACCCTAATAACTCACAGGTCTTTTTATTGATAAGTTGAACGGTATAATCCCTATTGATGACCAAAAACAAGGAGGCGGAGGTATCCAAATACTGACGGAGCATATTTTTTTCCTTGTCCAATGCCATTTCTATTTCCTTGCTCTCCGTTACATCCTGCATAAATCCTTCCAAACTAAGAATATTACCCTGCTCATTGGTAACACAGGATACCTGCTCCCATATCCATTTTATTTCCTTATTTGAAGTAACTATCCTATAGCTTAGCTGATACTGTTTTTTATCCGCGATACCCTTGTTTACCTCTTTCAAAACCCGGGGCAGATCCTCTGGATAAACTAAGGATTCCCAGTTAAGTTCTGAGCCATTATAAAAATGTTCAGGAGAATACCCGCTAATTGTCAGGCAGGCCTCACTGATAAATTCAAAGTTCCAAGGTTTGTCAAGATTTGAGCTATAGACTATTCCCGATACATTGGAGATCAATGTTCTAAACTTTCTATCACTTTCAAATACAGTAATATCTGCCGGTTTACAGAAAATTACTTTTACCCCTTGATCTTTTATCACAGTTGGGACGATCCTAATATCAATAGGAAATTTTACACCGTTCTTTCTACAGCCATAAAACTGATCGTCCCCGACAAAAACCTCATTCATTTGGGCTGAAAAAGCATTGGCATTCCAATCGGGAAGAATCAAATCAATATTGCTCTGCACCAACTCCCCTGCTTCATAACCGAATATACGTTCTGCCGACGGGTTCGCAGTGAGAATAGATCCAAGTTGGTCCACCACAAACAATCCCGCTAAGGAGGATTTAAAAATAGATTGAAAAAGATCGCTATTTGTTATTTTTTCATTCATTGCCCATTCTACTGAAATTCACTAAATGGTCTTGGCCGCACCAAAAAGGACGGACCGTTAAGGAGTTTTGTTGAATATACACCATCCATTGAGGCCTGTATTCCAATAATTTAGTACTCAGTTACACAAATGTATTGTTCACTGTAGCCGAAAGAAATGATATCCGTCATAACCTGTACCTGGATCGTAAAAACCTGATAATGGTCATATGTGCATTTCTTTATAAGAAATAACTTTGATTCAAATTCTAAATAAAAGGCTTATGACAACTGGGTTGGTCCTTTCTGGCGGTGGAATACGGGGCGTTGCCCATATAGGGGCCATAAAGGCATTGGAGGAATACGGCATTTATCCTGCCCATATTGCAGGCACCAGCGCAGGGGCCATTGTTGGTGCCTTGTACGCTGCCGGCTGTACTTGGGAAGAAATGTTGGATTTTTTTAAGTCCACAGAGATTTTCAGTCTTACTAATTATGCTATGGGAAAACCTGGTTTTTTGGATACAGAAAAATTCCATGATCAATTAAAGGCCTACATATCCCATGATACCTTCGAATCTTTGGAGAAGCAACTTTATGTAACGGCTACCAACCTACTTGATGGTACTTTGAATGTTTTTAGTGAAGGTGAACTCATAAAACCCGTATTAGCTTCAGCTGCTGTTCCTGGACTTTTTGCCCCTGTAGAGATCAATAAAGGATATTACGTAGACGGCGGCACCCTGAATAATTTTCCAGTGGACCTTATAAAAAAGTATTGTGATCAGATTGTGGGGGTCTATGTAAATCCGTTCAATCATGTAAGTATCAAGGAACTTAACCATGTAAACAAGGTTTTGGAAAGGGCCTACCACGTTATGTTGGCCAATGAAACCACCAAGAAATTTAAAGACTGCGATATATTGATACGTCCCGCCAACATGGATCGTTATGGCATGTTTACCTTAAAAAATTTAGATATTATTCTAGATTTGGGTTATACTGCAACCATGAACGCACTGAATAACAGTGACCTTGCCTCAGAATTGCTATCAGCAGCAGAATTGGAAGCTATGAACGGTTTTTCCATGGATCCTTCCATTATTGGCAATCCACAGGAATAAACTTGTTGGAATATCTTTTATTACCTTGAATTTTGAATTTTAAAAATAGGGAATTTACTTGATAATCGAGATTTAAACCTTCCTACCCCGAGGTAGTTTAGCCATACGCAACACCTAATTAAGGAATTTTATATTCTTACCCTAACTTGTTACAACGGCCGATTAGTGTGTTTAACCAGTTATCATTAATTTTCAAAGTGCTATCCCAATGGCAAAAGAAATTATCATTTTCCTTTAAACACACATCCTATATAAATTCCCCTGGGCCGGTACTGACCAATCTTGTGCCCATTAAAACCTTAATCCAAAGGATTTAAGGGATAACACTGTTGGGGTAAGCACCAAAATATAATACCCTTGCCCGTTTAAACAATTGTGCCAAGACCAGTGCCCCAAATGCAAATAGAGCAGAATATCCCAATTGTTCCCAGGATAGCATCCGCAACGAAAATGCCGCTGCCAAGGGAGTGCTTAGGTTGGCACCTAAAGTCAAGGCCAAAGACAGAATAATTGCTCCCCAAACCCATAAATTAGTTGTAATTTCATTTATGAAAAAGGATTCCCTTTGTTTTGGTATATTAAATACGTTGATCAATTGGGCAAATACTAAGGTATAAAAAGCCATATTATTAATAATTTCAGGGGAAAATTTCAGAATCTTGTCCGCATAGGCAACAATGCCAAGAACAGCTATTGTAATGGACAGCCCGTAGAGTACAATAAAATTCCAATCAATTTGGGACAATATAGGGTCCTTTGGTTTTTTGGGTGGTTGTTCCATGATATCCTTTTCCCCCTTTCCAAAACCCAAGGCCAATGCAGGAAAAACATCGGTCACCAAATTCAGGAACAATATTTGTAACGGCAATAGAGGTGATGGCAAATTTAATAAGGCGGCAAAGCCTACCGTAAGTATTTCTGCCAAATTACAGGATAATAAGTATACGACAAATTGGCGAATATTCTGAAATATTACCCTGCCCTGCCTTATTCCCAATTCCATGGCCGTAAACTTATCATTTTTCAAAATCACGTCTGCCACTTCACGGGCTGCCTCCGCACCCCTAAGGCCCATTGCTATACCTATGTCGGCCTTTTTTAATGCCGGGACATCATTGATTCCATCTCCTATCATTCCAACAATATGGCCATGTTCTTGATAATAGCTTATTAAATTCAACTTTTGTTCCGGACCGACCCGAGCAAAAATAGAGGCATTCAACAACACACTACCATTACCGTCAGTTCCATCCAAGCTCCTTTTAATGTCCTTGCCATGCCAAATTCTGTCTGGGCCCGCATTAATCTCCAAGATCCCAACTTCCTGGGCTATTTTTTTTGATGTGCCGGGATGATCACCGGTAACCATGATCACTTTAATACCCGCCTTCTTGTAAATATCAATGACTGCCTTGACATCTTCTCTGGCTGGATCCTGAAATCCTATAACGCCTAAAAAAGTAAGCCCGTTTAGAATATTTGCTCTTGAAGGGGCCTTCTCTTCTTCCTTATATGCGAAAGCCAGGGTGCGCAAACCTTGAGAGGCAAGAGTATCTACTTTTTGCTTCCATAAAAGTTTGTGTTCATTAAGGTCCAATTCTTTCCCATCCAGATCAAAATTGCAATGGTCTACCAAACTTTCATATGCCCCCTTCGCATAGATGGTAAAGCCTCCTTGTCTTTGATGGGCCGTTGCCATTAACTTTAGTGTAGAATCGAATGGCAATTCCACCTTTTCCGGATTATTTCGTTTTACAAGCTCGGGATCATAACCCAAATTAATAGCAAAGTGTATCAAGGCCAATTCAATGGAATCGGCCTGTTCATCAATAGCTGTAGGATCCACATTATTACATAGTATCCCAACCATGATCATTTTATCAAAAACAAGTTTGTTCTTAAAGGCAGAAAAATAGGATTGTTCCCTTTGATTGAGATTATCCAGGCATGTTTCTCCAAAAATTATTGTAGATACCATCATCCGATCTTCGGTCAAGGTTCCAGTCTTATCCGTAAAGATGATATCCGTAGCCCCAAGAGTTTGTACGGCCTCCATTTTTTTAATGATGACTTGTTTTTGGGACAACCTCATCATTCCCCTTGCAAGGGCAATAGTGGCTACTATTGGCAAACCCTCGGGAATAGCAGCAACCGCCAAAGCTACTCCAGTTTCTATCATCAGCAAAAGATCATTGCCCCTAAAATAGCCAATGACCACAATTAATCCTGCAATACCGAGCGTTAACCAAATGAGCCATTTGCTCAATTGGTTTAATTTCTTCTCCAAAGGGGTGCGGTCCTTATCCGCATCCAAACCCATTTGCTGAATAGTCCCCAATTGTGAATACTTCCCTGTTGCCGTAACAATGGCCCTCCCATACCCCGAGCTGATCACTGTGCCCCTATAAACCATATTGGTACGATCCGTAACCGGAGTATTCTCCGGTAATGGCTCTATTCCTTTGTGAATCGAGAGACTCTCTCCTGTCAATACCGATTCTTTTACCGAAAGATTATCTACTTGTGTAAGGCGGGCATCGGCAGGAACGACATCACCCGGGCTCAAAACAATGACATCACCAGGTACCACATCCGCGGCTTTGATATCCATTCTTTGCCCAGACCTTATTACATCCGTACTTGTCTGCCCCATTTTTATTAGGGCCTCCAAAGATCTAACCGCTTTAAGTTCCATAAAGTATCCTATGGCCACGGAGATAAATATGACAAATAAAATGGCGGCACTCTCTAGCACATCACTGAAAATGTAGGCAAGACTTCCTGCCGCAAAAAGGATATAAATTATGGGATCCAAGAGTTGATCCAGAAAAATTGCCCATCTTTTCTTTGGGTCTTGTGCCGGTATCCGATTTGGACCATATTTCTGCAAACGTTCCGGAATGCACTCTTTATCCAAACCCCGTTCCAAATCACTGCCTGTGCAGGCAATTATTTCCTGCAGCGAGTAAAAAAAAGCATTTTGCAGCATATCGGATTAATTTACAAAAAATATGCCTTCTCGTCTTAACCACCCATACGGATATATTTTGGGTTTTGACGGGAAGGCATTGCTACTAACAAATAACCAACCAATAATTATCCGATTTGTACTTTTTTTGGAGGTGCTTTTTTAGCTTCCTCTTTTTTGGCCAGATTAAAGCTAAGGATACCATCCTTGTAGGCGGCCTTAATTTCTTCCTCTTTTACATTCTCAGGTAGTTGTAAAGATCGCTCAAAGGAATTATAGCTAAATTCCCTACGCGTAAATTTGTCCTCCTTTTCCTCCTTGGATTGCGACTTCTCGGCAGCAATATTTAAGCATCCATCATCAATGGTTACCTCAAAGTCCTTTTTTTGAAAACCTGGAGCAGCAAGCTCAATTTCAAAATGGTCGTCGGTTTCCTTAATGTTCAAGGCTGGCTCCGACCTTTTCCCATTCCAGAAACTGTCAGGTAGCATGTCTCTTACCCAAGCGCGATTATCGAAGAAATCGTCCATATCAAAAAAATCTTGTGTCATAAGGTTTCCAAATGGTCTTCTTTTAAATTTTACAAGTGTCATAATATTTTATTTTTAAGGGTTATATATTTATTATACTGCTAAAGTACACTCAACCAGCTTGGTACAAAATGATTTAGGTCAGTCACACAAATTTTCTTTACATTTATTTTTACCATATCAAATCACTGTAACAAAACTGCGTTGACCATATCCGAATTTGAAAGAATGCGAAAGTTGGATTGCAATGCCTGGTTATCTACATTATTGTTAATTTAGACATATGATCAATCCAATCGATTTTGGCATTAAAGGGCTAACGGATGAAGCGGTAAAAAGCTCTAGAAAGAAGTACGGGGAAAATAGCCTAAGCTATAAAAGGGACAATAGCTTTTTGGACGCTTTAAAAAGTATTGCCCAGGAACCGATGGTCATTCTGTTAATGGTGGCCTCTTCTATCTATTTTATAACAGGAAATAATGGTGATGGAATATTTATGGTCGCTGCCATTATCCTTGTAGCCTCAATATCCCTTTATCAGGATTCCAAAAGTAGGATGGCCTTGGAAAAATTAAAAAGTCTTACCCAACCCAATAGCCAGGTCATTAGGAACGGAGAAGTCGTAGAAATACCCAGTGAGGAGTTGGTAGTTGGCGACAGTCTAATGGTTGAGGAAGGCAACACCATTCCTGCCGATGGCACTATTGTTCATTCCAACGATTTCTCCGTAAACGAATCCATACTTACGGGAGAATCCCTTTCCGTTTTTAAGGATGCATCAAAATTGGACAATAGGATATTTGGTGGCACTACCGTAGCCAGTGGCTTGGCGATCGCCACCATTACCGAAATTGGCAACAGCACCCAATTGGGTAAAATTGGAAAAAGCCTTGAAGGTATCCAAGAAGAAAAGACACCCCTGGAAAAACAGATTTCCAATTTCGTAAAACATATGTCCATTTGGGGCGGGATCATTTTTCTATTGGTCTGGGGAATCAATTACCTTCAATCGCGGGAGGTATTGGAGAGTTTGCTAAAAGCCTTAACCTTGGCTATGAGTGTCCTGCCAGAGGAAATACCGGTGGCCTTCACCACTTTTATGGCCTTAGGTGCCTATAGGTTGATGAAAATGGGCATTGTTGTAAAACAAATGAAAACCGTAGAATCCCTAGGAAGCGCTACCGTAATTTGTGCGGACAAAACGGGCACCATAACCCAGAACAAGATGGAACTTGCCAAACTCTTCACCTTGGATACGGGAGAGGTAGTTTCTGTAGATGCCCCAATGATTAATTCCCAAAATGAATTGGTCACCATAGCCATGTGGGCCAGCGAACCAATTCCCTTTGATCCTATGGAAAAGGCCTTACATGAGGCCTATGGCAGAATTGCCCCTATAGACCAGCGGCCCCATTATAAAATGATACATGAGTATCCGCTAAGCGGAAAACCTCCTATGATGACCCATTTGTTCGAAAATAGTGAAGGTAAACGTATCATTGCGGCCAAAGGGGCGCCGGAAGCCCTTTTGGCTACTTCCGAACTTAACGATACCCAAAAAGAACAGATTACGGCTATCTTGACCAATTTAGGGCGCGAGGGATACCGAATGTTGGGAGTAGGACAGGCCATTTTTAAAGGGTCCGACTTTCCGGAAAAACAGCAGGATTTTCAATTTGATTTCAAGGGATTAGTGGCTTTTTATGACCCTCCAAAAGAGAACATCCGCCAGGTGCTTAAAGATTTTGAAAATGCCGGAATACAGGTAAAGTTGGTTACAGGAGATAATCCCGCCACTTCCATGGCCATTGCCAAACAAATTGATTTTCCTGGCTATGAAAAGAGCATGACCGGGGAGGAACTAATGCAATTAGGGGATACAGAATTGCAGCAAAAGGTAAAAAGCACACAGGTCTTTACCCGCATGTTCCCAGAAGCCAAGCTAAGAATTGTAAACGCCATAAAGGCCAATAACGAAGTAGTTGCCATGACAGGTGATGGGGTCAACGACGGTCCAGCGCTCAAGGCATCGCATATCGGTATTGCCATGGGCAAAAAAGGAACTGAGATTGCCAAGCAGGCCGCCTCCTTGATCTTGGTAGACGATGACCTTTCCAAAATGGTAGATGCCATTGCGATGGGCAGAAAAATTTATGGCAATCTAAAAAAGGCCATCCAGTATATCATATCCATCCATATCCCCATCATATTAACGGTATTTATCCCCTTGGCATTGGGGTGGGCCTATCCCGCCATATTTTCACCCTCCCATGTTATATTATTGGAATTGATCATGGGCCCCACCTGCTCCATTATTTATGAGAACGAGCCGATGGAGAAAAATACGATGATCCAAAAACCAAGGCCTTTTACTACAACTTTTTTTAAATTCAAGGAATTGGTAACCAGTATCGTTCAGGGGCTGGTAATCACCCTGGGATCTTTATCCGTATACCAATACGCAGTTTTTGAAGGATATAACGAATCCGTAACAAGAACTATGGTGTTTATGGTCTTGATATCTTCCAATATTTTTCTGACCCTGGTAAACCGTTCTTTCTACTATTCCATTTGGACCACTTTAAAATACAAGAACAACTTGGTGCCTTTGATTATAGGGATTACTTTGATCCTCTCGGCACTGTTGCTCTTTGTGCCCCCATTGACAAGATTTTTTCAATTTGAAACCTTGAACACAAATCAGCTTGGTATTGCTGTTATAGCTGGTATGATTTCCGTACTCTGGTATGAAATTGTGAAAGGGATAAAACGGGCCAAGGGAAAATTAAAATAGTGCACTAGATCCGAACAGGAAGAAGGCTAAAGTTTCACTCCAAAAGCTAAATCCCCTGCATCCCCTATTCCAGGCACAATATAGCCTTTGCTATTTAATTGGGTATCAATGGCTGCTATCCACAATTGGGTATTCTTTGGAAAAACTGTCTTAATATGGTCTATCCCGGATTGGGAACCAATTACCGATATAATATGGATCTGCTTGGGTTTGCCATGGTCCTTAAGTGCATTTAAAACATTTTCCAATGTTTTTCCTGTGGCCAGCATTGGATCTGTTAGGACCAAGGTTTTATTTTCCAAGGATGGGGCGGCAAAGTATTTGACGATGACTTCAAACGCATCCTCATCTCCACGGTGATGCCTATAGGCTGAAATAAAAGCATTCTCCGCATTGTCAAAATAGTTTAACAGGCCTTGATGTAATGGGAGTCCAGCACGTAAAACAGAGCACAGCACCAAATCATCCACGGGCATGGACATTTCTTTGGTTCCCAAAGGAGTTTCAACCATTTGGTTCCCATAGTCAAGGGTCTTGCTAAGCTCGTAGCCCAAAATTTCCCCAATACGTTCAATATTGCGCCTAAAGCGCATGCTATCGCGTTGAATATTGGCATCCCTTATTTCGGCTACAAATTTATTTAACAGTGAATTCCCTTCCCCTAGACTATGTACTATCATTGTTTATCCATTTAGTATCAAGATACAGAATTCCCGCTACAAACCCTATAAAATCTTCTGTATCCGCAGCAGGTTATTGCCTTTTTTTTTCTAAACTATTATCGCTGCCATAGAATCAGGTTATTCTCCAAGGGCACGGAAATATTTTCGTAGCAGGGAACTATCCGGGCCGTATAATGACCGGCCGGCCTGCTGGTCCTAATACACGCATGGCACTCGTGATCCAACCCATTCTTTGCAAGCCCCACAATTTCCATTTTCATAATTTCGCTTGCCCCGCCATGAAGGCCCTCGGCAAAGAGCTCTACAGAAATGGTGTCTGGACTTATGTGGTTCAACCAGACCATTATTTTAAATTGATACCCTCCTGCAATATTTTCAATTTGGGTCTGGACAAAACGCATTTGCCACCACTTATTTTGTAGATCAAGCTTGGCCTCAACTATTTTTTTTCCTAGCATTCCTTTTTTAGCGGATCTTTTTTTGTATTTGTTGGCTGCCGGAAGGTAATATTTCTCGGTGTATTCCCGAACGGCACGGTTTGCCGAAAACTTCGGGGTTAAGGTAGACATACTATTACGCATTTTTGCTACCCAATTTTCGGGTATCCCCTCTTTATTGCGATCATAAAATTCCGGTACCACCTTTTGTTCCAACAATTCGTACAATTCGTTGGCATCAATAGCATCCCAGTAGGGATCCTCCCCATGTTCATGACCATCGCCCATTGCCCAACCTACTTCCGGAGTATAGGCTTCCGCCCACCAACCGTCCAACTCCGATAGATTGATACCGCCATTGACCAAAACCTTCATACCACTGGTACCGCAGGCCTCCCAAGGACGCCTTGGAGTATTTATCCACACATCTACCCCTTGTACAAGATGTTCTGTTAACAACATATCATAATCGCTTAGAAAAACTACGTGCTTATATAAGTTATGTTGTTGGATAAATTGCACCCATTGTCTTATCAATGCCTTTCCAGACTCATCATATGGGGGAGACTTTCCTGCAAGCACCAATTGCACGGGCCGATGGGGATTTGTTAGAATTCGAATAAATCTTTCCGGATCATGTAAAAGTAGGTTTGGCCTTTTATAAGGAACAAATCGCCGTGCAAAACCCAAGGTCAAAGTTTCCTTGTTAAAAATATGCTTGGCCATTTCCACAATTTCAGGGGAGTGACCGGCATCCTCCGTCTGTCCTTGGAACCTTTCGCGGATAAAATTTATCATGTGATGTCTGGAATCGTTCCGGAATTGCCATAAAGCAACATCGGACAAGCAGTAAATGTCTTGCTCAACAGATTCCAAATGACCTCTCCAGCGATCTTTTCCGCAGGTACGAGTCCAGATCTTATCGGCGAATACCGAATCCCAGCTGGGCATATGAACTCCGTTGGTTACACTCCCTATCGGCACTTCGCTGTTAGGCCATCTTTTAAATAAATTACGAAAGAGATTTCGACTTACTTCCCCGTGAAGCTTGCTTACCCCATTTACCGCACTACTGCCATGAATGGCCAGATAGGCCATGTTAAAAAACTGGGATAAATTATGTGGGTCCTCCCTACCCAATGCCAACAGATCATTAAAATCCAAATGTAATTCCTTATTGGCATAATTGGCAAAAAACTGCCACATTAAGGACGGACTAAAATTATCAAATCCGGCCGCCACGGCAGTATGGGTGGTAAACAAATTTCCTGCACGGGTAACTGTCAAGGCCTCCGGAAAGGTAACACCATTCTCCCGCATAAAATCGGCCGCCCTTTCCAGTACAAGAAAGGCAGAGTGACCTTCGTTCATATGGCACACTTCCGGTGCAATGTTCATGGCTCGGAGCAATCTCCACCCCCCTATACCCAAGATAATTTCCTGCTGAATGCGAAGCTCCGACCCACCACCATATGCAGCACTGGTAATTCCCCTGTGAAGCGGCATATTAACCGGATCATTACTATCCAACAGATAAAGTTTCACCCGGCCCACCTGTACTTGCCATGTACGCAACCAAACTGTATGCCCGGATAAGGATATATTGATCCGCAACCATTCCCCATTGGGCAACCTCAGCGGTGAAATAGGCAATTGCCCGGGATCATTGTACGGAAAAAGCGCCTGTTGGGTACCAAATTGATCTATCAACTGTCTAAAATATCCCTGTTGGTAAAGTAACCCCACGGCTATAACGGGAATCCCTAGATCACTGGCCGATTTTAATTGATCCCCAGCAACGTTGCCAAGACCGCCAACATAAATTGGCAATGCTTCGCTCAGCATGAATTCCATACTAAAATAGGCAACACATTTTAGGGGAGCTGTAGGGTAATTTCTTTGAAACCAGGCGGGATCTGTAAGGGATTTCTCCTTAAGTTTTATCATATCACCCAACCTTTCCCTAAAGGCATTATCTGCCATCATTTTTATTAATTTATCACGGGAGACGTTCTGCAAAACCACCCAAGGATTGTGGGTTTCCATCCATAAATCAGAATCTAACTGGTACCATATTTCATCCACGGCATGGTTCCACGACCATCTTAAATCAAGGGCCAGTTCCGCAAGCTCGTCTACTCCATCAATATCCGTAGGGATAAAGCCATAAACCTGATTATTGTCCAAGGATTGTCCCGAATTAATTCTTTCTTTTTTTGCCATCTAATTGTTTTTTCAAAGTCCTAATGCCAAATTTGGTCGCAGATAACTGGACGGTGACGGCCTGACCATGTATATCCACTTTGGAAGTTTCTTGTTGCCAAAACGGATTGGGGTTTCAAATAGTTCCCAAGCTTTAATCTGAAATTGAAGTCTCTAAACCCTCATTCAACAATAAATATTTTGTCCCCTTTGAGCTTATTTTAGGATTCTGATTTAAACATTATGAACTCACCAATGTTGACCATATCAATAGCACCAATTAATTTTGAATTACTTGTCACCGGAAAAAAGCTCTTCTTTTCCTTTCCTATTAATTCCAACACCTTAGTGATTTCTGTAGATTCATCAATTATGGTGAAGCTCTTGTCCATAATATCCCTTACCAGAATAGAAGGGGTCTTGGCATGCTTAATGACATCCTTTTGGGTCACTATTCCCATTATTTCCCTGTCCACCGCTACCACAAAATCTTTTTCCGTACTTGCCAAAAGGATATCTATAACCTCTTGAACATTATTATCAGGACGTAGCACCGTAATATTGGTCAAGGTGGCTTCCTTTACCAAATGCCCCTTTAACAAGGAGTTTCTTCGGACCATTTGGTTCTCGCCATACGCCCCGAAGAAAATGAAAAATGCTATCAGTATTAAAAAAGGGTTTACGAAAAATCCTAGGATAAAAAATACAACGGCCAAGGCTTGGCCAATACTGGCCGCGATATTTGTTGCCTCCACGCGACTCAACCTAAAGGCCAACAAAGCCCTAAGTACCCTGCCACCATCCATGGGAAATGCGGGGATAAGGTTGAACACTACCAGCATTACATTGGCTACAAAAAGATAGAAAAGGAAATTCTGTAGGTTTGGTGCATAAAGCATTTCTTCGACTACTATATTATCGAAATTAAAATAGCTGTTCAGCGGTATTATTAGAGATAATAAAATAGCTATAACAACATTAACTGCTGGACCGGCCAAAGCTACCAAAAGTTCCTGCCCTGGTTTTTCCGGCATTTTATCCAAAGTGGCGACACCCCCAATGGGTAGAAGTATAATTCTTTGAGTCTTGATTCCAAATTTTCTAGCGGTAAGGGCATGACCCAATTCGTGCAGTACCACACAGGCCATCAATACCAAAATAAATCCTTGGTTAACGGCCACCCTCTCGAAGTTTCCACTATTCTGAAACTCGATAAATCCGGCCCAAATCAATAATAGTGCAAAAGTCCAATGCACCTCTAATCGGATACCGGCAACCTTTCCCAACTTTAAAAAACCCTTCATGACAAATATTTTGATGAAGATATTTCCGAAGTGCGACTTTGCCAATGACAAATGTCATAAAGGAAAAGGGAGATTTCCTTTGAAAGAGAACTTACCAAGGATAAAAATCAAAATATATCCCTTGGCCAAAAAAAATATTATGATGTCCTATAGTTCTACGATGTCAATCAACATCTTTGGATAAGTATTTATTTTTGATTTTTTTGATCCTTGCGTTGATCGAAGGTACGCCCTCCTTCTGCAATTCTTTGACTAAGGCTTTAAACTCCTTTTCCATGCCCTGTTCTTGGCATATCAAATCATAAAGGGCCTGCAAGGCATTGACCCTTACAATTTTACTTTCGGAAGGATCCTTTGCCCACATCTTTAATTTGCCCAAGACTATTTTTAATTCTTTCGGGCTTAAGGTTAGCCTGGAAACCAACAACGACAAATGCCACTTAAATTCCTTGTGAGTAGCGTTTTGGAGAAACCCTATTAGTTCCTTCTTATGACGATACAGATACTCCGGATTCCCAATGGTTATTTTTTCCAAGGCATCCGCTGCCCTCATAATCATTAACCTGTCCTTGGAGTACAGATAAGCAAACAGGTCGTCGAAGTCTTTTTGGCTTTTTATTAAAGGAAGCAAGAACTTCACTTTTCCGGTTGACCTTAAATCGCCCCCTTCCAAATATTTGCTTATACTACTTACCTTGGTCATGCCATAGGTCATTAAGAACTAAGCATACCCCCGTCCACTACATGGGTAGTCCCGGTAATATACCTACTCTCCTCCGAAGCCAGGAAAAGGGCCATTGCTGCAATCTCGCTAGATTCTGCATAGCGACCTAAAGGTACGGCAGCCTCAAAGCCCTTCATTACCTCATCAGGACTGCTGGGCGACATATCCACTTCAATACGTCGCATCATATCATTGTTAACGGGACCTGGATGAATGGTATTCACTCGGATTTTACGGTTGGCACTTTCTTGGGCCGCTACCTTCATTAAACCAACCACTGCATGTTTGCTGGCCACATAAGCTCCCAACCCGGGAAAACCCTTTAAGCCAGCTACAGAAGATGTGATTATTACACTTCCACCTCGCTGCATTTTCGGAATTACATGCTTGCAACCCAGCCATACCCCTTTTAGGTTTACCCCAATTACCCTATCGAAAATCTCGTCCGGATATTCCGTAATTGGTTTGGAAACACCTTCAATTCCAGCATTGGCGAAAAAAATATCTATCTTTCCATGAACCTCTAGCGCCGTCTCGACAAACTTTTCGGTATCCATAGCTTTTGAAACATCGGCAACACAAATGGACAGATTCTCATGATCTATGGCCAAGATTGCCTTTTCCAAAACTTCCTTATCAATATCCACGATAACCACCTTGGCACCTTCCTCTAAAAACAATTTTGCCGTGGCCAATCCTATGCCACCAGCACCCCCCGTTATAACGGCTACTTTACCCTTTAGTCGTAACATTTTAATTATTTAAAGTTATCTTTCGCACTTCCCAACCTTGATCCTGAGTGTATACCCCAACCAGGCCTTTTGATAGTTGTTTCACTCTTACTGGAGGCCTCTGGTACCTTTTTTTGGTCATTTGGATATTATACCTTCTATTAAAAAACTCCACAATTTCCCCGGAAGTGTCCAGCATAACATCGTGAAACTTAAATTCGTATATATCAAGATTGAATTCGTTTTTCCCTTTCATGGATTTCTCAAAAAGGACGGCCGTGGTGAAACCATTCTTAAAAGGATAAACATTTAATAGCTGGGGTTCAAGTACTACATTACCCTTGGTATCTATAAACCCATAAACAGGAACACCATCCTCCACAATTTTGGTAATCAGGCACCGTCCTTCATTGAACATAGGGTATTGAACACCGGAAACATCCTTTTTTGAGGTATCGGCATCCTTGTTCCAATAAATATCGTTACGAAAATTGATAACCATAGTACCTTCTTCATTAATAAATCCCCATTGATTGCCTTGACGAACAGCAGCCAAACCCTCACTAAAGGGAGCAATTTCATCAATGTTTTTGACGGTTTGGGAATGGAATACGTTTGGAAGCATAAGCATTACGAATACTGTGACAATAATTTTTTTCATGACTTTGAATTTTATTTCTACTAAAGTAGTATACAGATTACCAGTAGAAAATGACCAATGTCAGTAGTGCCCAAATAAAAACACCAACCATAGTCGTTCATCTATTCTCCAGATTTTGCAGAGTATTAAAATTATCAAATTGGAAGGTGGCACCTTATTGGTCTAATTATCATAAAGGCAGCTGCAATTAAAGCAGGATATAGTGACCAATGTCATTTTAAGTGGTTCAACAACTGTTTATTTTTGTTTAGGAACATTAAAGATTCAATTGGGACTTTAAATCCGGCTGACCTTAATATGAAATTATAATGGGACAACCCTCCCTACACTGGTCAATTTAAAGCGCTGTAAAAAAGGTAACAGAATCATACTGAAGATAAAATAGTAGAAAATGAAGCACATCTTGGTACCCGTAGATTTTTCAGAACATTCGGCCTATGCACTGGAGGCCGCAGCTGGCATAGCGAAACAGCAGCATGCGGATATTACCGTTATCCATATGATGGGAATTTCCGAGGCAGTTATTGCCGAAGAGGAAATATTAGGGTTCGAGGAAGCAAAATACTTTATGGGACTTGCAAAAAAACGATTTAAAAGCTTCTTGGACAAACCTTATTTAAAGGGCATCAATATTCATAAAATAGTGCAGAACTATAAGGTCTTCAGTGAGCTCAACAATGTTGCCAAGGAACAAAATATAGATTTGATCGTTATGGGTTCCCACGGTAGTACTGGATTCAATGAGATTTTTATAGGCTCCAATACCGAAAAGGTGGTACGTACTTCCGATGTTCCGGTTTTGGTTATAAAGGAGCAAAAATCAAACTTTACCATAAAGAATATCCTTTTCGCCTGTAGTTTTTCGGAGGACATGATTATGGCCTATAAAAATGTTAAGTCGATGGCCCAAAAATTTTCAGCCAAATTAAGATTGGTATACATCAATACCCCATATCAGGACTTTTTGAGTACTCAGGAGGCCGATGACCGCATAGCCAAATTCATGTCCAAGGCTGGAGATACCCAAGCTAAAGTTGAAGTTTATAATGACCGTAGTGTGGAAAGCGGGATACTTAATTTTAGTAAGACCGAGAAATTTGACATCCTCGCGCTTCCAACACATGGAAGAAAAGGCCTTTCACATTTCTTATTGGGAAGTATAGGTGAAGATATCGCCAACCACGCAAGATTGCCGGTAATGACATTCAAGATATGATCAATAATAAGGAAAAAACCAATTCTCTACCTTATTATTCCTTTAGCAAAAGTTCCAGTTTGCCCAGCATCACCAATTCTGCCTTATTTTTTCCTGAAAAACTATTGGAGATGGCATTCGCAGTATCTAAAATGAGTACCTTGACAAACTTACTAAACATATTGCTATTATCTTTATAGAACTCCTTAAACTCATCGTAACATGCTTCACTATCCTCCTCCTTATCCATAGCCCAATCGAATACTGATTCGATCTGAAAAGCAGCATCTGTACCATATTCATCCTCCAGTCCATCCACATCCAACCAATACTTTCGAATAAACCCCCTTAATTTGTCTACTTCCTTTTTGTGGATACGCTTGTCTATAGCAGCCACGGCATAAAACAATTTTCCCAGGGTTTCATAGAATTTCTTACCAACTTTCTTTGTATTTTCCATTTTTGTATTCTTGAATAGATCAGTTTAAAAATAGAGAATAGCCAAGTTATTTTATATGACATTAATCAGCTTAAAAATTTTATCTTTGGCTTATGCGGGCTTTCCAAAAAAACAGTGAAATCTTCAACCTCCTCTCGGAAGGGGTATCTGAAGGAATTATAGTAGTCAATACCGAGCAGACAATTGTTGCCACCAATTCCTCCGCCGAGAGAATGTTTGGGTACACGAAGGGGGAACTTTTGGGAAAACCATTGGACACCCTTGTGCCACGAAGGTACCGCGGCCACCACGATCAGCATGTGGAACGTTTCATTGAAAAAAGCGAAAGAAGGCAAATGGGTCAAGGAAGGGACCTACACGGAGTACACAAAAATGGCAATGAGTTTCCTGTTGAAGCTGGGCTCAACCCATTTAAACTGTATGAGGAAACCTATGTAATGGCCCTTATCATTGATATTACGGAACGTAAAATAAAGGAAAAGGAACTTAGTCATTGGGCCAGAATATTTGATGAATCGCTGAACGAAATATATGTATTCGATGCCACGTCACTCCACTTTCTAAATGTCAATAAAGAAGCACAGCGCAATATGGGCTATTCTTTGGAAAAGTTTAAGACATTGAAGCCTTTGGATATTAAACCCCATATGGACGCCCCACAATTCCAAACCCTAATAGACCCCTTATTGAAAGGAGAAAGGCTCAAGGTGAAATTTGAGACCGACCACCAAAGGCAGGACGGTTCCATATATCCGGTAGAAGTACATCTTCAACTATCCATACTGGGGGAAAAGCAGGTTTTTGTTGCTATTATACTAGATATAACTGAACGAAAAAATTACACTGAAAAGCTGGAAAAAAAGGTCCAAGAGCGCACCAAACAACTTACGGAAGCCTTGGCCAAGGAGAAGGAATTGAACGAACTGAAAACACGCTTCCTTTCCTTGGTTTCCCATGAATTCAAGACCCCTTTGAGCAGTATACTTACCTCTATTACCTTATTGGCCAAGTATACCGAAAGTCACCAACAGGAAAAGCGGGACAAACACGTTGAAACCATAAAGAACAAAGTACGCTATCTGGATACCATTTTAACCGATTTTCTTTCGGTGGAGCGTTTGGATTCAGGAAAGGTAAATTACAAGTTGGAAACTTTCCCACTTAGCAAAATTGTCAACGAGGTAGTCTATGGTGCCAACATGCTCCTTAAGGCGGGCCAAACCATCAAATATCCTGAGAATATCGATGACATTTTCGTCAGATTTGATGAAAAAACCTTGGAACTGGCCTTGTCCAACCTGATTCACAATGCCATTAAATATTCCCCTGAAGATACAACTATAAGTCTAGCGGTGAGAAAAGGAAAGGACACCATACTAATAGAAGTGATCGATCGTGGAATTGGTATCCCTGCCGAAGAACAGAAACATATTTTTAATCGTTATTTCCGGGCAGAAAATGCATTGTTGAACCAAGGTACGGGCATTGGACTTAACATTGCCAAACAACATTTGGAGAATCTTGGTGCCACCATTGTATTTACGAGTGAAGAAAACCAAGGATCTATTTTTACAATAGTTATCCCATTAGAAAACATAAATTGAAAGAACAATGAAGACTATTTTATTGATCGAGGACGATAGAGCCTTACGTGAGAATACCGAAGAACTTTTGGAGCTTTCAGGTTATACCATGATTACCGCTCCAAACGGAAAAATTGGCATTCAAATGGCAAAGGAAAAATTGCCGGATATTATCGTCTGCGACATAATGATGCCAGAGGTAGACGGTTATGGCGTTTTAAAGGAACTTTCTTCAGATAAAAAAACCAAGCACATACCCTTTATATTCCTATCTGCCAAGACTGAACATAAAGAGATACGTAGAGGAATGGATCTTGGCGCGGACGATTACCTCACCAAGCCTTTTGAAGAGGAAGACCTCATAAATGCCATTGAAAGTCGTTTGGCAAAAGTGGAACTATTGGGGCGTATGGCAAAGGAAGGATCAATAAATCCAACAGATTTGGAAGATCAGATACGCACCTTGAACGAGTTAAAGAACTTTTTTGACGACAATGGCGAGCCTGCAAATTTTCCTCAAGGTACTGCCATCTATCAAGAAGGTACCTATTCTCACAAAATATACCTTATCTTAAAAGGGGTAGTAAAATGCCATACTATGGATGAGGACGGAAAAGAACTGATCACTTCGCTTTATAGGGCCGACGACTTTTTGGGATTTACCTCCTTTATAGACAATATTCCGTATCAGGAATCGGCGACCGCTATTGAAGATGTGGAACTAGCCGGTATATCCAAGGAAAATTTAAAACAGGTATTGGAAAAGAACCATAATATCTCCTTGGAGCTAATGGAACTGCTCACTGGAAATATTAAGGACATAAAACAGCAATTGTTACAAATGGCCTATAGTTCCGTACGTAAGAAAACAGCCCAAACTTTGTTGCAGTTTGCAGAAGTCATGAATAAAAAAACCGAAGATCCCATTAAAATTTCACGAAACGATTTGGCCAGTGTAGCCGGTATTGCCACCGAAAGCCTTATACGTACCCTATCCGGGTTTAAAAAAGAAGGGCTGATCGACATTGAAGGTAGAAATATTCGCATCAAGGAATTAAAGGCCTTACAATACATAAATTAAATTGAAGTACATTTATAAAACAATATTTTTATTGGAAACTGACCAATGTCATAATTCAGGTATAGCCATTACCGTAATTTTGTGCTAATGTAGCTATCTAATTGAATGAAGAATATACTGTTCCCCACCGATTTTTCCAATAATTCTTGGAACGCCATTGAATATGCCATTAAGTTATTCAAAGACGCTTCCTGCAATTTTTACGTTTTACATGTTGACCCATTAAGGCAGTCCGGTGTAGACAGTAATTCCTTTGTGCTACCATCCAGAGATATCAATGAGAGACTTAAGGATAATCTAACGGAAACCTTTGCCCGCATTAAGACCATTACCTCCAACAAGGAACATAATTTTATTGCCCTGCACGAATATGGAAATCTTATAGATATTATTCGCAAGACCGTATTGGACAAAAAAATAAATTTGATTGTCATGGGAACCAAAGGGGCTTCCGGTATAAAAGAAACCATTTTGGGCAGCAATACCGGTAATGTCATGACTAAAGTACCATGTAATCTATTGGTGATTCCTGAAAAAGCAGTACAATGCATCCCTAAAGAAGTCGCCTTTCCTACCGATTATAACATTTTCTATTCCCATTCCATTTTGGAAGCTATTTCAAAGATGCTCCGACTTACCAAAGCCAACCTAAGTGTTGTTAATGTCTCCAAGCCCAATGTACAATTAAATGAAGCCCAAAATCAGAATATGGTCTATTTACAGGACTATCTGCTGGAGCTTTATGAAAAATCTCACAGTATCCACAACCTAAAACATGAAAAGGCCAAAAGTGCCATTGAGCAATTTGTGGTAAGCGAGAACATTGACATGGTTATCATGGTGGCCAAGAACCTAAATTTTCTACAACAATTATTGTTCGATACCACCATTAAAAAAATCAGTTTTCAAACCAAGGTTCCATTGTTGGTCCTTCACGAATAAACCTGCGCCTATAGGTTCATATTGGGCTACTGATAAATGTCATAGGTTTTATATGTCGCTACCAATAACTTTGATAGGTATACAAAAGAGAACCTATGAAAGCAGTTTTGATTCCTACCGATTTTTCCAACAGTGCCATGAATGCCATAGATTATGCATTGAATCTATACAAATGTGAACGCACCAACTTCTACTTTTTACATGCTTATGCCGATGAGGTTTATGGCCCGTTCAAGACTAATGGGGAAACCTCTATTGAAGAGCAAAAGGAAACTGTTAAGAACAATACGGATAAATATTTAAAAGATCTTATCCAAAAACTAACTGCTAGGGAGCACAATCCAAAACACACCTATGAAACACTATCGGCATTCGACACTTTGGTCGATGCAGTGAACGATTTTGCCAACCAAATAAATGTTGACCTCGTCATAATGGGTACAAAAGGGCAAACTGACGACAAAAAAATCACTTTCGGTAGCCATACGGTACAGGTTTTCAAATACGTTCAGTGTCCTGTACTCGCAGTTCCTTTGGACTATGAATACCAACAGCCTAAAAAGATATTGTTTCCCACAGATTATATGCTGCCGTATAAGCGTCGGGAATTGAAGTTATTGAACACCTTGGCTTCCGAATTTAAATCGGAAATCCATTGCCTATACATTTCAGACTTTGAAGATTTAAGCAACAGACAGATAGACAACCAACGCTTCCTTAGGGAATCCCTGGCAGAGGCCTTCCTGTTTTTTGAGATATGCCCCGCTAAGAATAAGGCCGAGGCCATAATGGATTACATCAAAAAGAATAACATAAACCTTTTGGTCATGGTAAACTCGCGCCATTCATTCTTGGAGGATATGCTTTACAGATCAACCGTAGACGAAATAGGGCTGAGATTAAAGTTGCCCTTTTTGGTGATGCAAAATCTACCTAGATAATTTAAAAAGATACAAGGATGAAAAAAATTTTGTTGCCCACCGATTTTTCTGCCAACGCTTGGAACGCCATCTTATATACGGTGAACTATTTCCAAAATGAAAAATGCCTTTTCTATATACTTCACACCTATACCCCTACATTTTATAGGGTAGATTATATGATGGGCGGTCCGGTCAACAGTGCCATTCCGGACAAAGGGGTCGAGACGGCCCAAGCGGGTTTGGAAAAAACGCTAAGGGATATAAGAAAGAACCTTCACAACAAAAACCATCAATTCAAGACCATTTCATCTTTTAATATTCTGACCGATGAAATTGAAGAGGTTACCGCACGGGAGGGAATAGACATCATTGCCATGGGGACCCAGGGAGCTACAGGGGCCAAGGAAATCTTTTTGGGAACCAACACCGTCCATGTTATCAAAAAAGCTAAGATTCCGGTATTGGCCATTCCCAATGGTTATGCCTTTAAGGAAATTAACTCTATAGTATTCCCTACGGATTACACCACTCCATATGACCCCAAAGCATTAGGTTTTCTTGCAGAAATGTCCAAGATGCACAAGGCTAGATTGATTGTATTGAATGTTAAGGAGGATTTTGTTCTCAACGAGAAACAAAATGACCATAAAAAAGCCCTTGGCGTTTTCCTTGATACCATGGACCATTCCTTTGAGCAGGTCAAGGGCGAATTAATGCCAAACGCCATTCATGAATATGTAGAAAAACATAGAATTGGTCTACTGGCCATCATGAACCGTAAGCATACTTTTTTACATCGACTGATCAATAAATCTACGATAGATTCCATTGGATACCATTCCAGGATACCCTTTTTGGCAATACCGGACAATTGGGAAAAACCCCTTAAAAAAACCGAATCATGAAAAAGATCCTATTGCCGACAGATTTTTCAGATAATGCCTGGAATGCCATATTTACGGCCTTAAAACTCTATACCGATGTGAAATGCAAGTTTATCATTTTACACGCCTATGAACCCAAGGCTATGAATATGTTGGGGCAAAAAAGCCAACAACGATTAGGAGTCATTTATGACTCATTGGCGCAGTATTCAGCTCAGGAATTGGAAAAAATAGCGACTTATCTAAGTAAAAACCACAACAACCAGAACCACAGTTTTGAAACCATTTCCAGGTCCGACACTTTGGAAGGGGCTGTCAAGGAGTTGGTATCCGCAAGCGATATAGACCTCGTGGTTATGGGTACTCAAGGAGCTACTGGAGCAAAGGAAATTTTTATGGGCAGCAATACGGTAAATGTCCTAAAACAACTTAAAAACATATCCATTTTAGCAGTTCCCAAAGACTATAACTTCCAAAAGCTTCGGACACTGGTTTTTCCTACGGATTATACGAGAAAATATGAAAAGATGGAGCTATTGCCCATGGTAGAACTTACAAAACTTTGGAACGCAACAATAAAAGTAATACACGTGGCCGTTGAATTTAAACTGAACGATACACAGAAAACGAATATAAAAATTTTGGAGGAACGTTTAGCTGGTTCCAACTATTCCCTCCATGAACTTGTCTTCGAGGCCAGTATAGCGCATAGCGTGGAGCAGTATGTGGCTGAAACCAGGGCGGACCTTCTTACCATGGTAAGGTACCAACACAGCTTTTGGGAAAGAATAATTGAAGAGCCTGTTATTAAAAAAATTGCTTTCCATTCCATAGTGCCGGTCTTGTTCCTTCCGGAACAATCCTAGGAAGGTAACTGAACGTTGAAAAAAGTAGAAAAGATGACACCTAAATGATTAATAGAATTTTTAAACAGATAGGATATTGTTTTCTGATCATTAAAGGTTATACACGCCAGATTTAATCTTTAGGACTGGCTTGACCTTAGAAACAAAAAAAAATAAACACATGAAAGCAAAACATATCTTATTACCCACAGACTTTTCTGCCAATGCCAGGAATGCCATTGATTATGCCATTTACCTATTTGAAAGAGTGGAGTGTGTTTTCCATATTTTGCATGCCTTTGAAGTTGGTCCATCCAATTTGAGCAGTACAATGGGAAAAGCAAAGGACACTCGTCTGTTTGGGGCTATAAAGGATGAATCACAGAGAGATATCAATTCCCTAATAAGCGAATTGGAATCCGCAAATAAAAATACTAAGCACTCCTTTAAGGGATTAAGTATAGCCGATTCCTTGGTAAATGCCATAGGGAGAACTACTATAGATAAGGGCATTCAATATATTTTTATGGGAACCAAAGGTTCCTCTGCGCTGAAAGAGGTATTTATGGGCAGCAACACTGTAAGGATTATACAGAAAATTGACTTCTGTCCCATCGTTGCCGTTCCTGAAAATTATGATTTTGACCTTCCTGACGAAATTGCTTTTGCCACCAACTTTGAACATGTCTATAGCGAAGTGGAAATGATACCGCTCATAGGATTGGCAAAATTATGGAACTCCAAAATTACCATCGTACATATTGATATGGGCAAGGAATTGCAACCCCATCAACAAACAGCCAAAGATACATTGCCCAAAAGGTTAGTTGGCCTTAAATACGGCTTTGAAGAGGTTAAGGGGCATTCCAATATTTCTGGCGCCATAAATGGCTATACCCATGAAAATGAAAATATAGGAATGATCGCTATGGTAAATTATTGGCACAGTTTCTTTGAAAAGTTAACCAAAGAAAATGTTATTAAGCGGGTGGCCTTCAATACCGAAGTACCCTTCTTAATATTTCCCTTAATAGAACCCTAAACAGCGCTACCATTTTGCAACTATTACGGCCCACATGATATATGTCATTGGGGAACAATTAAAGAGCAATTAATTTTAATTCATTGCATTGAACCAACAAAACCAAACCCTATTGAACCGTTAAAAAAACATTTATGAAAAATATATTGATACCTACTGACTTCTCTGACAATGCCTGGAATGCCATTAAATATGGTACGGCTTTGTACCATAAAACACGATGTACTTTTCATATTATTCATATAAATCCCATTGCCTACAATTCCGGTGGTGAAGCCGCCATGTATGTTTCTCCTGAAATATTGGAGGAAACCATCCTAAAGGAAAGTAAGGAAAAATTGGAAAATTTGCTTAAAGAAATTGAACGCTTGCCCCTTAACACCAAACATACCTTTAATACATCGGCGTTGTACGGATTTTTCACTGATCATATCAAGCAGGAAGTACAGGATAAAAATATTGACCTGATCATCATGGGGACCAAAGGAGCCACCGGCCTTAAGGCTGTTTCCCTGGGAAGCAATACCGGCAACGTTCTAACAAAAGTACGATGCGCAGTTCTGGCAGTGCCCGAAGACGCCGAGTATAAAAACCCACGGGAAATAGGATTTCCTACAGATTTCCAATTAACGTATGACATTAAGGTCCTGAACCAAGTAAAGGAGCTTGCTATAATGCATAACGCTGCACTGCGCTTCCTATACGTGTCCCAAAAAGATAAAGACCTTAGTGATATACAACTGAAGAACAAGGAATTTATCAAGAATTATTTCAGGGAAAATGAGCATACCTTTCATACACTTACCTTAAAAAATCTGGATGATGCCGTACAAGCTTTTGTAGAAAGTAGGGATTTGGATATGTTGGTCATGATAGCCAAGAACTTAAATTTCTTGGAACGAATCCTATTTAAACCCTCAGTCGAAAAAATTAGCTACCATACCAAGATTCCATTTCTAATAGTACATGAATAAGAATTTTGGATTTTGATAATTGGGCGAGTCCTAGGGACAGCCCTTTAAATATGTTGTTGAATAACCCGAACGATGTCATTCTTTTGTAGCACTCCCGACTGTCGCCAAACCTGTTTTCCGTTTTTAAACAGCAACATGGTTGGTACGCCCCTTACTTGATAAGTACTGGCCAGGGATTGATTCTTGTCCACATCTATCTTTACGATTTTAAGGGCATTGCCCATTTCATCCTTGACCTGTTTTAAAATGGGGGCCAACATTTTACAAGGACCACACCAATCTGCGTGAAAATCGATTAGAACAGGTATTTCCGAATTGATTATATTGTTAAAACTATCCTTCATAATTCTATTTTTTGAAAGGTAAACTACCTCGGGGCAAGCCTGTCTGCATCCTACAAAGGCAGGCCCGCGAAGCATTGAAAGAACCCTTATTTTAGATTTCGACTTAAGCGTCGGAGCACCTGCTTGCCAGCAGGCAGGTTTTAATCTCTATTATCGAGTAAAATTACCAAAACACAGAGGAAATAGAACTGACGGATATCATGGTTTTCAAAATTCTTCTGCGTTAGATTTACAGCTCTAAAGTAAGAAATACCATGAAACGAATTTTGCTTCCCACTGATTTTTCAGACAATTCCATTAAGGCCATTAGCTACGCTTTGAAGATTTTTAAAAATGCAAAATGTAAATTTTATGTAATGCATACCTATATGCCACCGGTATATAACGCAGAATATTTGGTTGGAAGTCCGGGTCTAATTGGCTTGGGCGATGTAATGCAGGAAACCTCCATGACCCAACTGGAAAAACTTAAAAGTCGTTTGGAAAAGGAATACAATAACCCTAATCACAGCTTTGTTGTACATACTGCTTTCAATACCCTGGTGAACGAAGTTATGGAAACCGTTGAATCCGAAGGTATACATTTGGTGGTAATGGGTACCAAGGGAGCTACAGGGGCCGAGGAAATCCTCTTTGGGACCAATACGGTACATGTCATAAAAAAAGCCAATTGTCCTGTTCTAGTAATTCCCCCAAATTTTGAGTATGAGAATCCATTGGAAATATTATTTCCAACCGATTATGAAATAGAGTACAAAAAGGAAAGATTAAGCCAACTTATGGACATAGCCGATGAACACGGATCCCAAATAAATGTATTGCACGTATCCACGGGTAACGAACTGACTTCGGAACAGGAAAAACAAAAGAAAGGCCTTGGAAAGATTTTAGGTAACAAGGCACTGTTCCATGAGGTGCCCAACAATGAGGTTATAGATGCCATCAATGACTTTCAGACCAAACAAAAGATCAACCTCCTGGTCATGGTGCAGAACAAACATACATTTATGGAACGTCTCTTTATTGAACCTGTAATCAAAAAAATAGGGTTTCACGTCACCATTCCTTTCTTGGTAATTCCACAATTTTAATACATCGAGCATGAAAAATATTCTTGTAGCCACCGATTTTTCCAATAATGCCTATTGTGCCCTGTTCTATGCCACTAAACTTTTAGGATCGGAAACATGCACGTTCTATATTATGAATACCTATTCGGAACTTACCATGTTACCGGGAAAAACGCTTCCCATCTTAAATATCAAAAAACATCTGAAACAGCTGGAGTTAGATTCCAAGGAAAAATTAACACATACCAAACACAAAATAGTCCTGGACAATGAAAATCCCCTACATACTTTCAAGACTATTTCGCAAAAAGGCGACTTGGTAGATATCATAATCGAAAAGATAGAAGAGCTTAAGATACACCTGGTAACCATGGGAAACAAAGGACTAACGGAAACTGCAGATATATTTTTCGGGAGCAACACCATCAAGGTGGCCAATCATATAAAAAAATGCCCATTACTGGCCATTCCTGGCCAAATGGATTTCCACCCGATAAAGGAAATAGCTTTCGTTACTGATTTGAAAAAGGATTGTGACCAAAAGACCATTGCCCAACTTTTATACATTGCCTCTTTGTCCAAAGCGTCCATTCGGGTCGTTCATGTACATGAACAACATATTCTGAACACGACCCAGGAGGCCAACAGAAAGAATTTAGAGGATAATCTAAGTTCCGTAGGGCATTCCTTTCAATGGATCAAGAACTTCGACGACAAGGCCAAAGTAATAGATATCTTTTTAGAAAAGCTGAAAGTGGATATGTTTGCCATGGTACACCAAAAAAGGAATCTTTTTGAAAAACTCACCCGCGAACCTGTGGTGAAAGACCTCAGCATGTATTCCGATATTCCATTTCTCATTCTCCCCTCCCAAGAATGACAATTGTCATAGTCACAGTCCTTACAGACTGTTATATTTATTCTATCAATCAAAAAAAAATTGTCATGGACAAAAGAATCTTAATTCCCACCGATTTCTCCCAAAATGCACTGAATGCCACGCGCTATGCCTTGGATCTGTATGCAAAACTGAATTGTGAATTCTACTTTTTACATGTTTTCCGGATGGAGAGCTACACTACCAGCAACCTCATGATGCCAGAACCGGGAAGTGCGGAATATGAAGCTGCCAAGGGAGCATCGGAAGAACGTTTTGCCAAGCTATTAAACATGTTGGAGTTACACCGCGACAACCCTAAACATAGCTATCACACCATTTCCACCTTCAATTTTCTATCAGTAGCCATGAAAGAGGCCATTGACAGCAAAGGTATAGATCTTGTTGTCATGGGTACTCAAGGTGCTACAGGTGCCAAAGGAATAATTTTTGGTAGCAACACCGTAAATGCCATGGAGAAAATCAGAGGATGCCCCGTTATGGCAATTCCCGAGGATATGACGTTTTCCGTTCCCAAAGAAATTGTCTTCCCCACAAATTATAAATCCACCTTTAAGCGCAAGGAATTAAATTATTTGTTGGAGATAGCTAAGATGCACCAAACAGCGATTCGTGTTTTACACTTTACAAAGGAAACTTCCCTGGACGAAGACCAAGAGGCCCACAAACAGCTTTTGGACGATATTCTTGAAAGTGTTGAGCACAGCTTCCACACACTTACCGATAAGGACATCGCTGGGGGAATAACCACATTTGTGGAGAGCAGGAAGAGTGACATGATTGCGTTCATCAACAAAAAACATTTCCTGTTCAACAGTATATTTTCAAGACCATTAATTAAGGAAATCGGCTATGATGCCAAGGTTCCTATTCTGGCTTTAAACGAATCTTAAAATTATTGTATTATGACTAATATTGGAATTTGGATGGATAGGGAAAAAGCCCATATCATCCGTTTGGATAATAAGGAAGAGAATTTGGAAACGATCTTTTCCGAAATGGAATTTTTCAATCGCAAAGGCACCTCGGGACCTAGGGTAAAATCCGGTGTAACCCAAGACGTTACACACGAGCGCACCTATCTGGAAAGGGAGAAAGCACAATTAAAATCATATTTTAAAAAACTCGCGGACGCCATTGGTGATGCAGATGCCATAGCGCTTTTTGGCCCGGCAGATACCAATGAGAAGTTTAGAAAAGAACTGTTGGAACACCACAAAGGTCTAGCAGATAAAGTAAAAGCGGTCACCAAAGCGGACAGTATGACCGAGAACCAGACGAAAGCCTTGGTTCGTGACTTTTTTGGACAAAAAAAATAGTTGGTTATTTTTAATTGGGAGACCGCTAAGACAAATATTGTTTTGGCGGTCTTATTAAAATATATTGCCCATGGACAGTCTCTTGGATTTTATTAACGACCCCATAGTATTGCGGATTGCGAAACTACTATTATGGATTTTGGCCATTGGGTTGTTAATTGGTTTTCTACGTAGGACCCTAAAAAAAAGAATTGAGAATGTCTCCGTTAGATATAAGGCGCAAAAAGGAGTAGAGATTATTGGCTACGTTCTAATAGCGCTGTTGATTCTTATGGCATTTACGGTAGAAAATATAAAGGATTATACTATAATTATTGGCCTATTTACTGCAGGTATAACCTTTACACTACAAGAATTGATATTAAGTATTGCAGGATCATTTTACATTTTTTTTGTTAGGGTCTATAAGCCAGGAGACCGCATCGAGATTAACGGCATTAAAGGAGATGTTATTGATATCGATAGCATATATACTACTTTAATGGAAATCGGGGAATGGGTCAGTAGTGACAATTATACGGGGAGAATCGTGAAAATCAGTAATGCCTTTGTTTTCAAGGGGCCCATAAAGAACTATTCCATGGACTTCCCCTTTGTTTGGGATGAACTTGATATACTAATAACCTATGAATCGGATGTTGCCCTGGCAAAAAAACTGGTTTTGGAAAAGGCTACTGAATTCCTTTATGAATACACGGATAATTCCATGGCAAAATGGAAGCAAATGGTAGAGCACTATTATATAGAAAATGCGACAATAGCCCCTACCCTGGCCATTAGTCCAACGGACAACTGGATAGCCATCAATTTAAGGTATATCACGGATTATAAATTAAGACGGATTACAAAACACGAACTGTTCGAGCAAATCGTATTGGCTCTTAATGCTACAGATGGTAGGGTAACTTTGGCTTCTACCACCTTACAACTTTTAAAAATACCGGAATTGGATATAAATCTAAAGAAATGATATGGAAAAGGATTTTGATATTGACATTATAAAATCCTCTGGGAAACGAGCCAAATTTTCTTTGGATAAACTCCGTAATTCCCTCAAGCACAGTGGAGCCGACCATAATGTAGTGGAAAAAATTGTAGACCAGGTAAAAGACGAGCTTTACGAGGGTATAAGTACCAAGGAAATTTACAACAGGGCCTACGCCCTTTTGAAAAAAAACAAATCGGTCTTTGCTTCAAAATACAAATTAAAAAAAGCCATTTATGAATTGGGCCCTACAGGGTTTCCCTTCGAACGATTTGTGGCCGCATTATTGGAATATTCAGGTTACAAGACCCGTGTAGATGAAATTATGAACGGTCTCTGTGTAACCCATGAAATTGATGTAATTGCAGAAAAAAACGGAACCGTCACTGTTATCGAATGTAAATTCCACTCAGAGGAAGGGCGTAACTGCAATGTTAAGATCCCCCTATACATTCACTCCAGATACAACGACGTTAAGGCGCATTGGGGCACCAAAAAAAAAGAATACAAGGAACTGGATAAAGGTTGGGTGGTAACCAATACCCGTTTTACCGCTGATGCCATAGCCTATGGCAAATGTGTAGGTTTGTATCTTTTGAGCTGGGACCTACCATTAAATGATGGTCTAAAGGATCGGATTGATCGTTTGGGACTTTACCCCATCACGGTATCCACCCTACTAAGCAATAGGGAAAAACAGTTTTTATTGAGTAGGGATGTCGTGTTATGTAGGCAACTTTGGAAGGATAAGTTCTTTTTGGACCATTTGGGAATTTCCAATACCAGAAAGGGAAAAATATTGAATGAAATTAAGCAGCTCTGCAATCAATAATCTATGAATACTATCAAAGTACATTTTTTGGGAGCCTCCGGCACCGTAACGGGTTCTAAATTCTATTTGGAAACCCCTGAATTAAATCTAATGGTAGATTGTGGTATGTTCCAAGGGTTAAAAGAACTAAGACAGCAAAACTGGAATCCCTTGCCCATAGATGCCTCAAAAATAGATATGGTGCTATTGACCCATGGACATCTGGACCATACGGGATACTTGCCCAGATTATTAAAGGAAGGTTTTAAGGGAAAAATTCTAGGAACAGCGCCCACTTTGGCCATTACACGGATCATTCTTTTGGATAGTGCAAAGATACATGAAGAGGAAGCCGAACAGGCCAATAAGGAAGGGTATAGCAAGCATTATCCCGCATTGCCATTTTACACGTTAAGAGAAGCCGAGCGTACCCTCGATTTGTTTCAGGCCAAGGAAAAAGACCAATGGATCAGCCTTTCCGAGCATATTCGCATCAGGTTCCGATATAACGGGCACATCATCGGGGCAACCTTTATTGAGCTGGAAATCTTTGGGAAAATGTTTGTTTTTTCTGGAGACATTGGCCGATTGCAGGATGATCTTTTAGAGGCCCCGGATCGTCCAAAATGGGCCGATTATCTTTTTGTGGAAAGCACCTACGGGAATAAATTACATCCTGAAGAAGATGTTGAAGGTATACTCAGTGATCTCATTAAAACAACCATACTTGAAAGGGGAAATCTTATCATCCCATCCTTTGCCGTGGAACGACTACAATCTTTAATGTACCTACTTTGGAGATTGTACAAAAAAAATAAGATCCCTAATATTCCCGTTTTTATAGATAGCCCTATGGGCAACAATGTCCTGTCTGTTTTTGAACAATTTCCACATTGGCATAAACTGCCTATGAGCGAGTATCGTGCCATGTGCAATCATTTCAACATCATAACTTCCTACGCCGATACTTGGAAGACCATAGACGATCCCAGGCCCAAGATTGTTATTGCCGGAAGCGGCATGGTAACCGGAGGCAGAGTGCTTACCTATTTAAAACAGCTGATCGATGTACCATCAACTTCAGTGTTATTGGTTGGCTTCCAAGCAGAAGGGACCCGTGGACGACAACTATACGAAGGGGCCTATGAAATTAAACTATTCGGAAAATATTATCCCGTTAAGGCAAAAATACATCATTTGGAAAGTCTATCGGCCCACGCCGATCAAAGGGAGTTGTTACACTGGATGAAGGAAATCGACAATATTCCCGAAACGGTATTCCTTATCCATGGTGAACCTACTTCCTTGGATGCCTTTAGGGTGAAAATCAGGGATGTACATGGATGGAAAGTTCAGGTCCCCAAACTCAATGAAGTACAAGAAATGTTTATCGGAAATTAGGGATGACAAATCTCATTGTGGCAGTTTTTAAAAGTTCTTATCTTTATTCAAGATCCTAAAAAAATGGAAAACAAAAATATTACCACGGATAATGGGAAGAAAATTGCACAGTTACACTGGAGAATTCAGCAATGGAAATTACAGTTTCAATTAATGGATAACGAAATTGTTTTTATAAAACGCCTATTGGATTCCAACGCCTTTAAGCCCAACATCCCCAACCTCTTTGAACGCCTTCAGGATTATAAAACCCGGGTGGAGGAGATCAACAATAGAGGTGAAGCCATAAGAACTCAGATTTCATTGCACGAAAACAATTTAGGCAGCATGTCGGGCGGCAAGGTCAGTTCCATTAATCAGGACAATGTTAAAAAAAATGATAGTCTTCAAATGGAGGTTGATGAATGTATGGGCAATTATCAAAACCTGAAATCCGAAATTTTTAATTATACTGGCAGCATACTTATAATGAACAAGCAAGAAGGGAAATAATGGCCTAACTGACCAAGGTCATATTATTTCAGAAGCACATCCACTAACTTGGCAATCATTTAATAACAAACAGGATGTTGCCGGATGGGCGGCCATACCCAGTAAGTCGGGTCATGAGCATCAAAATTTGTCCAATGAATAAACCCTGTTTATAATCTATAGGGAGAAATCCAAAAACCATTATTACAAAAGCCTATACCATGAAAAAAGTATTAATTCTATTCGCAATATTACTAACAGGGTGTTCCTCGACAAGTTTGGTAGAAAATTGGAAAAACCCAGATATTGTGCTGTTCCATGCCAATAAGGTTTTGATAGTGGGTATGACACAAAATGACGAAGCTCGGACAGAATTCGAGACCACCCTACAAAAGGAGTTTAGCAAAAGGAATGTAGAAGCCATGCGTAGCTTGGATGTTTTTGACGTCTCCTTTACCGATTCCCGAAAAACCGAAAAAGAACTGGACGACGTGGAACAAAGTCTGTTGGACAAGGGTTTTGACGCAATTCTATTCACCAAGGTCACCGGTTCCGAGGATAGGGAAAGTTTTCTTAAATCCATTTCCAGATGGAACAATTACCAAGGCAGATTTAATGATGATTATTTAAGTCACCAAGACATTTATTATGATCAGGGTTACTACGACAAATTCACGGTCTACAGCGCCGAGACTACACTTTACTGTATTTGTGAGGGCAAGGAAAGGTCCATGATATGGAGAGGAAGCATTGACATCACCGATCCGGATAACATCCAAAAAACCATAAAGGATTATATAAAACTTGTTGTAATGGCCATGGAAGACCAAGATTTAATATTTAACAAAGAAGAAAAAAATGAAGTTACTGGTCTATAGCGCTAAAGATTTTGAAGTCCCTTTTTTGATCAATGCCAATAAAAATATTCATACGGTAAGCTATACAAAAGATGCCCTGAATGCCGAAACGGCCATTCAGGCTGTTGGTTATAAGGCAGTTTCCATATTTTCCGGCGATGATGCCTCCTCTGTGGTCTTGGAAAAGTTATCGGATTTGGGGGTGCGTTATATAAGCCTACGTTCAGCAGGGTATAACAATGTTCATTTAAGAACGGCGCAAAAATATGGACTAAAGGTAGCTAATGTCCCTGACTATTCCCCCTACTCGATTGCAGAACATGCCGTTGCACAATTACTGGCGCTTAACCGAAAGATTACATTGGCAGATAGACAGGTACACTCCTACAACTTTCTTCAAAATAACCTTATGGGCTTCGATTTGAACGGTAAGACCGTAGGTATTATTGGAACTGGTAGGATTGGAAGTGTTATGGCCAAGATCATGCACGGTTTTGGTTGCAGGATTTTGGCCAACGACCTTAAACCAGATTACAGACTAGTTCCGTTATATGATCTTACTTACACGTCCGTGGATCAAATATGTCAGGAATCGGACATCATAAGTCTTCACATACCGCTTACCCAAGAGAACTTTTATTTGATAAACAAACAAAAACTTGCCTTGATGAAACCTGGGGTTATTTTGATAAACACGGCAAGAGGAGCCTTGGTGGAGACCAAAGAATTGATCGCCGCTTTGGAGAGGAATTCGATCGGAGGCTACTGCACAGATGTTTACGAAAAGGAAAAAGGGTCGTTCTTTAAGGATAATTCTGCGGATGGGATAAAGGATGGGCAATTAAAAAAATTATTATCCTTTCCCAATGTGCTGCTTACACCCCACCAAGGGTTTATAACCAAAGAAGCCTTGACCAATATTGCTGAAATTACTTTTGAGAACCTAAATAGTTGGGAAGAAGGAAAACCGTGCAAGAACGAATTGAGTCTTGAAACGATCAATTCATAACAACGGACTAAATACTTTTCCAAAACCTTCTTTTAGTTTTTCTCCCCAAGGTCTTTTTATATGATCTTCATAGTCCAGCTTTCTACTGGAATAGGCATCCTTAAGAAAATCTTCCTTCAACAAGTTTGCAAAATCGGCATCATAAACAATTGCGTTTACTTCATAGTTCTGTTCAAAACTTCTATCATCCAAATTGGCAGTACCTATGGTCGCAATGGCATCATCACTGACAATGATTTTGCTATGCAAAAATCCGTCAGGAAATAAATAGATTTTTATACCGGATTTTAGAAGGGGTTCAAAATAAGAACGAACACTCCAACTTACTATTTTATTGTCCGCATTCTCGGACACCATCAAGCGTATATCCACGCCTCCCAATGCTGCTGTCTGTAGCGCCTGCATAATGGCCTGTCCTGGAATTACATAGGGATTGGTAATATACAGGTAATTTTTAGCCTTATTGATCATTGCAAAGTAGGTCTGCTCCAAGGAAGGAAAGTCGTCATCAGGTCCACCGGAAACGATCTGCACAAGTTTAGATGCACTTTTTTTTGTGGCACCCTCATCCGGATGTAAGGGCTGCACAGAAATTGTCTTTTGACAAACTAGATACCAATCCATTGCAAATACAAAATCCAAATGACTCGCTGCAGTACCTTCAAGCTTTAAGTGCATATCGTGCCAGTTGCCCAGTGCCACATCGCCTTTCAAGTATTTATCGGATACGTTTATTCCTCCGGTAAATGCCACTTTGCCATCTACCACAATGATCTTTCTATGGTTTCTATAATTTAGGGAGGAAAAAAAACGCCCGAACTTGAACGGTAAAAATGGAAATACCTCCACACCAATGCTCATTAATTTTTTCAAATAGGCCTTACTCAATGAAAAGCTGCCTATACCGTCATAGATCATTCTTATCTCCACCCCTTGTGCAACTTTACGTTCAAAAAGTTCCAATAATTTTTGAGCTAGTTCCCCATCTTCAAAAATGTAGTATTGCAGATGTATGCGGTACTGAGCGTTTTCCAAAGCTTCAAAAATAGATTCGAAGGTCGTTTTGCCATCTTTCAACAGGTGGAGTTCATTTCTGTCCGTTGGCGGGAAATGTGAATTTCGGTATACCAAGGTCATAAGTTTTTGGTACTTCCCGCTCATAGACGCCATGTGCTGCATTGAGGGTTCCGGCAAGTTTAAAAAAGCCTTCTTTTTTAATTTCAACAACTTATTTTTTCTACGATTCCTTCCAAGAAGAAGATAAAGGAACATACCACCCACGGGAAGGGTGAAAATGGCCAGAAGCCAAGCTAAACTTTTTGAGGGCTTGGCGCCATGCAAAAGGATACTTATTATAATGGCTAATGCAATAAGAATATAAAGACTAAGAAAAATAGCATTCCACATGTTGCCTTGTTAATTATTTGACTAGGATAAGTGCAATTAACAAAGTTCGGGAATTGTTGTGTTTTAACTATGATAATTATCAGCTATTGATAAAACCCTTAAGACAAAATATCTATGTCTTGAGGGTTTTTTTGCTGTTTTTAGTATTTAGTCCCAATCTCTTGGGAAACCGGTCTTGTCTACAAAAAAAGAGCTCTTTGGTCTATAAGGCTTAGGAGTGCGCCAACTTGCCCGTCACAACACCTGGAACTTTAAAAAGTTGTCCAATGGTCTTAAAAATTCCATTTGCTTTAAAGGGCTCAAAATCGAATCGGAGAATAGCCTCCGGTGACTCCTCCCCTTTTATGGTCAGTCCGTCCACAATCTCAAAATTCAGGAATTTAATTCCGTCGGCACGTTCTACAAAACGATCACTATAGATAATTCTACTCCCAGTTTTGGCAAGATAGAATCTGAATGCATTATAGGTGCCAGGTTCCAAGTCAAGAACACTTTTAGATTTTAGAAAAAGACCAGTATGCATACCTTTAACGGGTATGGAAGCCTGACCTGGGAAGTCTGCAATAAAGTGCTCCTGTCCATTGGCATCCATAGCAGAAAACTTAATGATGTTCAAATCCATTTCGGACACTTTCATATCGGTGGCATAGATATTCCGCAATACCAAATCCTTTATACATTTACCATCAGAATCCAATAGATACCTATCGGATAGCAGAGGAACCACTTGCCAAGTCTTGGGATAAAAATTCATTTTTTTCATAACGAAGTAATTAAAGAATACACTTACAAATTTATTGGTAGGTGTACTTTAATGAAACAGCAGGATTTTCCAATTTATATGCTATTTTAACTTCAGATCGAAAATAAACCTTAAAAAATGTTAATTTATGGGATATGTAAGTTAATCCCGTTTAGGAGCCGTGCTATGATTACCCAAGGTGTTGCAGTGGGTAATTACAGAATTTCATACAAGGTGTATTAATAATTAAGTCAGCTTTTGGGCTTGTGCTATTAAACTTCATGGCCTACCTAAGTTACCGCCCTTCTAAAAAGTAATATTTACAAACGGAAGTATAGGGCTGGTATATACACTTTCATCTTTCTTGTACAGCAGATTGTACTTAGCCCCTAGGGATATTTTTTCGTTAATATTCCAACCTAGACCAACGAAGAGTGCAGAGTCCCAATAATCATCGGTAACTTGACCTGTGGAGGTCTCTGTTTTGGTATTCACCTTGAGCTGTGCGAATTCTAACAAGGTAGTCAGTTGCCTGATCGGTCTATACTGGGTTATGATGTTGGCCCCGAAAGTTGTGGTATTCTGCAAATCCTTGATTGAAGTATAACTGCCCTGGATTCCACCACCGAGACTCACCTTATCGCTTACTTCATATATTAAATTGGGTGCTAAACTAATGTTGGTCCCCCCAACAAAGCTCAAGCCAAACCCTAAACCGAATTTTAATCTATTTTCTGTTTTGGAAGTACTATCCACAACCGCAATATCCGTAGTCTGGCAAAATACATTTTCACTGGATATGAACACTACAATAACCGTAGCCACGGTTAAAAAGAATCTATTTAATTTCATAATAGGCATGTTAATGGTTGGCTATATTTTAAAGCTTTTTTTGCTTATTCAAGATATGGCTTTTTTTAACATTATTCAATATTTATTTTGCCCGCAATTAAAGCAAGAGGTTCCTTTTTAGTACATTTCCCTAAAATTTAATGGGTTTGACCAAGTCATTGCATGTAATCCTAATGGAATTTCCCTATCGGTTGAAGTGGACCAAAGCTATAGTTATTGTGTAAGCCTAAGGATTTTGTCTTGACATTAGCCGGCATTTATTAACCCAGCAGAACAATCTTCCAAAATAAACCTGTTCTCCGTTTGGCTCAAGAAATCCCTATAATCTTTCAACTCCTTTTCAACATCTGCATTTTTCTCCATATCGTGAAAGTGATGGGTCGCAAGTCTTTCCAATCCGGCAAAGGCATTCATTCTATGAAATCCAAACATTACCCCATCATCGACGGATGTCTCATTAAAGAACTCCCCTTCCAAGGTAAATGCCTCCTTTGGTGCATTCCAGCTTGTGGTTAAAATATACTTTTTACCTTTTAAAAGTCCACCGGTACCGTAATTAATGGCCGGATTCTTACTACTTCTTCCATCACTGTGGTAAATACCATTTTGGTGTCCTTCCGTAAAAACCTCGTCAATATACTTTTTAAAGCCAAAAGGCAATTGAAACCACCAAATAGGGGTATGGTATATAATTAAATCTGCCCATTTAAACTTTTCCACTTCCACTTTGGAATCGTAATTGTCCCCTACCCGTGTAAATTTTACAGCGTACCCTTCCAAGGATTGGAAGTGCGCAATAGTTGTGTTGAACAAAGTCTCATTAAACCTGCCACCTGAATGCGCAAATGGGTGTCCCCCATTAATAATAAATATCTTTTTCATGCTTACTATTTTAATTATGGTGTAAAATTAAAAGGAAAACATGTATATTAAAAATAATACAAATTATACCTTTGTATCAAAATTATAATAGTTATGGTGAATTTGGAATGGTATAGGACCTTTAAAGAGATCTATGAAAACGGAACCTTAACAAAGGCTTCCGTAGCCTTATATGCTTCGCAACCCGGAGTAAGTGTTCATTTAAATGCCCTGGAAGCCTATGTGGGCAAAAAACTTTTTGAACGTACCTCCAGGAAAATGATCCCTACCGAGGAAGGCAAATTTCTCTACGAGTACATTATAGACCCTATTAATGTATTGGAGATAGCGGAACAGCATTTTAAAAAAACTACCCAGGAGAAAAATCCTTCATTACATATTGGCATGTGTTCTGAAACCTTTCAAATGATCATAGAGCCAGAAGTACCAAAATTAGAATTCGATCTAGTGGCAAAATTTGGAAACCATATGGACTTGATAATAGACTTGAACAATGGTATATTGGATTTGGTAATAACTCCCAAAAAACAAACCAACAAAACTACTTTGGTCAACTACACTCCTTTTTCCAAGGAAAGTATTGTATTGGTTGCCGGAAAACGAACAGACACCTTCAAAATAGAAGATCGGCTAAAAAAAGGAGACCTACAGACCCTGGAACAAGAGCTTTTACAACACAGATGGTATAGTGCTTCCAATGAAATGGAACACTTCAGGAAATTTTGGTATAATAACTTTAACAAACGTCCCAATTTTAAGCCTAATTACATCTTGCCAAGTATAAATTCGATCATCAGGTGTTTAAGCAATGAAAATGGATTGGCTTTGGTTCCCGATTTTCTTTGTAAGGAGGCCATTGCTTACAATGAGATTAAATTGGTCTGGGAAGGTAACACCCCTACCGAAAACACCCTCTATTTTGCCTCTAGGACCGACTTAAAATACAAAAAGGAATTGGCTATTCTACAGGACATATTTATATCCAAAATGAAACCAGCCCAATAAGAATATAAAATTTCCGGACCTATTCCTCCAACAAACATTGGATAAGCAAGGGAAGCTCTTGTACACTACGGTGGTTTGAATAAATAACATATATTTGGTTTAAACAGTTACAGATAACTATCAAAAGAAACAATCACCGTGAAAAACCGTTTAATTCTATTTCTTGGGACTTTTATTGTTCTGACCTACGCTATACAAGCCCAAAATATTGACCAAGTATACTTCACCAATGGCTTTAAGATAGGAGAATTAACCGATTCCTCTGCCATACTGTGGACCAGATTGTGCCTATCCGAAAAACCCATACCTATAAAACATCAACAGAAAGGGGCTCCCTTTAGAAGCCCTATCGATTTTGACAATGATATGCCGGTAAATCAAATGGACGGGGCCGTGGAGGGTACCTTCGGGCAGATCAGCATTGAGGTCCGTTCTAAAGACACGGTATTGACTACCCCATGGGAATATGTTTCGGAGTATAAAGACTTCACTTTTAAACATAAGATTACAGGGCTAAAATCCAATACAGTCTACGATGTAACTATAAGGGGCAGAAAGGGAAGTGAAACTCCCATTTCCGAAGTAAATGGAAGTTTTACTACAGCACCTATGGCTAATGAGGTAGCACCCGTACTTTTTACCTCTTCCACCTGTCAATACTTTTGGTCCTATGACGATCCTCAACGGGGATTTAAGATATACGACAATATGCTAAAATTAAACCCCTTGTTTCATTGTCAGACGGGAGATTACGTTTATTACGACAAACCCGGACCCATGGCTTACAATTTGGAATTGGCCAGACATAAATGGCACGCCATTAATTCCTGGCCCTCTTTGAACAATTTCTACAACAATACTCCCCTTTACTTACAAAAGGACGACCACGATCTGTTAAAGGACGATGCCATGCCCACCTCCTCCCCTTTTGGTGAACTGAGTTTTGAGGATGGCCTGTTAATCTGGAACGAACAAGCTCCGATCATGGAGAAATCCTACAGGACCTTTAGATGGGGCCAGGATCTTCAAATTTGGATGGTAGAAGGTAGGGATTACAGAAGTGACAATAAAGCTCCTGACGGAGCAGACAAAAGTATTTGGGGGAAGGAGCAGATAGAGTGGTTTAAACAAACGGTGGAAGCCTCGGATGCCACTTTTAAAATACTAAGCTCGCCCACCCCCGTGGTAGGTCCGGATAGGGCCAAAGGCAAAATTGACAACCACTCCAATGTTTCCTTTAAGACGGAGGGTGATTGGTTGCGCAAATATTTATCCGATCAAAAAATGTTCGTAATCAATGGGGATAGGCATTGGCAATACGTTTCCGTTGATCCGGAAACAGGCTTAATGGAGTTTAGTCAGGGGCCATCCAGCAATTCCCATGCCCAAGGCTGGGATCCGAACGATAAACGTCCGGAGCACAAGTTCCTTAGGGTAGAAGGAGGTTTTTTGGCCGTAAAAATACATCGGGAAAGGAATACTCCTATTATTGAGTTTATACATTATGATGTTGATGGCAATATTATGAACAAGGAAACCATAACAAGGTAATTTTTAATTAACTTCAACCTTATTTTAAAAAAAAATTACATGAACCGAAGAGATTTTATGGGTAGTACAGCAGTCCTAGGTGCCTCAGCGCTATTGCCGCTAAGCTCATTCTCCATATGGGAACGACCAAAATATAAAATGGGTTATCAACTTTTTTCGGTGCGAACCGATATGGCCAAAAATCCCCTTGCTACCATTAAGGCCTTAAAGGAAATGGGCTATGAGGACTTCGAATTCTATGGCTTTGATGCAGACAAGGGCCTTATTTATGGCTATACCCCTTCTGAACTGAAGAAAATTTTGGACGACCTAGAATTATCAATAACTAGTGGACATTACGGTTTTTCGTCCTATTTGGAAAAACCGGAGGAGGACTTAAACGTTTTTGTGGATAAATGCATTATAGCGGCTAAGGCCCTGGACAGTAATTATATCACTTGGCCTTATTTAGCCCCAGAGCAGCGGACCTTGGATAATTTCAAAATAATGTCGCATAAACTAAACTTAATAGGGGAACAGGTAAACTCTGCAGGATTGGGCTTTGCCTATCACAATCACGGTTTCGAATTTGAAGATTATGGAGGTAAAACTGGATTCGACATCATTTTAAAGGAAACGGATGCTTCTTTGGTGAAACTTCAGATGGATATGTACTGGGTGATGCACTCCTCGGAATTAACCCCAAAGGAACTTATTAAGAAACAACCTGGGCGCTATGTAATGTGGCATATCAAGGACATGGATAAAATTAGTAGGGACTATTCTGAATTGGGCAATGGGTCCATTGATTATAAATCAATTCTTCCAGACCCTAAAAAATCGGGACTGGAGTACTATTATTTGGAACAAGGGGGAAATTTCAAAACCAGTCCTATGCAAAGTGCGGCGGATAGCGCCGCATATTTTAAAAAGCACTTGCGGCAATATTTGTAGTTCTTACTTATAAGATCATATTGTTTTGATCATTTTAATTGAAACAACTATCCTTATAATTGTACAATAACACCTATGCCCTGCGACAGTGGCCGTTGGGAACTATACTTATAATTCGCGCCAAGAAGCTATCTTACCCCGGTCCTAATTGCGGAATATTTTGAGCACTTATTGTTAGTGGAATTCATCAAGAATTAAATCAGTGGGGCACAAACCATACTTTTTACATATCTACTGCCACAACTGAGCCTCAATCCTTATTTTTGCCTAGTACTATTAATTGAATCCTGGTCATGAACAACGGTTTAAGACGATTACTTTACAATTACCTCATCCAAAATGGTGTGGAAGTTAATGCAGCTGCCTATCTAAATGCTCTAATACTTTTCATAGCAATTGTTTTAGTAGCCGTATTATTGGATTACGCCATCTGGAAAGTATTGCGTTTTTTATCTGTGCGGTTTGCTCGTAAGTCAAAGACCAATTTTGACGATTTTTTAGTGTTCAATAAGGTACCTAGATATATGGCGCATATTATACCCCTTATGTTATTGTACAGGTATCTTCCCTTGGCCTTCCTCGATTTTGAAAATACAGAGGGCATTATATTAAAGGCCATTGAAATTCTTGCGGTAATCTTGGTGCTGGTATTGATAAGAAGCCTTCTCCGAAGCATTAAAGATTACTTAAAGACCTTGCCCCATATGAAGGACAAGCCCTTGGATAGCTATATTCAGGTATTCATGATATTCGCTTGGATCGGGGGTATCCTAACCCTTTTTGCGGTATTAACGGACACCACCATATGGAAATTCTTTACCGCCCTGGGTGCCGCTTCTGCGGTAATCCTTTTGATATTTAAAGATACCATATTGGGCCTTGTAGCCAGCATTCAAGTAAGTATCAACGATATGGTCCGGATTGGGGATTGGGTAACCTTTGAAAAATTTGGGGCCGACGGCAATGTTACCGAAATTTCCCTTGCTACGGTAAAGGTCCAGAATTTTGACAAGACCATTACTACCATCCCTACCTATTCGCTTATTTCGGATTCGTTTAAAAACTGGCGGGGCATGCAGGCCTCCGGAGGTAGGCGTATAAAACGCGCAATACTCATAAAACAAAAAAGCATCAAATTTCTCACCCCAGAAAATATTGAAACATTAAAAGGTATACAGATAATCTCCAAATATCTGGAAACTAGAAATACCAGTATCGATACTTATAACAAAGAACACGATATTGACAAACAAATGGCCCTAAACGGAAGAAACTTGACCAATATTGGCGTTTTTCGGAAATATGTGGAAACGTACTTAAAGAACCATTCCGCTGTTAACCAGACGATGACCCTAATGACCCGGCACCTACCCCCTACACCTCAAGGAATACCTCTGGAAATCTATGCCTTTAGTAGTGATAAACGTTGGGAAAATTATGAGTATATCATGGCCGATATTTTCGATCATCTTCTGGCGGCTATTCCCTATTTTGAATTGGAGGTATTTGAATTGCCAACCTCTTTAAACGACGGTTTGGACCAAATGAACATTGGAGAGAAAGACCAAATTAATTAGATATGGATTGGAAAAGGGTCCTTGGTCCCAAGGTTTTCCATTAAATTAATAGTATGAAACGAATATTAATTTTGTTTGCACATCCTAAATTTGAACAATCCAGAGCCAACAAAGCCTTGGTTAAAATGATCGAAAATAAAGAGGGTGTTACCTTTCACGACCTTTACGAAAGGTATCCTGATTTTAACATAGACATCATTAGTGAAAAAAAACTTTTGGCCAAACATGATGTTATTGTTTGGCACCATCCCTTTTATTGGTACAGTTGCCCCCCCTTACTGAAACAATGGATGGATGTTGTTCTGGAATTTGGATGGGCTTACGGACCAAACGGAAAGGCGCTACATTCCAAAAAATGTTTAAATGTCATCACTACCGGAGGAACTAGGGCGGTGTATTGCTCCGAAGGTAGCAACCAATACTCCGTCAACGAATTTTTGCGTCCCTTTGAGCAAACTGCCAAGCTCTGTGGAATGGAATATCTTCCTCCTTTTACGGTAATGGGAACGCATAACCTCTCCGATCAAGAGCTGGAAAAGTATACCTTCCAATACCAAAAATTAATATGTGAATTACAGGAACACCTTCCTTTTGGTGAGATTAAAAACTGTGAATTTTTGAACGATACACCCCAACTAAATAAAGTAGTCTCAAAATGAGCGGTAGCATCCTTTTTGCAGCAATAGTTTTTTTGGCCGGTGCCATTATTTGTGTCCCCATAGCCAAAAGGTTCGGACTAAGTTCTGTTCTGGGGTATCTTTTGGCCGGGATATTAATTGGCCCCTATATTTTAGGTTTTGTTGGCGATGAAGGTCAAGACATACTTCACTTTGCCGAATTTGGGGTGGTCATGATGCTTTTTCTGATAGGTCTGGAGATAGAACCTAAGAGCTTTTGGCAAATGAGGAAAACCATTATTGGCATGGGCGGGGCCCAAGTGCTGGGAACCATGATAGTTTCCTACCTGCTATTCACCTATATTGGATTTGATTGGAAAGTTTCCCTGATAATTTCCATGGCAGTATCCCTCTCCTCCACCGCCATTACCTTACAGACCATTAAGGAAAATGGATTGATGAATACCACCTATGGTGCCTCTTCATTTTCCATTCTTCTTTTTCAGGATATTATAGTTATCGTAATGTTGGCGATCATCCCCTTGTTAACCGATACGCAAAAGACTGCTATTGATGACAACCATGCGGATCATATCTATTTACTTGAAAATTTACCCCTGGGGTTTCAGGCCTTGGCCATTTTTCTATCGGTAGTGACAGTGGTTGTTGCCGGGCGGTATTTTTTTGTTCCCATGTTGCAGCTGGTAGCCAAAACCAGGCTCAGGGAATTGTTGTCCGCCTCCGCCCTACTTATTGTAATCGCCCTTGCATATCTTATGGAATTGGTTGGACTTAGCCCGGCACTAGGGGCTTTTTTAGGAGGTGTGGTATTGGCTACCAGTGAATTTAAACATGAACTGGAAAGCAATTTGGAACCTTTTAAAGGCCTTTTGTTGGGCTTGTTCTTCATGGCGGTCGGTGCTTCCATTAATTTTATTGTAATTGGGGACAACCCCTTAATGATTAGTGGGTTGGTAGTCGCCGTAATTGTTGTAAAGGCCCTAATACTGTTCTTGGTCGCAGCCATTTTTAAGCTCAAGGCCGATCAAAGACTGCTCCTAACTATAGGACTGGCCCAAATTGGGGAGTTTGCTTTTGTACTACTTTCTTTTGCCTATCAATTGAATATTCTGGATAGGGTAGAGTTGGATATGATGTTGGTTGTAACGGCACTTACCATGACCCTTACACCCATACTTGGAATAATAAATGAACGATTGATCCTACCGAGGGTTGGAACCAAAAAAGCAGAAGCAAGACAGGTAGATCATATAGCCAAGACCCACAAAGTTATTTTGATAGGATTTGGCCACTTTGGAAGTGCAGTAGGAAGGTTTCTCAGATCTTACGGTATTGAAGCCACCATTTTGGATAACGATTCCAACAGGGTAGATCTTCTTAGGAAAATGGGTTTTGAAGTATATTATGGAGATGCCACCCGCCTGGATCTTTTGGAATCGGCCGGTATAGCAGAGGCAAAAATTTTAATATCCGCTATTGACAATAGCGATAACGTAATTCATCTTACAAAAATGGTCAAAGAAAAATATCCAAACGTCAAACTAATGTTACGTGCAAAAAATAGATATGATGCCTATGATTTGTTAAACATGGGTGTTGAAGATGTGTACAGAGAATCTTTGGAAACCTCTGTTAAAATGGCTGGTGATGCTTTGAACCATTTGGGATTTAGAAAATACACCATTTACAGACAGGCCCAAAAATTTATTCAATATGATGAGGAAGGCCTGAGACGAATGGCCGATAAGCCAACTACCACTGACGAATATATTTTTAAGGCTAGGGAAGAGATCAGACAGCAGGAAGAGCAGTTGGAGAAAGATCTAAAAAGAGGAATTATTGAATTTGATAATCATTGGGATAGTGAACAGATGAGAGCGGCCCACAAAGTTCCTAAACAGTAATAAGGAAGTTATTTATCCTTAAAAGATCTATAACAGCTTTAAAATATCCAATTTGAACATTTGAAAACAGTCATTGGACGGCTAATTCTCTTTCCACATTGCATTGCCAATTCTGAATGTTAGCTCGGAATTAAATTGTACTTTTCGAACTATGACTCTTAAATTAATAATTTCCTATAGAGAGCTGCATTTCCAAAATGTTGATCTTAGAAATATTGAAAGCTAATTATCAGATTCGGACAATGTGCTAATGTTCATTAAAATAGCTTATAAATAAATCATAGACCACTATGCCCAAAATAATTCTCCTAAGCCTAACGACCACAAGACACCCCTAGACAGATTACCAAAGGAACTAAAAGTGAAACATACCACTATATTTTAATGGTGTTATAGCCCATGTGCCGACACAGCAGGATACTTTAAATAAAAATCATGCCTAACATTGAACTATGGATAGGCCAAAATAGATATCGATAAAGGAAACCAAAACTAAAAATCACATTAAACACAGTAATCTATTGGCTTCATAGACTAATTGTAAAATATTAAACAATTAACATAAAAAATGTAATCTTTCTTATAAAAGAGTCCATCTATTTTGTTAATTCTCTAGTTTTGCGACTTTTCAATGATTTGAACCGACAAGTTAAATTACATCATAAATAACCAAACCATTAACTAAAATGAAAATTGGCATATTAAAAGAAACCTTGGATGGTGAAAGGCGCGTCGCCATTACACCTAACATTGCAAAACAATTAATTGCCTCAGGATTTGAAATTCTTGTAGAGGAAGGTGCCGGGGAGTATTCTTCTTTTAAGGATTCAGATTATACAAATGTTGAGGTAACCGTTGAAAAAAGAGGGGTAGTTTTTCATGAAGCCGAGATACTCTTAAAAATTAATCCCTTTGACGAAGAGGATTTAAAACTGGTAGATGAAGGCCAGGTTTTGATCAGTAAATTATATCATAAGTCGAACCCAGAACTTATACAGGCCATTGCCAAAAAAGGGGTTACCGCATTTTCCATGGATGCCATCCCCAGGATATCAAGAGCCCAGGATATGGATGTGTTGAGTTCGCAAAACAATCTTGCAGGTTATAAAGCCGTAATTTTAGGGGCTTTTGAAATGACCAAAATATTTCCTTTGATGATGACATCGGCAGGGACCATTGCTCCTTCAAGGGTATTGATATATGGTATTGGCGTTGCGGGTCTACAAGCCATAGCCACTGCCAAAAGATTGGGGGCAATAGTAGAGGCTACGGATATAAGATCTGAAACCAAGGAACAAGCAGAATCCTTGGGGGCTAAATTTATTTCGGTGGACAACGAGGGAGAGAAATCAGAAGGTGGGTATGCCAAAGAAGCCTCGGCAGATTATGTAAAAAGACAAAAGGAAGCCGTTAATAAGTCCTTGTTTCAAGCAGACCTAGTAATCACCACGGCCAATATTCCCGGTAGAAAAGCACCAATATTAATTACCGAAGAACAAGTTTTACAGATGAAAAATGGCGCTGTCATCATTGATTTGGCTGCCGCCCAAGGTGGAAATTGCGAAGTTAGCCAGATCAATAAAACCATTGTAAAAAATGGTGTCAAGGTAATTGGTACCAGTATAGATCCAAGGAGCGTTTCCACCAATGCCAGTGATCTGTACGCTAAAAATATCTACAATTATATTAAGCATCTAACGGAAGGAACCAGTTTTAAATGGGATCTGGAGGAGGAAATTACCAATGAAACCTTGATCGTCCAAAATGGAACTATTAGAAAAAACTAAAAAATAAGCCATGAATGAGTTTTTGGAATTTATAGAGAATAACCTACAGATAACCTACATCCTTATCCTTGCCATATTTGTTGGGGTAGAGGTTATAAAGAGCATACCAGCAGTATTGCACACTCCATTGATGTCCGGAGCTAATGCCCTGAGCGGTGTGGTAATTGTCGGAGCTATTTTGGTGATGTTGCACGCTGATCCTACCGACTATCTGGCCCTAACATTGGGGTTTATTGCCGTGGTCTTGGGGGTTTTAAATGTAGTTGGTGGCTTTGCGGTTACTGACAGGATGCTACAAATGTTTAAAAGAAAAAAATAATGGGAATTTTACTGAATATTATATATCTCATCGCGACTATTACATTTATAGTCGGGCTAAAAATGTTGGGCCACCCAGAAACCGCAAAAAAAGGTAATCTAATTGCGGCTGCCGGAATGGGACTGGCCATTGTGGGAACTGTTTTTGTTCATGAATTGGAGATTTCACCAATTATTTATACCCTAATTGGGCTTGCCATTCTTGTAGGGTCCGTCATTGGCTGGTTCATCGCTATAAAGGTAGAAATGACAAAGATGCCAGAATTGGTTTCATTGTTCAATGGCTTCGGAGGTGCCAGTGCAGCATTGATAGGATTGGTGGAATACAGTAAAAATATAAACGACACCACCCAGTCCACTACTATAGTTTCTGGAATTATAATCGGGGCAATAACTTTTTCAGGCAGTTTAATTGCTTGGGGCAAACTGAACGGTTCTCTAAAAAGTGTGGTAAGGATCCCCTATTACAACCTCGTTAACAACATCTTTATCATTGGAATCGTGCTTTTTGCGATGTTTATGGTTGCCACTAACGTAGATAGTCAGCTATTGTTATATACACTATTGGCTACCGGCCTTATCTATGGAATTCTATTTGTTCTCCCCATTGGAGGCGCGGATATGCCTGTAGTTATTTCTTTGTTGAACTCATTGACCGGTATTGCCGCCGCTATTACTGGAATTTTATATAATAATATGGTAATGCTAGTAGGGGGCATATTGGTAGGTTCAGCAGGTATTATTCTAACGGTAGCTATGTGCAAGGCGATGAACAGAACTTTGGGGTCAGTTATTTTTGGAGCTTTTGGAGGAGCTGCATCAACCGAAGGGGAGAACAAGGCCTTAGGTTCCATAAAGAGTACCAACCCTAGCGATGCAGCCATTATGATGAACTACGCAAACAATGTGGTTATTGTTCCCGGCTATGGTCTGGCAGTTGCACAGGCACAGCATGTAATTCATGAGTTGGAAGGGCTGTTGGCAAAAAAAGGAGTAAATGTAAAATATGCCATACATCCCGTGGCAGGCCGTATGCCGGGCCATATGAACGTGTTATTGGCCGAGTCCAATGTAGAATACAATATGTTGGTTGAAATGGAAGATATTAATCCCCAGTTTAGCAACACGGATATAGTATTGGTTGTTGGGGCCAATGATGTTGTTAACCCCGCTGCACACAATAATCCGGCCAGTCCCATTTACGGTATGCCAATTTTGGACGTGGAAAATGCCAAACACATCATCGTAAACAAACGCAGTATGAACGCTGGTTATGCAGGAATAGAGAACGAATTGTTCTATAATTCAAAAACCTCTATGCTTTTCGGTGATGCAAAGGCCGCGTTGACAGACTTGGTAGCCGAATTGAAAAATATGTGATCCTCCTGTTAGGAATAAGGCATAATTGAATGGGGAGATATTTGGTGGTATCCCGGCAAGGATCAAATGCTTTGGCAGAGGTTCTAGAATTAAGGAGACAAATGGCATTATGCGCTGTGGCATGACCTTGACCATTTTGAAGAAGCTCTTACTCCGGGACGGGGCACTAAACAGGAAACCCCGCCAAAAAGGCGAGGTTCCTTCCAATATTGAATTTTAATCTACCTAGCTTTTAAAATAAGGGTCCTATAATAAAAATCACTCAAAAGAAATATGTCTGCTCATATTTTCCTCTACGGACATAAAGGATTCTACTCCCTTTATCCCGTCAATGGTCAATATAGTGTCCTGGTAGATATCGCGGTAGTGCATGCTATCCTTGGCGTGCATCTTTAAAAAAATGTCGTACTTACCCGTACTGTGGTGAATTTTGACCACCTCAGGTACTTTTCGCAAGGCATCTATGACCTGTTTGTACATAAAACTCTCGCGGAGATAAACACCTAGAAAAATGGTCATTTTCCATCCAATTTTACTGTAGTCCAGATCTAGGGTCGCCCCTTTTATTAGCCCTAGGTTTATCATTTTTTTTGTTCTCGCATGAACGGTACCAGGGGAAATACCCGCTTTTTTAGCTACCTCCGTATAAGGCATCTGTGCATTGTCTGCCAGTAAACTTAAAATTTTGAAATCCATTTCATCTATTCTGTCTTTCATATTGCTCAATTTTAGAATGTCAAGACCATTAAAAATTTGTCATTTATAGAACATCAGCTGCAGAATACTGTGTTTTATTCTGATAAATAATGATTTCAGTAAATTTAATTCATCATTTAATGAAAAACACTAATAATATGATAATAAAAAGATGTCAAAATAATTTTATGTCATTTTTCAGAAGTAGGATTTTTCATATTGCTAAAAACTGCCCTTTCAAATTTTTGTTCATCTCTAAGGCCTTATTTTATTTAAATACAAAATCTGACACATTATTAATAATAAATGAAGACTATTACTTATATGACAAATAAAGTACATGATAATTGCAAAAAACATGGGTATTATTAACAATAGACCTTTTCTTTACATCCTTTTACCTTGTCCGTGGTATCCTTGCCTATAATCACCAAATTGTTGTAAACATGGAGCATTTGGAATCATTTCTATACCTAATACAAGGGCTGGGCCTTTTGTTCAAATTAAGAATTCCACAACCTACGACCCAAGTCCAAGAATTTTAATAAAGACTTCTCCGTTATATGTTCCTTTATCCATAATATGGACAAAAACAAAAAAGAACCATACACTTCTACCTTTAGTGGTTATGTCAGAATCCCATGCACCCATTCCACAAAAATTGACACCTTATATATAATAGGTATACATTTACCAATTATGCATAATTGAGATTTATTCTTATCCATGTGCAACTTTGTGATCCTATATTGAACAAATAGCACGATCATTTTGTCAGTTTAAATACTTTTAGACTTCTTTGGAACGGCTATAGCCGCATTCCAGAAATGGAACCATTGTTATTACCCCTTTAAAAATATCAGAATTATGAAACGCTATAGGTATAACTGATTTCCCTGCTGTTGACCGGGTACAGTAGGTCGCCTTATGCCGGTTACCCACTTATAAGGAGAAACTATATACTCACCTATCGATAGGTCTTATCCTATAAATCTATATTACGACTTGGATATGGTATCAATCACTATTCATCCAGTCTGCCCTAACCCCGCTTAAACATTATAACCGTAAAGACAACCCTTCCAATATCCACTTTTTAACATTTTGGCACTTTTTGGATTATAAAAAGCATATTAGTCAGTTTTTATCAAAAAACACATTGAAAAATATTCAATAAAATCCTTTTTATGGTTAATTTGAGTGAATTTAAATTAGCATTTGTTAAAAAACACTAATAATATGACAAGTAAAATGGTATTTTATTGATTTTAACTCATTATTCATAAGAGGCTTTTTATCATACTGATAAAAATGATTTATTTACATAATTGATCATATTGACAGCTTTTGTTCTTTTAAATTTAAAAAGCTGTCATTTCAATAGAAAATGAACAATAAAATACTGATATGGTCAATTTTACCCGTATAACTACTTATAATTCAGTGTTTTAGAAAGCTATCAAAATTTTATTTATCCTAATGTATCGTTAAATTTGTAAAGTCATTTAACAACAATCATAGTTGTTTTTTGATGGTTAAGTATCCGGAACTTTCCTTTTATCAAGTGTACTATTGATTTTTCCATGGCCATGGAAACGATTGAAATTGGTATGCCAAAAAACATTGTTTACTAACTACCTTAAACTATTGTATATGAAGAAAGCTCTAATACTATCACTCGCACTATTTAGTATGCTAGCGATGAACGCCCAACAAATAACTGTATCTGGAAAAGTTACAGATGAAGTCGGTACCCCCCTACCAGGCGTGAATGTAGTAATCAAGGGTACCTCTAAAGGAAGTATATCGGATTTTGACGGAAATTTTTCCATTGATGCCGAATCCGACGCAGTCTTATTATTATCATCATTGGGTTATGCCAATAAGGAAATTCTTATAGGTGGTAGAACCAACATTACCGTAACCCTTCCCGAAGCTGCCGAGATGTTAACGGAAACTATAGTTATTGGCTCTAGAAGTAAAGGTAGGACCAAATTAGAAACTACCGCCCCCGTAGATGTTATCAGTATTAAGGAACAGGCTATTAATATGCCTCAAATGGACTTGGCGCAAATGCTGGTTGCTTCAGCACCCTCATTTAGTGCCTTTCGCTCCCAGGGTGGCGACCTTTCATCAGCGGTTGACCCCCCTACTCTCCGAGGCCTTGCTCCGAACCAAATGTTGGTGCTCGTAAATGGCAAGAGAAGACATACTTCTGCTCTATTGGCGGGTTCACAAACTGGATCCGCGGCAAACGCCACCGATATGAGCTTCATTGTCCCTGATGCCATTGATAGGGTTGAAATTTTAAGGGATGGTGCTTCGGCTCAATACGGTTCCGATGCCATTGCCGGTGTAATGAACGTAGTATTAAAAAAAGGTACTGGAGAGTTTACCGGAAATTTTACTGTGGGCGGCTTCCCAAATTCCGCCCCAGATCTTAGCGGCACGGATGTCAGTGAAGAAAATCAGGCATTATTACAGGACACAGAACCAGATGGCATCAACTATCAATTGGCAGGAAATTATGGAATCTCCTTTGAAGAGGGTGGCTACTTGAACCTTACAGGATTGTACCGCCAGGCGGAAGCAACGCTACGCGCCAACGTAAGTAATGCCAGTCCATATGGAGATGCATACTTAAACAACGAGCGTACCGATGCCCAAGGGAATATTATCATAACCAACCCAGAATTGTTAGCGGCACAGGCGGCTGGCAATACAGCACTTGCTGATGAGCTTAGAACCGACGCCGGACTTTCAGCGGCAAGAGGCCTTACAGCCTTGGATTTCTCTAGCTATGCAGGTACAGCAGCATCCAATCTTGGTGTAGTGGCCTACAATATGGAATTACCCATAAATGAAGAACTTGATTTTTATTCTTTTGGTGATTTTGGTTACAAATACGTTTCCGGATACAGCTGCTTTTACCGTAGAGCTGCACAGGCCGACCGTGCCAACTTTGATCTTTATCCCAATGGATTTAGACCGCAAATTGCCAGTACCCAAACCAACATAGCATTTACAGGTGGAATAGAAGGTACCCTTGGCGATTTAAATTTTGATTTCAGCAACACCTTTGGAAGAAACAAAATGAAGTATGACATGTTCAATACTTTCAACGCAAGCTTGCAATCGGAATCCCCAACAACAATGGAATTGGGAACACATAGCTTTTACCAAAACACCACCAATTTTGATGTGTCAAAATATTTTGATGATGTACTAAATGGACTTAACGTTGCGATTGGAGTGGAATTAAGGGTAGAAAACTACCAAATTGAGGCAGGACAGCCAGAAAGTTACGCTATTGGTGACGCAGGAATCTATACTGCAACCACGGATAACGAAGCATTGTTAGGCCCAGATGGTTTTCCTATGGAAGACCTTAACTCCGAACCTATAGTAAATGCGGATGGAAGTCCAGTAATACTTCCATATGGTGAGGCCAGCACTAATATAAATAAGTTCTACAGCCCCAACTGCCAGTGTTTTAGAGGTTTCGCACCTGAGAATGAAGCCAACGAATTTCGTTCTGTAACGGCGGCCTATTTGGACGCTGAGCTTGATATTACCGAAAAATGGTTGCTTACTGGTGCCCTACGTACCGAGAACTACTCAGATTTTGGTGATGTATTTACCGGTAAAGTGGCTACAAGATACTCCATCTTGGATAACTTTGCAGTAAGGGGATCTTATAGCACGGGCTTTAGAGCTCCTTCCCTTCAGGAATTGAACTACTCCCACACATTTACATTCTTTGTAGGTCTTGATCCTTTTGATGGTACACTTTATCCCAACACAAGTAGTGCGGCAAGAGCCATTGGTATTGAAGCTTTAAAACAAGAACAATCCACCAATTTAAGTTTAGGATTTACTACCCGTCTTTTCAACAAAATAGACCTTACAGTAGATGCTTATAAAATCGACATCAAGGATCGAATTTTCGAAACCGATAATTTCAATGCTAGCGAAGCCCCTGCCTTGGCGCCCATTATTGGTTCCGGATTGGCAAGTTTTAGAATTAATGGCGGAGACATTAGCACCAAGGGTGTAGAAATTGTTGCTAACTACAGAGAGAAAGTTGGAGAAGGAATGTTGGGCCTAACACTCTCTGGAGTGTTTCGCGAAAACACCTTTGAAGGTGCAAGTGTTCCTGACCTAAATACCGTATTGACCCAAGAGGAATTGGAAGACAAATATGTAAACCGTTCTTCCATAGGTCAATTTGAAACCGGAACACCAAATACAACTTTTATTGGCTCTGCTACCTATTCCTTCGGAAAATGGTCAGGTATGCTTAAAGGATCTTATTTCGGTGAGGTAACCTCCTTGGACAACACTTTCCGTACCTTAAATGATGGCACCGAAGGATATTCCGATCAAACCTTCTCTGCTCAATTTGTTACCGATATAGGGATCACTTACAACTTTACGGATAAGCTTGCCTTGACCGTTGGAGGTAATAACATATTTAATAATTACCCAGATATTTTAAGAGCGGAAGAAAGAGGGTTTTACCTCTACTCCAACTATCAGCAAGGTTCCAATGGAGCATATTATTTCGCAAGACTGAGCTTTGGATTCTAATCTGTTAATGCTATAAAAATAAAAATATGACACATACATCTATAAAAATACTTAGTTTGATATTTCTTGTTTTCTTCACCGCTTCCTGTGAGCAAGAAATGCCAGAAGCGGCATTGGAAGTCGCCGAAGGTGGAGGAACATTAAGATTCTTCACCGCATATAACATCGATGCTGCCGACCCCAGTGGTTCCAATGTTTATGGACGCATAGTTTTTTGGAAAGGTACCCTAGACAGAACACTTGTTCAGGTTTCACTCTACAATACTATTGAAGGCCAACAACACCCGGCTCTCATCCTAGATGGTGCTGCAGGTGTAGGAACAACAACACTGCTAACCCTGGACACCGTTTCCGGAGATACTGGTGAGCTTGATGACAATAAATTTTACGTCATCAGCGACACTTCCTTTTATGACGGACTCCCGGATCTGGATGCACACATCAACATCTACCTGAGCGATACCGACAATACGGTAGTAGCCTCCGGAAATATCGGTGCAAATGCCGAACCAGTAGAAAGTAATTAAACATTAAACTCTTAAACTTAAAATCGATAACATTATGAAAACATTAGACAGAAGAGCATGGTTAAAAAGAGGTGCCTTGACAGCCGCCGGTGCAATGGTAATGCCTCACTTGAGCTTTGGTATCTCAGAGATGCCCAAAGCCCCTTTAGCGCTGGACGCCCAGGGGAATGCCATTTACACTCCGTTTTTTAAGGAATTTTTACCAGACTTTAGTCGTGAAATGCCGGTTTTGGAAGCAAAATTGAATGCGAACGAAAATCCTTATGGTCCATCGCCAAAGGCAATTTCGGCCTTACAGAAGGTAGCCTTTAAAGGCAATCGCTATGCCTGGTATGAACTTTTTGACCTAATGGGAAAAATAGCTACGCTAGAAGGTGTGGACATCAAGAACATTATGATGGGGCCCGGATCATCCGATCTATTGGAAAAAACAGCCATGGTCCTTTTTGCCAACGGTGGTAACGTTGTTTCTGCTGATCCCACTTATATGTCTTTGATTCGCGTTGCAGAGGCCACAGGGGCATCCTGGAAGGCCGTTCCCTGTAAGGCAGATTGGTCCCATGACCTTAAAGCCATGGAAGCTGCCATTGACGCAGATACAAAATTGGTATATATCTGTAACCCAAACAATCCTACAGGAGCCATGACCGACGCTGCTGAATTGGTGGATTTCTGTTCAAGGGTTTCCGAAAAAGTCCCTGTTTTTGTGGATGAGGCCTATATGGGCTTTTTAGAGGATGGTGCCAAACAAAGTATGGTATCGCTTATAAATGAAGGTAAGGACGTTATAATAGCCCGTACATTCTCAAAAATACACGGTATGGCCGGCCTAAGGGTAGGATATATTGTGGCACAGGAATCGACCTTGGCAAAACTTGAAAAAGTAACCCGTGGTGGTATGGGCATTGCCTACACCTCCATTTTTGCGGCAACTGCCAGTATGGATGATGTTGCCTTCCAGGATAAATCCAGAAAGTTGAACGCAGAGTGTCGCGAATATGTATACCAGAGTTTGGATAAAATGGGCTTTGAGTACATCCCGTCGTCTACAAGCTTTATAATCTTCCCGATAGAAATGGAGGGAAAGGCTTTCCTAGAAAAAATGACTGCCCAAAAAGTAGGCGTACGCGCTTTCGAGATCATGGGCAAGAATTGGTGCCGTGTAAGTATGGGTACCATGGAAGAGATGAAGCTTTTTACGAAAGCTTTGGAGAAAGTATTGGTTTAAGTTGAGTTGGCCCACGAGTTGGATCAATAGCGGGATTGTCACGATCCTGCTATGATCCAATCTCGGATGGGCTTTATTTCTTGCCAAAATATCCAAACGGAATATCAAATTATTAAGAATTTATGACATGAATTATGCATTACAAAAAACGTTAGAACTCCTATTGATCATAGGTCTGGGACTCTTGCTGCAAAAAAAGGTGGCTAAGAACGACCTGAAAGGGATAAAGACCTTGATACTGAGCGTAGCCTTACCAGCTACGATTTTTGTGGCCCTATTAAAAATAGAATTGAAGGGGTCATTATTAATTTTCCCCCTTATGGCCTTGGTATTCAATTTTATAATGGCCATAACCACTAAGTACGTCTTGACCTCGTCCCTTCCAAAAAATGAAGGAGCAAAAAAAAGAACTTTGACAATGCTTCTCCCCTCTTTGGCACCTGGCCTGTCCTGCTTTCCTTTTATCATAGTCTACTTGGGCGATGAATATTTGGCACTAGCAGCCTTGGCAGATGTTGGTAACAAAATCTTTGTCCTTATTCTTTTGTACATGTTAGGGATGCACTGGTATCACGCCAGGGCCATAAAAGACTTGGTTGCCTCTACTTCCAGCAAGTTAAAAGGCCTGTTTATTTCAATGCTCAACGAACCTATTAATTTGGTTATTATTATAGCTTTGGTATTACTAGGGTTTGGCCTTAGTCTAAGCTCCTTCCCAGATTTCCTGGAGAATACCATTGTTAAAATGAGCTTGATTATGACACCCTTGGTACTCCTTTTTATTGGGATGGCGGTACGTATAAAATTTAGCGAATTCGGCTTTATCTTTTCACTTTTGATGAGACGCGCCGGTATCACCTTTTTACTATCTGCCATATTTGTATTCCTATTTCCGGCACTTGGGGCCTCCATGATTCTATTTATTGTGGTATTCCCACAGAGTGCCTGTAGTTTTTGGCCCTTTGCCCATATGAGTGCTGTAAGCACATTGGAAGAAAAGGACGGGCAGAAAAAACCTACCTTCGATATTAATTTTGCAGTTAATATCCTGGCCTGTTCATTGCCTTTTTCCACAATTTTGATTATTAGTATTTTTTCCTTTAGCGAATTTTTTGTGAATCCTCTGGTGTTACTGATAGCTGGACTTATCATGACGGGTATTACCTATGTTCCCTTTTTGATCAATAAATTGAAAGGGATCAAGAGTAACAAAACCGAGGAATCCGTTAATTACAACACCTTTTTTGGAATAAATACCAATGCACATTCAACGGATAATAATTAATGACTGTTTAAGTATTAATATATGCATTGCAAAGCCCAATAAAATAACAACATAAGACTAGGGCACCAAAAAAAGTAACTTTTAATAAATATTGTAGTTCCCAGTAACAAAAAAGGCCACTGAAGTATATTCAGTGGCCTTTAGATTTTAAGGTGTATCAATTTACAGGATACTTCCTTTCTTACTCACCTCTAAAGGAATGCGATAAACTACTCCCTGCGTAAAGGTTCCTTTTGAAACTTTTTGGAAATCGATACTATTGCGAATATAGGTCTCCAAAGCTTTATTTTCAGTTTTAACGCTTAAAACTCGTAAATAATCCCCATTGTCCAATGCAACACGCACTTCCGCCGTGGCTCCCCTAATCTCATCCGGAATCATATTATCACTTAACATTTGGAAAATTTGGGTCGTAACCGCTTTCGCTGCTTTGGCCTCGCCTTTTTGGAAATCGGTAGCAAATACTTGAACCACGTTCAGTAACATTGCAGCCATCAAGATAAATATTGACTTTTTCATTATTCAAAGATTTTTTAGAATTATTTTTTATTTCTTATCAAACTTATTAAATATATCGTAATATGAATGGCTTAAATTGTAGATTTAATAAATTTTAACATTACAAAATACGAATATGCAAATTATAGCCAAAAAGCTAACGAATCATCAGCTTTTTAGGGCTTCGCAGATCAAACTAAAAAACAAATTGACAGTAATTTTGAGAAAGGTAATTACTTTTAAGAGTTAGGGCTATGATCGACCTAATTCAGCTTTCAATCCAAAATTCCAATAAATGGTAATAGAATATATAACCCTATTTCCCATATATAGAATTCGAAACTCTGATTAAACGACCATAAAAGTAATTAATTGATCTTACTTAAAAATGTAGGGGGGCCACCAAAAAAGAAAAACATCATGAATCAAATAAAATTCATTTCTTATTTTTAATGACTTAATAGGCTATCTTATAATATCAAAAATATTAGGAAGAATTTATTAATTGTTCCTCCCTTAAGGAAAGACTCTTTTAGCTGAATTCGATGAACTCAAAATCCACTCTAAAAATGATACTAATTAGAACGCTGCTAGTTTTATTCACATTCAGTTTGGGTATGGCATATTCCCATACAACCCATGGTTATGATCTGTGGATGGGATATACCATAAAAACTGATGCCGAAATATTAAGTAATTACAGTGCGTTGGCAAAATCAGTATATTTTCCACAGAATAGCGAAGTTTTGAAAGCCGCCCAACAGGAACTCGAAAAGGGCTTTAAGGACATGCTCAATATCCCTGTAAATTTTAATAAAACGTTGGATCCAACAAATTCATTGATAGTATCCAAGAAAGATGTTTTGGATCCTAATATTTTGTCATTGCTTAGTGAGAAAGTAGGTCAACAAGGAAACGAGGGATTTGTAATTGAATCGATTCGCCTTAAGGGGAAAAAGGTACTAGTAGTTGCGGCCAATACCGATGTAGGAATTCTTTATGGGGTATTTAGATTACTGCGACTACTACAAACACAGGAAAATTTAAACGATATTAAAATATCCGATTCCCCAAAAATAAGTTTAGGAATGCTAAACCACTGGGACAATCTGGACCGGACCGTGGCCTTGGCACAGTGCCAGAGTTCTGAAAACCAAATACCCAAACCCCGAATATTGATTAGCTCGGATATTGGAGGAACCGACCCGGATGATTTTCAGTCTATTATACATTTATTAATGTATGCCGATCTATTTCAAATAGAAGGGCTGGTTTCTTCACCTTACGGAGAAGGTCGTAAGAAAGATATTTTGGATATGATAGATCTTTATGAAAGGGATCTGCCAGATTTAAAGAGGCACGCCCCAACCCTACCCCGTCCAGATTCGTTAAGGAACCTATGCAAACAAGGAGCTCTTGCTGCAGCAACATATAAAGGATATGACCAAGCTACAGAAGGGTCCGACTGGATCATCAAATGCGCAAAAAAAGATGCTGACGGACCCCTTTGGGTTTTGGTATGGGGCGGTTTGGAAGATTTGGCGCAGGCCCTTCATGATGCTCCCGAAATTGAAAAAAACATTAAGATATATTGGATTGGTGGCCCCAACAAAAAATGGAGCATCAATGCCTATGCTTATATCGCAAAAAATCACCCAAATCTATGGATAATCGAGGCCAATGCTACCTATAGAGGTTGGTTTATGGATTCGGAATCCTCAAAAGAACTCAAAGGGGACAACTATTATGATAATTTCATTCAGGGACGGGGCGCAATGGGTAAAAATTTTAAAAATCATTATAAGGGAGAAATAAAAATGGGGGACACACCTTCCCTTGCCTATGTTATGAACGGGGACCCAAACAATCCTTTGGGCGAAAGCTGGGGTGGAAGTTTTATCCCCATAGATCGCAGCTCACGAACAATTTTTACAGGAAATAGCAGCACTATGGATACGGTAGCAGCCTATGGAGAATTGGAATGGAGGTTTACGGGTCCCGATTTGGACATTCCACGGGATTCAACTTGTTTCACAATGGAAATTTCCAGTCAAATATGGCCAGGATATTATTTAGGCGACGGTACATATGCGGTACGCTACTCCTCCAAAAAACCAGAAACTGGGAGCTATGTTACCAAAAGTGCAATTCCGGAATTGGATGCCCAAAAAGGGCAGTATGTTAGTATTACTCCTTGGCCAGGAAAAACAAATTCGACCGACTATCCCGTAGGCCCCCATTGGTATAGTGATAAACTGGAACCAGAACTTTTCCTCGGAGATCAGCAAGGCGCAAAAACAGTTTCAAAACATCGTAAAGCCTTTTTAAGGGATTGGGCAAAGAGATGGCAATGGTTAAATAAATAGAAAAATATGAAAATTAGCTACTTAATAGCAGTGATGGGCATAATAGTGTTTACAACTACCTCACATGCTCAAGAAAAACCAAGAGTATTTGTGCTTACCGACATAGAAAACGAACCTGATGATGCCATGTCCATGGTCCGTTTTCTGGTATATGCCAATCATTATGATATTGAAGGCTTGGCAGCTACGACCTCTGTGCACCAACAAAATAAAGTAGCTACCTATCGCATTCAAGAAATTGTAGAGGCCTACAATAAGGTTAGGGATCAGCTTGAAAAGCACGAATCAGGGTTTCCTACGGGGGATGAATTAAAATCATTGATAACAGAAGGACTACCGGAATACGGGGTTGGTGCTGTAGGCGCCGGGAAAGACTCGCCTGCCTCCGAATTATTGATCAAAGCAGTAGACAAAAAGGACACTAGGCCTCTATGGGTAACGGTATGGGGCGGACCAAATGTCTTGGCACAGGCACTTTGGAAGGTTAGGGAGACTCGTTCAAAAAAAGATCTGGAACAATTTGTTAAGAAAATAAGGGTATATACTATTTCAGATCAAGACGATAGTGGGCCATGGCTCCGCAAAGAATTTCCTGAATTGTTCTACATCGCCAGTCCAGGATTTAACGCCGGAGGGGGCTACCATCATGCCACATGGAGTGGCATAAGTGGCGACTTTTTTCATGCCCGCTGCGATGGTGCCAATTTTAATATTGTCTCAAACGAGTGGTTGGACCAAAATATAAGAAGTAAGGGGCCATTAGGGGCCGAGTATCCGATGTGGGAGTATTTGATGGAAGGTGATACACCCTCATTTCTTCCCTTGATCAATAATGGCCTAAACTATCCAGAACACCCAGAATGGGGTGGCTGGGGCGGTAGATATGAATTTTATACCCCCAGAATGCAAAAATGGTTTTTACATCCTGAGAGCAGGCCTTTCTTTTCAGATGCCGAGGATGAAGTCATGGGCATTGATAGCCGTTGGCACTCGGGCAATCATGAAACCATTTGGCGGTGGAGAGAAGAATTTCAAAACGATTTCGCAGCTAGAATGGATTGGAGCATAAAAGAGTACGATAAGGCAAACCATCCACCCATAGCCAAACTAGCACATGGAAAAAATCTAGTGGCCAAAAAGGGCGACAAAATAATTTTAAGCGCGGTAGGTTCCAGCGACCCAGATGGTGATGCCCTGTCATACCATTGGTTTTTTTACGAAGAGGCCGGCACCTTCTCTGTTGCCAGTGCGCGTAGTGGACAGCCGTTGGAAATTGAAAACTTTGATCAGCCCGAAGCATCGTTCACCGTTCCCACCAAACGTGTTGGGGGTTCGGGTACGGGAACCATGCACGTTATCCTCAAGGTGACGGACCATGGATCGCCCCGCTTAACACGTTATCAACGTGTAATAATCAGTATTGAAGAATAACCTCAGGTCCCTAAATGAACCTGTAGTGTGGGCGGTACTCAAAATAATCCGACACAGGCTGACGGTTGTGCTGATTTTTTGTTTCCTTCATTCTAGCTATTACTCAGGTAACCTTTCCATAAGCCAAGGATTTATACCATATCTGTTAAATAATTAAGATAAGTGTAAGATATACAAGGATTAAAATTTAATAAATTTACTGTAAGTTTATTTTAAATGGATGATCCAAAAATTTATAAAACCCTTAATAGCATTAGCCCTATTACTGAAGAAGCTTGGTCCGATCTTAAACCATTATTTGAACCTCTAAAGCTTAAAAGAAATGACTATTTGGTAAGAGAGGGGTCAAAAGCCAGCTATTGTTATCTACTTATGGAAGGAGTGGTGAGAGTATATTATAACAAGGAAGGTAATGAATACAACAAGACTTTTTTTGTTCCTGGAATGTTCCCTACCCCCCTAACTGCATTATTATCAGGCGCCCCTTCCTCATTGTCGTTCCAATCACTTTTACCTTGTCAACTAGTCAAGTTTTCATATAATGGATTTAGGTCTTTGTTTATCCAACACAGATGCTTGGAATCGTTAATGCTTCAAATATTGGAAGGCCTATGGATTAAAAAAGAAAGGCATGATATTCATATGGTAACCAATGACGCTACAACCAATTACTTAATTTTTAGACAAGATTATCCAGAATTGGAAAATCAAATTCCTCAGTACCACATTGCTTCCTATTTAGGAATTACCCCCATACAATTGAGTAGGATACGGGCTCAATTGGCAAAACAAGGATAATCCCATTCCTTAACCCATGTTAATGCCTTGGATTTGTGTTCAGTGCAACTTTGCAATGAACATAAAAATGTATGCGCCATGAAAACTTTATTCCACCATCCCCTATTAATTTATTGTATCGCTGGTTTTGCCTCTCTGTGCATTATGATTATCGTCGACTACATCCTTGGAGCTGAGGCCGAACACCTGAATGCCTGGGTAATAGTCAACAAGCTTTTGGGCATGCATACGGGAATTGGCGAAAGTCTGGCATTTCAACATCTGGGTTTGGTAGGGGCTACCCTGCTAATGCTGCTATCAAATGCAATTTTCGGGTTTATTCTCATTCAACTTATCAAAATATTTATTCGGATTATTCATTCATAAAAAATACTTAACATGAAACTTAACAACAACACCATCCTTATAACTGGCGGTAATTCCGGTATAGGTTTAGCCCTAGGCAGAGCATTGTTAAAACTCAATAATACCGTGATTTTATTGGGAAGGGATAAAACAAAACTTGCAGTAGTAGAAAAGGAAGGATTCGCAACAATAGTATGCGACCTGGAAAGCCAGGGAGCAATAGAAAACGCAGCAGTACAAATTCAGAACAAATATCCGCACATCAATATCCTCTTTAACAACGCCGGGGTCCAATACAACTACAAATTCACCAAGAATGTAATTCCCCTCAATAGGATTTCGCGAGAAATAAATATTAACCTTATCGGGCAAATGACTTTGACCCAGATATTGATTCCCTTATTGAGCAATGCCGAGAAATCCATCATCGTCAATACCACTTCCGGTCTGGGAGCATTCCCAAAGCTTGATGGATTGGTGTATAGTGCAAGTAAAGCTGCCATGCGAAACTTCACAACGGGACTTCGAACAAGCTTGAAAAATTCAAATATTCGAGTATTGGAATTTATTCCTCCCGTTACTGATACCGAAATGACCAAAAGGAGGGATGAAAAAAAAATGCCTGCGAAAGAACTCGTTGAACATATACTGCCACAACTGCAAAGGGAAAAGAAAATATTAACAGTTCCAAAAATGCGGATTTTTCTATGGATTGCATTTTTATACCCAGCACTGGCCCATAAAATCCTTTCAAAATCATGAGGCTGGTTAATCCACTTTTATAAACCATCATCAGTACGAAAAAATACCGAAAACCAATTCTTCTTACTATAATTTAGTAAGTCCTTAAATCTACCTAAGTTAAAAATTATAATAAAAAATGGATTTCCACCAATATTATTTATACATTGACTAGGGCATAAATATCATTGCAAGGATAATAACAATTTTGAAGAAAATAATATATAACGATCGCTATGGCCTATTGATATCGGTCAATACAAAAAATGCAACTACTTATTAAGACCAATCGTTTTGATCAATACCCAATTATGCAAATGTCACTTGAAGATTTAGGATACAACGGTGAGTTAGAAGAATACCGAAGGGAGCACGGCCTTAGTTCATTTGAAATTGGAAGAGTCATTTCAGAGCATAAAGACCGGTATACCGTACAAACCAATGCCAACGAATACGACGCTGAACTCTTGGGAAATTTAAGGTTCACGGCAACAAACAGAAACGATTTACCTGCTGTTGGTGATTGGGTATCCATCTCAGAGTATGACGGCAATAAGGCCATTATTCACGCAGTGCTTCCCAGAAAATCTATTTTAGAAAGAAAGGCTGTTGGCAAATTGGGCCAAACCCAAATTATTGCCACGAATATTGATTTTGGACTAATCGTTCAATCTGTAAACAGAGATTTTAATATAAATCGGTTAGAACGTTACATGACCATCTGCCATACTTCTAAAGTTGAACCTATAATTGTTTTAAGCAAAGTGGATTTAATTGAAAAAAAGAGTTTGCAAGAACTGTTGAATCAAGTTAAGGAAAGACTTAAAAACGTTCCTGTATATGCTATTAGCAATCAAACTCAATTTGGGATAGACGAAATAAAGACCAAATTAATTCGAGGTAAAACCTATTGTTTACTGGGCTCATCAGGAGTAGGGAAATCAACGCTTATTAATACCTTAACCGGAGTAAAATTGATGGAAACAGGAGAAATAAGCCAGAGCATTGATAGAGGCAAACATGTCACTAGCCATAGGGAATTGATTGTTTTAGATAAAGGAATTATCATTGACAATCCCGGAATGAGAGAAGTTGGAATTACCAGTACTCCTGACGGTCTTGAAATGACCTTTGATGAAATCTTGAGTCTTGCCCAAAATTGCAGATTCAGTGATTGTACCCATACTCATGAAAAAGGATGCGCAGTATTGGCCGCGATTGAAAATGAAAGTTTAGATCCAGCCTCCTACGCGAATTTCCTGAAAATGCAAAAAGAAAAAATACATTTTGAGTCTGATGCCATAGAGAGAAAAAGGAAGGATAAGGATTTTGGAAAAATGATCAAAAGGGTACAAAAACAAAGAAGAAATAATAAATACTAGGCACAATTAGTTGCCCTATATAAACCGCTAATCCATCCCAATAATTATCGCAAGGGCCCATTTTGGATGCAAAATCCCAAAACCTTCAATTTATGGCCTATTGTTGATAACAATAAAATTATAGCTATGACCAAACCGTTCAGGATTACCAAGCTCCGCCCGGCATACCAATTTCTATAGCTTTCAGGAGGGGTTCGGCACTCAAGATAATCCTTATCATCCAAACAAATTATTTCGTTTATCTATTAGCGCATCTATGTCAATGTCAACCTTCGAGTTTTGCATTTTCCGATAATAAACATCGATTAACTCACGTGTAAACTTTTCCAATTCTTCTGAGGCCCCATACAGCTTTTGGGAAAACTCTTTTATCTCTTTCTCACTTAGCTCCTTGTCATTTAAAATACTGGCTAAGCTCATTATTGTAGTAACAGGTCTGCGCATAACATGACTGATGTCGAAAAGCATCTGCTCAATGGATGCAAATTATATAAGCTCAAATTGGTTCCTATGCCTCGATAATATTCAAGGTATACAAAGAATCCATAGGGTCAGAAACGAATACAACAGCAATCCAGGAAGACAAGGAAAAATGTCGTAATAGTAACATGTCATCAATTGTGTTTGTGATTTTACGGGAATATCATGAAGTACTTTAAACAATATAAAGGGAGTCAGTCAGTCAACTCTGTTATGGTGAGAAAAACAGGAAGTGGTTCAAATGTTTGGATACAGGACAATATTCAAAAAGTAATGTTTAGAAGGATTATTACGTTATCCACTACAGCCGAAGTAATTTTGGACTTTTCAACAAAGTTTATTATCAAGTTTATAAAGAATTTTGTTCCATAAAATGAAAACAATGGAATACAATTCAAAAAAACGAAAAGACAAAACTAAATCCAACAAATCTATATTTAAGCGAGTATTATGGATTTTAGGTTTAATAGCGGTCAGCTTTATTTTGCTTATCATTGGTTCTGCTGCCTATATAGCAATTAATGATAAAGCAGCAGAATCGCCACTTTACACAGGACCTATTATCCCTGACGAATTCCAAAAACCAATTAAAAATAATTTTGATCACCATACAGAAGCAATGGATGTTGTAGAAGGGCTTGATTTAAAAGGTAAAACAATTATAATGACTGGAGGTCATAGCGGAACTGGAAGAGAAGCAACAAAAGCATTTGTGAGTAGAGGGGCAACTGTAATTGCACTGGCAAGAGATGTGGATTGGGCCAACAGAAACCTAAAAGGGTTGCCCAACATTGAAATTGAATATTTGGATTTATTAAAGCCAAAATCTATTGAAGCATTTACCCAAAAGTTCTTAAAATCTAACCGGCCAATTCATGCGCTTATCAATAGTGCTGGAATATATAATATTCCATTAACGAGAGACGAAAGAGGTTATGAGTTACAGTTTGCAACTAATGTTCTTGGACATTATGAATTAATAATGAAATTGCTTCCTGCTTTGAAGAAAGCTAATGGAGCTCGCATTGTCAATTTATCATCTCGTGGGCATCGTTTAAGTAATGTTATAAATGACGATGTGAATTTTGAGCATACAGATTATGACGGAATGATATCTTATGCGCAAAGCAAAACAGCATTGATTCTTTTATCTGTAAAATTTGATAAACTTTTAAAGGATTCAAACATTAGAAGTTTTGCAGTACATCCTGGTCCAATTCCTTCTTCAGATCTTTTTGCCTCGTCCCAAGTAGGTATTGCTTCAAACACCAAAGTATTGTTCATGAAAGTTTCTGCAAAATTATCTAGGGCAATTAATTACACTTGGTTATTGAACTTTTTCAGGAATCCAGAAAATGTAGGAGATATTTATAAAACTGTAAAAGAAGGCGGAGCTACTACAACCTGGGCAGCTGTCAGTCCTGAATTAGACGGAAAAGGAGGCTTGTATTTAGAGGATTGTAATATAGCAAAACTAGTCCCCAATGGTAGCAATGCCCCCTTCGGTGTAAGGCAATATGCTCTAGATATGGAATCAGCTGACCAAATACTCAGAATTTGCGAAAATATGACCGGTGTGATACTTAAAAATGAAAATGATGGACGCGAATAATTTAAACACAAGAGTTTTAGTAACAGGAGGCACGGGTTTTTTAGGGTCACATACTATTATTCAATTACTGCAAAAGGGATATAAAGTAATAACTACCGTGCGCTCTTTAGAAAGAAAAACAAATGTTCTGGAAATGCTTAAAAATGGTGGTGTAACTTCGTTTGACAATCTGGAATTTATAGAAGCAGATTTAACAAAAGATAAAAATTGGGAAAATGCAGCAAAAGACTGTAAATATGTATTACATCTTGCTTCGCCTTTTCCTTCGGGTGAACCAAAAGATGAAAACGAATTAATAATTCCTGCCAAGGAAGGAACACTTCGAGTATTAAAAGCTTCTCGAAATGCAGGTGTAAAACGCATTGTTATGACATCTTCATTTGCAGCAATAGGTTATAGTATCAACCCTGAAAACCATATCTTTACTGAAGAGGATTGGACGGATCCCAATGCAACTATTGGGGCATATATCAAATCAAAGACACTTGCTGAACAAGCTGCCTGGGATTTCATTAAAACTGATTCATGCACTTTAGAATTAACAGTTATTAATCCTGTTGGAATATTTGGCCCCATTTTAGGTAATGACTTTGCAAGTTCGGTAGGATTGATAGAACAACTCATGAATGGAAAAATGTCAGCAGCGCCAAAAGTTTATTTTGGTATTGTTGATGTAAGGGATGTAGCAGCTATACATATCAAAGCCATGATAAGTAAGGAAGCTAAAAATCAACGTTTTTTAGCCTGTTCAGATGAGACTACTTCTTTACCTGAAATTGCAATGATTCTTCGTCAACAAAAAAATGAATCTGCAAAAAAGGTTACTAAAAAAGTGCTTCCTAATTGGTTGGTGAAAATATTATCATATTTAAAGCCTGAATTAAAATCCGTTGCTTCTCAAGTAGGAATTATAAAAATTATTTCTAATAAAAAAGCAAAAACTATTTTAGATTGGAAACCTCGAAATAAAGAAGAAACTATAAACGATACTGCTGTTAGTCTAATTAAATTCAATATTATTGAGTAAAATAAATGGATATAAAATCGTGTTATATAGGACCAGAGATTTCACCAGAACAATTTATTCCGGAACATTTGTTTTTGTTTTTGGCCAAAGGAATCTTAAGTGGTTATGATGGCAGTAATTATGTTACAATGAATCCGGGCGATTGTTGCATTGTTCGTAAAAACCATTTGGTACGTTATAACAAACAAAAAAAGATTGATGAATTTGAAAAGGTAGCCGTTGTTTTTGATGAAATATTCTTAAAGCGATTTCAAGAAAAGTATCAACCAGTAAGAAGGGGTTACAAACCTAAGGAGGTATTTATCCATTTAAACAACAATGAACAAATCACAAGGTTTATTAGCTCATTGATGCCATATTATGATGGCAAAGGAAAAATTAAAAAAGAAAAACAAGATTCCAAACGAGAAGAACTCTTACTTATCTTGTTAGAAATGCAGCCAGAATTGTATGGTGTATTTTTTGATTTTGGAAAACCAGAAAAAATAGACTTGGAAAAGTTCATGAACCAAAACTACAAATTCAATGTGGGTATAGAGCGTTTTGCATATTTAACTGGTAGAAGCCTTTCTGCGTTCAAAAGGGATTTTAAGCAAACATTTAATGACACACCTAGTCGATGGTTAATTCAAAAAAGATTACAAGAAGCTTATTTTCTCATTTTTAAAAAGAACCAAAAGCCATCCGAAATATATATTGACTTAGGTTTTGAAAATTTGTCCCATTTTTCATTTGCTTTTAAAAAACAATTTGGAATTAGCCCAAAGAACTTATTGTGTTAATTATTTCAATTTAATTTTATTTGGCTAACTTTATTGGATGCTATCTAAGCAAATGATTTCAATGGATGCAAGAGAAATATTAGCCCAATATCTCCAAAATTATGTTGATTTGAATGAAGACGAAAGCAATCAATTCGTAAGCTGTTTTGAGGAGATAAAAGTAAAAAAAAGACAATTCATCGTACAACCTAATTTTATTGCTCATCATGTACATTTTATCGTGAAAGGAGCTTTTAGATCTTATGTTGTAACAGATGAAGGTAATGACCATACAACTTCTTTTGCCATTGAAAATTGGTGGATTACTGACTACAATAGCTTTATATATCAACAACCGGCAACATCTTTTGTAATTGCTCTTGAAGATAGTGTAATACTACGTGTACATTACGAAAATCAGAAAGAGCTAAAACAAGCAAATCATAAGTTTGAAACTTTTTTCAGAATTATTGCAGAAAGAGGGTTGGCTTTTTTTCAACGTAGAATTACAAATAACATAACATTATCTGCAGAGAGGCGTTATGACCAATTTATGAGTAAGTATTCTCATATTGCTCAACGCTTACCTCAATACGCTTTAGCATCTTTTTTAGGAATGACACCAGAATTCTTATCCAAGATAAGAAACAATAAGGTTCAAAAGAAATCTTAAACTACTTCAACCATTTTTCCTAATCTACTTCATTGGAACTAGGAAGCTATTCATTGCACTTTTGTAATGTCAATATTGACATATAATAATTTAAACAAAAGTAAAATGAAAATAGTAACACTTATTCTAATACTAATTAGTGCACAAATAAATGCTCAAGTAAAAGATTACTTGAATGATGAACACATAGACAATGGCACTAAAGAATTTTTAAAAGTACTTAACTCTTCCGGCGGCCCTGGGTTGGAAACTTTTTCTAAAGAAGATGCTCGTCAGGTACTAGTTGGAGCACAAGCATCAATTGATGTAGACCTTTCAGGTATTGAAGAATCTGAGAAAACCATTAATCATGATGGGTATGAAGTAAAACTAAATATCGTTCGTCCGAGTGGTACAAAAGGAACGCTACCAGTTTTCATGTTCATCCATGGTGGAGGGTGGATATTAGGAGACTACCCAACACACAAAAGGCTGGTGAGAGATTTGGTAGTTCGTTCAGGTGCAGTGGCAGTATTTGTAAATTATACACCTTCACCAGAGGCACAATTCCCTACAGCGATTAATGAAATTTATGCGGCTACTAAATGGGTGTCCAAGCATGGAGAAGAAATCAATGTAGATGGACGTAAACTTGCGGTAGTGGGTAATAGTGTTGGTGGTAATATGGCAGCAGTTACTGCTATTAGGGCAAAAGAAGAAAAAGGCCCGCTATTAAAAGCTCAAATATTATTATGGCCAGTAACAGATGCAAGTATGTCACAAGAGTCTTATAAGACTTTTGCTAAAGACCGATTTTTGACCACGGCCATCATGGAATGGATGTGGAATCAATATACCACGAATACCGAAGAACGTAATTCAATCTACGCATCACCACTTCAAGCAGGCTTGGAACAGTTAAAAGGATTACCGCCAACCGTAATAATGGTCGCAGAAAACGACATTTTAAGAGATGAAGCAGAAGCTTATGGTCGTAAACTTGATAAAGCGGGTGTTGAAGTTGCGACTGTAAGATATAATGGTACAATCCATGATTTTGGAATGCTCAATGCTTTATCAAGTATTCCATCAACCCAAGCAATGCTTGATCATGCTGCAGCAGAAATAAAAAAATATCTGAAGTAAATTTTTAATAATCCAAAACAAGTATAACCGTCAGAAATGACATAAATAATTTTAAAATGAAAACAGTTGTAAAAACAAAATGGAATTTAGATGTAGCACACTCAGAAATAAGCTTTAAAGTTAAGCATATGATGATCTCTACAGTAACCGGACACTTCGAAGACTTCAGCGCAACAGCTGAAACTGAAAACGAAAATTTCGTAAATGCAGATTTTAAATTTGTCGCAAATGTTGATTCTATCAATACTAAAAATAGTGATAGAGATGCTCACTTAAAATCAGATGACTTTTTCAATGTAGAAAAATATCCAGAATTGACTTTTAAATCAAAATCTTTTGATGGAGATAAATTAGTTGGAGATTTAACAATTAGAGATAAAACCAAAGAAATTGTATTAAATGTAGATTTTAATGGATTAGCTGTAGACCCTTATGGTCAAACCAAAGCAGGTTTTGAAATTACCGGAAAAGTGAATAGAAAAGATTTCGATTTAACGTGGAGTGCGGTAACAGAAGCAGGAAGTATAGTGGTAAGTGACACAATTAATCTTGTTGTTGACCTACAATTTGTTAAAGAATAGTTTTTAGTCAATAATGTTTATTGAGGCTGAAAAAAAATTTTCAGCCTCAATATTAGCCAAAGCAAATAAGAACATCGTTAAGAAAAAAAATGGAAAATCAAACAAAATTAAAGGGAGGTTTAAACACATTAGCATTATATAATGTTGCTTTTGTGGTTTCTAATATTGAAGAATCAATAAAGTGGTATACTAATATACTAGGATTTAAATTAGTAATGAAACAAGCTATCCCTGTAGAAAAAGGTGAGTTACAAATGGCATTCATGGAAGGTGCACGTATGAAGATTGAAATGCTTCAAAATTCAGATAGTCAAATAATTGATGCGATGATTAACGATTCAAAAATTGATGCACCACCAACGGTAGTTGGCAGTAAAGCGCTGGTTTTTCAAGTAGAGGATTTAAAGAAAGCAACAAAAGAACTTGAAGAAAAAGGGGTAGAATTTTTATGGAAAGACAGATATCTAGCTGAAGGCGCATTATTTTGTACTATGGCATTAGACCCAGATGGTAATCGAATAAATATTTTTCAAGCAAACACAGTAATCCAATAATAAGAAAACTAAAAGCATCATAGCAAAAATTGATCATATTGGTTTAAATGTGCCAGATATCGATAGTGCTACTGTCTTTCTACAAGAGGCTTTTGATGCTAAGATAATTTATGAATCTTACAGCAGAGAGCTTACTCCCTTAGAAGCATCTGATGAACTTGCATCAGCACTTAAGCTTGCACAAAAAGCAGCTCTTTATTCGTGTAGGATGATTAAAATAGGAAGTGGCGTTAGAATAGAGTTATTTGAAATTCATGTTGATGGTCAGAGACAACCAATAAAATCTAGTGATTTAGGATTAATACAATTTGCGTCTTATACAAACTATATGGATGAAGCAATTCAAAAATTTGAAGTAGCTGGAGGAAAAATGTTGTCAGGTCCAAATCCATTTTTATTTCCAGCTGAGAAAGGGGATAAAAACTTCTTTTGTTACGGCTTAACACCTTGGGGTACAACAATTGAATTTATCACCTATCCAGATGGGGTGCCATATGAAAAGAAGCAATAACATTTTTTTAATAACACTTTTCAATAAAATAATAAAAGCATATCTATTAAGACAGTATAAAAAATAAAAACATTAGATTATGAAAACGGCAATAATAGGAACAGGAAAAATTGGAGAAGCAATAGCTAAAAAATTAGTTAAAGCAGGACATAGCGTTTTGCTTACAAATAACAAGGGCGCTGAAAGTTTAAAAAACAAAGCAACAAGTATAGGAAACCTAGCAATTCCTACAGATTTAAGTAAGGTTAATCAAGCAGAGGTGCTTTTTCTTACAGTTAGATGGTCGCATTTGAAGCAAGTAGCGGCAGATGTCCCTAATATAGAAGGTAAGATTTTAGTTGACGTTACCAACCCAATTTTAGATGATATGAGTTTTGACGATTTAAAAGGAAAAGCTGCTAGTGAAATTGTACAAGAACTTTTTCCAAAAGCACGAGTAGTAAAAACATTGAATCATTACTTTTTGAAATGGATAGCTGCAGATCCAAAAGTTGAAAATGGCAATCGTATTGCTTTTGTATCAGGTGATGATACCGAAGCTAAAAACACAGTTTCTAATCTGCTTCATGAATTCGGTTTTAAGCCCATTGATTTAGGCAATCTAGCCACAGGAAGTAAACTACAGCAAGCTGGTGGATCATTAGCTGCATTAAATATTGTAAGTTATCCAGCTTAAATAATTTTCTTGTTTCTCTAATAAAGAGAAAATAAATAGCCTAAAGTACTTATTTAATGTACATTTTAGGCTTATTTTTTACACACTATTTTCAAAGTTAAATTTTTAACTTTGTGTATTATGTTAGAAGTTTTCAAGAAATATATAAATGACAAAGTATCTATGCCTGAGGATGACTTAAGCGAGATACTTTCTTATGCCATATTAAAAAAATTGCGTAGAAGGCAATTTCTATTGCAAGAAGGTGATGTTTGGCGTTATAATGCCTTTGTATCCAGTGGTTTTCTTAGAAAATATTCTGTAGATGACAAAGGAACAGAGCACATTATGAGCTTTTCGCCTGAAAACTATTGGACGGGAGATAGAGAAAGTCTTGTTAATGAAACACCTTCAAAGTTTAATATAGAAGCCCTAGAGAATGCAGAAATACTGTTATTCAAAAAAGATGACTTTGATATGCTCTGCAAGAAATTCCCTTTATTTAATAATATGGTCAACAATATATTGCACAGAAGCTTCCTTACTTCCCAAAACAGAATCCATTCCAGTATTAGTCTTACATCTGAAGAAAAATATAATAATTTCGTTTTAAAATTCCCATCAATTGCCAATCGTGTTCCCCAACACATGATCGCTTCATACATAGGTATTTCACCCGAAACCCTAAGCCGCATTAGATCCCAAGCGAACAAGAGGTAAAAACGTTGACATTTGTCAATAGTTTTTTCATTTAAATGTCAATGGAAAAAAGTCCATTTCAGTGACATCTTTGTCTCATTAATAATTTAAAATTATATAAAAATGAGCAAAGTAATTTTTATCACAGGAACAAGTTCAGGTTTTGGGAAATTAACAACCATCACTTTATCAAAAGCCGGTCATACTGTAATCGCTGGTATGAGAGGAGTATTGGGCAAAAACAAAGAAGCGGCCAATGAACTTTCAACATTGCCTAATGTTGAAGTAGTTGAAATTGATGTAACTGATGACAGTTCGGTATCAAATGCATTTCAACAAACACTTTCAAAACACGGAAAAATTGACGTATTGGTCAACAATGCCGGAGTAACAGGTTTTGGGCTTTTGGAAGCTACTTCATTAGAGCAAATCCGTAAAATGTTTGAAGTAAACTTTTATGGTGTTATTAGAACTTATCAAGCTGTTTTACCAAGTATGCGTAAGGAAAAAAGTGGTTTGATAATCAATATAACTTCGGGGGCAAGTGCTCACACATTACCTTTTATGATTCCCTATTTAGCTTCAAAGTTTGGTGTAGAAAGTATTGTCGAAGGTTTACAGGCGGAATTGGCCCAATTCAATATTGAAAACGTAACCATACAACCAGGTGTTTATCCTACAGAAATGAACAACGGCAGTAAACCAGGAATTGGTGCGGACAAGCCTGAAATAGCAGCAGCATACGATCCTGTTGCAACAGAAATGTTTAATGCCATTGGAACTGGATTATTTGGCAAAATGCAAGAGTTCGATATGAATCCTCAAACCATAGCGGACGGAATCTTAAACTTGGTAAGCATGCAAGACGGAACTAGACCATTGCGCTATCCACTTGATGCTATTGCGCAAGGTACAGATGTAGAATTTATCAATGCGAGAGCAGAGATAAAAGAAAAGTGGTTGGCCACATATAGCGGGTAATAAGTTTAATCAAACACGCTTATCCTAATACCTAGGGTAAGCGTAAAATCCTTAAATAAAATGGAAATTATAGAAGCAATGAAGTGGCGTTATGCTGCTAAGAGAATGTCAGGCAAAAAAATACCGGATAGCACCATAAATAAAATTATCGAAGCTATGCATTTAGCTCCTTCCGGTATAGGATTACAGCCTTATGAAATTATCATTATTACCAATAACGAGCTGAAGAGCAAGATAGAGCCCATAGCTTTTAATCAGAAACAAATTGTTGAATCTTCACATTTGCTAGTCTTTGCAGCCTGGGATACCTATTCAAAAGAAAGAATTGATGGTGTTTTCGATCACTTGGCAAAAGAGCGTGATCTACCCATTGAAAAAACTTTAGGACAAAGGAACTTTTCAAAACAGTTTTTTGGAGCGATGAGCGATGAAAACAATTTTCATCATGCAGCCAAACAAGCACATATTGCATTAGGTATTGCTACACTTGTTGCTGCACTTGAAGGGATTGACGCTACTCCAATGGAAGGTTTTGACCCATTAGCCTTAGATGAATTGTTGGGGCTTAAAGAGAAGGGATTGAAAAGTTCAATGCTATTGGCCTTAGGGTATCGAGATGATAATAACGACTGGAACTTAAACCTTAAAAAGGTGAGAAAACCATTATCGGAATTTTTAACTGAAATAAAATAGTCAAATATGAAAACAAAAATAATAATGCTGGCGATTTTGATAGTTATGGGGTTTAATTCCAATCTAAATGCACAAGAATCTAACCCAAAACTAAATTCCGAAGAAAATAGTATAAAACAAAAAAAACATACAGATATGAGCAAAGTAGACATAGAAGCTTTAGCAAAAAAGCATTTGAAAATATGGTCAGAAGAAGATGCTGGAAAGCGAAACAAGTCCATTAAAAAAGTATATGCAGAAGATGTAGAAATAGTCGATCCATTTTTTGTAATAAACGGACATTCAAAACTGAATGATTTCATTGAAGAATTACAAGCAAAACATCCTAGTTTTTCCTTCAGTATTTCTCAACCAATTGAAAGTCATAATAATGTAGCGAGACTGTTTTGGCAATTTGGGCCATCTTCCAAACCTGATGAAATAACAGGACAAGACATCTTTGTCATAGAAAATGGAAAAATAAAATCGCTTTATATTTTCATTGATGGGCTAAAAAATTAAACTCATTTAAAAAAATCAAATCATGAAAACAATTTCAACAATTTCAAATCTCCTTTTTGGAGAACGCAAAAGCAATAGCTTTGCTTCAATAGGTTTATTAATAGTACGTCTAATTGCAGGTTTTGGATTAATCATGCATGGGTTACCAAAGCTTGCCACACCAATGAGTTTCGCGGGAGATGCCTTCCCGGGCATTCTTCAATTATTAGCGGTTATAAGTGAATTTGGGGGCGGTATTGCATTGATACTCGGCATTTTTGTGCCATTGGCATCCTTGGGTGCTACTATAACTATGTTTGTAGGTATAGCCTTTATGCATATACCTTTTAAAGATCCTATTTATCGTATTACTGTAAAATATTCATTTGAAGGTGATGGAGATCCTTTTTTTGGGTTTCCATTATGGTTAGCTAAAGCAGATGGACATAGTGCCGCAGGATCTGGCTCTGCAGAACTTGCATTACTTTATCTTATAATAGCACTGTGTTTGTTTTTCGTTGGAGGAGGGAAATATTCGTTAGACCACTATCTAAAACATAAGATATTAAAGCAAACAACTCTTTAGTTGGTTCGCAAGTTCTTTACCTGTTGCTCAAAGATATGTTTGAGCTTTTAAACAAAGTAGCTACACTAAAGGTGAGCTACTTTTGCTTTATAACTTTATAAAAGTAATATATGAACAAAGTGGTATTAATAACCGGAGCCTCTTCAGGAATGGGCAAAACAACAGCCAAATTGTTGCTAAAAGAAGGATTTATAGTTTACGGTGCAGCTCGTAGGGTCGATAATATGAACGATTTAAAACTGTTGGGAGCCAAAATTCTTCTAATGGATGTAACCCGGGATAGTACAACAGTTTCTGGCGTTGATGAAATTATCAAAAATGAAGGTCGAATTGATGTGCTGATCAACAATGCTGGTTTAGGGTATTATGGTGCCATTGAGGAGGTAGCCATAGAGGATGCACGCTATCAATTAGAAGTTAATGTATTTGGAGCTGCTAGATTGATGCAATTGGCTTTACCTTATATGCGTAAGAATCAGTTTGGTAAAATTGTTAATATATCTTCTATTGGAGGTAAGTTGGCAAATCCATATGGAGGTTGGTACCATGCAAGTAAATTTGCTTTAGAAGCCTTAAGTGATAGTTTGCGAATGGAGGTTAAACAATTTGGTATAGATGTCATTGTTATAGAACCAGGTGGAGTTAAATCTGAATGGAGTGATATAGCTATGAAAAATGCTCGTAAAGTTTCTGAAAAGGGAGTTTATGGGACTATGGTAGATAAAATGATAGAAACAGGTGAAAAATTTAAAGCTAAAAATGCCGAACCTGAACTAATTGCCAATCTTATCCTAAAGGCTATAACCGTGAATAAACCTAAAACAAGATATAGTGGCGGCTTTATGGCAAAGCCATTACTTTTAATGAGGAAGATGTTATCCGATAAAATGATGGACAAAATAATTTTGAGCCAGTTTAAAAATTAAAACTAATGAGTGTACAGAAACATAATTTACTTTATTCCTGTGTCTACGAAAAAGAACGAGGTAATGAACAGTTTGTTAACGAACACGCTTTAGGGATTATACTTTCAGGAGGATTACATCTTTATACAAATAATGGTACAGTCACTTTAAAAAAAAATAGCATTGGGCTTATCCGAAGAAATCAATTGGCTAAATCCTTAAAACTACCTAAATCTAATAAGCCTTTTAAAGCAATTAATATTTTACTTGAGCAGAACGCATTAAAAAAATATGCAAAGATTAATAATATTGAAAAACAGAATTCCTATAAAGGAGATTACATGATTGAATTAACCAGAGACGTTTTCTTGAAAGGTTATTTTGAATCATTGTTACCATATTTTAATAATCTTCAAAAGCTAACAGAACCTATTTCTGAAATAAAAACAATGGAAGCTTTAGATTTACTTTTTAAAGTAAAACCGGAGCTTTCCAATTTTTTATTCGATTTTAAGGACCCTCATAAAATCGATTTAGAAGCTTATATGAACCAGAATTTCACTTTCAATGTTTCTCTCGATAAATTTGCTAAACTTACAGGAAGAAGTCTGGCAACAATTAAGCGTGATTTTCAAAAAACTTTTAGTGATTCTCCAGGGCGTTGGTTGACCAAAAAACGTTTGGAAGAAGCACACTTCCTTCTAGACAAAAAAACAAAAAGCCTTCAGAGATATATCTAGATTTAGGTTTCGAAAATCTTTCCCATTTTTCATATGCCTTTAAAAAACATTTTGGTACCACAGCATCCAGGCTATCAAAGAAGTAATGAATTATTGTAACAAATGGACTAAATAATCTTTCCTTATCAATTTAAAAGAATTAACCATCATAATAGACAATAGTTATTCAATTTAAATGTAAACCCGTGTTCCCCGAGAACCCAAAGACTAAAACTCCTTGTTCACAAACCTTTTCATGGATCAAGAACAAAACTTGGGTCTGAAGTGAATAATTTATTTCTTTGCACTTTAAATTTAAGGGATGGACAAAGGAACCGATTTATCGTTATT
>NZ_JALKBD010000109.1 GCF_023015905.1 Arenibacter sp. F20364 | reverse complement strand
TAATAGCTCTTGTCCGGGGAGAAGTATACATAGCCCATCTTCTGGACCTTGGCCCTGCGGTAATCCTTTAGCTCGTACGCACTCCCGGGCAGGGGCTTGAGGTATTCCCGTTCCACGGATTGGAACAGCTCCCTGCGGCTGGCCTCCTTTCGTTTGAACAATAGATCGTTATAGGCCCCCAACTGGCGTTTTATCTCCAGGTTCAGGTCGGCCAGGGAGAAGAACACCATTTCCCGTATCGGGTAATAGATGCGCTGATAGGCAAGGTGCACGGCGTTCTCCACCAGGGCCTTGTCCTGCGGGGAATACCCCCGGGCGGGGTTTATGGCGCAGTTGTAATGGCGTGCAAAATCCTTGAAGCTCCGGTTGATATCGGCCTCATATCTGCTGGCCCTTGTCACCGCGGATTTCAGGTTGTCCGATACGATGGCCTTGGGCACGCCACCGTAATAGTTCAGGGCATTGGTGCAACAAGCGATCAGGTCCCCCCGTTTTTGGCTCCTGCAGGCCTCCACGTAGGTATACTGGCTATTGGGCAGGATGGCTACGAACACTTCCACCGGGATTACTTCCCCTGTGGCCCTATCGACGATATGGAGCTTCTTGCCCGCGAAGTCGATGAACAGTTCCTTGCCGGGGTCGTGCTCGAGCTTCATCGAACCTTTGGTCTTGGCATATTTGCGACGGTAATGTTCCAGGAACTGGGTATAGCCATAGGGGTCCTTGGCCGTTTGCACATAATCCCGGTAATGGTGGAGGAAGGTAAATCCGGGATGGTTCCTAGCTTTGTTGATTCCCTCAAAAGACCGCATGAGCTCTTCGTAGCGCTCATTGTCTATGGTCGTATGGGATGGGAAGAGGGCCTCCAGGGCCCCATTGTCAAGGGCCAACAGTTCCTTAAGAGAACGGTCGCAGGCTCCGAAAAGGCGCATATAGGTATTTACCGTATTACGGGATATCCCCAGGGTGGCACCTATCTTACGGTTGCTCAGTCCATCGAGGTGCAAAGAAATAATCTGTTTCAGGTCCATTGGATCAAGTGTATTGGCCATATCGCTTGTTTTTAAGCGACAAGGTAATTGTTACTTGATCTTTCAAAGTGGCACAAAACGAAACGTTA
>NZ_JALKBD010000108.1 GCF_023015905.1 Arenibacter sp. F20364 | reverse complement strand
TTGGCTCCATCAGCACCAGTTGCGCCATTAAGTCCTATCGGACCCTGAGCACCGGTATCTCCTTTGTCTCCTTTGTCTCCCTGATCTCCCTTGGCACCGGTTTCTCCTTGTATACCTTGAATACCCTGTTCTCCGGTAGCTCCGGTTGCACCAGTGGCTCCGGTCGCACCAGTATCACCCTGGTCGCCTTTAGCACCAGTGTCTCCTTTATCTCCTTGGTCTCCCTTGGCTCCGGTAGTTCCAGTTGCTCCTGTGTCACCTTTGGCTCCGGTTGTACCAGAAGCTCCGGTATCACCCTTGTCGCCTTTTGCTCCAGTTATACTTATACCTATTGGTCCTTGTGCTCCTGTCGCACCAGTAGCACCAGTAGCCCCGGTATCTCCTTTGTCACCTTTGTCTCCTTTAGCTCCGTTAGCTCCTGTAGGTCCTTGAGCACCAGTTTCACCTTTATCTCCTTGGTCTCCTTTGTCCCCTTTGGCTCCAGTGTCACCTTTGGCTCCGGTTGCACCAGTAGCTCCGGTCGCTCCAGTATCTCCTTTATCACCCTTTTCTCCCTTAGCTCCAGTTACACCCTGAATACCTTGAGCTCCGGTCTCACCTTTGTCGCCTTGATCTCCCTTGGCTCCAGTTAGGCCGGTTGCACCAGTGTCTCCTTTGTCTCCAGTAGCACCAGTTGCACCAGTATCTCCCTGGTCTCCTTTAGCACCGGTAAGTCCTATTGGACCCTGAGCACCGGTATCTCCTTTGTCACCTTTTTCGCCAGTGGCTCCAGTATCACCTTTGTCACCCTTATCACCTTTGTCACCCTTGGCTCCGGTCGCACCAGTATCTCCCTGGTCGCCTTTAGCACCGGTATCTCCTTTAGCTCCAGTATCACCTTTGTCGCCTTGATCTCCCTTGGCACCTGTATCTCCTTTGGCTCCGGTATCTCCCTTGTCACCTTTGTCTCCTTTAGCTCCGTTAGCTCCAGTTGAACCAGTAGCACCTGTAGCTCCGGTATCACCCTTGTCGCCTTGATCTCCCTTGGTACCTGTATCTCCTTTGGCTCCGTCAGCACCAGTTGCTCCAGTAAGTCCTATTGGACCCTGAGCACCAGTTTCACCTTTGTCGCCAGTGGCTCCAG
>NZ_JALKBD010000107.1 GCF_023015905.1 Arenibacter sp. F20364 | reverse complement strand
TTCAAGGTGGAAGACCTTTCCATAGTAACAGCGAAACTTGGTGCCGATGCGGTTACCAATGCTAAATTGGCCGACAACGCGGTTCAGACAGAAAATATTTTGAACGGTACCATCCTTACAGAGGATATTTCCTCAGGTGGTAACGATAAGGTTTTGGTTACCGATGCGGTTGGAACAGTTGTTTGGGTGGACAAGTCCAGCTTTGCTGTTTTGGCAGATCAGGTGACGATAACCGGAGCGGGTACTACCTTGGATCCTTTCAAGGTAGAAGATCTATCCATAGTAAATTCCAAACTCGGCCCTGATGCGGTTACCAATGCAAAATTGGCCGATGATGCGGTGCAATTGGAAAACATCGCTGATGGTACTGTCTCCGGGCAGGTAATGCAATGGGATGGGACCGACTGGATTCTAGTAGATTTAGGTTCTGTGACCGTTACTGAAAATGACGGTGTAATTGGCAACGAGGTAACAAACGCAACAGATGGAACTTTAATCCGTTCAGGCGCAGGTACAACAGTAAGTCCTTATACATTGGACGTGGCCACTGGAGGTATTACGGCGAATGAACTGGCCGATGATGCCGTAACGGCTGCCAAGATCAATTCCGACGTTGCAGGAAGCGGACTGGTACAGAATGTAGCCACGGGAGCACTGGAAGTTGACGGAACAGCAATCAATGGTGATGGTAACATTACTTCGTCGGATCTAACCGTAGGGGGTGATGCCAATGCTCTATTGGGAGATGTTACCTTGGAGATAGCTGCCGGAGCCGTGGGAACTACCGAATTGGCTGCCGATGCCGTGACCAACGCTAAATTGGCGGACAATGCGGTTCAGACAGAAAACATATTAAGTGGAGGCAATGATAAAGTTTTGGTTACCGATGCGGTCGGAACAGTAGCTTGGGTGGACAAGTCCAGCTTTGCCGCTATTGCCGATCAGGTAACGATTACCGGAGCAGGTACTACTTTGGATCCCTTCAAGGTGGAAGACCTTTCCATAGTAACCGCCAAATTGGGTGCTGATGCCGTGACCAATGCTAAATTGGCGGACAATGCGGTACAAACTGAAAACATATTAAGCGGAGGCAACGACAAGGTCTTGGTTACGGATGCGGTTGGAAC
>NZ_JALKBD010000106.1 GCF_023015905.1 Arenibacter sp. F20364 | reverse complement strand
GTGTCACTAATCCCGTCTTTGTCGCTATCGTTTTGTGCGTTGCCCCCTGTTATGCTCGGGAAAGTACCGGAATTTACCAGGGAACCTAGACCAGATTTGTAATTGTTGATAATCCTTGAATCTACGGCATCTCTAGTGGGCAGGCTGGCTCCCACGTGGTCCAATAGTTCGTCCTCCAAAGCACTTGCCGGAATGGCAGAATATCCGGAGGAATCAAATGGGGCGGATTTTAAATAAGGCTTAAGGTTTGAGGAATATTCGCTCTGTCCGGACGCCGCAATATTGCCCGCAATATATGCATAGGTGTCCCCAGGATTTCCGGTTCCGTCCTCTTCGCCCTGTACGGATGCATTTCCGCCAAAGGAAATTGATGGCGCCTTTTTGAATATATTGTTGAGCGAGGTGAATTTAATTCCCAGACTTGGGTTGTTCCCTCCTCTATAACCGTAAACAATATTGTTTATTTGTTCAAACTGGAAGGCTCCTCTTATAGGCCAATTCGCCCTTATGTTCCTTTCCTTGTTGTTTGCAAAGAGATTATTTATCACGGATATATTTCTATTGTTTTTATAACTTAAGAGGCCATAGCCACTTTCGGCAATGATACAATTTTGGATTGTTACATTGCTTATGGTACTGCCTGAAAAACCGCCGACCAGGGAGATGTTTTCATCCTGGGCCCAGCTAACACTGCAATGGTCTATAATAATGTTTTCTATTTTATTGCCGGAATAGGCGGTAATATTTATTCCGTCCTCATTGGAGGCTGCCCCTGATGTGCTGGAACCAAGTCGGAACCTTATATATCTCACTATGACATTACTGGCGCTTATCCTAAGTTCTCCACCCCTGATCAAAATGCCACCTCCCGGAGCGGTTTGTCCGGCAATGGTTACATTTCCCTTTCCATAGGGGATGTCAAAATAATTCTTCGCATTGATTGTCCCACCTACGTCGAATACAATGGTTCTGGTACCTGATGCTTGCAGAGCCTCCCTAAAACTACCGGATCCGCTATCATTTAGGTTTGTAACATGGATGACTTTGCCGCCCCTTCCACCAGTGGCATATTGGCCGAAGCCTTCAGCTCCAGGGAAAGCCTTCAATCCGCCCATCTCCACAGGTTCTTCCGTTGTAGGGGTTTTGTC
>NZ_JALKBD010000105.1 GCF_023015905.1 Arenibacter sp. F20364 | reverse complement strand
TGTGTGTGCCCAGCATGGGCATCTTTATCATATCTAAGATATGGTATTAATCTAGAGGGTGCAAGTCCCTTATGGGCAGGGGTAACGCCTTGAACCATTAGTAAGTCGCAAGGGTGGTAACTGCGAGGTTACATCTGAAGGAAGCGAGACTACAAAACTCGGTACTGACGAACAGGAACCAGATATGAGGCTGTTAGGATGGATGAGCAAGCACATCATTGTAAAGTCCGAAACACATTTAAGTGAATGCCGAAGCAGTAGATCTGGCAGGAATCGAGGGAAAGAAGATGTTATTACCTGGGGAGGTCTCCAAAGTTACGTGTAGCTAAATGGAGAAGTCAGCTGACGTCGTAGTAGCCAACCACCTGATAGGTTGGTGAAGGACTGAACGATAATGGTACTTAATAAACCACGGAGCGGTTTTATGTTACGGATAGTTTTCTAGTAGAACAGTAGCCATGGATTAAGCGGGACAGCGAAACAATTTTAGTGTTAATGATTAAACGTTTAACAAGTAAAAGGAACCTTAACGACGCCTATTTACAGGTATTCCGCAACAAGGGTGGTGCAGGAGTGGACGGAGTTTCCGTAATGGAACTTAAATCTATGCTTCGAACCCATGCCAAGCGATACACCCAACAGATAGAACGGGAGTCTTATCAGGTGTCTCCAATATTGGGAATGGAAATACCCAAAAGCAACGGCAAGAAACGGATGCTCGGCATTCCCACCGTGGTCGATAGGGTATTTCAACAAGCACTGCATCAAGTTTTGCAACCCATATTCGAGCCAGACTTTCAGCAGCATAGTTATGGATTCAGACCAGAGCGCAATGCCCATCAAGCGGTCGCACAAAGCCTAAAGAATATTAATTCAGAGTATCAGTGCATAGTAGACATCGATTTAAAGAGCTTCTTTGACGAGGTGGAACACTATGTCCTCTTGGAACTGATATATAAAAAGGTGAAATGTAGACCCACGATGAAGCTGTTACGCTCATTCCTTAGGGCACCGATACTGATCAACGGCAAACTAAACAAGCGCAAAAAGGGCGTCCCACAAGGTTCGCCTCTAAGTCCGTTGCTTTCCAATATCCTGCTCAACGAGCTGGATAAGGAACTGGAAAAGCGCGGACATCGTTATGTTAGATATGCTGATGATTTCAGTATCTATGTCAGAAGTAAAAAGTCAGCAAAAAGGGTAGGTAACAGT
>NZ_JALKBD010000104.1 GCF_023015905.1 Arenibacter sp. F20364 | reverse complement strand
CCCATAATTTGCATCATTTCTTCAGACATTTCAGGCATAGGCATATAGTTGAAGAATTTGTTTAATCCTGAATTAATCATCATTAATCCGAATAGAATACATAAAGCAGTAAGAATCTTGTTTTTCATTTTTTAATTGTTATTATTAATAATATGACAAAATTAACTATTTTTGATTACCAATAGTAATCAGCTACCTTTAGGTAATCAGTTACTTCAAGGTAATCATAAAATTAATAGATATGGAAAAAAGGGAACATAAAGAGTGTATGTCCGCCTTGTTACCTGTAAGAGACACTTTAGATGTAATAGGTGGAAAATGGAAACTTTTAATTTTAATTTCTATTTGGGAAGGAAATAAGCACTTTAGGGAAATAGAGCGAAGTATTCCAAAGTTAAGTACCAAAGTTTTGTCAAAGGAATTAAAAGATTTGGAAGAAAATCAGTTGATTACAAGAACTGTTTTAAATGGTTTTCCTGTAAGAACAGAATATAAGCCAACAGAACATTCCAAAACGCTAGAAAAAGTCATTTTTGAATTGCATAATTGGGGTATCCATCATAGAAAGAAAATCTTTGGTGATAAGTCCTTTACAAATAATTCAGTTAGTGTGTAGTGTGAATTGGATTACATTACTGCCAACGTTAAGGCTATGATTTCGGTCTGGGAAATCCGACAGGATTTTTCAGGATCGGAATCGGGCCGGATTAAAAGTAAGAAATTTTCTCTATTGAAAAAGGGAAGACTGAATTATAGGCCATGTTAGCGGTTGCTTGCAGCGCAGGCCCTGCCCCAAGGCACAACCCTAAGTAATTGTCCGCGTATTTTTGCCGCATATTCAATCCGGCGCAGGCCTTAATAGACACCATTATTATCTGAGGTTTTACATAGCCGGGGCTGGGCAGGGCAGGCCAAAAGTCCATCTGCGTGCTGCTTGCGTAACCCTTGCGTACTGGCGGCAAATGGTTTGGCCTTTACGGTGCTCTATTATAAATCCCAAAACCCTTTTAATTCCTGATTCCTAGAATTGCAAACCGTGGTTTTTTGCTGTCCTGATAAACGTACTGTTTGCGAACAGATTGGGAAAACTATAGGGTAGGCAGCAAAAAAAAGGAAGTCCCGAAGCTGGTCTTAAATTTTTATAGCAAGTTACCGCTAACGGTTTAGCTATGAACAGTACGGGAGCAAACTGGCGTTTGCTTTCTGACACTCGCATAGCGAAATCTTATTGTTTTGATTTATTTTTTTT
>NZ_JALKBD010000103.1 GCF_023015905.1 Arenibacter sp. F20364 | reverse complement strand
ATAGTACCGTTAAAGTTATCTCCGATAATTTTCCAGATTTCTGTTGCAAATTCGGGGGCGGACATGGCTGCACGTTGGTCTGCAATGTGGATATAGGCAATACCCATCTTTGATAGTTCCTGGGCCAAATAAGTATATACTTCTGTGATTTCAGGATAGTCGCCGGACATTCCGTGAAGGACACTATATGGGGAAAACCGTATACCAACTTTGTCAGCCCCAATCGCATCAACTACCTTTTGTGTAGTTTCTAAGGTGAACTTTGCTCTATTTTTAAAATTTCCACCGTATTCATCAGTTCGTTGATTTGTTCCTGGGTCTAAGAATTGATCCAATAAATAACCATTTGCACTATGCACTTCTACACCATCAATACCAGCTTCAATAAGTTTGGTCGCAGCGTTTACAAATTCATTTTGAGCCTGTTTAATGTCAGCAAGTGACATTTCTTTTGGAACATCATGCGGTTGCATACCCTCCTGATCGGTGTACATTTCCATTGATGTTAAGGGTATAGGTGAAGGTGCTACAGTTCTGCCTCCTTTAGGAAAATTTAGAGATGCTGAAACGCGTCCTGTATGGAAAAGCTGTACAAAGAACTTCCCCCCTTTGGCGTGTACACCTTCGGCAATATTTTTCCACCCTTCAATTTGCTGGGGGGTATAAGCTGATGGAATTCGAGGATATCCGGTTCCATTGGCTGAAACACCGGTAGCTTCAGAAAGAATTAGGCCAGCGTCTGCTCGCTGCGAATAATATTCTTTCATTAAGTCGTTTGGAATATTGTTGACGGCCCTACTTCTTGTCATAGGAGCCATAACAATTTTGTTCTTTAATTCTAATCCTGATAATGTAAATGGTTCAAAAACTTGCATTGTTATTTTATTTAAATAATTAATTATAAACCGTCCGTTTCTTTAAAAAATGATCTTAGGTAATCATGATTAGGTTGCGAGCGGTGGTATCTTTTTCAAGAATATCTGTGCTCCTCCTATGTCGCGGATAAACTTGAATACTAACGTAAAGTCCAAGATGTAAATTGGCTTTTGGGAAATGTGATATGGAAATCTGAAATTGCACAATACAATCTTTTGATCTCATGTCTAAAGAATGTACTCAACACTTTTTCATGATAAAACGCTAAACAACACACTCAGGAGTTGGTGGTCATCCCAGACAGTAAGAAACTTCAATATTTTAAAAATTGCAGAAAAGGACAGATAGCAAATTCAAGTCCAAATATTTTGTAGCGAGTATTCGGAATTATTGGACA
>NZ_JALKBD010000102.1 GCF_023015905.1 Arenibacter sp. F20364 | reverse complement strand
CACTAGTGTCCCATTAAAATTGGGACGTTTTAAAAATTAAATAAATTTGGCCCATTAAGCCTATTTCGTTCTTTGTCATTTTGAAATTTAGTTTTGCTAAAGAGTTCCCGAAGGTTCGTTTTATCGGTCAGGGAGATGCTTAATATCTGCAGCACTTCATAAGTACTTCTCTCCAGTTTCATATCGTGCTGAACGATGGCCACCAAACAATAGGTGCAGATGGCAGCATAGATCTGGATTCGCACGGCATTCTCGGTAGTACCCCAGAACTTTTTGATTTTAAGGTGTTGTTTCAGCCATTTGAAGAACAGCTCTACCTGCCAGCGGTTCTTATAAAGTTCAGCAACCTGTAGGGCTGAGATGTGAGTAGCATTGGTCAAAAAGACGAACTCCCGTTGTTGTAGTTCATCCCAGTATCTGACAAGCCGCAGTGACCCAGGATAGTACTGCTTTGGGTAAAATCCAGTCAACCCAATGGTCAGATCTGAAAGCACGTTCCTGGGCAATCTGCGTTTCCACTTGATGGATCTGTACTGCAGGTTATTCTTTGCCCTGATCACAAAGTAAGCACCTATCTGATGGATTTTATACAGCATCTTAAAGTTGTTATAGGCTCGATCAAATATATAGTAGGACCCTGGTTCATAAGGAATTTCTTTCATAACCTTTGAGTCGTGTACTGAAGCTTCGGTAATATGAAAAAATGCCGGTATCTGTGTTTCCACATCATACAAGGTGTGTACTTTGATGCCACCTTTTCTCCTTCGGAACTTTGCCCACCAGAATACGGAAAGACACAGGTCGATCGTTGTCGAATCGAAAGCATAGACGTGGCCACTCAGATCGAAGATGTTGGTAGTTCTGGTTTCTCTGGCCTGATTTACCAAATAGTAGGCATACTCCTCAAAGATATGGTAATCCCTGTCCTGATTGGCCCTTGCCAAAGATGATTTAGAGACATTCTTCCCCATTCCCAAATGATAACATTTGGATCGGTGGGCATCAAGTGCGATTACCAGATCCCTAAGGCTTTCACGATTGGAGAGCTGGCCGAACATCAAAGCGAGCAACTGGTTCCAGCAGGTGAAGTGCTTCACATATTTATCCCCCCGATAGGTACGAACAATATAATTGAACTTGTTTCTATCCAAAAAGGAAACAAGCTGTGAGAAAACGAATTTGTCTTTATGCATTGCAAATCTGTATAAGAATTGCAAAAGTTAAAATTGAAATCCGTTTAATCGAAAAACCTCTGTAACTAACTATATTTCAAATATTTCAAAGAACTATTTTAGATTTTAATGGGACAGTAATGAA
>NZ_JALKBD010000101.1 GCF_023015905.1 Arenibacter sp. F20364 | reverse complement strand
TGTTCGGGTGCTTAAAAAACAAAACCACCTTAAAAAGCAGTTATCGAGGTCGTTGTTTTAATAATTACGGGGTTGTGCAACGGTTACTATTGTTGTGTACAGTATTTTATTCAGGAACCTTATAGTACTCTTTTTCAGCTCCATCTCTCCTTGTCACAATCAGTTGAGTGGAATCAAGATATTTTATTCCAGCGTATGTTTTTAGTCCACCAAAATCGTGCTCAATTTCAAATCCAGTCTCTGATTTTAAGATTCTTATATCAGGTTGATTTACTTCTGCTCTCTCCAATATTCCGTTTCTTTTTATATCAAACACCTTAAATTTTCCGATTCCATCATTAAATTCATAAAGATATTGCTGCTTTTCATCAGAATCTTTCTTTTTCCAGTTACCGCTCAAATATGTTTCAATTTCCTTTTCGGAATCACAACACTTTAAATCCTGTCCGATTAAAATCAGAGGGAAAAATGTTAATAGTAAAAGCAAAGTTGTTTTCATGATTTAAAGTTCTCCAATATTGTACACAACGTTAAGGCTATGATTTCGGTCTGGGAAATCCGACAGGATTTTTCAGTTCGGAATCGGGCCGGATTAAAAGTAAGAAATTTTATGTTTTGGAGAAAGTAAGACTGAATTATAGCCACTGTTAGCAAATCGTTTTTTATTTTTTCATTATTACTCGTTCCTTAAATACGACTTCGAGGATTTCCTTCAGGTCGATAAGTTCCCTGTTGGTCAAGTCTAATCCTATTTTTAACTGATCTCCGGACCAGCTGATTTCAAATTTATCTCGATTTAACCTCACGATCATTTTGTCTTCAAAATCCAGTGCTGTGTCAGATTCTGATGATTCAATGTGGTAATAGCTATGCTCAAAGTCGTCTTCTGGGTAAGTCTTTTGAATTAATAGATACTTTTCTTCCGAATTCATAATCTCGTCAATAGTTTTGAATTGATCATCTGCACTTTTTGAGTCAGAAAAAATTATGGTACAACCCAACTCTTCGTCTGAAATAGTCAATTCTTCACATTGAAAGTTCATTGTCGTCATTAGTGAAAGATTTGTTTGGTAAATCGTTTTGTTTTTTGCGCCCGAGTAAAAGCTAGCGTTCTGCTTGCGTTTTGAGTGAGTCTGAGTAAGAAAGCCTTGCGAACCACTCCGTGCTCCTCCGAATCGAGCTTAAATCCATTTGCATCTGAGTGAGAGGTCAATCCTCCATCCGAGTTTTTGCACCTGAAACTATGGATTAAGGACAAAGCATTTTTAACGTACCATATGTTTGCTAACGGTTTAGCTATGAACAGTACGGGAGCAAACTGGCGTTTGCTTTCTGACACTCGCATAGCGAAATCTTATTGTTTTGATTTATTTTTTTT
>NZ_JALKBD010000100.1 GCF_023015905.1 Arenibacter sp. F20364 | reverse complement strand
GGTCTGCATGGTAAAGCATCCCCTATCGGAGGTTACGGTTATGTCGTAGTTACCTGCGGTGAGACCTGTGAACAGGTTAGTGTTCTGTGTGGTCGGCGGATTTGTACCGTCGTTGATGGTAAAGGTATATGGCGGGTTGTCGTTGGAAGCATCCAGGATGACCTGAATGGAACCGTCGGCACCCCCGTTACAGGATACGTCCTCATTGGTATATGTAAATACTACCGGTGTAGGGGTTTCCAAGAAAACGGGCACCTGGGCGTCACATCCGGATCCCGAGGTATCGTAAACGATGGCGGTATAATTGCCCGGAGCCAGAACGTTGAATACGTTGGAGGCCTGACGGGCTCCTCCGGTTAGGCTGTTGCCAATGGAATTCAATAGGTCGTACTCATAGTTGCCTGCACCTGCCCCACCGCTTGCGGTGATGGTGATCACCCCGTCGTTGGCGATACATGAAGGCTGTGCGGTTGCCACTGCAGCCGCGCCCAATGGGGGCAGTATGTCAATGGTATCGGTCACGGTACACCCGTTGGCGTCACGCACGGTCACGGTATAGGTTCCCGGGGCGGATACTGTAAAAGTGCCGCTGCTCTGGAATCCGTTCCCGATGCTGTATTTTATTGGAGCCACACCGTTGCCTGTTGCGGTAAAGGTATAGGATGTCCCGTTGGAGGTACACTGGTCGTCGGCATAGGCCGGAAGGCTTAACGTCGGCATAGGATCCTCAGCTATAACGACATCGATCATATGGGTACAGTCCATGGCATCCTTCACCCAAACGTCCCAGTTAAGGTTGGTGGCCGGGTCAAGTATGGCACTGGCACTTGCGGTATAATCCCCTGGGTTTACAACTGCACCGTCCTGTACGAAGGCATAGGTATATCCGCCGTTCCCACCGCTGGCGGTAACGGTCACCTGGGCACCGATGTTACAGTTGGCGTTGATATTGTTCGTTTCCACAAGGTTCAAGTCGGCTGCTGGCGATACAATGGTCACCGTATTGGAGGTATCATCACAGAACGGGGTATCGGTAGCGGTAAGCACCACATAGAAGTTTCCTGCGGGCAATCCTGAAATGGTCCTTGGGTTGGCGGAGGTATCGGAACTTATAACTGCGGTTACGCTTGCGCCACTGCTGTCAAAGACCTGGTAATCGTAATTGCCCAGATAGTTGTTCACCTGTATCTGCAATTCCCCATCGGAGTCCCCATAACAGGTCACCGGGGTAAGGGCGGTGGCCACTACTTCTATCAGGTCGTAGGGGGCAACGGTGTACGGCGCAGTTGTGAAATAGCAACCGGTAACATTGTCTGTGACCCTAAAGGTATAGTCCCCCGGGGCGGTCAATGTAAAGTCGGCCGTTTGGCTTATCAGACTCTGGGAAGGACCTCCGGGTAAAAGTTCAAAAGTGAAGTCGCCCGATCCACCCGT